>DASXUG010000018.1:0-58591 GCA_036504995.1 Methylophilaceae bacterium | reverse complement strand
AGCTGGTTCATACTACTTCAAAGTATCAGGCTTCCAAGATGAGAAATCAGGTTCTTACACCTTCAACTTAGCGACAACGGCAGCGACTGCGGTACCAGAGCCAGAGGCGTATGCCATGATGTTAGCTGGTTTGGGCTTGATTGGCTTTGCAGTGCGTCGTAAACAAGCAGTTTAAATAATAATAACAATAGATTCGGGGAAAGTTAGCGTTATTTTTTAATGTTAGCTTCTTAAGCCCACCATTTTGGTGGGCTTTTTTACGTCTAAAAAATGGATTAGGCGTGTATAGAGCACTGTTAACTAGCCTTGGGGCGAGGTTATCTCAACTGAGGTTGGTTCAACTCAAGTAAGCAAAAAATCATTAGTAAATTTTTATTCATTAAAATATCAAATAAAAGTTATTGCAATTAATAATGATAATGATTATCATTTAACTATTATGAATGAACATGTAAATTAACAATGTCCTCAACAGAGCCTGCAAAAGTGCAATTACTAAGACTTTTCGATTTGTTATATGACCATGATGGTTATGGGACACTGAAAATAGAAATGCGCCTTTTACGCAAGGGGCAAAAAGAAATTATTTTGGATTGCGGAAAACAATATCGTTTTGTAGTGGATTTCAATCCAGCAAAACCTAACAAATAGGGTCGCATACAGCGCATTGCAAGATCTCCGACGGAGCGGGTCCGTGGATTAAATTCGTAATTAAATACGTCATATAAGCCTTCTTGAGGAAGTGTTATAGACATTTTTGGAGAATTACCATGACCGTTTCATCTAAATTATCAATGCTGGCGTTTGCTGTCAGCGCTTCATTAAGTAACGCCGCATTTGCTACTGGCAATGTTTGGGACTCAGCTAACCCTTGGGCCTCTGCAACGTTGACAGAAAACGCAGAATGGCAAAATTTCAGTTCATATCCTGTAATTAATGGACCAGATAAAGCATCTACTGGCGACGCAGCCAGTTTGACAGAAACTACAGGTTCAGCCTTTATCGTTGGTGGTTCAAATATTTATAGCTTTGCAGCACCTACCAACTTTATCGCAACCTTGGCAAATAACTATTCAGGTGCTTTTGATGTTTATTTGCGTATTGCTACCACTGGCAATCTTGCCTTAAGCACCGCAAC
Source organism: Methylophilaceae bacterium (assembly GCA_036504995.1). Lineage (GTDB taxonomy): Bacteria > Pseudomonadota > Gammaproteobacteria > Burkholderiales > Methylophilaceae > DASXUG01. The sequence continues at coordinate 57,453 of DASXUG010000018.1, read as the reverse complement.
TTTGAATGGTGTGGCGGCAACAACTGTAGTTGCCTACACGACTAGTTCTGGTAGTTCATTTGGTGGAGCAGAGCAAGAGCAATTCTGGAAATGGAGCAGCGTATCAGGCGCTTCAAGCTTCACTTTCAATTTCGGTGCATCTGACGCCAGCATGAGCTTAGACCAATTGCAATTGGCTACAGTAGCTGTTGCCGCACCTGTGCCAGAGGCTGACACAAGCGCAATGTTGCTGGCAGGTCTTGGCATCATGGGTGTCCTCGTTCGTCGTCGCATGTCTTCCCCAGCATAGACGACTTACCTCTCCCTGACTGTGGTTTGTACCCCAGTTAGGGAGTCCATTTTTCATGAATATTACAATTAGAATCCTCTTGGGAATGATGATTTCTTTGGCGAACATCTCTGCTAACGCGGCTGAATCTTCAGTTGTGCCAGTATCCTCTGTACAGGAAAGCGAGCCTGTTTTCATTGAGTTGCCCAAGCTTAAAGTGGACGAGCGCCGCATAGAGAGCGAGAGAATCAATAAAACCCAGTCTATCACTATGGTGACCTCTAAAGATCTGGAGCGCACTCAATCCTCCTCTATCTTTGATGCAATCAAGGATGTGCCAGGGGTATCAATACAAGGCGGGCCACGCCCCAGTGGCATGTCTTTTAATATTCGCGGTTATACAGATAATGAGGATGTGCTGGTAAAAGTCGACGGGGTTACCAAAGGTTTTGAGAAGTACCGAATGGGTGGAACCTTTATCGAGCCTGAGCTACTGAAGTCTATTGAAGTGCAGCGCGGCCCGCAAATTACCAGTGGATCTGGTTCGCTAGGCGGCACAATTAACGCCACAACAAAAAGCGCGTCAGATTTTTTAGCGCCGAATCAGCGCTATGGGGCACGGGTAAAGTTTGGATACGCCAATAATAATGACGAATATTCTCGGTCGTATATTGCTTATGCACGGCCAGATGATCGGGTGGATATTTTATACAACTACTCGAATCGAACCTCTAATAATATTACCTTGCCAGATGGAACCGCGTTAGATAGCTCGGCTATTGAGTCTGTGTCTAAGTTGTTAAAGTTTAGCCTATTTCCAATTGACACACTTGCACTTACTACCTCCGTTGTGTCTTTTCAAGATAGCGGATTACAGCCGTATGATTCTACAGGCGGGCAGCCTGGCAGTTTTGGCAACGTCATCAGGTCGATTGACGATTTTACTTGGTCTCAAGGCTTAAGTTACAAGCCAGATAATCGCTGGGTTGATTTAAAAGTGACTTATGGGCAGGCACATACTAAATTGCACGATCTGATTAAAGAGGGAATGTCACCTTCAATCAATGCAGCGGGCAGTAATAATGGCAACCTGAATGACTATTACGACTATGAGTCCACCACGTTGGATATTGCAAATAATGCTGAATTATTAAATAAAGAAACGTTTAAAGTCGCGCTGTTAACAGGGTATCAGTACAACCAGACCAAGCGTGATGTTAGGCGAATACTTGATAATACGGTTAACAGCAACATTCAGTATCCGGGTGGATTTAATGGTGCCGCACCTCCCGGTACCAAAACCTCGCAAGCAGTTTACCTGCAGCCTAGATTCGAATTAGGGGCTCTTAGCATTACTCCAGGTATACGCTATGATAATTACGAGATTGAAGCTGCAGGTGGTACTTTAAAAATCTTACAGCAGTTTAATGAGCCCAGTGAGATTCAAGTTAACCCAATCACCTATAGTTTGGGATTGGCATATGACTTAGTGCCTAAGCAGTTGAGTATATTTGCCAACTTTGCCCAAGGGTTTAGACCACCACTTGTAGATCAATATTTCACACGAGGCTCTTATGGTAGCAATTGTGCTACGTACTATATGCCTAAAAGTGGACCAAAATCAGGCATTTGTGGCAGTTATTATCAGCTACAAACCTCCCAGTCTGAGGAGGTCGGTGTGCATTACCAAAATCCAAGGCTATTCGGTACCGAGGCACAAGTAACATCAAAGCTTACCTACTTTCATGTCGATACGGAACATTTGCTGAGTTCACTAGGGGAAACCAATACTGGGAAAATTGTTCAGCGCGGAGCGGAGGTTCGTGATGGCGTGGAACTGGAAAGTACACTGTACTACCGAGCGATATTTGCACGCTTAGCTTACTCCAGTATCTGGGGGGATATTAAGCAGGATGCCAGAAATAAATCGCTCACCTTCAATACATTTGAAACAATTCCTTTATACACCGCGCCAGCGGATGCTTTTAATTTAACACTGGGTGCACAAATCACACCAAAAGTGGAGGCGAATGTGGGCTATCGCCATGCGTCAGATCGTGTTGTTGTTCTTTCGGGCGGGACTGGTACGCCGTTTGTATTCGGTACTCAAAAAGGCTACGAAACGTTCAATGCGGGATTGCATTGGGCGCCCAGCCAACAAGTCGGTTTCCGTGTGATCGGCGAAAATCTTGGTAATACCAAATATAACCTGGACGGTGCCTTTGGCGGCAGCATCGGAGTGATGGCGCCAGGTCGCAATGTACGGTTTATCGTAGAACTTACTTATTAGTAATGATTTAACACAACAATTCACTCAACTTTTCAGGAGCATGCCATGACACAGCTTAGTAAGCACGATGAGCAATACCAAGCGTTTTTATATCAGAAAAATGAAAAAAAACTACGCAACCGCGAGGCTGCACATGCAATCAATATCAGTGAAGGTGAGGCGATTGCTAACTGTGTCGGTCGCGGTGCTATTCGATTGAAAAATGAATTTCCAAGCATTATTGCAGAAGTTCCAAAACTGGAAAGCGTTATGGCGCTTACGCGCAACGAAGTAGCGGTACATGAAAAAACAGGGGTTTATAAAAATTTCTCCTACGAACATGTAGGGCTTGTGGTTGGCCCTGATATTGATCTCCGTATTTTTTTCTCACAATGGAAGTACGGCTATGCGGTGGAGGATAAATCAGGAGACGGCATTCAACGTAGCTTGCAATTTTTCGATGCCGTAGGAACCGCAGTGCATAAAATTCACCTTAAAGCAGCCAGCAATATAGAGGCTTGGGAGAAGCTTGTAGCGACGTTTCAAGACAGTAATCAAGCTGTGGGTGAAGTGCTTTCTTTCTCCAAAAAGCCTGAAGTGTTTTTAGCCGATGATGAGGTGGATGTTGATGGATTCAGAAATGCATGGCTAAAGATGGTAGATACCCATGATTTCTTTATGCTATTGAAAAAATACAAACTTTCTCGTATTCAAGGTCTGAAATTTGCACCTGAAAGGCATGCTTATCAGGTAAGTAATCAGTCGCTCAGGCAAATGCTTACAGCGGCGGCCAATGATCAAACAAGCATTATGTGCTTCGTTGATAGTTCTGGTGTTATCCAGATTCATACTGGACCCATCAAAAATGTAGTGGAAATGGGGGAGTGGATCAATATTATGGATCCTACATTTAACCTGCATTTACGCATGGATATGATTGCCGAAAGTTGGGTAGTTAAAAAGCCGACCGATGATGGCATCGTCACCTCACTCGAATTATTTGATAGTTCCAAGACATTAGTTGCCCAGTTCTTTGGAGAGCGCAAGCCAGGAAAGCCAGAGCTTAGCACCTGGAGAGCAATCGTCGAAAAACTGACTCTCGCTACTGAGCAAATTAAGGAGACAACTTGATGATTAAGTTTTTACTCATTGGCATCTGGCTTATATTTAGCAGTCATTTTGCTTTTGCAGAAGAGCGCTTAGTGACGATAGGGGGCGCAGTGACTGAAATTGTATTTGCGCTGGGTAAGCAAAGTGAAATCGTGGCAACTGATATTACCAGTTACTATCCAGAAGCCACGCAAAGCATCCCCAAAATCGGCTATATGCGTACACTTTCAGCAGAGGGCTTACTTTCTACTAAACCTACCCTTGTTATTGCAGAGGCAGGGGCAGGCCCCAGAAATGTGCTGGATCAGATTAAAAAAGCAGGCGTTACGGTTATTCAACTGGATGAAAATTATAGCGCACTACAGGTGGCGAAAAATATTCGGTTGATTGGTCGTGTGCTGAAAGCAAGCAGTGCGGAGTCTCTGGCAAAAGAGTATGAAGACGCGTGGCAACTGACCCAAAAGAAACTGGCCAAAATGGAGGCAAAGCCGAGAATACTGTTTGTGTTGGATAACACTGGGAAAAATCCACAAGCCGCAGGCGATGACACTGCTGCCAATGCCATTATCAATCTGATGCAAGGAAGAAATGTCATGGCGGGCAAATATAAGGGATATCGCCCATTAACTGCTGAGTCGGTCATTGCGGCATCGCCCGATTTTATTATTACCACTAAAGAGGGCGTTGAGGCCAGTGGAGGTCTTGAGTCTTTTCTCGAAAAATCGGGGTTAGGGTTAACCCCTGCTGGGCAATCCAAACGCGTAATCTATCAGGATACGTTAAAGCTATTAGGGTTTACCCCACGCTTGCCAAGGATGATTGATGAGTTGTCCAGTGCCACTCATCCATTGTCTCAGCAATAAATTCATACATCAGCATTTGCCTTCATGCCCAATATTTCACGATTAATCTTCATGCGCCCCAGAAGTGTTTTGCTCTTGTTATTTTATGTATTATGCGCTGCGGTACTGCTATCAGCTGGGATTGGTGCGGTGGATATTCCACCACGAACGGTTTTGAGTCTTATCACCAAGCCACCTTTTACCGATGCTTGGGAACATATTCCAGCGTTACAAACTCAGCAAGCGATTATCTTGTGGGATATCCGCCTGCCTCGGTTGGCCTTGGCCATATTAACAGGTGCTTCCCTTGCGGTTGCTGGGTCAGCGATGCAGGCACTGCTCCGTAATCCGCTGGCTGAACCGAGTCTGGTAGGCGTTTCTGCTGGCGCAGCATTGTTTACCTCTGCTGGTATTGTTTTAGGGGGATATAAATTAACTGTGCTGCAAGATGTCATGGGGGAGTTGGCTCTGCCAGCACTAGCGTTTTCAGGGAGCTTGCTGGTTTCAATTCTGATTTATAAAATTTCTTCGCATCAAAGTAAAACATCGATGACCTTGATGTTGCTGGCAGGTATTGCGATTAACTCATTATGTGTGGCGCTAATTGGATTACTTACTTTTATCGCCAATGATGCACAAATCAGAACCTTAACTTTCTGGTCGCTGGGTAGCCTTGGCTCAGCTACGTGGTCTACGGTTGGCATCACTGCATGTCTTAGCATTATCGGTATTATTGTGCTCTTGAGAAAAGCTGGGGCGTTAAACGCTTTAGCATTAGGAGAAAGTCAGGCTGGCTTACTTGGTATTTCTATCAGCAGGCTTAATAGAACCTGTGTTGTCTGCATCGCCTTGTCGGTAGGAGCAGTCGTATCTATGACAGGCATCATTAGTTTTGTTGGCCTTGTTGCTCCGCATATAGTCAGGATGACGCTGGGGCCAGATCAAAGGTTAGTTATGCCAGCCAGTGCCATTGTTGGGGCAATTCTGGTGGTATGTGCTGACCTTATTGCAAGGACAGTAGTTGCACCGACTGAAATTCCCATCGGGATTATTACCACACTGATAGGCGTGCCTTTTTTTCTTCTCCTATTATTTCGCATGCGCCAACACATTCAACTCTGACAAGAGAAGGAGAATCAATTGCTTAAAGTTACCAATGCTAGTTTATCTATCGGCAACAAAAAACTCTTAAATGGGGTCAATATTTCTATTGAGGCCAGCGAGTTTATTGCAATATGTGGTCCCAATGGCGCTGGGAAAAGCTCATTATTTAAGTTACTGTCAGGCGAGCTAACGCCCAACCAGGGAGCAGTACATCTACACCAAATCAAGCTGACAGATTGGAAACCGCGCCAATTGGCGCGCCATCGTGCGCTACTACAACAACATTGCGAAGTAGGTTTTGATTACACTGCAAAAGAAGTGGTACTGCTTGGGCGATACCCACATCATCAGGGTAATATCCAAGCATACGATAAAACCATAGCCGAGATGGCGATGCATGAAATGGATATTGGGCATTTAGCCAATCAAGTGTACTCAACATTGTCGGGAGGGGAGCGCGCACGTACTCATATGGCGAGAGTGCTGGCTCAGATTTGGGATCCAGCAACGCGATGCAAATTGCTATTGCTTGATGAGCCAATTGCCTCCCTAGATGTGCTACACCAGCACAAAACATTACAACTGGCAAAGCAATGGACGCGCACAAGAAAGACCACAGTCATTGCTATCGTTCACGATTTTAATCTGGCATCCCAGTATGCCGATAGAATTGCCCTATTGCATAAAGGCGAAATCAAGATTTTTGATAGTCCTGATGTTGTAATGCAACCAGAACACATCAAATCGTGTTTCGATGTTGATTGTATTATGATGTCGCATCCTGACGATGGCAGTCCCGTTATTTGCAATCGTCGGGTTTCAGCTTAAGTCTTGATCTAATAAATGCCGTTCGGCTAAGCCCAGCTTCACGCATTACATCCTGATGGGTCTAACTATCTCGGATGACCGCCTTAGTGCTACTTTGTGCAAACGTGATTTGCACAATATCGTCATGATGCACTTGGCTTTTGTCACTGATAATGTTGCCATCCGCATTTTCTACCATGGCAAAGCCTCGATTGAGTACCGATTGAGGATTAAGGTGCGCTAGGTTTTTTTGGAAATGACTAATCTGTTGCTGTCTATTTTTAACGATGCCGAAAATACTCTGACTCAGACGTAGTTGCAGTTGTTGTAGGTAGTCTCGTTTGTACGAAATTTGCTGGTTAGGGGAGAGTAATCGTCTGGTTAAATAATCTATTTGCTGTGCATTTTGGTTAAGTTTGTTTTCCATTTGCCTATTGAGTTGTTGGGCAAGTTGCTGCAGTCGTGCGATTAAGTTTGTGCGGTTTGGGCTAATCAACTCGGCTGCGGCGGTAGGCGTGGCAGCACGCTGATCTGCAACAAAATCACAAATGGTGAAATCTGTTTCATGCCCGACCCCACTGATGGTGGGAATGTGGCTATGAGCGATGGCGCGGGCTACGATTTCTTCATTAAATGACCATAAATCTTCAATACTACCGCCACCGCGACAGATCATCAGCACATCACACTCATCACGCTGGTTGGCGAACTGAATGGCTGTTGCGATTTTTTCAGCGGCGCCCTTGCCTTGCACGGGGGTCGGGTAAATAATGACATTGATACTCGGCATACGCCGCTTAAGCGTGGTGAGCACGTCACGTAAGGCTGCGGCATCGGCAGAGGTTACGATGCCAATTTGTTTGGGGTGGGTTGGAATGATTTTTTTACGCGCTACATCAAACAAACCCTCCGCTTGTAGTTTGGCTTTGAGGCGCTCAAAAGCCTCAAACAAGGTACCTAAGCCAGCGCGTTGTAAAAACTCAATGGTGAGCTGAAAGTCGCCACGTGCCTCATACAGCGTCACCAAGGCGCGAGCCTCCACTTTATCGCCCTCTTTGGGTATCCAGTCTAAATAGCTATTACGTCCTCTGAACATAACGCAGCGCACCTGCGCACCGCTATCTTTGAGCGAAAAATACCAGTGGCCAGAAGCTGCACGTGTGAGATTGGAGATTTCGCCACTCACCCAAAATAGCGGAAAGCTATGCTCTAATAAATCGCGCACTGAACGATTAAGCTCGGTAACAGTCAGAACGCGTGCTTGTGAGGTGGTGGCTTGTGGGCTATTTTCAGTCATAGCCGCTATTATCCATTACAATACGTATATCTTGATAGAGGGTTTAGAGGAATGGTAACGAAACTGTTATTTGGTAGAACTGGCTATTTGCTTGGTTTTTTGGTGAGCTTTGGTTTGGTCGCGTTAGCGCTGGTTATTCAAACGCAATATCACTTGGAGCCCTGCCCGTTATGTATTTCGCAGCGTCTAGTCTTTATGGGTTTGGGTGGTTTGTTTTTAGCGGCCGCTATTTTTAAACCAACAGGTGTCTGGCGCACGATTTTTGCTGTATTGCAGGTATTGACTGCAATGGGCGGAGCAGGCGTGGCGATTCGTCACTGGTATATTCAAGTACATAAAGGTGAAATGATCGTCGATTGTGGCGTGGGTTTTGACTATATGTTTGAGAACTTTCCTTTTAAGAAAGCCATAGACCTCGTGTTTAAGGGCACAGGTGACTGTGCCAATATTGACTGGACTTTCTTAGGGCTAACCATCCCGCAAATGTCCTTGATCGCATTTGTCAGCTTGGCTGCCTATGCTATTTATTTGTCACGATTGAAAGCTTAATGTTACATGTATAACACTTTAGATAATTTTGTTGGTAATACGCCATTGGTGCAGTTGAAAAGAATGGCTGGTAAAACTAGCAATACGATTTTACTGAAACTGGAGGGTAACAACCCAGCTGGCTCAGTGAAAGATAGACCTGCTTTCTCCATGATTTCCCGCGCAGAAGCACGTGGCGATATTAAGCCTGGGGATACCTTGATTGAAGCTACCAGCGGCAATACAGGCATTGCTTTAGCCATGGTTGCAGCCATGCGTGGTTATAAAATGGTGTTGGTGATGCCAGAAAACCAAAGTGTTGAACGCCGTCAAAGCATGAAGGCATACGGTGCAGAGTTGGTACTAACGCCTAAAGATGGCAGTATGGAGCTAGCGCGTGATGTAGCGATGAAGTTGCAAGCGGAAGGCGAGGGAATCGTACTAGATCAGTTTGCTAACCCCGATAATCCGTTAGCTCATTATGAAGGTACGGGCCCAGAAATTTGGCGAGACACCGAGGGTAAAGTGACACACTTTGTGTCCAGCATGGGTACCACAGGCACGATTATGGGGACTTCACGTTTTCTAAAAGAGCAAAATCCTAATATTAAAATTATTGGGGTGCAGCCTGAAGATGGGGCGCAAATTCCTGGTATTCGTAAATGGCCTGAGGCGTATATGCCAAGCATTTATGATAAGACGCGCGTGGATGATCTCATCTATGTGAGTCAAAAGCATGCGGAAAATACCACGCGTAAGTTAGCGGCTGAAGAAGGTATATTTGCAGGCATTTCATCGGGCGGTGCTTTGTATGCAGCACTTCAATTATCCAAGCAGGTCGAAAACGCCGTGATTGTGTCGATTGTGTGTGACCGTGGTGACCGTTATTTGTCTACAGGGGTCTTCCCAGATTAATTAATGCCAAGCGTTAATTTGGCATTAATTAGTGACTGGGTTAGTTGCTTTTGAAATCAAAGCAGTAAAGCTTGAGATAGGCACTGGTTTGCTAAAGTAGTAACCCTGATACTCATCACAATTTAATTGTTTTACTAAATCTAGTTGCTGTTTGGTTTCCACACCTTCAATCGTGGTGTTGATGGCCAGTGCATTAGCAAGGTTAATAATGCAACCTAGGATGGCATAGTCTTTTTTGCTGCGTGCGATTTCTTTGACAAATATTTTATCCACTTTCAAGCGGTCAACCATCAAGTATTTGAGCGAGCTAAATGATGAATAGCCCGTGCCAAAATCATCAATGGCGATTTGAATCCCTAGTTTTTTGATTTCTTTGAGCTTACTAACACTTTCCCCTAATACTTGTACGGTACTTTCTGTAATTTCTAGCTCTAAGCAGTCAGGTGGAAAGCCTGTTTGCGCCAGTGTATCCTTTAAAAAATTGACCAAGCCTTCATCCGCAAATTGACGTATGGATAAATTTACGGATAGGCTAAATTTCTTGTCTCGGGCAAGTTTGTTAAATAGTGGCTCTGTGAGTGCTTGCCGAATTACCCATCGACCAATCGGCACTATGCTGCCAGTTTGTTCTGCAATGCCAATAAATCGGTCTGGGGCAATCAGGCCGAATAATGGATGGTTCCAACGAATTAAGGCTTCTGCCCCTACAATTTGATTGCTTTTTAGGTCAAGCTTGGGTTGATAATATAGTTCAAATTGATTTTTTTCTAAGGCGGGTAATAGCCCTTGCTTAATCCCGACACGATCATCTGAAAGTTTCGACATGTCTTTGGAAAAGACGATGGCGTGATTGCCAAATAGGTTTTTTGCCTCGTAAGTAGCATTGTCGGCTGCTGAAATCAGCGCATTGGCATTGTCTCCATGTTGCGGAAACACTGCGATACCGATGCTGGCGGTGATATTGAATTTTTGCTCCGTTATTTGTATGGGTTTTGCAATGGATAACAGTAGTTTTTTAGCGTATGAAGCGATCAGTTCTGCGTTATCGAGCTTGGGTAATATCATCGCAAACTCATCCCCGCCGATACGGAATAGGCTGTGAGAGCTGACTAAATGATGTTGGATATTATGGCTAATAAGTTGAATCAGTTTGTCGCCGTGCAGATGGCCAAGGCTATCATTGACTAGCTTGAAGTTGTCCAAGTCTAACAACATAATGCCGAAGCCTGAATTTAAGCCTCTCAGTTCTTGGATATGCTCTTCTAATTGCCTGACGAATGCCGTGCGATTGGCTAGGCCTGTTAAGGTGTCGTGTTCTTTGGCATAGTCTACTTCACGTTGCTTGATCAGCGAGGTGATGTTGGCGAGTTGGTTAGCATTGACATCCATTAAGGTGCCGAGCACGGTCATTGGGCTGTCGTTATACCTTTTTGCGTTGAGCTCCAGCATGGCTTGGCTTTGGTGGGCGCGCAGATAGCGAAATCTTATGGTCACATGCTCGCTACTTTGCTTTAAGCGATCAAATGCGCCGATGACTATCGATTTGTCTTCTGGGTGTGTGAGCTCAAGCAGGGCTAAATAACTGCCTTTGAAACTCCCTGTTTTGCCAAACAGCAATTTGTTGAGATGCGGGTAGCCGTAAAATTCATCATATTGCGCATTCCAGCGGAAGGCCGCCATGCCAGAGACATCCAGCGATAGTTCTAGCATTTCCTTTTCTTGCTCTAGCTCATTATTTTTTTGAAAAAGTATATTGAGCTTTTTTTGCAACTTATCTTGCAAAATGCGCGCGTGCATTGCGTCTAAATCATCAATATTTTCATCCAGTAGCGTACGATCAAACGCATGCTCCGAGAGCGTTTCAGCGACTTGCTGTAGCATTTCTTTGGGGTCTATGGGTTTGATAATAAACTTGCTAGCACCAGAGGCCAGCGCGAGTTGTTGATCTCTAGACTCGATATAGGTTGCAGAGTAAATGATGATGGGGATGCTTTTTAAACGATCATCCGTTTTAATTTTTCGACACAACTCAAAACCATCAATATTTGGCATCAAAATGTCGGAAATAATGAGGTCTGGCAGGTGATTTTGCACGATATTCCAAGCCTCAAGACCGTCATTTGCAACCAATACATCGTAATCTCTAGAGGTCAGTATGGACTCAAGGAGGATGCGAGAGTCTGGGTCGTCCTCTACAATTAGTATCTGCATGGCTGGCTTTCCAAGATATTTTTGATGTCAGTGATAATGGTTTCTGGGTTGATGGGTTTTTCTATGTAGCCTGTACAGCCTTTAGCAATTAATCTTTCACGATCTCCAGACATGGCGTACGAAGTCACTGCAATAATGGGGAGCTCAAAGGTGCCTTCATTTTCCCGAATGGCCATTAATACATCCGAGCCATCCATATCAGGTAGCTGAATATCTAGTAACACAAAATCGGGATCCGCGTGAATAGCGTTATGTATGCCATCTTTTCCATTAAAGGCTTTAAGTGTCTTATAGCCAGCTAGCTCTAATATGAAGGTAATTAACTCCATATTATTTTCATTGTCTTCAACGATTAATACTTTGCTATGCGACATAATGGGTTTCCGTGTTGATGCGTTGTGGATTAGTAAGCGGGAGCGTGACAGTGAAGGTGCTGCCCACGCCAGCTTCGCTTTGCATATGGATCTCTCCACGCAGAAAATCCTCTGTAATTTTCTTAGTGAGATATAAACCTAAGCCAGTGCCTGGAGTTTTAATGCGTAGGTGGCTATCAACGCGCTCAAACGGCTTAAATAGTCTGGTTTGCGCTTCTGGTGAAATGCCGATACCTGTATCGCTAATTGCAATCACTACGCTTTCCTTTTCTTTGCTCTTTTCTTGGCGTGCATTGACCGTGATGGTACCTTGCTCGCTATATTTCACAGCATTGCTGAGCAAATTAAGGATAACCTGATAGGTTCTCTTTTTGTCACTTGTTAAAACAATATGGCTATCAATGTTTAATATCAGGCCTAGCTGCTTCTCAACACGCTGATTTTGAACTGAATTTATCGCTTCGTCTAGCACTGCATTTAGTTCGAACTCTTCAATGTGCACATTGGTGTATCCCGCCTCAATTTTAGAAATATCTATGACATCAGTAATTAGGCTAAGTAGATGCTTAGCTGAGCGCATCACGCGCATCAATTGGTCTGTTTGACGCTCATTAAGACTGCCTGACAGGCCTTGTAGTATCACGCCAGTAAAGCCAATAATCGAGTTTAATGGCGTGCGTAACTCATGCGACATGGAGGCAATAAACATAGATTTAGCCCGGTCGGCAGCTTCGGCGCTATTTTTTGCAACGAGTAACTGGCGTTCGACTTCTTTTTGAGCCGTTAAATCATAAAAAATTCCTGCCACATAGGTTGGAACATTTTGCTCATTTTTCAGTGAAAATAAGTTGAGGAAGACTGGGTATAAGTCCCCATTCTTTAGCGTTAAATCAAGCTCTCCAGACCATTCACTATCCTTTTGAATGGTTGGCATAGCCTCTGTATTTAGTATGTTGCGAGACTCTTCTGAAAAATAGACCATAAAGTCGTCAACAAAAGCCTTGGGCGTCTCGCCACGTTGCAGTAACTTTTGTAATGTTGGGTTGAAATATAAAGCTGAGCGGTCAAATTTTGCAATCCCTAGACCTTGTGGCGCGGCATCTGCAAATATTCTAAATATCCTTAACTGATCCTCAGCGCGCTGGTGATTAAGCACTTCAATTTGTAGATTTTGATTGGCTTGGGCCAGAGCTAAAGTGCGGCTATGTACTTTAGCTTCTAGTTCAGCATTGGCTTGTTCCAAGGCTTGTTGTGCTTCTAGTCGAGCGTTACTTTCTAATGATAACGCAATGACATTACGCAAAGATTCAGCATAGGTCTTTTCGTCGGTAGTCCAAGTTCTTGCGCCGCCTTTTTGCTCAATGCATAACACTCCTAGTAATCTTTTGCCAGCAATAATAGGGGTATCTAAAAGTGCACCTATGTTATTAATGGATAAATATTTATCGTACAGGTCGTTGGTTCTCTGATCGTTTTTAGCATCATTGGCATCAATAATTTTTTTAGATAACACATTAGCAAAGTAAACTGGGAAGTCTGACTGCGAAATAATACCCTCTTGGTTATGGCTTTGTGTATCAACCGTGTATAGGTCTTGTAATATCAATTCAGAGTAATCGGCGTTAAAAAACCAAACACTTGCTTGCGAGGCGTGTAGGGTACGCGCTGTAACCTCTGTAATGGTTTTAATATCCAAGGTTTGATGGCTCACTGCGTAAATGGAGGTTAGCTCAGATAGGCTGCGATTTTGAACAGATAACCTGTGCTCATTGGCTAATAATAGCTCTTCATTTTTACGTTTTGCCAACATAAAGCCAGCAATCAATGCAGTAAAGAGAGTGCCGATAGCAAATACAGCAAAGCTGATAGCATTAGGCAGAATAAATGCATTCTCATTTTTGGGAATAGCGGTGAGCTTCCAATATCGATCAGCAATCTGTAATGTGCGCGTGACTTCAACATGGTGTTTTTTTCCAAGAACGGCGTGCCAGTCCTGTTCAGAAACGGAGGATACCAGGGGTAGCGGCTGTTTAGGGTCAGTGGTATCTACAATATAAACCGTCATTTGGTCATTGGGTTGGCTAAAGTTATTTTCCAATAAGGAATTGGCACTGTAGGTGCTGGCCACAAAGCCTTTAACATTGGCCTGCGTTTTTAAGGCTGGTGTTTCCTCAACATCGCCAGCATAGATAGGAAAGTAAATATTGAATGCATTGTCGGTGAAATCCCCTGCAATGAGCTTAATGGGCTTTGTGCTGATGGGAATGCCATTGCTCATAGAGCGCTTGAGTGCTTCTAATCTATCAGGGTTGGAGCCAACGTTAAAACCATAATTGAGTGGTACTTGTTTCAGGCTAACCCCGTAAAGTATTGGATAGTACTCATCGTGAGGCTGTACAGGAATAGATTTTAAATCCTGATTAATATCATATATTTTAAAGTTGTTTTGTTCTTTTTCATTGATATGCCTTTCAAATGCATCTTTTTGATTTTGCTTAATGCGAGGAATCCAACTGATCTTGGTGATGACTGGATTTCTCTCTAAAATGGTAGTTGAGAAGTTAGTAAACTCATTCCGACTGATTTCAATCCTATAAGACAGTGCGTGTAGCGCGTTGACGTCTCGAATGCTGAGTTCAATAGCTTGATCGATTTGCGTAAACACATCTTGTGCTTGACGGTCAAACGCTTGAACTCGTGCCTTATTATCAATTCTGTATGCCATAAAACTTGCCATAAGAGTCAAGCCTAGGCCAATGGCAATAATGGGAAATCCATAGCCAAAAGTTTTGTGTTTTTCGTTTTCAACGTGCGTGAGTGCTAAACCCATCGGCGTAATTAACAGCGAGCCGCACCAATTACCTAACCAAAAAATGATGATAGTCGAGGTAATGGCTTCGGGCGATACAATATTGGCAAGGGTGAGTGTAGGCACGCTTAAAATCGCCGCCAATAAACAACCCAATGATGTGATGCCAATATAAATGGCGATATGTTTAATGCTATTGAAATTGAACCTAGGTAGCAGGCGGGCTATCCAGGAGTGGTTGAATGTGACTTCTACCATACCGAAAACGCCGAGTAATAGCGCGAGCGGTAAAGACTCTTTGTAGAAATTTAAGTGAGTAAAGTTGGGAACAATAAAGCCAATCAACTCAATGAGGGTCAGCCCAATCAACCCACCAATAAGAGCGGGTGTTTTTTTCAAGAACACGGCGAGTAGGCCAACGCCAGAGGGAAGCCATATTATCGACACCCCCTCAGTGCCCATGCCAAGTGTAATGCTCAACAAGCCAGCGAGGTAAATGGCCAGCGCGGTCACAACAATAACGAGTATATTCTTGTTTAATTCACCCATTTATTTTTGCTCTTTTATTCGCTCACTTTAAGTGTGTGCTTGGATTGCATTATTGTGCTAGCCTAGCCGATAAAAAATGGATAGTAAAGACTATTTTATTGGAGTTTGCGTCGGGTGGTTAAATAAGGTGAATTTTTGTTGATATACAAAAAGTTAACGTTACTTCTTAGCCTTAATATATGCTTGTTGTTGAGCGCTAATGCCCATGCATTGGGCGCGTTGCAGATTAGCGCTGAGCATATGGAGCGTGATGGCGTTGAAGCAAAAAATATGCAGTTGGTAGTGCAGTTTAAGGAGCCAGTTGCTTCTTTTAAACTCACGACTGAAATAAAGCCCAACCCCAATGCTGCTTGGGGCAAAGTTGCATTGGTTTGTGAACGATTTGATTTCTCGCCCAACAAAAAAATCAATTTGGAGTGCGCTAAAAATACCATCCAGCATCTGCAGTTAACTAGTGCTTTTCAGCTGAGCATTCAGGGGCAGAGTAACCCACGCGGATCACCCGTTGTAAATGTTAATGACTATCGGGCGACCCTTAATTTTAGCGATACTAGCTTTAGTGATGAACAAGGGCTGCATGCAGGTGAAAAACTATCGGGGCAATTGGTTTTAAATGGCTCATCGAGCACTACACAGCCCTCTAATTGGCGTTGGCAAACCGACATGTTATGGCAATCTGGCGGGGTGTTCTGGCAGCCTTTTTATATTGAATCGCAAGGGCATCGCCTGCAAGCAAAGGGCGTGTATAGCGCTGATATACTCAGTGTTGAGCAAGCGGATTTAATACTTAAGGACGCAGCTACGCTGCACGCTAGTGCAGAAGTGCTGATGCCAAGTGCTGCTCATGCGCATCTCTCGTTGAATCAATTGCAACTACAAGCCAGCGAGATTAATTTGGCCAAAATATACCCTTTATTGCTTAAGCCATTGTTAGAAAATGGGGCATTGAGTAATTTGGAGATGGCGGGTCAGGCGAGTCTGAATTTATCAGTTAACAATGACACGTTGCAAAAATTTCAATTAACGCTGCAACAAGCCGATGTGGAAGACAAAAATGGGCGTTTTGCATTCTATAAAGTGAATGCCGACATTCCGTGGTCTTTTGATGATATTGCACAAGCACAGCTAGATTATCAAAGTGGACATTTACTACATATCCCTTTGGGTGCTACGCATTTAGCCGCCACACTCAATCGCTATTCACTTACAGCGAAGCAATTGCAATGGCCAATATTAGATGGCGCGTTAAATGTGTCTGATCTATCCGCCGCATGGATCAAACAGCAGTGGCACTGGCATATGCGCGCAGAGTTGACCCCGATTGATATGGTAGCGATGAGTAAAGCCGTAGGTTGGCCGCGTATGGCCGGTAAGGTAGCAGCCAGTATTCCCTTGGTGACTTATAGTGCAGGGGAGTTGAGTACCGATGGTGAAATGAAGTTTAGTGTATTTAATGGCAATATTGTTGCTCAACACCTCGCAATACAGACTCCGCTAGGGGTGGCACCAAGGCTCACCGCAGATGTTAGTATGCGCAATTTAGACTTAGGCGACTTAACCCGTACATTTTCGTTTGGCGCGATTGAAGGCAAGTTGGATGGTGATGTGAACAATTTAGTATTAAGCAATTGGCAACCCGTCAGTTTTAACGCAGATTTTCACAGCAGTGAGGGGCGCTATCCCAAGAAAATCTCACAGCGTGCGGTTGAAAATATTTCTGCCTTAGGTGGTGCGGGTGCCGCGGCAGCGGTACAGCGCAGTTTTTTGCGGTTTTTGAAGGAGTTTAACTATGAAAAAATCGGCCTTAGTTGCCAATTAAACAACGATACTTGCGAAATGAATGGTGTGGAGTCAACCCCACAGGGGTATATCATCGTTAAAGGAAGTGGTATCCCAGCAATTACGGTCATGGGGTACAATCACAGCGTTGGGTGGAGTGAGTTGTTGGCGCGGGTAAAGCGCATCACTGCTGACAATGCGGCTGTGATTAAATAGAGTCAAAACGTATCAAAAGAGGAGTGATAGATGAGATATAACCTAAAGCAATGGGGCGCAGTAGGGGCTGTGGCGCTGATATTGCCAGCCTGCGTCACAATTAATATTTATTTTCCCGCTGCGGCTGCTGAAAAAGCAGCAGATAAAATTATTGATGAAGTTTGGCAGATTAAAAAAGGTCAGCCACCTGCTGATAAACCGAGCCCAGATAAATCTAATCCAGATAAGCCAGCTGACACATCAGGTGCGCCAGCGATGAACTCAACAGCACCAGCAGCCCCATAAGGACAACATCATGAAAAAATATTACATTAGTTTGTTATTTTGCTTGAGCAGCTTGTTATTCTCAACCCTATCCCTAGCTGCTGCAGACCTTGAAATCAACACGCCAGCAATCGCTGCACTTAAAAATAGCATGCAAGCGCGTCATGCGCAGTTAGAGCCTTTTTATGCCAGTGGAGCAGTGGGCTTGGCTAAAGATGGTTCTGTAGCGTTACGTGATGCTAGCTTGGTGCCCTTGCCACAACGCCAGGCGGCGAATAACTTAGTCTCAGCCGAAAACTCAGACCGCAATGCCCTGTACAAAGAAATCGCCACAGGTAATGGCCACCCAGAGTGGGAAGGCGAGGTGCGCAGCACGTTTGCTCAGCGCTGGATGCAAAAAGCACAAAGCGGGTGGTGGGTACAAAGTGCGAGTGGTTGGGTGAAAAAATAACGATACGTGCTTTATCTCAATTTGATTTTGCCAATTGATTATGGATAGGGCACGCAAGATTCAGCAATTATTGGCCACTGTTTCTGCTATGCATTAAATAAACGCCAGCGAAAGTGGGTATCCACCACAGGATGCTAAACCTGTGTATTTTATACGGTATTCCTTAGGTCTATCACGCTTATCCAGAGGCACCAGGTGACGCGGATTGTCTCGCATTTGGCTAGCTTTACGCGTTCAATATGTAAAATCCAATAAATAACCAGTGCAAATACCAGTTAAATCCTATAATATCTCGTCCCCAGCGACGCCAGCGTGATTGGATCACTCATATATTATTGCCATTAGAGCATTGACGTGAGTTTTGTTGGCGGGCACGTAAGAAAAACTACTTTAAAGATCAGCAGTTAAATACCGTTACTAACAAAATACTATAAGTAATCTCCCTCTAATGAGCACAAAAAATAACAACGTCGAGCCCACTACCAATATCTGCAACCGATTTATTCGGCATGCAGACCAGCAGCCTGATGCTGTCGCCATTTATCATAATGGAAAATCTATTAGCTATGCGGAATTGGATAAATTAAGTCATTCATTAGCAATACGTATTTTGGATGAGGTTAATGCTAGTCAGTCTAACAATAGCAGCCAAATTATTGCGATACATGGCAAGCGTAATGCCAATCTCATTGTTTCAATGATAGCGTGTGCCCGAGCAAATTTAACTTTTGCGGTGTTAGATGCGACCTATCCCGATTCACGTATTGAGCAAATGCTGGATTTAATTCAGCCACAACTGATTATTGGTACTGATACTCAGCATAATGATTTTTTAGCATTACAACGCGCAGCAGGAAAGTATCCTGTTTATATACCTAGTGATACCTCACCTATTGCAAAAAAACCATCACAAGACGACCCATCAGGGTATGAGTTAAATCATATTGCGTATCTATTATTCACTTCAGGTACAACTGGTGTGCCTAAGTGCATTAAAACTTCACATGCGCCCTTAGTGCATTTTGTGGAGTGGTATATCGATACCTTTAATGTGGAGCGCAATGCGCAGTTTTCTTTATTATCGGGTTTAGGTCATGATCCAATCTTACGTGACATATTCGTTCCTTTGTCAGCAGGAGCAACCATTAACATTCCTGAACAAAGTATCATTATTAATCCAGTGAGTTTGTTTGATTGGTTTCAAAGCCGTAAGATAAGTTATACGCACGCAACCCCTCCACTATTAAAGATTCTATGCTCCGCAACAAACCATGGCTCACGGTTACCACATCTAAGGTATGTATTTTCAGGTGGCGATGCATTAAAGGTTAGCCAGATTCAAAAGCTTAAATCCCTTAATGGTGATTGCCAAATTGTTAATTTCTATGGGACCACGGAAACACCACAAGCGATGGCTTACTATCGTGTCGCGAATGATGACAGTGACCCAATTCCCATCGGGCACCCAATATCTGACGTCCACTTACACTTGTTAAACGACGATCTGACCCATACAAAAAAAGGCGAAATTGGGCAAATTGCTATTGAAACGACCTACTTGTCAGAAGGGTATCTACATGATGAGGTAATGACGAGCGGTCGCTTTGTTCATGTCCCAGATGTACAAGATAGGGTTTATTTAACGGGTGACTATGGCATGCTACGTGAGGATGGTGCCATGTTGCTTAAAGGCAGGGTTGATGACCAGATTAAGATTCGTGGATTTCGCATTGAGTTAGGCGAGATTGTCGTAGCTTTAGAGTCCATAGCCTACGTGCAAACAGCGGTTGTATTACCTAGAAAAGCGGATAACGGAGAAAACTATTTAGTCGCCTACCTTGTTCGCGAACGTGGTTCACAGTTGATGAACGGTAACGTTGAAGATGCAGAGGACTTCGAGGATATTAAGCTCACTATTGCTAAGTTAATACCAAGCTATATGGTACCTAGTTTTTACATCTGGATTGATCGTCTGCCTTTGCTTCCCAACGGTAAATTAGATAGGGCTCAACTTCCCGATTTACATCAAGGCAGCCTGGGAGCTTCAGTACAGGTGATAGCTGGATCAATAGAGGATTCCATTATCCAACAATGGAAAGGCTTACTTGGGCTTGTTGATATTAATCCTAGAAAATCATTTGTTGAGCTTGGTGGGGACTCTCTTTCATTTATTCAGGCCTCTTTGTCGGTTGAGAAGGTAATGGGATGGATTCCTGATGACTGGGAAAAGAAATCGATATGTGAGCTGGCTCAATTACCAGTCAAGAAATCGTCTTTGATCAGCGCGATAGAAACGCCATTGTTCTTTCGTGCTGTTTCCATTGTTTTAATTGTGATGACGCATTTTTCAAGTATTCATATTTCTGCAACGCATGCCCTATTTTTTATATCGGGAATAAGTTTAGGTAGATTTCAGCTTAATCAGATATTAACAATGGCTGACTTCTCTCCAATGATAAAAACGATAGCTAAAATTGCGCTTCCTACATTCGCATTTATTTTGGCGATTCAATTAAGGCATACAGATGACATCGATTTATTCAATTTGCTACTAGTCGGAAATTTCCAAACTGAGTCTGGTGAGATAAGACATTTTTGGTTTATTGAAGTGTTGTTGCAGTGTTACATCATGATCGCTTTCATCTTTTCGATTAAAAGGGTTAGACATCAGTTTCTGGCCGATCCATTTTTACTATTAATCGTGGCATCAATATTATCATTAGGGCTGGCGACTCTTACTTCAGCTATCTTTTTTGATGCTTCAGATATTGCAGATGCGGGTGCACCTTTTAATCCAATAAATAGACTTTGGTTGGTGTTTCTTGGAATAGCCTTGGTATATGCAAATACGCTCCAGAAAAAAGTAATTACCTATTTAACTGTGATCGTGAGTTTTATCGTTTCAACGGTATCCGAGCCCTATATGGCTGAGGTAGATCAATATCTTTTTTCAGCGATTGCCATACTGATGATTGTATTTGTTAATAAATTACCCATTCCCAAAGCGAGTGCAACGCTCATTCGTTTGGTTGCTTCTGCTTCCATGTTTATTTATCTTTCGCATTTTACGCTTGGAGGACACCTTGATTTCTATCCATTTAGCCACTTTGTTCCCAAAATAGTGGCAATGTTAATAGCAGGTATTTTAATTCAGATGTCATGGGACAGAATGGTGAATTGTGTCGTGACGACGTATGCAAAGGTGGCCTCAAAAAAGAGCGAACATTGAGTTAATTAGGTAAGCTCAAAATCAAATTGCTTGCCATTATAATTTTTGCTTTGGTCATCGATTGTAGTATTCTCTTCTTATGATACCAACTTTAATTTTTGATATTGAAACGGTTCCCGATACCAACGGAATTCGTCAGTTGTTAGATTTGCCTGCCGATGCTAGCGATGATGATGTGGCGAAAATCGCCTTTCATCAGCGTCGTCAGCAAACGGGCACGGATTTTTTGTCATTGCATCAGCAGCGCGTAGTGGCGATTTCATGTGCTTTACGTGAAGGTGATCACTTTAAAGTGTGGACCTTGGGTGCGCCAGATGAACCAGAAGGTCAGTTGATTCAACGTTTTTTTGATGGCATTGAAAAATACTCCCCCAATTTAGTGTCTTGGAATGGCGGAGGGTTCGATTTGCCCGTGTTGCATTATCGCGGCATGATACATGGCGTGCAGGCGCCGCGTTATTGGGATATGGGGGATGATGACCGCGAATTTAAGTGGAATAACTATATTAGCCGTTATCATACACGTCATTTAGACTTGATGGATTTACTTGCTATGTTCAATGCGCGTGCTAATGCACCCTTGGATGCTATGGCTCAACTGTGTGGTTTTCCAGGTAAACTTGGTATGGATGGAAGCAAAGTCTGGGACGCGTTTCAAGCAGGTGAGATAGAGGCTATCCGCAACTATTGTGAAACGGATGTGGTGAATACCTATTTGGTGTATTTGCGTTTTCAGTTAATGCGTGGGCAGTTCAATGCTCAAACATATGCCGAAGAAATCTCTCTGGTACGCAGCACTTTATCGAGCTATAGCGCTAGTCATTGGCAAGAGTTTTTAGCAGCCTGGCCCAATTAGGCACTTTTTTCGCTGACTTACATCATTGAGAATAGCGATAAACCAGCAGTCTTAGTAAAGGCTTTTTGTGCGGCTTCCAGAATTGTGGATTGCTTGGAAATCTCAGATAAAGCTTTCGAGTAATCTAAATCTTCCAGATTGGAAATATTTTGTTGATACTGTACGTCGAGTGCAGAACCTGCGGTATCAAGTCCATCCAACTCGTTCAGTCTGGCACCTACTGAGGCTCTGGATGTGAGTACAGTTTCTGTCGCGGCGTCAATGACTGCACCAGAGTTGGCTAAGGTGCTGGAGATAGTCGCAGCAGGCGTAGTTGGATCATTCAGCACACCAATCACTGAGGATAGTGTGACAAATATATCAGGCGAGGTATTGGGTGCTGTCGTTGCGAAGAAGTTGCTTCCCACCTCACTTAATGACATCGTTCTGGATGTGCTCACTTGCACATCTCGTTGGTTGTTGTCACCAGCGTAGGCTCCAGTATAAGCGGTAATGGGGGTGGTGAGCGCGGGCGCATTACTAAAGGGCTGCGTTTTAACGCTTTGCCCTGCAAACATATAGTCACCGTTGCTGTCTTTGGAGTTGCCAAGTGCAACCAAATTTTCCAGATCATTTTGTAGCTGTACGGCGATGGCTTTGCGGTCAGTGCTGGATAAAGTAGATTTATTGGCCGCGGTAATAGAGGACTTGATAGAAGTGAGTCGGTCTGCAATGGTCCCCATGATGCTATCTGCGGCAGTTAAATTACTTTCAGCGGTTGCCCTAGTATTAGTATATTCAGTATTGACGTTCTGTGCATTTTTGAGTGCAAGTAATTGCGCTGAAGCAATTGGATCATCTGACGGATTCAGGATACGCTTGCCCGTGGAGATTTGGTTCTGCAATTGCATTTGCTTAGATTGAATATTGCTAATATTAGCCGTGCCTTGGTCATAAAATGAACTGGTACTAATACGCATGATAGGTAATCCTCAATGATTTCTTACTTTAGTCGGTTATGTATATTTACGGTTGTATTGCTTGATACTTTAATCATATCCATGTGTGTTGGCTGTTAGGTGTTAGCCTGCTATGCTAAGTAAAGTGCTAAACATCTGGTTGGCAATCTGCATGAGTTTGCCAGCCGCTTGATAAGCCTGCTGGTATCGCATCAAATTAGCAGCCTCTTCGTCAAGATTCACCCCAGAGGTCGATGACTGTTCTTTGGTTATATTGTCCAGCATATTGGATTCAGCCGTGCTGGTGAGATTCATTTCATTGGATTTCACACCTGTTGCGCTGACCACTTGATCAAAAGCGCTGGAATAGCTAATTAATGCACTGCCGTTATAGATTAAATTATTGGTTTGTAAGTTATTCAATAAAATGGCATTAGAGCCATCACCTTTAAGGCTGGCAGCAGAGGCGGATGCAGATGCGGCGGCGATTTGGTTGGTTTGCGTCAATAAGAATCTGAAACTTGTCGCGCCACCTGTGGTTGGTTTGATTAAAAAGCTATCACCAGAATTCATCGTGCCAGATGCAGCAAAGGTAACGCCATCCACCACTTGCGGCAAGGTAGTGGTTGAAGACATTTGCTGATTATCACTTAAGCGCGTGATGATGTAATTGCCGCCTTTAAACTCAAGACTGTAGTTGCTGCTGGTGAGTGCGCTGGTGTTGGTGATCGACGCGTTCACTGAGGCATTGCCCGTGTTGAGCGAGTTTGCTGTACTAGTTGGGGCAGCCGTACTAAAAAAGTTGGTAAGCGCTGCGCCAGTATTGCCGTTTAAATCCTGACCAGCGGCTTGTTGGGCATTGACCGTGCTGGCCAATACAGCAGCAATTTGCCCTAATTGACTTTGAATATTATCTAGAGAGTTTTCGCGAAAATCCAATAGGCCGCCTAGCGTGCCACCTGTAAGTGTATTAGTCCCCAATTGAATAGCACTGGCTTGTCCAGCGCCTGTATAAGCTACTTCAGTACGTGAGCTATCCGTAACAGAACTGACTGCTGATAATGAGTAAGCATTAGTCCCTACCACTACAGGTAAGCCGTTACCAATGAACACGTTATAGCTGTTACCTTGAGCAACGGTGGTGGTTTGTACTTGCTTACTTAACTCAGTGACCAATTGATCACGCTGATCCAATAAGTCATTTGGGGCTTGGCCCGTTGCATTGTATGCTTTTTCAATAGTGTCGTTTAGCGCAGCAATTTGTGTGCTGTAAGCGTTAATGGTACTCACAGTAGCAGGAATTTGTGAGTTAACTTCTGATTGCATATCTGCCAACTGATTGCCTAAACTATTCAGGCGATTAGCTAAAGAGCTAGATGCAGACATAACGGTTTGCCTAGTAGGGGCATCGCCAGGGTTGGACGATAGTTTACTCAAGCTGGCAAAGAAGTCTTTTAAGGCCGGGGTTAAGCCAGCATCAGGATCTGACAGCATGCTATCAATCTTTGCCATTTTTGCTGCGTAGGTACCGCTTGCATTGCTAGCCGATTGTGCATTGAGTGCTTGCTTTTGCAGTACATCGTTGTACACGCGTTTTACGGTAGTAATTTGCACCCCTTGACCAAAGTAGCCAGTACCAAACTGCTGTGGCGTTGCGGCTTCTTGCACCACTTGTTGTCTGCTATAGCCCGTGGTGTTGGCATTGGCAATGTTATGTCCAGTCGTACTAATGCCTGCCTGCGCGGCGGCAAGGGCACTTTGACCTATACTGAAAACACTCATAACATTTATCCTTTACTTACTTATCGATAATGACGGCTAAATAAAAAAAAACTTTAGCCTTTAAGCTTCATCATTGTTATTGTTTATTTTTTGAATCACTTGATGCAGTTTATTGGCATAGTGCGGGTCTGTGGCATAGCCCGCCGTTTGAATTGCTTTGGCGTAATCTTTAGGGTTCTGCAAGTTGTCCATCACTTTGTCGTAACGCGGGTTATTGCGCATTAAGTTGGCAAAATCTTTAAATGAATCTGCGTATGAATCATAAGCACGGAATTTTTCCACGCGTTTCAGTTTTACACCGTTGATGTATTCGGTGGTGAGTGATTCGGCCACCTTGCCTGTCCAGTTGCCAGTGGCTTTAATGCCAAATAAATTGTGACTATTGCTGCCGTCGGTTGCTTTAATTTCACGTTTTCCCCAGCCTGACTCCAAGGCCGCTTGGCCCAGCATATATTCAGCAGGGATGCCACTTGCACGGCTGGCCTCTGCCACGTGGGGTGCCATTTTTTTGGTAAATGTTGTAGGGTCAGCGCTGGCAGTTGTATGGTCGACGGCCTGTGTACTTGCTTCTTTATTTATGCGTTCATTTTGTAATGCTTTGGCGATAATTTGTTGCAAACGTTGTTCGGCTTCGTCGGTGATATCATAAGCTGGGGCATTAAGCGCATCTTGGTATTCTTGGCCTTGCACTTCTTCACCCAAATACCCTTGCGTTTGGCTATTGGAAGCCGTCGCTGCTTTCATCGCATCAAGTTGTTGAGCCACATTAACTTGGCCCGCAGCCTTGACGTCAACATGTGTATTTAAATCAGGACGGTTGGGCAGAGTCTGGTTTTGTGCTTCGCTGTTTTTGTCTGCACCAGCTTCTGGCATGGGCATATTGCCAGTCTTGCTCAGTTGTCTAGCTAAAACGTCCGCCAAGCCTATCCCTTTTGAGGCGAGGTTGTTACTGAGTTGCTGATCTAGCATCGAAGTAAATTGGCGGCTTTGCTCACTATCCAAAGGCCCATCTTGTGGGCTGGCATCACGCATGCTTTTTAGCATCATGTTCATAAAAATGGCTTCAAACTGCTTGGCGACACCTTTAATAGCTTCTGGTGAGTTATCTTTTGCCGCTTGTTTTAAGCCATTCAGCCCATTGGCATCTAGGGCTAGTTTTCCTGATAGGTCGGCAGAGTTAATCATCTCATGCGCCTAGTTAAATCACTTCCAAGTCTGCATGCAATGAACCTGCTGCTTTCATTGCCTGCAGAATCGCGAGTAAGTCTTGTGGGGTTGCGCCAATCGCATTCAGTGCTTTAATCACTTCCGCCAAGTTCGCGCCTGCTGGTAGTTGTAATACCTTGCCAGGCTCTTTGTTGATCTCGATTTGTGAGCGTGCAGTCGAAACCGTTTGTCCGCTTGAAAGTGCGCCAGGTTGGCTAATCACCGGTGATGTGCTGATTACGATAGACAAATTACCATGTGAAACCGCGCAGCTATCGAGCGTAACCGCTTTATTCATCACTACCGAGCCAGTACGCGCATTAAGAATAATTTTGGCCGCGCTTTGCGCAGGGGAAACCGTGAGCGATTCTAGTGAGCCTAAAAATGCCACGCGGTTATTGCTATCTGGAATTTTGACATTAATCACGCGACCATCTTGCGCGGCGGCGGTACCAGTCCCAAATTTACTATTGATCGCATCAACCACCATGCTGGCGGTTGAAAAATCAGAGTCGTTAAGCTCTAAATTAATTTTGTCTGCGTTGGCGATGGCATTGGGAATGCTGCGCTCTACCGTTGCACCGCTTGAAATTCGCCCTACGCCTAGATGGTTGATTTGTGTTTGGCTACCATTAGCAGAAGCACCTACGCCACCCACCACCAAGTTACCTTGACCAATCGCATATACTTGACCATCTGCACCCTTAAGTGGTGTCATCAACAAGGTTCCGCCGCGTAAGCTCTTAGCGTTACCCATTGAAGAGACGGTGATATCAAGAGTTTGACCAGGTTGTGCAAAAGGAGGCAAGGACGTAGTGACCATGACAGCCGCTACGTTTTTAAGTTGTAAGCTAGTGCCCGTGGGGATATTGACCCCCATTTGCTGCATCATGCTGATAATACTTTGTACGGTAAATGGGGTTTGGGTGGTTTGGTCACCTGTGCCATCTAACCCTACCACTAAGCCATAGCCAAGCAATTGGTTATTCCGTACGCCTTGAATCGAAGCTAAGTCTTTTAAACGCTCAGCCTCAGCATGAGGGCTTAATATAACGCTGGCAATAAATAGTACAGCGAGCAACAAGACACGATAGCTTTTGAGCCAGCTTAAACTATTAGTCGTAGTGTCAGGGCCTTTAAACGTATGCTTAGATTGATTGCTAAATGATTGCATTACAAGGCTCCAATACTTAAAAAGAACCTTGCTAGGGCTGACGTCACTAAGGCTGCATCTATTTTAGAGTTGGTACGATATTCAACGCGTGCATCGGCGACCTTGTTAGAAGAAATGGTGTTACCTGCACCAACAAAGTCAGGATTAACTACCCCTGATAAGCGCACGAACTCTGTACCTTTATCCAGCGAAATTTGTTTCTCGCCACTCACGACTAAATTACCATTAGCCAGTACCTCGACCACTGTAACAGTGATGGCGCCAGTAAACACGTTGCTAGCATTGGCAGCGTCTTTATCTTCATTAGAATTATCTGTGCTACCAGCAAAAGAGGCTGCGGGAACATTATGTCCAAATAGGGAAGTAATGGAGCTATTGGCAGAACCTTTTTTACTACCTGAACTACCCGTTGCTTTTGTCGCGGAAGTGTTTTCAGCAATAGTAATGGTGAGGATGTCGCCAATAGATCTTGGGCGCCTATCTTCAAATAATGGACGGTAACCTGCGGCATTGTAAATAGCACCACTATTGGCTGCAACGGGTTGCACAGGGGCTGGTTTTGCGGTCAGCGGGCCTTGGGTAACCGTTGTCGGCGTCATAGCACAAGCACTCATGGTGAGGACTAGGGCAGTACAGCTAAGTGATTTATTCAAATTCAACATGATTCATCCTTCAGTTTTTCTAGGTTTTAACCCGTCAAACTTTTACATCTGTGTCAGTTTTTGTAGCATTTGGTCAGAGGTCGTGATCGCCTTACTGTTAATTTCATAAGCGCGCTGTGTTTGAATCATATTGACCAATTCTTCCACCACGTTGACGTTAGAGGTTTCTACATAGCCTTGTGAGAGTAAGCCAGCGCCATTGGTACCAGGTGCGTTGGTATTAGCATTGCCTGAGGCTGAGCTTTCTACATAAAGGTTTTCACCCTTGGCCATTAAACCGGCTGGGTTAATAAAGGTTGCTAATTGAATCGCGCCCACTTGTGTTGTAGCGGCTTGCCCAGGCAAAGTGATCGAAACCACGCCATCACGGCCCACTGTCACGCTTTGTGCATTGGCGGGAATGGTAATCGCAGGTTGTACAGGAAAACCGCTAGATGTCACTAACTGCCCTTGGCTATCTGTTTGAAACGAGCCATCACGTGTATAGGCTGTAGTGCCATCAGGCATCAACACTTGAAAAAAACCGTTACCTTGAATCGCTACATCTTTGCTATTGCTGGTTTGCTGCAAGTTGCCCTGGGTAAAGACGCGCTCAGTCGCCACAGGGCGCACGCCTGTACCAAGCTGCAAGCCTGATGGTAACTGCGTTTGTTGTGAGGATTGCGCGCCTGGCTGGCGAATATTTTGGTAGAGTAAATCTTCAAACACCGCGCGGGAGCGTTTAAACCCGTTAGTGCTGACGTTGGCCAAGTTGTTTGAAATCACGTCCATCTGCGTTTGCTGCGCATCAAGACCTGTTTTGGAAATCCAGAGTGAGCGAATCATTTTGTATTCCTTTCAATCAGCGAGAAATTGCTAATTTGTTTACGTTAGGAATATCTTAGCGCAACTCAGGCTAACTCATACTGAGGATCTGCGTGGCTTTACTATCGTTATTCTCAGCTTCTTTGACTAGCTTCATTTGCAAATCGAATTGACGCGCTAAGCTAATCATATCCACCATGGATTCCACCACATTAACGTTGCTGCCTTCCAGCGCGCCGCTAATGACGCTGACATTGCTGTCAGCATCTGAAGGTTGTCCATTGGCATTTTGAAACAGCCCATCTTCGCCGCGTACTAGATTCTTTTCATTAGGGTTGACCAATTTGAGTCGCCCTAGAATATTAGATGGTCCAGGTAGGGTTGTGTTATTCACGGCAGACACCGTACCATCTTTTGCAATGGTAATGGTCACATCAGGTGGAATGCTAATAGGGCCGCCATCTCCCATAATGGTTTTGCCATTTTCAGTCTGCAATATGCCATTCTCGCTAACTTTTAACGAGCCATTGCGGGTGTAACCTTCGCTACCATTATCGCGTTGTACGACCAGCCAGCCTTCGTTTTGAATAGCCACATCTAAAGACCGCCCTGTTTGCTGAATAATCCCAGGCTGAAAATTAGCGCCTATAGTAGAGTCAACAACAAAGGTTTTGGTTGGCAAAGCATCGCTCACCACAGGCACGGCTCTAAACGCGTCCACTTGGGCCCTAAAGCCCGTAGAGTTGACGTTGGCAAGGTTGTGAGAGGTAGTCGCTTGTTGCTCTAGAATATGTTTAGCGCCAGTCATGGCGGTGTATATCATATGATCCATAGCAGTAACTCCCTAACTAAATCAAAAAACTTAACAATAAACACAAAAAATTAGTGCTAAAAAATTAACGTAGATTGACCAAAGTTTGCATGATTTGGTCTTCTGTCTTAATTGTTTGTGCATTGGCTTGGTAAATGCGTTGCGCTGTAATCATGTTGACCAACTCTGAGGTTAAATCCACATTAGAATCTTCCAGTGCTGAAGATTGCAATACACCAAGGCCACTCGTATTAGGCGTGCCAACTACTGGTACACCAGAAGTTGAGCTTTCTCCCCATTGGTTACCCCCTAGTTGCACTAAACCATTTGGATTGGCAAATTTGACCAACACCAATTGACCTAATGTTTGCGATTTACCATTGGTATAACTGCCTGTAATGACGCCGTCACTGCCTACATTAAACTTGGCAAGTTTGCCTGAGTTGTTACCATCTTGAGCAAGACTATTCACACTAAATGCAGAGCCAAATTGTGTGCTGGTTGAGTAATCTAGTGCAACAGTCATTGGTGTTGCGGCACCAGTGCCAGGGGCGAATGAGGTTGCGTTTACCACCGTTTGCGTTGGAGATAACCCACTGGTTGGAAAGGTTAATGTCGAATTAGGGGCTTGTGGGGATGTAGGGTAGGCAGCATTGCCATCTACCGTATTAAACACGCTCCAAGCGCCAGCCCCTGTTTTAACGAAGAAGCTTTGTAACACATGTGAGTTGCCTAAACTATCAAATACATTGACCGAGGTTGAGCTGGTGTATGTACTTGGGTTGGTAGGTGAAAAACCCGCATTGGTTAAGGCGGCTTTGGTAGAGTCTAGATTCAATGTGCCCGTCACTGTGGTGGTTTGTGTGGGGTTTAAATCTGCAGAATTGATTTGAATATCTGTCGCTGCACCCGTCGATAACACCCCTAATGAGTTTGCTAGGTAGCCTGTTAGGCGATTGCCTTGCGCATCGGTTAAATAGCCTTGTTTATCCATGGTAAATTGGCCGTTACGTGAGTAGGTTACTGCTCCGTTGTTACTCATACGGAAAAATCCACCACCGTTAATCGCTACATCTAGCGAGTTACTAGTGCTACTAATATTGCCTTGAGTAAACTGTTGCGCTACGTTGGAAAGTTTTGTACCAATACCAATTTGAGAGGAGCCTGCACCAGTGAGTGAGCTGGCAAATACATCGGAAAATTCCGCACGTGATTGTTTAAAACCCACTGTGCTCGAGTTTGATACGTTATTGCCAATCACTTCTAAGCTTTTAGATGCTGCATTTAATCCGCTTAAGCCTTGTTGAAAACTCATGGTGTTCTCCTAAATATATGGTGACGATTGCTTACTAAATAAGATGGTTTAAGTTAAAAAATTTGTTTCAAGTCAGAAGTAGCCACAGAAGTAGCGTTACTTAAATTGAGTTGTACGCCACTGCTGCCAGTGGTAATGCTGCTGATAGTTTCAAGACTGAGCGGGTTAACTGTGGCAGCTTTGCCGCCTGTCGTGGCAGAAACGGCAAATTTGTAATCGCCTTTTGTTACTGTATTGCCGCTACTATCGGTGCCGTCCCAGCTTAATGGCAAGATGCCAGCATTTTGTTTGCCTAAGCTATACTCTTTAACGGTGTTGCCGCTAGAGTCAGTGATTGTGACTTTTAAGTTATCTGTGTTTGCTGGTAACTCCACACCAAATTCACCATAAGAGGTCGTAGTGCCTGCTGTGTCTGTTGAGCTATTCAGGTGGATAGTACTGCCTGCCACCAAGGCGGCATGGCCGATTAAGTTTGCTGATTGTAATGACTCGCTGTTTTTAGCGTTAGTCATCATTGTCGTTAGCGTTGTATTCAGTGTTTCGACACCTTGCACCGTAGAAAGCTGCGCCATTTGGCTGGTAACTTGCGCATTGTCCATCGGGTTGAGCGGATCCTGATTTTTCATTTGCTCAACAAGTAAGGTCAAAAATCTATTTTGCGTATCACTAGAGGCCGAGGTTGTGCTAGCCGTTCCATTCATTGTCGTGAGTAAACTTTGACTTGGTGCGCTATTCACTGCTGTTGTCATGATATGTGATCCTTAAAAAGCGTTTAAATAAGTTTTGCGTATTAAATTAATTGCCAATCGTCAATGTTTTGAGCAGCATGGTTTTCGCTGCATTCATTGTTTCTACATTGTTTTGGTATGAGCGCGAGGCGGAAATCATATTCACCATTTCTTCTGTTACATTCACGTTTGGCATCGTCACGTAGCCGTTTTTATCAGCTAGTGGATGTTTCGGGTCATACACAATTTTAGGTGGAGATGCGTCTTCTACTACGCGATCAACTTTTACTGCATTGGCATCAGGAGAGTTGCTGGGCATCGCACTAAACACCACTTGCTTAGCCTTGTAGGGTTTGCCATTGGCGCTAGTTGCACTGTCCGCATTGGCAAGGTTACTCGCTACCGTATTCAGGCGTTGCGATTGCGCGCTCATTGCAGAGCCTGAAATATTAAAGACATTAAATAGTGACATGTTGTGCTCCTTATCTTTGGGCTATGGGCATTAACTATTGCTTTGAATCGCCGCAAGCATCTCTTTCACTTGCCCTGAGATCATATTTAAACTAGCTTCGTAGCGGATCCCGTTGTCAGCAAACTGATTGCGCTCGACATCCATATCTACGGTATTGCCATCTACATTACCTTGCGTATCTTTACGAAACTTAGGGTCGCCTGGTGCATTTTCATTATTACCGTTAGTCCCATCCAAATGGCGATCAGAGGTTTTAGCCACACTCACCTTAAGTGAGTTACCGCCATTCATTGCGCTTTTCATGGCATCGCCGAACTCAACATCTTTTGCCTTGTAATTAGGAGTGTCTGCATTGGCGATATTGGCCGCAATCAACTCCTGGCGCTGGCCGCGTACTCTTAATGCGCTTTGTTGAAAGCTTAAAAAACTGTCTAATTTATTAATCATATGGGTTCTCCAATGATGCTATGTTTTCAAGCATTAAAGTTCTGCACGCTGGATGCCGATAACACTTGAGGTAGATGATGAGTCGTAGTGTAGCTCCACCACCATAAATTCAATTGCCCGATTAAACGGCAAAATGGCAAGCTTTTCTGAGCTTTCATTGACGCGCATACTCGTAGAATGTCATTAGCAATATTACTAATGGCAGAGGTGGCATCATGATGCTCGCAGATAGAACACGTATTAATCCGCAACAAAAACCGTTTTTCTTAACAGGCCCTGGCATAGTGTTGGTGGCTGTATTGTGTGCATTTGCGTACTTCGCAAAAGCCGCTGAGGCTTTGCCAGTAGCTACGCCTAAGCAAGACTTAAGCGTTATTCGCGCAAAAATTGATGAATTTTTGGTCAGACAAACTGAGGGTTACCCAGGTAAAGCCGCTATTTCAGTGGGTGCGATTGATAACAACTTAAAACTCGCTCCCTGTCCGAATATAGAAATATTTTTACCTCCTGGTAGTCGTGCATGGGGCAAAACCAGTGTGGGTGCGCGCTGTCAGGCCCCTACGGTATGGGCAATCTATGTGCAAGCCAAGGTTGGCGTAACTGCAAAATACTTGGTGGCATCAGGCCCACTAGCGCAAGGTCACGTGGTGAACAGCCAAGACCTCATGTTTGAAAACGGCGATTTAACGCAGTTGCCAGCGGGCGTGTTTACCGATCCAGAACAGGCTGTCGGTCGTTTAGTGAATATATCGCTTAATGCAGGCACAGTATTACGCGAAGAAATGTTAAAACTGCCGCCTGCTGTGCAACAAGGGCAAACAGTGCAATTGGTAAGTATAGGCAGTGGTTTCAGAATTTCTTCTGAAGGTCAGGCAATTAACAATGCCAGTGAAGGTCAAGTGGTACAAGTGAAGGTGGCCAGTGGCCAACTTATTAGCGGCATTGCAAGGCGTGGCGGGCAGATTGAGGTAGGGTTTTAAGCAATTGGTCATTAATAATGTAAGCATCGTTTACTAAATTGCAGATTAAGGTTAAAGTTTATTAAAAGCTAGCCGATACATGCAATATGAAGAAGTAAATGCTTGTTTAACATTAAAGGAAATGAATCATGAAGATTAATGAAGCGCTTAAATCAGTAGGCGGTCTTGGCAAGGAAAAGCTAGAGGCTAACGAGAAAAAGTCTGCAAAAGCGAACGCCGCAACCGCGCAAACTGAAGCCAAATCAGGTGAAAATGTCACGCTATCACCGTTGTCTGAAAAAATTAAATCACTTGAAACCAAAGTGGCTGCAGAAGGTGTATTCGATAGTAATAAAGTAGAGTCAATTAAATCTGCCATTTCTAGTGGCACCTTTAAAGTAGACACTGAAAAAGTGGCGGATGGATTAATGCAAACAGTTAAAGACTTAATCAGCCGCTAATATTTAAAGTTAGCATATGAAAGCAAGGGTAAAACTATGAGTGCAAATATTTCTTTTGAGCAAGATGCAAAGCTAATCGACTTAATGCTAACGCTACTAAAGCGCGAGCAAACAGATTTAGTGCATGCCAACATAGGCTCAATTGAAAATTTGATGGATGAGAAATCAGAGATTTTACAAGCGATTAACCTCTCCACCAATGTGCGCTATGATGCCCTCAGAAAGCTAGGTTTACCAGCGAATGAAGAAGGTATGGACACTTGGGTTAGGCAACAAAATAAACCCAACCTAACAGCTACATGGCAAGCGTTCCAACAAACCGTTGGTCAAGCCAAAGAGATGAACCGTTTAAACGGTATACTCATCAGCAAACACTTCAACCGCAATCAACAACTGCTCAGCCAACTGCAAGGCAACTACGCCAAAGGTGGTGTATACGGTGCCAATGGGCAAGCCACGGCTAGAGCGTATTCAAGAGCTGCATTGCTAGCGTAAAAGTATAGAATTGAAAAAAAGCCACATCGATTGATGTGGCTTTTTTGTTTTTGTACCCTATTGATTTGGTTTAATACCTCCTAAAAAGTTAGGTTGATGTGTCTACTTTTTTAAGGCAAGTCTAGCGTCCCGCTTGAATGATGGGTTAGGTATTTTCATTTTACTACTGGAGAACCCCAGCCATCATAGTCGCCTTTTTCAGCGGCTGACATAGCATTGAACTTTTGCCGCAGAGCTGTGAGCTCCGCGTCACTAGGAACCATTGTTTTTGTGGCTAAGACTACAAAGTCATTTCCTTTGGCTGCTGGCTGGGCAATTGCAGTGAAACCCTCTGATTTTAGCGCTGTAGCAATTTTCTCAGCAGCCTCTAATGTAGGAAAGTAAAAAAAGAACTCAATATCGTGCGGTTTGCTGATGTTTGAGCCAGCTTTTTTAAGTTGTTGAATTACCTGCCCGTCAGGGCTAAGTTCAGTAGATGCGCTAATACGAGAGTAAATTAAAACACCTGCAATGGCTAAAACAATAAGACTTGTTATGGATATATTCATTTTTAATACCTAACGTTTGAGATAAGGGGCTGGCGACAATGGTGGCTCAACTCTCGTTATTAAAAATTGGTTCATCGAAGAATGCTTTCGCCAGTCCCACTTGATGGATGGGTTAGGTGCCATTTGATGTACCCCAGAAATGTAGAATTTCCTCTGGAAACTTGCCTGTGAGCCTAGTGTAATTTGAAACAGCTCTTTCAAGCATTTCCTCTGCGTCTGCTTTGATGTCGAACTCTAGCGACTCGTCACCAGCATAGTGCTTTAACTCGTTGCGAGTTAAGTTCATTAAATCGGCAATTGTTTTGTCGATGTTAGGTTCGGTTTCTCCAAGGTATCGCGCAAACTTAATTATCGTTTCCTTGATGTTGTCGAATGACGGCTCAAGGCCAAGCTTGCGCATGCGCTTACCCAATATCTCCTCAGCAGCACCAGCAAGAGTAATGCAACTGATGAAGTCTCCATCGCGCCACATTTGCAGTGCAGTTAGTAGCTGACGCTCGGCAATCTCAAGTGCGGTAAATTTCATAGGAGTGGTTATCGGCACCTAACGTTTGAATTAAGGGGCGCCATTAGGCGTCCCGCTTGAATGATGGGTTAGAGAACATGGCGTCAAACTTTAACGTAAGTGGCATGAGACTCAACCCAATTTCCTTGTTTACGTGATTTCCATGAAGCTGCTTGCGGCATGAAATCACAAAGTTCGATATGCACGGTTTCCTTTTTGCTCCACTTCGAACCTTCATAGCGAAGCTCTAGTATAACGATGTCACTAGTTGTATCGTCAAAGATGATCGGTTGATCAAGTTTCACGACAGCAGCAGGAGTTTGGTTTTGACCTAATATAAATTCTATAATTGCGCCAAAGTAACAATCATTTCCTGCGAGCCACTTTGGCTCCATATCGTAGCCGCCACTTAATCGGATTCTGTCACCAACTTTAAGAGTGCCAAACATAGTGAGCTCTAACGTAAAGTAGACACCAAATCCGTCCCTAAAATTTTAGATAGGCAGGTGTGTAATGTATTTTGAAATTTTAGATTCATTATTAAAATCAATTATTAGTTTATTTATATAGCGTCTTGCTTGAGTGATATTAAAACACCAAACACACCCACGCAAGCTACATCACCCATACTACTTGACCAAGTAGTGGCATGTATTCGTGTTAAGCATTCTAACTGCAGAATAGAGCAAACCTATTCGTGGATATAGAGTGTATCGGCAAAGCGTAATACGTCGAGTGGAGTTAAGCAGGTGTGGCGAAGTTCTTTTGATTTGCATACTGATCAAACTAACAAATATGTTATTTCGACTACTGGCGAGACTTTTCAGTTTTGCTTGCCCAAGTTATACAGCTTGTCCAAAATAAAGACCCAAGCAAAACGAAAACGCTCTGTCGCTTTATCCCTGCGCTGTATGTCACCCTATAATTACATCGTAATGACCAAGGATTTTATTAGTTGGTATTTAGATAAATTGCGTCTGGCTTGATCTCGTTATTATCTGAGCCATCTTCACTGATAAAGTCATACAAGATCATAATGGATACCCTGCGGTTTTTGGCGCGGCCTTCGGGGGTTTCGTTGTCGCCCATGGGGTGCGATGCGCCTAAACCTACGGCGCTTAGGCGGTTTTCGGCTACGCCTGTTTCGCTAAGCATTCTGACGATGCTGCTGGCGCGTACGGCGGAGAGTTCCCAGTTGGAGAAAAATAGGGGAGTGTGGATAGGGGTAGTGTCGGTGTGGCCTTCCACTTGAATGGCGTGTTGGTTTTCTCGTAATGAGAGCGCAATTTCGCTGAGAATATCGTAGGCGTTATTGTTGAGTTGTGCAGAGCCTGAGTTAAACAGTAGGTTATCGTGAATATCAATGCGCACGCCGCGATTGTTTTGCATGACTTGCACCTTACCTTGCTTAATCAGAGGGGCAAGCGTGTTAGATAAATCCAAGCCCATCGCCGTCATGGCCTCGCGCTCTCGGCGAATTTTTTCATTGGCGCGACGTTCCTTGGGTAGAAACATCATGGGCTTAGGTTGTTTGATTAGCGAGTGAGTGTCCCCTTTAGCTTCTTTTAAGCCAGCTTGGTTTTGCACGTTGCTGCTTTTGCTAAAAGCGCTGCCCATCGATGATGATAGCTGATTGTATTTGTTTTGATTGACCGATGAAATGCCGTACATCACCACAAAAAACGCGAAAAGCAGGGTGATAAAGTCCGCATACGAGACTAGCCAGCGGTCTGGATTATCTTCTTCATCAAGTGGTTTTCTGCGTATCATGGTATTTATTTCGATGATTATTCAGTTATTTAAGCAAGTAAGCCTGCATACGCTCTTCAATGATTTTGGGGTGATCGCCATTGGTGATGGCTACCCACGCGTTGAGCAACATTTCGCGGCGCATCAACTCTTGCTGAATAATGGTTTTGAGCTTACCCGCAATCGGTAAAAATACTAAGTTGGCCAAAGCTACACCGTAAATAGTGGCAACAAAGGCGACAGCAATACCGCCCCCTAGAATCGTCGGTTCTGATAAGTTTTCCATCACGTGAATCAAGCCTAATACTGCGCCCAAAATACCAACGGTCGGCGCGTAGCCACCTGCAGCATCCCAAATTTTGACGGCAGCACGTTGCTGCACTTCGTAAAAATGCATATCTACCGCAACGATTTCGCGGATTTTATCTGGCGGCGTACCATCCACCATCATTCTTAAGCCTTTTTTAATAAAGGGGTCTGTTTCGCGATTTAAGTAAGATTCCAACAGTAAGATGCCATCTTTACGTGCGATTTGGCTCCACATGGTGATGCGTTTTGCGAGCAGTGCTCTATCATCAATCGGCGGTTTAAACACGAATTTAGCCATACGCAGCCCCGCTTTTACGTTGCTGAGTTTTGTTTGCAGTAATACTGCGCCTACAGTGCCTAGGGTGACGATCAAAAACGCAGCGGGCTGCATTAATGAATTGAGGTTTCCGCCTTCAACTGCTTGCCCTAATAGGATACCTATTAATGCAAGGGTAACCCCTGCTAGACTGCCCCAGTCCATGCTTGCTCTTTAAGTGTTGAACGCAAGCGCGCCACAGCCTGGCTGTGTAATTGACAAACACGCGACTCTGAAACTCCCATCACCGCACCAATTTCTTTCAAGTTGAGCTCTTGCTCATAATATAAACCCATCAGGATTTTTTCACGCTCTGGTAGGCTTTCCAAGGCATCAATTAAGGCGTCGCGGAAATCACTTTCCATCAAACCTTTGATTGGGTCGCCAGCATCGTCTTTTAAGTAACGATCCAAAAAATGGTCGCCACTGTCGGCTTCATGAAAATCTTCGTAGTACACGAGTTGGTGACCGCTGCAATCACCCAGCATGACGAAATATTCATCAATGGTCATTTTAAGTTGCTTGGCGATTTCACCTTCAGTCGGGCTTCTGCCTAATTTTTGTTCAAGCTGCGTGATGGCAGTTTCAACATCGCGCATGTTTTTACGTATGCTGCGTGGTAGCCAGTCGGCACTGCGTAACTCATCTAGCATTGAGCCGCGAATGCGCTGAGCGGCATAGGTTTCAAATTGCGCGCCGTGTGTATCTTCGTAACGATTGACCGCATCTAACAGCCCCATCATGCCCGCTTGAATTAAGTCATCCACTTCAACGCTCGGCGGTAATTTTGCTTTGAGTTGATAGGCTAATTTTTTGACTAAAACGGCGTGTTGGTTGAGTAACACGTCTTTTTGGTTGGTTTTTCCAGTAGCGTTGTACATAAATAACCTATCTATATAAATGATGCTGTTTGAAAATCAGCAGCAATGTTTGCAGGATAATTGAGACGTTGTGCGAGCGCATGAAAAGCTGCACTGGCGTGTGCCATGGGGAATGCCTCTACCACGGAGCGACCAACTTTATCTGCCTGTGACAAGTGCTCGTCTTTTGGTATCGCGCCAAAAAATTCTAAGTCGATTTGCATATAACGTCGCGCGACTTGCTCCATATTGCGGAAAATTAAAGCAGCCTGTCTGTCATTCGCGCTTTCCACTAAAATGCCAAAAGCGCGTCTGCCGAGCTGGCTGTATATTTGTTTCATGAGTGTGTAGCCCTGTTTGATGGATTCTGGCTCGCACGTTAATTGAATCAGAATTTCACCATTGTTAAGCGATGGAATGGGCAGCACATGGTTTTTGTTGAGCATCGCCGCGACTAGAATCACATCATACTCATGCTGTAATTGATTAAAGGCCTGATCCATTAAAATCGCGCTGTTTTTATCTAAAGGCATGCTGATATGATTACTTGGCATTAATTGCGCGGTAGCAAAACCTAGCGGTGTTTCATAAATCGTTTCGTATAAATGCGTGTGTCCTTGAATTACATCAGCAAGGCTCAAAGGGGTCTGTATGCCATAGCTTTTAAAGGCCGAGGGTGCTAAATGTGAGGCGTGCATCACCAATACCTCATGACCTTGCTCACTTAAAGTGGCGGCAAGGTTGTTGATAGTACGTGCTTGATGTTGCTGATTACCCGCGGCTGAAAGCACTGAAAGCACTTTCGGCTTGGGTTCTGCCATAATTCTTCTTAAGCCAGCCGCTTGGTCATTTTCAAAATTAACCATGGTTAGTCTCCATCACTAACGGATTTTTAACATTGTTAGTGGTGCCCATAATGAATGGCAACTCGGCTTCACGGAACTTAAATGGCTCGTTTTTGCTTTCACCCAATTTAATGGCCTGGCGGATTAAGTAATCTTTATTGGCGAGATGAATATCTTCTGGCACACGTTGACCATTCGCCACGTAGAACAATTTTAATTTTTCGCGGATCACAACATCTAAGGTATTGCCGATGGTGGCTGCTTCATCTAGTTTTGTTACGATACAACCATCTAAGCCACGACCTTTATAGGCATTAATGACATCGGTTAAGGTTTCGCCTGTGCTGGTTGCATTGAGACAGATCAGTTTTTTAATATTTTGATTCGCGTTAGTGAGCATAGAGATTTGCTCGGCCACCATGCGGTCACGTTGGCTCACCCCTACGGTGTCAATCAAAATCGTGTGTTTGTTTTTAAGTTCGTTCAGCGCGATTTTTAAATCAGCTTCGTCTTTAACCGCATGCACCATCACGCCTAAAATTTTGCCGTAAATACGTAATTGCTCATGTCCGCCGATACGATACGCGTCTGTTGTAATTAAGCCAAGATTGGCTGTGCCGTGTTTCATTACGTAACGGGCAGCTAATTTAGCAGTCGTGGTAGTTTTGCCTACCCCTGTTGGGCCGATTAGCGCAAACACACCGCCTTGGTCTAGCACTTCTTCTTCGTTTTGAACGGTTAATATGTTTTTAGCTAGGATACCCTGCACCCATTTTAGGGCTTCTGCGTGGTTGTCAGTTTTGGGTGAGTGTTCAGCTAATTGTCTGGCTAATGATGCACTAAAGCCAGCGGATAGTAAGCTGCTCAATAATCTGGACTTTTCAGGATCGCGCTGTTGAATGTTGTTCCAGGAAATTTCAGTAAGCTGTGATGCAATCATGTCACGCATGGTACGAATCTCGCCCAGCATGGTTTGAATTTGCAGATTAGTTTCAGCTTGCTCTGGTTTTTGTGCCGCTGCTTTTTGCGGCTCAGCTTTTTGTTGTGCTGGTTTTTGTGCATTTGGTTTTGCAACCACTGGTTTTGCTGCGGCGGCTGTAGCTTGGATATGGTTAGTCGATGCATTTTGCATGGCGCTAGCTACTTTAGGTGCAGCGGCTGATGCGGCAGCTTTAGCGCTGTTAGATAAATTGACTGAAGTGTTTGCTCGCTCTGTCATGCGAGGCTCTTCAATTTGCCAGCCTTGATTTAAAGTGTTCTTGGCAATGACTTCTTCAGCAGGTAATGATCTAGGTGCGGTTCTCGTTTGTGCTGACCGTTTTGTTGGTAGCGCATTCATTAAAATGTCTTCTTCAATGTCAGAAAGCGTAGGCACAGCTTCAACGGTCGCTGCTGGTTTACGTTTGGTAAACATGGCCGTCAAGCTCGATAAACGGCTTTCATGATGTTGAATCACGCGTTTCTCTGGAACAGGCAAAATATTGCTTGGAATGCTTTCAATATCATCCGTATTCTCTGCCGTCATCAGCTGCTCATCTTGACGCGGTGATCTCACCATTGCTGGGTTGGCTTGTCGATAAGCTTTGTTAACTTCCGCTTCAATCAAGCTAGCATCATAAGCACTGGTATCAAGTGCGGCCTGATCA
The DNA here is from genome assembly GCA_036504995.1 of Methylophilaceae bacterium. GTDB lineage: Bacteria > Pseudomonadota > Gammaproteobacteria > Burkholderiales > Methylophilaceae > DASXUG01. Next base: position 16,543 of record DASXUG010000018.1, on the reverse strand, counting down.
TACTTAGGGTCATACATGGGGAAGCCCGATTGAGAGTTGGAAACCATTTCTTCCATATCTTCTTCACGAAACGCCATGATTTCATTGCCACCGTGAACAGCACGGTTAGAGAGAATGATGGCATTTTCTCCCAGTGCTCGTTTCACCATGCTTAATGCATCACGTGAGTTTTTACCTACGAATCGTTTGATGTTCATGCTTGACCCCCAATAAGGCTAGTAACGCGGATAGTTTTTGAATCTGGTAATTCATCATGCGACAACACGCGCAAATGTGGCACTGCGCGGCGCAAGAATTTTGAAAGTGCAGCACGTAACGGTGCTGCGACTAATAACACGGGTGTCATCCCCATTTGTTCTTGTTTTTTAGCTGCAATCTCAGTTTGTTGTGAGAGTGTGTCAGCCAGCCCTGGCTCCATGCCAGTGTTGCCATTTGATTGTGTTGCTTGCATCAGTAGACGCTCTAAATGGCTGTCTAATGCCATCACTGACACTTCATTGCCAGTAGGGAAGAGTTGCTGCACAATGGCGCGGCCTAGTTTTACGCGTACAAAAGCAGTCAAGTCGTTGGCATCTTGTGTTTGGCTAGAGTACTCAGAAAGTGTTTCTACGATAGTACGCATATCGCGGATATGAACGCCTTCGGTGAGCAAGTTTTGTAATACTTTTTGTACCACTGACAGTGATAGTTGTTTTGGCACTAAATCTTCAATCAATTTGGGAGATTCTTTTGCCAAATGGTCGAGTAGTTGTTGCACCTCTTGGCGGCCCAGTAAGTCAGCCGCATTGAGTGAAATGATATGGTTTAAATGGGTGGCAATTACTGTGCCTGTATCTACCACGGTATAACCTAGGTTTTGCGCATGATCACGCGTATCAGGGTCAATCCAAACCGCAGGTAGGCCAAATGCAGGGTCGTTGGTAGCAACGCCATTGAGTGTGCCTGTTACCATGCCTGGGTCGATGGCCAAGAATTGTCCGTAATGCGATTCTCCACTAGCCACTTCAACGCCTTTCATGGTGATACGGTAGCCAGACGGACGCAACTCTAGGTTGTCGCGAATATGTACGGTAGGGGCTAAAAAGCCAACTTCCTGTGCAAATTTTTTGCGTAGACCTTTAATGCGTTTGAGCAAATCTCCACCTTGCGCTTTGTCGACCAATGGAATTAAGCGGTAACCCACTTCTAAACCGACCAAATCGACAGGAATCACGTCGTCCCAAGTTGCTTCTTCTGGTTCTGTGCTGATCTCAGGGATTTCTTCAACTTCAGGTACGATAGCCGCTTGTTTTTGTTGCTCTGCGATCATATAAGCACCACCAGCGAGGGCAGAAGCTAATACTAAGAATGCAAAGTGTGGCATGCCAGGGATAGCGCCCATGCCGCCGATAATGCCAGCCGTGATATAAACTACTCTAGAATTAGTAAATAGTTGGGTAATTAATTGCCCGCCAATATCTTCATTGTTAGCAACGCGTGAGACCACTACGCCTGCAGCGATAGAGATGACGAGAGATGGAATTTGTGCCACTAAACCATCACCAATGGCTAACATGGTGTAGTTGCGTACTGCATCGCCAAAAGCTAAATCATGTTGCACCATGCCAACAATCAAGCCGCCTACGATGTTAATGATAATCACCATAATGCCGGCTACTGCATCGCCACGCACATACTTACTCGCACCATCCATCGCGCCGTAGAATTCTGCTTCTTGACCGATTTCAGCACGGCGTTTACGTGCGACATCTTCGCCAATCAAGCCTGCGTTAAGGTCGGCATCAATCGCCATTTGTTTACCCGGCATAGCGTCTAAGGTAAAGCGTGCGCCAACTTCTGCAATACGGCCTGCACCTTTAGTCACTACAGTAAAGTTGATGATGGTTAAAATCACAAACACCACAATACCCACGGTGTAATTACCGCCAATCAAGAAGTGACCAAAGGCTTCAATCACCTTACCAGCAGCATCTGGGCCAGTATGGCCTTCAGTTAGCACCACACGAGTAGAGGCTACGTTGAGGGATAAGCGCAACATGGTTGTGACCAGCAATACGGTAGGGAAGGCGATAAAATCAAGCGCCTTTTTGGTTTGCAAGCCGATGAGCAATACCATAATAGAGAGTGCGATGTTAAAGCTAAATAAGACATCAAGGGCAATCGCAGGCAACGGTAAAATCATCATGCCCAATAGCATGACGATGATGACTGGCGCCGCAACGGTGCGACCGTCTAAGCCGCTCATCCAGGTTGGTAATTGAAACTTATTCATTAAGCAGTCGCCTCAGGTGTTGCGTTATTAGTAACTAACGTATTAAGTAAACTATGTGGATCTAACTCATCTGGTACTGGCACAGATTTAGGTACTTCTGGGCGGAAGCCACCTTCCTTTTTAAATATGCGCATTTGGAACACATAGGCCAATACCTCAGCGACGGCTGAATACAATGCTGCAGGAATCTCATCGCCAATTTCAGTATGCGCATAAATCGCACGTGCTAACTTAGGGGATTCCAAAGTGGGTACTTGATGTTCAGCAGCAATCTCACGAATCTTTAACGCAATCACATCAGCACCTTTAGCAATCACCACAGGTGCGCGCATGCCATCCTCTTTATATTGAATCGCGACCGCATAGTGGGTTGGGTTGGTAATCACAACGTCAGCTTTAGGAATCTCTGCCATCATGCGGCGTCTAGCCATTTCACGTTGTTGTTGACGAATACGCCCCTTGATTTCTGGGTTACCTTCAGATTCTTTAGACTCATCTTTTACTTCTTGTTTGGTCATTTTGTGTTTTTCAGCGTAGCGATAGAGCTGATAAGGCACATCAATGGCCGCAATAAATACCAGTACGCTGGCGATGGTCAAAAAGCCAGTCAACATTAAGTGTGAAACTTGAGCAATGCCTTCAGGCAAAGGTTGTTGAGATAGAATTAAGATAGAGCCCATGTCGCCTGAGATGACCTTGTAAGCCACGATGCCAACCAACACTGTTTTGGCGATAGATTTAAGTAACTCAATCCCTGCATTGCTTGACACCATATTACCTAGGCCACTAATCGGATTCAGTTTTGAAAACTTAGGGGCTAAAGAGCTAGGGCTAAATACCCAGCCGCCTATCATAATAGGAGAAGCCAGTGCGACAAAAATCAGCAGGCAAGCAAATGGAGTAAACGCTAATAATAAGAAACTGATAGATTTGCTGATTTGCGTCAACAACAACATAGGGTCGTATGCGGCAGCGCGCTCCAACTGCAAGCCTGATTTAAGCATAGTACGTAATGCATCCACTAATTGGCCGCCCAGCATCCACAAGCCCATGCCAGAAGTAAACAAAACTGCGCAGGTTGCCAATTCTCTTGAGCGAGGAATATCCCCACTCTCACGCGCTTTTTCAAGTCGCTTGGCGGAGGCCTGTTCTGTTTTTTCTAAATCGCTGTCTTCAGCCATGATGGTTCCGAGTACCTAAAGCCTGCTGTTAATAATCATTAAAGTTTTATGGGAAGTTGCCGTTAAACACTTCTGACCCATGTTGAAAACTATTATTAATCAAACTTGCGCTTTAGCATCTGGGGAATAAAAGGGTGAAAACGGCTTTTTCTTGATGTACCTAGTTAACAAAGAAACCAGATTCAAAGGATTTTAAAAATAATTTAATTAAAAAATCGTTTAAAAACAATTAAATAAAAAATAAATGCAATTATTTTAAAAAAATCACTAAAGTTTTCTAAATTAAAGACGTTAGTGGTTTATTGCTAACTGAGATCTAAAAAATCTGGCGCTAAAATTGTTGAGTGGGCTTGAAGTCAGAATACGGTTACGACTAGCCGATTTTGATCAGTTCAATTGAATGATAAAACGATGAATTTGAGGTTAATTTGAATATTGAGTAAGAAATAAATTTAGCCATACGAGTCTGCACTACAGGTGCATAGACTTCGCCTTATATAGTATCTACTACCCTTTGCGGGTGTTTGTAAGACAAACACCTACAAGGGCGTTTCCGCTTGTCTTACCTAAAAAACCGACAAACCCCAATAGGTTTAAACCTGAAAAAAGCTCAAAGTACGTCTCACACGAGCAACACTTATTAACGGTAATTTTTGAATGAATTTTAGGGGAAATAAAATGAGCGAAAATGATATGTTGAATGATATTAAAGATGCCAACTTAAACTATTTGATGTTGGCTCAACAAATGATCCGTGCTGATAAAGCCACTGCGATTTTTCGCTTAGGCATCAACAAAGACATCGCTGATCTTATCGAAGGTCTTAGCAATTTACAACTTTTAAAATTAAGCAGCAGCAATATGATGCTCGCCCGTTTCCGTTTTGAAGACAGCGCAATTCTGAATATGCTCACCAGCTACACCAAAGATCGTGCCCTAGCACATGCTCATGCTGCGATTTTGATGTCAGGCCAAGATTCAGAAGTCATTGTGTAGATTATTGTATAAACCATCAGTTAGCAAATTAGGGGAAATATCATGGAAATGACTGTACAAAAGAAAAGCGTAGTTAACGAAGCTGAACAAATTCAACTTGCAATGCAAATGATTAAGTTGGGCGCGCGTTTACAGCTGTTAGAAGCACAAACGACATTGTCACGCGAACGTTTAATCAAGCTGTACAAAGAACTCAAAGGTATTTCTCCACCCAAAGGCATGTTGCCATTTTCAACTGATTGGTTCTTAACCTGGCAGCCTAATATTCACTCTTCTATTTTCTTGAATATCTACAATTATTTAGTTGAACATGCTGATGTGAAAGGCATTACCGCCATCATTAAAGCTTACACCCTGTATTTGCAACAAATTGAACATGATTCAGAAGACGAGCCAACACTATCAATGACACGCGCTTGGACATTAGTGCGATTTGTCGAAAGCAAAATGCTCAAAATGCACACATGCAGCTGCTGTGGTGGTCGTTTTGTAGTGAACTCTTACGATTTAAATAGCGCATATCGCTGCAACTTATGTCACGTGCCTTCACGTGCTGGTAAAACCAAAAAAGCTAAAGAACTTGCATACAATGTAGTGGCGATGACTGCTTAATCGTTTGCTGTAGTGTTATCTGGTTACGGATATGACTAGCAAAAGGGGAACTTAAATGATGACGCGTTTATTGAGCAAATGGTGGGTACGTGGGTCACATGGTTTTATCTCCGAGTTGGATCAAACTGTTTATGGTGACTCAGGTTATGGTGGCGGTTCAGGTTTTGCAACTAGTCGAAACATTGTTAATACCAAGGTCAAGCCAGCGACTTTAGCTGTTTTAGTGCAATGTTTAGCATTTTTATGTGTAATGAGTGTTGCCTGGGGTGTTTATTTTTTCACCCCGCATAAACTATCGGGTGTGGCGCTTGCGGTGTCGCAAGCTGTTGTTGCCGTTGGCTTATCCTACGTTTTCGGGATGGCAATCTGGTGGCGTTGGATACATCTTTTATTTCCACTAGCGATTTGGAGCTTGTCTCAATGGCAAATCCCTAGTGATGTCTATTTTTACGGATTTTTAGTCACGTTAAGTCTATTTTGGACAACGTTTAGAACACAAGTACCATTTTACCCCTCACGCACCATTGTGCATGAGCAAGTGGCGGAACTAGTGCCACACGATAAGCCGATACGCATGATTGATATTGGTAGTGGTTTAGGCGATTTGGTGATGCATGTTGCCAAAGATCGCGTCGCAGCCAATGATACAAAAAGTGAAATTATTGGAATTGAGATTGCCCCATTGCCTTGGCTAATAAGCAAAGTACGTGCTTACTTTAAACGATCAGCCGCACAATTTAAACTGGGTAATTATGAAGCACTTAACTTTGCTGATTTTGATGTGATATTTGCCTATTTATCACCAGCTGCTATGACTGCGCTATGGCAAAAAGCCCAGGCAGAAATGCGTAAAGGCAGCATGCTGATGAGTTATGAATTTGAAATATTAGGCGTGCAACCTAGCTATCAAATATCAGGTATTAACGGATCTCCCACGTTATACGTTTGGAAAATGTAAGGGTTATTTTCCCAACGTATAACGCTTCATGCCAAGCCTTGCTTGGCATTTTTTTGCCCAGATTTTCTTCACGTTGCCAGTTCCCAGTTATTCCAAAATAGCAGTAAAGCGCTAAAAACATGCCTTTAATCGTGCAATTGATTTGCTAGGTCGTTTGTTAATCTAACAGCGTGTCATTGAATTGACCAATCACTGTTCTGCACGGGGTAGAACTAATCGTCAATATTGGGGGAAGCGCATCCCCTGCATGGAGTCAGTATATGTTTATTATTATTGGATATGTCGTTGTGATGGCGGCAGTGTTTGGTGGTTACGCCATGGCGGGAGGTCACCTCGGTGCTCTGTGGCAACCACTAGAGTTGGTGATGATCTTTGGTGGCGCGCTTGGTGCGTTCTTTGTCGGTAATGATATGAAGGCCATTAAAGCTACGGCCGCGACCATGCCTAAACTGTTTAAAGGCTCCAAATTCAATAAAGCCCTGTATATGGATTTATTAGCGCTTCTCTACGAAGTTTTAAGCAAAATTCGTAAAGAAGGCATGATGTCAGTAGAGGCTGATGTTGAAAACCCTGAAGCAAGTGCCCTATTTAGCAAATACCCCAGTATTCTGCATGACCACCATCTCATTGAATTTATTTGTGATTATCTGCGTTTAATGGTGTCAGGCAATATGGACGCAATTCAAGTTGAAAACCTAATGGATCAAGAGTTAGAAACACACCATATGGAAGGCCACGTTCCTGCTCACTGTATCGCCAAGTTAGGCGATGGCTTACCTGCTTTCGGTATTGTGGCCGCGGTGATGGGTGTGGTGCACACCATGGAAAGTTTATCTTTACCCCCCAGCGAATTAGGCGAGTTGATTGCCCATGCTTTGGTGGGAACGTTCTTAGGGATTCTATTAGCCTACGGTTTCGTTGGCCCGTTATCAGGCTTGATTGAGCAAAAATTAGAAGAAAGCAGCAAGATATTCCAAGCGGTCAAAGTGACTTTATTAGCTAGTCTAAACGGCTATGCGCCAGCTATTGCGGTCGAGTTTGGCCGCAAAGTGCTGTACTCGACAGAGCGTCCTGGCTTCTCTGAGCTGGAAGAGCATGTCAAAGCCCAAGCTAAGGCTAAGTAGTTAAGTATTAATCAACATTCTTTTAAGAAACTATAGCGGAGTAAGCCATGGCTGAAGATATTGCAAGGCCGATAATCATTAAAAAAATCAAAAAAGGCGGCGGCGGCAGTCATGGTGGCGCATGGAAAATTGCCTACGCTGACTTTGTGACTGCGATGATGGCGTTTTTCTTGTTGATGTGGCTACTCAATGCCACACCAAAACCAAAATTGGCTGGTATTTCAGAATATTTCAAAATGCCCTTAAAAGTGGCCATGATGGGCGGCCCAGCGGTCGCTGCCAGTGATAGCGTAATTAAAAATACGGGCGGCAAGGACATTACTTTGAAGCAAGGACAAGTAAAGCCTATCGATGGCCCTAAAGGTAAGGAAAAAAAGGTCGATATACAAGATGCGAAGGAAGCTTTAAAGCAAGTTGAAGCTAAAAAACTCGAGGATCTCAAGCAGAAAATTGAAAAAACGATCGACGAAAGCGAGATGTTGAGCAAGTTTAAAAAACAATTGCTCATTGATATTACCTCCGAAGGGTTAAGAATTCAGATCGTGGATGATAAAAATCGTCCAATGTTTAACTCCGCCAAAGCCGAGTTGCAGCCCTATGCAAAAGAAATATTGCAGCAAATGGGGCAAATGCTGAATGGCGTAGAAAATAAAATTAGTTTATCTGGTCACACAGATGCAACCCCTTATGCCAGCGGTGATAAGGGGTATAGCAATTGGGAGTTATCGGCAGATCGTGCTAATGCTTCAAGGCGTGAGCTAATTGCTGGTGGTATGGATGAAACAAAACTATTGCGTGTTGTGGGGCTGTCTTCTGCCGCATTATTTGATAAGGAAAATCCGTTTAACCCAAGCAACCGTCGTATCAATATTATTGTGATGAATAAAGAAGCGGAAGAAACTGCGATTAAAGATGAGTCTGGCGTGCCCGTAGGTTCCAAAGAAGCTGCGCAACAAGCGGTCAATGCTGTCGCTGAGTTAGGTAAAGCAAATGCTGTTGCTCCTCAGGGTGCTGAGGCAAAACCAGCAACAGAAGCACCAGTAATAGAAAAGGCAAAGTAATTGGCCTAAATGCCTAGTATTTTGCCGTTTATTTGAGCGATTGATTATAAGAGAAATAGGGTATTTTGTATGTCAATGAACACGTTACCTATTACTGAATTACGCAGCTTACTTTCAGCCGTGTCTAGCCATGGTAGACAGCATTTGGTGGAAGTTGAGGCTGATTTAAAACAAACCACTGATTTGTTAAGTGAGGCTATTGAAAAGCTGGGCGCCAGCTTTTTAGCCGTGCATGAGGCCGTGATGAAGCAGCAAGAGGCTATCACAACATTGATGCTAGAACACCACATGCAAAATAGTGAACTTGAGACCTTAGATGCCTATAAACAGCAAATCGGTGAAGAGGTGAACGCCGCAGTGACTGGTCTGCAGTTTCAAGATATGACCAGTCAATTAATTACCCGCACCATCAGGCGCATCAACGGATTGAGAGACTTATTAGAAGAGCTGTCACTGCATGGAAAAGATATTGCACCTGAGCAAGAGCATGCAGAAATTGCTAAGTTTTTGGGAGAAATGAACTTCAGCCTGACACGGCAGAGCAACGAGTTGTCAGGTGGCCTACGTAAACAGGTTAGTCAAGAGAATATGCAAACAGGGGATATAGAGTTGTTCTAGTCACCCCAATGGCGTTGAAGTTTTAAAGTGTTATTAAGATTAATTAGCGATAAAAGAAGCGAGTGAAAAATGTCAAAAACAATACTAGCAGTCGATGATTCAGGTTCATTACGTCAGATGGTAGCTTTTAGCTTAACCACTGCAGGCTATAAGGTTGTGCAAGCGGTTGATGGCGTAGATGGTCTGAACAAGGCAAAGGACTCGGTGGTGGATTTGGTCCTCACCGATCAAAATATGCCGAATATGGATGGTTTGACATTGATTCAAAATCTACGCGGTTTGAGTACATATGCCAAGGTGCCAATCCTGATGTTAACCACAGAGTCTAGCGATGAAATGAAGGCTAAGGGGAAAGCGGCAGGGGCGAATGGCTGGTTGGTTAAACCGTTTGATCCTAAACGTTTAATTGATGTGGTACATAAAGTTATTGGTGAGTAATTTATTAGGTTTGCAAGTAAACAAACATCTGAAAGTAAACAAGTATTAACAAAATACATGGGTGGAATGGAGAATAAAAAATGTCAATTGATATGAGTCAGTTTTACCAGGCGTTCTTTGAAGAGTCAGAAGAGCTACTTGCGCAAGCCGAGCATCTTTTGCTGGGCATTGATTTGAATAGTCCAGATTCTGAAGAGCTTAATGCGATATTTCGTGCGGCGCACTCAATTAAAGGCGGCGCAGCGACATTTGGTATGACTGACATGGCAGAAATCACCCATGTTCTAGAAAACTTATTAGACAGAATTCGTAAAAATGAAATGGTCATGACGGCCGATCATGTAGACGTATTCTTAGCAGCAAAAGATATGCTGACCTCGCAACTAGAGGGTCACCGCTCAAATGCAGATGTTGACCGCGAGCTACAAGAAGAAATTAAGCGTAAATTAAAAGCCTTCTCAGAAGGCACGGCAGCCCCTGCTCCAGCGGTAGCTGCAGTCCCTGCACCTGTAGCAGCTAGTCAAACTCAGGCGCCAGCGGCCCCTGCTCCTGCCGCTGCGGGCCAATTAAAACACTATGCGGTTTCGATTGCTAAGTTAAACGACAAAGACACAGAAAACCTAAAAGCAGAACTAAGTTTATTGGGTACGGTTAACGCGACAAAACAACCAGACGGCAAAGTGATTTTCGATGTAAGCACAGAGGATACAGCGGACACTATCACTACTATTTGTACCTTTATTGCAGATGCTGAAGATATCAGTATTTCTGAAGAGCCCGCGGATAGCCATACTAAGGGTCAATATTATGTGGTTGTAGCAGAGTTGGAAGCGAATGACATTACTCATATGCAAACAGAGTTAACTCTGTTAGGCAAGGTTGAGTATATTAAACTCAGTAATGGACATCATCAGTTCAGTGTAGATACTGAAGATTCAGAAGCTGACATTTTATCGGTGTGTTCATTTATCGTATCACCAGAATTAGTCAAAATTTCCAAACAAAGTGCTGCTGCCCCTGCCTCTGCGCCAGCTGTAGCGGCACCTGTAGTAAAAGCTGCTGTTGAAGAAGAGGGCTTTGGCTTGTTTGAGCCATTACCAACACCAGCTGCAGCGGCGGAACCAAAACCCCAAGCACCTGCTGTGGTTGCTAAGAAACCAGAAACCGCTCCAGCTAAAAAAGAAGCAGAAAAACCAGCGACTAATTCAGAAAATACTTCCATTCGTGTGGGCGTAGAGAAAGTTGATCAACTGGTTAACTTGGTTGGTGAGTTAGTAATTACGCAAGCGATGATTGAGCAGCGCGTGGGCAAATTAGACCCAATTGCCAATGAAGATTTAGTCAACAGTATTAGCCAGCTCACACGTAATACGCGTGATTTGCAAGAAGCTGTCATGTCGATTCGTATGATGCCGATGGATTATGTGTTTTCACGCTTTCCACGTATGGTGCGCGATTTGGCGGCTAAGCTGGGCAAAAAAGTCGACTTTATCACCCAAGGTGCAGCAACTGAGTTAGACAAAGGGTTGATTGAGCGCATTATTGATCCGCTTACACATTTGGTCCGCAACAGTATTGACCACGGCATTGAAATACCTACAAAACGTAGAGCCTCAGGTAAGAATGAAACAGGTCGCTTAACGCTCTCAGCTTCCAATCGTGGTGGCAATATCGTGATTGAAGTGACTGATGATGGGGCTGGCTTAGACCGCGAACGCATCTTGAGTAAAGCACGTCAAAATGGCTTGCCTGTCACAGAAACTATGACCGACAGCGAAGTTTGGCAATTGATTTTTGCTCCAGGGTTCTCTACAGCTGAAGTGGTCACTGACGTTTCAGGCCGCGGTGTCGGCATGGATGTGGTGAAACGAAATGTGAGCGCTATGGGTGGTGTGATTGATATTAAATCGACGCTTGGCTTTGGTAGCACTATGTCAATTTCCTTGCCACTTACCTTGGCAATTTTGGATGGTATGTCGGTTTCACTCGGCACCAGTATTTATGTTGTGCCATTGAATCTAATCGTGGAAACCATGCAGCCACGTATGCAAGACATTAAAACGGTGACTGGCGAAGGGTTGATGATTCATGTGCGCGGTGAATATCTACCGATTATTCCGCTGTATGCCCTGTTCAATCAAGATACCGAAATTATGCACCCAACGGAAGGCGTGTTACTGATTTTAGAGGCTGAAGGCAAAAAAGCAGCGCTGTTTGTTGATGGCTTGGTAGGCCAGCAACAAGTGGTAATTAAGAGCTTAGAAACCAACTTTAAGAAAATACAAGGCGTATCAGGCGCTACCATCATGGGTGACGGTTCAGTGGCCTTAATTTTAGATGTGCCTGCAATTATTAAGATGGGACAAAATAACACACAAGGAGTCTACCAATGAGCAGCAACGTAGAAACAGTCGATAGAGACGCCCCAGAAATCGAAGCGTCCAGTGAGTACCTGACTTTTGTTTTGGGTGACGAGTTTTATGGCTTGGATATTTTAAAGGTTCAAGAAATTCGTGGTTACGATGCCGTGACCAAAATTGCCAATACCCCAGACTTTATCAAAGGTGTGATTAATCTGCGCGGCTTGATTGTCCCCATTGTGGATTTACGTATTAAATTTAACTTGGGTAGCGTCACATACGATGCGCTCACTGTGGTGATTATCTTAAATCTCGGTGGTCGAGTAGCTGGTATTGTGGTGGATGGTGTGTCTGATGTAATGAATCTGCCTGACAATCAGATTCGCGTAGTCCCAGATATTGTGGCAAGTATTGATACTAAATACATTACTGGTCTAGCCACGGTAGAAGAGAAGATGTTGGTGTTAGTAGATATTGAACATTTGATGACGAGCCCAGAGATGGAGCTCACAGACGTAGTTGGAGATTAACTCATTAACAGATAGAACAAACTGAGCGAGGAGCCGGGGCAATGTTTTCTAAAATTATAAATACAATAGCGAGTAGAACGACTGAAACCAAACATATATTAGACGAGGTTTCCGAGTTTCGAGCGCTAAAGATAGAAATCAGTAAGGCACGTTGTGTCTTAGAGTTTGACGCATCAGGCAAAATGACTGATGTGAACGAAAATGCACTGAAAGCGCTTGGTTACAGTAAATCTGAGTTAGTGGGTGAGCATCACCGTACATTATTATCACGCACGGATAGCACTAGCCCTGAATATGAAAGTTTTTGGTCTGGTTTAGCCGAGGCTAAAGTTCAAACAGGCATGTTTAAACTTCAAGATAAAGCGGGTGGTGCAAAATGGTTTCAGGGTTACTATGCGCCAATAAAGGGCGAGCAAGGCACACTGCGTAAAGTGGTTTGCTATTTGACCGATGTAACCAGCGAAAAAAATAAGTCAGATAATTTAGCGGTTGAAGATGATGGTCTTAACTCAGTATTTTCGGTGCTTGAGCTTTCACCTAATGCCGATATTCTCGACGTGAATGATGTTTACGTCAAATTACTTGGATATAAAAAAGAGGAACTGCTGGGTAAATCAATTCATATGTTGATGTACGAGGCTGACATTAAGTCAAAAGAGTACGAGCAAAACCTAGAAAGCTTAAAAAATGGCCAAGTACAAACGCAACAAGTAAGAAGGCTGACTAAAGAAGGCAAGCAGGTTTGGATGCAAATGAGTTACTTTCCCGTGTTCGGTGACGGTGGTAGGTTAGTTAAGATTATTGGGTATGGCGTTGATATCACTAAAGAGAAAAGTAAAAATGCCGATTATGAGGGTCAGCTTAAGGCTCTTAGCAAAATTCAGGGAGTGATTGAATTCGATCTGAATGGCAATATTTTGGCGGTGAATGATAATTTTGCCAAAGCTACAGGCTATACCGAGCAGGAAATTGTGGGTGGTCATCATAGTATGTTTGTAACGTCAGAGTTTAAATCTAGCCCTGACTACAAGGCATTCTGGGATAAGCTCGGTCGTGGTGAGTCAGACGGTGGTATCTACAAACGTATCGGCAAAGGCGGTAAAGAGGTTTGGTTGCAAGCGAATTACAATCCTATTTTTGACGTGGATGGCAAACCATTTAAAGTGGTCAAGTTTGCTACTGATATTACTGCATTTAAGTTGCAGGAACTGGATATGTCAGGCCAGGTGGACGCCCTGAATAGGGCGCTAGGCGTGATCGAATTTGATCTTAAAGGCAATATTACCAAGGTTAATGATAACTTCGCCAGTGTTACAGGCTATAGTAAGTCAGAAATTGTAGGTCAGCACCACAGCATGCTTGTCGATGCAGCTTATAAGGCCAGCCCAGATTACAAAGCTTTTTGGGAAAAACTAGGCCGTGGCGAGGCAGATATCGGTAAGTATCAGCGTATCTGTAAAGGTGGTAAAAAAATATGGTTGGACGCGAGCTACAATCCTATTTTTGATATGAATGGCAAACCATTCAAGATGGTGAAATTTGCGACAGACATTACTGAGCAATATAACGCAGCTAAAGCGCTAGACGCTGCAGTTGAACAGACCAAGCAAGTGATTGAGGATGCAGAAGGTGGCGATTTAACTGCGCGCGTGTCGTTGGAGGGTAAAACGGGCGCTATTGCAGTGCTTTGCAATGGTGTTAACGCATTAATGAATAAAATGTCAGATGTCTTGGCGCAAATTCGCGAGGCTGGTGAAACGATTAACACCGCAGCTAGTGAAATCTCCACGGGTAATAGTGACTTGTCTGCGCGTACCGAGCAACAAGCTTCAGCACTTGAAGAAACTGCATCCAGCATGGAAGAGCTGGCCTCTACTGTAAAACAAAATGCAGAAAATGCTAAACAAGCCAATCAACTGGCTGTTGCCGCGTCAGGCGTGGCTGTCAAAGGTGGTGGTGCGGTAGGTGATGTGGTTTCTACGATGCGAGCCATTAACGACAGTGCGCGTAAGATTGAAGATATTATTAGTGTGATTGATGGTATCGCTTTCCAAACCAACATTCTTGCCTTAAATGCAGCGGTTGAAGCAGCGCGTGCAGGTGAGCAAGGCCGCGGTTTTGCGGTGGTGGCGGGTGAGGTGCGTAACTTAGCACAGCGCTCAGCTAGTGCTGCAAAAGAGATTAAAGAGCTTATCACTGATTCAGTTGCTAAAACGACAGAGGGCACCAAACAAGTTGAACAAGCGGGTGCAACCATGTCGGAGATCGTGGCCTCCGTGCAGCGTGTGACTGACATTATGGGTGAGATTTCTGCTGCATCGAGCGAGCAAAGTTCTGGGATTGATCAAGTTAACCATGCTATTACCAGTATGGATGAAGTAACTCAGCAAAATGCAGCCTTAGTAGAAGAAGCCGCCGCCGCCGCTGAGTCATTATCAGAGCAGGCTTCAACCTTGATGGATACCGTAGCTGCCTTTAAATTGAGCGGTAGTAATGCTGGTGAACGCCGTTCAGCTAACAGCCCAATGCGTGGCGGCAGCCGCCCTGTGCAAGCCCAAAAGCCCGCTAGCGTGGCCAAGCCTAGCCCAGCTAAAACGACACTTAAAACTGGTACAGACGACCAGGAGTGGGAAGAGTTTTAGTGAATTAGTTATTGATTAATAGTAAGCATTTAAAGAGCCGATAGCTGACTACTATTGGCTCTTTTTATTTATTGGAAACGCTTATTGATTCGTTTTTATTGGTCTCATTGATGAGCAATAACATATCGAAATTTAGGGCCTTAAAATAGCCGTTTATTCTTAGATTAAAAAATCTACTGACATATTATTATTAAGCCAGCAGCAATTAGCTAAAAGACCTAAGCGCTTTGTCAGAGTACTTTAGTTATCCAAGCAATGTAACTAAGAGGAAAAAACTTAAAATGAAAATTAATATGCCTGTCACCCAAAAAGAAATAGCGTTGGCTGATACCAGTTCTATCGTTTCTAAAACAGACCTCAAAGGTCGCATCACTTATATCAATCGAGACTTTCTCGAGGTTAGCGGATTCACTGAGGCTGAGCTCATTGGGCAAAGCCATAATATTATTCGCCACCCAGACATGCCGCCAGATGCCTTTGCTGATTTATGGCAAACGGTCAAAGCGGGTAAACCATGGAATGGGATGGTAAAAAACCGCTGTAAAAATGGCGACCACTATTGGGTGGAGGCTAACGCTGCTCCAATCCGCGAAAATGGTGAAGTGATTGGGTATATGTCGGTGCGCTCAAAGCCTTCGCGCCAGCAAGTTGAAGCAGCCGAGGCTCTATACGCTAAGATGCGGGAGGGTAAAGCACCCAAGGCTAGTGTATTAGCCAAACTCTCAAACTTTATCGAAGATTTAGCGCTTAAGTATAAAATAGTCATTGCACTAATATTGCCTGTTTTAGCCATGTTAGGGTTTGATGCTATTAATGGCCCAGAACAATCAAGCTTAATGTTGAATGCTGCCGTTGGCGCTGTTGCTTTGTTTGGTTCACTTTTGTTACTCAATAAGTGGGTAATGAAGCCAATGAAGTTGGTGACGGAATACATTAATGCAGTTGCTAATGGCAACTTTAATATCAAAATGAATACGCGTGCAAACGATGAAGCTGGCCGTATGATGCAAGCGATAAAAGCTATGCAAATTAGGCTAGGTTTCGACTTGAATAATAGTAAAAAATTGAACGAAGAAGCAATACGCCTACAAACGGCTTTAGATAATAGCACTACAGCATTTACCTTTGGTGATAGTCAGAATCGTTTGCAATACATCAACAATGCCGCAAAAGCGCTTTGGCAAGAAATGTCAGCAGAAATCTCTCGGGTGCACTCAGACTTCAATGTTGATACGATGATAGGTAATAACATTGGTCAATATTTGGAAAAAGATGATCAAAGAGCGGTGTTCGCGCAAAAATTGACCAAGCCAAATGCAATGGATATCTCCATGTATGGCTACTCAATTCGTGTTACGGTCGTGCCTATTTACAATAATAGTGGCGAGTATCTGGGTCGTATGACGCAATGGACAAATAGAACAGCGGAAGTTCTAGCAGAAAAAGAGGTCACTAGACTAGTCGCTGAAGCCGTGGCTGGTAACCTATCTGAGCGTGCTGATACCGCAAAATTACCTGAGGGTTTTGTGCGTGATACTGGGGTAGGGATCAACCAAATTTTAGATGCTGTGATAGGTCCTCTCAATATAGCGGCTAGTTATGTTGAGAGTATCTCCAAAGGCAACATTCCTGCGAAGATCACCGCGACCTATCACGGCGACTTCAACACCCTGAAGAACAACCTCAATCAATGTATTGATGCGGTGAATGCACTGGTCGCAGATGCCAACGTACTCGCTAACGCAGCCGCC
>DASXUG010000017.1:0-318062 GCA_036504995.1 Methylophilaceae bacterium | reverse complement strand
CGATCGGGGATTGCTTGCGGTTAATCATCGCTACTTTTTCAGGGAGGATGTCTAAGGCAACCACCTCATGATGCTGGGCTAGTAATATTGCATTTGACAGGCCTACGTAGCCTGAACCTACTATCGTGATCTTCAAGTTTTCCATGTTTTGTGCCTTCGTTTATTTTTAAGTCAAGATAAATAGAGTAAAAGAGTTATTACAGCTAGCTCAGTCAAAACTCGTACACCACTGTTGCTGAAATAGTTTCATCATTAAAATTACGCCCTGGCGTATTTGAGTCTCTTGATATATTTGTATAAGCGGCCTCGATTGCCAGCTTTTGTATTGGATAGTATCTTGAATAAGCACTAAACCTCGTCACTTCATCCGAACGAGAAGCACTTGACGCAGGATCACTGTTACCCAAGTAGTCAATAGTTTTATACTCAAAATCACCACCCACAGAAATTTTTTCGGTTACTTTCCAACTAGGTGAAACCATCACTCTTTTTTGTTCACTATTTGAAAAGAAAACATCCTCAATAGGAATAACATCTTTAGATAAAATAACAGATACTTTTGCATCTTCAGTAGGCGTATAAAATGCCTCAAGCTGATATCCAAGGTTATCAGTATTGCGAACCGAATGTTCTGGGGGGTAATTTAAAGATATAAAAAAAACATCCGACTTTAGTGTTAGCTGCGGACTAATATTCCAACCAACGGTGATATTTATCCTATCTTGAGTGTTGGTACTCCCAAACAAGGCTATAGATTGTGGACTCCTATGGGCATAATCTGTAACAGTATTTTTATACGAAATGGCTGTCGTTATTTGTTTAGAACTTTCATAGCTGATACCACACTCTAAAGTATCTAACTCTTTGTCGTTATAGCTGAATACAGCGGCTTTATTTTCATACTGCTCTTGGCTATATGAAGCATGTACAGCCCAATCTGGTTTAAAGTGCCAGTTAAGTCTTGCAGCAGTCTTTTGATAATCTATTATATTGTTTGATTTTACAGTTTCATTAGAGCTAACCACATCAGCAAAACCAGAAGCTATTTCTTTATCATTATATGAAAGTACACCATCGAAATGATCCCCAACCACCCAATCCCATCGAACATTTTCTCTACTACCTGAATAGTTTAAATTGTTAAACTTTTCGTACTGCGCATCATTCAGGTTTAAGTCAACCGTAATTAGCTGCCTACTTAGGCGAACTTTAGTCTCAAGCCCAATCTCTTTTTTTTGTATCACGTCTGATACTTGAGAGGTACCAAGTAGGCTTTTTGCCTGCTCAACATTAGATAGTTTGAATATATTGCTATCATAAGTAACATTAGCCAAAGCATAAGGACGAAAACTGATAATACCCTCATGCCTTTCATAATCTTGAACCAGTGGAGCTGCATAGGTAAATGCTGGCATCATCAATAGAAGATATAGCAGCTTGGGGATATATTCATTAAATGAATTTATTATAGTTTTCCTGAATATCATCTAATTTTTATCCACATAAAAAATTAACTACAAATTAAACACTAAGGCAAAAAAACAATTGTACCTAGGCTGTTTTTTAGACTGCTTTTAGTTAAGTTAATCAAAAAAAACACTACGCATATCTGATCTAGTTAGAAATCAATACATAATTGTAGTGATGCAACCTTATCTCTTTAAGTACAAGTAAATTCTACCAAAAAATAGCCAATATTGCCTTAACTAACATTTCCCAGTTATATTTGGTTTTAAGCAGCTCTCTTGCGCGCTCTCCCATTGTTTTACATAAATCTTCATTTCCAAGCTGACTAATAATTTTTTCAGCCATCAGATTGATGTTGTTCGGTGGGATTAATCTGCCTGTTTTTCCCTCAACGACTAAGTCGTGGTAAAAAGGTAAATCCCAAGTGACTGCAGGTATCTGCATGGACATAGCTTCTAAGCAAGTTCCAGGCAAGCCCTCATAATATGAGGTAGAGGCATATAACCTACTACGATTATAAAACCCAACCATTTCATCAAATGGCACTTTCCCTGCCAAAAAAATATTATTAGCATAGGCACTCAAATGCTGCTTCACCCATGCGTCATCATCACCATATCCGACAATCGCAATCTTAATGTTTGCATTTAAGCTGACTAAACGCTTGCACACCTCGACCATTGGCCGGCTACCCTTGCGCAGCTCTATACGTCCACAGAATAAAACATCAATATCTTTTTTAGTGCTTAAGTCGGGCGTGAATTTGATCGTATCAGCACCATTGGGGATAACGAACACCTCACGCTGATAACCATAAGCCAACACCTCCTGGCGCCCTTGCTCTGTGAGCGCGATTACTTTACTGGCTTTCGCAAAAATTCTTTTTTCCATCCAAGACTTAATTGCTACAGATAACTTACCCCATTGGCCAGTAAACAAACGCGGGTTGTAGAAATTGCCAGACATTCCAAGATAGGTCGTATGTGCTGTCAAAATCATAGGCACGGAGTTAGGTAAAAATAACCCTGGAATTAACGGCGGAAAGTGAAAATTAACATATTTAATTTTATTTTGAGCATATAGCCGCAAGATCACCTGACGTGCTTTTATGCTCCAAATAAGCAATCCAAGTCGATTAGATGCAACTGGGATGTGGATAAAGTTAACATTAGGGTAGTCTTTAACAGGGCCCAGCTCAGGCTCTCCAGTTATCAAATAGACGAAGGAACCCATTTCTGGCAAGTTGGCTAAAAATGAATCTATATAGCGTGCGATACCATGCACACCGTAATACTGAGGGTTAACAATTGCAATCATCTTATTTAACAATCTATAAACACTCTAACTATAAATCTAGCTAGACTTGGCTGGCTTTGATTAACACATACCCAACCCAATGAACAGAAATCCCCTCTTAATAAAGCCATCAAAATTACAATCAAACAATACATCAGTAACCTAAAGCAAATTTACGCGTCTCAACTACGGCTATTAGTCTTATTTATTCGATTGATTTCTTAAATGCGCTCTTAAGATAGATTGAGCTTTAATTTTTCTCGATATACTTTAAGCAAATGATTTTGCAAAGGCTTTTCTAAGGCAAGGTGGATAACTGCGCCAAAAAGAATAGCTACAAATATCAAAATCAACAGCGTTACAAGATTCCCAAAATAATATTCATTTTTCAAAACCAGAAACTTCAATGGTGAAAATATAAATCCGTGAAACAAATATATAGCATATGATGAGTCACCGAGAACCGCTATTAACGCAGCAGTTACAACACTTCTATATCTAGTTTGATAGTGGCAAACAGCATAAAGAGCACTAAATATAATTATAGTTAACGTGAAGTCTTTTACCAGTCGAGCTATTTGAAGTTGGTTAACAATAATTGCAATAAACAGAAAAATCGAGGCCACAAAGACGGCTTGAGAGGCACTTTCAAAATACTTAGGGCATCCCTTGAACTTATTCGAAGCTAAAGCTACAAGCACTCCTACCAAGAAAAATAAAATTATATCGTCGCTATAAAATGTGACATATATCCCCTTGAAGCCAAAGAAAATACAAACAATAGGGAGTAAAGCAAGTACAAAAACAGTGATACTCAACCCAATTTTTTTAGGGAAAAACAAGCACAAGGTAAAAATGCAATAAAAAAACATTTCATAATTTAACGTCCACCCCTTCCCCAGAATTGGTCTATACAAACCACCCTCTCCCAAATATGGGATAAATGCTAAAGACTTTAATAAGTTAGTAAAATTATATACGTCATCAATCTGATGTTTTGCAACAAAAAATACTATGGTCGCAATGGCGTACAAAGGCCAGATCCTTATAAGTCTTCTTATAAAAAAATCTAATGCATTGAATAGGTTATTAAATTTAGAACTATTAGTGATAACCATGACGAATCCACTTATTGCAAAAAACATGCACACGCCTACATGCCCAAGCCCATATGCAAATTTCAGTAATGAGTTCGGCAGTCCACCTAACTCACAATAGTGAATTACATAATGATCAACAACAACTAATAATGCTGCAAAAAATCTCAAAGCCTGAATGCCAATAATTTCCTTGGAATTTCTAACACCTTGGTAAGGTTGTTTAAATACTTCAGGAAATTTAAATATATTTAAAACTGCGCCCTTTCCTATCATCAATTTACTCTCTCACCAACTCAAAAAAGGGAGACACTTTATTTGCCAAAGCTGCCAAATGTATCTGAACTTGAGCTTTACCTGAGTCTAGAGTTTTCATTGGCAACTCCATATTGCGCCTGCCATTAAAGTCTAGTGCGTAGAGTTTCCAATGCTGAAGATTGGTTGCTTGCATCACTTCGATGTTAATGCTGGCATCTTTAATTTTCGCAGGGAAACTACCTATCTGATCCAGTTTTGTTTCTTCTTTATCTAAAAATGTCATATTGCTATTTCTACTGTCTGTAGACATCACTAAAAGTACACGCTTTGATTGACTTAAATCACCCGCTCCTAGATCACAAGCAAAAAACGCACCTTCGCCTGCATCTACCTTAATTGATACAAAAGGTGACTCGACTTTACTACCCGCACCACCCATTACCCCCACAGAGCCCTTGGTAATGACTGTCATGTAATTCTGCTTTAAATCAAGCTTTAACTCTTTAGTGCTACTTTGGTAACGCTGCAATGAAGGGTTCGTCCACCCATCATCTTCAAGCACTTTAGCGGCTAGCAGTTTAGAGTAAATTGTTTTTGTAGCAATTTCATCCTCATCGCTAGAAAGCTGTAGTGACTTTACGTCAGCATTTACTTTACCTGAGCCATTCACATTAAGCCCAACACCCAATACATACTGCATTTGAGCTAGTTGCCAGCTTACAAATCGGTCAGATGAATATCCAGCCGCTAAATCAGGGTTAACTTTAACAGCAAGTTTGGCCTTGGCAGGGCTTACGTCTCCACGTCCAAATAAAAATGCAGCAATTTTCTCACCTGCTTGCAATGTAGGGTCTACCCCAATTTCAAATGGCACCATCATGGTGCGCCATTTGCCAGATGCAGGTCTACTAACACTAAAGGCGCTACCAAAATGGGCGATCATGGACCAATCTTGAAACCCTGCATAAGCTGCTGTAAATGGGGCAACCTCCCAACGGTAAGGATTCCAAAATGGCTGCCCGTATTCACTCACCGTAAATGGCTGTCCATACAGCCGATTCCACGCTAATCTATCTAAATATCGATTGCGGCCATCCAGCAAACGCCCCATCCCAATGCTTGTTCCACTTTCTACCATTCCGTCTTTAGGGTGATCGGCATATTGATGTTGATCGACAAACGATAATTGACTCCTAGTCACAGCATTATGGTAACTGGGGTAAGTGTTAAATGAAGTCACTGGCCCATTAAACCCTAAATTAGATAATTGTTGCTTCATCCAATTCAGTTGGCTAGTTTGCATCTCAGTTGTAAACAGTTGAAACTCTCGATTTAATGCAGAGTGCTCGGAGACTGAAGGTAAGCTAAGCTTATCAAAGGCTCCTCCAGTTTTATCCTCTACAGATTGGTTAGTTTGATATTTCTTTAACAACCAATTTTTGAATGGCGGCAACAATTTCTTATCTTGCGAGCTTCTAAGCAAATAATCTGCATCACCTTCATTTACTAACATCACGCCTGCTAGCGCTGGATCCCCAAGGGTTGTTAAGTTCGAATACGGATTCTTTTTGTTCCAAAGCACTTTTGCTAAGTTAAGCCAATGCAACTTATCTGTATCTGAAATCAGGGAGCCCAAAGTTACATCATATTGACCGCGTGTCCAACGATTCCCTTTAACGTCACCATATGCTCCGTTCCAAGAGCCAAGCATATCTACAAAAAAATATAGCCCTTGCTCACGCAGCGCATTCATTAAATAAAAAAAACGATCAAGCTGTTCAGGGTCAAAATCAAAGTCTTTAGAGCGACCTGTCATTAGCATAGCTTCGGTAAAGTGCACACGAACTGCGTTATACCCATTTCTTTTAATCATGACGGCTAAGCGATTGGCAGTTGCATGATCTGGGTAGCCACCAGAATTTGATGAAATGGCCAACGTTGCGGTAAAGAACTTTATATTTTTATCTGGCTTGGTTCCAAGCAGAAAATGCTCACCTTGTGGACTTATGCTAGGGGTCTTATTAAAGTTACTGTCCCGATGCTGAGTCAGGCTTGATAAATCCAAAGCAGACCCAACTTCTGGCTCTAAGGAGGAGTTTTGAATTGTTAACCATTGCTCACTCGCGGATGCAGAGCCTGAAAGAATCAAAATAAACAGTATGAAAAACAATTTATTTGTATTCATCATTACGTGACCTTATCTCTAAAATTTTAAAAGCCTAATACTGGCTGATGCGTGCAACCTCCCCCTATTTAATTGGATTCATAGCTGGACAATCGTGCTGACATCTTAGGTTCTGTAGCAAATAGCCTGCCATGCAGTCGACATACCAGCACCAGACAAGTTTTCTGTTGACGTATATCCTGAGCACTCTCTTTTACTGCTGGGTGGTTTTAATATTAAAACCACTTTCACGGGCACCTATACAGGCAGCATGGCAAACTGGGGCGATTACACCCATACAATCCAAGCACACTTTCCATGGTTTTTTTAGCAAAGTATGCCGTCATTTTTCAGCATATCACATACCAATGACATGCCAATAAAATAAATACATAATCAGATATATTAGAAATCAGATATATTAAATATTAAGTGGAGCCATCACCAACTGCTTCAAAAAGAAAAACCGCCTAAAGTGAGAGCTCTAAGCGGTTAACGCAAAAATAAGATGGTAGAGAAAGCCAGATTCGAACTGGCGACCTCTTGGATGTCGACCAAGCGCTCTAACCAACTGAGCTATTCCTCTAAAGGGTAGCGATTTTAGCGCATTGCTGGGTGTGACGCAAACTTAAACATAATAATTATGTTGAAAACGCCAACAGCGGACTCAATGTTGAGCCAATTGCTAAGTAATGCAATTGCTTGTTGCGAGCGTATAATGTCGGATTAGCCAACTTTACCCAGCACATGCACTCGCTTCCACTAACAATCCATCCTAAACTCCCTAATACAGAGCAACTTGCAGATGAGATCGCTACGCGCGGTTTTATCGTTGTAGATAATTTTTTAAGCGCAGCATGTATTGCTGAATTGGCTCGCGAGGCGAAACGGCTGGCAACTGAAGGGCTAATGCATAAGGCAACCACAGGACAAAGCACGATATCATCTGCAAATGCAACCAACAATAAGCTACGCGGTGATTCCGTTTATTGGCTGGATACAAATGAACCCAACCCTCATTTGCAGACTTACTTAGGAGCCACACAAGCGATACAAAATGCATTAAACCAGTATTTGTTTTTAGGCTTATTTGAATTAGAAAGTCATTTTGCCATTTATCCAATTGGCAGCCGCTACCATAAACACGTAGATCAGTTTATGCACGATAAATCACGTAAAGTCAGCAGTGTGTTGTATTTAAATGAAGCTTGGCATATTAATGATGGTGGGGAGTTGCGGATGTATTTAGATAAGGCGGAGAGTGCTAATTTTATTGATATTCTTCCGCAGGCAGGCAGGCTGGTGTTGTTTTTATCTGAGCGATTTCCACATGAAGTGTTACCAGCAAAGCGTGAACGAATAAGTATTACGGGTTGGTTTCGCACACGCGGAACTAGCTTACCCATTTAAAGTAAATAACGATGAGCAAGCCTATTAAACCAATCATTGAAGAGATGTTTAGCGCAGATAGCTTCCGTGAAACGGGGCATGCGTTGATTAATCTATTAGCCGATCACCTCAAACTCAACTTATCTGGCGCGGGTAAAGTGATTGACTGGCAAGCCCCTGAAATTGAAGATAAACATTGGCAAGCCCCACTACCCCAACAAGCAACAATCAATCACGCAGACTTGCTCGATAAACTAAGCACTGAGATTTTAACTAAAAGCTTGGCGATTCACCATCCACGGAATCTGGGACACCAGGTCGCGACGCCTTTGCCGATAGCCGGATTGTGTGATTTGGTTGCATCACTCACCAATCAAGCCATGGCGGTCTATGAAACGGGACCCAGCGCGACCATGCTGGAGCGCCAAGTCATACGCTGGTTAAGTGATTTAATTGGATGGAAACGCATTACCAATACTCATGTGCACGGCATATTAACTTCTGGCGGAGCTCAAGCCAATCTCACAGCGCTACTGGCTGCGCGCCAACACTCCGCCACTTGGGATGTATGGAAAAATGGGATAAACACAGCGGCATCCCCGCAACTTAGAATTTTAGCTTCTGAGCATGCACATTACTCTATCGCCAGGGCTGCGGGGATGATGGGCTTGGGTACTGATGCGGTGATTAAGATTTCCACAGATGCCTCTGGCGGTATGGATTTAGTTGCGCTACAAAACGCGCATCAGCAATGTGTGACGAAACAACAAATAGTCATGGCGGTTGTAGCCACGGCAGGCTGCACCCCAACAGGTAGCATAGATCCTCTATTAGCGATCGGACACTATTGCAATGCGCAAAAGCTTTGGCTGCATGTGGATGGCGCACATGGTGCGTCGGCTCTGCTATCTAATCAACACCGAACAAAACTAACTGGAATAGCGCTCGCTGACTCCATAGTTTGGGATGGTCATAAACTGCTTTACATGCCAGCGCCAGTATCTGCCGTATTGTTTAAAGACCCACTTAATAGCTACCAAGCATTTGCACAAGACGCATCTTACCTATTTCAAGGAAATAGCTTTGAAGATGAGACTTACAATACCAGCTATCGAACGATTGAGTGTACCAAGCGCATGATGGCACTAAAGTTGTGGACGGCATTTTCACTCTATGGTGTTGAGGGCTTGGGAGCTTTAGTAGAAACTACTTTTGATAAAGCACAGCTGCTGGCAACGCTAATTTCGCAAGATCCCAAATTTGAGCTATTGATGATGCCACAAACCAATATTGTGTGCTTTAAACACAAAAACGAACACTGGGAAAGCAGCAGTATAAGCCAGCGTAATCAACATCAATCCAACTTAAGGCAGAAGATGATTCAAAGCGGTGCATACCACCTCACACAAGTCATGATAAATGGCGAGTGTTGGTTACGCACAACACTGATGAACCCAATGACGAAAACAGAAGATTTAAAGTATTTGCTCAACCTTTTATCAAACATTGATCAATAAAAAAGGCTTTTAATCATTGCTGAGAAAATCTCAACACGATCAAAAGCCTTTTTTAAGCTACCATTAACTCAAACGTAGCTTATTTCTTTTTTTCTGGCTTTGGGCAAATCCCTTGCTCAACCATTTCTTTCTCTAAGAAGGCACGGAAATCTTTTCCGCACTCGGCGTGTTTCAGACCGAGACGTACAGTGGCTTCCAAATAACCAGCTTTAGAACCGCAGTCATAGCGAATACCATCAAAACGGTAGGCTAGAATTTGCTCTTCATTTAGAAGCGCAGAAATACCATCGGTTAATTGAATTTCACCACCTTTACCTGGCTTAACATTATCTAAATGATGGAAAATTCTTGGCGTGAGAATGTAACGCCCCACCACAGCTAAGGTAGAAGGTGACTCTTCTGGTTTTGGTTTCTCAATAATGGCAGAAACTTGCTCAATATGTGGTTTAACTGGCGTGGTAGCTACAATACCATAGCTACCAGTCTGATCTGCTGGCACATTTTCCACACCCAATAATGAGCAACGGTAATAATCATAAGCATCAACCATTTGCTTCATGACAGGGACTTTGCCGTCTAACAAATCGTCAGCAAGCAAAATAGCAAATGCATCATCATTAACCACTGGCTTGGCTAAGCGCACCGCGTGGCCCAAGCCTAAAGCTTGCGTTTGACGAATATATATACAGTTAACATGCTTAGGCACAATATTTTGTACAATTTTCAGTAGCTGAGTTTTACCATTACGCTCTAACTCGTTTTCCAGCTCATAAGCCATATCAAAATGGTCTGAAATTGAACGCTTATTGCGGCCTGTAATAAAAATCAAGTCTGTAATGCCAGCAGCAACAGCTTCCTCTACTGCATATTGAATTAATGGTTTATCAACAATCGGCAACATCTCTTTTGGATTTGCTTTAGTTGCTGGTAAAAAGCGCGTACCCATACCCGCGACTGGAAAAACTGCTTTAGTGACTTTTTTAATCATCTTCATATTAACCCAAGAAATAAATTAAGAATTTTGTTCAATTTGTATAGCACGTATCATGCCCAAATATCATACTACAAAAACACATGGTATCTTATGCGAACTATTATGGTGACAATTATTGACCAGAATGTGACAAACTTCACCTCTTTATATTACAAAATAGCTTTAATTAAAGAAAATTTACATTACTGCTTCGTCTCTGTGTTGTTATCTGTAGTTGGTATCACCCGTGTCGCTTGATATGGAGCGGCCAGTGGCTCACCGATAAAGATGCCTTGCCCTAACCACGCCACACTTTTCCAATAAGCTTCAACCGCTGTTTCACCATTCAAGTAGTGCTTCATTAGCACCGCTGGGTTGGGAAATTTTTGCCAATAATTGCACGGCTCGCTCACGGTACCATAACTTGCAGTTGCGCCTGCAATCAGCCAGCGCATGCTAGACATTTGCCCTGTACCTAGCAAATCCCCGCCATATGAAGTGAGGTGATCGGCAATAGCCCCTGGTAAGAAGTTTAGCGTCTCCAAACGCGGCACACTCGACGCCCCAGTAAAGTAAAACATCACATCATCTCGGTGTTCAATGGCATTCACCTTCATGTTTCTTATAGTCAAACCTTTAGCAGGGATTTTAGCTAAATCAGGAGGGAAAAATTGTTCGCGTGGCCCACTTCTGGCAACATCGTCTGTCCTTAATAAATAAGCTGAACCATCGTTGAGCTTAAACGAGCTTAACACACCACGATCAATCAACTCCTTGGCCTGACGGACTGACTCTATCGGCAAAAGCATCGACAAACGCATGCCATAATCTTTCAGTGGTTTTTTGGATGCACTATCAAAATATGGGTTGAGCTTGAAGTTGGGTTTTGCTGGGTTACAAACACAATTGGTATTATCAAAGCCAAAGGTCATAGCGGAGGTTATCGAGTTACAATCCACGGCATAAGGCGTCGTCCACACCATCACGATGACCTGAATATCATCACTCAAACCTGCATAAACGGATTTTCTTAGCTTTTCGAACTCCTCAACTGATATAGCCTTAAGTGCTTTGGGAAGGCTGACTTTGATTAAATTCTTTGCTGGAATATTACGTGCCGTTAAATAATACTGACCGACTTCTACGCTTTTATCATCCAACTGATTGACAATCACTGCCACATTTTCGGGCTTAATCAGTGAGCCTTCTGACGGCGAATTCATAAGCTGCCTGAGCTCTTCCCCTGCATAAGCTGGAATGGTCATTTGCACAGCAAAACTAAAAATGACTAAACTCAACACCCATGTTGATTTCTTCAATCCATTCATTAACCGAAACATGGGCGTGACTGCACTTTCAGACAAACTTAAGTCAATTTACTTTATACAGCTACTCAATACCAAGGCAATACTAAACACGTCCATAGGTATCATTAAAACGAACAATATCATCCTCACCTAAGTAAGCTCCTGACTGCACTTCTATCAAGTGCAGAGGCAATTTTCCTGGATTTTCCAGACGATGTGTCGCGCCAATCGGGATATAAGTTGACTGGTTTTCAGAGTAAATTTTAGACTCACCTTCAATGGTAATAATGGCTGAACCACTGACGACAACCCAATGCTCTGCACGATGATGGTGCATTTGTAACGATAGTTTTTCCCCTGGTTTAACCATAATGCGTTTAACCTGAAAACGATCACCAGCATCAATACCCTCGTACCAACCCCAAGGGCGGTAAACACGTGAGTGCACTTGATGCTCTGAACGTTTTGCAGCCTTGAGATAATCCACTATTTTTTTAACCTCTTGCGCACAGTCTTTGTGTGCAACCAATACGGCATCTGAAGTTTCTACAATCAATAAATCTTTAACGCCTACAGCCGCCACAAAACGACTTTCCCCACGAATCAATGTATTTTTAACATCAGTCACATACACATCACCACGAATTGCATTACCATCGGCATCTTTGGCTTGCACATCCCATAGTGCTGTCCATGAGCCAACATCGTTCCAACCCATATCAACAGGGACAACCGTCGCTAATGTTGTTTTTTCCATGACTGCATAATCAATAGAATCTGACGGACATGCTGAAAATGCTTGCTCTTCTAGACGACAAAAATCAAGATCTTTGTAACTCGCATTAAATGCTTTACGTGCGTAATCAACCATTTCAGGATTAAATTTTGTAAGCTCGCTTAGATATACTTGCGGCTTGAATAAGAACATACCACTATTCCAGAAATAATTACCCTCATCTAGATACTGTTGTGCAATTTCGGCATTAGGTTTTTCAACAAAGCGTGCCACTTTAAAACAGCCATCTACATTGTCAAAAGCAGTGCCTGCCTGAATATAGCCATAGCCTGTCTCAGGCATATTAGGTTGTATGCCAAAAGTGACTAGTTGTCCCATTTCAGCGGCTTTTGCCGCCTGATTTACAGCAGCCTCAAACGCAACCAAATTACTAATAACATGATCTGCTGGCAAAACCAACATCAAGACATCGTCGCTCTCCAAAGCACAAGCAGCTGCAGCAATAGCTGGTGCTGTATTTCGACCTGTAGGCTCTAACATAATTAAGCGAGGCTCAACTTTCATATCGCGTAACTGCTCAGCAACCAAAAATCGATGGTCATTGCCACATACCACCATGGGCTCGGCGATTGTCGCCCAGCCTGAAAGTCTTTTTAATGTTGCTTGTAACATTGAATCATCGGAAACTAAAGGCAACAATTGCTTAGGTAAAGATGCACGAGACAAAGGCCACAAACGTGTACCAGAACCACCTGATAAAATCACAGGAATTATTTTTTTCATTCTATCTATCCTCAAAACATTTATTCAAAGTAGCAAACACTTTACTCAACGATTTACAAATAGCTCCTTCAAAACCAGTTTTGGAAAAATAACTGCATCTTTTAAATAACGCATACCTAAACGCTTAGGCTCACTCAGCGCACGATGCAACCACTCCAAATAGGCTTTTCTCATCCAAACAGGCGCACGACTTTTTTCACCCGCCATAAAGTCTATCGTTGCACCTACACATAATGCCACTTTCACCGATAACTGTTGTTGATACTGATGCACCCACAACTCTTGTTTTGGCGCACCTAAGCCTATCACTAGCAAATCTGCTCCCGATGCATTAACCGCATTGCAAATTGCATCCGACTCAACAATACTTTTCTCAAAACCATAGGGTGGACTCATGGTACCAACTACACTAACATAAGGCCACTTCTGCATAATTCTTGCCGCCGCTCTGTCCGCAACACCTGCCGCTGCCCCCAACAAAAAGACCTTTACTGACTCTTGCTTATTATTAAAACATGCAAATATTGCAGGAGTAAGATCACTACCGCGAACAGTACATGGAACAGACTCGCCTAGCAGTCTTGCAACCCATAATACTGGGTTACCGTCAATCACGGTTAACGCGGCTTTATCATAAGCTTGTTTGAATTTACTGTGTTTTTCTAACACCACGACATGGTCAACATTAGGCGTGACAACATACTTACATGCGCGCTCAGGTGCGTGCAACCATCCCCTTATCACCTGCACAGTTTCTTGCATGCTGAGTCGGTCTATCTTAATGTCAAATAATTTAAATTGCTTATCCAAAGCTACCCCGTTATATTTAATATTGGTTTTATTGTTTTAATTGTTATATGTTTTAATGAAATTTAAAAAGCTCATTTAATAGTAATGCTCCAGTTAACAATCATATAAAGCTAATCCCGATTTGATCTCACCCACTCCACTTGCCGTTTTACAAGAAACTTAATATATAACGACACTTTTCCCAAAATATAGAGTGGAACAGATAACAACTCCTTTAACGAGATGATTGATTTGCCAAATTTTGTCCACGCAAATAGTATACCGAACACCAAAATTAATAATGTAAAAAATACTAAAACCCAAGGCATTAGACTAGTCGTTAGCACCGCAATCACCACTGAAAAACAACATAACGCCAATACAAACAGCATCAACAGCGCCAAAGGTGGCACACACATATCAACTGCTAAGGCAAACAAACCTAGATTCAAAGAGTTGATACTTGCCATTAGTTCACGCGGTCCATCTTGAAGAATCATGCTCAGATGACCATGCTCCCAACGCGTGCGTTGTGATTGCACCCCCTCGCTATTCTGTGGAAAAGTGCTGGTTACGAGCGCTTCAGGACAAAACAATGGTGCTCTTCTTGCACCAGCAAATTCCAGACCAAGCTTTAAATCTTCGACAATATGCCCCGTCGCAAGCTCAGCAGACTGTAACAGCGCCCAAGGAAAAGCCATACCTGTACCCATCAACTGACAAGGCAAACCTAGTTGCAAGTAACCTAGTGGGCGTGCCCAGTCTTTGACCGCCCAAGCAAACTCAGCAATTTTTGTTTTCAAACTGGCTTGTGCTGGCGATTTCATTAAATAGAGCGCTTGCACAGGCCTATTCTTAGCCACACAGGTACGCGCCAACCTTTCCAGGCCCCCAGATTCAACAATACAATCCGCATCCACAATAATGACCACTTCTGGTGGAGATTCCATTAAGTATCTCATACCAAAATCTAATGCATACCCTTTCCCGCGTAGATTTAAATTTGAGCGCTCAATCACCTCTACACCCTCAGCTCTTGCAATACTGGCAGTATCGTCGGAGCAGTTATCTGCAACCAATACAATGCGATCCCCTGCTTGTAATTGTGATTTTAAAGACTGTAGTGTGGGAATAACTCCAGAGGATTCATTATGTGCTGGAATCAACACCGCCACACTAGGTCTATTTACGTCTGGCATAGGTTGCGGATGATATTGCCGTAAAGAAAAAACCACTTGTACGAACAGCAACAATACGGGCAAGCTCAAAATAACGAGCGCAACAATAAAAAGCACCTGAAGTATGATCATGATGTCCCCTCGGTCACCGTCTTATTATTGATGGTTGCGCGAAATAACTCACCAAGCTTAAAGGCTTCTGTATCAATAGAATGGCGTGCTATTACACGTTGATACGCAGCATCGCCCATTGCTTGCAAAGCATCGTCAGGTGTTGATAAAAACTGCTCTATAGCATCAGCCAAAGCCTGAACGTCACCCGCCGCAAACAACCAACCACAGGTTTTGTCTAACACTAACTCGGGAATCCCTGCAACATAGGTAGTCAACACAGGCCGACGTAAAGCCATCGCTTCCATGATTACGACAGGTAAACCCTCTGCAAAACTTGGTAAGACCAAAGCGCGCGAGGCCAATATTTCCTCTCGCACTTTATCACTGCTAATCCAGCCAGTAATAACCACTTTGTCTTGTAACTTACGTTGTTTAATCAGCGCCTCGATTTCAGGGCGCATTTCCCCGTCACCAGCTAACACCAGTTCAAAATTTAAACCCTTGCTCGCCAATAGGCTGACTGCTTCAACTAGCAACAACTGCCCTTTTTGCTCGCACAAACGCCCCACACAGACCATACGTGGCTTGCTTGGGATGGGAACCGCTGCGACCGCATGAAAGGCTTGCTCTAATCCGCAATGCACAACTTTAACCTTACTCCACAAGGCATTATCTATCCAGCGATAAAGCTGGCTACGTCCATATGAGCTAATCGCCACAACAAATGCAGCACGTTTAATTTTTTCAGCAAGGTGAATAAATTCAGGCTTATCAAACTCTTCTGGACCATGTACGGTAAAGCTATAACTTGGGCCACCTAAAGCATTGGCCAGCATCACTACTTCAGTAGAGTTCGTGCCAAAGTGGGCATGAATGTGTTGCGCGTGTTTTAACCAAGGCAATATATGACACGCTTCTGCCAAGTAAATTAAGTGCAGTGGTAATGGGCGATCTGCACGCTTACCCATGTGAAGAGCAAGTTTAAGTGCGAAAAGAAATCGGCAGGGTGATTGAAAAAAAATTCGAAAACAAGCGAGCAATAAGGACACTATGCCCGCTTGTAATACATATTGTGTTTGCCGGCGCTCATTTAGGTCATCCGCATCCACAATATGATCCTGCCAACCTCGCAATGCAATGCGCTGTACGGTAAAGCCTTGTCGCTCCAAAGCTAGAATTTCGCGCCGTATAAAACTGTGACTGACCTTAGGATACTGATTGATAAAGTAGGCTATCCTAACGGGGCTCATGCTTACCACCGAATCTAGCACTTAGAGCCAAACTAATAGCTACAAACAAAATCGTACACTCCATTAACTTAATCATTTTTATTCTTCGTCAACACGCCTGGTGCAGTTAACTCTACTGTCCTGACCAAATCGGCCATAAAACGCTCTTGTTTCTCAAATGCCTCATCTGCACTGGCCTCATTGGGGATAATTATTGAAGCACGCACCAATATGCCATCATCAATCTTACCTTTTAGACCGTCCTTAAAAATCACCATACGCGCATCTAAACCACCACGCGGATATTCATTGCCGACGCGTACCCAATAACTCACGGTTTCTATACGCCCGTCACGCTTGGTCAACAGACGTTTACCCTGTGCAGTCGGCATATTCGGGGAAAGGAAAATCCCAACATCATTTTTACTTAATAAAGTATATCCTTGCGCGACATAACAAACCTCAGGCCGGTGTATTTTGACATCCTGCTTTTGTTCTTTGGCATAAGCTAAAGCCAACATAACTGCATCGCCGCTTGAATTGACATAGGTTCTTGACAGCACCTGATCATAGGGTTGATCTTGTGATTTCTCACCATCGGTGGAAAGGGACACCTGCTGATCAGACTCAGACTCTTCATGCCAATCCCCAAACTCATGCGGCACAATACTTTCTAGTGATGGAGCCTCTTTTCCTGCTTGTAACTTGGGTTTAGCATAGACAGCACCCATTGCAGCAATTGCCATTAAAATAGCCAGCAAAAGGCTTTTTCCAAAAGAAATTTTAACTAATTCACTCATATGCTGGCACCCGTTTTACTCATGCCTGATTTCTCGTTTTTTTTAGACTCCCACCATAGAGAAAACTTTCTAAGCAGTGAGTCAACAACGATGATTAAAGACAGTGCTGTCATAAAAAGCACCATGCCAGAAAATCCGTGCAAGAAACCTTCGCCCGCCTCTTTACCAAGATGATAGGTAATCAGTGCCAGCACGGTCACTCTCGTCACATTTGCGGTGAATGAGATGGGAATAATCAGGGCCGCTAATAAGGCATTTCTCAAAGCTGACTCATGACGCATGATATTCATGTAAAGCAAACCTAATGCTTCTAGCGTAAAAAGAGAATTTAAACCTGCACATGCATCCGCTACAAATAACGGATATGGCCCAATATTGATAATGACGCCAAAGCGCGTGACAGGATAACCCAACCAACTGAGTAAATGATACGCCCCATAAGAAGCAGCAATTTTCATTGGTTGCGTCGCTGCATCAACCAATGAAGAAGGTAGTGGGATAACAAATAAAAGAAAGAAAAAAGCAAACCAATAATGCCTTGCCAGTTTAGTACCCCAGAAAGTATATAAAATACCTAAAAGGATAAAAACTAAGGAGCCCACCTCAAGAAACAACACACTTTGTGAGCGCCCCAAAACGTACATCAACAAACCCAGCACAAACACAACCAGACCTAAGATCGGCGCTGCTTTAAGGGGAACAGCGGTTTCTTTTAAGTCTTGCGTCTTAAAGTAAAAAAACCAAATTGAAACGGCCAAGACTATAGGGCCATGTGCTTGCTTATCGGTACGCCAAACACCGTTAAACAAATCGTAAAGTGTGGGTAAATACATGGCTAAAAAGCCCGCCAACAGAACCACCCAAGGGAGTAGTGATTTACGCTGAGCGCTATCTATAGTAAGTGTCGTCAATTTTTTATATCTCATCACTAAAGAAATTACCATCAACTACGCAAAAGTGATGGCTTAATATTGATCAAACACTATGTATTTTCAATCTGAATACTAATCAAAACGTCATGCTAATTCAAAGTACCCCAAAACTGAACCAGACAAAGCAACCATTTATAATTTATAACTTACACCGTAGCGCCATAAGCACCTGGTAGCAGACGATCGCACGTATCGCGCAAACGATAAGTCATCAACTGCAACAACACCAATAAAAATTTATTTCCCAACCTTGGCATTTGCACGAGGATGTCATTCAACGCATCTCGCGTAAAGACTGCAAAATCTGTAGGCACGGTGGTAATACAACTTGCAAACCGAATATCCCCATCAATCATGGACATTTCACCTAATGTTGCACCAATGCCAATTTCCGCAATAATTTTATCTTCCGTATCAGAAACGCGCTTTCTAACTTCAACACCGCCACTAAGTAGAAGCAGAAGGTAGTCACCCTCTACACCTTCACGTAATAAGCTATACCCTCTGGGTGCCGCATAACATTGCATGTAGTGGCACAACACCCTAACCTCATCGACACTAAACCCCTCGAACAACTTAATGTGGTTGATGATCTCTAAAATGTCATCAACAAACTTATCGGCCATTCCTAAATTTTCAATATCTGAATACATTTATTTTCTACCCTTTTTGATTGCCCCATCTTATTCTAAGAAAATTTGCTTTTCAAGGCTTTAATTGAAATTATGACGCCGCAAATGCCTACAAAACAGGTCAACACAGCAACATCATGCATCAAATAATACTTAAAATAACCAAAAACACGTACCTTAGCCTAAAATCTTGACGAATTTTGGCACCCATTAGGATACCTAGTCTCGATTGTTGATACCACTATTAGCTTTTGTTTGTTAGGATAACTCAATACACCGCTATATGCAGATATTGTCAACGCATCGTTCACTGACTCTGGTTATAATTTAGAGATTTAATATATCTGTAATTAAGTTATCATTACAAAGATTAAGAGAATGGTACGGCTTTGTATGATGTTTCAGGCTGACACATAAACGAGCAAGCTTATCGGCCAAACACCCTTTATAATTAATAAACTTAACACAAAATACGAGAACTTTTAAAGCACGATAATGCAAACCAATTTTGATCTTGATAAAAAAGAACTAAAAAACTTAATGGACTTAATTCACGAGTCCTTAAGGGTGCGCACACACTTTGAGTTTTTTCTTTGGCTACAAGGTAAATTGCAATATTTCTTACCCCACGAAATCATGATTGCCGCATGGGGGGATTTTGCATTAGGTTTGATCTATTTCGATATAGTTTCCCCACTACCAGGTGTAAGGACAGGAAAAATATCGGCCGAAAAACTAAACCCTTTGCTGAAAAGGCTCTTCACTTATTGGTCTGAGCATTCACGCGCGCCTTTTGCCATGACCATTGAAAAGGGTATATTCCAAGACAAAGAACTCAAAAACAAAGAGACGGCAGATAACTTTACCAATATGCACTATGCGCTAGTGCATGCCATTAAAGATCATCGTGGCCGCCATGACTGTTTGTATGTGTTACTAAGCCCTCACGAAGCAGTACCTCCAAGCTCAAGAAGAATGTTGGAGCTTTTACTGCCATACATTGATAGTACATTAAGGCAACTCGAACACTTGCCAGAGCAATTACCTGAGAAGGTGAGCGAAGTAAGCAAACCTGAAGGTACTAATAATAATGAAGATGAAATTATTGGAACACTCTCAAGTAGAGAAATCGATATTATGCATTGGGTTAAAAGCGGCAAGACCAACTTGGAAATTGGGCAAATTCTTGATATCAGTGCTTTCACAGTCAAGAATCATTTACAGAGAATATTTAAAAAGTTGGATGTAATGAACCGCGCGCAAGCTGTCACTCAATATCAACAAATGTACCCCGATTAAAGAAGAAAAAACCTGATTAAGCAGGTAAAATAACACCTATGAACACACGAAACCCACTACCAGATGCGAAAAAAGCCTATGGCATTTCTCTTGCGAGAGACCATATCCTCAACATCACTGAGGCGCTTCTTGACCCGCTAATTATGGTATTTGCGCTATGGGGCGTAGGCATTTACGCCGAAGGTGGTTTAACGCCGCCCTACATCGTCCTCTCACTTATTTTATTTTTCCTGACCTTTCCAAGTAGTAATAAGGTTACTGACCCAACGTTTAAAACAATACGTAGTACCTTGTTTACGTGGATAGTACTGGCGACTTTAATTGTTGCCTTTGGAGTTACCACGCGATACATCACACTTTTTCCGAATCATGCGGTATTGACTTGGTTGTGGCTCACCCCAGTTTGTCAAATTATTGCGATGTTTGTCTTGAGACAAATAGCGCCCAAACTCATCAAGATGCAAGGGCCTACCAAACGCGCCATTATTGCGGGAATGAATAATCAAGGCTTGGCATTTGCAGAAAAATTATCTAACAACGAATATAGCTCTGTTGAGTTTCTGGGGTTTTTTGATGATAGAGAAAGTGACCGATCAGACTCAGATCCAAAATTTTCCATTCTCGGCAAACTCAGTGATTTAGCTGAATATGCAAACAGCCATGATGTCAACGTCATCTATTTATCATTACCAATGGCAAGCCAACCAAGAATTTTGAAATTATTGGATGATCTAAAAGACACCACGGCATCGTTGTATTTTGTGCCTGACATGTTCATGACTGACTTGATTCAGGGGCGTATGGATCAAGTAGATGGCATCCCTGTTGTAGCCGTTAGAGAATCCCCATTTACTGGGTTTGATGGATTGATTAAGCGCTTAGGTGACATTGTATTTGCAATTGTCATTTTAATCTTAATTTCTCCCGTTCTGATTGGTGTAGCGATTGCAGTTAAGCTCAGCTCGCCAGGCCCAGTGATTTTCAAACAGCGTCGCTATGGTTTAGATGGCAAGGAAATTCGCGTCTATAAATTCAGATCAATGCGTACCACTGAAGACGGCGCAAAGGTAACACAGGCAACAAAAGATGATACACGCATCACCAAAGTTGGCGCATTTATTCGCAAAACCTCTCTCGATGAGTTGCCTCAGTTTTTCAATGTACTACAAGGTCGCATGAGTATT
Source organism: Methylophilaceae bacterium (assembly GCA_036504995.1). GTDB lineage: Bacteria > Pseudomonadota > Gammaproteobacteria > Burkholderiales > Methylophilaceae > DASXUG01. The sequence continues at coordinate 296,918 of DASXUG010000017.1, read as the reverse complement.
GTTGGGCCGCGTCCACACGCCGTTGCGCACAATGAGCTTTATCGAAAACTGATCAAAGGCTATATGATTCGCCACAAGGTTAAACCAGGCATTACTGGCTGGGCGCAGGTCAATGGCTTACGTGGTGAGACCGAGACGGTAGAAAAAATGAAGTTGCGAATCGATTATGATATTGAGTATCTGCGTCATTGGAGCACGAAGTTAGACACTTACATTATCTTTAAAACAGTGTGGGTGGTGTTTTTCAAAGGAGATGGTGCATATTGATCTGTTACTCAGCTGAACATTGAGCAACAGACCAACCTGACATAGCAAACTTTACAGTCTAACCTTAGATTTAAGCGCTTCTGTTAAATGTGGCGCAAGTGTCTGCAGCATTTGCGCAAATACTTTAGGATTTCCAGCCACGATATTGCCTGTTTCCAACCAAGACTCGTCACCCTCAAAATCGCCTACAATACCGCCTGCCTCCTGAATTAATAAGCCACCAGCTGCAATATCCCACTTCGATAAATTGATTTCCCAAAAACCATCAAACCAACCTGCTGCAACATAAGCCAAATCTAAGGCTGCCGAACCTGGACGGCGCAGGCCTGATGATTTTTTAATCATGTCCTTAAACATATTCATATACGCATCCATGTGCTGAAAATCGCGGTATGGAAAACCCGTGCCGATAATAGAGTCTTGCAACTTGGTGCGATTGCTAACGCGAATACGCTTATCATTTAAAAATGCACCTACTCCACGCGTAGCAGTAAACAAATCATTACGATTAGGGTCGTATACCACCGCCTGCGTCAATACGCCCTTTTGCATTAAAGCAATTGATACTGAATATTGTGGGAAGCCATGTAAAAAGTTCGTTGTGCCATCAAGTGGATCAATAATCCATACATTTTCAGCATCAGTACGGTCGTGACCGCTTTCTTCACCTAAAAAACCATGGTCAGGATAAGCGTCTTGTAAAGTTTCAATAATGGCACGCTCTGCGGCATGGTCAACCTCGCTCACGAAATCGTTATAGGTTTTGCTTTGCACTTTCAACGTGCTGATATCACGTGAAGCATAGGTGATAATATCTCCAGCACGGCGGGCAGCTTTGACAGCATTAGTTAAAATTGGATGCATAGTTTAGGGTTTCACTTTCAGGCTGAATTGCTTTTCATTCAATATTCATTCATCAATAAATCACAGAATGTAAAAGCAATTTTTAAAGAACTGTTAAAATGCTATTTTAATGGCTAATACGTTTTGCGCCAAATGAATCGTATCATCGAGCAAACGAGCCTAACCAACTACACTAATTATTCATGACATCAAAACTTAATTTACTTGATCAAATTCGCATTATCATGTGCCAAACCAGTCACCCTGGCAATATCGGTTCGACCGCGCGGGCGATGAAAACTATGGGGTTAAAAAATCTGTATTTAGTGCAACCCAAGATTTTCCCCAGCCCAGAATCCGATTCGCTTGCCAGCGGTGCTAGCGATTTGTTGGAAAGTGCCACCGTGTGCGATACCCTAGAGCAGGCACTAGTCGGCTGCACGCTGGTCATAGGGTTAAGTGCACGTAGGCGCCAACTCTCTCATGAGTTAGTTTCTGTACGTGACGCTGCGCTTAAAGTGCGTGAACTACTCGCAGCAGATCAGAATAGCAGCCAGCAAGTTGCAATTTTACTAGGTACAGAAATGAGCGGTTTATCTAATGCTGAGTTGGATTTATGCCAATTATTGGCGATGATTCCTGCAAACCCTGACTACTCATCCTTAAATGTTGCTGCAGCCGCGCAAATTATTTGCTATGAGCTTCGCATGGTCATGCTCGATGAAAATGCCCCGCTAAGCGAGCTACCCAACAATCAAATTAAGCCAAAAGCCGATAAAGTGGCAGTACTCGCAAGCAGTGACGAAATAGAATACATGTTTAAACACATGGAAGAAACTTTAAAGCAAATTGGGTTTCTAAATATTCACTCACCAGGCAAACTCATGCAACGCATCAGGCGCATGTATGCAAGAGCGCGACTAGAAAAAGAAGAGGTCAATATTTTGCGTGGTATATTAGCGCTTACGCAGCAACCCAACCCACAAAAACACAGAGCCAGCGCCCCAGAAAACAACAACCAGAAAACACCTAATGTTTAAGCATATACAAGAAGACATTACTATCGTATTTGATCGCGACCCAGCAGCACGCACACGCTGGGAGATTCTCACTACCTACCCAGGAGTACACGCACTCATTATCCATCGCTTGTCACATTGGATTTGGCAGCATAAGCTCTACTGGCTAGCTAGATTCAACTCACATATTGCGCGTTGGCTAACGGGTATTGAAATACACCCTGGCGCCACGATTGGCCGTCGTGTTTTCATCGATCATGGCATGGGTGTAGTCATTGGGGAAACGGCTGTGATTGGCGATGACTGCACACTTTACCATGGCGTGACCTTGGGTGGCACCTCCTGGAATAAAGGCAAACGCCACCCTACCCTTGAACAAGGTGTAGTAATAGGCGCTGGCGCTAAAGTATTGGGGCCAATTACGGTGGGCAAGGGTGCAAAAATTGGCTCAAATGCAGTTGTTGTAAAAGATGTACCTGAGAACGCAACAGCGGTTGGTATCCCTGCACGCATCTTAGACCAGGAAACTGTTAAACAGCGAGAGGATATGGCTGAAAAAATAGGCTTTAGCGCTTACGGCATCAGCGATAATATGAATGACCCTATGACTAAGGCCATTCATGCTCTACTAGACCACGCAAGCAAACAAGACCAGCAACTTAAAGAAGTCATGCAGCAACTCTCTAAACTCGGTGCTGAAGTTGAAAGCGATGCGGAAGTTGGTAAAGCCTTTGATGTAAGCGCATTTAAAAAGCTGTAATCTAACTCACGCCAGTCAAAAATCATATCTCCACAAGTCGCGAACTTAATCCCACAATAGTTGACTAAATAATTAAGGTATTATAAAATTAGTACCTTAACTAGGTTAAATTGGAAAGGATAAAATGCGACTAACGACCAAAGGCCGTTTTGCAGTGACTGCAATGCTAGACCTTGCCATTAACGAGGTGGACAAACCAGTCACCCTAGCAGGTATTAGCGAACGCCAGCACATCTCTCTTTCCTATTTAGAGCAATTATTTAGCCGACTACGTCGTAACGGTTTAGTTAAAAGCGTACGTGGTCCAGGCGGCGGCTATCACATTGCAAAGCAACACAATGAAATTTCAGTTTCAGAAATCATCAGCGCAGTAGATGAGCTGATTGATGCTACTCAATGTGGTGGCCATGAAAACTGCCGTGATGAACGTCGCTGCATGACGCATGAATTGTGGTCTAGCTTAAACGTAAAGATTTTAGAATACTTGTCTGGTGTAACGATTGCAGACTTAGTTGCGATGCAAAAAAATGACAACAAAGTTATTTTAATGAGCCGTAAAGAGTCAACTGAAAAAACCGCTGTAGCAGGCTAGTTTAGTGCTGGCTTATTTGAATGTCAGCATAAAATACAGCACTTAATCATTAGTAAACATTAAGATACCGTGAACAATCAGCACACATATATAGACCACAATGCGACCACACGACTAGATCCTCGTGTACTGGAAGTCATGTTGCCTTATATGTCTGATCAATATGGTAATGCGACCAGTCGTCATGTTTATGGGCGTTCGGCACGGCAAGCCATTGAGCGTGCACGTGAACAAGTCGCTGATGCGGTAGAGGCACATCCGTCGCAAATTGTGTTTACCGCTAGCGGCACTGAAAGTAACAACTTTATCGTACGTGGCATCGCCGCCTTGCATTTAGATAAAGCCCTAGCAATTAGTGCGATTGAGCACCCATGCGTAACAAAACCCGCTGAAGCGATGCGCCAAATTGGTTGCAGAGTAAATACGATAGCAGTTTCAGCAAACGGCTTATTAAGTACGGCGTCTTTACAAAGTTGCTTAACGTCACCAACCAGCCTGGTTTCTGCCATGCTGGCCAATAATGAAACTGGTGTCATGCAACCAGTTGCAGAAATGGCAGAACTTGCCAAACAACATGGCGCACTGATGCATACCGATGCGGTACAAGTTTTGGGCAAAATGCCAGTAAGCTTTAGTGATTTAAATGTAGATGCGATGACCATTTCATCGCACAAAATTGGTGGCCCACAAGGTGCTGGCGCTTTGGTATTAGATAAGCGTATTGATATACAACCACTTATGATGGGTGGCGGACAAGAAAAAGGCTTGCGTAGCGGTACAGAGAATTTAGCGGCTATCGTAGGTTTTGGCGCAGCTTGTGAGTTAATTAAAAATGAACTCAAAATGCGCAGTAGTAGCACACAAGCACTACGCGAGCAGTTAGAAGCAGGTTTGAAACAATTGGGTGCATCGATATTTGGCAATAGCGTTGCACGTTTACCCAACACCAGTTTTTTTGCATTTGAGGGTATTGAAGGTGAAACTATGCTACTTGCACTTGACCGCAAGGGTTACGCGATTGCAAGCGGCTCAGCCTGCTCAAGCGACAGCACAGAACCCAGCCATGTATTATTGGCGATGGGGGTAGAAGAGTATTTGGCGCGTGGTGCATTGCGTGTCAGCTTTGCCAGCCAGAACACCTCGCAAGAAGTCGATGGATTTTTACTAGCCTTAGCGAGTGAACTCACAAGGTTAAAACAAATGACTGCCATTGCAGTCTAATGGAAATATAACATAGCATTTAAGCATTTGATTGAAGGAATAAAATGACCGTTCACACCCCAATTTATTTGGATTATTCAGCTACCACACCTGTTGACAAACGTGTAGCCGCTAAGATGATTCCATTTCTGACTGAAGACTTTGGCAACCCCGCATCACGCAGCCACTCATTTGGCTGGATAGCAGAAAAAGCGGTTGAAGAGGCGCGTGAAGAGGTCGCCAAATTAGTTAATGCTGACCCACGTGAAATCGTTTGGACATCTGGTGCGACTGAATCTAACAATCTGGCGATTAAAGGCGCTGCGCATTTTTATAGCGGCACTAAAGGCAAGCATGTCATTACTGTGTCTACTGAACATAAAGCGGTGATTGACCCTGTACGTGAGCTAGAGCGTGAAGGTTTTGAAGCCACATTTTTACAGCCTGAACCCAATGGCCTGATTGATTTAGAAAAATTCAAAGCAGCGATTCGTCCAGATACGGTATTGGCCTCTGTCATGTTCGTCAATAACGAAATCGGCGTGATTCAAGACATCGAAGCTATTGGCAACATCTGCCGCGAAAACAATATTATTTTTCACGTAGATGCTGCACAGGCCACAGGCAAAGTGCTGATTGATTTAGAAAAACTACCTGTTGATTTGATGAGTTTTTCCGCCCATAAAACCTATGGCCCTAAAGGTATTGGTGCATTATATGTACGCCGTAAACCACGCATTCGTATCGAGGCACAAATGCACGGTGGTGGTCACGAGCGTGGCATGCGCTCTGGTACGCTAGCAACGCATCAAATCGTTGGTATGGGTGAAGCCTTCCGCATTGCCCGTGAAGAGATGGCAACAGAAAATGAACGTATTCACATGTTGCGTGATCGCTTGCTCAAAGGCCTGCAAGAAATTGACGAAGTTTATGTAAATGGTGATTTAGCGCATCGTGTGCCGCATAACTTGAATATCAGCTTTAACTTTGTTGAAGGTGAATCTCTGATTATGGCCGTAAAAGACATCGCGGTTTCAAGTGGTTCAGCATGTACCTCTGCTAGCCTAGAGCCGTCATACGTGTTGCGAGCGCTTGGCCGTTCAGACGAGTTAGCACATAGTTCCATCCGCTTCTCTATTGGCCGCTTTACTACCGAAGAAGATGTTGACTACACCATTAATTTAATGAAGAGTAAAATTGGCAAGTTACGCGAACTTTCACCGCTATGGGAAATGCATCTAGACGGTGTTGATTTAAGTAAAGTTGAGTGGGCTGCCCACTAAAAGGAGATTTAAAATGGCTTACAGCGATAAAGTATTAGACCACTACGAAAACCCTCGTAACGTTGGTTCTTTAGACAAAAACGACCCGAACGTAGGTACGGGAATGGTCGGCGCACCAGCATGTGGTGACGTGATGAAGTTGATGATTAAAGTGAATGATGCAGGCATCATTGAAGATGCAAAATTCAAAACCTATGGTTGCGGCTCTGCGATTGCTTCTAGCTCATTAGTAACAGAATGGCTAAAAGGTCGCACTATTGAAGAAGCTTATGCGATTAAGAACTCTGAAATTGCAGAAGAACTCGCCTTGCCACCTGTAAAAATTCACTGCTCAGTGTTGGCGGAAGATGCGATTAAAGCTGCCGTTGCTGATATCAAAGCGAAACAGGCGAATAAAGAGGCTGCTTAATTATGGCTATTTCCCTCACCGAAACTGCGGCTAACCGCGTTGAAAAATTTCTCGCTAATCGCGGCAAAGGCATAGGCCTACGCTTGGGCGTAAAAACTACAGGTTGTTCAGGTATGGCATACACACTTGAATTCGTAGATGAGATGAACGAGGAAGACACCGCTTTTGAGAGCCATGGGGTAAAGGTGATCGTTGATCCTAAAAGCTTGGTGTACATTGATGGCACCGAACTTGACTTCACTAAAGAAGGCTTGAACGAAGGCTTTAAATTCAACAACCCAAACGTCAAAGATGAATGTGGGTGTGGAGAGAGCTTTACAGTGTGAGTCAGAGTTACTTCGAGTTTTTTCGGCTACCAGCTCAATACGACGTTGATTTAAACTTATTGGATGCTACTTACCGCAGTATTCAAGCAGAAGTGCATCCTGATAAGTTTGTTACCGCAAGCCCTGCAGAGCGTCTGCAATCCATACAAACGGCCACCTTGGCCAATGAAGCATACCAAACACTTAAGCACCCAACTTCTCGCGCTCGTTATTTCTTGCACTTAAATGGTGTAGAAACGCTGGAAGAAAGTAACACCGCTATGCCTATAGATTTCCTAATGACGCAAATGGAATGGCGTGAGGCGATTGAGGAAGCAGAAAACGCGCAGGATATCGCTGCCCTTGACCAGCAACTTACGATGATGAAAAAGACTGCAAAATCACTGCAACAAGCACTTGCCGCAGCTTTATCTAGCGCAGAAAGCTTTCCAGAAGCGGCAAAAATTGTGCGTAAATTAAGTTTTATTGACAAAGTAAGTGCTGATGTAGGCAATATTATTGCAAGACTAGAAGATTAATTAACATGGCTTTATTGCAAATCTCAGAACCGGGCATGTCTGCCGCCCCACATCAGCACAAGCTGGCAATTGGTATTGACTTAGGCACAACTAATTCCTTAGTAGCCACCGTGCGTAGCGGCATGAGCACTGTACTACAAGATGAACACGGTCATGCCCTGCTCCCCTCAGTTGTACGCTATTTAAATAATGATGAAGTCATTGTCGGTCATGATGCGCAAGCACAGCAAAGCATAGACCCTGTGAATACCATTGTTTCAGTCAAACGCTTTATGGGGCGTGGACTAAAAGACATTGCAGATAGAGCCCATATCCCTTATATATTTGTAGATGCATCTACGGAAGCATCTACCCGTATGCTCCAAATTGACACCCGTGCTGGTCTAAAAAGCCCTGTTGAAATCTCAGCTGAGATTCTCAAAACGCTTAAATTACGTGCTGAGAAGGCATTAGGAGGGGAATTGACAGGCGCTGTGATTACCGTCCCCGCCTATTTTGACGATGCACAACGTCAAGCCACCAAGGATGCTGCTCGGCTAGCTGGTCTGCATGTATTGCGCCTGCTTAACGAGCCAACCGCAGCAGCCGTAGCTTACGGCCTAGACAATGCCTCTGAGGGCATTTATGTCATTTATGACCTAGGGGGTGGCACCTTTGACATTTCAATATTGCGCCTATCAAAAGGCGTATTTGAAGTGTTAGCCACCAACGGCGACTCAGCCTTAGGCGGCGACGATTTTGACCATCGTATTTACTGTTGGGTGCTAGATAAAGTGCGTGAAAATGCGACTAATTTCACACCATTAAATGAAGAAGATACCCGCCTGTTACTTACCAAGGCGCGTCAAGCAAAAGAGTGGCTTACTGATAACTTTGAAGCGCAAATTACTTGCAAACTTAGCAATGGCATCTTTGTAGACGTAACGCTTTCAGCGCCTCAATTGGTAGAACTCACTCAAACTTTAGTCATAAAAACCCTTGCACCTACCCGCAAAGCCATGCGTGACGCAGGCCTGGCACTAGAAGATATTAAAGGTGTGGTGCTAGTTGGCGGCGCTACCCGTATGCCTCACATCCGCCACGCGGTGCAAGAGTTTTTTGGACAAGAGCCGCTCACTAATCTAGACCCAGATAAAGTTGTAGCACTAGGTGCTGCGATACAAGCCAATGTGCTTGCTGGCAATCGCAGTGATGATGATTTACTACTACTAGACGTGACGCCACTTTCGCTTGGTTTAGAAACCATGGGCGGTTTGGTTGAAAAGGTAATTCCACGTAACTCCACCCTGCCTGTTGCTCGCGCACAAGAATTTACCACCTACAAAGATGGTCAAACGGCAATGAGCATACACGTGCTGCAAGGCGAGCGTGAATTAGTGAGTGATTGTCGCTCACTAGCCAAGTTTGAACTCCGTGGCATCCCTCCCATGGCGGCTGGGGCAGCGCGTATTCGCGTAACATTTCAAGTTGATGCTGATGGTCTGCTGTCCGTGAGTGCGCGTGAACAATCAACTGGCGTTGAAGCCAATATCGTCGTTAAACCTTCTTACGGTCTAACTGAAGATGAAATCACCAATATGCTCAAATCATCATTTGGGGCAGCTGCAGCTGACAAACAAGCACGCGCCTTGCGCGAGGCTATTGTGGATGCTGAAGGACTACTGGAAGCGGTGAAAGTGGCGTTAGAAAAAGACGGGGATGCGCTACTAAATGCCGATGAAAAACAAAACATCTTAAACCACATGGCAGCACTTAGCACCTTATGTAAGGCTGATGATAACCAAGCGATACATCGAGCCTCAGAAGCCCTAAACAAAGCCACAGAAACCTTTGCAGCAAGACGCATGGATGCCTCTGTAAAAAATGCACTTGCAGGCCAAGACCTAAACACGCTAAAGGTATAAAACGGGACTAAATATCATGACACAAGTAATCGTACTCCCACACATAGAGCTATGCCCTGAAGGCGCAGTGATTGAAGCTGAGAAAGGTGTATCCATCTGTGATACGCTTTTGAATCATGACATCGACATCGACCATGCATGCGATAAAGTTTGCGCTTGTACCACTTGCCACGTGATTGTGCGTGAGGGCTATAACAGCCTAAACCCAGCAGAAGAAAATGAAGAGGATCTGCTCGACAAGGCATGGGGCTTAGAACCCCTCTCCCGCCTCTCTTGCCAAGCCATTGTGAGCGATACTGATTTAGTGGTTGAAATCCCCAAATACAGCATTAATATGGCTAAAGAAGGTCACCGCTAATAACCTCACCTAGACCCTGACGCAATGCGTCTAGTCATAGATCGATATCAGGAAACTAGCGTCAGGGTTTTATTAATGGCCAACCATTGCTTAATTGGTTGTGCCTTAAGCAACTCAATAAATCCATCATTGGGCACTGGCTCGCTATAGATGTAACCTTGCACTTGGTCACAGTTTTGTTGTTTCAAGAAATCAAACTGTGCTTGCGATTCTACCCCTTCTGCGACCACTTTCAGATTTAAACTGTGCGCCATGGCGATAATCGCTTGGGTAATCGCCATATCGTCTTTATCTTCTGGTATATCGCACACAAATGAGCGGTCAATTTTTAGCGAATCAATGGGGAACTGCTTCAAATAACTCAGCGATGAGTAGCCCGTACCAAAGTCATCAATGAGTACGTGTGCGCCCAACTTTCTAAAATGCTGTAGCAACAAATTAGCACGTTCAGCGTTTTGCATAATCATGCTTTCGGTAATTTCCAACTCTAAGCACTCTGCGCTTAGTCCACTTTCCACCAAAGCATCAGCTATCGTTTTATGCAAGCCATCTTCACGGAACTGACGTGCTGATAAATTGACCGCCACCCGAATATTAGGGTTTATATTGTTTTGTGCATATTGCTGCCATGACTGTGCATGCTGACAGGCCTCACGCATGACCCAAGCGCCTATCTCAATAATTAAGCCAGTCTCTTCCGCCAGTGCAATAAATTGCGAAGGCGATAGCAAGCCTAAATCTAAATGTTGCCAGCGTATCAGTGCCTCCGCGCCTACAATCTCATTGGTATGCAAATCAATTTTAGGTTGGTAATGTAAGCGCAACTCATTGCGCTCAACCGCTCGACGTAAATTGCTTTCAAGCGCTAACAACTCCACACTATGTTGGTTGTTTTCTGCCGCGTAAAAATGGAATATATTTTTGCCATTTTCTTTGGCCCGATACATTGCCACATCCGCATGTTTAAGCAAGGTAAAAATATCCACGCCATCTTCTGGATACACACTAATACCGATACTGGCACTTACATGTAGCTCTTGGTTCATCAGCACCAGTGGCTGTGCTAGCACTGACATTATTTTTTGTGCCACTGAAGACAGATATTGAGCATTCTCGAAGTTCTCAATAATCACCACAAACTCGTCGCCACCCTGCCGCGCCACAAAATCACTCTCGCGTAAACATTCACGTAAGCGCCTGGCCACTTCTTGCAACAACATATCGCCAGATTGATGCCCTAAGGTATCGTTAATGATTTTAAAGCGATCTAAATCAATAAATAATATGGCCACTTTAGTCTGGTTGCGGTTCGCACGTACCACCGCCAAATCCCCACGTTCATGCATCAGCGCACGATTTGGTAACTGAGTAAGCGCATCATGATTGGCTAGGAACTGCAGCCGCTCCTCAGAACGCTTACGTTGAGTGATATCACTCATCACCGCCACGTAGTTTTGTACTACACCCTGATGGTCATGCACCGCGCTAATTGATAGCCACTCAGGATATTGCTCACCATTTTTGCGTAGATTCCATATCTCGCCTACCCACTGACCTTGGTGTTCAATACGGTACCAAATCGAGTCATAAAATTTACGGTCATGCAGACCAGTACTAAACACCTTAAGCGGATGTGTAATTATTTCTTCTCGGCTATAACCAGTAATTTTGGTATAAGCTGAATTCACCTCGAGCACGTGAAAATCAACATCTGTAATCACAATACCTTCAACAGTGTGCTCAAACACTTGACGAGATAAACGCAAACTCGCCTCAGCTTCTTTGCGCTCGGTTACATCCAACATCACACCTACCAGCTCCAAAGGTCGCGTTCCCGACTGATTAGGAATCACCTTCACCATATGCTGCACCCAAACCACACGGCCCTCTTCAGCCAACATACGATACTCAAAAGTAAAACTTTCCAACTTCATAGCTTCAGTGCGGTAAAACTCAAGGACCCAAGCTTGATCATCAGGATGAATATGACTTTGCCAAAAACCATTTACTTGCGTCCAACGTGATAGGGGATAGCCTAACAAAGCCTCCGCTTCATTGCTCACAAAAGTAAACTTACCCTGTATATCCGAACGACAAACTACCGCGTGTACAGACTCGACTAGCTCACGATATTGCGTTTGACTTTGCATTAAAGCAACTTCCGCCTTTTTACGCTGACTAATGTCGGACATCAGTACCACTACGCGCCCGCTACCATCTCTAAATGATGCAGCCGCCACCTCAACTGGTACAGCACTACCATTTTTAGCTAACGCCAAAGTGTCATAACGACTGGGTACATTTGCGCCATCCATACGTTGTAAATAAGCCGCACTTACACGTTCCCTATCAGAGGGGTGAATTAAACTAAAAAAATCTGAGCCTAGGTGAATATCCTCAACGTCATAACCCACGATACGCAACAACGCCTCATTCACATATGAGATTTTGCCATCATCAATAATCACCACTCCTTCGCCCGCATCGGCTTGGGCTGAAAGTAGCGTATCGTACACATGCAATTGCTCCTTCAGTTTTTCTTCCGAATTCACCTTGCTGACATTCAACACAGAAAGCGCACTACCCGTGACGGCGAGCAACAACATAAATAAGCCATAATTACTTAAATCATCACTCGCAAAATCTACAGCATATACGCCTAAATGCTGACTGGCACCCACCATGGCAGCCACTGCAATTAGTAACACGCTGATACTACTACCACGCTGATTAAAACTCAGTGAAGCCCACATCGCCAGGGGAAACAGCATAAAAGCCCTAGGCTGCAATATAGAGTCTTGCAACATAGGCATCGCATCAAAAAACACATATGCACATAAAAACACAAGCAAAGCACTTAAAATACTAAGTTCCAACAACCTTAACTTAGTCCAACGTACAGATCGGTGGTAAAAGAGAGAAAGTACAAATGGGGTAATTAACAAATCACTTAATGCATTTCTTTGCCAGAGATGCACAAGATCAATTTGCAAAATACTCAAGCCATGCGTACCAGATAGGTAAGCATCTAAAGCGTAGAAAGCAAACGAGACCAGTGGCGTAAAAATCGCCACATTAAAAAAGGCAAACAAATCGCGTAATCGTAAATTAGCCGCATCAAAACGCAATAAAGGTTTAAGGATATAAAAAGCTAAAACTGGCTCTAATACGCCCGACAAAATATAAGCTATAAACTTAAGCGGAGAACCACCCAACAACTGCGGCATGCTTATCGCAGCCAGCACAACACCTATCAGCACACCTGCACTCACTCGCATGCCACACAAAAGTAGCATTGCGAGCGCCAAACCACTAGGCACCCAAAAATAGTTTAAAAAAGGATATGTATCTGTAAAATGTACCTGCAATTGCGCAAATAGCAGATAGGCAAAAGCTAACAAGCTTACCTGCACAATATTAGATTTTAAGAATATTAACGATTGGCGATTTTTTTGCGGCATCGGCCCATTATATATGAAAGTTAATTTTCACTACGCAAGACTAAATACGAAGAACTGATAATTTTTGTAAAGTTTTGATTATTTGATTAAATAGTATAGCGAAAAATAAAAAGCCCGCAATTAAGCGGGCTTTTTAGTAACAATTAAACTAACTTAAAATTAGAATCTGTAAGTTAGGTCTAATTGATACAGTTGATATTTGTTCAAATCAAGAGCAGTTGAGCTTGAGGCACCCATATCACTTGCAGTACCAACTGTTGCCAATGCGCTGTTTTTACGAGTAGCAGAGCCCGCAGCAAAGTTCAAGGCGACGTTATCACGTAAACTGTATTGAGCTTTTAACACAATACCTTTCATATTAATACGTGAATCCATAAAGTCTGAGTCCACAGCATTTTGATCAAGTGCGTATACACCAACATCTTGCCACCATACGCGTGCTTCCCAGTCTCCCTGCTTAACATCTTTTGCTTGTGCAGATTTAACACCTACACCTAACAACCATGCAGTATCGTCATTGCCAGCAGCTGAAATAGCATTTCTTGTAGCACCAGCAGTAGCGTTTGCAACTGCCTTAGCATAACGATCATCAGAAGCTGTGTTATAGACAAAATCACCGAAAACTTTATAGCTCAAGAAACCAGCTGTCTTGAATTCAATCTCAGCAGGGATTTCAATTGTACGCAAATCATTTACTGCTGTACTTGAAAATGCTGTAGCGCCCTTAAGTCCTGGAACAAAAGGTGTACCAACTGCACCACCAGTCCCACTCGCTTTAGCTCCAGTAAAGGTTGTATAAGTAACAGCTGCCTTTCCTGTGATCATATCGGTAAATGGATATTTAACACCAGCTTGAAAAGCCAACAAATTATTGGTAAAGGCATCTGCACCACCACTTACATTGTTGTAATTTTTGTAATCACCTTTGTATTGGGATTGCGCAAAATTACCAAAAAATTCCCACTTGTTATAAGTGTAATTTACCTTCTCAACCAAACCCTCTAGAGTCAAGTCTTTGTCCCATACCATTTCAGTGGTGTATAAAGGGTTTGTCAAACGACCAGCTTCCACTGATAACCAGTTATTTACATTCCAACCTACCATTGCACGCTTAACAAGCAATGCTTCTTTATTGTTAGCACCATTCGAGCTACCAAAAGTTGCATTGTCAGAACGACCACCCGCGCCCATCGCAAACGCTAAATCAGAGTAAAAATCACCAGATTCAGTTTTTACACCAAATGTGATTTTATAACGGCCTCTAGTACGCTCTTCTTCTGACTCGCTATTAGCCAAAGCCACGCCACCTTTACGGAACTCAGAACGAACGCGTATATCGCCATAAGCAGTTGCGTTATCAATGGCATCACTAATCGCTACGCGACCTTTTTTAACTTTTTTGTCAGCCACTTTAATATCGTTCTCGCGACCTTGTAGCAAAGGCAACGCTTCCTCTTCTGTCAAAACACCTTTTTTAACCAAAGCATCAACCAAATCAAAGGTCGCATCCGCCGTTGCGCTGGTAGCCATACCGAGCACCAACGTACCTGCTACTGCAGCTAATACGCCGCGTAGTTTAAAATTCGTCATAAATTACCCCTATCTATAGATTAAATAAAATCTGCACAGCAAATTTGTAGGGCAGATTTTGAGGGGTTAATATGACAATTTGATGACACAAGTCTATTTTTAACAAAGGCGTTGTATAAAAACAACACTTTATTCAAAATGATAGACAATATTATGTATTTTTAATGACACAGCGGACTATACAAACAAAGAATTTATATAGTCCCTGAATATAAAAAATCAAAACGAATAGCACACGGATGACATGTTAAGGTTAATAAAGTTACAAACCAATATTCGCCCACAACATAGCGAAGTTAACATTCATTAGCTTAGCCCATTACATTCAACTTAAGATTATCTTTAGAGGCGTTTTCATTACTCCCTTTAATGGAGGCAACATCTCCTGAAAGCTCACCACCCTCCTCTATATGAATTTTACCGTACCTAATTTTGCCACTTACCTTGCCAGTGGCATAAATAATCAATTGGTCTCTCGCCGTCAGCTCTCCATCAAAAAAACCGCGAATTTCTGCAATATCAATACCAACTTTACCCGTGAAAGAACCTTTTTCTGAAATTTGTATCACTCGGCTATCCATCATTGCATCCACGCGGCCTTCTACCACTAACGTATCGCAATCATCAATCTCCGCGCCCTTTAATTTAACGTCGGGACCCACCAATAAACGATTAATAGCAGCAGGCTTGGCTAGTATTGCTTCCTCCACTTTACTCGGCACATCTAGAGAAGGTATATCGACGCTAGGAGCGTTTATTAATGTTTTGGTGGCTGAAGCTATTGCCGCCAAGTGTCCAGGCATCAAATCATGCTCCTGTTGCATTTTTTGAACGGTTTGCGTTGCGTATGTTTGCTCGCTGTTTGCAGTTTGATTGTCTTGCGTTTTGTGGCTTCGATTAAAAATACCTTGCTTAGTTAACATGCTTCACCTCTATATATATGTTAAATACAAATAATTTAGGCCTCTACCACCGATATTAATGCGTATCAAGAAGTGGCTAAAGCGTTTTACGGCAGAGTGAGCGTATTTAGCTGAATAACTTAGCTCACTGCATAGCCAAGTGTCGCAACGATCATGCCAAAGATAATTTATCAAAATAATTCAATAGGTTATAAAATTAAAGTGAAGTTAAACTTGATATTTTGTTACAAAAGTGTCGCGTTAAGCAGACGGATGTCACATAAAGCCTCTATCTAATTGAATATATTAAATATTTTCTGTCTCCTATTCACTACTAGCGTTCCAACCACAATATGCACGCATAAAAAAAGCGCCCATATTAGGACGCTTTTGTGTTTTGCACATTTAAACCCTAAAGCATTTAACCTTCGTGTCGCATATGCGGGAAAAGAATAACGTCTCTGATACTTGGACTATCGGTTAACAGCATAACCAAACGATCAATACCAATACCGCAACCGCCTGTCGGTGGCATGCCGTATTCTAGTGCACGAATAAAGTCAGCATCGTAATACATCGCTTCATCATCCCCCGCCTCTTTGGCTTTCATTTGTGCATGAAAACGCGCCGCCTGATCTTCCGCGTCATTCAATTCGCTAAAGCCATTAGCAATTTCACGGCCCGTTACAAATAACTCATAACGCTCAGTAATTTCTGGGTTTATATCGGAAGCGCGTGCCAGCGGTGAAACCTCAACTGGGTAATCAATGATGTAAGTCGGTTCCCACAACTGGCTTTCGGCGGTTTCTTCAAACAAGGCTAATTGCAGAGCGCCTAATCCCGCATGATCAAAGGCTTTGACGCCAAACTTTTTGAGCTCGACTCGTAAAAAGTCTGCATCATGCAATTGTGCATGAGTATATTGCGGGGCGTATTTCTGAATCGCGCCCACGATGGTCAAGCGTTGAAATGGCTGACTTAAATCTAACTCACGTCCTTGATATTGCAATACGGCAGTCCCGCATGCAGCGATTGCCGCTGCACGGATACATTGCTCAGTAAAATCCATCAACCATTGATAGTCTGTATAGGCCGCGTAAAACTCCATCATAGTAAATTCTGGATTATGGCGCACAGATACCCCTTCATTACGGAAATTACGGTTGATTTCAAATACACGCTCAAAACCACCTACCACTAGACGTTTTAGGTAAAGCTCTGGCGCAATACGTAGCGTCATTTCCATATCTAACGCATTGTGATGAGTTTTAAAGGGTTTTGCCGATGCACCACCAGGAATAGGATGCAACATCGGAGTTTCAACCTCTAAAAATTCATTCTGCAACATGAAGCCGCGAATTGCCGAGACAATTTTGCTACGCGCTAAAAAGGTTTTACGTGTCTCTTCTGACACGATTAAATCCACATAACGTTGACGATATTTAATCTCTTGATCGCTCAAGCCATGAAATTTTTCAGGCAGCGGACGTAATGATTTAGTGAGTAAACGCAACTCGTTCACTTTAACGGAAAGCTCACCTGTTTTAGTTTTAAACAACACGCCAGTAGCCGCAATAATATCGCCTAAATCCCAGCGTTTAAAAGCCTCGTAGACCTCTTCTGAGGCGCCTGCCGCAGCTAGGTTATCTTTACTAATAAACAACTGAATACGACCAGATGTATCTTGCACTGTGGCAAAACTAGCCTTACCCATCACGCGCTTTAACATCATGCGACCTGCAATACTCACCGTTACCGCTTGCGGATCTAACGCTTCATTATCTAGGTGTGCATAGTTAGCTTGCAATGGGGCAGCACTGTGCGTTGGCTTAAAGTCATTTGGGAAAGCCACACCTTGTAGACGAATGGCCTTTAACTTTTCGCGACGCTCAGCAATAACGTGGTTCTCATCTTGTGCTGGTACATTTTCTGTTGAATTTTGATTTTCGCTCACAACTACACTCCCTGCTTTAAACTCTCTAAAATAAATGGATCTAAATCACCATCCAGCACACCCTGTGTATTACCTACCTCAACACTGGTGCGTAAATCTTTAATACGCCCTTGGTCTAACACGTAGCTTCTAATTTGATGCCCCCAACCAATGTCAGTTTTAGCATCTTCAATCGCTTGCTTGTCTGCATTACGCTTACTCAGCTCTAGGTTGTACAAAGCGCCTTTCAGCATATTCATCGCTTCTTCACGGTTGCGATGCTGACTTCTATCATTTTGGCATTGTACGACCACATTGGTTGGCAAGTGGGTAATACGCACCGCTGAGTCAGTTTTGTTAATATGTTGACCGCCCGCACCACTGGCACGATAGGTGTCAATGCGCAAATCAGCAGGATTAATCTCAATCTGAATGCTGTCATCAACCTCAGGGAATATTTGCACGCTGGCAAAGCTGGTATGGCGCTTTGCATTGCTGTCAAAAGGCGATTTTCTCACCAGACGATGCACTCCATTTTCAGTACGCAAAGTACCATAAGCATAGTCGCCACTGACTTTTACACTAGCGCCTTTAATGCCCGCCACATCACCATCTGAGAGCTCTAGCACTTCAACTTTAAAGCCTTTACGCTCACAATAACGCAAATACATGCGTAGCAGCATATTGGCCCAATCTTGCGCCTCTGTACCACCACTGCCTGATTGAAACTCGATAAAGCAATTTGCATTATCTAGCTCACCTGAGAACATACGTTTAAATTCCATGTCAGCAATTTGCATTTCGATGGCTTTTGAGTCTGAATCTACGCTGAGTAGCGTATCATCATCATTTTCCTCACGCGCCATATCAAATAATTCACGACTATCGCTGATGCCATTTTCAAGGGTAATTAAGTTATTAACGACTAACTCTAACTCACGCTTTTCTTTACCAAGCTTTTGCGCTTTTTCTGCGTTATTCCAGACATTTGGGTCTTCTAACAACCCATTAACTTCTTCTAGACGCTGAGACTTATTTTCAAAGTCAAAGATACCCCCGAAGGGCAATATGGCGTTCGCTGAGGTCTGTTAAGCGATTACCGATTTGATTGAGCTGCTCTGCTTCCATAAATTGAACGACATCTTTAATTTTAAAGGCGAAATTATACATCAAAGCAGAACTTCTATCCCAAGCACCTTTATATCTACAACCGCCATACTTCAACAGAGCCAAAATACCGCTGTATGTAATGTGTAACATTTATAAAAATACAGAACAAGGCCGATCAAGACACGTTTTATTGACCTGCAACAAAATTGATTTTGATTCTTTGTCACACAATTGTCATAATTAAATAATATTATACAGTCTAGTCGCCAAGAGCGACTTTGCGTCTAACACAGGAGAATTACATGCAATCATTGAATTTCACGCTAAAAGCTGCTTTGGTGGCAACTAGCTTAACTTTCGCATCATCTGCTTTCGCGGTTGATATCACTGGCGCTGGCGCTACTTTCCCATACCCAATTTACGCAAAATGGGCAGAATCTTACAATGTAAAAACTGGCGTTAAACTAAACTACCAATCTATTGGCTCAGGTGGCGGCATCAAGCAAATCACAAATAAGACTGTAGATTTCGGTGCTTCAGACAAACCTTTGAAAGCAGAAGAGCTAGAAAAAGCTGGTTTAACACAATTCCCAACAGTTGTTGGTGGTGTGGTTCCTGTCGTAAACGCGCCTGGCATTGAAAATGGTGAAATCCGCTTGAGCGGCCCAGTGTTAGCTGACATTTTCTTACACAAAATTACTAAATGGGATGACGCTGCCATTAAAGCACTTAACCCAACAGTCGCTTTACCTGACACTGCAATTACTGTGGTTCACCGTTCTGACGGTTCTGGTACAACATTTGTATTTGCTAACTACCTGTCTAAGGTAAGTAAAGAGTGGAGCGATAAAGTAGGTGCTGATACTGCGATCTCTTGGCCAACTGGTGTGGGCGGCAAGGGTAACGAAGGCGTAGCTTCTTACGTACAACGTATTAAAGGTGCGATTGGTTATGTTGAATACGCTTTTGCAAAACAAAACAACTTACCTTATATCACTATGCAAAATAAAGATGGCGAATTTGTTAAGCCTGGTATTGAAAGCTTTCAATCAGCAGCTAAATCAGCAGATTGGGCTAACGCTCCTGGCTTCTACGAAATCTTAACTAACGAGCCTGGCAAAGCTACATGGCCTATCGCTGGTGCAACATTTATCTTGATGCAAAAATCACAAGACAAAGCAGAGAACGCTGCTGAAGTATTAAAGTTCTTTGACTGGGCCTACACTAACGGCGGCTTGATGGCTAAAGGTCTTGACTACGTACCTATGCCAGACACTGTTGTTAAAACGATTCAAACAAGCTGGAAAGCTAATATTAAGTCCAAAGATGGCGCTGCTATCTGGACTAAATAATAGTTACTAACTGTATAATCAGACCATAATCATGTCATCTCAATTAGATGAATTAAAAGCGAACAGTGCGGGAGAAGGTACACTTTCTTCCGCACCCCTTTTGAACGAACAAACAAACATTAGAGAATCTATGTCTACAGCGACAAGTTCACAAAGTAACAAAGCGATAGCTACGGGGGCAACATTAGATAAGCTATTTCGCCGCACTACCATGTTTTTTGCGTTCTTGGTATTTGCCTTATTGCTCGGCATTATCATAACGCTCATCATCGGTAGTATTCCCGCCCTAAAAACATTTGGTTTCGGATTTTTCACTAGCCCAGCTTGGAACCCCGTCGAAAACGACTTTGGCGGCCTTGTACCAATCTACGGTACTTTTATTACAGCATTGATTGCTATGCTAATCGGTATTCCTGTTAGCTTTGGTATCGCAGTGTTCATTACAGAGCTATCTCCCAACTGGTTAAAACGTCCGATTGGCGTGGCTATTGAGCTATTAGCAGGTATCCCAAGTATCATTTACGGTATGTGGGGCCTATTTGTTTTTGCACCATTTTTTGCTGACAATGTACAGCCTTGGATTAACGACAATTTAGGTAACTTACCTTTTGTTGGTGCAGTATTTCAAGGCCCCCCAATGGGTATTGGCATGCTAACGGCAGGGATAATTTTGGCCATTATGGTCATTCCATTCACATCATCAGTTATGCGTGATGTATTTGAAATTGTTCCACCTATGCTAAAAGAGTCTGCTTACGGCCTAGGCTCGACCACATGGGAAGTTGTTTGGAATGTGGTATTGCCCTACACCAAGGTTGGTGTGGTAGGTGGTGTAATGCTTGGTCTTGGCCGTGCCCTGGGTGAAACCATGGCGGTTACCTTTGTTATTGGTAATGCGCATGAACTATCTGCGTCACTTATGATGCCAGGCAATACCATTTCCTCAGCACTTGCCAATGAATTTACAGAAGCTATTGGTGATTTGTATACATCTTCACTCGTCACCCTTGGTTTAACACTATTTTTAATTACTTTTATCGTGTTAGCCTTTGCTAAATTGCTATTGATTCGCTTAGCTAAGAACGAAGGAAAACAATCATGAGCGACCTGAACAATAGCCGTTATTTTAGACGTAAGTTATTTAACAATTTCATCTTAACCGTATCGGTTGCCACCGTACTAGTAGCACTGGGTGTATTAGTGTGGATTTTGATGACTTTATTTACTCAAGGCTTTAGCCACTTGTCTGTAGATGTCTTCACTAAAATGACCCCTCCTCCTGGCAGCTCGGGTGGTCTACTAAATGCAATCGCAGGTAGTTTATATATGGTGATCTTTGCCACCCTCATTGGCACACCTGTAGGGATTCTTGCAGGTACTTATCTTGCCGAATATGGCAAATCAGGCTGGCTGGCACCAACTACACGCTTTATCAATGATATTTTGTTATCAGCTCCCTCTATCGTAATCGGCTTATTTGTTTACGAAGTTGCGGTGAATACCGTGGGGCACTTCTCCGGATGGGCTGGCTCACTTGCGCTATCTCTTATTGTGATTCCTGTAGTAGTTCGAACAACTGAAAACATGATGAGCTTAGTACCGAGCACACTACGTGAAGCCGCTGCTGCTTTAGGTGCGCCTTATTGGAAAGTGATTACCAATGTGGTTTATCGCTCGGCTAAAACAGGCATTATGACGGGCCTATTACTTGCAGTAGCGCGTATTAGTGGCGAAACAGCTCCGTTACTCTTTACTGCACTTAACAATCAATTCTGGAATGCAGACTTAAGCAAACCAGTCGCAAGTTTGGCCGTGGTGATTTTCCAATTTGCAATGAGCCCATATGAAGATTGGCAACACCTAGCATGGGCTGGTGCATTATTAATTACCTTGTTTGTACTAGGACTTAATATCTTAGCGCGTACATTGTTCCGCAATACTCAATCTCACAGCTAGTTTAGGATTATTTATAATGGCTACTCAAACAGCGCAATCAAAAATCAAAACAGAAAACATGAACTTTTACTATGGTAAATTTCATGCTCTAAAAAATATTAACTTAGACATCCCTGCAAACAAGGCTACTGCATTTATCGGTCCATCAGGCTGTGGCAAATCAACATTGCTACGCACATTTAACCGTATGTATGAGCTTTACCCAAAACTAAGAGTTGAAGGCAAAATTTTGTTGGATGGCAAAGACATCCATGCGGCTGACCAAGACTTAAATTTACTCCGCGCAAAAGTCGGTATGGTTTTCCAAAAACCTACCCCATTCCCGATGTCTATCTACGACAACGTAGCATTTGGTGTAAAGCTTTACGAAAATTTATCTAAAGTTGAAATGGATGAGCGTGTTGAATGGGCGCTCAGAAAAGCGGCAATTTGGAATGAAGTGAAAGACAAACTAGGCCAAAGCGGCTCTGGCTTATCAGGCGGTCAACAACAGCGCCTATGCATTGCACGTGGCGTTGCAGTTAAACCAAACGTATTATTACTTGATGAACCATGCTCAGCTCTGGATCCAATCTCGACATCACGCGTTGAAGAGTTAATTCACGAACTTAAAAACGAATATACCATTGTGATCGTTACCCATAACATGCAACAAGCAGCACGTGTATCTGATTACACTGCCTATATGTACTTGGGCGAATTGATGGAATTTGATGTAACAGACAAGATTTTCACCAACCCTAGCCGTAAAGAAACTGAAGACTATATTACAGGTAAATTCGGTTAAGCCTTCATAGATGTAGCTACAGTCTAGTTTTAATAGAAAGGCCTGCGAATAGCAGGCCTTTTTTTATGATCGTTAGCCAGTTAAGTATTGGTTTTATGACCAACCGTTTTTATGACGAATCAAAGTGGCAAATGAAAAAGCCTAACTTTTTAGGGTTAGGCTTTTGGCAAATATTAGAGCCATATTTGCAAGTTTTAGAGAGGATTACATAAAATCCACTAAAATCGCACTGGCAATTCACTAAAAAGCACAATGCAAGCCTAATTTATACCAAAAAACGCCTAAAATCAATATTTTTGAATAAATTAATATGGACTCACATAGCGATAAAACAGATTACTGTTCAATTAACTGCTGATAAAACCCCAGCATACGCTCCGCCTGCACTCTTGATGTCCATCGCTTAAGGGCATAGCTATGAGCGACTTTACCTAAGGCTAATCTTTTTTCACTGTTCGCAAACAGCTCATAGACTCTCTCAGCGAACAATTGAGCGTCTTCTGGGGCAATTAATGCACCTTCACCTTCAATTAGAATCGACTTTGTACCCAACTCTGCAATTGCAACCACAGGAATAACCTGAGCCATTGCTTCTAACAACACTAAACCTTGCGTTTCAGTAGTAGATGCAAATACAAATACATCAGCCGCACGATAACAGGCATTCAGTTCATTGGTATCACGATCCAAATAGCCAATGAACTGGACTTGATCCTGTAAGCCTAAAGTATTAGTTTTTGCCTTTAAGCTATGCTCTGCTGGCCCCTCACCTGCAATCACTAATAGCGCATCTGGTTGGCGTTTTTTTAACTCAACCATCATGTGCAGTAAAAATCCGATGTTTTTCTCATAGGCTACACGCCCTACAAATAAAGCCACTGGTCGGTCAGCGGGTATGCCATACTTGAGACGAAATGCCTGCCCGTCAGCTTCATCAAAACTATGCGCCTGCAAACCCGTGGGAATCACCTCTGCACGAGCTTTAACCCCATACAGACGTAACACATCTAACATAGGCTGCGAAGGGGCAATAATGGCGCTCACTTCATTACATTGACGACGTGAAATAGACCTGGCGATAGATTTCGCAAAAGATTTGGGGATAAACGGCAGATAATGATGCAAGTAGTCTTCAAAAAAAGTATGGTAAGTTTCCACACAAGGCACATCAAGCAGATGCGCAAGTTTACGGCCTAAGTAATGTGCTACAAAGGGTGTATGCACATGGACTAAATCATAGCCTTCACGTCTAAGCTCTCCTAATAAGTCTAGAGCTTGACCGTATTTCATTAACTTATCTTCCGGGTCAAAGTAGATACTTCTTGCTGGAATACGTTTAATCCAAGCTTCATCCTTGGTTTTAATCCCATATTCAGGAGCGATAAGGGTAACTTCGTGACCTAACTCTCTAAATTGACCTACAAAGGTACTAATGGAGGTTGAAACTCCATTAATACGCGGAAAATATACATCAGAAATAAAAAGGATTTTCACTAAAACTCTCGAAGATAAAGATAATTTTTTGTCTTATTAAGCTTGATAATAGAGAATCAAGCAAATAGCTCACATCAACCTAACAGCAACAAACCCCAGACCACAGCTAGGTTAAGTAAGCTCATCAGCACCGCAGCACTGCCTATATCTTTAGCACGTGCTGCAAGCTTATGATTTTCTAATGAGATTCTATCTACCGTGGCTTCAATTGAGGAGTTAAGCAGCTCGACAATCATCACCAACAATACAGCGCCTATCATCATAGCGCGCATCATAGGCGATGTGCCTAAATACAAGGCAAGTGGTATTAGCACCACTGCCATGACGGTTTCTTGCCTAAAAGCATCTTCGTTTTTATAGGCTGCTTTTAATCCTGCAAGTGAATATCCAAAAGCGTTAATAAGGCGCCGCAATCCAGTTTTACCTTTGTAAGGACTTTCCATTGAGTCATTTATCTTTCTAAGCTTATTGATTATTTAGGTGTTAATGATTTTTTTGGCAAGCTTTTGCTTTGAGTCCACCATGCACGCAGCGAGTTTAAAAGTGAAGATGACGCAAAGATCAAGCAAAACAATAACTATACTAACATTGAGATACAAGCAATTGAACCACCAATCAGCCCGCCTGCTAGAACATCACTTGGATAATGTAAGCCTAATACTACCCTTGAAGCAGCAACCATTAATGAGAATGGTATCAGCAGAATCGCCAACGAAGGAAAATAATACAATGCTAGCCAAGTGAACGTCACCGCATGCAGCGTGTGCCCTGATGGAAAGCTAAATCTATCTAGTGGACGACCTGTTAGCCAAATATCTTGGTGAACCTCATATGGGCGCGGACGTAAGGTTTTACCCTTTAACCATTTGTACATTAATGTCGCGACAACTCCTGTAAGCGACATACGTAAAGCGGCTTGTTGTCCGAGTGAGCCCTGTGTCAACATCAACACAATAATCAAAGTATACCAAAACACACCATCGCCTAGACGACTCATTAATCTAAACCACCAACGTACAGTAAGATTATGGCTGGTACGATTTACACGCAAGCACAACGCGCTATCGAGCGCATTAAAGCGATTGATATACCCCGTCATTTTTGGTGTCATTACAACCTCACTCATTTATTGTCCACATGAATTTTTCTATTACGCATTGAATTTAATACACTTTTACCGATGCATGATGTCACATATTTATGACAATTTAATGATACCTAACTACCTGTAAGCACTACGCATAGCCCCAAAAACGCTTAACATATTTACGCGCTCTTGATTGCACTCTGTAAGAAACCTTCAAACTCATCACACACTGCCTCCCACGATTGGTTAGCCAAAGCAGGATGTGCCGCAAGCCCAATTGTTTTAATATGCTCAGGATTATTTGCCAGATACTCGATATTTTTCATAAAAGCCTGAGCATCATTAAATGGAGCGATTAAGCCATTTTTCAGATGTTTAATATGCGCAGAGGCAGCGGCGTAATCGTATGCCACAACTGCCAAGCCGCTTGCCATGGCCTCAGTGACGACATTGCCATAGGTTTCGGTCAAGCTTGGGAAAATAAACATATCGGCAGATGCATAATGTGCAGCTAAATCGACCCCAGTTTTTGCGCCTGCAAAAAAATGTTGGGGATACAGTTGACGCATTTTTTTATACTCAGGCCCATGCCCGACCCATACCATTTTTGCATTAGGGTGCGCACGTTGTAGCACCTTAAAGGCATCTGCAACTACTGTTAAACTTTTCTCTGCGGCCATTCTGCCAACATAAATTGCCACGATGTCTTGAGGGGAGGCTCCCCAAGTGCTACGTAATACTTCATCTCTACGAGTTGGGTGGAATAGCTCAACATCAACCCCTCGTCCTAACACCTCAACGTTACGATAACCTTCCTCTTGCAACACGTTTTTTGAGGTTTCACTTGGCACCATCGTATACTTTGCTCGATTATGTAATACACGCAAATAACGCGTGACCAAACCTTGCAGCCAACCTATACGGTAATGCCCACAATAGCGATTGAAATTGGTGTGAAACGTAGTGGTCACGGGAATACCCAAAGTATCCGCAGCTTTCATGGCGGCCCAACCCAGAGGCCCCTCGGTGGCAACATGCACCACATCTGGACGCTGAGTTTTCCATGCGGCAATTAATCGGGAGGTCACTGGTAAACCAAAGCGTAATCCAGCATAACCAGGGATGGGCAAACCAGGAATTAGAAAGTGACTGAGGCGGGCAATCGATAGCTGAGAGCTTTCCATGCGCTGACGAGGCCGCACCACGGTCACCTGCCAACCGCGCTTCAATAAGCCATTTGCTAGATTTGAAAGCGTCATCGCTACGCCATTAATTTCTGGCAACCAAGTCTCGCTGACTAAACACATCGAGAGGGCAGCATTTTTTGTGAGCGGATTTACATCATAGGTGTTGATGTTAGCATCATAGTTTTGGACGATGACTGAACTTGCTTGAGAGGCATTTATCATCATTAAATGATGACAAACGTATGTGAAATATTTATGTCATTTTGAAGAAGGAAATATAACAAATCATCAATTTGTCATTTTCCCTCATCACACCAGCGCTACATCACTTGTTGTTGTACGGTATCTGCAATACCCTGTGCCAAAGCCCGCACTTGAGTTAAATCTTGCCCTTCAACCATAACACGAATTTTTGGCTCTGTACCAGAAGCACGCAACAATACCCGTCCACTGCCATTAAGACTAGTTTCAGCTGCTTTAACGGCGCTTTGTATAGCTGCATTACCCTCTAAATTAACCTTACGCGTAGTTTTTACATTAATCATCACTTGCGGGTAAAGCTTGAGCTTGTCGTTGTATGTTGTCAGTGTTTGTTGTGTATCACGTATCGCGTATAAAACCTGCAATGCCGCGATAATACCGTCCCCACTACTGTGCTTATCCAAGCACAAAATATGACCTGAGTTCTCACCACCCAATTGCCAGTCAAATTGATTTAGCTGCTCTAACACATAACGGTCGCCCACTTTAGCCCTCACAAATGGTATACCAGCTTGCGCTAAAGCATGCTCCAATGCAAGATTTGTCATTAGTGTACCGACCACGCCGCCTTCTAACTTACCTTGCTGATATCTGTGCATGGCGATGATATAGAGTAATTGATCGCCATCCAATAAGCGGCCGCGCGCATCTACCATCACCAGACGATCACCATCGCCATCTAACCCCAAACCCAAATCTGCTTGATGAGCAAGCACTGCATCAACCAAAGCTTGTGGATGGGTTGAACCCGCTTGATCGTTAATATTAAATCCATTGGGTTGATTGCCAATCGCAATCACCTCTGCACCAAGTTCGTGAAATACAGGCGGAGCAACATGGTAAGTAGCACCGTGTGCGCAATCCACCACAATTTTCAAACCGCGCAGATCTAAATCATTAGGGAAGGTGCTTTTGCAGAACTCAATGTAGCGACCTGCTGCATCATTAATACGCTTTACTTTACCTAGCTTGTCAGAGGTCATCACCGCCATTGGCTGCTCTAATTCAGCCTCAATCGCCAACTCAATCTCATCTGGCAATTTGGTACCTTTTGCAGAGAAAAACTTAATACCGTTATCGTCATATGGATTGTGAGAGGCAGAAATAACAATACCCGCTTGTGCCCTTAACGCACGCGTGAGATGGGCAATCGCTGGCGTTGGCAATGGCCCAGTCAAGCGTACATCAACCCCAGCAGCACAAAGCCCAGCTTGTAGAGCGGATTCCAGCATATATCCTGAGATACGCGTATCTTTGCCAATAATCACCATGGGGCGTGCTTCTGCATGCTCCAAATTACCTGTATGCGCCAATACACGTCCAGCGGCATAACCTAAGCGCATTACAAACTCTGGCGTAATCGGAGATTGTCCTACTCGACCACGAATACCGTCAGTACCGAAATATTTTCTTGTCATTTTCTTTTCTATTATGCTTAAAGAGTCACTGCAGCAACCACCTTCAGTGCGTCAGCGGTTGCCTTTACATCATGTACGCGAATAATTTTAGCACCCTTCATGGCTGCAATCACCGATGCGGCTAAGCTAGCATGCAATCGTACACTCACGTCATCTGCACCGATAATTTGCCCAAGTACGGATTTACGAGACAAGCCAACTAACAATGGTTGCCCCAAACTGCCAATTTTTTCAAGTTGCTGAATTAAGGCAATATTGTGAGCTGTGCGTTTACCAAACCCGAATCCTGGATCTAGTAAAATACGATCATTGGCAATGCCTGCTTGATTGGCACATATCTGCCTTGCGTGTAAAAAATCGATCACTTCAGCGACCACATCTACATAGGTCGGATCTTGTTGCATCGTTTGTGGCGTACCTTGCATATGCATTAAACAAACACCAACATTGCTATTGGCAACAATCTCAAGTGCACTTTCCTCTTGCAAGGCTCGCACATCATTCACGATATCAACACCTGCCGCAATCGCCGCCCGCATCACTTCTGGCTTATAAGTATCAATCGAAAGCGGCACGTGAGTAAGTTTTGAGAGTTGCTCGATAACAGGCACTACTCGGTTAAGCTCCTCACCTAAGGGCACAGGCGTCGCTCCTGGTCGAGTAGACTCACCGCCAATATCTAGTATATCGGCACCATCAGCAACCAAGGCTAACGCATGTGCAACCGCCTTTTCCGTTGAAGCGTAGTGACCGCCATCTGAAAACGAATCAGGAGTGATATTTACAATGCCCATCACATGGGGACGATTTAAAGTTAACTGATACCTACCACAATTGAATTTCATAGTGTGTCGCAATGCATGTATTAATTAAAAATCCTGCATAAAAAAATCAAGCGCCCGAAGGCGCTTGTTAATTTAATATCCGCTTGTTAATTTAGCATTTGCTTGATTGATTAAGCATGCGCTTAATGTTTCTACTCTTGCTGTTTAGTCGCGGGTTGAGGTGTTGGCGTTGCACTCGAACCTGAACCGCCTGTATCACGCGACGATTTGGTCGTTATCGGTGCAGGCTTGGGTTGGCGCGGTGGCAAGCCAGCCATGATATCGTTAATCTGCTCAGCATCGATGGTTTCCCAATCTAATAAAGCAGCCGTCATCGCTTCTACCTTATCACGATTATCCTCTAACAATTTGCGAGCAATCGCGTACTGCTCATCCAAAATACGGCGAATTTCTGCATCCACTTTTTGCTGCGTTGCTTCAGAGACCGTTTTATTGTTCATGCCACCAAAGAATGAATCTTGGTTGCTGTCCTCATACACCATGGTACCTAAGCTTTCAGACATACCATAGCGGGTAACCATAGAGCGCGCCAATTTAGTCGCACGCTCAAAGTCATTTGAGGCGCCAGTAGACATTTGATGCATAAAAATCTCTTCAGCAATACGTCCACCAAATAGAATCGAAATCTCCTCTAACATTTTGTCTTTGTAGTTGCTAATGCGATCATGCTCTGGCAACTGCCATGTTAAACCAAGTGCCCAACCACGCGGCATAATGGTCACTTTGTGCACAGGGTCCGCTTTTGGTAACAGTTTTGCCACCACCGCATGGCCTGACTCATGATAAGCCGTATTGCGACGCTCATCCTCACGCATGACCATAGACTTACGCTCAGGCCCCATGAAGATTTTGTCCTTCGCATCTTCAAAGTCTTGCATATCGACAGTGCGTTTGTTGCGACGTGCTGCAAACAAAGCGGCTTCATTGACCAAGTTAGCTAAATCAGCACCAGAGAAGCCAGGTGTACCACGCGCAATAATGTCGGCTTTAACATCTTGATCGATTGGCACTTTACGCATATGCACCATCAAAATTTGTTCACGACCACGAATATCGGGTAAACCTACCATCACTTGACGGTCAAAACGGCCTGGGCGCAGCAAGGCTTTATCCAAGACATCTGCACGGTTAGTTGCTGCAATGACAATCACGCCAGAGTTTGGCTCAAAACCATCCATCTCAACCAACATTTGGTTCAGCGTTTGTTCGCGCTCATCGTTACCGCCACCCGTACCTGCTCCACGATGACGACCCACAGCATCAATCTCGTCAATAAAAATGATACAAGGTGATGCTTTTTTCGCTTGATCAAACATATCACGTACACGTGCGGCACCGACACCCACAAACATTTCAACGAAATCTGAGCCTGAGATAGTAAAGAACGGCACTTTAGCTTCACCAGCAATCGCTTTGGCGAGCAATGTTTTACCAGTACCTGGAGGGCCCACCATCAAAATACCTGTTGGAATGCGACCACCCAATTTTTGGAATTTAGTTGGGTCACGCAAGAACTCAACAATTTCAGCAACTTCTTCTTTGGCTTCATCACAACCAGCGACATCAGCAAATGTGGTTTGGTTGCTATTTTCGTCTAATTGACGTGCTTTACTTTTACCAAATGAAAATGCGCCGCCTTTGCCGCCACCTTGCATTTGACGCATAAAGAAAATCCATACGCCAATCAACAAAATCATTGGGAACCAAGAAACAAAGATACTCATGAGCAATGACTGCTCTTCTTCTGGTTTTGCTTGAATAATCACGTTATTTTTCAATAAATCAGAGACTAACCAAGGGTCTGAAGGTGCATAAGTATTAAACTTTTTGCCATCAGTAGTCACCCCACGCAACACATGCCCGTCAATCAGGACCTTGGCAATATTGCCTTGTTTTACTTCAGCGATAAACTGCGAGTAATCAACTTGGCCGTCGCTTTTACTTGGGGTTGCGAACTGGTTAAATACAGTCACCAAAATTAAAATGACCGCCAACCAAACGGCAATATTTTTCACGGTGTTATTCAAAATTTCATCCTTAATGAGGAAAATAAACGCAGTACGTTTAATTTAAACTTAATTCTAATCTCTTTTTCGTGGTAAATCACAAATATTACTTGATTAACCCTCGTTAAATTTACAAATATTTGTAAATTTATATCTACTAAAACACTAAGCTTTTACTAAAATACTAAGCTTTTCGTTTCAAACCTAACAAATACACTTCACTACTGCGATCCCGTGAGGCTTTAGGTTTACGCGTCACTACCTTTTCGAAACCCAAACGCATACTTTTTACTATTTCATCAAAACCCGAGCCCACAAAAACTTTGACCAAGAAATGGCCATCAGGTTTCAACCATTTCAGGCTGAACTCCAATGCTAACTCAGTTAAATAAGCAGCATTTGGTTGATCAACGGAACTTATACCCGTTATATTGGGGGCCATATCCGCAATTACAAGGTCTATAGGCTTACCATTTAAACTTTTTTCTAATTGCTGTAATACAGCATCCTCTCGAAAATCCCCTTGAATGAATTGCACGCCTGGAATGGGCGCCATATCCAGCAAATCTAAAGCAATCACATGCCCCTGCCCTTTCAGGCGTTGTATGGCGACCTGCGACCAGCTGCCTGGGGTAGAGCCCAGATCCACCAAGGTCATACCAGGTTTAATCAGATGATCTTTATCATCGATTTCAATCAGCTTATAGGCGGCTCGTGCTCGATACCCATCTTTTTGCGCACGCTTCACATACTCGTCATTGAGATGCTCTTGCATCCAAGCTTTGCTGGTCTTTGTTCTTTTCATAGATTAAGTTCGGCATTTCATACAAGATTATTTTATGTAAAGTAACATGGAATTTTATGATTTATATCAACAGCGTGATAAAATGCAAGCCTTTTTAAATCAAGCAGATATTTCAATTGAATAGCAAACAAATTAGTTTTTTACGTAGCCTAGCCCACAAACTGAATGCCGTTGTCATGATAGGCAATAATGGCCTGACAGAACAAGTATTAAAAGAAATTGATGCTAGCTTAAAAGCCCATGAACTCATTAAAATTAAAGTGCTGGGTGATGATAGAGAATTACGCGTCCAAATGTTAGAAGAAATTTGTGAGAAATCCAATGCAATTGCAGTACATCATATTGGTAAACAATTAGTGATTTATCGCCGTGCTAATATTCAAAATGGTGAAACACCAAAAATCATTATTCCAAAAGTTTAAGTTTTAGGCTTGGTCACTATAGCTCTTGCACTGTGGCTATTGCGCTGTGGGCTATTGTAAGTGACTACAGCCATTTAAACATTGTTTATCTAAGTTTAAATATTAAGACCAAGCCTAGCAGACACTCAATCAAGTAAGCCACACTCGCCACACCATGCCACGCTCTAAAGCGGTTAGCAAACACACTTTGCATCACGTCTGCTGGCAATGCCTGCGCTTTTAAACTGGCCAAAATCGGCTGTATCCCAAATTCACCAGCCAAAGTCAGCAGCAACATAATCAATAGCGCCCAGAAGAAGCCCTGCTTGAACGCTGAAAAACCAGCTTGTAATAGGCGGTAAACAATTAAATAAGCGGCACATACAATACCGACGTAAGAAACTACAGTAAACATATGCCCTGCGAGCATGCCAGCCATTTGCTTATCATGCTGCAAGACATTAAATAGCACCTGTACCGCAATAAATCCGATAGACCACAGCGCTCCCACCCACAAAGTAGTCAGGATTAAAGCAAGTTTATCGGACCAGCGTTTCATGATTTAAATCATCACCTATTAAATATATTGCACAGCCACAACTTCGTATGAACGGATGCCGCCTGGTGCCATTACTTCTGCCACGTCACCCTCAACCTTGCCAATCAATGCGCGGGCAATAGGAGAGCTGATGGAAATTTTACCAGTTTTAATGTCCGCTTCATCATCGCCCACGATTTGATAAGTGGTTGCACCACCTTCATCCAAATCTTCAACCTCTACTGTGGCACCAAATACGCAACGACCTTCGGCGTTAAGTGTTTTTGGATCGATAATCATTGCATTTGAGAGCTTGGCTTCAATTTCTGCAATACGACCCTCAATAAAACTTTGCTTTTCTTTGGCCGCGTCATATTCAGCATTTTCAGAAAGGTCACCTTGCGCACGCGCCTCTGCAATGGCTTGAATTACATTCGGGCGGTCAACGCTACGCAAGCGTTGCAACTCTTCTTTTAAAAGCTCTGCACCTTTAACGGTGACGGGAATTTGATTCATACTTATCTGCCTTCGCTATATCTAACTTTACTTTTTTTAATTTTATTTTTAAAAACGTTACTTAATATTGATACATATCATTTACACGTACATCTGTTTTTCAAACCACCAAAAAAACAAAAAACCACACCTATATAGGCGTGGTTTTCGTTTGCAATGGCTATATTATGACTGAGTTAGCTCAGTATGCAAGCCCTGTAATGCATGCACTTCTAGTTCGTGCGTAAAACCCATGCCGATACAAGCCGCTTTAGCGCCTGCTAATGTCGTGTAATACGTGACTTTATGCTGTAATGCACTGCGACGTATCTCATATGAATCGGCTACTGCTTTTTTATCTTCAGTGACGTTAACGATAAAGTTAATTTCACCATTTTTAATCATATCAACAATATGCGGGCGACCCTCTGCCACTTTATTCACTGGGGTTACCGCTAGGCCTGCTGCTGCTAACGCGCTGGCTGTTCCGCGCGTTGCAAACAACTGGAAGCCTATATTAGCCAGATCTTGTGCAATATCGACTACACGTTCACGGTCCTCTTTACGTACGCTAATAAAGGCCTTACCAGATTTTGGCAATTTAATGCCGCAACCTAATTGTGACTTCACAAAAGCCTCAGCAAAAGTACGGCCTACGCCCATGACTTCACCTGTGGACTTCATTTCAGGGCCTAAAATCGTATCTACCCCTGGGAATTTAATAAAAGGGAAGACCGCTTCTTTGACTGAGTAATAAGGTGGAATCACTTCTTTAGTTACGCCTTGCGCTTGCAAACTTGTACCCACCATACAACGTGCTGCAATCTTCGCCAATTGTAGACCGCAAGCTTTAGATACAAATGGCACGGTACGTGAGGCACGTGGATTGACCTCTAGCACAAAAACTGTCGTGCCTTGAATCGCAAACTGTACGTTCATTAAACCAACGACACCTAGCGCTTTCGCCATTTGTACAGTTTGCTTACGCAACTCATCTTGTAACTCGGCTGAAATGCTGTAAGGCGGCAACGAACATGCAGAGTCACCAGAGTGCACACCTGCTTGTTCCACGTGTTCCATAATGCCACCGATAATCACATTTTCACCGTCACATAAAGCATCCACATCAATTTCAAGCGCATCGTTTAAGAAGCGGTCTAGCAACACAGGCGACTCGTTAGATACTTTCACCGCTTCACGCATATAGCGCTCAAGTTGTGACTGCTCTTGCACGATTTCCATCGCACGGCCACCTAACACGTATGATGGGCGCACCACTAATGGATAACCAATTTCCATCGCCAAGCGCAGTGCCTCTTCTGGGGTGCGTGCTGTACGATTTGGTGGTTGCTTTAAACCCAGCTCTTGCAACATTTGCTGGAAGCGCTCGCGGTCTTCAGCACGGTCAATGGCGTCTGGGCTGGTACCAACAATTGGCACACCAGCCTTCTCTAGTGCACGTGCCAACTTAAGTGGCGTTTGACCACCATACTGGACAATCACGCCAACAGGCTTTTCAATCGCAACAATTTCCAGCACATCTTCTAGCGTCACTGGTTCAAAATATAAGCGGTCTGAGGTGTCGTAATCGGTCGAAACCGTTTCGGGGTTGCAATTGACCATAATAGTCTCATAGCCATCTTCACGCATGGCAAAAGCGGCATGCACACAGCAATAGTCAAATTCAATCCCTTGGCCAATGCGGTTAGGACCTCCGCCCAATACCATGATTTTCTTTTTATCAGTTGGCTGGGCTTCGCACTCTTCTTCATAGGTAGAATACATATACGCAGTATCGGTCGAAAACTCTGCTGCGCAAGTGTCCACTCGCTTGTATACAGGGCGTACCTTCAACGCTTGACGGTATGCACGTACCGCATGCTGATCGGTATCTAACAAATGCGCTAAGCGACGATCAGAAAAGCCACGACGTTTAAGTTGATACAAATCATCGCGTTCTAAGTCTGCAATTTGCTTACCTTTAAGTGCTTGTTCGCGCTTGATAATATCTTCGATTTGCACTAAAAACCAAGGGTCAATTTTGGACAATTCGTGAATTTTTTCTAAGCTAAAACCAATGCGCATGGCATCGCCCACGTACCAAATACGCTCAGGGCCCGGCTCGCCCAACTCTTTGGCGATGACATCTTCATCTGTTGTTTTTTCATCCAAACCATCTACACCTACCTCAAGACCACGTAAGGCTTTTTGGAATGACTCTTGGAAAGTACGACCTATCGCCATCACTTCACCCACAGATTTCATTTGTGTGGTTAGACGCGAGTCTGCCTGCGGAAATTTCTCAAACGCAAAACGCGGGATTTTAGTGACTACATAGTCAATTGACGGCTCGAATGATGCTGGTGTTGCACCGCCTGTAATTTCGTTACGCAACTCATCTAAAGTAAAGCCTACAGCTAATTTAGCAGCAACCTTTGCGATAGGAAAACCCGTGGCTTTTGAGGCCAACGCAGAAGAGCGTGACACCCGTGGGTTCATCTCGATCACGATCATGCGACCATCATCTGGATTAATGGCAAACTGCACGTTTGAACCGCCAGTATCCACACCAATCTCGCGCAATACCGCCAGTGAGGCGTTACGCATAATTTGGTACTCTTTATCCGTCAAGGTTTGCGCTGGCGCCACAGTGATTGAGTCACCCGTATGCACGCCCATTGGATCTAAGTTTTCGATTGAACAAATGATAATACAGTTGTCTGCACTATCACGTACCACTTCCATCTCATACTCTTTCCAACCTAGCAAAGACTCCTCAATCAACAGCTCTTTAGTTGGAGAGGCATCTAAGCCACGTTCGCAAATAGTAAGGAACTCCTCGCGATTATAAGCAATCCCGCCACCACTACCACCCATAGTAAATGATGGGCGAATAATCACAGGGTAGCCAATGCTGGCTTGTACTTGCAAAGCCTCTTCCAAGCTATGCGCCATAGAAGAGCGTGCTGAACCCAGACCAATCTTGGTCATGGCTTCTTTGAATTTTTGGCGATCTTCTGCTTTATCAATCGCCTCTTTTGAGGCACCAATCAACTCGACATTGTATTTTTGTAATACGCCATGCTTATCTAAATCTAATGCGCAATTAAGCGCAGTTTGTCCACCCATCGTCGGCAACAAAGCATCTGGGCGCTCTTTAGCAATAATTTTCTCAACTACTTGCCATGTCACAGGCTCAATATAAGTGGCATCCGCCATCTCAGGGTCTGTCATGATAGTTGCGGGGTTAGAGTTGACCAATATAACGCGGTACCCCTCTTCACGTAGGGCTTTACAAGCCTGAGCGCCCGAGTAATCGAATTCACAAGCCTGCCCGATAACAATAGGGCCAGCGCCGATAATGAGAATAGATTTGATGTCTGTACGTTTTGCCATAAATTGTTTACTGCTTATGTTGTTTCATTAAATCGATAAACTTATCGAACAAATAACTCATTTCGGTCGGACCTGGGCTCGCTTCAGGATGCCCCTGAAAACTGAACGCAGGTCTATCCGTGCGGGTAATGCCTTGCAAACTACCATCAAACAATGAAATATGGGT
The DNA here is from genome assembly GCA_036504995.1 of Methylophilaceae bacterium. Lineage (GTDB taxonomy): Bacteria > Pseudomonadota > Gammaproteobacteria > Burkholderiales > Methylophilaceae > DASXUG01. The sequence continues at coordinate 260,249 of DASXUG010000017.1, read as the reverse complement.
TGGTTTGATATTCGCAGGCAAATTGGCTGAATCTACCGCAAAGCCATGGTTTTGACTGGTAATATAAACCTTCTTGCTTTCAATATCTTGCACAGGATGATTGGCACCATGGTGACCAAACTTCATTTTTAAAGTTTTTGCACCAGATGCCAACGCCAACAACTGATGCCCTAGGCAGATACCGAATACTGGTTTTCCAGCGTCCATAATTGTTTTAATCGCGCTGATAGCATAATCACAGGGCTCAGGATCACCTGGACCATTGGACAGAAACACACCATCTGGATTGTGAGCCAACGCGTCTGCAGCCGTTGCTTGCGCAGGCAACACGGTCACTTTACAGCCGCGCGCAACCAGCATACGGAGAATATTGCGCTTAACACCATAATCAAAAGCCACCACATGATAACTGGGGGCTGAATCTTTAGCGTAGCCTTTACCAAGCGCCCACTCGCCCTCAGTGAATTCGTAAGCGGCTTTTACACTAACTACTTTAGCCAAGTCCATCCCTGACAGACCAGGGAAGGTGCGTGCCAGTTCAAGGGCTTTAGCCTCATCAACTTCGCCCGCAATAATACAGCCTGCTTGTGCGCCTTTTTCACGCAAAATACGGGTGAGCTTACGTGTATCAATATCTGCAATTGCCACTACATTGTTGGTGACCAGATAGTCAGATAAACTTTGCTCACTGCGAAAATTACTATGCATTAACGGTAAATCACGAATAATCAAACCATTTGCGTAGACCTGATTTGACTCAACATCTTCGGCATTAACGCCTGTATTGCCAATATGTGGATAAGTTAAGGTAACGATTTGTTGCGTGTAGGAAGGATCGGTCAGAATTTCTTGATAGCCCGTCATTGAGGTATTAAACACCACCTCACCTACGGTATGACCAAGCGCACCAATTGAAAGTCCACGAAACACTGTTCCATCAGCAAGAACCAACATGGCTGGTGTGTGTTGCGGCACGTTTAACCCCTTGTTTTATAAGTGTTGTCGCTCGACTGAGAGCGGATATGCAAAGCGGGAGGAGTTAAGACTCTTCCCGCCTGTTAATAGTTGAATTATAGCTGAAAGCCGTGCGGCTATCAAATGGGAGTTTTAAAAATCACTGGCATGCAGTTAATTTAACGTACGGAAATCATTTTGCTTTACTGATAATTACAGCTGGCACGCCCACAGCCACCACGCCATCGGGCAAACTTTTAGTCACTACTGCGTTAGCCCCAATAGTGACATGGTTACCAATGGTAATTCCACCCAGTATCTTCGCGCCTGCACCAATATCCACATGCCCACCAATCACAGGAAGTCCTGATGAATAGTTTGCGGTACCTATGGTTACTTGCTGGAATATCATACAATTAGGGCCTATCACGGCATCAGGATGAATAACAATACCGTTAGGGTGAAGCATGACCACTCCCCCACCAATCTTAGAGTTCAGGGGAATATCGGCGCCAGTGACAATACTCCAAAATCGATGGCGCAACACTGCAATTTTTTTAAGCAGCATTACAATGGGATTTTTACTAGACTGGTACTTTTGATAATCACGAATACTTGCAAGCAATGACCGCGAAGGCACCCAAGCAAAGCGGGGCTTTTTTTCTCTTTCCCAATCAGGAGTAGTAGCTGAAACCGTTTCCATTTATTGTGGCACACGCAAAATATAATAATCAGCGTTCATTTTTCTCTCTAAAGTTTCCATCAATAAAATACAAAGTCAAACAAATATAACATCACTGTTCAAAACTGTACATTCAACCCAAATAAAAACCTACGACTAAGACACAAATAGTCAACTCCAAACTAAATTTGGCCTCACTCTCCTATCTAAGCATCAGCCCGTTTATAATACGCGCCAAACAACCGCATCATACTTTAAAAGTCAAACCCCATGCCTCACATCACGCTAGATAATGCCTCCCTTGCTTTTGGTCATCACCCTTTATTGGACAAAGCCGCTTTTCAACTTGACCCAGGTGAGCGTGTAGGCTTAATTGGACGCAATGGCGCTGGCAAATCCAGCATGCTTAAAGTTATCGCTGGTGAAACCAAATTAGATGATGGCACCATCTGGCGCGCACCATCTGTACGTATTGTTTACGTCCCACAAGAGCCTGAGTTAGACCACACACATACTGTGTATGAAGCCGTCGCCGAAGGCTTAGGCGATATGCAGAAAATACTGGTGGAATATCATGCTGTTACCCATGCCATGAGTGAACCTGATGCTGACTTTGATGCCTTGATGGCAAAAATGGAAAACCTGCAACATGAGCTGGACGTTCGTGGTGGTTGGGATATGCAATCGCGTGTAGAAACGGTATTAAGCCGCTTAAGTTTAGATGCCGATACCATGGTGGCAAAATTATCAGGGGGCTGGCGTAAGCGTGTAGCCCTAGGACGCGCACTGGTAGCTGAACCTGAAGTATTGTTGCTAGATGAACCTACCAACCATTTAGATTTACAGGCGATTGAGTGGCTAGAAGATTTATTGCTGGGCTTTAAAGGTGGCGTACTATTTATCACCCATGACAGACGCTTTCTAGACAAGCTAGCCACACGTATTGTAGAACTCGATCGTGGCAATTTAACCGACTTTGTCGGCACTTACGGTAACTATCAAATCAAAAAAGCGGAGCTTTTAGAAGTTGAAGCTACCCATGCTGCCAAATTCGACAAAGTGCTGGCACAAGAAGAGGCATGGATCCGCCAAGGCATTAAAGCACGCCGTACCCGCAACGAAGGTCGCGTGCGCCAGCTAGAGCGCCTGCGTTTAGAGCGAGCCGCCAGACGCGAGCGTCAAGGTAATGTCAAACTCACCCTAGATTCTGGTGAACGCTCAGGTAAACTAGTGGCAGAGTTAGAAAATGTAGTGAAAGCCTATGGCGACCGCACCTTAATCAAGAGTTTTACCACACGCATCTTACGTGGCGACCGCATCGGCCTACTCGGCCCCAACGGCATAGGCAAAACCACCCTACTCAAACTTATTTTAGGTGAAGAGGAGCCCGATAGCGGCACCATTCAACGCGGCACCAATATGAACGTAGCCTACTTCGACCAAATGCGTGAGCAGTTGGATGAAGAAGCCACCCTCGCCGACACCATCAGCCCTGGCTCTGAATTTGTGCAAATTGGCGATGAGCGTAAACACGTGATTAGCTACTTAGAAGACTTTTTATTTCCGCCACAACGCTCGCGATCACCCGTCAAATCACTATCTGGTGGGGAACGCAACCGCCTACTGCTAGCACGACTATTCGCGCGCCCAGCCAACGTGCTGGTGCTAGATGAGCCCACCAACGACTTGGATATTGACACACTGGAGCTACTAGAAAGCCTGTTACAGGAATACCCAGGCACCCTGTTTTTAGTTAGCCATGACCGTGCTTTTTTAGAAAATACCGTCACCCAAGTCATCGCCTTTGAAGGCAACGGCATCCTCACTGAGTTTGGTGGCGGCTATGACGATTGGCAGCGCTTTACGCAACAGCGCGAAGCAGAAAGCGCCTCACAGACCAAATCTACCAACAATAAACCAGCGCCTAAAGCCACAAGCAAAGAGGCAACAAAAGCGCCAGCCAGCAAACTTAGCTTTAAAGAACAAAAAGAACTCGAAAGCCTGCCAGAGGTTATTGAAAAACTGGAAGTAGAACAAACAGAAATCAACCTAACACTAGCAGATGCTAACCTCTATCGCGACAACCCTGAAAAAGTGAAACAGTTACAGGCACGGTTAGTTGAAATTGATACGCAAACCGAGCAAATACTGGCGAGATGGGAAGAATTAGAGAGTCGTAGTTAAGTATCATTGAGCGCCGATTATGCCTTTACTTTAGCGATGCAGGGAGGCGCGAATACGCCCACAGAAAGCGTAGTTAAACTAGAGAGCCAGCCCGTTAATTTTCCTAGCCCGAATACAATCCTCACTCCCCGACTCAAACTCGCGACAAGTGCTAGATCGCTTATCGTAAATTGAACAGCTTACTGACCGACCAACCTCTCCACACAGGGCAATGCAGCGTACTGGCTTAAGCTCTGTTCCGAGCATTGCCACATGGTATGGGCTAATGCTTGCAGTCATGGCTTGCGGCACGTGGCCTTCCGGATGGGCATCGGTCTCTGCCCAGTAGAACGAAACCCGAAAAGCTGCACAGCACGCACCGCAGGTTTGACAATCCCAGCGTGCTTTTTCAGTCGAATTATCACCAGCAATCATTTCAATTTACTTTACGATAAATAATGACAGAATTGATTACGGCTAATGACAACGCCGCAACGCCAGGAATAATCAAAGATAAAATCCCCCAGTGCAGATAGCCATATGCGCCGACTGAGCCTCCTACGATAAACCCCAAAATTAAGATCAAATAAAGCATTGCCCTTCTGTAATCCAAAGGGTGTCCGCGCAACCTTGCCCCAAGCATGGTGCCTAAGTCTGTAAAGATACCCGAAACATGTGTAGTTCTGATCGTAGCTCCACTATAGGTACTCACCATACCATTTTGTAAGCCACAGGCAGCGGAAGCTAGAAAGTGCCCCGTATTTGAATTATTCTCCAATAATATAATAGTGAAAAATAACAACACTCCTTCAAGCAACAGAGCAAGGCTATAGTTATGTCCTAAATTTAACAACGCATTATTGATGATGACACCGCTCAACGCAGCACCCAATGTAAATGACACTAGAATCAAGAATAAATGCATACTTTCAAGCACATCCAGATTCACTAATGAAAGACCAAGCAAGGTAGAAATGCCCGTTAAATGCGACACCGCTTGGTGCTTAAATCCCAACAAACCTATAGCATTCACTGATCCCGCAATCGCGGTTAGGCAAAAACCACCAATCTCTACCCATTTTGGTAATTTTTTAAACATGGCTCACTTTAAATATTGCAATAATCTTTAAGTGTAATGACTTCTAACTAAAAATACCAAGCATCCATCAAAGCACTAACTTCAATACCTTTTAACTCGGCTCTGTTAGCAAGCCACTGATTAACGGCAGCCCTATCTTCTTCAGTCGCTGAACCTAAACCATTTTTTGAGACGAAACCGCTGTGAACCCAACCACCAAGCGCCAAACCTCTGGGCTCAATCACCTCTGTGACTAAGTCCTCAATCATTTTGCTTTGTGCTTCATCATCCATCGCTTTGACTAATGTAGCCTTGTACTCAAATCCCATTTCCTGGAACTCAGCAATTTTCAGCTTTTTTCTTAATCTGCGGGTTCTATTAATTTTTAAGTTATACATTTAATACTCCTCCATTGAAATAGGCGGCGATTTTAACACCATCCCCACCCATTCAATACTTTTTAAATCTAGCATTGTTAATCTAGCATCATTGGTTTTCAGGTACTATCTGACTTTGTTAAACATAAAGATGTAACACCCTGATGCAAATAGAAGTCAATGAAAAACCCAAGCACGCCATTGTAGCCGCAGTGCAATTACCCAATGTTACCGATCTAGAATTTGATGCCTCACTTGCTGAGTTACGAGAGCTTGCAAAAACGCTAGGTTATATTGTCGTCAAAACCTTTTTGCAAAAACGTCATGGCTTTGATATGCGCGCTTACCTTGGCGTCGGCAAGCGACAAGAGATCAATGATTATATTGCTAACGATGCAGAGGCTGCGGAAGTCGAGGTTCTGCTAGTCGATCATGAAATATCCCCCTCACAAGCACGCAATCTGGAAATTGAGACGGGCTGCGAAGTGATGGATCGCACCATGGTGATTTTGGAAATTTTTCACCGTAATGCGCGCTCACGCGCTGCACGTGCACAAGTTGAGATTGCCCGTCTAGGCTATATGGCACCGCGCCTTAGAGAGGCCGCCAAACTGGCTGGCTCGCAAGGCCGGCAACGTAGTGGTGAGGGTGGCCGTGGCGCTGGGGAATCACAAACAGAATTAGACCGTAGAAAAATTCGTGATCGTATTGCCGAATTGCAACTTGAAATTGTCGCCATGAATGCTGAGCGAAAAACGCAGAGTGCACGACGACATGAGCGTAAAAGCCTAGCAGCGGTTGCGCTTGTCGGCTACACCAATGCTGGAAAATCCACCTTGATGCGCGCCCTGACTGGTAGCGAAGTGTTAGTCGCCAATAAACTATTTGCCACCCTTGATACCACCGTACGCGCCCTTTACCCAGAAAGCGTACCGCGCGTACTGGTAAGCGATACTGTTGGTTTTATTAAAAACTTGCCACATGGCTTAGTCGCCTCGTTTAAATCAACGCTAGATGAAGCACTCGATGCATCGCTATTGCTGCATGTGATTGATGCCAGTGATCCAGGCTTTGTACGTCAACTTGAAGTAACCGATGAAGTGCTGGAAGAAATTGGCGCGGATGTTGTACCACGCATTCGGGTGTTTAATAAAATAGACCACGTAGGCGATGCTGATGCGCAAGCAGAGCATGAGGCGTTTTTACGCACAAAATACCCTGACTGCATCGTGATGAGCGCACGCAACCCTGCTGATGTAGCCACAATGCATCAAAAGATTGTTGATTTCTTTCAACAGGATTTGATTGAAACTGAGGTTTTTGTGCCTTGGTCTATGCAAAAATTACGCGGTGAAATCTACGAAAAGTGTCAGGTACTAGAAGAGCGCGCAGATAATGATGGCGCATTTTTTAAAGTACTTACTGCCCCCGATATTTTAAGCAACATCAATATACAACTCGGAATAGAGTTGCCTAAATCAAATGAACCTGAATGGTAAACAGCCTCACCTAGCGCCTTTGCGGATGCCTCTTCACCAAATCAACTATCAAAGAGGCAATCCACAAAATAGACTTAAACGTGTTCATCACAGGGATAAGTGACCAAAACATATTGCTCATAATCTGCTTACATTTCATATTATAAAAACACGTGGTTTTATATATAGTCGAAAACGAGCAGATGCCTAATGAAACAAAATAGATAATAAGAAATGGATAAGTCATACCTAATAATACACTTAACTTGATATGAATCAACAACACCTCATGTTTTGAAGATGTTTAAAAAATAGACGCGTAGAATAAAGCATTCATTCACAATTTCATGGGGTTAATATGTTTCCAGAGTATCGCGATTTAATTTCTCAGCTTAAACAAAGTGATTTGCACTTTGTTCACTTGTTTGACAAGCACAATGACATTGACCAAAAAATCAAAAACATTGAGGCAAACATTGAAATTAGCACCAACGAAGCAACTGAAGTCCTTAAAAAAGAAAAGCTACAGTTAAAAGATGAACTTTATCGCATACTCGTTAAAGCCCATAAATCGTAAAGCTCGCCTTAACTTTGCGCCCTCTCCCAAACACTACACGATGAACAGATAATGCAGTTCACATTGGTTTTTGTTTTGAATGCTATGCTGGTCACCATCACCATTCTTTTGCATTACGAAGCGCTATATCACTTAGCCAAGTTTTTGCCTACACTAAAAGTAGTTACGCCACGCTACCGAGTGCTTTTAGGGGTTTGTGTTATTTTTGTGTGCCATGTTATCGAAATATGGATATTTGCGGTTGGCTACTACGGTACATTGCAAATTAAGGGGATGGGCACCCTTGTGGGGGCACGCACTGGGGATGTCTCGTTATTTTTAGATTGCGTCTATTTGTCGTTTATCACATTTACCACAGTAGGTTATGGTGACCTTGTAGCAGAGGGTTATTCAAGGTATTTGACTGGTGTGGAAGCTCTAACAGGGCTAGTATTAGTAACGTGGTCTGCCTCATTTTTATTTATAGAGATGCAAAAATACTGGCCGCCGTCTAGACGCAGTTAAAGCACTATGGCTGTGCCAGATAACCCACTGCCGCGGCTGCCATCATGATCGTCTATGATAATAAAAACATTAAATATCTTTCTTGACGCAGCCAGCACTCATCGCCTTTTGATAAACATCATCGATTGAATCATCGTCCATAGTCGATGAGGTCAACTGTTTTTTATAAACCGCACACTCGTCTGAGCTAGTAATTAACTCACTCACCATTTTAGCTTTCTTGGCAGAATCCAAGGCATGATAATGATGACAGGCCGATAGTAAAAACACTGCTATCGAGATCACAACAAAGTTAAAAAGTACAGGGGTGGAGTTTTTCATCAACAGTCGCTATTTTATGGAAATTAATATTACGCAAATCAACAACTTACTTAGCTAAACAAAAAACGCCCACATTGGGGCGCTTTTGTCAGAGTCATCAAATACTATTTAGTTTCAGCTGGCGCTACTTCAGTTTTTGCATCATCTTTTTTCACTTTTTGCTTAGCATGATGGTGATGGCAGCAGCAATGACGATGACAGCTATGTTTATGCGCTGCAGTTTTGGATGGAGATTCCGCAGAGGCAGCTGCTGACATGGTGTCAGTGGCAGCTAAAACTGAAAAAGATACTGCTGAAAATACCGCTACGAATAAAACTGATAATAATTTATGCATTTCAACCCTCTAAATTAAATTTAAACTAAACACTTTTTCAAATACTACGTGTTCAACTGTACAACGAAGCTAAAGCTTTTAGGTTGACCTAAATTAAACACAACCCAGCTATTTAGCCTAATGCACCAATTGAGCTTATAAAAATGGCTCACACGTATTCAATGAAAAGATATATCTGAATAGCTAGTGCTGAGGAGTCAGCGTAAAAGCTATATTGGTGAAGGCTTTGACACCCTATCAGGAGAAGTACATAACGTTCAATGTACTTGATTGCACCTTAAGTTAAAATAAACCGAAGAAATTAAACCGATGTTGACTCGTATAAGCCCTCAATATGATGATCTGGTGCAAAGACAAAACCAACAATATCTGCTGGCATAGCAGCACCTACCCCATAAGCATCAATAAGAGACTCCTCAGTCGCGTTTGCAATCTCTTTTTTTGCGGAGACCAATTGAGGTTTGTTAAAAAGATCAAAGTTAACACTATTAAAAAACTTCATGGTCTTATTCCCCTAAATAAACAACTGAGATTATCCTCAATATTTATTACGGCTTTTTAACCAAAATATTTAGTATTTAAGACAAATTAATCTAATTTTTCTTTTAGTTAGGTCTCAACATTAAACCTTACACTCAACTCTTGCAAGTTAAGCTCTTGTAAAATATTGATTAATCTGTTTTTTGCCTCGCGCTTAGGGGTGTTCTTGTATTTTGCAATAATCAACTCATTTTTCATTGAGTGCTCCCAGCCCACCAACTCTGTCACAGTGACCTGATAGCCATGTGCTTCAAGTTGTAAGCATCGCAACACATTGGTGAGATGACTGCCAAACTCGCGTGTATGGATGGGATGGCGCCAAATTTCAGATAGTGGTGTTTTGGAAAACGAGGCACTCTTATTTTTGCGCATCACTTCAGCTACTTCGGCCTGACAGCATGGCACCAGCACCATAAACTGCGCCTTTTTCTCTAAACCGAACTGTATGGCATCATCTGTAGCGGTATTGCAGGCATGTAGTGCAGTGACAATTTCCACCTGCTCTGGAAGCGCTGTAGACTTCGTTGCTTGCTCAACACTTAAATGCTCAAACTGCATGCGCTCAAAACCAAGTTTTTGCGCCAATAACTGAGACTTTTGCACCAAATCCGCACGGGTTTCAATGCCGATGACTTTTCCGCCCACTTGTTGCTTCATAAACAAATCATACAAAATAAAGCCTAAGTATGACTTACCTGCCCCATGATCAACCAAAACTGGCTGATTACCGCCTTGCATCAATTCTTCTAGCAACGGTTCTATAAATTGATATAAGTGATAAACCTGCTTGAGCTTACGACGGGTATCCTGATTGAGCTTGCCTTCCCGTGTGAGAATATGTAGCTCTTTGAGCAACTCGATTGATTGATTGGGTTTTATTTCTGGAATGATACTCATGGCTAGATTTTAACCTATATGAGCCATATTCTGTGTTGATCCGACTTAAAAAGCGCAACGCCGCTATTACTTACAGACGAAAAAGACTAAGCAATGTTAAAATAAGCGATTGATTTAACGTTAGAACCTACATGGCTATTCAGTGGTATCCAGGACACATGACCTCTGCGCGCAAAAAAGCAGCGGAAACTATGGAATATATCGATGTGGTCATCGAAGTGTTAGATGCGCGTATTCCTGAAGCTAGCCATAACCCGATGATTGAGGAGTTAAGGCTGTTTAGACAACGCCCTAACCTAAAAATCTTAAACAAGGCAGATTTAGCCGACCCTGCCGCAACGCAAGCATGGCTAAATTACTTTAACAAACAACCCAATGTTAAAGCAGTTGCCCTTTCATGCAAAAAGCCTGGCGACGCGAATAAAATCCCTAACCTCTGCAAAGCATTAGCACCACACCGTGATTCACCGATCAAACCGCTTCGCATGATGATTATGGGTATTCCCAACGTAGGAAAATCCACGTTGATGAATGCCCTACTCAACCGCCGTATTGCAAAAGTCGGGGATGAACCAGCGGTGACTAAATCGCAACAGCGTTTCGAGTTAAGTCCGCTGATGAGCATTACCGATACCCCTGGCATGATGTGGCCAAAAATCGCTTATGAAACTGATGGCTACATGCTCGCGGCCAGCCATGCCATTGGCCGTAACGCTGTGATTGATGAAGATGTCGCGATTTTTCTGGCTAATATCTTAATCAAACGATATCCAGCATTACTTAACACCCGTTATAAAACAGATGTCAGTGAAATGGATGGCGTTGATTTATTAGAAGCGATTGCTAAGCGCCGCGCATATCGTTTAAAAGGTGGCGAATGGGATATGGAAAAAACCGCGATGGCATTTTTAGTGGACTATCGCTCGGGCGCAATTGGACGTATTAGTTTAGAAACACCACAGAGTCGCAGTGAGATGATTGCGACCAGCCCAACAAATACCCAGCAAGAAGCCTCTACTATAGAGCCTGAGGAAGACAATCAAGACGGCGACAATCTGTCCTAAGTCAGTACATTTAAGCAAAAACCACTCTATTTTTGCCTGTTCGCTTGGCTTGATACATAGCGCTATCCGCTGCTGTCATAAGCTCTACAACATTAGTGCCATCTTTAGGATACAAACTTACACCAACACTTGCTCCCAACTGGCAGGTATGCCCATCAGCGTCAAAGGGCTTTTGCAAGCCAGCAATAATACGCTTGGCTAAAATATCGACCGCATTACGATCAACTTGTTGCTGAATAACGATAGCGAATTCATCGCCTCCCAACCTTGCCAGAAAATCGGACTCTCTTAAAATGGGCTTTAATTGTTTAGCAAAATAATGAAGTGCGGCGTCCCCTGCATCATGCCCGTATTGATCATTAATCAGTTTAAATCCATCTAAGTCTATAAAAACCAAAGCGACACTCTGTTTATTGCGGCGTGCCAAGGAGACAACGCTTTTGAAGTGAGTATCAAAGTACCTGCGATTGGGTAGCTCTGTTAAAGAGTCATGATAAGCGTCATGGCTGTAGCTCTCTGCGGCCTGCTGCGACTTAACAGCAATTTCAAATAAATCAACAGTACGCCGATAACCACTGACAAGTACACCGATGATACTAACAATTAAAAAAGTTATAACGCCCACAGCTATTTTCATGGCGTTATGAATCTTTTTTTGAATCGTGATTTTTCTTTGCTTTAAACTATCATCAATCTGAGCAAGTTCTGCAGAGATTAGCGCCGCTATATTTATACTCACCTTAGAAGAGTTTAGATGTGGGGAATAGGCCCCTGAGTTCATCTCTATCTGTATGGCCGTATTCAAGTTATTGAGGTTTTGATCGATGAGCTGCTTAACTTTTTGCAGCGAACTCGCCACCATGATTTTAGAATCTGCCAGCATATGATCAAGTGCAGTGATTGATTGATCTATTTCCCGCCGCCCAGCCTCAAAATCGTTAACGAAGACCATATTATTAGTCAACAAATAACCTCGTTGAGCAGCTTGAGTGTTAACGACCACATTTTGCAACTTGATAATTTGATACCTGATATCATCAATACTATTTGAGATATTAGTCATTTGTACAAAGTGATATGTGCTATAAAAAAACGCAACGAAACTCACACTTAAGATAAGTGATGAAATAAGGACTGGGCGAATTATTTTTAATTTATATTCAAGCATTAATCTTCAGAAACATAATATTTTCTAAATACTACCCATCACTAAGACATTAGTACGAGTTTGCTAACAAATTAAGAGAAGGCAAAATCGACGAAAACTTCTTAGTAACAGCCCATGCGCAATGGTGTAAGTACGCACAAAACCTTGCTTAATTTTAATTTCATGAAAAATTGCCACTATTTCAAACTGCTTCCAAGCTTTTAAATAGTACATGTATTTAGAATGTATTGTATATAAGTTCACTGAAGTTCAAATTGAAGAGCTTAGGGGTTAATGGTGACTAATTAAAAATCATCTGCATCTCAATCAAATAAATATCGCACGATTTTTACCTGTACGTTTAGCTTGGTACATGGCGCTGTCTGCTTGATTAATCAGGGCTTCGACACTATCTACATGGGCAGGATAACTGCTGACACCAATACTTACCCCCAACTTACACAAATGGCTGTTTGCTAAGAACTGCTCATCAAAGCAAGCAATTATGCGATACGTCAAACCTTCTAAATCGGACAGTTCAGACTCATGTTGCACAACAACAGCAAACTCATCACCGCCTAACCTTGCTAAAAAATCTGACTCTCTTAATACTGGTTTGAGTTGCTCCGTCACATAGATTAATGCTTCGTCACCTGTATCATGGCCAAAATCATCATTGATACGCTTGAAGCCATCTAAATCCAAATATAACAGCGCAACAGATTGTTGACTGCGTTTGGCGTGTAAAAATACCGACGTCAGATGCTTTTCAAAATATCGACGATTAGGTAGCTTAGTCAATGCATCATGATAAGCATCATGACTGAATTCATCCGCAGCATTTTTAGAGGTAACGGCTAACTCAAACAAATGAATGGTGCGCCTATACCCTGAAAATAAAATCCCCACAATCACAACCAATAAGGTCACTACCACCCACATTGCCTTTTTAATCGCGTGCTCGATTTCCTGATGGATACTATCTTTTTGTTGGTTTAATAGATTTCTTGTAAGACTAAGCTTGTCGTCAATCGCATTAGATAAATGCATATCGATGAGCTGATCCCCTGCTCTTAAACTTGGCTTACCTGCGCTCACTTGCGACTTCACCATAACATCCATATTATGTAGGTCATCAAAAATGAAACGCTTAATCTGTTGAAATTCTAACTTAAGTTTCAACCCCAAACCATCTTCATCAATACGTTTACTTTGGTTAAGTTGCGCTTCTATTTCAATTAAAATACGAAGAACCTCACGTTGTCCTCGTTCGAAGTTGGCAATAAAAGCTTGATTATTACTCAGCAGAAAAGCGCGCTGCCCAGCCTCCGTTTTCACTACTGCATTTTCCAGCAATAAAATTTCTGATTGAATACGGTCAATTTGATCGTCTTGCTTACTGATTTTTACTAGATGAAAACTTACGTAAATGAGCGAAAGCAACGCCACCGCTAAAATCATGGATGAACTTAGAAAAGGCGCAATAATTTGTTTTTTATAATTTAGTATCGTTTGAGTTGTCATTATGTAATTGCACTAAATAGAAGGTAACCTAAACACCACTTAAAAAGTCTGGCTGATTTACTGACTTTAACTAACAGCTCTATAATCGCGAATAATGGCGGCCTGCCCGTGTTTTACCGCATTCGCATCTAATACATTCCAAATAGTAGCATCTAATATCTTAAATTTTTTACCATGTTGACTAACTCGGACCCCGTGATATCCATCAAAAAAACCATATCGTGATACTTGTTCAAGCAACTCTGCACGTGCCTCGCGCTGGTCTGCTTCTGCAGAAAAGCGCGATGGCAATTGTGTAAATGCTTCCCAACTATATTCGAACAACCTGAGCGCAAGTGCATTGCCGTAATTAAAAACAGGATCAGGCTCAATACCATGCGAAACAATAGCAACGGGTGCATTCCACAACAAATCCGCGCAATCTTGCTGAGTAATACTAGTGTTTAACCCATCAATTAAAGGCTTGCCCGTCAGACTAGCGTAGCTATCTGCCAGTAGTTGTGTATGTTGCACAATCTGCATTTGATTCATCATAAGCGAAATATGCCATGAATTGATAGCAAGTAACAGCCTTAAACGATAGAATTCAACCCTAGTTTTTAGTCGTTAGTTCCGAATGCTCAATACCCTCAACGCGCCACAGCGCGAAGCCGTAAAATATCTGGATGGTCCTTTGCTCGTACTTGCAGGTGCAGGTAGTGGTAAAACCCGCGTAATTACGCAAAAAATTGCCTATTTAATCGAAAAGTGCGGCTATTTACCAAAAGAGATTGCCGCGATCACATTTACCAACAAAGCCGCACGCGAGATGCAAGAGCGGGTTGGGCATCTGATCGAAGGTAAGTCATCTAAAGGGCTAACCATTGCTACATTTCACTCACTAGGTATGCAGATATTGCGCCAAGAAGCTGACTTAATGGGCTATAAGAAGCAGTTTTCAATTCTGGACTCAGCCGATAGCTTTAAAATTCTGGCTGATATTCTAGCGACGACAGACAAGCAATTATTACGTAAAACGCAATGGCAGATTTCTGGCTGGAAGAATGCACTTATCACACCAGACCAAGCCGTAAAGCAAGCAGATGAAGAGCTTACCCACGCGGCAGCTAAAGTCTATCTGCTCTATCAGCAAACCCTGAGAGCCTACCAAGCGGTAGATTTTGATGATCTAATTAAATTGCCTGTTGAGTTATTTGATCAGCACCGCGAAGCGCTAGACAAGTGGCAGCGCAAACTTAAATACTTGCTGATTGACGAATACCAAGACACCAACGCTTGCCAGTATAAATTGGTCAAGCAACTGACAGGCATCGCGGGCAACTTCACAGCCGTGGGCGATGATGACCAAGCGATTTATGGCTGGCGTGGTGCCGATGTTGAGAACTTACGTCAACTGACACTAGATTTCACACGATTAAAAGTGATTAAGCTGGAGCAAAATTATCGCTCCACCGTGCGCATTTTACGCGCGGCCAACCAAGTCATCGCCAACAATCCAAAGTTGTTCGAAAAGCAACTATGGAGCGAGCTAGGCACTGGTGACCCCATACAAATTTCTGCGGCGCGGGATGAAGAACACGAAGCGGAATCTGTAGTGATGAAGCTAATGGCGCATAAATTTGAACACCGCACAGAACACCGCGACTATGCCATTTTGTATCGTGGCAACCACCAGGCGCGTATATTGGAACAGCATTTACGTAACCACAAAATCCCTTATACCATCTCGGGCGGACAATCCTATTTTGATAAAGCCGAGATTAAAGATATCGTCAGCTATTTACGTCTGATCGCCAATGAAGATGATGACCCCGCGTTTATTCGTGCAGCAACTACTCCTAAAAAAGGGATAGGTAGCACCACGCTGGAACGTTTGGGCGATTATGCCCGTATCCATAATATGTCGCTATTTGCCGCAGCTTACGAGGGGGACTTTCAAAGCGAACTCGGCGCACGTCAGCTTGAAGACCTACTCATGTTTTGCCAATTTATAGGCAAATT
This sequence comes from Methylophilaceae bacterium, assembly GCA_036504995.1. Classification (GTDB taxonomy): domain Bacteria; phylum Pseudomonadota; class Gammaproteobacteria; order Burkholderiales; family Methylophilaceae; genus DASXUG01. The sequence continues at coordinate 244,607 of DASXUG010000017.1, read as the reverse complement.
GCAAGAACGTGCGACAAAAGACCCTGCAGGGGAGCTACTACAAACCATGATGAACGCTATTCAGTACGAGACCTATTTATACGACACTGAGGACCCCAAGCCCGCCGAAAGCAAATGGAAAAATGTGCTGGATTTTATTGCATGGCTCACCAAGAAAGGCGATGGTACAGCTGGCGAAGATGATGGCCGTAACCTGTTACAACTCACGCAAATGGTTTCACTGATGAGCATGCTAGAAGGTAAAGACGATGGAGAGCCTGATGCAGTGAAACTTTCCACCCTGCATGCAGCCAAAGGCTTAGAGTTTGGACACGTATTTTTAATCGGCTGCGAGGAAGGCATCCTGCCACACCGAGAAAGCATAGACACTGGCAAGGTAGAGGAAGAACGCCGCCTCATGTACGTGGGTATTACGCGTGCGCAAAAATCGTTGAATATTTCATGGTGCCGCAAACGTAAACGCGCAGGAGAATCTGAAGCCTGCGAGCCTAGCCGTTTTATAGAGGAGCTGCCAGCAGATGATGTAAAGCATTTTGGTGCAGTGAATCAGGACCCTGCCGCAAGTAAAGAAATGGCAAAAGAGAAAATGGCACAAATTAGGGCAATGCTGGGAAAAGGTTAAGTTAAAAAGATGCATGGTGACCTTAATTTAGCTTGTAAGCGTTTAGCCTTTTTCAGTGCTGTAATTTTATCGGTATATGCGCCTCAGGCGTTAGCCGCTAATGGATTGCAAAGCATCATGCGAGACGATGCGCAGTGGGCAAGCCAGCGTAAGGATTATGCCAACACAGGATTTAGTCGCCTAAAACAGATTAATCAAACTAACATCAAAAAACTCAAGTTGGCTTGGTCATTTTCTACTGGAGTCAATCGCGGGCACGAGGGTTCTCCTCTGGTGATTGGCAATATTATGTATGTGCATACCCCATTCCCTAACAATGTGTATGCGCTTGATTTAAACCATGAGCAAAGGATTGTGTGGTCTTACTTCCCTAAGCAGGATCCAAGCACGCAGGCGTTACTATGTTGTGACACGGTAAACCGAGGTTTGGCCTATGGCGATGATAAGATTTTCCTACAGCAAAATGATGGTATTTTAGTTGCACTAGATGCTCAAACTGGTCATAAAATCTGGGATGTAAAAGTCAACGACCCGTTAATCGGGGCCAGCAATACCAATGCCCCACACGTTATTAAAGACAAGGTACTGACTGGGTGTAGTGGCGGCGAGTTTGGTGTACGGTGCTTTATTGCCGCGTACAACCTAAAAGATGGTGCACTGGTATGGAAAGCCTATAGCACAGGCTCTGATAAAGAGGTGTTAATCGGCGATGACTTTAACCAAGCCAACCCACACTACTCTGCACTTTCTGTTTATGCGGATGTAAATGGCGGCAATAAGGAGGGTGGCTCATTTCAGGCTCTGCCCAAAAGCCAACTGAAATATCCTGAGCGTGATCTAGGCATTAAATCTTGGCTTAAGCCGCAAGCTACTCGCGATGGCTGGCAACATGGTGGCGGCCCCGTCTGGGGCTGGTTTTCATATGACCCATCACTTAATCTCGTTTATTACGGTACAGGCAATCCATCCGTATGGAACCCCGATGTTAGACCTGGGGACAATAAGTGGACAATGACCCTTTTTGCCCGCGATGTTGATACGGGCATGGCTAAATGGGGCTACCAGATGACACCACATGATGAGTGGGATTATGACGGTATCAATGAGATCATTTTATGGGATCACCAACACAAAAAGTTAGCTACCCACTTTGACCGTAATGGTTTTGCTTATACCTTTGACCGCCAAGATGGCACCTTGTTAGTTGCCAACAAAATGCACCCATTTGTGAATTGGGCAAGTAGTATTGATTTAGCCACTGGTGTTCCACAAAAAACGCCTCAATATGCAACACATGTAGACAACGTAACAAAGAACATATGCCCAGCTGCGCTTGGTGTCAAAGATCAGCAACCCGCTGCATATTCGCCTAAAACACAGCTATTTTATGTGCCGATGAACCACTTATGTATGGATATGGATATCGCAGAATCAAAATATGTAGCAGGCCAGCCTTGGGTAGGGGCAGCGCTCGCCATGCACCCTGGACCAGATGGCGTTACTGGCGGATTTATGGCTTGGGATGGCTACAAGGGCCAAGCGAAATGGTATAACAAAGAGAACTACTCAATCTGGAGTGGCGTATTAGCTACTGGCTCAGACCTTATTTTTTACGGCACATTAGACCGATGGTTTAAAGCACTTGATGCAAAATCTGGCAAGGCACTATGGCAATACCAGGTAGGTTCAGGCATCGTCGGCAATCCCTTTACCTATCTGCACCAAGGTAAACAATATGTGGGGGTGTTGTCAGGCATTGGTGGCTGGGCGGGAATTGCCATTAACCTAGGATTAACTAGAGATGAGGAAGGCGCTGGGGCAGCAGGCGCTTATCGAGATCTCAAACAATGGAATGCAGCACCTGGTGGAGGTGCGTTAAATATTTTTAGTCTGTAAGCAAAGGTTTAAACCCTAAAGACTTAATGAGGCTGATCGCTAACTTTCTATGACTGAAAGATTGTCTTTATAGAAAGCATAGCAATTACGGCCCTGACGTTTGGCTACATACATCGCACTATCAGCATGTTTAATGAGGTTTGTTTCATTTGAATCATAATCTGGATACACCGCAATCCCCACGCTCACACCTATTTGCAAGGTAAGTGTACTGATTTCAAACGGTTTAATAAGCTCTGCGATAATCTTCTCTGCAATCAGTTCAGCTTGTGACTGATCACTCAGATTGGGCAGCAAAATCACAAACTCATCTCCACCGATACGTGCCACGGTATCTTCAACGCGTAAAAGATGAATTAAACGCTTAGCCACCATTTTAAGTAGTTCATCTCCTATAGGGTGTCCGTAGGTGTCATTCACCACTTTAAAAAAGTCTAAATCCAGAAACAATACAGCGGCCATATGATTGCCTCGGCGCGCCGCCTTGAGCGACTGTACCATGCGGTCCTCTAACAAGCGCCGATTAGGTAACCCCGTTAAATCATCATTATTCGCCATCACTTCTAATGCAGTAGTTGATGTAAATAATTGAGCCAGTAACTGCTCTCTTTGCTTATTCTGGCGGACGAGCCAAATTAATACGCCTAAAAACACCAAGGTAAATGCAATGGGTACTAACGCTTTTTTAACTAGGCGCATCTCCCACCCATGTACAGCAACATCGACACTCAGTTGAACAAAATGCTTGGTATTTACAGTTACTCTTACTGGCACCCGAGCACTGACCCAAGTCCCCCAGTGATCGGTAACAGGACCCTCTACAAGGTAAGACTGTTTGACTAAAGAGTGTTTTAAAACATCCGTAGCCTCTACAAAGACTTCCCATAGCTGAGAAATTTCTGAGGGGGGTTGAGGGCTTGCATCTAGTAAAAACTTAACTTGATTATTTTCGAGGTAGAGCAAGTAAATAAAATGACAATCGCGGTTGGCAAGACAAGCCTCATTCAACTGTTTATTTAACTCTTTTAAATCGCTGGGTTTAAGTTGATTGGGATCAGTATTGAGTATCTCCTGAAAAGGACGCCAGTCAATAGAGCTTTCTATGGTATTGGCATAAGTGACTAAATTATCCCGCATTTCGGCGTCTTCATTTTGCACCACGTAAGCCGTTAAAAACACCCCTACTAACAGCGTAACCATTAATAACAAAACGTGCCAAGTTTTGCTAAAACTTAAAAAGTCTCTAACCGCTATTGATTTAAACACCTTCAACATACTGCAAAACCGCCTTGTAGTAAGCAGTGGCTAGGCATAAACCACTGATAGTTTGCAACTAAAACTAGCTTAGATTAAGGACATCACGCATATCAAACAAACCAGTCGATTTAGTCGACAAAAACTTAGCGGCGCGTAATGCACCTAAGGCAAAAGTCGCGCGACTGCTGGCTTTATGCGTTAACTCAACTCGCTCGCCTATCCCAGCAAACAAGACAGTATGGTCGCCCACCACATCGCCACCACGCACTGTTGCAAAGCCGATGGTGTTAGGGTTACGCTCACCTGTTACACCCTCGCGCCCGTAAATTGCACACTCATCCAAATTGCGTCCCAGTGCATCAGCTGCGGCCTCACCCAAACGCAAAGCTGTCCCTGATGGCGCATCCACTTTATGACGATGATGCGCCTCAATCACTTCAATGTCGTAACCTTCGTTCAATACTTTAGCAGCGGCTTGTACCAGATTAATCAGCAAAGTTACGCCCACGCTCATATTTGGCGCAAATACAATGCCGATCTTTTCACTCGCATGCTGAATCATTAGTTTGCCTTCGGCAGAAAATCCTGTCGTACCAATGACCATTGCTACACCATGCTTTTCACAGGCATGAAGATAGGCGAGACTAGGCTCTGGACGAGTAAAATCAACCAATACATCGGCGCCCTGCAACGCCGAATCAACATCATGACTAATTTTTACGCCACTCACTTTGCCAAACTGCTCACCAGCATCACGTCCAATTTGAGGACTATCCGCACGGTCTAAGGCCGCATGCAATACCAACTCGCTATCAGCAAACACACCTTCTAATAAGGCATGGCCCATACGGCCACCACAACCTACAATGACTACTTTTAACATTTATATTTTCTTTAAATTTAAGTTAATTTTAATAATTTGGGATAATTAAAATCCAATTTTTTCTAACATGCGCTCAAAAAGATTCGGCTCATCGTTAGCACCATTACTCTGTGACTTGATATTCTCTGATTTAGTATCATCTGGCTTAGCTTCACTGGGCTTAGCTTCACTGGGCTTTGTCACTACGACAGGCTTAGGCTCTACTGCAGGCTTCGTTTCGACTATCGGTTTTGGTTCAGCTTTGGTAGCAGGCTTTGTGTCATCGCCCCAAAACTTCAAATGATCCCAAACACTCTTTTCATCTGCCTGTTTAGCCGCTGGCTTTGTTTCGCTTGATAAAGTTGCCATCGGTACATCACCTGATGCAGCAGAAGAACCTGCAGGTACCACATCCCCACGAATACTTTTGAGCGCATCATTTTCAAAATCTAAAATAATACGGCGTTGATCATTAATTTTTCCATTTTGACGGATTTGATAAAAATAATCCCAGCGATTTTGATGAAAACTATCTTGAATCAAAGGAGTACCTAAAATATAACGTACTTGAGACTTGGTCATGCCTGGGTGCAGTTGCGCCATCATTTTCTCATCAACCACATTACCCTGCTGCACTTCTACATGGTATGGTTTAAGGGTTGGAAGTGTAGAACCACACGCTGCTAAAAATAATGTTGAAAATGCAAAAATCGCAAAAAATACTCTTTTATTGTTCATCGCCATGACTTTGTTGGAAAATAGCGCTAATATACCATGATGCAGACGTTTCTAAATAGTGAGTTCTTATGAGTATGCGTGACCCCGAAGAGTTAAAAAATGTAGGATTGAAGGCTACTTTGCCACGTCTGAAAGTCTTGAGCCTGTTTGAGAACAGCCAAGAGCGCCATTTATCGGCTGAAGATGTTTACAAAATTTTACTGACCACAGGCGAAGATGTTGGCCTCGCCACCGTGTATCGTGTACTAACGCAGTTTGAGCAAGCCGGCTTGCTAGTGCGCCACCACTTTGAAAGCGGTAAAGCGGTATTTGAACTAAACCAAGGTGGTCATCACGATCATATCGTGTGCATGCAATGCGGTCGAGTTGAAGAGTTTTGTGATGAGAATATTGAGAAATTACAACACAAAGCAGCTAGCGACCGCGGCTTTAAAATTCGAGAGCACTCTCTTTATATTTATGCAGATTGCGCGAAAAGTCCTTGCCCGCATAAATCAAAATAACTAGGCTTGAGAGTTAAGTCATTACAAACGAAAAATGGATAGTTGACCAAGCTACCCATTTCGTTTGGCTCTATTTCAAATTTTATTCACCATTGCATAAATTGACATTTAAGGTCACTCATAGCCAAGCGCATGACTTCAGAAAAATATCTCGTTGTATCAGACCATAACCGCGATGTGAGCGGCTTGAAATATGTTTATCCCGTGGTCTCACGACGTGCTGGTGGCGTATCAATCGGCATTAATCTCAATATTAACAACGCTTGTAACTGGCGCTGCGTCTATTGCCAAGTGCCAAACTTGACGCGTGGCACGCCTCCTCCGATTGACTTAGATTTACTGCAGCACGAATTAACCAGCTTTTTAGATCAAGTTTTGCATGGTGATTTTATGTTGCGCTATGTCGCCGAAGGTGACCGCCATTTGCAAGACATTGCTTTTTCAGGCAATGGTGAGCCTACGAGCGCAAAAGAGTTTCCCGCTGCGCTTGAAATTGTCAAAAATGCGTTAATCACCACTAATTTACTAGGCAAGATAAAAGTACGTTTAATTACCAATGGCAGCTTAATCGATAAACCAACCATACTTGAGAGCCTGCGCATACTTGCAGAGTGCAATGGAGAAGTATGGTTTAAGTTGGATGCGGGGTCGCAGGAAGCGATTAGTCGTACCAATGACGTTACGCTATCACCACAAACCCATTTAAAACGACTCATCAAGTGCTCTGAAGTTTGCCCTACCTTCGTGCAAAGTTGTTTTTTTGCAATGGACGACATCGTGCCTTCAGAAGCAGATATTCAAGCCTATCTCGCATGTTTGCAACAAGTAGCAACAAACATTCAAGGCGTGCATTTATATGGCTTGGCGCGTCCCTCTATGCAAGCTGAGGCGTCTAGATTGAGTCAGTTGCCTGTGGCGTGGTTAGAGGCTTTAGCTGTGCGTATACGTGCAATGGGGATTAAGGTTTTTGTGAGCGCGTGAGGCGATCTCAAATCTTTAACTTAACATTTCTTTAGCGTGGTTTAGCGTTGTCTCAGTGATTTCCACACCACCCAGCATACGTGCAATTTCATATATGCGCTCACTGGTATTTAAAGCATCAATACGGCTAATGGTTTGACCATCTTGCTGTGATTTACTGACTTTAAAGTGATGCAAGCCCTGCGCGGCCACTTGAGGTAAATGAGTAATGACTAAAGCTTGGCGATTTGCCCCCAGCTGCTTAAGTAGCTGCCCGACCACCTCTGCAACACCACCACCAATGCCAACATCGACTTCATCAAATATCATCGTGGGGATTTCACCCTGGCTTGCCGTGGTCACGCGTATAGCCAAACTAATACGAGACAACTCGCCACCAGATGCCACTTTTGCCAGCGATCTTGGGCTAACGCCTGCATGGCCAGCCACCAAAAACTCAATGTTTTCTAAGCCTGTCGACGCTGCCTCTTGTGGCGCTAATGCCACCTCAAACTTACCACCCGATAAAGATAAACGCTGCATTTCTACGGTAATTTTATCGCTTAAACTCGATGCTGCCTGCCTACGCGCTTCACTAAGTTGCTGTGCAAGATGCTGATAGGCGGCTTGCGCAGCTATCGCTTGCTTTGCTAAGTCACCATCATTAGAAAAGCTCTCAAGCTCAGCCATGCGCGTTTGCCAGCGTTGCAATAGCTCAGCCAACTCCTCAGGACGTACGCGGTGTTTACGGGAAATCCCGTGAATGGTCTGTATACGCAGTTCAACCTCGTTGAAGCGCTCTGGGTCTAGTTCTGTGCGCTGCAAATAGCGATTGAGGAAACGGTCAGTCTCCTCTAATTGAATGATGGCTGAATCGAGCGTATCTGCCGCCTCTATTAAGCTGGCATCATATTCAACCATATGTTGCAGCTTGCTTTGCATCTGACTAAGTTGTTGCAATGCGGCTAAATCACTCTCACTTAACAACTGACGGCACTCCTCGGCACCTGTGAGTAAGGACGCACCGTGCGATAAGCGCGTATGCTCGGCTTGCAAGCTCTCCCACTCTTCGAGCGAGGGAGCGACTTGCGCCAATTCGCGCACTTGGTCGCGTAGTTCAGCCAATTCATCTGCATAGGCCGCTGCATTTTTTTCGTAAGCATCCACTTTTTGCTGGAGTGCAGACCAAGTTTTGTAAGCACTTGTCACACATTCTGCTAGTGTTTGCTGACCTGCATAGGCATCTAATACTTGGCGCTGGTATGCTGGTTTAAGTAGCGAGTGATGTGCATGCTGGCTATAAATATCAACCAAAAATTCGCCCGCATCACGCAGTTGTTGAATAGTACAGGCCACACCATTGATAAAAGCACGTGAACGACCATCTGCATAAATCACACGACGCACGAGCAGTTGCTTATCTTCATTCGGCAATTCGTTTTCATTAAGCCATGCTTGTAGCGCTGGTAAGGTAGCAATATCAAACTGCGCACTAATTTCAGCTTTTTCACAACCTGCACGCGTGATGCCACCCTCACCTCTTGCGCCTAGTGCCAGAGACAAGGCATCAATCAAAATAGATTTGCCCGCGCCCGTTTCGCCAGTAAGCACAGTAAAGCCGCGTGAAAACTCCAAGTCGAGCTTATCGACAATCACAAAATCATGAATAGAGAGGGTTTGTAACATAGTCCTTATTGACCCACTTTAATTATCATTAAAATTCTAAAATGAAAACTTTTAAACCAAAAAAAGCGCATAAATCAAGCTGCATAAGTAATGTGACGAAGCTTTCATGGTTAGCCCCAGTTTAGCTTTTCTCTAAGCATGCCATAATGGCTATGCCCTTCTGGATGTAGCAAAGCAACCGCTTTTTCTGCACGCTGAATAATCACGCGGTCGCCCACGGCTAAATCCACCAGCATTTGCCCGTCAAAATGTACGCCTGCACTTTCGGCCTCAATCAAAATCACCTCAACCTTGCTAGTACCATTCACGGCAATCGGGCGATTACTCAGGGTGTGTGGGCAAATAGGCACAATAGCCAGCGCATCAACCGATGGATGCAAAATCGGCCCACCAGCAGATAATGAGTAGGCGGTAGTACCTGTGGGCGTGGAGATAATTAGGCCATCAGAACGTTGTCTATGCACAAAATCGCCATCGATATGCACTTCCAGTTCAATTAAGCGCGACATGCCATTTTTATTGACGACGACATCATTCAAAGCAACGCCTTGATTTACCACCTTACCTGCCCGCAAAATGCTTGCCATCAACATCGGGCGCTGCTCAATAAAGAACTTACCTGACAAAATACTCGCCATCGCATCAAGCATATGGTCTGAGCTAATATCGGTTAAAAAGCCCACCCTGCCCCGATTAATCCCGACGAGCGGAATACTGCTACTGCCTAAAGCGCGGGCGACAGACAACATTGTGCCATCGCCACCTAATACAATCGCAAGATCGGCATTCGCACCGATCACATCCATATGCAGGGTAGCACAAGACTCAATTGCACAATCTTTAGCGGTAGACTCTTCGACGAAAACAGCTAACTGCCTATCAAGCAAATAATGCTTCATGGCGAGAATTTGATCTCGCATTTCTGGGTTTTTGTATTTACCAATCAGCGCAATGGTTTTAAATGCATTTTTCATGGCTTGCATTTAATCATAATTCAGCAGGTTAAGCATTAGGATTGTTGCGAGAAAGCATGCAGACTTATGCGTATTTTTAAAGAATTTGATTGCACTATCTGTCATGCTCACTGATAATTTATTAACACAGCATCCATGATATGTCGTATAAAACACTATGCTAGATAAGCGCGCGCAAATATTACTTAAAACATTGGTTGAACAATACATTAGCGATGGTCAGCCTGTCGGTTCACGTACTCTTTCAAAATCATCTGGTTTAGACTTAAGTCCTGCCACCATACGCAATGTCATGTCTGACTTAGAGGAACTGGGCTTTATCGCCAGCCCGCACACTTCGGCGGGGCGCATCCCGACACAGCGTGGCTATCGCTTTTTTGTTGATACCTTGCTTACAGTGCAGCCACTGCAAAGCCAGGAAATTCAACGCTTGCAATTTGAGCTATCATCCCCCAACCCACAGGAACTAATCTCCTCAGCTGCAGGCATGTTGTCTAACTTAACGCAATTTGCTGGCGTGGTTATGACGCCGAAACGCAAGAACATCGCATTTAAACACCTTGAATTTTTACCGATTTCTGACAAGCGCATTTTAGTCATTATCGTCACTACCGATGGCAATGTGCAAAACCGTATTATTTTGGCTGAAAAGCCATATTCACCTGCTGAGCTGACGCAAGCCACCAATTACTTTAACGCTCACTATTCAGGCAGTACATTTGAACAAGTACAAATCAAATTGCATGACGAACTTAAGCAAATGCAATCTGACATGATGATACTCATGTCTGCCGCGATGGAGGCCAGCAGTAAGGGTATGCAGAAAAACAATGAGGATGTCGTCATCTCAGGTGAGCGCAACTTATTGCAAGTGGATGATTTATCAACCAATGTGACCTCCTTGCGCAAATTATTTGAAATTTTTGAGCGCCGTACCTCACTCATGCAATTGCTGGATAACAGTCAACGCGCTGAAGGCATACAAATTTTTATTGGTGGTGAATCAGGCTATTTACCCTTAGACGAATGCAGCATGGTAACCGCTCCCTACGAAGCTGATGGTCAAGTAGTCGGCACCTTAGGCGTGATTGGTCCCACACGTATGGCGTATGAGCGTGTGATTCCTATCGTCGACATCACTGCCAAACTGTTATCAAACGCACTTTCTTCCTATTAATATTATAAAAGTAAGTTATGTCCAAACATAAAAATGAGCCATTATCAGAAGAGTCTAAAGCCACGGTGATTGATCAGTTTAGGGAGCCACTCAAAATTGGAGAAACCATACAAATCAACCCAGTTTCGGATAACTCAGGTGCCACGAGATATTTTGTAAAATATTTAGGTGGATTAGATAAAGCTAGCCTCATCTGTACCTTGCCTATGGTGGATGAAAAGATGTTGCTCGTAAAAGAGAACGCAAGCTTTTCAGCCAGTTTATTCAGCGGCAAACATGTTTATCGCTTTAATACGATAGTGGAAGCGGTCATGTCTAAGCCTTATCCACATATGCATCTGAAATTCCCACGTGAAATTTTTGCCAGCTTACTCAGGAAAAATCAACGCATTACCACCAACATCATTGCCTCCATGCGTAATAAAACCTCACCTGCGCTTGCCGAAAAGTTATTTACAGGTCGCATGCTAGATCTCAGCATGGGTGGCGCGATGATTGAAGCAAAACAATTAGCAGGTAATATCAATGATATAATTGAATGCTCATTTCGTCTGGATATTGCAGGCGACAATACAACATTTACGCATTCTAGCTTGCTCTGCAAAGTGATCGAGCCTAATGACAAAGACAGTGAAAAAGAGGCAGAGAAACTATATAAATTTGCACTGCAATTTAATGAACTCAATGCACAAAACAAGGCCATACTCAGTAGCTTTATTTTTCAATCGCTGACAGGCGCGAGACTGGATGATCTGTAAACACCTGAAAAGCAAAAACTGGTTTTTAAAAAAATCGGTTGCAAAAAAACAAACGGCAAAATGAAAACCGACGCAAAATTTGATCATAATTACCAGCCTAAAGTTGGCATCTTACTCGCTAATTTAGGTACGCCAGATGCACCGACCGCAAAGGCTTTACGCCCCTATCTTAAGCAATTTTTGAGTGATACGCGTGTAATTGAAATTCCTCGAGCGATTTGGTGGTTTATTTTAAACGGCATAATATTAAACACGCGTCCTAAAAAGTCTGCTGAAAAATACGCCATGGTGTGGTCCAAGGAAGGCTCACCCTTGCTCGTGCATGCACAAAAACAAGCTAAATTATTGCAAGGGTTTTTAAGTCAACACATTAAATCACCCTATGTAGTTGAGCTAGGCATGAGTTATGGCAACCCTTCGATGGCTTTGGCGATCGAGAAACTGACCGCACAACAGTGCAATAAAATTTTGGTATTTCCGCTATACCCACAATACGCAGCCAGTAGCACCGCATCCGCCCTAGATGCGGTTTGGCGCGTCTTACTCAAAATGCGCAACGTGCCAGCGATTCGCACCATTCGCAATTACCATGACCACCCAGCCTATATTAAGGCCTTAGAACAAAGCGTGCGTGAACATTGGGCGCTTAATGGCAAACCTGAGAAACTAGTGATGAGTTTTCATGGGGTACCCAAGTTTCATTTACTGAAAGGCGACCCCTACCACTGTGAATGCCATAAAACGGGGCGTTTGCTGGCGGAAGCCTTATCGCTAAACAAAGACCAATACGTCATTGCCTTTCAGTCACGTTTTGGCAAACAAGAATGGTTAAAACCTTACTTGGCAGGCACTTTAGAGTCATTAGGCAAAGAAAAAATTAAACGTATTGATGTGATCTGTCCAGGGTTTTCGAGTGATTGTTTAGAGACGCTTGAAGAAATTGCGATGGAAGGCAAACATATTTTCCAAAGTAATGGTGGCGGTGAGTATCAATATATTCCCGCGTTAAATGAGCGGGAGTCGTGGATAAACGCCATGTGTGAAATTGCTTTAGACAACTTACAAGGTTGGGTAAGCGCTGAATGGGATGATGAAACGGCTAAAAAACAAGCTGAAATGACTGCCTTGCGTGCCAAAGCACTAGATGCGAGCCACTAAATATCACATCACTGGATTTTTAAACAATTACCCCAATATACAATTTATCTCACTAAAATCTGTCTGAACTATTAGAATTTAGCCTGAAACTTAGCTTGGAAAACTCATAATGATTATTATTACTGGCGGCGCGGGCATGATAGGTAGCATGATCGCATGGCATATCAATACCGTGTTAAAGCGTGATGATATGCTGATTGTTGATCGCATTACCCACCCAGACCAATGGCAAAATTTGGTCAAACGTGAATATGTCAATTACTTAGACAAGGACGAACTGTTCGACTTTCTCGCCACAGCAAAAAACGTGGAAGCCATCATCCACATGGGCGCGATCAGCGCGACTACCGAGCGAGATTTTAATAAGCTGGTGCAGGACAATATCCGCTACAGTCAAGCTTTGTGGAACTGGTGCACTGAGCAAAAAGTGCCCTACTTTTATGCTAGCTCTGCTGCTACCTATGGCAGCGGAGATGCAGGCTATGACGACGATGAAAGTCAAATTAATCAATTGCGCCCACTGAATGGCTACGGTTACTCAAAACAGTTTTTTGACCAGTGGGCACTTAAGCAAGTGACACAAAAAAATACACCACCACGCTGGGCTGGCTTTAAATTTTTTAATGTATACGGCCCGAATGAATATCACAAAGAGCGCATGGCGAGCGTAGCCTTCCATACATTTAATCAGTTTTCTGAAACAGGCAGTATGAAGCTATTTAAGAGCCATGTTGCTGGCTATGAAGATGGCATGCAACTGCGTGACTTTGTGTATGTAAAAGATGCGGCAGCAGTCATCGTACATTTTGTACAACATGTCACAGCTTCTGGCATTTACAATATTGGCACTGGGCAAGCACGTGCATTTAAAGACTTAGCAACAGCCGTGATGACGAGCATGGGTAAAGCCCCTGCCATTACCTACATCGACATGCCGCAAGACTTACATGGTAAATATCAATATTTTACCGAAGCCAATATGGCAAAACTAAAGGCAGCAGGCTATAACCAAGCATTCCATAGCTTAGAAGATGGAGTACGTGATTACGTACAAAACTATTTAATGCAACCAGACCCATACGCATAAACACACATAGAGACAACCGAATGGACAATATTCAATATCTACGCACTGCCATCGCCGAACATCAGGCTGTCATTAGCCAATTAGACAGACTGATTCCGAACATCTGTGAAGTAGCAGACGCACTGCGCGCGTGCATCGCGCGTGGCGGCAAAATCTTACTGATGGGCAACGGCGGTAGCGCGGCGGATAGCCAGCATATCGCGGCAGAAATTGTCGGGCGCTTTAAAAAAGAACGTCGCGGTTTGCCCGCTATTGCGCTTACAACAGATACCTCCATATTGACATCTGTTGGCAACGATTACGGTTACGACTTTATATTCTCACGACAAGTTGAAGCATTGTGTAGCCCATTGGACGTGGTGATTGGCATTTCGACCTCAGGCAACAGTAAAAACGTGGTGAAAGGTATTGAAGCAGCCATTGAAGCTGGTGCGACTACGGTTGCTCTAGTGGGTGGCTCGGGTGGGAAATTGGCAGAAATTTGCACTTACAAGCTGGTCATGCCTTCAAGCGATACGCCGCGCATTCAAGAAGCGCATATTTTGATTGGTCACAGCTTATGTGAAATGCTGGAGTCTGACTAATCCATGACAGCCTCATTTTCAGATATACAGCCACAGCTTCTAGAAGTTGTACGCAATCAGTTTCAACAAAACACTAAATGGGCGCTAGTGATTGGCGATTTAATGTTAGATCGCTACCTAATCGGCGATGTTCAACGCATTTCACCTGAAGCACCAGTACCAGTCGTGCTACTAAAAAAACAAAATGATCGGGCTGGCGGCGCGGCCAACGTAGCCGCAAATTTAGCTTTACTGGGTATCCCAACACGGATTGCTGGTTGCATCGGGCAAGATAAAGAAGGCAAGGATTTACTCGATATTATTAACAATATTGGTATTGATACACAGGCCGTTTTTAAATCCGCCGAGCGCCCAACCATTACTAAAACGCGCATTTTAGGTGGCCATCAACAAATGATGCGCCTAGACCAAGAAAGCAACACTGCTTTTAGCACCAATGAAACCGCAGAACTGCAGGCGCTGGTAGCAAAACAATTAGCGCAAAAACCAGCGATTGTGATTTTGTCAGACTATGCTAAAGGCGTACTCAGCAACGCTCTATGTGCAGAAACGATTAAGCAAGCGCGTGTTTTGGGCATCACTGTGCTGGTAGATCCCAAAGGTCGTGATTACAGCAAATATCAAGGCGCAACCGCACTCACCCCCAATAAAAAAGAAGCGGCAGAGGCTTGCTCTGTGGACATTAACGACAATGCTGCTATTTTAAGTACGGCTAATCAACTAAGAAAATCACTGGGCTTGCAGTTCTTAGCGGTTACGCGCGGAGAAGAAGGCATTACCGTCACTGACGATAATGCGACTTTACATATTCCCGCCACAGCAAAGCAGGTGTTTGATGTATCAGGTGCAGGCGATACGGTAATCGCAACTTTAGCCGCTGGTTTGGTGCATGGTTTGCACCACCAGCAAGCCTTGCAACTAGCCAATATTGCGGCAGGTATTGTCGTAGGTAAAGTAGGCACTGTACCAATTACCCGTGACGACCTGGTGAATGAGTTGGCCTCACAGAACTCAGCGCAACAAGCAGATAAAGTATGCGGGTTACCGCAACTATTAGAACGCGTTCAGTATTGGCGTGCCAACAAACAAAAAATCGTATTTACCAATGGCTGCTTCGATTTACTCCATGCAGGACACGTAACCTACCTTGAAGCCGCCCGCAAAACGGGTGATAAGTTAGTATTAGGCCTAAACACAGATCGCTCAGTAAGTGCATTAAAAGGCCCGACCAGACCCGTTATCCACGAGCAAGACCGTGCGCGCGTGCTGGCTGCACTTGAGTCCATTGATGCTGTCATTTTATTTGATGAAGATACGCCACTAAACCTTATCCATGCCATCAAGCCAGATATTATTGTTAAAGGTAGTGACTATAGTGAAGAGCAAGTGGTCGGAGGGGCTGAGGTCAAATCATGGGGTGGCAAAGTCGCCCTGATAGACGTGGTAGAGGGTCGCAGTACTAGCAATATTATTAAAAAGCTGGCTCAGTAAAGCAATATGTCGAATGACAGAATCTTGGTATTAGGTCCATCCTGGGTGGGCGATATGGTACTTGCGCAAAGCTTGTTCAAGCAGCTCAAGCACATACGCCCCAATTGCAGCATTGATGTCGCGGCACCTGCTTGGACATTGCCCTTGTTAACCCGCATGTCAGAAGTGGACCAAGCAATTGCCTTGCCTTTTCAGCACAAACAATTTGCTTTTTGGCAACGTGTAAAAGTTGGTCGTAGTTTAAAGTCCACAGGCTATACTCAAGCAATCATCCTCACCAATTCTTTCAAATCGGCCATTTTGCCTTGGGCTGCTGGCATTAAACGCCGCACCAGTTTTTTGGGTGAAATGCGTTATGGCCTGATTAATGACATTCGCTCACTGGATAAGAAACTACTCCCCCGCACGGTAGATCGTTTTGTGGCACTTGGTTTATCACCTGATGAGTCGTTACCCGACAACATCCCTGAGCCTGCATTGATTGCTAATAAACTCAATGGTGAAGCCACCCTCGACAAATTAGGTATTGAAACACTTCCAGGCAATATTCTGGGCTTGTGTCCTGGAGCAGAATACGGAGAAGCAAAGCGTTGGCCAGCAGAACATTACGCCCAAGTTGCCAATGATGCATTGGTAAAAGGCTGGCAAGTGTGGCTATTTGGCTCGGAGAAAGATATTCCAGTCACGTCGCTTATCAACAAGCTCACTAAAAACCAGTGTATTGATTTTGGTGGCAGAACCAAACTAGGCGAAGCCATAGACTTAATGGCAAGATGCAAGGCAGTGGTCAGCAATGATTCCGGCTTGATGCACGTAGCCGCGGCGTTAGGCAAGCCGCTAGCCGCGATTTACGGCTCATCCGACCCACACCACACCCCACCAATGAGCAATGCCGCAGAGGTGTTTTACCAAGGCCTGGCTTGTAGCCCATGTTTTAAAAGAGAGTGCCCACTAAAACAACCAAACGATCACCTTGCCTGTTTAAAAAACATTGCCCCAGCTGATGTGATTCAGCGACTAAAAATTTAACGCCAATTCATTAACTTTCAATGTTCTAAACTAAATTCAGGTATTTAAAGCGATATGACTACACCTTCTGAAGCTTATATTTACAGTCCTGAGCATCCTTCTAAATATGTGGATGATAGTGGTAGCGGGCCATTTCAATGGACCAATGGCGACATTGCGTTATGGAATGCCACTTGGGCATTAATGCCAGAAATTGATTTTTTATTAACCGATGAACCCAAGCGTTTTACACATAATCATGCCAAACTCACTGGCGCATTACTGGGAACATTAAAAACTAGGCATCAATCTGGTGAAAACACGTTTCTAGAAAAACTAAAGCAACCCCCTACGCACCACGTAGCACAGAAATTAATTTACTTTGCAGGGATTGCTGGTTTTCAGGTACAACATGATATTTATACAAGGCTAGGGATAAGAGACAGCCTGAAACAAGTTGCTCGTAATTTTGTAGACTTTACTGACTTCAAAACAAACAAATAAAACTAACGCAAATTATATCGCAGCTTCCGCGATATTCCTCTTCACTGTGATCTGATGTTGTTCACAATAGGCTTGCCAATTTTCAACATCCGTCCAAGCACTCAAAAACACAAAATCCAAACCAGCGCCTGTAGAAGCTTGGTGGTCATATCGGCTATCACCTAAAAATAGGGCTGGTTGGGTAATATTGCCATGGGCTAACTCACGCGCCAACACAACATCTTTATTATCTGGGCTACCAAATATGCCAGCGTTAAATAAGTGCGTCAGGTCACGCAGCTCAAATATTTTACGTAACTCGGCTTGATCGCCGCCAGAAAGCACCATCCAGCGCTGATTAGGGTTAGCTTCACGTAAGGTGTTTAATCCTGAGGCCATTTCACAATTTGCCAACAAACGCTCCACTTCCGAGCCAAATGTATCTAGTAAGCGCTGAGTTGCTTCTTCGGTGACAGGCTGATGCAGAATTTCTTTTAGGAAGTACTGAAACTTCGGGTAACGTGAGATACCGCCCAACGCGACATGATGATCAACCAAAGCTTGCGCTTGTGCTTTATTTGCCCCAAAGCGAATGGCTATATCAAAGTAAGCCTGAATTTTGAGTTGATTAGAATTGAGAATCACACCATCACAATCAAACACAATGGTGCTGTAGGTAGAAAATGGTCGCATACTTACCTTGTTGTAACAATATAAAAAAATTCCCGCCTGTGCGGGAATTTCTTCATAACGAACCTAACTATAGCATTAAGCCGCTTTAATAGCGCTAGCTTCTTTTGCTAATTTAGTGATATGCGCCCAATCACCACGCGCTACTGCGTCTGCTGGTGTTAACCATGTACCACCGCAAACCACTACGTTAGGCAACGCCAAAAACTGTGGAGCTGACTCAACAGTTACACCACCTGTAGGGCAGAATTTAACATCACCAAATGGGCCAGCAAAACCTTTTAATAAGTTAATACCGCCCACAGCAACTGCTGGGAACAATTTAAGGAAATAATAATCATCAGCATTTGCCATCATAATTTCTGAACCAGTAGAAACGCCTGGTAACAGAGGCAAACCCATTTTACGCGCTGCTAAACCTAATTCACTGGTGTAACCTGGGCTCACTGCAAATTGGCAACCAACATCTTTAACTGCTTGTGCATCTTTTACATTGCGCACAGTGCCAGCACCTAAAATAGCCTCTGGTACCGCTTTCGCAATCGCTTCCATCCCAGCTAGCGCACATGAGGTACGCAAAGTAACTTCTAGTACTTTAACGCCACCCGCCAATAACGCCTCAGCCATTGGCACTGCATCTTCTAGCTTGTTGATCACAATTACTGGAATCACTGGACCGTGATTGGCCAAATCTAATGTATTCATAGGTTCTTTCTAACTTTTAAAATTAAACAAATCTGCTTTTAATCGAACACCCAGATACCTGCTTTGCATTCAACCGTGAATGCCATTTACGGTTACGTATGGATGATGAAATTATTACGTTTGATATATAAAATTACTGCGCAAACAACTCTCAATCTAAACTTTGATAATCAATCGAGAGCAAGGCACATGAGCGCAGGCAGTACATCAAGTACGACAAGTGAGTGTAACGCCGCTATCGTTTGATTATCAAAGTTTACAACAATTCTGATTTAGCATTGGGTGAGTACGAGGCTCGCGAGCGCGGGCAGTACAAATAGTACGGCAAGCGAGCGTAACAAAGTAGTCGCCCAATGGTTAATCAGAATTTACAACCAAGTGATAGCGCCCTGCTCTGCACTCCGCACATTCCTGCGCATACCACCAAATAACTCGCGCCCCATGCCATGGGCATTATTTTCGACCTGCGCTTCAGACATCTTCGCAATTTCGCGCTTTGCCCATGCCTCTTCATCAACCAGCACGTTTAATGTACCGACAACCGCATTCAAACGCACAATGTCGCCATCACGCACTTTACCTAACGGACCACCTGCCAATGCCTCTGGGCTGACGTGAATTGCTGCTGGCACTTTACCTGACGCACCACTCATACGACCATCAGTCACAATTGCCACTTTAAAGCCCTTACCTTGCAATACTGATAGCGGTGGCGTCAATTTGTGTAACTCTGGCATACCGTTGGCTTGTGGACCTTGGAAACGCACCACTGCAACAAAATCTTTTTCCAACTCGCCACGTTTAAATGCAGCCAGCAACTCCTCTTGCCCATTAAACACGATGGCTGGTGCTTCAATAATTTGCCTATCTTCTGGCACTGCAGAACTCTTGATCACAGCTCGGCCCAAGTTACCCGTTAACAACTTCAAGCCACCTGACGCACTAAATGGTTTAGAAGATGAACGCAAGATGGTTTCATCAGGGCTTTCAGTTGGCAAATCTGTCCAAGTTAAGTTTTTACCATCGGTACTTGGTTTTTTACAGAAGTCGCGCATACCACCGATGACCACACTTTGCACGTCTTCGTGCATAAAGCCACCCTCAATCAGCTCACGAATCACAAAAGCTGGCCCACCAGCATCTTGGAACTGGTTAACATCGGCTTTACCATTTGGATAGACACGTGCCAATAACGGCGTAGCATCTGATAAATCAGAGAAATCTGTCCAGTCAATAATAATGCCTGCCGCACGCGCAACAGCCACCCAGTGAATACAGTGGTTGGTACTGCCGCCCGTTGCCAATAGCGCAACAATCGCGTTAACGATCACTTTTTCATCGACCATATGCCCAATTGGCGTAAAGCGTTGGTTAACAGTATTTTCCAACACGGCACGTACAGATTCGCGTGTTAAACATGCACGCAGTGGGTCATGCGGATGCACGAACGCCGCACCTGGAATATGTAAGCCCATCGCTTCCAACAACATTTGATTGCTATTCGCGGTGCCGTAGAACGTACAAGTGCCAGCACCGTGGTAAGCCGCTGACTCAGAATCCAGCAACTCTTTACGGCCAACTAAGCCCTCCGCGAATTTTTCGCGAACTTTAGATTTTTCAGTATTATCTAGGCCAGTACTCATCGGGCCTGCAGGCACAAAAATACAAGGCAAATGACCAAACTGCAACGCGCCAATCAGCAAGCCTGGCACGATTTTATCGCACACGCCGAGCAACAAAGCAGCATCAAACACATCATGTGAAAGCGCTACTGCTGTACTCATCGCAATGGTGTCGCGTGAAAACAAGCTTAACTCCATACCAGGCTCACCCTGCGTAATCCCATCACACATTGCAGGTACACCACCCGCAACTTGCACTGTAGCACCATATTTATGCGCCTCGGCACGAATTACATCTGGAAAATCCACATAAGGCTGATGTGCTGATAACATCTCGTTATAAGCGGTAACAATGCCGATATTCAGCGCTTTCTCAGCTACAACACGCAATTTATCATTTGCAGGCATCGCCGCAAAAGCATGCGCCACATTGGCGCAACCCATACGGTCAGCACCGCGAGGACGGTTAACCATTTGGTCAATACGTTTTAAATAAGCAGTACGTGTTGGAACACTACGCTCACGAATACGATCAGTAACTACATTCAGGATTGGTTTCATTGAATACTTCTATTAATTGACAACAATAGTTTGATTATCCTCAATGCAAACAATATCGTCAATTAAAGCCTTATATTGATGTGTAAGTAATTGTTAACCAATGTAGCAAAAAAGCCAAACATAGTCTTATCAGGCAGACTATACATATGCTTGGTATAATCACCAAACTAACCTTAATTTGAGTTTAATCATTGAAAGTAAGCGGCTTCACATTTATTCGTAACGGCACCCTATTGGGATACCCTTTTATTGAGAGCATTGTATCGGCGCTGCCTATTTGTGATGAGTTTGTCGTGGCTGTAGGCAATAGTGACGATGATACCCTTGCTCGCATTCAAGCCATTCAATCCGACAAAATAGTCATCATTCAAACCCAGTGGAATGAAAACATGCAAGACCGCGGGTTTGTATATGCACAACAAAAAATGATTGCGCATTACAACTGCACAGGTGACTGGGCATTTTATCTTGAGGGCGATGAGGTTTTACACGAAAGCGATTTACCAAAAATACGTGCGTGCATGGAGCAAAACCTCAATAATCCTAAAGTAGAAGCCATCGCTTTTGATTACCTGCACTTCTTTGGCAGCCCAGACTGGCTAGCCTGCAGCCCTGCCTGGTATCGAAAAGAATGTCGAATTATTCGAAATACCATTCGCACATGGGCACCTGATGGGCTGTATTTTGTGGTAATGGATAAAAACAAAAAAGGACGTTACCCAAGAGCTGCATTAGTTGATGCGCCAATTTACCACTATGGCCACGTGCGCAGTATTGAAGCGATGCGAGAAAAAAATCAACGTGTTGGAAAGTACTGGAAACACGACCACCCATTATTTAACGGCTATCAGATCGACCCGCAAGCCATCAAACCATTCAGCGGCAATCATCCGCAAGCGGTCCACTTATGGCTCGATACACAAGCAGAAAAAACTTTCACGCCCAAACTCGAGTATCAACCAACAAGAAGAGAGAAAAAACACCGCTGGGCGATGAAGTTAGAAAAACTCTTTGGGCTTGAGCTAACAAAAAAACACTATACCTCCGCTAAGTAACATAGTCCTAGATTAAAACAAATGATTAAACAACTTTCCGTTACAAAGCTTAGTGCCCTCTCTTTACAGCTTAGTCGCTGGATGGCGCTTTTTTGCGCTTATGGCATTGCATGGTCAAACGCTTGTTTCAATATTGGTTTTTATCTGATGATGATTTTTTTTGCGCTCACCCTGGTTTTTGAAACCATAGAAACGCGGCAAGCATTCTGGCTACAAAGCCAATGGAAAATCACACTCAAAACACCAGCCGTAATCATCGCATTATCTCTTTTTACATTAATCAGCATTGAAACCATTCTCACTAACAGCAACTCTGATCTAGCTCAGTATGACTTCATTCATTACCGTAAGCTACTAGCAATCCCTGTTTTCATATACCTGTTTGACTCGGAAGAACATCAAAAACAACTATTGATCAGCTACTGCCTAGGCGCTGCTACTTTAATGCTACCAACCCTACTAGATGGCTTTGGTATCGCTGATTTTTTTCATTTAAATCTCACTCCTAGACGTAATGCAGCTTATTCACCATCGATGAATGGCGTACACAACCTTGTGTATTGGCGTAATCAAATCATTCATGGCTTTAATATTTCTGTACTGTTTTCAGTTGCGCTACTAGGCAGTATTTATTCCAAAAAATATCGTTGGGTGTTAATGGCTTTATGCGCTTTATGTATGACTGATTTACTCTTTTTCATCTATGGAAGAATGGCGCTGATTAGTTTAATCGTAGCGTTGGTTGTGGTCGCGCTACAATCTCTGCCCAGCAAAAAACATATCGTATTATTCTTAACCGCACTTTCCCTAGCTGCTGGCATTGCTTATGTAAAACTGCCATCAATCAACACGCGCGTAAACGCTGCTACACACGAAGCATCGGCATTTGAGAATAACAACAACATCACCACGTCGGGCGGGCAGCGACTTCACTATTGGCAAGTAAGCTGGCAGCTCTTCAAGCAATCCCCTGTTATTGGCAACGGGAGCGGTTCATTTAGACAGCAGCTAGTGTCTAGTGACGACCCATTAGCTCCATTAGGACACCGACACACGCACAATGAATACCTCACGCAGTTAGCACAATATGGCCTCATAGGGTTTGGCTTACTCATCGCCCTTATCTATATCACCATTAAAAATGCACGCCATATTGAAAACCGATGGCTTTCCTCTTCAATTTGTACGGCCGTAATCATTTTCGCTACCAACGCGCTCACTGACAGTTCACTGCATAATAATTGGGAGGGCTGGGCATTTGTATTATTTATTGCTATTGCGGCCATAAAGACCACCCAAACACAAAAACTAAGCAGAGCGTAATCTCGTATGAAATGCTTAAAACGTTTTTTGACTAAAGAGGCAATAGACTCTATTTCTCAAACCATCCAGCAGCCTATACACTCTAACAAACGTACCTATTTGTTAGAGAAAGGCCTATCTAAACTAGGATGGCGCTCATTTCGACGGTTACTCGCCTATCGATTGAGTGGTCAAAAAAAATATCTGGTCAATCAGATAAAACCACAATGGAAAACGTGTTTGTGGCTTTACTATGATGTTCCACAAATTGGGGATGCCCTAATGGATCTTGCACCAAGGTCTCTATTAAAGGAACACGGCATTCAAGTGGATCTATTCTCTCCGCCGCATATAGCCTTACTATTTGCAGATGATCCATGGCTGAATAGGGTTGAGTCAGATCAATCTAAAGTTGATGCAAACCAATATGACTTTGTAATTGTGTCAAGTTTGAAGTGGCGGTCAATTCGTCATAAGTTACGTCTCTCTAGGCGCCTGCCTTGGTTCTCCGTGTTTGGTAAATTTTCAGGCCCAGAAATTAATCGCGCACTTTACTCAACGAAAAGAATTGCTGAAGCACTGAATGCAAAGCTTAGTCATGAACAATTACTCTTTCATGCACATCAAAAACTCGGCCCTATACCAGTCGCGGAACCTATAGCCCATAAAACGGATATAATGACACTCGCCATAGGCGGCGCAGACCCCACCAGAACTTACAAACACTGGTATGAGGTTGTTTTAGCCCTCAAAAAAATGGGTAAGGAAAATGTAGTGCTGGTAGGTAGTGACAATGGCGCTTCTTTTGTAGAAAAAATACTGTTGTTGCAAGATGATACTTTTGAAATAAAAAGTTTGGTGGGGAAAACCAGCCTAAAGGAATGTCAAAAAGTGATGGCTGAGTCAGCACTCATTATCGCTGCAGATGGGGGCTTGATGCACCTAGCCATCAGCACAAACCAACCTGTAATCAGCTTATTCAATAATGCCATCAATCCCATCTGGCGATTACCTGACGAATTGCAGGCATTTTCAATTCAGACAGAGTCACGCGACATTAGCGCTATTCCGCCAGAGGATATTATCAATATGACTAAGGCGATCTCACAACATGCCGCTTAATGCTAAATTTATATATATGGAATATGGCGATATTAAGCGTTATAAACTTGAGCTTATTTACAGTTTAGCCACTTTATTCAAGCACCATACCCTAAATAAATCTGACGTAGTGATTTACACAGCCACTCCCGATTTTTTTAAGAGTCTGGGGGTCACAGTCATATCCATTAAAGAACTAATTCCAGAATACTCACAAAACTGGAGTTACACTTTTCGAGTAAAACCATGTGTAATGCTCGATGCGTTAAGAACTTTTCGATGCCCTATTCTATTTTTAGATACGGATACCATTATTGAAAAGTCATTACTTCCAATTCTAGCGGCTATCTCACCCAAACAAGTTTTTTTAAATCGCCTAGAAAAGATCAATCCTTATCCATCTATTAAGCAATTTGATACAATGTTGCCAAACAGCGGTCATTATGCGTACTCGCCTAAAGAGTCTCATATGTATAACAGCGGAATTATTGGCGCATCTGAGGCTCATATTCCAATTTTCGAAGATGCTATTTACTTACTGGACGCCCTAAAAGCCGCTGGAGTTAAAGAGCATACGGTAGAGCAAACTGCGCTTTCTGAAGTGTTAAGAATCAATAATATTAGGATTTCTGAAGTAATATCAGAGATTAAACACTACTGCAGGGGTGCAGATAAGGAGTTTATGGCTCATCAGTTATTTAAAAGGCTAGCAAACTGGGATAATGATGGCTTGCCCGACCTGAAAAATCCAATTAAATTAAGCTATCTAAGATCAAGAATCTTTAAGCGCCTAAAAATAGACCTCGGTTAGATCTCTAACCATTACTCAACAAACAGCTCAAAAATTGAACTCACCAAAACTCTCAGTCATCATTATCACTAAAAATGAAGAAGACAGCATCTTAGCGTGCTTATCTTCCGTCAAATGGGTCGATGAAATAGTCGTTCTGGACTCTGGGAGCACAGACCGCACAGTCGAAATATGCCGCGCCTTTGGTGCTAAGGTCGACATTGCAAAAGACTGGCAAGGCTTTGGCAAGCAAAAAAATCGCGCACTAGCCTTAGCAACTCATGACTGGGTATTATCCATTGATGCGGATGAGCGTGTGTCAGAAGCATTAAGGCTGGAGATAGAAAATACGATAAAATCGACTCCACAAAATACAGCCTTTCAAATTCCAAGATCGTCGAGTTTTTGCGGGCAGTTTATTAATCACTCTGGCTGGAACCCAGATTATGTCACTAGATTATTTAAACGCGATGAAGCCGCATTCAGCGAAGATATTGTTCACGAAAAACTGATAACAAAATGTCAGACTAAAAAACTGTCATCCCCGTTAATCCATCTGAGCTATAACAATTTAGAAGATGTGCTTCTCAAGCTGAACAGATACTCAACCGATGGCGCTGCCGCATTGATGGCCAAATACAAACACAGTGGTTTATTAAGTGCCATATTTCGTGGGCTATGGGCTTTTATTCGAACATACATTTTAAAGCTTGGCATATTAGATGGTCGTATGGGTTTCATACTCGCCGTATACAATGCTGAAACCACCTATTACAAATACCTTAAACTCATGGCATTAAGAAACAACAAGTAGGGATTAAACGTATACACATGCAACGGCTTAACCCGAAAAAAATCCTTGCCATTCAATTTAAGTACTTTGGTGACACAGTGTTCATTACACCTGCGCTGCAGGCAATTAAATTGCATTACCCACAGGCGGAACTGCATGTTTTAATAGCTGCAGAAATGGCGCCCTTACTAGAGAATTCACCATTCATTGATAAGCTGTGGGCTGTGCCCAGAAAACGTGGAAAAGCGAATATTAAAGAAACATGGCCACTCATCAAGGCACTTAGGCAAGAGCACTTTGACCAAACGGTAGACTTTGGCGGCAACGACAGAGGTGCAATATTCAGTCGATTATCTGCTGCCCCTGTCAGACTTTCATATCGCGAGCATAAACAAGGGCTAATAAAAAAGATTGGTTATACCGACACGGTGAGCATTGATACACTTAGCCCCGTCTACGCCCAAACGCATCTGCAACTGCTTGCAAAGTGGGGTATTAAACCAGGGAGCATTAAGCCAGAAAGTGATTTAAAACTCAGCATTACGGCTCAACAAGCTGCCATTAACGCAGTGCGTGCAATCATTCCACCTAATACGGTTTTGTGTCACTTGGCGACCTCTCAACTTAAAAAAGAGTGGTCTTTAGAAAAGTGGTATGAATTTTATAAGCTTGCCAAAAATGCAGGTTATTCATTAGCGTTTTCAGCGGGGACTAATACAAGAGAGCGCGCTTTGCTTGCTGACTTTAAAGCAATAGATGCTAATATCAATGTCATTCCAGCCATCACCGATTTATCTCATTTTTTAGCGTTAATAAGCTGTGCCAAGCTATTTATTGCAGGTGACACTGGCCCATTACATTTTGCTGCTGGCTTGGGTGTTCCCGTCATTGGGTTATATGCAGTTGGCAACTCGATTCGCTCTGTGGCCCCACATTATCAACCTAAAGAAGTTGTTATTGGTAGTGACTGTGCCTGCTTCAAAAGTGCAGAATTGGATTGCAAGCCTATATGCAGCAGTTCAAGCCCATGTATGGATAGTATTCGCCCCCAACAAGTGCTTGAAAAGTTACAAGCGAGTCTTGCATAGGCCCTAAGAAATATGAATATCCTCATCGTCAAAACTTCGTCCATGGGCGACATTATTCACTGTCTGCCTATCATTGCAGATATTCTCGTACACGTCCCCACGGCGAATATTGATTGGCTAGTGGAAGAAGGTTTTGCCGATATTGTTACGCTGCACCCAAAAGTGCGCAAGGTTATCCCTGTGGCAGTTCGCCGTTGGCGCAAGCATTTATTTTCATGGGCAACTTGGCTGGAGTTTTCTACATTCAAACGTCAGCTAAAAAATCAGCGCTATGATGTAATTCTAGATGCGCAAAGTTTGCTTAAAAGCGCCCTACTTGCGACTTTAGCAACAGGCTCACGTCATGGGCAAAATTTCCGATGCGCGCGCGAGCCTTTAGCTGCTTTGTTTTATCATCGCACCTATATGGTGACGCGTCAGCAACATGCTTTGGAGCAAAACCGTGCTTTGGCGGCTCAGGTTTTTGCTTACAATAATCCAACCTCTGCGCCAGATTATGGTTTGTCATTGACACACGATATCGCACTAGCGCCATTGCCAGAAAACTTTGTGATGGCTTTTCACGCAACCAGTCGCGATTCAAAACTATGGCCCAATTGTCATTGGATTAATCTGGGACAGCAGTTGCATAAACAAGGATTTACACTAGTGTTACCTTGGGCAAATGCTTCAGAGCTTACACGTGCTGAGACGATTGCCGCGCGAGTCGCTGAGGCTATTGTCTTGCCAAAATCCAATTTAGCTACCCTCGCCCAGATTACGGCAAAAGCGCAAGCTGCAATTGGCGTAGATACTGGGTTGATGCATTTGGCAGTGGCACTAAATATCCCTACCATTGCCCTTTACACAGACACCTTCCCCGCACTTAATGGTGCATATGCTGGCAACCACAGTATGGCAATAAACCTGGGTGGAAAAGGCGTCGTCCCGAGTGTAGATGAGGTTTTAAAGAGCGTTGCTCGCTTTACATCACCTCAAGCCTTCGCAAAAAATAATCCCCTATAAAAAAATTTATTAAGAATGCTTGAAATGGGATTAACCACCCCCATTTAGTGACCATTGCAGTAAAAAAGTAAAATCAATGACAAAGGAATACCATGCAACAAGATGACCAAACCCCTGAATCAAAAGTTGAAACTGAGCCCACGGTTGTAGAGGTTAGCTCAGAAGAGCGCATTGCTGCGCTTGAAGCGCAGCTTGAAGAGCAAAAAGCCGCCGTACTTTATGTCAAAGCAGAAGGTGAAAATATTCGCCGTCGTGCGCAAGACGATATTGATAAGGCACGTAAGTTTGCGCTGGAAAAGTTCTCAGGCGAACTGTTGGCGGTTAAAGATAGTTTAGATGCTGCATTGTTAGTTGAAAATGCAACCGTTGAAAGCTACAAAAATGGCGTTGAACTTACATCAAAACAATTACTTGGCGTGTTTGAAAAATTCAATATTGCTGAAATCAACCCTGTGGGCGAAAAGTTTGACCCTAACAAACATCAAGCCATTAGCGCGATTGAAGCTGAAGGTGAGCCAAACACAGTTTTAAGCGTATTACAAAAAGGTTACTCCTTGAATGAGCGCGTATTACGTCCAGCACTGGTCATGGTGATTAAACCAAAAGCGTAGTAGTAAAACCAAGTTATGAAGAAGCCAGCCAAAGCGGCTTAAACAAACGAAAAAATTAACTCTTGAAATTTAAAAGGTAAACCCCATTTAACTATCAAGCAGTTATTTACAAATTAAAATATTTTAGATTTAAAAGAGGAACAAATAAAATGGGTAAAATTATCGGTATTGACTTAGGCACCACTAACTCTTGCGTAGCAGTGATGGAAGGTGGCAAGCCACGTGTGATTGAAAACGCAGAAGGCGCTCGCACAACCCCTTCTATCATCGCCTATCAAGATGATGGCGAAATCTTAGCTGGCGCGCCAGCCAAACGCCAAGCGGTGACCAACCCTAAAAACACACTTTACGCAGTAAAGCGTTTAATTGGTCGTCGTTTTGAAGAGAAAGAAGTACAAAAAGACATCGGCTTAATGCCATACACCATTGCCAAAGCTGACAACGGCGATGCATGGGTAGAAGTTCGCGGCACAAAAATGGCGCCACCTCAAATTTCAGCTGAAGTTTTACGCAAAATGAAAAAAACAGCGGAAGACTATTTGGGCGAAGAAGTGACTGAGGCCGTAATTACCGTGCCAGCTTACTTTAACGACAGTCAACGCCAAGCGACTAAAGATGCAGGCCGTATTGCTGGTTTAGAGGTTAAACGTATCATTAACGAACCAACCGCTGCTGCGCTGGCTTTTGGTATGGATAAACAAGAAGGCGACCGTAAAATTGCTGTCTATGACTTAGGTGGTGGTACATTCGACGTATCTATCATTGAAATTTCTGCCATTGATGGTGAACACCAATTTGAAGTACTTTCAACCAACGGTGACACATTCCTTGGTGGTGAAGACTTTGACAATCGCTTAATTGATTTCTTGGCTGATGAGTTCAAAAAAGACAATGGCGGCTTGGATTTACGTAACGATTTACTAGCAAAACAACGTCTTAAAGAAGCGGCTGAAAAAGCAAAGATCGAACTTTCATCTAGTGCGCAAACTGAAGTGAACTTGCCTTACATCACTGCAGATGCCACTGGCCCTAAGCACTTGGTCGTAAAAATCACACGTACCAAGTTAGAAAGCCTAGTTGAAGACTTGATTGAACGCACCATGGCACCATGCCGCACTGCATTGAAAGATGCTGGTGTTTCAATCAGTGATATTTCTGACGTGATTTTGGTTGGCGGTCAAAGCCGCATGCCTAAAGTGCAAGAAAAAGTGAAAGAAATCTTCGGCAAAGAGCCACGTAAAGACGTGAACCCTGACGAAGCTGTAGCGGTTGGCGCGGCGATTCAAGGTGGCGTGTTGCAAGGTGATGTAAAAGACGTTCTATTGCTTGATGTAACGCCATTGTCATTGGGTATTGAAACGCTTGGCGGCGTGATGACTAAACTCATCAAGAAAAATACAACGATTCCTACCAAGGCATCACAAGTATTCTCAACCGCTGAAGACAATCAAAACGCTGTGACTATTCAAGTGTTGCAAGGTGAGCGCGAAATGGCTGCTGGCAATAAGAGCTTGGGTCAATTTAACTTGAGCGATATTCCACCAGCAGCACGTGGCATGCCGCAAATTGAAGTAACGTTTGATATTGATGCCAACGGTATTTTGCATGTTTCAGCAAAAGACAAAGCGACTGGCAAAGAAAACAAAATCACGATTAAAGCCAATAGTGGCTTGAGTGAAGAAGAAATCAAACGTATGGAAGAAGATGCAGCTAGCCACGCAGAAGAAGACAAGGCATTGCGTGAGTTAGTTGATGCCCGTAACAGTGCAGACGGCATGGTACACAGCGTTAAAAAATCACTCACTGAACACGGTGACAAATTGGATGCTGATGAAAAAGCTAAAATTGAAGCCGCGATTAAAGACGTTGAAGATGTGATGAAAGAAGGCGACAAAGCTACTATCGAAGCAAAAACCAACGCCTTGATGGAAGCTTCACAAAAACTTGGCGAAAAAGTTTACGCAGAGCAACAAGCTGCTGACAACACTGAAAGCGCTGCTCAACCACAAGCTGAGAAATCAGTGGATGGCGAAGTGGTTGATGCTGAGTTTGAAGAAGTGAAAAAAGACTAATACATCTTCACACTAAATCGACATAAAGCCCACTTGTGGGCTTTATGTTTAACTCCAGATGTTCAACTCAAGTTGTTTAACTTCTGATTAATTGGATTAAGTATGGCAGCATCTAAAAAAGATTTTTATGAAGTACTAGGCGTAAATCGCGATGCTTCTGATGAAGAAATTAAAAAGTCATATCGCAAACTCGCGATGAAGTATCACCCCGACCGCAACCCAGACAACCCAAAGTCTGAAGAACAATTCAAGGAGGCCAAAGAGGCCTACGAGATTTTATCTGATGAACAAAAACGCGCCGCTTATGACCAATACGGCCATGCTGGCGTAGATCCAAGCATGGGCGCTGGTGGCGCTGGAGGCTTTGGTGCAGGCGGTTTTAGCGATGCTTTTGGTGATATCTTTGGTGATATTTTTGGTGGTGCACGTGGAGGTGGCCAGCGTTCCAATGTTTATCGTGGCGCAGACTTGCGTTACAACATGGAAATTTCGCTCGAAGATGCCGCACGTGGTACGGAAACCAAAATCCGCATCCCAGTGATGTCTGAATGTGAAACCTGTCACGGTTCTGGTGCACGACCAGGCACTAGCCCAGTCACCTGTACGACTTGCGGCGGTCACGGCCAAGTGCGTATGCAACAAGGTTTTTTCTCTGTGCAACAAACCTGCCCCAAATGTCATGGTACAGGCAAAATGGTGAAAGATCCTTGCCCAACCTGTACTGGCGGTGGTCGTGTTAAACAACATAAAACGCTTTCCGTCAAAATACCCGCTGGTGTGGATGAAGGCGATCGTATTCGCTTAAGTGGCGAGGGCGAGGCTGGCGTTAATGGCGGACCTCCAGGCGACTTATATGTGGTCGTTCACCTCAAAGCGCATTCTGTATTCCAACGCGAGGGTGGTGATTTACATTGTGAAATGCCAATCAGCTACACCGTTGCAGCTTTAGGTGGCGAAATTGAAATCCCTACGCTGGATGGTCATGCAAAAATGAAAATCCCTGCAGAAACCCAATCGGGCGCCACATTTAGATTACGCGGTAAAGGCATCAAGCCATTACGCAGCAACGAAAATGGCGACTTAATGTGTCACGTAGTGGTTGAAACCCCTGTCAAATTGAATGAACGCCAAAAAGAGTTGTTGCGTGAATTAGAGGCAATTAATCAACAAGATGCGGGCAAACACAGCCCTCGCGCAAAAAGTTGGCTAGATAAGGTGAAAGATTTTTTTGAGTAACCGCTCCCATTCAGCAATCTAACTAGTACAAAAATAAAAAAGCCTGAAATTCTCAGGCTTTTTTATTACTGCAAAATACCAACAAATTTGAACTTAAAAAGTCCCTTTTTGAATAAACTCAATTTTGTAGCCATCTGGATCGGCAATAAAAGCAATAACCGTAGTGCCGTGCATCATGGGCCCAGCCTCTCTCAATACAGGCAAACCCGCTTTTTTAACATTTTCACATGCAACATAAGCATCCTCCACCTCTATCGCAATATGCCCATAGGCACTGCCTAGCTCATAG
The DNA here is from genome assembly GCA_036504995.1 of Methylophilaceae bacterium. Taxonomy (GTDB): domain Bacteria; phylum Pseudomonadota; class Gammaproteobacteria; order Burkholderiales; family Methylophilaceae; genus DASXUG01. Next base: position 212,443 of record DASXUG010000017.1, on the reverse strand, counting down.
CTTTCAACACCATAGTTATAAGTTAATTCAATCACAGTATGGTCGATCTCATTACCATAGCCTACAAAAGCCAGAGCAAACTTGCCCTCAGGAAAATCATTCTTGCGTAATACCTGCATTCCCAATATTTCAGTATAAAACTGGATAGAACGCTCCAAATTTCCAACTCTTAACATCGTATGTAGCATGCGCATAACATCACCTTAGGTTAATTTTATTTCTCGAATTACAATAAGCACACTTAATTAACTGCCCCTAGCCAGCATTTCTACTGTGTTCAAAACAATCTCACTTATAATCACACCATGATACTTAAAATTGTTGTCCCGTGCTATAACGAAGAAAGTGTGCTACACGAAGCAAGCCACCAATTCAACGCCCTGCTTGAGAGACTTATCAACGCGGGTAAAGTTTCAGATGAAAGCCGCGTCGTTTTTGTAGATGATGGTAGCCAAGATAAAACCTGGCCTATCATTGAAAGTTTATCTCAGACTAACAAGTTAGTTGCTGGCATCAAACTGTCTAAAAACCGCGGACATCAAAATGCGGTATTAGCTGGCATTATGTCTGTGAGTGGCGATGCTGTGATTACCATAGACGCAGATTTACAAGACGATATTAATGTCATTGAGAGAATGGCGGATGAGTATCTCGCTGGCTCGGATATTGTCTATGGCGTACGGGCTGACAGATCGACAGATACACTTTTCAAAAGAAACTCAGCGATGCTTTTTTACAAAATGCTGTCGCTATTCGGTGTAGAAATGATTTTCAACCACGCCGACTTTAGATTGATGTCTAGACGCGCAATAGAGGCATTGCGTGAGTACCGTGAAGTCAATCTCTATCTACGTGGCATCGTACCTTTGATTGGCTTCCGCTGCACCACGTTAGAGTACACCCGCCAAGAGCGATTTGCAGGTACCTCGAAATACCCTCTCACAAAAATGTTAAAACTGGCAATCGAAGGCGTGACCTCCTTCTCTGTGGTGCCTTTGCAAATTATCACCATGCTGGGTTTTACTGTTTTTGCTGGCTCTGTGATATTGCTGGGCTGGGTTTTAGCTGTGAAATTATTTACTGGAGATGCGGTTCCAGGCTGGACATCTACAGTCTTACCCATTTATTTTCTGGGTGGCATTCAAATACTTTGCCTGGGCGTCATTGGCTCCTACTTAGGAAAAATCTACATAGAAGTCAAATCTAGGCCTCGCTATTTTATTGATAAAACAGTGGGCACCACAAATGACAACATCACTAACAATCAAAACCACCTCATTTAAACCACATGAATGAATCACGCATCCCTTTTTTAATACAACTACTTCAACATTCAGCAGTTAAATTTTTAAGTGTTGGTGTCATCAATACCTTGCTAAGTATTCTTGTTATTTTTAGCTTAAAGTATTTTATGCACTTTAGCGATGTCCACGCGAATGCGGTGGGCTATGTGTTGGGTTTAATATGCAGCTTCATCCTCAATAAGCACTGGACATTTAAGCACGCAGATAAGCACTGGTTAACCATCCCCAAATTTTTACTGGTATTTGCGCTGGCCTACCTGATGAATATTGCGACCGTTTTAATTTGTATACATTTAGGGTTAAACGAATATATTGCACAGCTCACAGGCATCCCGATCTACTCATTAAGTTTTTATATTGGATCACGCTACTTCGTCTTCACACGCGCATCTCAATCCGAAACAAACTAAGTCCCCCATGCCAATAAAACTCAACACATACCTATACGCCCTAAGTTTAGTTTTGGGCATAGTTTTAATTTGGATTGCGCCGCACTCACCATTGACAGACCTGCCACAACACGCTGCACAAGTAGCATTACTAAAAGATATATTGCTCGGTCAATCTAAATGGCATACCTTTTTTAATATTAATATGTTTACGCCTTATCTCGCGAGCTACTCGCTGGCGACAATATTGGCTCTGTTTATGCCTGTTACAGTGGCCTTTCAACTACTACTCACGGCAGGCTACCTCGCGTTTGTCGGCATGTGCATTAAGCTACGTCAGTATTTTGAAGTGGATAGCCGCTTAGATTGGTTATTTGTACTGCCATTTTTCGGGTTTGCTTACCAATGGGGCTTCGTTAGCTTCGTATTATCTGCGCCCATAGGCCTATGGTTCATTTTATTAGCTAATCGCCACGCACAACAAACAAACCCATGGCATGCAATCAAGCTATTTTTTGTCGGATTTCTATTATTGGAATCACACGGATTAATGTTTCTTTTCGCGTTTGGTGTCGGCGGTTTACTATTAGTTATCTATAGCAAAAGCATCAAGTGCTTTATTCGCGGCTTAGCACCTTATTTAATATTAGCACTAACTTTTACAGTAATTTTCTTCATCAACCTACACTTAAACTCCAAGCTTGGCTTGAATGAATATACGCTTAAATCCAGCAATCAAAATGCTGAGTGGTGGAACTTCATTTCAAAAACAGCCAACCAACTTGTGCCAAGATTAGACCAAGGCTTGCGCTATACCCTGGTGTCAAATGAGAGTGGCTTTAGCTTGATGATGCATTTACCTGTGCTTATTTTGCTATTGGCAAGCCCTTGGTTATTGGGTCTTCGCATTCACTTAGATCGTCTATGTCCAAAGCTCATTTTTATTGCCACTTTAGGTGTTTTTGTTTTTATTCCAGACTATATTTTAGGCACAGCATACGTATACCAACGTTTTGCGTTATTTGTAATCCCTGGTTATGCGTTTTTATTCGCAGCAAATACCAGTCATAAGCGCAACTCGTACAACCCTGGATTAATATCCAAAGTAGTGATGCTATTGCTTCCCTTAGCATGCTGGGCAATACTAGGGCTGAACATTTACAACGCTAATAATTTTCGACATGAAAGCGAAGCAATAGATACGATTATTGCAAAACTAGAGCCAAATCAAAAAGCTTTGGCCTTGATATTTGACTATGACAGTGACGCCAACAACCATAGCAATGCATACTCAAATTACGCATCTTGGTATCAAGCGGAGAAACATGGTTTAGTAGACTTCAACTTTGCTTACTTCGCACCGATGGTAGTGAGATATAAGCCAGATCATTTATCTGCAATACCCGATGAGTTGAATCCCTATGATTTTGACTGGATTAAGCATAGGGGTAGTGATTACCGATACTTTTTTGTGCGTAATCCTGCTCAAGGAGAGGTTTCAGCAGATTTGTTTAAGCATGCGCCTTGCAAACCTGTGGTATTTGCGAAAAAAGACAGGTGGACTGTATACGAATATAAGGGCTGTAACCCATAAACTATTGGGCTTTAGCGCTTTCCTGCTGTGATTTTTATATACTTTTCCATCAACTGATCTTTGCTTTCGCGCACATCAGGATTGAATGGAATGCAATCTATCGGGCACACTTGTTGGCATTGTGGCTTGTCATAATGCCCAACGCACTCTGTGCATAAATCTGGGTTGATTTCGTAAATTTCCTGCCCTTGATAAATAGCATCATTGGGGCACTCTGGCTCGCACACATCGCAATTAATGCATTCATCGGTAATCATTAACGCCATAATTACCCCGCCAATTTTTCTTGAATTGCATGCGCCACCAAAGGCGAAACAAACTTACTGACATCGCCGCCTAATACCGCGACTTCACGCACTAGCGTGGATGAAATAAACATATATTGGTCACTGGGGGTGAGAAAAATAGACTCAACCTCAGGAAACAAAGTGCGGTTCATACCCGCCAATTGAAACTCATACTCAAAATCAGACGCGGCACGTAAACCGCGAATCACCACGCGAGCACCCTGTTCTTGCACAAATTGCATCAATAACCCCGAAAAACCAAGCACTTGCACATTGGTACAATCCGCAAGAATTTCTTTGGCCAACGAAACGCGCTCATCTAAATTAAAAAAAGGTTTCTTACTTGGATTTTGCGCGACGGCGACTATCACCTCGCCAAATAAGCCTGCAGCGCGACGAACGACATCCTCATGCCCACGGGTCATAGGGTCGAAGGTGCCAGGGTAAACAACTTTAAGGTTTTTTTGCATAAGCTTTAAGGTTTTTTTACAACACTCTTAATAATAAACTAGCCGTTTAATCGGCTTAATCATTTTTTGAAAGTAGGATTTTAACACGCTCTCGCATTGAGCGTTTATGATGCTTGTTTAGCGGTTTATGCAGACCACCAATAAGCCAACATTCAGCCCGAAGTGGATCGTAGCAAATGGTAAAACACCGCACCTGCCTTCCCGTGCTTAACCACCTGCCACTCGCTACTATCCAGCACTTGATACTCAGCCTCCACATACACAAACCCATCAGTATTGAGATGCTGTCCAAGTAGCGGTAATATCTTATCCAACCAAGCTAACTGATACGGGGGATCAAGGTAGATCACATCAAATTTTTGCTGATTTTGCGTTAAAAACTGCAGTGCATCTTGATTCAGAATTTGTGCGGCATCGGCTTTAAGTTGCTGCTTATTCGCTAACAACGCTTTGTAAGCTACAGAGGCTTTCTCTACCATCATCACGGCTTTTGCACCACGTGATAGTGACTCAAAACCCATCACGCCTGTGCCTGCAAACAAATCTAGGCAGGTCAAGCCATGTAAATCCTGCCCCAGCCAGTTAAACAGCGTCTGCCTCACTCGGTCTGGCGTTGGCCGCAAGCCTTCTGCATCAGGGAAAGTCACCAGACGACTACGCCACTCGCCGCCGCCAATACGTACACGATTAGTTGCCGCCATTACCACCGACCACTATTGTTACCAATTTTTTTGTATCTATTCTGCGATTAAATGCCTCTTTTACTTGCGCTTTAGTCACAGCATTGATATTTTTATTAAAGTCATCCAGATAGGTTAATGGTAAATGATAAAAACCAATCACCGCGAGATAATCAAGAATTTTGGCATTGCTATCTAGGCGTAGCGGAAAACCACCAGTGATATTTTGCTTCGTAGCTACCAGCTCTTTATCGCTAATTCCACCCTGCATAAATTTATCCAAGGTTTCATTGACCACTTTAAGCGCTTGCTCGGCTTGCTCGCGCTTGGTTTGTAGACCAATTTGAAACGGACCGATTTGAGTCATCGGCATAAAGTAGCTATAAACGCTGTAAACCAAACCACGCTTTTCGCGTACCTCTTCGGTTAAGCGCGACACAAAACCACCGCCACCCAATACGTAGTTACCAACGTACAAGGCAAAGAAGTCTGGATCACCACGTTTAACCCCAGGATAACCTAACAAAATATGCGATTGGCTTGCGGGGTGTGCGATGCGCACCTCCTTTGCTTGCTCAGGATACGTCACTATCGGCAATGGCGTTGCTGCTGCGACTTGTGGCAAGCCAACGGCAATACGTTCAGCCAACTTGGCGGCTTCCGCACGACTCATATCTCCGATGATCGCAATGACGGCACCTTTTGCACCATAATAAGTCGCATAAAACTTCTGTAAGTCTTCACGCTGAATCAAGGCCACAGTCTCTGGTTCAGCATTGATAGAATATGGATGGTTGGGATACAGCGCCTTCATAAATGCGCGAGCCGAGATACTTTCGGGCTGCGTTGCACTCTCTTTTAAGCCTGCAATAATGCGAGATTTTTCACGACTTAAAGCATTCGCTGGAAAATCAGGTTGTTGCAAAATTTTTGTAAAAATATCAAGCGCCTGATCTCGTTCACGCGCGCTACTTAAGGTACGTAATTTAAATGTAGCAATATCACTATCGATATTACCGCCCAGATTCGCCCCCACATCGGCCAACTGCTTAGAGATTTGCTCCTCTGACAAACCTGCTGCACCTAATGACATCATATATTTAGTAACGCCAGCCAACCCAGCTTTAGCCAATTCATCACGTGCGTTGCCTGCATCAAAATTAACGCTCAAATCGATAATTGGTAGGTCATGATTTTCAACAAAATATACCTCACTACCCTGTGGAGTTTGCCAATGCTGAATATTTAATCCGGCGTTAGCTTGCGCAACAAACAGCGTTGAAAAAGCAAGAAAAATAACAGTGTTTTTAATAAAACGCATCGGCTTCATTTCTAAAATATTTTTTGATTGTAGATTAGTGAACATGCGGTTTCCCCTGAGGTTTTGCATTAGGGTCTATCGGCTGCGGATCTAACGTCGCCACCGTTAAGTTATCTTTCACAAAATATTTTTTCGCTACCGCTTGTACCTGCTCAGGCGTTACCGCTTTGAGTTTGGCAGGGTAATCCTGCAAGTTTTTCCAGGAAAATCCTGACATTTCGTATTGCCCAATTTGCATGCCTTGATAAAACATGGAGTCGCGTTGATACACGTCTGCCGCAATCACTTGTGCTTTAACACGGTCCAACTCCTCTGCGGTTACCCCAGAGGTTTTAATCAACTCCAATTGTTGAATTAGCGCAGCTTCTATATCTGCAGCCGTTTTGCCTTCCGAGGGTGAGCCTGCCAATTCAAAAATAGCTTGCCTGCCACGCGCAACCATGTCGTAGCCACTACCCACATCTACCGCTACTTGTGATTCGCGCACCAAGTTTTGATTCAACCTAGCAGAAGGGTTACCATCTAACACGCCAGATAAGATTTCCAAGGCATAAGGCTCCCAATCTTTTTCAGCATCTTGCAACGCTGGCACATGGTAACCCAACAACACATACGGTAATTTAGCTGGTGCCTTGACGATTAAACGACGTTCGCCGATTTGTTCAGGCTCCACCTGCGGCTTGCGAGGCGGTAAAACGTGCGCTTTGATAGGGCCAAAATATTTTTGCGCCAATTGATAGACTTCTTGCGCTTTCACATCGCCCACTACTACCACAACCGCATTATTGGGCGCATACCACGTGTGATACCACTCACGCGCGTCATCTGCAGTCATGTTCTCAAGATCGTTCATCCAGCCAACAACAGGACGTGAATATGGATGAACCTTATAAATGGTGGATTGAAACTGCTCATTCACTTTGGATTGCGGTTTATCTTCAGTGCGCCAGCGGCGCTCTTCCATCACCACTTTAATTTCTTTAGCAAACTCTTCATCAGTAATTTGCAGATTCGCCATACGGTCAGCTTCTAACTCAAAGGACAAAGGCAAGTTTGATTTCTCGAGTTGTTGAAAATAGCAAGTCTGATCAGTTGCAGTAAACGCATTTTCGCGCCCACCTGCCGCAGCAATCATGCGTGAAAACTGACCTGGTTTAATTTTGTTAGTGCCTTTAAACATCATATGCTCAAGCACATGCGCCACACCCGTCTTACCGTTCACCTCGTCTAAACTGCCCGCACGATACCAAACTTGCGAAACCACCACGGGGGAACGGTGGTCTTCTTGTACGATAAGTTTTAAGCCATTATCCAGCTTAAACTCTTGAATATCCGCAGCATAAGCCAGTGACGGCAAAAAACCCAACAAAAACAATATTCTTTTCAATAACACGTAGGACTCTCCATATTTTTGTGTTGCATTATAACTGGCTAAATTACATAAGCGAATGTGAGACTCATGTAAATCTATGTTAGTTCGTAGCCTTGTGCGTCAAATACGACTAAAATAGAATCTCAGAAACGGATAGCCTTATCCGCCACAAACAAGTTGATTTCCATGTTCGATTTTTTCAAAAAAGACAAAACACCGACCAGCACAACAGAGCCTGCTGAAACACCCAGCCTAAGCTGGACCGAGCGCCTCAAGCAAGGGCTGGCAAAAACACGCAGCCAGCTTGGCAAGCAATTGTCAGGCTTATTCAACGGCGGCAAGATTGATGATGACGTCTATGAAGAGTTAGAAACTATCTTACTTACCTCTGACGTAGGAGTAGCAGCTACGCAAACCTTGCTTGAGCAGATTAAAGGCCGCGTCAAACGCCAAAATTTAAGTGACACCACCCAACTTAAACAAGCGCTGAAAGATTCACTTTTAGAATTACTTATGCCGCTTGAAAAACCATTAGAAACCAATACCGCCAGCCCATTTGTCATCATGTTATGTGGCGTCAATGGTGCGGGCAAAACCACCACCATAGGCAAGCTTGCTAATTTATTTCAAGCACAAGGTAAATCAGTGCTGATTGCAGCTGGAGATACTTTCCGCGCAGCCGCACGTGAGCAACTACAGGCTTGGGGTGAACGTAACAATGTACATGTCATTGCGAGCGAAGGTGGCGACCCTGCAGCCGTGATTTTTGATGCGGTGCAATCCGCCAAAGCAAAAAATATCGACATCGTATTGGCCGATACTGCCGGTCGTTTACCCACGCAACTTAATCTGATGGAAGAAATTCGCAAAGTTCAACGCGTGATTGACAAAGCGTTACCAGGCGCTCCCCACGAGGTGTTATTGGTTCTGGATTCCAACACAGGACAAAACGCAGTGGGGCAGGTCAAAGCGTTTGATGATGCGCTCAACGTAACGGGATTGGTGCTAAGTAAGCTGGATGGCACTGCAAAAGGCGGTGTGATTGCAGCCATTGCCCAATCGCGCCCGATCCCGATTCGATTTATTGGGGTGGGTGAATCTATTGAAGATTTGCGGCCATTTAAAGCGAGTGATTTTGTTGATGCGCTTTTTGAGTAACCAAGGGAAACACATAATAAGTCGTTGAGCGGGATGAAGTGTGAGGCACACGGAACGCAGAAACAAAGATAGTATGCAGTATACAGTGAAGTTGCGAGTACCGCGCAACGAAGCAATTCGCCCGCGTAGACACTTAATTCTGGGCTTCCCAAGTTTTTAATAGTAGGTTTAATAATGATTAAATTTGACCAAGTCAGCAAACGTTACCCTGGCAGCTTTGATGCACTTAAAAATATTTCCTTTGAAATTAACCAAGGGGATATCGTGTTTGTTACTGGGCATTCTGGCGCAGGCAAAAGTACATTACTTAAACTGATTGCTGGCATTGAGCGACCTACCAGCGGCACGGTACTGATTGGCAACCAAAACATCAGCCAGTTACGTAATAGCGCCCTACCCTTTTTACGCCGTAAGTTTGGATTGGTGTTTCAAGATCACAAATTGCTGTACGACCGCAATTGTTATGAAAATGTGGCCTTGCCTTTGTATATCAATGGCATTACTGGTAGCGAAGCAGGTAAACGCATACGCGCCGCACTCGACAAAGTTGGCTTGCTTAACAAAGAAAAAGCCATGCCGATTACGCTATCTGGTGGCGAGCAGCAACGCCTTGCGATTGCACGCGCAGTGGTAAGCCGCCCTTCTATCCTAATTGCCGATGAACCAACGGGTAATTTAGACGAGGGTTATGCACAGGACATAATGCAGTTATTTTTTGCGTTCCAGCAAGTGGGCGTTACACTGGTCATGGCAACACATCAAGTCCCGAACAATTTTTTAGCAAGTGCTGGGCTACTGAGTGACAACTCAACAATTAGCAAGACCTTAAATCTGCATCAAGGAATGTTAGTGCTATGAAACAATGGCTAAATCAACATCAACAAGCGTTAAAACAGGTGCTGGTGAAAATGCGTCACCAGTTATTGGCCACATTCATGATGTGTTGCGTAATGGGCGTGACTTTATGCTTACCTAGCATGCTATACGTGATTGTAGATAATCTCAATCGTTTGGCTGGTAATGTAAAAAGCGAACCACAAATCACCCTGTTTTTAAAACTAGAGAGTGATAGCACCACTGCAGATAAAATTCGCGAACAGCTCAGCGAAAACAACATGGTAGATCATTATCAGTTTGCAGATAAAGCGATGGCTTGGCAAAAACTGCAAGAAAGCGAAGGCACTAAATTAGCCACTTTAGAGCTTGATAAAAATCCACTGCCTGATGCTTTTTTTGTCTTTCCCAAATCAGTCGCGCCTGAGGCGATAGCGCAACTGCAATCTGAACTACAAACGTGGGATGGTGTAGAACTGGCACAAGTGGATGCCAACTGGATTAAACGCTTCGACGCGATATTACAACTCGCAAAACAGGCTATTCTGGTGCTAGTAGGTCTACTTGGTTTTGCCTTACTCGCCATTATTGGCAACACGATACGCTTACAGATTATGACACAGCGTGAAGAGATTGAAGTCAGCCAGCTGATTGGTGCAACCAACGGCTTTATACGCCGCCCATTTTTATATGCTGGCGCGCTCTATGGTTTAGGCGGCGGTATTGCTGCTTACTCCATGTTAACGGGTGTCGTCTATATGTTTAATCAATCCATCGCCAAAATTGCTAATTTGTACGCCAGTGACTTCACACTCAGTCTACCTCAGCCTATATTAATTGTGGGTTTGATTGCTGCCGCAATTTGTTTAAGCTGGATAGCGGCATATTTTGCAGTGAGCCGCTCATTAGCACAATTAAGTTCACTACAATAAATGGTTTGTATTAGATAAATGATGGCATGGTTGAAATTTTTCTCTGACATTGTGGTCTGTTGAAAGCAAACAACATTAATACCCCATTTGAAAATAGCGCCTTGCCCAATAATACTTTGCATACTGAACTTGCCGCATCGAACCTAGCCGCATCGAATGAAGACTTGGCCTTGGCAGAGCAAAATGCATCAGGTCTAAACTTGGCTGCTGCCAAAAGTCATTTATGGCAACTTCCTAGGCGGGGTGATCGCGTCATACAAATTCGCATTAGCCGTAATACGCTGATTGCGTTTGTTTTTTCTATACTAATTCACTTGCTATTACTGATCACACTAGCGCCTAAATTATTAGATATGGGAGGCTCCACTGCTAAGCAGGATCAATCTTTTGATGTACAGCTATCACTCCCTGCGCCACGTGTAGCGGAAACCCCAGCCGTTTCTGCACCAGCAGCGCCACCTACTCAACCACAACCAATACAAAATCCCAAAAGATTAAAACTAAATAAACCAACGCCTAGCCCCAAACCATTAATCAATAACTCGCCTAGCCCTGATGTAATGACGGCAGAAAAGCCCGCGCCGCTTACCAAGCCGCCAATGACGCCAGCGCTTACACGTAAAACCCCTGCAACCACCACGGAGCCATTACCAGGGGAAGATATGCAGGCTTATATCAAGCGACAAAAAGAGCAACGTCAAGCGGCGCAGGGCTATACCCAAAAAGATTCCGACGAAATTAATACACGTGATAATTCACCAGTCAGCGATGAGGAGAAACGTACCGCTGCTATCCAGCGCAACTTACAACCGCAAGGTGGGAACGGCCTGTTCCAAATTCGTGAAATATCGCTACGCACAGGACGCTTCACCTTTAAAGGCTGGAAAAATGACTACAGCAAGGCGAAGCAGCGTGACTTTGATGTTGAAGTGCCACTTGGCGGCGATATTCAGCGCGCCATGGTTAAAAAGATGATCGCCATTATTCGTGAGGAATATACTGGCGACTTCAACTGGGACTCTCAACGGTTAAGGAGTGTCATAACACTATCTGCAAGACCCGCCGACAACGCAGGTCTTGAGGACTTTTTGATTAAAGAATTCTGGCCAGATGGTGCAATGCCACGATAGCCGCAACTAATTAATATAGTTAGCCAGTATTCCTTAAGCCCGCTGCAATACCATTAATCGATAGCTGAATCGCCAACTTAACACGTTCATCAGCCTCCCCATTACGGTAGCGCTTAATCAACTCCACTTGCAGATGATTCAACGGGTCTAGGTAAGGTAAGCGATTTTTAATCGAGCTGGCAAGAGCTGGGTTGCCTTGCAAACGCTCCTCGCTGTTGAGTAACATATTCACAGCTTTGACAGTGAGCAAAAACTCTTTCTCAATCGCCTGAAAAATACTTTCTCTCAAGCTTTTATCTTCCACTAATTGCGCATAACGCTTAGCCACCACCAAATCTGCCTTGGCTAGCACCATGTCTACATTTGAGATTAAGGTCTTAAATAACGGCCATTCTTCAAGCATTTCACGCAAAGTATTGATGCGTGTTTCTTTGGTTTTGGGTTCGTTATTCACATATTGATCTATCGCACTACCCAAACCAAACCAGCCTGGTAATAACAAGCGACACTGCCCCCAAGAAAATCCCCAAGGGATAGCGCGTAAATCTTCAATTCTGCGCGTCGCTTTACGTGCTGCTGGACGACTGCCAAGGTTTAATTCTGCAATTTCAGAAATCGGCGTAGCACTAAAGAAGTAATCGGCAAAACCTTGAGTTTCATACACCAAGCTACGGTAACTTGTCATCGCCGTAGTGGATAGTTGCTCCATTACTGCTTCAAACGATTTACGTTTTTTCGTCACTAATTCATCTATGGGAAACAACGTCGCATCCATGGTTGCTGCAATTAAGGTTTCTAAATGTTGACGCCCGACTTTGGGATCTGAATATTTATTGGCGATAATTTCACCTTGTTCAGTCAAGCGAATCTGCCCATCAACCGTGCCGTGCGGTTGCCCCATAATTGCTTCGTAGGTGGGGCCACCACCGCGCCCTACCGTACCGCCACGACCGTGGAATAAGCGTAGGCGAATATTGGCTTGATTGAACAACTCAACTAGAGAAATTTCAGCTTTGTACAGCTCCCAGTTCGAGGTTAAGAAGCCCCCGTCTTTATTACTGTCTGAATAGCCAAGCATAATTTCTTGCTCATTGCCCTGATAGCGCAACACATGACGTATGCCGAGCAGGCTCAGCCACTTACCCATAATAGTGGGAGCATTGCGTAAATCTTCGATGGTTTCAAACAGCGGAACGATATTCAGTTCAAGCTGAATTTGTTTAGACCCCCAAATGCCTTTGAGTAAACCCGCCTCGCGTTGCAACAATGCCACCTCTAACAAGTCAGAGAGTGTTTCTGTATGAGAGATAATGTATTGGCGAACAGCACGCGCACCAAAAATTTTGCGTATATCGCGTGCAGTATTGAGTATTTCAATTTCTTTGTGCACCAATTCAGAGTATTGCTGAAAGGGTGAAAACAACAAACGAGGCTGTTTGAGTTCATCAAGCAGCGTTTTTACTTTTTCTTGCTCGTCTAGCTCATCGTAATTAAAGTCATAACCCGCCTTTAAAAACAACTCCTTAATCACGGCCTCATGCACGTCAGAAGATTGACGGATGTCTATCGTCGCCAAGTGAAAACCAAAAGTTTCAATCGCTTTAAGTAAACGCCCCAAGCGCGGATAAATTAGGGCCTCACCATGATTTTCTATTAGCGAATCTGCAATCACTCGCAAGTCTGCCACCAAGGCTTCAGCATTTTCATATGGCTTAAGTGTTTCGCTCTCTACTTCCGTTGTAAGTTGCTGAGCAGTCGTACTTAAGCGGTCATAAATGCCATTGAGTGCCAGGCGATAGGGTTCATCTTGACGATGCGGAGATTGATCACGCGAAGCTAACGCTAATTCTCGCACTGCGGGGTTCACATCTACCAAGCGAGTTGAAACTGGCAACTCGCGACGTAGTGCATCTAACTCCTTTAAATAATAACTAAATGCCGTACCTGACTGCTGATTGATCGCCAATGCCAGCGTTGTGCCATTAACAAAAGGATTGCCATCTCGATCACCACCTATCCAACTGCCCATTTGCAGAATGCTTGGCAATTCATACCGCTTGGTGAGTTGATCTGCGTATTGTTTATTAATTTCTAACTCAACATCTTGCAGCAACTCAGGGATCACTTGCAAAAATGTGGTTTGATAGAAACTCAGCGCATTTTCAATTTCATTGCCAACTGTCAGTTTCGAAAATCGCAAAATTCGCGTTTGCCAAAGCGCAGCAATCGCTCCTTGAATAAGTAAGTCATTGCGCTCAATCTCCTTTTTAGACACCAAACTGGTGCGTGCTGCTAGTAAAGAAGAGATGGTTCGCTCGATATCTAAGACACTTTTACGTTGTACCTCTGTTGGATGTGCAGTCAGCACGGGGGAAATCAGCGCTGAATGAAAAAACTCCTCAATTTTTTTAAATTTAAGCTCGCGTGAAGCAACCTTACCCATCGAGTGCGACAACATGCCAGGCAACATATTATCCTCATTCACACGCGCTAATTGCCGCGAATATAAGTCTTCTGCAATATTCACTAAATGCTTAAAATAGCTGAATGCACGCACCACTGAAACGGTTTGATCGGGCGTAAGTTTTTTCAGTAACTTCTCTAACAAATTTGATGCGTCTTGGTCATTTTCGCGATGGAACTTGACGGCTGCTTTACGAATACTTTCAATGACATCAAAGGTAGACTTGCCATCTTTTAGGGCAATTGCTTGCCCTAAAACGCGCCCTAGATAACGGATATTGTCTTTCAACTCACTTTCATAAACACCATTTTCCGCTTTCATAGCCAGTTCTTTCATTGCATATCCTTAACGTTAAGCCTATAGGTCAAAACCTAGTAAATATAAAGTGTAGTAAATATTAAGCAACAAATACACCAGTTCATTTTAAGGGCAACTTCATACTGATCAATAAGGTATCACAAACAAACGACCTGCTTCTAACCATCCCTCAGTCTATCATCAAAAATTCTTGCCACATTTTATGGTGGGTACCGCTAGCCACCATCATATTGTCAGTTTTTGCTTTAAATCATTATGGTTTTGGTGTTTTCTATATGATGAGACAAGTAGCTATGCCATAATTGATCACAATCGACTTAATAACTACTAAACTTTCGGTTAATTTAATGCGCGCTACTCCAAAATTTAGATTTTTGCCTGTTGTCCTATATTGGATCTTAAACCTATTTTTTTCTAGTACCAATGCGCTGGCAAACCCAGCACTTGCAGATACGCAAGCAGACAAACCAAGCAATAATACCAATCAAAATTTAACCAATATCCCACTTGAAGAGTTGGTGGATATGGATGTGACTAGCGCGAGTAAGGTCGCTCGTCAAATCAGTGACGCACCCTCTGCTGTTTCTATCGTGACTGCAGATGACATTCGAGCATACGGCTATCGTAGCATCGCCGACATCGTCAACAGCATGCCAGGCTTGTATACCCCCTATGATAGGAGTATTTACTATCTTGGCGGACGTGGCTTTGGTCGCTCTGGCGACTACGTAGGCCGCGTTTTGTTAATGATTGATGGGTATGCAACTAACGACAACATTTATAACGAAGCCTATATAGGCAACGATGGTTTAGTTGATACTGAGTTAATTGAACGCGTGGAGTATGTGCCTGGCACAGGATCGTCTATTTATGGGAATGGTGCATTTCTAGGCATTATTAACATCGTCACTAAAAAAGGTAGTGACTTTAATGGCGCGCAAATATCCGCAGAAGTAGGCAGTTATGGCAGTAGAAAAGGCCGCGTAACATTTGGCAAACAGCTTGAAAATGGTGCCGATGTTTTACTATCTGCCTCTCTACTTAAAAGTGATGGTCAAGATTTTTTCTTCCCAGAATTTAACAATGCTACGGCTGATCCGAATTTCGCCATTAACCACGGTGTAGCAAGAAATCAAGATATTGAGCGTAGCCCGCGACTATTTGCAAAAATAAAATTCGAGGGTTGGACACTGGAAGGCGGATATGTGTCGCGAAAGCATAATAACCCGACTGGTGCCTATAATGCTTTATTTAACAAATACACCGCTGATTGGGATACCAACGGCTATGTCAATCTCACCCACAATGACACAATTAGTGCCAACTTAATTGCTACCACTCGTCTCTACTTCGGCCAATATATAGACCGTACCGCCATTACTGACCAAACAGCTACGTTATTACATGAGCACAACTCGGGACAATGGGCAGGGGTGGATACGAAGCTTGTCGGTGATTGGTTTGATAATCACAAGCTTATTTTTGGTATGGAGTTTCGTGATGACTTTAAATTGCATTTTAAAAATGCATTTAACGACGCTGAGTTCAGCCGTAATACCTTTAGCTTATACCTACAAGATGAAATTTACCTAAGCAGTCAACTCAGGCTCAACATTGGTGGCCGCTACGATGACTCTACCAATACCGATGACCATTTAAGCCCACGTGTGGCGCTCATTTACAGTCCGAGCGAGGCAAACACCTTCAAGTTGTCACATAGTTCAGCCTATCGCATGCCCTCAGCCTATGAGCAGTTTTATCGTGATCCTACACAAATACCAAACGCGAATTTAAAACCCGAGTATGTCGAAACGATTGAGTTTGTCATGCAACATCAATTTAGCGACATGACACAGCTAAGCAGCACACTTTATCACTACGAAACGAGTGATTTAATCGTCAACAATGCTATAGGGGCAGGGCTTAATCAGAACCAAAATGAGGGTAGTGGTCATACCAATGGTATTGAAATCAGCATGCAAAAAAACTGGGGAGACGGGTTACGTATACGTGGTAACTATGCATATCAACGAGCGATTGATTCATCTAACCAACATTTAATGAATTCACCTGAAAATTTAGCTAAACTTAATATCACCTTTCCCGTGATGAAACATGCATTCCGCACGGGCCTTGAGTTGCAATATACCGATGATCGAGTTACAGAAAGTCTACATACAGCCCCAAGTTATACCTTGACCAACCTGACACTCACAACAGAACACCCGATATACCACACCAATGCCTCTTTAAGCATACGCAATCTGTTTGACACCCACTATGTTGCAGTTGCCCCAGCGGGATATGTACAAGACACCTTGCAAATGGATGGCATTAACGCTTGGTTGCAACTGACTTACGATATTCAATAATGAATAAACTATTTCAACTCATACTCTTAGGTTTATATGCGAGTTCCCTCTCGAGAGCATCGGCTGAGCCTATCCCTGAGTATGAGATGAAATCAACTTACCTCTATTACTTTGCCGTATATGCCGACTGGGATGAGTCAATTAGACCGAATTTAAATATTTGCATTATCGGTAAGGACTTATTTGGCACGACCATCAACTCGCTGGAAAACAAGGAAATTAATGGCAGACGGGCGACCATTAAGCACTTAACAAATTTAGAGAATGTCAGCACATGCCAAATCCTGTATTTCAGTGAATCTGACCTTTACTCACCCAAACATATTTTGTCTGCTGTAGCCGATCTACCCATCTTAACTATTACTGATAACGCACTAGCTAATGATTTTATGATTAATTTAAAGGTGGATAAAAACCGTTTAATGTTTGATATTAATTACGAAGCAATGAAAAAGAACCGTCTTACCATGAGCTCTAAAGTATTAAATTTGGCGCATCGTGTTTACTAGCACGTATAGACGAGACAAATTAATCGATCGCAACAAACACAATTCACACAGGCACCAGTTAACTTTCTTGATATGATAAGCGTATGGATAAAACACAAATAAACGGCATAGCCTTCGTTTTACTAATCATCCTTACCGTTCTGCTGTTACACCTGACCCCTGCGGCGATGGTAGGTATGCTCGTGTTCGTACTCATTAAACGTCTGGGTAGCAGCTTCGGTAAATGGTTACATGAATATAAAGCGCGCCAATTAGCCGCTACAATCACGGTATTAGTGATTATTGCAGCCGTGACTGTATTTTCTCTATACATCTCAAAAACTCTCCGTAGTGAAGAGAACCTTGCAGGACTCGCCAGTAAGGTGGGGCAAACTATCACCGATATTCGTGGCGAATTGCCCCCTACCTTAGTCAGCTATATGCCAGAAAGTTTGCTTGACCTAAAAGGCTCAATCAGCACATTAATACAACAACATATCAAAGAACTCAGCATTGCTGGCAAAAATGGTCTGCATTCACTCGCACATATTCTAATTGGGATAGTCATCAGTGTGCTGCTGTCTCTACACCGATTTAGTGCAATCTCGCATGCCAAACCTTTTGCTTTTATCATGCGCGGGCGCTTTATCTTACTCAGCAAAGCATTTGAAAACATTGTATTTGCGCAAATTAAAATATCGGCCATTAACACACTACTCACCAGTATTTTTCTGCTCGTTATTCTGCCTATGGCGCATATTCATATTCCTTACGCAAACACATTAGTCATTATTACGTTCTTTACAGGCCTGTTACCTGTGATTGGCAATTTACTCTCCAATACATTAATTACGATTATGAGTATCGGAATTTCATTCAAAGTAGCAATTGCAGCCTTGGTATTTTTAGTGTTAATTCATAAACTTGAATACTTTATTAATGCAAAAATTGTAGGTGCGCGTATCCAAGCATCAGCGTGGGAAATACTATTGGCCATGCTCACTATGGAATCCATTTTTGGGATATCTGGGCTTATATTAGCGCCCATTACTTACGCTTATATCAAATCTGAGTTGAATGAAGCCAAACTCATCTAAGTATTCAATCTAGGCGCTCAATATTGATGACTCAACCAGAATTACGTGCACTCGCTTTACGATGGCTTGCCGAGCCTGACCCCGCGAAAAAAGCACAAGGAGTAGCAGAATTAACGCGTAACTGGGAGTCAAATCAACTCACGCTAGATGCGGGCTTATCCATCAGCCCCAACGCGGCTATCCCTGGGCAGCCAACTAAGCCTGAGCTAGTTTCCCCGCTGCAAGTCAAACGCCGTGCCATGAATACCGTTGAAGGTCGCGCTGTGCTCATACATGCTTTAGCTCATATTGAGTTCAATGCGATCAATTTAGCGCTTGATGTAATCTGGCGTTTCGCAGAGATGCCGATCACCTTTTACACAGACTGGCTTAAAGTAGCGAACGAAGAGGCATTACACTTCTCTCTACTTTCAGCACACCTTAATACTTTTGGCTATACTTACGGCGACTTTCCAGCACATAATAGTCTTTGGGAAATGGCGGCCAAAACAGAAAATGATTTATTGGCAAGAATTGCGCTCGTTCCACGTACGATGGAAGCACGTGGACTAGATGCCACTCCAGCAATCAGAGCAAAACTAGCACAGGCAGGGGATATACAAGGCGCTGAAATTCTCGATATTATTTTGCGTGATGAAATTGGTCATGTGGCGATAGGTAATCACTGGTTTGCCTATCTTTGCAATCAACGCAAACTGGATACCATTGACACTTACGCTAATCTGGCCCAGCAATACGCTGCCCCTACTTTACGTGGACCTTTCAATATTGAGGCTCGCCGTGCGGCCGGCTTTACAGAGCTAGAGTTAGCCGCATTACCAAAATAAAAGCTGCTCATAGGCACACCCTACATAGTTGAAACATAATCACTCACAAAATAGAGCGCAGCAACTTTCTACCCAGCTAGCGCTACACGATTACCCTTCTGGCTTTACTATCGCCCGTCAACTTAAGCGACATATTCACTTTCACCTCGGTCCCACTAACTCAGGGAAAACACATGATGCGCTAATACATCTGCAACAAGCAAAATCAGGCATCTACTTAGCACCACTGCGACTACTTGCCATGGAAATTCGTGATCGCCTGATAGAAGCAGGTATTCCCTGTAACTTGATCACGGGTGAAGAGCGGCAGTTTATGAAGGGCGCACAACATACCGCATGCACAGTAGAAATGATGAACCCCAAAGCAGAGGTTGAAGTTGCCATTATTGACGAAATTCAGATGCTGCAAGACCCCGCACGAGGACACGCCTGGACAGCCGCACTTATTGGTGCTCCAGCCAAAACGGTCTATGTGTGCGGTGCTAATAGTGTCACAGAGCCATGTATACGAGCGATTAAAGCACTAGATGAAACTTATACTATCCAATATCTTGAAAGAAAGACTCCATTAATTTTAGAGCCAGTCGCGCTGAGTGGCGCGCGTTACAATCGCTGGAACTTAAAAAAGACTTTGCAAAAAGGAGATGCGGTTATCGCATTCAGTCGTAAAGATGTACTCACCCTAAGCGCTAGATTTCGCCAGTGGGGGTTTGGCGTCGCGTCAATCTATGGTGCACTTTCACCCGAGGTGCGTAGAACAGAATCTAAACGGTTTAGCAACGGTGAAGCCAATATTTTGGTTGCTACCGATGCCATAGGCATGGGTTTAAACTTGCCAATTCGTAGGGTAGTATTTTCGACAATTGAGAAGTTCGATGGGGTTGCCAGCCGAGCCATCAACGCCACAGAAACTCGGCAAATCGCAGGCCGTGCGGGACGCTACGGCATTTACCCAACAGGCTATGTCAGCGCGTTTGAGAACGATGAGTTGATACACCTTGAGCATATGTTGACCACCTCGGATATAGCAGAGTTAGTCAAACTCCCCATAGCCCCCAATCTCCCACATATCCAAGCAATTGCCAGCACATTACATAGTCATAACATCAGCGAATTACTCACCTATTTTGCCGAGCGCATCGCATTTAACAGCGACTTGTATGAAACAGCCCCACTACAGGCACACACAGCCTTGGCTACACTGATTGATGCACATGCACCCAGTCTTGCATTAGCGGACAAATTCACATTCTCTTGTGCGCCTGTTTCTCTCGACAAACCACACGAACGTGATTATTTTTTAAATTGTTTATCGTGCGTTATGCATGCACACAGAAAGGGACTACCAAGCGATACTGACTGGTTAAGTTCAACTAGCCCAAAACATCTAGAAGCCGCTGAAGATTTAAGCAAAGATATTAGTTTATACGCTTGGCTTTCGTATAAATACCCTGCTATTTTTTATGACCATGAGGCGCTACCCACATTAAGAAAGTTAGTCAGCACCTATATTGAACGAGCGCTGTTAATTCAGGCTGGCTACAAAGATACGTCTAAAGAACTTATGTATCAAACTAATCGTTATTAGCTAGGCGAAATTACTTAATCTCTAATAGTGCTTAGTATTTTCTAAACTGCCCAACCACCACACCAAAAATCTCCAGTTCACCTTGTGGGCGAATCGTTGGATACGCTTTATTCGCAGGATAAAGCACAAACTGCCCTTTTTCTCTGCCTAAGGTTTTTAAGGTGAACTCATTGTCCACAATCGCTACTACAATATCGCCCACATTAGCCACTGGACGTTTCTCCACAATCACCACATCATCAGGCACGATACCAGCATCTATCATGGAGTCGCCCTTAACCGTAATTAACATGGTTTTTGAGGGGTGCTCTATTAAATAATCATCAATACTCAAGGTATCGTGCTTATCGCTTAACGCTGGCGTTGGCATGCCTGCCTGCACTGTACTGTCTGCCAAGATACGCTCAAAAAAACGCTTGCCTGGCTTTAAACGTTTATCTGGTGCAGATTCTAAATAGCCCAGTAACTTAAAGCGCGCAACCAAGGCAGATACCGCATTTTTAGATTTAAAGCCCAGTAGTTGCGCAATCGCCGCATAAGATGGCAGCGTTTTATGCTCAGCATAATAATCTTGAATACTGCCTAAATAATCAAAGTCGTTTCCCATGAGCGTTACAATACTGTACGAACGTACATCATGTCAAGCATAAAATAATAATGCTCACCAAAATAAAAAAGGCTGATTCGCAATATGCGAAACAGCCTTTTAAAAACAAGCAGTTAAAACTTAAATTAGCGAGTCTAAGCAGTAAACTAAACTAATGAAATAATGCCCAAGCCTTTACCACGGTCATCCAAATACCATAGGAGATAGGGATAAGCACCGCAAGCCAAGCAAAGAATGCAAGCACGCGACCACCGCCCGACTGTTTTGCTGTTCCAATGATCGCAGGAGCTGCTTGCTCATGCGCCAGTTTTTTCTCAGCGGCCAGTTCAGCATCGGTCATAAAATAACGATCAGCTACTGGGCGTACCAGTAAATTCGCAACAAAACCGACCGCCAACATACCTGCCAAGACGTAGAAAATTGAACCGTATACATGATCAAACGGCACGTTTTGCTCCAAACGCACATCATGCATATAGTTAACCACCACGGGGCCGACAATGCCAGCAGTTGACCACGCCGTTAGCAAGCGACCGTGAATCGCACCTACAAACTGAGTGCCAAACATATCCGCCAAATAAGCAGGAATCGTCGCAAAACCACCACCATACATCGAGGCGATCACGCAGAGACTCACCACAAAAATCAACAGCGATTTTGAGTCTGCGCCCCAAGAGGCTAACAAATATAAAGCGGCGCCCAATACAAAAAAGATGAAATAGGTTTGTTTGCGCCCCAGCTTATCTGAAGAGCTAGCCCATGCGATTCGCCCGAAAATATTGAACAAGGAAATCAAACCGACAAAACCTGCAGCGACTGCAGCAGCGGTTTTTGTAAGGCCTTCGTCTTTTTTAATTTCCGCAAAACCAATATCAGGCTGACTAATCAGGCTGCCGCCAAACGTTTCTTGCAGCATCGGCGCCGCTGCGCCAATAATGCCAATACTTGCCGATACGTTCATACAAAGCACAAGCCACAACAACCAAAACTGTGGGGTTTTATGTGCTGTATTTAAATGCACATGGCGTGTGGCAATCATGCCTTTTGACGTTTTCTCTTTAGGCGTCCAGCCTTCTGGTTTCCAACCAGACTCTGGCACGCGATAGCCAAATGAGCCACACAACATAAACACGGTATACGCCAAGGCAAGTACCACAAATGTCTGCCATACCCCTGGTTCTGTCGCCGTTTTAAAGTGATCCATCAATTTAGTGGCTAAAGGAGAGCCTATCATCGCACCACCACCGAACCCCATAATCGCCATGCCTGCGGCCATGCCGCGACGATCTGGAAACCACTTAATCAAGGTTGAAACAGGTGAAATATAACCCAAACCTAAGCCTATACCACCAATGACACCAGAGCCGAGCCACATCATCCATAACTGATGGCTATAAACCCCATAAGCAGAAATTAACAAGCCACCACACCAGCATAAAGCAGCAACCACTCCAGCTTTACGTGGACCTTCACGCTCAAGCCAACCGCCCCACACCGCAGCTGAACAACCAAGTAACACAAAAAACAGGGTATACATCCAACCCAAGTCAAACTGCGTCCAATTACAATCTGTCGCAAACAAAGCACGCGCAGTTCCACTTAACTTGTCAGCTACCGTAGTCGCACCTGCGGCACATGCAGCAAGAGGTTTGCCATCCTCCCCTATCAGTGCATTACCGAGAGGCTTCCAAAACACCGAAAACCCGTAAGCCATACCAATACATAGATGCACGGCCAACGCCGCTGGTGGAATAAGCCAACGGTTGTAACCCTTGGCAGCAATGATATTTTCTTTCGACAAAAGCCCTGACATACCCAACTCCCTTATTCTTACTTTTTAATTTTAAAGCTAAGCCAATTACAAAAAACAACAGCAGCTTACCATTTGTAACAGATTAGCTGGAAGCTCGACTTTTGGCTAGCCCCTTACCTATAGAAAAAAAGGAAAATCTTGAGGATTAAGATTTAAATGGTGCACGCTGCTCTAACTCATGGTGATATTCATCGACTCCATGTGTTTCCCGTTGCAGAAAATCCTGAATCGCCCGCTCAAAATCTGGATGAGCTATTTGATGAAACGAGTGAGTAGGTCGAGGTCTGAAACCTCTTGCAAGTTTATGCTCGCCCTGAGCACCACCTTCAAAATATTGAATCTGATGTTGAATACAAAACTCCTGCGCTTGGTAGTAACATAGCTCAAAATGCAAACCCGAAACAAAGCGGGTAGCACCCCAATAGCGCCCATACATGGTATTGCTGTCAAACAAATTAAACGCCGCAGCAATCGGCTCGCCCTCTTGTTTAGCGATGATCAACAAAATATGGTTAACAAGCCGCTCACCAATTAAATAAAAAAAATCTTTAGTTAAGTAAGGGGTTGAACGATGTTCTAAATACGTATTTTCATAGCACTGGTAGAAAAAATCCCAATCTGCCTTGGTAATTTCAGAGCCCAGCAAACAATGACAAGTTACCCCAGCCGCACTAACTTTTTTACGTTCCTGGCGAATTTTCTTACGCTTATCATGTGATAAACGCGATAAGAAACCGTCAAAATCCCTAAAGTCCTCATTTTCCCATCGGAACTGAACACCATTTCGCTCCAGCCAGCCAGCAGCTTTTAACACTTCTGCATGCTGATTATCTGGAAAAAGTACATGCGCCGACGATAGCGCATGCTGCCCGATTTGTTGTGTCAACGCACTCACCATTAAATGTTGAACTTGCAGATCAGGACTCAACAATCGTAAACCAGTAATGGGAGTAAACGGAATGGCAACGAGTAACTTGGGATAGTAAGCTAATCCATTTTGCTCATAAGCATTTGCCCACGCCCAATCAAATACATACTCACCATAAGAGTGGCTTTTAAGATAGAGCGGAAGTACGCCCACCAACTCACCACGATCGTACGCAACCATGGGAAACGGCTGCCAGCCAGTACCCTTACCCACACATAGAGTTTCTTCAAGTGCCGATAAAAATGCATGACTTAAAATAGGAGAGCCGTCAGTCAAAGCATCCCAGGCTTTGGGCTTAATAGCAACAATGCCATTTAAAAATGAAATCTCAATTGCCATCATTCCATCTTACCGTAAAAACTTAAAATGAATGTTAAGCAAACACAAATTTCACCAAAACTTCACCCGAGCTAACGCATATATGCGTCGGCCTCGGGTGACATTTAAATGAGGGTTATTGATATTAATATTGGAATCAGGCGCTTAAAGCGTCGCCTAATTGAGACATTTACCTCTTCTTGCTACCACCCAGTTGATCTACACCGTGACCAATCACACCGCCGATTGCCGCACCACCGACGGTACCAAAAGCGCTACCGTTGGTAAGTACCGCGCCTGCGACAGCACCAACACCCGCACCGATAGCGGCGTTTTTCTGACGTGTAGATAAATTTGAGCAACCCGTGATAAGCATCATCAGAAAAATTACTGATAACTTTTTACTTAAATTCATTTTCATTTTTTTAACACCTTAATAAACAATCTCTTTGAAAAAAGAGGCACATAAAACTAATCGCAAGAAATAAGCCAGAACATAAAAAACCAACAATTACATGAGCTTATGAAAAAATTAAAATGAAAACTTTGAAAAAACACTAAAAAACGTTGTCAAATAACGACATATAGAAAGCCCATATACTAGCAATGATGGCTGTAAATAGTCTACGAATTAATTAAAGCGAGGAAATACTAGAAAAGTTAATATGCATTTAACCGATGATAAAACACGTGGGTGATCACATTAAGACAACCCACCCTAGCGGGAACTGAGAAGATGACGATTGAACTTACAGAGTCGGCTTGTGGTTAACAAGCATCGCATCTTTACTTTTATGTTTAATCACTTCGGACTGATCTGGAATATTTTCAACTCTTGTGGCAGTAGCAGACTTCTGCTGACGCTCCATAATTTTAGCCTGCAATGCTGCTAGCTCCTCAAAACTAATAAAGTTATCACCGTTAGTATCAACTTCATTAAAATGCCGAGCAACTTGTGGCATTAACTCAACAGCCTCAAGACGGGAGATACTGCCATCATTATTACGATCCGTTTCCGCGAATCTTTGTTGTAAGCGCAAGCGCATTACTCTGCGTCGCTCTTCTATCTGAACATGGGCGGGGTCTACGGTACGAGAGTACTCATCAAGATCTTTTCTGATACGAACACTTTCTTGCGCACCTGCATAGGTTGAAGCAGGCTTACCTGAGTCTTCAGAGGATATATCATCATTCTGCGCCTCTTTATTCTGCACTTCTTTTGAAGCAGCCCAGGCAATCTGAGAAAACCCAAGTGAAATAAGCACAGCAATAGTGCAAAGCTTTCGACATTGATAAAAATGATGACTAATCAAATTACCTTCCCGCTCGCGTACCCAATAATCAAATAATGCCTACAATTACGATCTGCATAGACACCGATTGAGCATAATAAAATATGCTAATGTTCTTTTTATAGTTAATGTTTCAGCAATTAATCCCAACTCACTTAAGATTGACAGCCTGAGCAATAGTTCTAAATTAAGCTAAATAAAATGAGTAATTTTTATCCAACAGGGATGCAATAATGCCGCACGATTGTAAATGAAATGTTTCAAATAAATGCATGATTGTAATAATTTGTAACAATAATCACTTACTTAGTAACTGGAAGATCATCACTCCATCAAAAATAGTCGTATAATTAGGTGTGTCTTAGTTTATTAAATCGGGTAATTTGCCTTTATAATGAGAATGACTGTCGCCTGATGGCGAAACAATTACAACAGGAATATGCAAAAAACATTATGCAAGCGCCAATTAAAAAAATATTGATGGTGGATGACGATATTCGCATGCGTGATTTGCTGCAGCGCTATCTCAACGAGCAAGGCTTTAACATCAAAACTGTTTCAGATTCCAGTGAAATGGATGCCGTACTAAACAATGAACATGTTGACCTCATTGTTTTAGACTTAATGCTCCCTGGAGAAGACGGCTTAGCAATCTGCCGCAGATTACGCTCCGCAGGTGTGACTTTACCGATTATCATGCTGACTGCGCGAGGCGATGAAGTGGATCGCATCATCGGCTTAGAAATGGGGGCAGATGACTATCTACCCAAGCCATTTAACCCAAGAGAATTATTAGCGCGCATCAATGCGATTATGCGCCGCCAAGGTCGTCCACTGCCTAGCGCCCCAGCAGGTAATGCTGACACAGTTGCATTTGGCGATTTCGTATTTGATGCATCCACCAGAAGCCTAAGTCGTGATGGTGTGCAAATGACTATTACCAGTGGCGAGTATGCGCTACTAAAGGTATTTGTAGATCACCCACGCCAACCGCTATCGCGTGATAGATTGATGCAGTTAGCACGTGGTCGTGAGCTCGATGTTTTTGATAGAAGTATTGATGTACAGGTTTCGCGTTTACGCCGCTTAATTGAAACTGACCCAGCCCATCCACGCTTCTTGCAAACCATGTGGGGCTTTGGTTATGTATTTATCCCTGATGGTGAAGCAGCAAAAACCTAAACTCTACAGCACTAGCGCTGGTCACTGTGACCTGACTCATTTTGACTAGCGCTAGCTTGAATTCATCACAACAAGCCTGCACATTTGGTGTACTTAACTAAATGCTCTAAAGTAACGAGCAACTCTAGAAACACTCACTTATGAGATTACTGCCTCGCACCCTACTTGCTCGCATCATGTTGCTTATTGCAATATTATTGATTGTCGGGCAATTAGCGGCACTCAAACTATTTGATTATTTTGAGCGTGAACCACGTGCCATGGCAGCAGCGTTGCAAGCCGTTACCGTTGTCAACTTTACCAAAGCCTCGTTGCTTGCTGCGCATGAGGATCGTCGCATTGCTTTACTCTCAGAACTTTCAGGCAAAGAAGGCGTGCGTATTTACGCAGCTGATATGCTGGAAGAAATTGAGCCCTTACCAAATGATGCTTTTGTACGATTAATTGCCAAGAAAATCAAAGAGCAACTGGGTAAAGACACAATAGTTGCTATCAATCACTTTGGCGTACCCGGATTGTGGGTGAGCTTTAATATAGGACAAGATGATTACTGGGTAGTGATTCCCCGTATTCAGGTTGAACGCCATTTCCCATGGGAGTGGCTCAACTGGGGGGCGCTTGTCATCGGCCTTGCACTTTCTGGGGCCTATTTAATTGCTGCACGCATTAATCAACCACTTAGCCTGCTAGTCAAAGCTGCAGATCGCATACGTAGCGGCCTAAGCCCTATAGAACTGCCTGAAGATGGGATTGATGAGCTAGGTGAGGTGAATCGCACCTTTAACCAGATGACGCTATCCCTTGCGGAGCTAGATGCCGAGCGAACACTGTTATTGGCCGGCGTTTCTCACGATTTGCGTACACCTCTAGCGCGCTTACGATTGGCGGTAGAAATGCTGCCTGAGGACAAAGGTGGTATTTTTCGTGATGGGATGATTCAAGACATTAGTGATATGGATAGCATCATCAACCAATTTCTTGATTTTGTGCGTGGCGTTGAAGGTGAGCCTTCACAAATGGTAGATATTAACGCTTTGTTAAAATCATTATTTGATCGCAACACCCGTGCAGGCAGAAAGTTAGTGCTCAACTTAGCGCCAACCATGCTTATTCCGCTCAAGCCACTGGCAATGCAGCGCTTATTTGGTAACTTGATTGATAATGCTTTTAACTACGGCAAATCTGGCGTGATTATTACCACTAAAATTACCGCCGAACACCTGATTGTCAGCGTTCTCGATAATGGCCCTGGCATTCCACCTGCGCACATGACACGCTTATTAAAGCCGTTTGAACGCTTAGACAGTGCACGTGGCAACGCCAGCGGTAGTGGGCTTGGACTAGCGATTTGCGACCGTATTGCAAGACTACACAAAGGCAAACTCGAACTGCTTAATCGCATTACTGGTGGTCTAGAAGTCAGAGTCACCTTGCCAATTCAAAACCAAGCAGTGTACTCAAATTAGCCGCTGAGCAAACACGCATCAAGTAGCATCGGGCATAAACCAAGCCAATTTAGCGCGCAAATTAACCACCTCTCCTACAATCGTCAAACAAGGTGTTTTTAAATCTGCCGCTTGTACTTTGGCAGCAAGTGTAGCTATATCCGCCACCACTACACGTTGGTTTTGTGTTGTGCCTTGTTGCACGACCGCCGCAGGCATTGTCGCAGGCAAGCCATGCGCGATCAATTTTTCGCAAATTTGCGCCAACCCTACCAAGCCCATATAAATCACCACAGTTTGATTAGGGCGCGTAAGCGACACCCAATCCAACTCTACCGTGCCATCCTTCAAGTGACCTGTAGTGAAGACACATGATTGCGCGTAATCACGATGGGTAAGTGGGATACCCGCATAGCTAGAAACACCATTGGCAGCGGTGATTCCTGGCACAACCTGAAACGCCACGCCATTTTCCATCAAGGTTTCAATTTCTTCGCCGCCGCGCCCAAAAATAAATGGATCGCCGCCTTTTAGGCGCAACACACGCTTACCTTCTTTGGCCAGTTTCACTAGCAATTGGTTTATTTCATCCTGCGGCAAAATGTGGTTGTCTCGCGCTTTACCCACATAAATAAGCTCAGCATCTCGGCGCACCAGTTCCATGACCTCTTTACTCACCAACTTGTCATACACGCAAACATCGCACTGTTGCATCAATCGTAGCGCACGAAACGTGAGCAAATCGGGATCCCCAGGGCCGCCACCAACCAAATACACTTCACCATGCGTTTGCATAATATCTTCCGCCGCTATCGCATCAGCTAACGCCACGCGTGCGGCGGGCTCTTGCCCAGACAGCACTAGCTCCGCAATATTGCCGTGAAATACTTTTTCCCAAAATATACGACGTGCTTGCGTGGTGCCGAAGCGCTGTTTCACGCGGTCACGAAACTCGGCTGCAAGGTTAGATAAGCGCCCATAGCTTGCAGGGACTAAAGTTTCAATCTTCGCCCGTATCATGCGTGCCAACACAGGGGATGCGCCGCCGCTTGAAATAGCAATCACAATAGGAGAGCGGTCCACAATAGCAGGCATAGTAAACGTACATAAATCAGGTGAATCCACAACATTGACGGGAATATTACGCACTTTGGCCGCAACAGAAACTGCTACGTTGGTGGCCTCATCGTCCGTTGCAGCAATGACTAGGGTAGCATCTGTCAATTGCTCAGGTAAAAACATCGCTTGTGTGTAGCTAATTTTACCTGCAGCCAGCATATCGGTTAACTCATGGTCTAACTTAGGCGAAATCACCTCAACGGCCGCTTGCGCTTTGAGCAACATTATCACCTTACGTGTTGCTACGTCACCTCCTCCAACCACCACACAACGGCGACCTACAATATTCAGAAAAATGGGGAGTGATTTCATGATTGTTTCTTAACGCTTTTTATAGAAAAATTAGCGATTCAACGTGCTATTTAACACATTGATCGGACAGGCTTTTAATCGTCTTTCGACATATTGGTATGAGGTGGGCGAATCAATCGCTTGTTGGGCGGTATTTAGATTGGTAAATAATCGATTTTGAAAAGCGATAACAATACTATCGACCCATGGCCGCAAGGCATTTTCAGCTTCCCATCTATCTGCATACATACGAGGCTTTGCCAATGCCTGCAATACAGGCGCCTGCATTAAACGGCTGCCATCATGCATATGTGAGCGCCATACATTGACGTGCTCATATTCATGGTCGTGCACCACTTGCCGACGGCAAGCATCTTGTAAATCATCCGCCACATACACTTTAAGCTCAGAAAAGCCCGCATGAATTTTTACCTGCGGCACCATACAGATACTACCATTGGACATGGTCTGCATATAGCCCTCGACCTCATATTCCAGCTTGGCCTCAGCATGGGTTAGCCCATACACATTCTGATTTTCAACCAACCCTTTACCAGAAAGAGATTTTAATTCTTGAATATTATGACGCTCATCCACAATCACTTCAGGGTCGTCATAATCCACATCCACACTCGCAAAACGCGCAATCTGCGCGCAATCTTGTATCGCATATGCAGTGACTGGGGAAAGGCAGACCAAACAAATCAAGATGTGGGAATAATGTCGCGTTTGAGCGTTCATAAACCAATATGCCATATAAATACGCCCCTATTGTAACCTTAAGATTAGCATTTAAATACGCCGTGCGCTAAAATCACACTTTAGAATTAGCAAGATTCGACATATTGAACACCCCTCCTAAAAAAGTCTTTATCAAAACCTTTGGCTGCCAGATGAATGAGTATGATTCATCACGCATGATGGATATGCTACAAGCCGCTGACGGCATGGAAACCACAGAGATTGTGGAAGAAGCAGATGTCATCTTGCTTAACACCTGTTCAGTGCGCGAAAAAGCCGAGGACAAAGTATTTAGCCATCTCGGGCGTTTTATTCCGCTTAAAGAAAAAAATCCAAATTTAGTGATAGGCGTGGGTGGCTGTGTTGCTAGCCAAGAAGGTGCACATATTATTGAGCGTGCACCCTATGTGGATGTAGTATTTGGTCCGCAAACCTTGCACCGCTTGCCGCAAATGATTAAGGATAGCCAAACTAGCGGTCAATCACAGGTAGATATTAGCTTTCCCGAGATTGAAAAATTTGACCAATTGCCTCCACCTAAAGTTGAGGGTGCAACTGCGTTTTTAAGCATTATGGAGGGCTGCAGCAAATACTGTACTTTCTGCGTAGTACCGTACACACGTGGCGAAGAAGTCTCACGCCCATTTGACGATATTTTGACCGAAGCTATTCAACTTGCCGAACAAGGGGTCAAAGAAATTACCCTGCTGGGTCAAAATGTTAACGCTTATCGAAGCACTAATGCAGATGGCGACCAAGCTGACTTAGCTAAACTCATTGAATACATTGCAGAGATTCCGCAAATTGAGCGCATACGCTTCACTACCAGCCACCCGAACGAAATGAACGATGCGCTAATCGCATGCTTTGCCAACATCCCCAAACTCGCTGCGCAACTACATTTACCTGTGCAAGCGGGTTCTGATCGCATTTTAATGGCGATGAAACGCAATTACACTGGTCTACAATATAAAAGCATTATCCGCAAATTACGCGCCGCCAATGCCAACCTGACTTTCACCTCTGATTTTATCGTAGGCTTTCCTGGAGAAACAGAGGCGGATTTTGAAGCTACTGTGAAATTGATGACTGACGTAGGCTTTGATAGCAGCTTTAGCTTTTTATACAGCCCTCGCCCTGGTACCCCCGCTGCGTTTCTTAAAGACGATACGCCACAAGAGGTAAAACTGGCACGTCTCAGCAAATTACAAACAATAAATGAAGCACAAGGCAAGGCCATTTCGGAATCTATGCTAGGCACCGTACAGCGCGTATTGATTGAAAGTACCTCTTGGAAAAATGCAGATGAACTTGCAGGCAAAACCGATAACAATCGTATTGTCGATATTGCTGGTAGTACCGATTTAATACATCAATTCGTGCAAGTTAAAATTACCGATGTCTCTAATCCGCGTAGATTACGTGGCGAAATTGTGAATACTTAATGGAAACCACCTTACAACCTGAAGACAACCACCGCCTTGCTAACCTATGCGGCGCGCTGGACGAAAATATCAAACAAATTGAAAGTGCCTTGGATGTTGGTATTGCACGCCGTGGTGCACACTTTCGCTTTACGGGTGAGCTAGAAAATACGCGGCTTGCCAAGCAAATCATTGAAAAATTTTATGCGCAAAGCAAAAGCCCAATTGGTTTAGAGGAAATTCAACTTGGCTTAGTGGAAATCAACAAGCTCAAACCTGAAGAGGTCATCGTGACCAACATGCCCACGCTAATGACACGCCGAGGCGATTTACATGGTCGCACACCGCGTCAGGTAGCTTATTTGCAGCAGATACAAGATTACGATATTTCATTTGGCATTGGCCCTGCAGGCACGGGTAAAACTTACCTGGCAGTTGCCTCTGCGGTGGATGCGATGACACGCGATAAAGTGAAACGCATCGTTTTGGTGCGTCCTGCTGTTGAAGCGGGCGAACGTTTAGGCTTTTTACCTGGCGACCTGAACCAAAAGGTGGACCCCTATTTACGTCCACTTTACGATGCACTTTATGATTTAGCTGGCTACGACACGGTGAATAAAATGTTTGAACGCGGTGCCATTGAAGTCGCCCCACTGGCCTATATGCGTGGACGTACACTCAATCAAAGCTTTATTATTTTAGATGAAGCGCAAAACACTACACCCGAACAAATGAAGATGTTTCTTACCCGCATAGGCTTTGGCACCAAGGCCGTGATTACAGGGGATGTAACGCAAATTGACTTGGGGCGTGGACAAAAAAGCGGCTTGGTAGAAGCACAACAAGTGCTCAAGGACATCCGTGGCATCGCCTTTACGCAGTTTTTATCAGATGACGTTGTGCGCCATCCTTTGGTGCAAAAAATCGTCAATGCTTATGAGAAATATGACGCTGCAAAACATGCACAACCTCATGCAAACCGCCATGAGCCAAGCAGTCGTTCTGAACCAGAAAGTAAGCCGAATGCCTAAGCTGTTAATGCACATTCAGTATGCTAGCGAAATGGCAAACCTACCTAGTACCCAACAATTTAAACGCTGGGCACGCAATACACTACGTGTTGATAGCGAAATTACCCTGCGCATTGTAGATGAAGCAGAGGGTCGTGCACTCAACAAAACTTACCGTGGCAAGGATTATGCTACCAATGTATTAACTTTTCCGCTGGCGGAGGAGCCACATTTGATGGGAGACATTATTATCTGCGCCCCAATCGTGGCAAAAGAAGCAGCGGAACAAGGCAAACCCCTAGAAGCGCATTACGCCCATTTAACCGTACATGGCGTATTGCATGTGCATGGTTACGACCATGAAATTGAAGAACAAGCAGACTTAATGGAGTCTATTGAAACTGAAATTATCACAAAACTAGGGTATGCTAACCCCTATCTTGTTACAGAGGATGCCAATTAATGGCTAGTGATTCGGAAAAGTCGCAACACAAACCCACATTTTTAGAACGTCTCAGCCACTTTTTACTGCGTGAGCCTGAAGACCGCGAGCAACTCATCGAGCAGCTACACGCCGCTTACGAAAAAAACCTACTCGACGCAGATGCCCTGTCCATGATTGAAGGCGTGCTGCAAGTCAGCGAAATGCAAGTGCGTGACATCATGATTCCACGCTCGCAAATGGATGTGATCGACATCACTCACCCGCCTGAAAAATTTATCCCTTTTGTCATTGAAGCCGCACACTCGCGTTTCCCCGTCATTGAGGATGGTAGAGATGATGTGATTGGCATACTCCTTGCTAAAGACTTATTACGGTACTATGCAGGTGAAGAGTTTGATGTACGCGATATGTTGAGGCCAGCGGTATTCATACCAGAAGCCAAACGACTTAACGTGTTACTCAAAGAATTTCGCAGCAACCGCAACCATATCGCCATCGTTGTGGATGAATATGGTGGCGTAGCAGGCATGGTAACGATAGAGGATGTACTCGAGCAAATCGTGGGTGACATTGAAGATGAATACGACTTTGATGAAACCGAAGACAACATTATTCAAGATGCGCAAGGACGATATCGTGTTAAAGCGCTGACCGAAATTGAAGACTTCAACGAAGCGCTAGCGTCAGACTTTAGTGATGAAGAGTTTTCAACGATAGGTGGCTTAATTGTTAGTCAATTTGGACACCTGCCAAAACGTGGAGAGCAAATCACTTTTAATGCAATGCGCTTTACCGTGTTACGTGCTGATAGCAGGCGTCTACACTCGGTACTCATTGAAAAGATTGAGGAAAGTTCTCAAGAAAGTTTAATTGAGGCCGATAAAGACTAAACGCCATCTAGAGTGAAGTAGGCCAGGCTCTAGTTAAAAACTAGCGGCGCGGGAACTAAATGCAAAGTATCGTGTTCACAGTTGTAAATACTTCTTAACTTTATTTGGAGTGCTAGCCATGAGAACCAAACGCTTAGTTTTACTTTCTTCACTTGCTCTAACCTTGCTTTCCGCTTCTGCCTTCGCAGATATGCTGAAAGTTTCCAACAGTTCAGAGATCCCCACTTCGGAAAAAGAGTTTGTTGCCAAAATCAACGGCTTTGAAAAAGACAAGATTCTCAACCAGTTTGGTGCTCCAAGCAAACAAGATGATGTCAAAAATGTAGGTGGTAAAGTCATTGCCTCTATCTGGCAATATCACAACCTGAATACCGATGAAAAAGGTGCCTACTACCAAACCACGGAGTTAGATTTTGTGAACGATAAAGTCGTCATGGTCGTGTTTATGAATAATGATGGCGCAGATTTACCGACGGCAGCTTCACCTGAATCCACGCCAGAGGCTGTGTCAGAGGTTTTACCTAGCCTATGATGCGTAAACGACCAGCAAAAAGGGCGATTTAATCGCCCTTTTTTGTTGCTACATTTCATATACCTTTAACTTTAGGTTAAAAGTGTATGGAAAAATCTTATTTTTTAAGTGCGTCACGAATCTCACGCAATAACACCACATCTTCCGGGGTGGCCGCTGGCGCTGGGGCTGGCTCTGCTTTCTTCATTTTATTCATGATGCGTACCATTTGAAAAATGATAAAAGCTAAGATTAAGAAATTGAGCACGATCGTAATAAAGTTGCCATAAGCCAATACAGGGATACCTGCTTTTTTAAGCTCTACTAAAGTTTGGGCAGTGCCTGCAGGGACATCACCTAATACAACAAACATATTAGAAAAATCTAAACCACCGACTAATTTACCAACAATAGGCATAATGATATCGCCTACTAATGAATCTACAATCTTACCAAAGGCCGCACCGATAATCACACCGACGGCTAGATCCATCACGTTACCTTTTAAAGCAAACTCTTTAAACTCTGATGCCATACTCATAAACTTCTCCCTTTTTTACTATTATTAAGAAATCAACATTACGCTTTGAATGTAATGCGCAAATAAAGCAGTGTCAACTCCTATAAAAAATTTTACAATCTCGCGACATAGTAAGTTCACCGTAATCGCTTACAATGGCAACTTATTTTTCTAACTCAATATAACGCAGATAAGTAGGTTGTTTGGTCAAGATTTCAAATAGATTTTATAAGTATCTACAACACCCCTTGCTTCACTGTTTTCTGCTTGGGGGTTTAGCCATTATGGGCTTTGCCCCATTTTACCTTTACCCTTGCACCCTGCTTGCCTTGGCGGGGATATTTAATTATTTATCACGCGCAACCACGGCAAAACAAGCAGCTTGCTTAGCCTATTGCTTTGGTTTGGGCTTTTTCTGTGCAGGGGTTTATTGGATATATATTAGCCTGCATGACTTTGGCGGCATGCCATTTTTAATGGCTAGCTTTGCCACTTTTAGCTTTTGCGCTTTTCTCGCGCTATTTACCGGCTGCATGGGGTGGCTCTGCTACACGCTCTCCACCAAGTTTAAAGTACACCCGTTACTAGTCTCCGCACCACTCACTTGGGTATTATTAGAATGGGTACGTAGCTGGATTTTTACAGGATTCCCTTGGCTGAACGTGGGCTATTCGACAGTACCGAATAGTGCATTAGCGGGCTATGTGCCGATTTTTGGTGTATATGGCGTTTCGCTTTTAGTCACGATCAGCAGCGGTTTACTTGTACTAATTGCACGACAGGAAACTCGACGCAAAGCGATGATTACCCTTGTAGCACTTTGGCTGGTAGGCGGGGCATTGAAACAAATGGAATGGAGCAAAGCACAAGGTGCGCCTATCAGTGTGGCACTACTACAAGGCAATATCGCACAAGATATAAAATGGCAGCCAGAAGTCGCACAACAAACGTTAGATCAATACCTTGAAATGATCGTCTCCGCCAATGCTCAACTCACTATCACCCCCGAAACTGCCCTACCCATACTGTCAAACCAAATCCCTGATGAATATTTAAAGCGTATTAAAACTCACGCCCAAGAAAACCACGGGGATGTGCTTATCGGTATTATTGAGAGTGAGCAAGATAACTATTACAACAGTATGCTAAGTACTGGCACAGCACCCACACAAACCTATCGCAAATCGCATCTTGTGCCCTTTGGAGAATTTATCCCCCTCAAGAGTGCAATCGGCTGGATATATCGCGATTGGCTGAATATGCCACTGTCGGACTTATCGCGAGGTAGTACCCAACCTAAGCCGATGAAGATTGCAGGACAACAAGTTGCTATCAATATTTGCTACGAAGATGTCTACGGCGAAGAAATTATACGCCAACTGCCGCAAGCCACATTATTAGTCAACACCAGCAATATGGCTTGGTTTGGCGATTCGCTCGCCCCAGACCAGCACCTGCAAATGTCGCAAACCCGTGCGCTGGAAACAGGCCGAATGATGCTACGGGCCACCAACACAGGTGCTACAGCGATTATTGATTCACATGGCCATATTATTAAGCGGCTGCCACATTTTACCAATGGCACGCTAACAGGCGAAGCGCAAGGTTATATAGGGAAAACGCCCTATGTAGGCTGGGGAAACTGGGGGGCGTTGGTTTTAGGCTTACTGTTATTCGGACTAGGTTGGACTAGAAGGCTTTGATGATTGATTAAGTTAGTTTGACGGGAAAGTAAAGCTCAACACTTATTTGTTCCCCCATATTTTGGGTAGCTCAGAAAATGCACCCTCCACTTGGATCTTATCGCAGCCTATACACTTGTATTTTTTGCAATACAACAACCGTCCATCACTCACTAGTTTAAAACTGATCCCCTTGTTAACCATGGTGATCTTATAGCCATCCTCTTCGGCCAGTCGCGCTGCCTTCACTGGTTCTCGAATATCAATTACCGTATCACCATCCAAATAGCTCGCATAGAACAAGCCATCTAGCTTGTCATTGATCTTGATATTGGTAAATCTTAAGTTGTCTGCTTTATCAATGCCGAAGAAAATAACCTCATCTTGAATACATCCCACCAAACTTGAGCCAAGCATGCCTATCACCAGCACTTTGGCTAATAACTCCAATGCACTCAACTTAAATATTGCGTCGATTCGTTTCATAGCCATCCAATTTAAAAGTTACCACTCAATGCTTATTGTTATAGTTAAAAAGAGTCTCGTAAACAATTTGCGACTTCTATTTAAGCTAATGTGACAATAACTGAATCATAGCACTCCCCATCTTGCTTATACGCCAAATACCGTATTAAGCTAATGGCTATTTGGTGTCAAAATACCTTATCATTTTCAAAGATATAACTATGCAAATCATCTCTATCAATGTCGCAATGCCCAAAACTATTGATATAAAAGGCAGACCAGTTCTTACTGCCATTTATAAAGAGCCTGTAGCCAATTCAGTTTGGTTAGGTCCATTAGGGTTGACTGGTGACGGGCAAGCCGATTTAACGGTGCATGGTGGTGAGCATCAAGCCATTTATAGCTACCCTTTCGAGCATTACGACTATTGGCAAAACAGGTTAAATACCCCCCAACTGGGACTTGGTACATTTGGTGAAAACTTCACCGTCTCTGGGATATTGGAAGATGAAATCTGTGTTGGCGATATTTTGAGCATCGGTGATGTATTGGTGCAAGTGACGATGCCCAGAATCCCTTGTTTTAAATTTGGTCATAAAATTGGCCACCCTGAAATTCTGGATGAATTCTTACGCAGCGGGAAAAGTGGATTTTATCAACGTGTACTCACACCTGGTTATGTAAAAGTTGGCGATAAAATTACGTTAGTGGAGCGTGACGTAAATCAAATCAGCATACGTACTATACTCGGCTTACAA
The DNA here is from genome assembly GCA_036504995.1 of Methylophilaceae bacterium. Taxonomy (GTDB): domain Bacteria; phylum Pseudomonadota; class Gammaproteobacteria; order Burkholderiales; family Methylophilaceae; genus DASXUG01. The sequence goes on along the minus strand of DASXUG010000017.1, from coordinate 174,377 downwards.
AAACTTGATGAAGGTGATGCTCCCTTGTTAAAACAGGCATTAAAAATAAAATCGTTAGCACCGTTGCTAAAGAATATTTTTGAGCAACGACTAACTACCCTTTAAAGAACAAAAGGCAGAATTACTGGGGGCATACGGTGCATAAATTAACCCAACTGACCAAGCCACTAAGCATTTTCAAACTCACTATTTCTCGCTAACCCCATAATAATTAATCCAATTTACTTTAACAAAAAACGACGGCTACATCGATATAGATGTGGTATCGAAATTGCTTAATCTGAAGCGCTAGGCGAGTTACTGGCTAAATCACGATTCACAAATTGTTAATATTTAAGCCATGGTTAGGCAATATCACCACTCTAGACTAATACCAAGAAGAAAGTAGGTGGGCTTTAGTTCCCTCTCGTGTAATTAAGTACACATTTTTGGTAAGGAAATGACCATGGCGATTATTGTACAGAGTGAGAACCTGATTACTTGGCAAGGGTATTCAGACAAAGAATATGCATACGCCATTTATCCAGTCACAGAAAATCACTTTCTAAACTTTCCAGGTAGTTTTATTTTCACGCATATAAATGAAGATGATACATTCTTGCCATTGTACGTTGCGCATACATTGCACCTCCAACACACAATCAGCTCAATCAAAAAACTAGAGATGTTCAGACAGCATGGGTTAAGCCATATTCATATTCATGTAAACTGGTCAGATAGTGACCGTCTGGCAGAAGTAAAAGACTTAATACATGCTTGGAATCCACCATGCAATAAATTTCTAAATTTTTAGTAATGTGAGATACGCGAAAGCTATTTTTTCCACAGTTTAGTGCTACTCGCTACTAGCAAGCCAATGACAACATACCCAGCCATCGCCCAGGCCAAGCCAAGAGGCGCAAACCACACCAAGGGCACGATTAAGCCTGCAGACACAGTAGATAGCAGCATTTGTATAAACGCTTGACCTGAGGCTGCGGTGCCGCGTATTTTAGGGTGTCTATCCAAGGCCGCGAGTGAGAGTATCGGCATAGACATTGCCATGCCGATGTTATACAAGGCGATGGGCAATATGTTCGCAACCAAGCCTACTGGTTGCGTGTAACAAGTAACGAGGTTGGCACAAACAATTAACAACATCCAAGCGTAAGACACTTTGACCACTTTGTCTGATGCATATTTACCTGCGACATATTTGGCTAGAAATGAGCCGAATATCATGCCAGTGACGGTAGGAACAAATAAATACCCATATTGCTGCGGACTTAAGCCCAAATGCTTACCCAAAAATACCGGGCTGGATAACACATATAAGAAAAAAGCTGAAAAATTAGCACCTATGGCGATGCACAATTTGGCAAACTCTGCATCGCCAAAGATGATTTTATAGCTTGCTAACACGTTTTTCGCCGATAATTTGAGCCGTTTTTCTGGCGGCATAGTTTCTGGTAAAAAGCGTACCGCAGCCCAGAGGGTTAAGGCAGCATAAATCGCCAAGAAAACAAAAATTGCCTGCCAGTGTATGCCCAACAGAAAGCCACCGATAATAGGGGCAATGGCTGGCGCAATACCAAATAGCATTTGCACAGTTGCCATTACGCGTTGGGCTTGCGCGCCTTCAAATAAATCGCGCACCATAGCACGCGCCACAGTATTACCCGCCCCGCCACTGGCGCCTTGTAAAGCTCTAAAAAACCAAAGCGTTTCTACATTGGGGGCAAAAGCACAGCCAATACTTGCCAGCACAAATATACCCAAACCCCATTTAATGGTAGTGATACGTCCAATTTCATCTGAGATTGCGCCATGCCATAGTGTCATTGCGGCATAGGGTAGTAGGTAAAAGGTAAGGCTTTGCTGTATTTGTACATCCGTCGCAGCCAAATACGCACCCATGACGTGAAATGCAGGCAAATAAGTATCTATGGCAAAAGGGGCCAGTGCAGCCAGTGCAGCTAGAACGTACACTAAAAAAATAGAATGTTTTTTCAAATGGAATTGTCTATATCAGTGAATAAAAAAGGCGCATCAACATGCGCCTTTGATTATACCGTTTTGGAATTATGGTAGGGCGTGAAACTTTTCGACCCGTTCTTTCGATTCGCCACTGGCGTATTTCTTAGAGTTCTTATCGTTTCTAAAAATAATAGGCTGAGACTGAATTTGTGGGTTTTTCGAGTCTTCAATCGCTTGCTCAATTAAGTGATGATGCGGCGATTTTGAACACACTGGGTCTGCACTTTCCGCGTCGCCACTCAGTAAAAATGCCTGGCAGCGGCAACCACCGAGGTCTTTTTCTTTCTCAGCACAGCTACGGCATGGCTCTTTCATCCAATCATCACCGCGATATTTGTTAAATGCGGGGCTTTCTTTCCACGCATACTCCAAACCATGTTCACGTACATTAGGGAACTGCATATTTGGCAACACACGTGCTGAGTGACAAGGTAATACATCGCCATTCGCCGTGACTATCATAAATACTTCGCCCCAGCCGTTCATACATTTTTTAGGTCTATCACCAAAGTAATCTGGCACCACAAAGAATATTTTCATCTTGTTGCCAACTTTTTGACGGAACTCGTTGGTGATACGCTCGGCTTCATCAATTTGCTCTTTGAGTGGCATCAATTGACTACGATTAACCAGCGACCAGCCATAGTATTGGGTATTCGCCAGCTCAATATAATCAGCCCCCAACGCTTCGGCCATTTCAAGAATCTCTTTCATATGGCCGATGTTGTAACGGTGTATCACCACATTCAACACCATGGGGTAGCCGTGACCTTTAATCATGGCGGCCACTTTTTTCTTAAGCTCGAAGGTTTTGGTGTTAGTGATAAAGTTATTAATTTCTTCAGTAATATCATGCATTGAGAGCTGAATATGGTCTAAACCGCCCTCTTTAAACGCTTGAATACGTTTCTCGGTGAGACCAACCCCTGAAGTAATCAGATTGCTGTAATACCCCAGTTTTTTCGCTTCAATCACAATATCTTCAATATCATCGCGCAACAACGGCTCGCCACCTGAAATACCTAGCTGTATTGCCCCCATTTTGCGCGCATCTCGCAAAGCTTGTAGCCACTGCTCGGTGCTGAGTTCGTTTTGCGTATGCTTGTCATAATCCGTAGGGTTATAGCAAAATGCACAATGCAGCGGACAACGATATGTGACCTCAGCCAACAGCCATAGCGGTTGTGTGTGTGTGATATTGGCCGCAACGCCGTTATTCTGGGCTTGCGACTGGATCTCTTTTTGCACAACTGAATCACCTAAACTGGCCTGTGACATTTTGCTACTCCTTAGTTACCGCGTATGGGTATTCGACTTAGTTTAATTTACGCAGCCAAGCCTTACCCACGGCAAGGTCAAACATACCTAAAATATCTGATTCAATATCTTCCGCATCGGGGAATGTGTTTTTTAAATCAGACACAATATCGCCTACAGTTAGCTTGCCATCAATACGTTTCAGGATTTCACCCGCGCCGCCATGTAATTTCACCATCCCCTCAGGGAACAAAATTACATAGCTTTGCTGCGCCTCTTCCCACTGAAAGCGATGGTGAAGCGCGATTGCGTAGATGTCTGAATGTTGAATATTATTGTCCATTTTTCTTACTTAATTTGAATGACGGGCTGGCGCAAGTAATCTTGGCCCTCGGTCGTAATCTTGGTTGATGCCAGCATAATGCTATCAGCAATCACCCAAAGTACATTGAGCTTAAACTGTAAAATATCTAGCGCCTTCATCTGCATTTCACGGGAGGTACTAAAATAATCTAAAGTCACACCTAGGCCTTGTTCAACATCGCGACGCGCTTCGGTAAGGCGTTTTTTAAAGTATGTAAGGCCTTCTTCTTTAATCCAAGGATACATCGTTGGCCAAGAGCTAATACGCTGCTGGTGAATATGCGGCGCAAATAACTCAGTTAAACTTGAACACACACTCTCTTGCCATGGGCGTTGTTTGGCAAAATTGATATAAGCATCTACTGCAAAACGTACCCCAGGACTCACCATTTCTAAGCTAGTGATTTGCTCACGTGTTAGACCTACCGCTGCCCCCAATTGAATCCAAGCCTCAATTCCCCCCATCACATCGCCTACGCCATCATGGTCAGTAATGCGCACTATCCATTGTTTACGTACTTCCACATCTGGACAGTTGGAAAGAATCGCGCCATCTTTCATGGGAATAGCGATTTGATAGTAAAACCGATTAGCCACCCAGCACTGCAATTGTTCTTTGGTAAGTTTGCCCTCATACATCATCACATGAAAAGGGTGATAAATATGATAGCCCTTGCCTTTTTCGCGCAGCTTTTCTTCAAACTCTTCGCGTGACCATGGTAGTAAATCGTGAGTAATTGCGTTCATTTTGCCTCCTAGAGAATTATGTCCATACCATCATAGGCCACTTCAATGCCATGCTGGGTGAGCGTAGCGCGCTCGGCAGAATCTTCTCTTAAAATTGGATTGGTATTGTTGATATGTATCAATACTTTTCTAACTGGAGTACCATTTTTAGAGCCGAATTCATCCAGTTTCTCTATCATGCCACCTTCACCAGACTGTGGATTATGTCCAATACTGCGTGCCGTTTTTGTCATTAGCCCCATATCAATCATTTCGGTGTTTGTCCAGAAAGTACCATCCACCATAATGCAATCTGCTTGGCTCATCAGTGGCGGCAAGTGCGGCTCGATCTCACCTAAACCTGGGGAATACCAACATTTCTTGCCCGTGCTAATTTCTTCAATCAACACTCCTATCGTATCGCCAGGGTGCGGGTCATTGCGATGAGGTGAATATGGTGGTGCAGCGCTTTTTAGCGCGACAGCGGTGAATTTTAAATTTGGCACATTGGGGATTTCAAAACTTGAGTCGCCATCAGTCGGTACATCATGATGATTAATACCGCAGTAATGACCTAATATATTTAAAATTGGGTTACCTGTTGTAAGGTCTTCATATACCATTTTGGTACAGTAAATTTCGCGTTTGACCTTGCCTTCGCGCAACATAAACAAACCTGTGGTGTGATCTATTTGCGCATCAATCAGCATAATCGCTTGAATGCCAGAATCGCGAATCGCGCGGGCTGGTTGCAAAGGTGCAAAGTCCTGAATTTGTTGCAGTACATCAGGCGAAGCGTTAAACAACACCCAATCTATGCCATTACTTGAAACACAGATAGAAGACTGTGTACGTTTAGTCGCTTTAATCGTGCCTTTGCGTAAACCATCACAATTGAAACAATTACAGTTCCATTGAGGGAAACCCCCACCTGCGCCTGCGCCTAATACGTGTATATGCATGAGATTTCTTAGTAATAAATAGAATAGTGTAGAACGGGATTTTACGCGTTAATCGCGACAAACAAATGAAAAGGCTGCCATATAGACAGCCTTTATAGAGAACAAATTACTTGTTCATTACGTACATTGTAACTTCAAAGCCAAAACGCATTTCTGTAGCAGCTGGTTTAGTCCACATGGTAAATCTCCTTGTTTAAGTTAATTAAAATGCGCTGTTGCACTACTCCCGATTAATTTGTTAAGTATCGCTACAACGTGAGACGCATTTTGCACGCTTACAAATTGTTACATAAGGGTTAAATCATGGAAACTTAGCTCATGAATTTCATGAGCCCAGCCTTGAGCCGAGCGTCAGCAAATATGTTGTGCATTGTAAGACCACTTATCTCAGTGCACGTGCGAGTACATCTAAGAATTTTTGATTCTCAGAAAACAAGCCTATGCTCACGCGTAAATAATCAGGCATTTCATAGTTGGCGATGGGCCTAACAATTACGCCGCCCTTTAGCAATTGCTGATACACGTTGCCTGCATCCGTCACTTTAAAACTCACAAAATTGGCATAAGAGGGAATGTAAGTTAGGCCAAGTACTTCTAAGCCTTGCGTAATTTGTGCCATACCAGCGTTATTTAGAGCTCGGCTACGCTCAACAAACGCGTCATCAAATAATGAAACCGTAGCAGCTACCTGCGCAATGCTGTTAACGTTAAATGGCTGGCGCACGCGGTTCATCATATCGGCCACATTGGCAGACGCCAAGCCGAAACCCACACGTAAACCCGCTAAACCATAGGCCTTAGAAAAGGTACGGGAGATAATTAAATTCTCAAATTCAGCGAGCCACGCGATTGCCTCGGATTTATCCACATCGGATAAATACTCATCATAAGCTTCATCCAGTACCACTAGCACGGTTTGTGGTACGTTCTGCAAAAATGCATACAACTCTGATTTTGGAATCAAGGTTCCCGTTGGATTATTTGGATTAGCCACAAAAATTATTTTGGTTTTAGTCGTAATCGCCGCCAGCATAGCAATTAGATCGTGACCAAAGTCTTTAGCTGGCACCACAATACCTTTTGCACCAACAGCTTGCGTCACCAGCGGGTACACAGCAAATGCATGTTGTGAGTAAATGGCCTCAGCTTCTGGCACTAAAAAAGCACGTGCAGCTAGTTCTAAAATATCATTTGAGCCATTGCCAAAAACTAACTGATTGGCTTTCACATTGAATTTTTTACAAACCGCATCGCGCAATAAAAAGCTATTACCATCAGGATAACGTGCAATTTCCAAAATCGCCTGTTGAATCGCGTCTTCGGCCTTGGGGCTAATGCCTAATGGGTTTTCATTGGATGCCAGTTTAACAATTTCATGTTCTTGCAAGCCCATTTCACGAGCAAGCTCACTAATAGGTTTACCACCTTGATAGGGTGCTATTGAACGGATATAGGAAGGCGCATAATCAATAGATTGAGTCACGTTAGACCTTTAACTTTTTAAATTGATGGAATATTAACTGACGGAATATTAACTAAAGTACAGCAAGTGGGTAAGAACCCAGTACTTTAAGTATTGAAGCACGCTGCTGAATTTTAGCTAGTGCGGCTGCGACCTCAGCACTTTGATGATGACCTTCAATATCAATAAAAAACACGTACTCCCAAATACCCAATTTAGACGGACGCGTTTCTAATTTGGTCATACTCACTTGATGCTCTGCAAGCGGCTCTAATAAAGCTAACATCGCTCCTGGTACATTTTTAGTGGTAATCATTAACGATGTTTTATCGCGTCCCGAAGCTGCAACATCATGGGTCGCAAGCACTAAAAAGCGCGTTGTATTTTTCGGGTCGTCTTCAATATTGGTAGCCAGTGCATTTAAGACAAACAGTTCTGATGCACGTAAGCTGGCAATTGCTGCTGTCCCCTCTTCCACCGAAGCTAATCTCGCCGCTTCCGCATTGCTTGCCACTGCTTGACACTCAATACCTGGCAGGTTTTTATTCAACCACTCATGACATTGCGCCAAAGATTGCGCATGTGAATAGACCTTACGAATCTGTTTTGCATCAGCTTGCTTACTCAACAAGTTATGATGCACAGCCAATTCAATTTCCCCACAAATATTGAGTGGCGTGTCCATTAGTAAATCAAGCGTTCTACCGATTGCACCTTCTGTAGAGTTTTCCACGGGCACAACGCCATAATCTGCCTTGCCTGACTCCACCATACGAAACACTTCATCAATCGACGCACATTGCATAGGCGCAGAGAGTCCGCCGAACTGTTTATGCGCGGCTTCTTCACTAAATGTGCCTAGCGGTCCTAAAAATGCCACTGACAGCTCTTTTTCTAAAGCGCGACAATTTGACATAACCGCGCGAAAAATCGCTGTGACGGCTTCACCTGATAATGGACCTGTATTCTGCTCCATCAAACTACGCAGCACTTGTGCTTCACGCTCTGGGCGGTAAATGGGGCCACCGCCTTTTAGCTCACCAATGGCACGGGCGTGCTTTGCGCGCTCATTGACCAATTTAAGCACCTGAGCATCTATCGCATCAATTTGATCGCGATGCTGTTTGAGATCACCACTCATGTTAAGCATTTTCCTGTGCAAAATTTTGCATAAAGGCAACTAAAGCTTGCACGCCCTCTATAGGCATTGCGTTGTAGATAGAAGCACGCATGCCACCCACCAACTTATGACCCTTAAGTTGCAACAAACCTTGCGCTTGCGCCTGTTTTAAAAAGGCTTCGTCTAGCTTGCTGTCTTTAAGGGTAAACGGCACGTTCATGCGGGAACGGTTTTCTGCTGCTATTGGGCTATGATAAAAACCAGACCGCGCGAGGTAATCGTACAGCAAGTTGGCCTTAGTGATGTTAGTTTGCTCCATGGCAGCCAAGCCGCCTTGTTTTTTGAGCAATTTAAACACCAAGCCAGCCATATATATGCCGTAGCTGGGAGGCGTGTTGTACATAGACTCATTGTCTGCGTAGATTTTGTAATCTAACAAAGCTGGCGTATTCGCTTTAGCATGGCCGATTAAATCTTCGCGAATAATCACAATAGTCAAACCTGCTGGGCCGATATTTTTTTGTGCCCCCGCATAAATTAAACCATATTTACTTACATCAATGGGGCGTGACAATATGTGTGATGACATATCTGCGACCAAAGGCACATCACCTGTTTGTGGCGTCCAGAAAATCTCTACGCCACCAATCGTTTCATTCGAGGTGTAATGTACATAAGCCGCATCTTTATTGAGTTTCCACTCGTTTTGCGTTGGCGCGTAAGTGAAATTTTTATCCGCACTGCTAGCTACCACATTCACATTGCAAAATTTGCTGGCCTCATCAATCGCTTTTTGTGACCAAACACCCGTATTGAGGTAGTCTGCTGATGTCTTATCTCCTAGCAAATTCATGGGGATCATTGAGAATTGCAACGTTGCACCGCCTTGTAAAAACAAGACTTTGTAATTGGCGGGAATCGCCAATAACTCACGCAAGTCACTTTCTGCTTCGTGCAAGATTTGTCCGAACTCTTTACCACGGTGCGACATTTCCATGACAGAAACACCGCAGCCATGCCAATCTAACAGCTCATCACGTGCCGTTTCCAGCACTTGTTTTGGCAATGCCGCAGGACCTGCAGCAAAATTATAAATATTCGTCATGCGTATCTCTAATGAATGCTTATTCTCTAAAGTTTTTTAATTTCTAAGTTTATTCGCCATCAGACTCTGAATCAGTGTCAGTTGGGTGGTCCCCATCTGAGTCTACTTCACCGGTGGTTTCAATATCATCAGCAGCGTCTGCATCAGCTTCTGAGTCATCATCGCTTTCCACCACTTTTTCTAAGCCTGAAAGTTTCTCACCCTCACCCAGATTAATCAGCGTAACACCCTGTGTCGCACGGCCTAACTCACGAATCTCACTTACACGGGTACGAATCAACACACCACCTGTGGTGATAAGCATAATTTCATCTTCATCGCTTACCAAGCGCGCAGCCACTACTAAGCCGTTACGCTCACTAATCGCAATCGCTTTCACACCTTGTGTACCACGACCTGAGTGACGGAAGTCTGCCAGAACGGTACGTTTACCATAACCATTTTCAGTCGCTACCAATACAGATTGCTGATCATTTTCTGCAACGAGCAACGATAATACTTGTTGATTTTCAGCCAATTTCATACCACGCACACCGCGGGTATTTCTGCCCATCGGGCGCACATCTTCTTCGTCAAACCATACGGCTTTGCCACCGTTGGATACTAGGATAATATCTTGTGTGCCATTGGTCACTTCCGCACCAATGAGGTAATCGCCTTCATCCAAGTTAATGGCGATAATGCCTGATTTACGTGGACTAGAAAAATCGACCAGAGAAGTCTTTTTCACCGTACCCATGGCAGTTGCCATAAATACGTAATGATCTTCATCAAAGGCCTTTACTGGTAGAATGGCGTTAATTTTCTCGCCCTCTTCCAATGGGAATAAGTTCACAATTGGCTTGCCGCGACTAGTGCGGCTGCCTTGTGGCACTTCATAAACTTTAAGCCAATAAACTTGACCCAGACTTGAGAAGCATAAAATATAGTCATGCGTATTGGCCACAAACATTTTGTCGATGAAGTCATCTTCTTTAGTTTGTGCAGCCTGCTTGCCGCGACCACCACGTTTTTGTGCACGGTACTCTTCGAGCGGTTGTGATTTCACATAACCCGTGTGAGATAAAGTCACCACCACGTCTTGTGGGGTAATTAAATCTTCCAAACTTAAATCTTGCGCATTGGCAACAATTTCACTACGACGTTTATCGCCAAACTGAGCTTTAATCGCCGCCAGCTCTTCTACGATAATCGCAGTGACACGTTCAGACTTGGCTAAAATATCGAGCAAATCAGCGATGATGTCCATCACCTCTTTATACTCATTCACAATTTTATCTTGCTCTAATCCAGTCAAGCGTTGCAGACGCATTTGTAGAATTTCTTGCGCTTGCACATCTGACAACTTGTAGCCATTTGGGGTTAAGCCAAAATCAACAGACAAGCCTTCAGGACGCGCTGCTTCCATTGCCGCACGCTTGAGCATTTCTTCCACCACTGGAGAACTCCACGCCTTTTCCATCAACGCCACTTTAGCTTCTGGCGGTGTTGGCGCAGCCTTAATCATGGCAATCATTTCATCCACATTAGCCAATGCGACCGCCAAACCTTCCAGCACATGCCCACGTGCGCGCGCTTTTTTCAGCTCAAATACGGTACGACGCGTGATGACTTCACGTCGATGACGTAAAAACGCCTCTAGCATTTGTTTAAGGTTGAGCAAACGTGGTTGACCATCTAACAAGGCCACCATGTTCATACCAAAGGTATCTTGTAATTGCGTTTGTTTATAGAGGTTGTTGAGCACCACCTCTGGCACCTCACCACGCTTAAGCTCAATCACCACGCGCATGCCCGATTTATCAGACTCATCACGCAGATCAGAAATGCCTTCAATCTTCTTCTCGTTCACCAACTCAGCAATTTTCTCGATGAGTGTTTTTTTATTCACTTGGTACGGTAATTCATCAATGATGATAGATTGGCGGCCGCCAGCCTTATCCATATCTTCAAAGTGCGTGCGACCACGCATCACCACGCGCCCACGGCCTGTGCGGTAACCTTCTTTCACGCCCACGGTGCCGTAAATAATGCCCGCCGTTGGAAAGTCTGGCGCAGGGATAATATCAATCAGTTCATCTATCGTAATATCGCTGTTTTGCAGTACAGCCAAACAAGCATCAATAACCTCATTCAGGTTGTGCGGCGGAATATTAGTCGCCATACCCACGGCAATACCTGAGCTACCGTTGATCAGCAAGTTAGGAATGCGCGCTGGCATAATCAGCGGCTCATGCTCGCTGCCATCATAGTTTGGGCCAAAATCAACGGTTTCTTTATCAATATCGGCTAACAACTCATGTGCGATTCTAGACATGCGGATTTCGGTATAACGCATCGCCGCTGCGTTATCGCCATCCACAGAGCCGAAGTTACCTTGACCATCGACCAACATGTAACGTAAGGAGAAATCTTGCGCCATACGAACGATGGTGTCATACACAGCGGTGTCACCATGAGGGTGATACTTACCGATTACATCACCAACGATACGGGCAGATTTTTTGTAAGCGCGATTCCAATCATTGGAAAGCTCGTGCATGGCAAACAAAACACGTCTATGTACAGGCTTTAAACCATCACGCACATCTGGCAGTGCACGGCCTACAATCACGCTCATGGCATAGTCTAAATAACTACGGCGCATCTCATCTTCGAGACTAATAGGCAAGGTTTCTTTAGCAAATTGATCTGGGGCTTGACTCATAAGTTGACTGACTTTTTTAATTAAAATTTATCATTACATTTTAACATAAATGGTGTTAAATAGCCTGCTATTGGCATTATCTGCGATGAGATATTTTGGCTGCACACAACCCCGCAACTTGTGCGCTTACATCAAGTCCTACTAAAAGAATCAACAATAATTAAAATATGCATTAGAATTTAACCTTTACAGAATAACGCTTACCAACCCCGTTTAACCACAACCCTCAACAAGGAGATACACCATGGCTGTATTAGTCGGCAAAGCCGCCCCAGATTTCACTGCTGCTGCAGTATTGGGCGACAACTCAATTAACGAAAGTTTTAACCTTGCTAGCTACATCAAAGGCAAAGCAGCGGTAATTTTCTTCTACCCGTTAGACTTCACGTTTGTATGCCCATCAGAATTGATCGCTTTTGATCACCGCTTGGCAGATTTCAAGAGCCGTGGCGTAGAGGTGATCGGCGTTTCAATCGACTCACACTTCACTCACTTAGCTTGGAAAAACACGCCAATCAACAATGGCGGCATCGGCCAAGTTGGCTACCCATTAGTGGCAGACATCAAACACGAAATCTGCAAAGCCTACGACGTAGAAGCTGATGGTGGCGTAGCTTATCGCGGCTCATTCTTAATCAACCAAGCTGGCGTAGTGGTACACCAAGTGGTGAACGATTTACCATTAGGCCGTGATATTGACGAAATGTTGCGCATGGTAGACGCGCTTCAATTCTTCGAAGCCAACGGTGAAGTTTGCCCAGCAGGCTGGAAAAAAGGCAAAGCAGGCATGAACGCGTCAACAGAAGGCGTTGCAAAATACCTTGCTGAGAATGCTAAAGATTTGTAGTTCTTAGCGTTTAAAGACAAAATAAAAACGGGGCGATTGCCCCGTTTTTATTGCCAGAATGCCATGTTACTTAACTTACTAGACGCTTGCTGATGATGGATTTTGATTTCCCATACTGACCTGTGCTCTAGCTTTGATTGTCTCATCAAACACTTCCACCATGCGTTCAGCTTTTGAATTCCAATCAAAATACTCGGTGAGCACCCTTCGTTTGCCATTATTACCCATTTGCGCTCTTAACTCTGCAGAATCAGTCAAGGTTAACATTGCATCAGCAAGTCCCTGCACAAAAGCCTCATGAGAATCTGGCGAGACTAAAATGCCACAATCAGGCGTCACATATTGAGCTGGACCACACCAGTTGGTGACGATGGCGGGGAGCCCAATCGCCATGGCTTCTAAAATTGCTGTTCCGCCACATTCCCTAATCGACGGCATCACAAACACATCACACTCTCGAATGATGGCGGCACTCTCCTCACGACTCACCCAACCGTGAAAAACAACTTGGCTTTCAATGCCAGCGGCTTTAACTTGCGCCTTAACTTCTTCAAATAGCTCTCCTGCCCCAATTAAATCCAATCTGGCTGGCGTATTTTTTGCCATTTTTACAAAGGCATCCACCAAATATCGAATGCCTTTCCAATCCACAAATCTACCCGAATATACAAAACGGATAGACGCATTTTCATCGCGCTGTTTGTGTACGCTTGGCTTCCAGATATCTAGGTCAACGCCACTCTCTGCCACATGATAAATTTTTCCTTTTACGCCACTGGGCAGTGCCTTCTCAGTTCGAGTATTAGCTACTACGATTGCATCTGCCTGCAACTTCCCAGGGAATATCCGGTGCATTAGGCCTGAAAGTGTTCTGAAAATTTGGAAAATGATGCGAGTAGGAATGGAGTCTATTTTAGCAAACGCGGGTGGAAACTCTAAGCCGCCGCATAACGGGCCAATCACCACGGGCACATTGAGTCCATACATAAAACTTAAGCCTTTTGGCGTAATGGGGGCAGGTTCAAAAACCACATCAATTTTTTGCTGTTCGATAATCTTTTTTGACATTGCGCGTGCACGTCGCATGGTACTGAAGATAGTCAGTTGGTTAATGATGTAATTGATTCTTGCTGGAAAATGCTGGCTAAATCGATAGATACTAGCTTGCATGCCTGTGTCTTTGATAAACGTAAAGCGCTGCTCCACCTCTTGTTTTGCAAAACAGGAAAATACCTCGGCTTTTACACGTTCGTGACAAATGCAATAAACGTCTAAATCACGCTCTCTAAACAACTTAAAATAGTAATAGGGAAGGCTGGCCTCCCCCCCCATTTTCATAGAAATGTTATCACTAACAATTAAAATCTTCATAGGCCTGCCATCATTTTAGTCATCGTAAGTACCCGTTTTATTTCATTATTATTTTAATACCTTTAGTCTAACTCAAAAAGGCTATTACCGTTAGAGGTGGCGCAGCAAAATTGTATGGTGCTCGAGCCAGCGTAAAGTTTGCTAATAAAGCATTCGGCACATGTTTGCGATCGCCATTGCCCTACTCACTACTTCGTTAACAAAATCAAATCCGCCTTTAAATCTTCAATATGCTCTAAACCCACGGCAATGCGCACTAAACCATCCTTAATCCCCGCTTCTGCGCGTGCTTCTGGCGTGACGCGGCTATGCGTGGTAGTGGCTGGGTGGGTGATGGTGCTTTTTGCATCGCCTAAGTTTGCTGTAATGGAAATCATCTTGGTGGAGTCTATCAGTGACCAAGCAATATCTTTACCACCTTTCACATCAAACGACACAATTGCACCGCCGTATTTTTGCTGCTTCATGACCAACGCATGCTGTGGGTGTGAGGCCAAGCCTGGATAGTACACACGCTCAACCATTGGCTGCTGCTCTAGCCATTGCGCCAAAGCAAGCGCGTTGCGGCAATGTGCTTCCATACGCACGGGTAATGTTTCCAACCCTTTTAGAAACACCCAGGCGTTGAATGCACTCATGGTGGGGCCTGCGGTACGTAAAAAACCGTAAACTGGTTCTAGTACGTCTTTTTTACCCAATACAGCACCACCCAAGCAACGCCCCTGACCATCGATATACTTGGTAGCTGAGTGAATAATAATGTCCGCACCTAAAGCTAGCGGTTTTTGCAAGACTGGGGTGCAAAAGCAGTTATCCACTGCGAGCAAGGCACCTGCTTTGTGAGCGATATCTGCAAGCAAGGCAATATCACACACCTCGGTTAATGGGTTGGAAGGAGTTTCCACAAAAAACAGCTTGGTATTTGCTTTGCTTGCTGCTTTCCATGCCTCTGGGTCAGTCAGCGAAACAAAAGTTGTTTCCAAACCCCAGCGTTTGAGGATATTGCTAAACAACTGCACGGATGTACCAAAAATACTGCGCGAAGCTACCACGTGATCGCCCGCTGAACACAAGCCCATGACACACGCCAAAATTGCAGACATGCCGCTTGACGTTGCCACGCAAAACTCGGCACCTTCTAATGCCGCGAGTTTTTCTTGAAACATGGTAACAGTTGGGTTGGTGAAGCGGGAGTAGATATTGCCTGGCTCTTGCCCGCCAAAACGTGCAGCAGCTTGTGCAGCATTGTCAAACACAAAACTTGAGGTTAAAAACATGGCTTCCGAATTTTCACCAAACTCGGTGGAATGGGAGCCTGCGCGTACCGCTACGGTTTCGGCTTGCCACTCAGGGCTGTTGTTTTGCTTGTTTGCTTTTGGTGCAGTCATGTCAATTTCCTTTTCTCAAAATAACGGGCGTAAAAAAACCCGTTTCGTACTAGTTATGCCTGTCGTATTGGCATTACTGAGCTAAAACGGGTTGATTAACGCACTCGCTTTAGCTGTATTTATTATGCGCTCGCAAGCTGAGTTGACTATCACTAGTCGCTCAAATCAGCGCAGTTATCATCATAGACTTCACTTAATGCTAGGTCAAGATGACATGATCAAGAAACAGGTCAAGCCACCTCTTCTTCTTGCTCCTTACTATTCACCAAGTTTAAATCTAGCTGGGTGATTGAGTTCGCTGGTTTTTTGGTTTTTTCTTTATCGCCGCGCGCTGATTCAATGCGGCTGAGGTAAGCAGCATCAATATCACCCGTGACGTATTTGCCATCGAAACATGAACAATCAAACACTTCAATATCAGGATTGCTAAGTTGTACCGCTTTAACCAAAGCATCTAAATCTTGATAGATCAAGGCATCGGCACCAATTTCTTTGCAGATTTCTTCATCAGTGCGGTCAGTCGCCAGCAACTCGTCACGTGATGGCATATCAATGCCGTAGACATTAGGGTAGCGTACTGGTGGTGCTGCTGAAGCAAAGTACACTTTATTCGCGCCAGCGTCGCGCGCCATTTGTACGATTTGCTGTGAAGTGGTACCGCGTACGATAGAGTCATCCACCAATAACACGTTTTTACCTTTAAACTCCATACCAATTGGGTTGAGCTTTTGACGCACTGATTTTTTACGCAAAGCTTGGCCTGGCATAATAAATGTGCGGCCAATATAACGATTTTTAATAAAACCTTCACGGTAAGTGAGGTTTAAAGCATTAGCCAATTGTAGCGCACTTGGACGGCTAGTATCAGGGATGGGGATAACCACATCGATATGAAAGTCTTTCCATTCACGATGGATTTTTTCTGCCAAGCTCTCGCCCATATGCAAACGGGTTTGATACACAGAGACATTATCCACTAGTGAATCTGGACGAGCTAGGTAAACATACTCAAAGATACAAGGGGTGAGTTTGGCATCTGGCGCACATTGTTTAGATGAAAAATTGCCATTCATATCAATAAAAATGGCCTCACCTGGTGCAACATCACGCATTAACTTAAAGCCTAATACATCCAGTGCAACACTTTCAGAAGCGACGATATATTCAACGCCCTCCGAGGTTTCGTTTTTACCAATCACCAATGGACGAATACCATGTGGGTCACGAAATGCGACTAAACCAAAATTAGCTACCATCGCGACTACGGCATAAGCACCTTTACAGCGCTTATGTACGCCCGCTACTGCATCAAATACCATGTCTGCATTCAGCACAGCAGAATGTGCAGATTGCTCAATCTCATGTGCAAATACATTGAGTAACACTTCAGAGTCTGAAGTGGTGTTGATATGACGTAAATCTTGGCGGAACATTTCATCTTTTAGCTGAGGGGCATTGGTTAAATTACCGTTGTGCCCAAGCACGATGCCAAAAGGAGAGTTTACATAAAAAGGCTGGGCCTCTGCGGCGGATGACGAACCCGCTGTAGGGTAGCGCACATGTGCGATGCCAGCATTGCCTTGTAGGCTACGCATATGACGTGTTTGAAACACGTCTTGCACAAGGCCGTTGTTTTTATGCATGTAGAACGTGTTGCCATCGCAGGTGACAATACCTGCGGCATCTTGTCCACGATGCTGTAAAACTAACAGACCATCATATAGTAGCTGGTTAACTGGGTTCTTGCCGACAATACCGATCACTCCACACATGGGTAGGCATCCTAATGAAAACTAAAATCTGTAAAAACTAAAATTCGGTGCATGTCAAAACGCATGGTGATTAGATTGGGCTTAATCAACAAATATCAAGCTCACAGATAATCTAATCGTATTTGACATGCTTTGCAATGTCTTCTGGCATCCACACCAGAAAATGCATTACTAATACCTCTAAAGGGGAGCTAAACATAGCACTTTGCCAGCGGTCATCTTTGGGAATATTGGTAAAACCTGCCAAGAACACCAATATTGAGACGACGCACACACCGCGCAATATGCCAAATAACCCACCTAAGACCCTATTCAACCAGCCCAATTTCAAGCTTTTGAGCAGCTGAGATAGCGCTATAGATAACAAGCTTGATATTAATAACGTCGCTAAAAACAAAATAATGAATGCCGCAAGATAACGTAACGCTTCCGAAGGAATATCTGCAGGCAATAAAGGCACGATTTCAGTGGTATAGGCACGTGCCACAACAAAGGCTGCCACCCAACTCACTAACGCTAAAAACTCACGGATAAATCCACGAATCAAGCTAACAAATACCGATATGCCAACAATCCCTAATACAGCGTAATCAAAAATGGTCATATTAAAGCGCCATCAAATCAGACAACTTGAAGCTACCAAAGTGGTGACTAACAAAGCTACTTATTACTAACAAAGCCAGACAAACCTATAGTTTTTACTTTCTCGGCTGCATGGTCCGCTTGATCTTTACTCTCGAACGGCCCAACGCGCAAGCGGGTTTTATCGCCTTTATCGGTTGAAATCTTCTCTGTGTAAGCCTTTAATTTCAATTCACTTAGCTTTTTCTGTAACTGCGTCACATTGACGCTTTCTGAAAACACGCCAATTTGCAGGTAATAGGGCTTGCCAGAATCTTCAGATACTTTTGCATCTGTATTTTTAGTTTCAACTGTTGGTTTATCTGATGATGTATTAACTTTATCGGTTGTGTTTGGTTTAGCTTTAACTGTCTTATCTATAGTTGTTTTATCTATTGACTCAACGGCAGGCTTGTCTTTTTTGTCATCGGTTTTTTTAGCTTGCTCGGCTTTTTTTATCTCTTCTGACTTTTTGGTATCAACTGGCTTTTTAGCTTCAGACGGCTTTTTCTCTGAAGCTTCTTTCACTACAGGGCTTATAGCGGAGTTATTGATAGCTTTTACCTCTTGCTTGGAGGGTTCATCCACTACTGGCGTTTCATTCACAGGATTTTCTACAACTGCACTGGGAGCGGCCTGCACTGGCGCAGGCTCAGGTGCCTTTAGTGGTGCTTGCGTAGTAAACTCAGCATTTTGACTGGGAATAGAGATAGTAACCGCTTGTTGTGGTGCGCCATGCTCATGATCATCCAATACCATAGGTAACACCACAAGCATCACTAGCACCAAGGCAATCGCACCCACTAAACGGCGTCTAGCACGTTTTTTGAACTGCAATTCTAAATCAGCGGCTTGTGATGAATCTGACGACATGTGGACTATCCTAATTAATTGCGGCCAAATATTTGCGGCATATGACTCGTGAACTATTACTTGTAACTATGATTGAGGGGATGATTTATGCTCGGCTAAATACTGCATCACATCGGCCACGGTAAAAAATGAACCCAACACTATAATTCTATCATTTTCGCTCGCATCTTTACAGGCTTGTTGGTAAGCAATCGTCACTTCTTTATGCTGGTAAACCGTCGCATTAGAATTATTGCTGACGATAAAATTCGCCAATTGCTGCGCCTGTGCCCCGCGTATCGAATTTATGCTCGCCACGTACCAGCAATCAATGTGAGGACTCAAAGCCTTGACCACGCCCGCAATATCTTTATCCGCCAGCATAGCAAAAACCGCCAATGTCTTACCTGCACAAGTCTGGTGGTGTAAATTCTCAGCAAGCGACTGAGCCGCATGTGGATTATGCGCAACATCAAGGATAACGCTTGGATGGTTTGCTACCTGTTGAAAGCGCCCAGCCAGCGTGACATGACTTAAACCTTGTTTGATATGCTCAGCTTGCACTGGCAGCATCTGCTGTAAACATTGAATAGCCGTGATTGCACAAGCAGCATTATTTAACTGAAATTCCCCTGCCAATGCTGGCATTGGTAAATGCCGCAATTCCAGATAATCCTGTCGATTACTAGAAATATAATGCCACTCTGATGCTTCATGCTCAGCGCGAAAATCTAACCC
Source organism: Methylophilaceae bacterium (assembly GCA_036504995.1). Taxonomy (GTDB): domain Bacteria; phylum Pseudomonadota; class Gammaproteobacteria; order Burkholderiales; family Methylophilaceae; genus DASXUG01. The sequence continues at coordinate 155,070 of DASXUG010000017.1, read as the reverse complement.
GATTAACTTTAAATTTGCATTGATGCTATTTGCATGTGCAATCAGGGTTTGAGGGGGGAAAGTATCACCGCAAATTGCAGGAATACTAGGCCTAAAAACTCCCGCTTTTTCAAAGCCTATGCTATCTCTGTTATCCCCAAGAAATTCAGTGTGATCTAAATCTATACTAGTGACGATAGTGCAGTTAGGTTCAAACGCATTCACTGCATCCAACCTACCCCCTAAGCCTACTTCCAAAATGGCGACATCTACCTTGGTGTGCATAAAATGCCAGACAGCGGCTAAGGTACCATACTCAAAATAGGTAAGTTGCGTGTCTTGACGACCCATCTCAACAGCAGCAAATGCCTCACAAAGTGCTTCATCAGTGGCTTGCTGACCATTAACGCGCACGCGTTCATTGTAGTGCATCAAATGTGGTGAGCTATAACTTGCCACTTGGTAGCCAGCTTGCTGGTAGATTTGTTCCAACATGGCACAAGTTGAACCTTTGCCATTGGTACCCGCAACGATAATAATCGGAAACGTGGGATTTAATTGTAAGCGCTGAATAATTTTGCGCACACGCTCCAAGCCCATCTCAATAGACTTGGGGTGCAACGCTTCAATATACTCTAGCCAACTTTTCAGCGTGTTGGGAAGATGCTTAGGTGCAGGCAATTTAAATAGTAGAAAACAAGCAAATAATGAATTAAGCGTTAACAGGCAAACGCATTAAATTACCAAGCAAGACAGCCATTTTATCGCGCATTTCGCGACGATCAATGATCATATCAACAGCACCATGTTCAACCAAAAACTCTGCACGTTGAAAGCCATCTGGCAGGGTTTCGCGTACAGTTTGCTCAATTACCCGTGGACCAGCGAAGCCAATCAAAGCTTGTGGCTCTGCAATAATAACATCACCCAGCATGGCAAAACTGGCAGAAACGCCGCCCATGGTTGGATCCGTCAACACTGAGATATAAGGCAAACCTTGTCGACTAAGCGCAGTTAAAGCCGCACTCGTTTTAGCCATTTGCATCAGTGAAAATAACCCTTCTTGCATACGCGCACCACCACTGGCTGCGATACAAATGAAAGCAGCCTTTTGTTCAATAGCCGCTTGCACACCGCGCACAAAACGCTCACCGACAACCGACCCCATTGAACCGCCCATAAACTTAAACTCAAACGAAGCAACCACGGCTGGCACAGACTTAATACTGCCTTGCATTACAATCAACGCATCCGTTTCACCCACATCCGCTTGTGATGATTTGATACGATCAGCATAACGACGACTATCTTTAAATTTAAGCGGGTCTACAGGTTGTACTTCCGCACCAATTTCAACACGACCTTCGGCGTCTAGCAAGACATCTAAGCGTGCACGAGCTGAAATACGATTATGGTAACCACATTTAGGGCAAACTTCTGCATTGCTTTCTAAATCTGTACGATACAACACTGCTTCGCAAGCATCACACTTGCTCCACAAGCCTTCAGGCACATTTTTTTTGCTGGGGCCAATGACACGTTTAATTTTTGGCGGTAATAGTTTTTGTAACCAGCTCATTGTTTATTCCTTTACTTAACTTTAAGACTTAATAGGCATTAAGCCTTAACTTGCTTTTAAATTCGGCGTATTTAAAGTGAGTCTATTGCCGTACGTAACTCAGTCATCAAGGCGCCAACATTGTCTAGAATATTTGTTTCATTGGATTGCTCAATCGTTTGCACCATGCGGCTCCCCACCACAACAGCATCAGCGATTTCTGCAACCAACTTTGCGGTAGCTGCATCACGAACACCAAACCCTACCCCAATCGGCAGATCAGTTTTACTTCGTATATTTTTGACACGATCGGTAACTTCGATAATGTCTAAGTTTTTAGCACCAGTAACGCCTTTTAGTGACACGTAATAGACAAACCCACGTGCTTGGCTAATGATTAAATCGACCCGAGCGGGCTCTGAGGTGGGTGATAACAAGAAAATAGGATCAACTCCACGCGCCTGTAACAAGCCAACAAACTCAGCACACTCTTCTGGCGGATAATCCACCGTCAACACCCCATCAACACCAGCCGCTTTGGCTGCATCGGCAAACTTTTCTTGCCCCATGGCTTCGATCGGGTTGGCATAGCCCATAAGTATCACTGGGGTTTTCTGGTTAGTTTCTCGAAAGGTTTTTACCATTTCCAAAACACCACGCAGCCCCACATGATGCACCAGCGCACGTTCACTGGCGCGTTGAATTACTGGGCCATCCGCCATAGGGTCTGAAAATGGGACGCCTAGCTCTATCATATCTGCACCACTTTTAACCAAGGTGTGCATTAACTCCACCGTTAGTTTAGGATGAGGATCACCCGCAGTAATGTATGGGATCAGCGCTTTTTTGCCAGCTTGCTTAAGTTGATTAAATACAAAGGATATTTGAGACATGAGTCGCTTAAATTTTAATGTTTATAAGGTAATGTTAGCTAGTTTAGCTACGGTGTTAATGTCTTTATCGCCACGACCAGATAGGTTGACTAACAATACTTGATCTTTAGACATGGTGGCTGCGAGCTTTTCCGCATAAGCCAAAGCATGGCTTGACTCTAATGCAGGAATAATACCCTCGGTGCGACACAAACTATGAAATGCCGCCATTGCTTCATCATCAGTAATCGCTACATATTCTGCGCGTTTACTGTCTTTAAGCCATGCATGCTCTGGACCAACGCCAGGATAATCCAAACCAGCTGAAACTGAATGCGTTTCAATGATCTGACCATCTTCATCTTGCATTAAATAGGTACGGTTACCGTGTAACACACCAACTTTGCTATTAGCGGTAAGCGGGGCAGCATGCTTACCTGTTTCCAAGCCAAAACCTGCTGCTTCTACCCCAATCAAACGCACATCTGGCACATCGATATAGGGGTAAAAAATCCCCATTGCGTTAGAGCCGCCACCCACACAAGCGATCACCGCATCCGGCTGACGACCTAACATTTCCTGCATTTGCTGTTTGGCTTCTACGCCAATCACTGCCTGAAAATCACGCACCATCATTGGGTAAGGATGCGGGCCAGCGACAGTACCGATAATATAAAAAGTGTTTTCGATGTTAGTGACCCAGTCACGCATGGCCTCATTCAGCGCATCTTTAAGCGTTTTTGAACCACTTTCGACTGGCACAACAGTTGCGCCTAACAACTTCATGCGGAATACATTGGGCGCTTGACGTTTTACGTCCTCAGACCCCATATACACCACACACTCCAAACCCATGCGCGCGGCAATCGTTGCCGTTGCCACACCATGTTGACCAGCGCCTGTTTCCGCGATAACGCGGGGCTTACCCATACGCTTTGCCAGTAATGCCTGACCTACGGTATTGTTAACCTTGTGTGCGCCCGTGTGATTCAAATCCTCACGTTTTAAATAAATTTGTGCACCACCCACTTTATCTGACCAGCGTTTTGCATGGTAAATCGGGCTAGGACGACCCACAAAGTGCTTAAGATCATGCGCAAACTCAGCTAAAAACTGAGGGTCATGACGATACTTCTCGTACATAACACGTAGTTCATCCAGCGCTTCTACCAATGTCTCTGCGACAAAAGTACCGCCAAAAATTCCAAAATGGCCATGCTCATCGGGCATATCATATAGTTGCATCTATTACTCCTCGCATGAATGCTGCTATTTTATCAGCATCCTTAATCCCTTTTTCTTGCTCTACGCCACCACTTACATCAACTGCATAAGGTTGCACTTGTTGAATTGCATCACCCACATTATCAGCGTTTAAACCACCAGCCAGCACAATAGAGTTGGACATATTATTGGGAATCAGCCCCCAATCAAACACCTTACCTGTACCGCCAGCGACGCCCTCTGTGTATGCATCCAACAATAAAGCTTTTGCGTCGTAAAAATCTAAATCATATTGTAACAAATTTGTGCCTGCTTGAACGCGAATTGCTTTCATATAGGGTAGTTGATATTGGCGACACTGCGCTGGCGTTTCATCGCCATGAAACTGTAGAATATCCAAGTGAACTTTTGACAAAATTTCTTTTATTTCATTAGGTTGCGCATCAACAAATAAACCAACTACACTTACAAATGCAGGTAATTTAGCTACTATTTCAGCCGCTTTATCTGCCGAAATATTACGTGGACTTTTTTCATAAAAAACAAAACCAAGCGCATCCGCGCCCAATTTAATGGCCGTTAAGGCGTCTTCTAAACGGGTAATTCCACAAATTTTAACGCGTGTTCGCACGATTTATTCTCTTTTCAAACTTAGCACATGCTGTGCTATACAGGCCAAACCAATCTAACACATCACATTTAACCGACGCTCAGTGCTAGGCAAACCCCACTTGGCATCATAACCCACTCCCACTAAATACAAACCATCTGGAGAAAAAGTAGGTGGTGCTTCAGTACGATCTAATCTGGTAAGCAGGTATTCCATATAATCAGGCGAATAACTACCCTTGCCGATATAAATGAGCGCACCCACCATATTACGTACTTGATGATGCAAAAATGCATTCGCACAAAAATCAAATAACAAATAATCGCCATGGCGACTGACCTCTGCTCTGTGCATGGTCTTAATCGGCGACTTCGCCTGACAGCCTGCTGCCCGAAACGCACTAAAATCATGCTGCCCTAGCAAATACTGAATTGCAACTGCCATTGCATTCAGGTCTAACGGTGTATGAAACCACCCAGCTTTATTCGCCATGACTGCGGAAGCAATCGGATGGTTCAATAGCAAGTATTGATAGCTGCGTTGAAATGCATCAAATCTCGCGTGAAAACTCTCATCCACCGCCTGCGCCCACATCACGCGTAAAGTCGCCGGTAAATTGGCATTAACACCACGCACCCAAGCATTAACGGGTCTAACTGTGTGCGTATCAAAATGTATTACTTGGTTTAACGCATGCACACCAGCATCTGTACGGCCTGCAGCGTGAACTCTCACTGGATGACCCGCCATTTCTGCTAATGCTGCTTCCAGAGCATCTTGCACGCCGCAACCAGATGGCTGACTTTGCCAACCGCAATAATGCGTGCCATCATATTCCAACCCTAATGCTATTCTCATTTTAACCAGAACTTAAAGACACTCACAGTAATCACTAAAACACATGGCACCCAAACATCATGCCATTTTAATGATGGTAAGCTCAACTCAATAGACTCAGGTATGTCCTGCACTGTAGCTGATAATACCTGTGCCGATTTTAAGCTTTGAAAAATAGAAACTTGTGTAGTACTTTGCTGCCGATGTTCCACATAGTATAAAGTCAGCCAAAGCCTAGCGGCAAAGCGCTCCGTTGGGAAGCCAAATATTTTAAACGGGTACAACAGCGTGTAAAAACCTGCCATGATCTGCTGCCTATTGGTGGTAGCGGTAAATAGCGTTAATCCAGCCATCATTAAGCATATCCGCAACATTTGCATACCACCCTGATGTAAACCCTCATAAGTAGGCGCCAATGTAAACGGCCATTGTGAAAGGTACTCACCTGGCGTATTAAATGCATATACCAAGGTGAGTGAAAACAGTAACCATCTCAATCTAAATAAAACCTTCACCATGCCACTGACACGATAAAACAATAACATCAATATCAAAATAATGCCGATTAGGAACAAGGCAACATCACTGATGATGTTGATTGCGATCGCCAGAATTAATAAATTTATCAGCTTAATAGTTGGGTGCACGTAAAACTTGAGTAAAATATTTTAAATTGAATTTAATTCGTTAAATGATTTTAACATAAATGAAAAAGCCAGACGCTGGCGCCTGGCTTTTAACATTGCAGCAAAAACTTAAGATGCTAAGCTAGTGACTTAAGCATATCTTGTGCGCGAATACGTTGTTGCGGGCCGCCCTCTTTTAGCACTTCCTCCAACAACTCTTTTGCGCCCTCTTGGTCGCCCATATCAATATAGGCAGTCACCAAATCAAGCTTGGTTTCGACCTCTGATGATTCGGCTTCCATATCAAACTCATCAGCAAGGCTATTCACTTCTGTTGTGGAAGCTGGAGTGGCTGCCTCCACACCTAAATCTAAATCTATTTTACTAAAATCAACCTCTGGCGTAGAAGCTGTTTCTACTGGCGCTTGCTCAGCACTCAGTGTTGCTGCATCAGTTTTACTATCCGATAAATCCATGTCTGACAAATCAAAGCTTGGCAAATCTAATGCAGGCGCTTTTTCTTCAACGTTACTTTGTTTAGCTTCAGTAGGGAAAGTTAATTCATCCGCTAAAGAGCTTATGTCTGCTGCTGGACTATAGACGTCTGGCAGATCCAAATTAATTTCTTCTAGCTTATCTTGCGTCTTGCTAGCAAGTGTAGCCAGCTGATCAGAATCGGGATTTGCGAACTCAACAACATCTGTCTCAAGATTTTCAGGGATTAGCGGCTCAGAATCTGCTAACGCAGCCTCATCAACCTCTGCAACCTCTAATCCAGAAAAGTCTGGGAAGTCTATTTCATTGTCGATGGTGTCATGGCTATCCGTTTTTAGACTTTCAGTCTCAAATGGCTCAGCCGTTAGCGTAACTGTCTGTTCTGCATCAGCGACTCCTTCATTGCTCACACCCAAGTCTTGCTCATTAAACGCAGGGAAATCCAAACCATTATCAACCACCAGCGCCTCATCCTCCGCTAGAGGACTAGAACCACCTTCACTTGCCAATGCACCTAAACCCAGTGTATCTAGATCTGATTCAGAGTGATTTTGGTCTAGGCTAAACTCCAGTTCGGGACTAGCTTCACTGGATTCATCAGAAGCCTTACCAAAGCTCTCAATAGCCGCAAAATCCGCATCCATGGCGTGAATATCCATCTCGTTGGACTCTACTGCATCCTCAGGCAGGCCTGCATCAACGCTATACTCTATTTCTTCGGGTTCAGACAAAGCAGATGTGAATGGATTCACTTCTTGTGTCGCAGCAGGCGTGGCTTCCACTTCGCCAGCTTGATAAAGAGGATTATTTGGCTCTATACCGCGACCTAACAGTGCAGCTTTCGCCCATAGCGGGTCTTCAGCACCGATAGTGCTATACAGTTCGCCCGCCACTGTTTCAAATCCGTGTGTATCTTTACGTCCAGCATAAAGCTCTAATAACTTTAGGTGTAGCTCAGCACGTTTAGGATCCTTCGCAATCGCATCTTTCAATATCTCTTCAGCCTGAGCATCGCGACCATAAGCCATATAAACTTCGGCTTCAGCAATCGGATCGACATCATGCGTATCGATCATACCGCCACCACTTTGTGAAAAGTCGGTAAGGAAAGAGGTTGTGCCAGAACCAATGCTTGCACCCTCAGTGTTACCAAACACGGTATTTTCTTTCAGGCCGCTGGTTGTTTGAATCGCCTTCTCAAGGTTGTCCAAACCACGTTTTCTTTTATTGCGGATGAATAACCAAGCCCCACCCAACAAAGCCAAGCCGCCTGCAGCACCGCCTAATAGCATAGGGTCACCCAACAAACCATCAAACATAGATGGTGCTGTAGTTTCTTCTGCTGATTTTGTCGCTTGTGTTGGTTTTGGTGTTTCTGTTGGTTTTGCTTCTGGTTTCGCCTTATCCGTTTCTGTTTGAGCTGGTGGCTGCGTTACTACTGTAGTGTACTGAGGTTCGCCTGTGGCAGCTTCAGACGGTTTAGCCGCTTCAGGCTTTGCGGTCTCGGTCGGCTTAGCTGGCTCGACCGCAGGTTTTACTTCCGCAGTTTTTTTAGTTTCAGTTGGCTTTACTGGCTCTTGCGTGGCAGCAGCGCTTTTTTGAGCCTCCGCCATTCCCTGACTCTTCAGCGTTAGCAGCTTCTCCATATCTGCGATACGTTTTTCAAGCATGGCAGATTTGGTATTGGCCTCCTTGATTGCATTATCACGTGCAACAAGTTCATCTTGCAAAGCACTTAATTCCGCTTGTGATGGATTTGTTCCCTTACCATCACTCTTGGACAATTTCACAACATCACGTGGCCCCGTGCTTGCTGCAGCCTTATCTTCTGCTTTGGCAGAAATTTTACCTTTAGACTGATTTTCACCTTGCTCACCACTATCTTGGCCTGAACTATGGGCGACTTGATCGGCTAAATTATTTTTGTAGTTATTCCAATCTTTCGAATGTAAAACGACTTCTTTTCTAGCCTCTGTTGGCGCAATGGCCTTCGCCTCATCAGCACTCGGCATTTTAACGATTTGCCCAACTTTTAATCGATTCATATTTTGACGATTAAAAGCGTCTTGATTGGCACGGAACATCGCCACCATGTATTGATCTAAATTCACACCATCTTGTAGAGACTTTTTAGCAATACTCGAAAGCGAATCACCAGATTTCGTTGTGTAGCCTTCTGTATTGTTGCTTGCGCTCTCAGTTGCTTGAGGTGCTGAACTTTCAGCTGGCTTTTCTGCTTGAGGTTTAGGTTCAACTACCTTTTTAGCAGATTTTTTGTTCGTTTTTTTAGTTTTCTTAGGAGACTCTTCAGTAGCGACAGCCACTGACTCCTCTGGTTTAGTCGCCAAAGACTCCTCTTTAGGCACTTTAACAATGGGAGCTTCGACGTTTTTTTGTTTGTTATAGCCTGGAGGGTCAAGCAATAGATTGTATTCGCGCAAGAGTTGGCCTGAACCCCAATCCATTTGAATAAGCATATCCAAAAATGGCTCGGTAATTGCCTCGGCACTGCTCAACTTAAGTACCGCACCGCCAGATTTTTTCTTAACTTCTACCCGAATAGCATTATAGAGCGATGGACGTTCGATGCCCTGTGATTCGTAAACAGAGTCAGAAGCAATTTTAGCTTCTAATGAGTCCAGCTCTGCAGTGGTTGCAGAAAGCACATCAATCTCAGCACTCAGCGGTTCGCCTAAGCCAGAATTTACTCTCAGCTTACCTAAACCTGCCGCATATGACATCTGAGGGACAATCACAAGCGGCATTAAAGCCAATGACACCGCCGCTAATAAGCGCTTAATTTTTAATTGATGCACTATTTCACCTTATCTAGACTTAATAACTAGCGATATTAAATTAACATCATATAGTTAGTGTTGCAAGTTCATATGAAACTTTATAAGTGAATGCTAAACCAAAATTGTCACCTTCAATAGCAAAGAAAAACGCTAGTTTAGGCCTCAATTAGAACGCTTAGCATCCGTCTTAAAGGTTCAGCTGCACCCCACAACAATTGGTCCCCGACAGTAAATGCTGAAATATACTCACCACCCATCGCCAATTTACGGATACGACCAACAGGTGTTTTCAGGCCACCAGTCACTGCCGCAGGAGTGAGTAATTTCATAGAGGCTTCACGTTCATTGGGCACAACTTCAGCCCAAGCATTAGCCTCATTAAGCATGCCATTTATTTCATCTAATGGCACATTCTTTTTTAATTTAAGTGTTAAGGCTTGCGAGTGGCAACGCATCGCACCAATGCGCACACATAAACCATCAATAACGATAGGGTTAGCTTCACGTCCTAAAATTTTGTTAGTTTCTACGCCACCTTTCCACTCTTCTTTACTTTGCCCATTGCCTAGATCTTTATCTATCCAAGGGATTAAGCTACCAGCCAATGGCACGCCAAAATTTGCTGCTGGAAAACCATCCGAGCGTATGGTGTCGGCAACGGTTTTATCAATTTCTAAAATCGCAGAAGCAGGGTCAGCCAACAAATCGCTGACGGATTGATTGACAACACCCATTTGGTTGATAAGCTCGCGCATATTTTGCGCACCCGCACCAGAAGCCGCTTGGTAGGTCATCGAAGTTGCCCACTCGACTAAATCTGCTTTAAACAAGCCATTCAACGCCATAAGCATGAGTGAGACAGTGCAATTACCACCAATCCAGTTATTGCCGCCTTTGCTTAAGGAGTCTTGAATAACATGCATATTAACGGGATCTAAAATAATGACGGCATCTTTTTCCATGCGCAAAGTTGAGGCCGCATCTATCCAATGGCCTTTCCAACCTGCTTGACGCAATTGCGGGAAAACTTCTGTGGTGTAATCACCGCCCTGACAAGACACAATCACGTCCATGGCTTTCAAGTCAGCGATATTTTTAGCGTCTTTCAGCGCTGGCGAATCTTTGCCGATATTGGGCGCCGCACCACCCACTTGTGAAGTAGTGAAAAATTGCGGCTCGATTTGCGCAAAATCATTCTCTTGCATCATGCGTTGCATGAGCACTGAGCCTACCATACCGCGCCAACCAACTAGACCAACTTTTAACATTTTAATTATTCCAAAAAAATCTTTTTTTACTTGTTCACTACAGAGACACTGAAGCTCTATTGTGAGTAAACTCTATAATGCAGCCACTACCGCAGCGCCCATTTCTGAGCATGTTACTTTATTCGTACCTTCTGTCCAAATATCAGCGGTTCTGTAGCCTGCGGCCAATGCTTTTTTCACAGCATTTTCAATACGTGTGGCATTCGCCTCATCATTAAAGGTATAACGCAACATCATCGCAGCAGATAAAATCGTCGCCAATGGGTTGGCAATATTCTTACCAGCAATATCAGGGGCTGAACCATGACTAGGCTCATACATACCCTTGTTATTTGCATCTAATGATGCAGAAGGTAACATACCAATAGAACCTGTAAGCATAGAAGCTTCGTCTGACAAGATATCACCAAAGATATTACCAGTTACCATCACATCAAATTGCTTAGGTGCACGAACAAGCTGCATAGCAGCATTATCCACATACATATGACTCAACTCTACCTCTGGGTATTCGGCAGATAGCTCAATCATCACTTGACGCCATAGCTCAGTGGTTTCCAGCACATTAGCTTTATCCACAGAACATACTTTCTTGTTACGCTTCATCGCAATATCAAATGCTACACGACCAATACGCTTAATCTCAGATTCGTTATAGCGCATGGTATTAACACCTTCGCGCTCACCATTTTCTAGCGTTGTAATCCCACGTGGCTGACCAAAGTAAATATCACCAGTGAGTTCACGCACAATCATAATATCTAAGCCTGACACTACTTCTGGCTTAAGCGTTGAAGCTGAGGCCAACTCAGGGTACAACAACGCTGGGCGCAAGTTGGCAAATAAGTTCAGCTCTTTACGAATGCGCAATAAACCACGCTCTGGGCGTAAATGGCGCTCAAGCTTGTCATATTTCCAATCACCTACTGCACCAAGCAATACTGCATCAGCCTCTTTGGCTAACTTCAAAGTCGCGTCTGGTAGCGGATCACCAGCAGCCTCATAACCAGCACCACCGATTGGCGCCTCAGTCATTTCTAAATTTAAACCTAGCGCATTTAATACGTTAACCGCCTGTGCAACGATTTCTGGGCCAATGCCATCACCTGGGAGTACTGCTATTTTCATTCTTATAAACCTTATATTTACTAGACTATTCCAACTGTTTTTTAATCGATTAATTAAACAACCAAGGCTGACTGGCCTTATGCTTAACTTCAAACGCTTTAATCGCATCAACCTGTTGCAAGGTTAAACCAATATCATCTAAGCCATTAAGTAGATTGTGTTTACGCACAGCATCCACTTCAAAACGATAAGATTGACCCTCAGGGGTATTAACCGTTTGCTTGTTTAAATCAATGGTTAACTCATATCCACTATTCGCCTCAACTGCTTTAAAAAGGCTATCTACAATTGCATCGCTTAACACGATGGGTAACATGCCATTCTTAAAGCAGTTATTGAAGAAAATATCTGCGTAACTCGGCGCGATAATAGCGCGGAAGCCATAATCCTCCAGTGCCCACGGCGCATGCTCACGGCTTGAACCACAACCAAAGTTTTCACGGGTGAGCAATACGCTCGCACCTTGATAGCGTGGTTGATTCAGCACAAAATCTGGATTGATCTGACGCTTGCTGTTATCCATTCCTGGCTCGCCATGGTCGAGATAACGCCACTCATCAAACGCATTCGGGCCAAAGCCGCTACGTTTAATCGACTTTAAAAACTGTTTAGGAATAATTGCATCCGTATCGACATTGGCACGGTCTAATGGCGCAACTAAACCTTGATGTAAGGTAAATGGTTTCATATGATTTCTAAATGATTGGTCTGGCTTTATTTTCTAAGTTTTATTTACTAGACTTTTGAACAGCTTCACCTGCTTTTTCAAGGTCTTTGCCCATACCATCTACGGTATTACAACCAGCCAAAAAAGCTGAAATCATTAATAAAATATATACTTTTCTCATTGCTTCACTCCTTGGTTAAATTGTTCTAACATCTACAAAATGTCCTGCTACTGCGGCGGCGGCGGCCATTTCAGGACTCACTAAATGCGTGCGCCCACCCTGCCCTTGGCGCCCTTCAAAATTACGATTCGAGGTTGAGGCACAACGTTCGCCTGGCTCCAACCGATCTGCATTCATCGCCAAACACATAGAACAGCCTGGCTCACGCCACTCAAAACCAGCGTCGATAAAAATCTTATCCAAACCTTCTTGCTCAGCCTGCGCTTTTACCAAACCAGAACCTGGCACAACCAAGGCTAATTTGACATTACCAGCCACTTTCTTGCCTTTGGCAATGGTCGCTGCCGCACGCAAATCTTCAATACGTGAATTAGTACATGAGCCGATAAACACCTTATCGATTTTAATATCAGAAATTAGTGTGTCAGCTTGCAAACCCATATAGGCGTAAGCGCGCTCCCAATCACCGCGCTGTACATCATTTTTTGCTTGCGCTAAATTAGGTACCTTGCCGTCTACACCCACTACCATTTCAGGCGAGGTTCCCCATGTCACTTGCGGCTGAATGTCTTCGGCTTTCAAAGCAACCACGGCATCAAATTTTGCCCCTTCATCGCTATGTAAAGTTCGCCAACAAGCCACGGCAGCATCCCACTGTTCGGCTTTAGGCGCAAATGGACGACCTTTCACATAGTTGATAGTTGCATCATCAACAGCCACCATGCCTGCACGTGCCCCAGCCTCAATTGCCATATTGCATAATGTCATGCGGCCTTCCATGGTCAAACCGCGAATAGCAGAGCCCGCAAACTCAATGGCGTAACCAGTGCCACCTGCTGTACCGATTTTACCGATAATCGCCAACGCAACATCTTTAGCTGTCACGCCCTTACCTAATTGTCCCTCAACCACGACCTGCATAGACTTTGAACGCTTCTGCACCAAACACTGCGTCGCCATGACATGCTCAACCTCTGAGGTACCAATACCATGTGCCAATGCACCGAATGCGCCATGCGTGCTGGTGTGAGAATCACCACAAACTACCGTCATTCCAGGCAATGTCGCGCCTTGTTCTGGGCCTATCACATGCACAATGCCTTGGCGTACATCGTTCATTTTGAACTCCGTCACGCCAAAATCCGCACAGTTCTCGTCAAGTGTTTGCACCTGCAAACGGGATATTGGGTCAGCAATACCCGCCACGCCATCTGCGCGAGGAGTTGTTGGCACGTTGTGATCTGGCACAGCCAACACTGAGTTGATACGCCATAGCTTACGGCCAGCCAGTTTTAAGCCCTCAAATGCTTGCGGGCTGGTGACTTCATGCACCAAATGACGGTCGATATACAACAACGCCGTGCCGTTTTCTTCACGCACAACGTGGGAGTCAAATAACTTATCGTAAAGCGTTTTTGCCATTATCTAAACCTTATTGAACCACTGAGCACGGAGAGCTTTCACTCAGGATTCTGCTCTGCGTATCCCGTGAACCCTGTGGTTAATGCCTTTAATCTCTAAAATTACCAAACTGTAACGGAAAGTCCGTCACGCTTTTTTTACAAAAGGCGATTGCATCCTGCAACACATCGCGTTTTGCGCCGTTTACGCGTACCGTATCACCTTGGATACTCGCCTGCACTTTCATGCCTGAATCTTTAATCAGCTTAGTGATACGCTTAGCTAAATCGCTATCAATCCCTGCGCGAATTTTCATTTCTTGCTTAACTTTATTGCCAGAAATCTTTTGGACATCTTTAAGATCAAGACGTTTTGTGGAGTCTGGCTCTTTCTTTTCCATCGCTGGCAATAAGATATCTTTGACCTGATCTAACTGAAAGTCATTATCCCCATAAATAGTGATGATGCTATCTTTCTCGTTCAGCTCAACCTTGGCTGAAGAACCTTTGAAGTCATAGCGATTAGTGATTTGCTTACCCGCTGTATCAATCGCATTTTTCAACGCAACCATGTCTACTTCAGAGCTAATATCAAAACTTGGCATATTTCCCCATATCCTTTCTAACAGTGACTAGGCAAGCGTTCGCAACGCGACCTAGTCGAGCCTTCAACTACTCGAAGTGGCAAACGTAGTCTAGTGTTTCAACTGTCTCTATATCGAAAGATGAGTTGCCTGGCACAGTAAATTTTTCGCCAGCGCCATACGTTTTCCACTCAGATTCGCCATTTAAGCGCACTTTGCAGATGCCGCTGTTGATTTCCATCAACTCAGGCGCAGCTGTATTAAAAGTTAAGCTGCTTGGGAAAATCACCCCAATCGTGCTACGGGTCCCATTCGGGAACATCACAGTGTGGCTGACGCACTTGCCGTCAAAGTAAATATTTGCTTTTTTCTTTACGCTTACATGATCAAATTGTGCCATTTACATCTCTCCTTGAATTATATTCACCACAGGTCACACTAGAAACGCAGAGATTAAACCCTAAATCATAACGCTCAGTGAGCTCTGTGGTAACTTTAGTATTTTTAAGTTTTTTTGATTCTTAAATTTGCCGCAATACGCATTCTTAACGCATTTAATTTAATAAAGCCTGCTGCATCTTTCTGATCATAAGCGCCTTTATCATCTTCAAAAGTGGCGATGGTTGAATCGAATAGTGAATCAGTTTTGCTATCACGCCCCACCACAATCACGTTGCCTTTATACAACTTGACGCGCACCCAACCGTTAACGGTTTTTTGGGTATGGTCGATGAGCGTTTGCAAGGCGAGACGCTCTGGGCTCCACCAGTAACCGTTGTAAATCATACTGGCGTAGCGCGGCATTAGATCATCTTTCAGATGCGCCACTTCACGATCGAGCGTAATACTTTCAATGGCACGGTGCGCCTTAAGCATAATGGTACCGCCCGGCGTTTCATAACAACCGCGAGACTTCATGCCCACGTAACGATTTTCCACCAAGTCTAAACGGCCAATGCCATGTTTACCACCCACAGCGTTCAAGAAAGCCAATATCTCATGGGCTTTCATGGCTTGACCATTAATGCTGACGGGATCACCGTTCACATATTCAATATCTAAATACTCGGCTGCATCTGGCGCTTTTTCTGGAGAAACGGTCCAGCGCCACATTGTTTCTTCCGCCTCGGCCGCTGGATTTTCTAAGTGGCGGCCCTCGTATGAAATATGTAACAAGTTAGCATCCATTGAATATGGACTGCCGCCTTGTTTATGCTTCATATCTACCACAATGCCGTGTTTTTCAGCATAAGCCATCAATTTTTCGCGGCTAAGCAAATCCCACTCACGCCACGGAGCGATGATTTGAATATTGGGGTTAAGCGCATACGCACCTAATTCAAAACGTACTTGGTCGTTGCCTTTACCTGTTGCGCCATGAGAAATCGCGTCTGCTTTAGTTTCTGCGGCAATTTCAATTAAGCGTTTGGCAATTAACGGACGAGCGATAGAGGTACCAAGTAGGTATTCGCCTTCATAAACCGTATTAGCGCGGAACATAGGAAATACAAAGTCGCGCACAAACTCTTCGCGCACATCATCAATATAAATCTCTTTAACACCCGCTGCTTGCGCCTTAGCACGCGCAGGCTCAAGCTCTTCGCCTTGACCTAAATCGGCAGTAAACGTCACCACTTCAGCCTGATAGGTATCTTGCAACCATTTCAGAATCACAGAGGTATCTAAACCGCCCGAATACGCCAATACAACTTTGTTCACATCACTCATTACTTAACCTTTAAGACTCGAAAACACGTAATAAAAAAAGGGCAATATTCCACAAACACCAATACTTAATGTTCAAAGAACTCAAACGACACTAAAAAACTAATTAACACCATGAATATCATGCCTAAAATAAACAGGCGATCCGCCAAGATCTCAACTTTAAAAGCTTCACGCTCTGAACGCAACGACCAGTATGACAACATGGTACTACCAAGAAAAAGCAGGCTGTTCACGGCTAATAAGTCATCTGCCCAATGCGAAATCCTATTTTTTGGCGCCAATTGCATTACGGTAATCACCGTCATGCAAACCCCCACCATCGTAGAGGAGACGGGCAAAATATGACGTGAAATATCTCTGTTTTTACTTTCAGCCAATGCTAAATACTCACCAATTAAACTTTACCCAACAACAAATATTCCATCAGCGCTTTTTGCACGTGTAGACGATTTTCCGCCTCATCCCATACCACTGAATGCGGGCCATCAATCACTTCCGCAGCCACCTCTTCACCGCGATGTGCTGGCAGGCAATGCATAAACAACGCATCTTTCTTGGCGATTTTCATCATCTCTGCATCTACTTGCCAGTCTGCAAAATCTTTGCGACGCTCTTCATTTTCCGCCTCAAAACCCATGCTTGTCCACACATCTGTGGTGACTAAATCCGCGTCGCGTGCGGCTTCCATTGGGTCGGCAAACTCTTCAAAATGATCTGTACCATACAGATTAGCGCGCTCAGCCTCGACTTCGTACTCTGGAGGCGTAGAAACGTGTACGTTAAAATCCAGCACCTCTGCCGCTTGCAGCCATGTGTTACATACGTTATTGCTATCACCAATCCAAGCCACAGTTTTGCCTTGAATCGAACCACGATGCTCAATAAAGGTGAAAATATCCGCCAAAATCTGGCATGGGTGATACTCATTGGTTAAACCATTAATTACTGGCACACGCGAATTCGCAGCAAAGCGCTCGATAATACTTTGCTCAAAAGTACGAATCATCACAATATCACTCATGCGAGAAATCACCTGTGCGGCATCCTCTACAGGCTCACCACGACCTAGCTGCGAGTCACGCGTATTCAAATATATTGCAGAGCCGCCGAGCTGATGCATCCCCGCTTCGAAAGATAAGCGTGTACGCGTGCTGGCTTTTTCAAAAATCATCACCAAGGTGCGATCTTGTAGCGGCCAATATTGTTTGTAATGCTTAAATTGGCTTTTTATCCAACTCGCACGCGTAAATATATGCTCAATTTCTTCACGATTTAAATCGTTAAACTGCAAAAAATGCTTAATTGCCATCGCTTATGCTTTTGTGTTTAAAAACTGTTTAATAAGAGGAACCAGTGAATTGACCAGAAGCTGCGCTTCCTCTTGGTTCATAATAAGCGGTGGCAACAAACGCACCACTTTATCAGAGGTCACATTAATAAGTAGTCTTTGTGCAAGCGCCATCTTCACCAAATCTGCACATGGTCTATCCAACTCGACCCCAATCATCAAGCCAGCGTTGCGGATATTAATCACACCTGACTCGCCTGCTAAACCATCTTTCAACGCTTGATTGATCCAAGCACCTATATACTCGGCATTTTCGCGTAATTTGTCTTCTTCAATAATTTGTAAGGTTGCAAAACCTGCAGCAGTTGCCAGTGGGTTACCACCAAAAGTAGAGCCATGCTTACCTGGCGTAAATGTCTCAGCCGCAATGCCTTTAGCAACACATGCGCCTATCGGCACACCTGAGCCTAAGCCTTTTGCTAAGCTCATAACATCTGGCGTAATACCTGTGTGTTGAAATGCAAACCAAGTGCCAGTGCGCGCAATACCACTTTGCACCTCATCCAGCATCAACAACCAACCGTTGTCGTCACAAACTTTACGCAATCCTTGGAAATAGGCTTTTAAATCAGCAGGAATATGAACGCCGCCCTCTCCCTGCACAGGCTCCACCAAGATTGCCACCACATTGTTTTTACGGGCCGCAACTTGCTTTACCGCCTCTAAATCATCAAATGGTACGCGTACAAAACCACTTACCAAAGGCTCAAAACCCGCTTGCACTTTGCGACTGCCTGTTGCTGACAAAGTTGCTAAAGTTCTGCCATGAAATGAGTGTTCCATCACAATGATTTCAGGATTCTCTATGCCTTTATTGTGCGCATACAAGCGCGCCAGCTTGATAGAAGCTTCATTGGCTTCGCAGCCAGAGTTGCAGAAAAACACCTTGTCCATGCCTGAAATTTCAGCCAATTTATCAGCCAGGCGAGACTGCTCATTGATTTGATAAATATTAGAAACATGAATCAAGCGTGAAATTTGCTCATTCAAAGCTGCCACAAACTTGGGGTGTGCGTGCCCTAGGCCATTCACAGCAACGCCAGCCAAAGCGTCTAAATACTGATTACCTTCAGCATCATGCAACCAAACACCCGTCCCTTTGACGAAAGAAATGGCTTGTCTACCGTATGTGTTCATTAAATGTTGTGACATAAAAACCTACCCTATTACCTTCATACAACTCAATGAGAATGCCCATTAAGCAAATATACGTACTTCATAAAAATCAGCAGCCAAAAACAAAAACGGCGGCTATTGCCGCCGCTCGCAGCATTTGTTGATTACAAGCCGATCAGCGCGCGATGCGTCAATCCATTTGCCATAAAAAACAGCATTGGCAATGACAACATCATATTGGTGCGGGATGCCAATAAAGCAATGCGGCGAGCGCTTGCTTTTTCTGCATCAGTTGCTTTCACCATACCTAAAATCTTTTGCTGATTCGGCCAGATCAACACCCAAACGTTAAACAGCATAATAGTACCTAACCAAGCACCTACGCCGATTGCCACAAACTCAGGCTTCAAACTAAAAGCATCATTGAAATGCGGGCCTAACAATGCCGCGCCCGCCAACCATGTCGCAATGGCAGCCCATCTGAACCAAAACAACGCACGCGGCGCCACATGCTTGCTAATACCTGCCGCTGTGCCATCCGCAGTAGCCTCTTTCATCGCAGGTACTTGCACAAGATTGAAGTAGTAAAGCAAACCTACCCATGTCACTCCAGCCACAATATGTAACCAGCGCGCAATCGCAGGAAAGTAATCCATGATTAAACCCCCGCCAAAATAAAGTTCTTAATAAACACATACAAGACTAAGGTTAATATCACCCCAGAAATAATCGTACCCAAGATAGAATCTAACGGATTTTTCATTATGATGTGCCTTGTAAAATGGTTTTACATTAAGGGGGTTGAGGTTAGCGCAAAATGGCAAAATTAGCAAGAATCAAGCCCCTCAAAGTGATCATTTACAGGGATTTTCTGAAGAAAATACAAAAATTCACTTGAAAAAATCCCCCGTTCGGGCAAAATCCCCATCCTGAAAATTATTCAGCCATTTTTTTGTATTAAATCAGGGATTTCCACTCGCATTTGACTTTATGACCTCACTCGCCTCAATTAAATCTATTCAATCAATAATGCAGCCGCAACTTCCTGTTGCCTGGTACACCGACCCAACCGTTTACGCCCTCGAGCAACAATGGATATTTGCCCAAGCGCCGCAGTATGTTGGACATACATTAATGACGCCGAATGTAGGCGATTATCGTAGTTTAGAGTGGATGCAAAATGCCAAAGCCCTAGTGCATAGTCAAGATGGCATTGCGTTAGTTAGTAATATTTGCCGTCATCGCCAAGCTATTATGTTGAGTGGCGAGGGTAATACCAATCACATTGTGTGCCCATTGCATCGCTGGACATACAATTTAGATGGTGAACTATTAGGTGCGCCACATTTTGAACAAAACCCCTGTTTGCATCTCAACCAAACACCATTAAAACAGTGGAATGGTTTATTGTTTGATAGCAAGCGTGATATTGCAAAGGAGTTAAAAAATTTAGGCTGCCAGCAAGACCTTGACTTTACTGGCTATATGCTCAACCGCGTAATCACAGAAGAGTACAACTTTAACTGGAAAACTTTTATTGAAGTGTATCTTGAAGATTACCATGTAGGCCCGTTTCACCCTGGCCTAGATAAATTTGTGGATTGCGATCAACTAAATTGGGAGTTCGGTGAGAACTACAGCGTGCAAACAGTAGGGGTAAACAAAGAGCTGAAAAAAACAGGCAGCCCTGTTTATCAAGAGTGGCAAGCGCAAGTATTAGCCTACTCAGGACAACAAACGCCAAAATATGGCGCAATATGGATGGTACTTTACCCGTTTGTAATGGTTGAATGGTACCCTAACGTGCTCGTTGTTTCTCACATTATCCCACGCGGGGTTGATGCTTGTACCAACGTAGTCGAGTTTTACTACCCAGAAGACATTGCACTGTTTGAAGAGGCATACATGCAAGCACAACAAGCCGCTTATCATGAAACTGCCATTGAAGATCAAGAAATTTGCCAGCGCATGCATGATGGTCGGCGTGCCCTTTATGCGCAAGGGCTTGATGAACGAGGCCCTTATCAACATCCCATGGAAACTGGCTTAGAACACTTTCATCGTTGGATGCATCAACAATTAGACCCACATCTGTGAGGTTAATGCGCCGACTGACGCAAATGCGGCTAGGTAGCTTGTGGATGCTAGTCGCCGCAATCTTTTTCTCCATTATGGGGGTGCTCGTCAAAATTGGCGCGCAAAGCTTTACTAGCGCCGAGTTAGTCTTTTATCGCTCGTTTTTCGGGCTGATATTCATCGCCACCATGACTACAATGCGCGGCCACTCGCTCGCCACACAATATATAGGCAAGCATATGTCGCGTGCGATTTTAGGCTTTATCTCACTGCTGATGTTTTTCTACGCCATCAGCGCATTACCGCTTGCAACTGCCGTCACGCTTAACTACACATCGCCCTTGTTTATGGCCATGTTTACACCGTTTTTACTGCATGAGCGCCCTAAAAAGACTTTGGTCATCACCATTATTTTAGGTTTTATTGGGGTTGCTTTACTGCTAAAACCAAGCCTGCATATAGATGAACTCGTCGCTGGCACTATAGGTTTACTTTCGGGCTTACTGGCTGGCATCGTGTATATCCACGTTACCCAGTTAGGGCGTGCAGGTGAGCCAGATTGGCGCACTGTGTTCTACTTTACACTAGTGTGTACCATAGGTGCGGGGATATGGATGCTAGGGAATCACTTTCGCTCATTAGCGTGGAGCGACTTACCTTTGCTACTTGGCATTGGCGTCAGTGCAACCGTAGCACAATTGGCCATGACGCGCGCCTACCGTACAGGCAACCCCTTGGTTGTGGGTAGCCTAGCCTACACCACCGTTATATTAGCCAGCATTTGGGGCATTCTATTATGGGGAGAGATACTGTCACTCGACCGTTGGCTCGCCATTGGTTTAATCATCATTAGCGGAATTATCAGCGTCAGTGCATCACCTCGCAAGCCATCACATTGAACATTGCGAGCATCTTTTCACATGGCTCACCTAGACATTTTTGGGCATAAGGCTTACGCTTCACACGTGAAAAACAGCAACATGCCAAGCCCGAATTCGACAGACAAATACGCAGTTTGCCGTTACCTACTCTGGGTGTTAAAAACGCTCTGTTTAGTTTTTTTATTGACTTGGCTATATGCTTGCCAACACCAAACAACCAAGCAAGTGAGCAATCCAGCAAAACAAGCAACAAAAGTGCAGCAAGACCCAGCAACCCACCTACCCCAGGCCAAACCACTTACTTCTGAAGAACGTACAGCAGCAATGCAAGCCAGCAATATGGCTAAAATCAAGCAGGACAAATACTTATCTGCATTCTTATTTTCGGGATTTGAAGAAACGCCACCAAACACTCCAGATATAAACAAAGCTGAAGCTGCGCCAACACCCACTGTTGAAAGCGAGCCCGCCACAATAGAAGCTTCTCACCTTGTCAGTGTAGAAGTCTGGAGTATTATTTTAGGGGAAGAAAAAATCTCATTATTGGCAAAAGCACAGAATTTAGGCGCAACTCAACTGCCGCCACCCAGGGAATGGCATGAGTGGAGGATGGCCATTGGCAGCCTAGAAGGCCTTGGGTTTAATAGAGAAGGACTTGATAGAGACGGGCTTGAAACTAAGAGCAATAATGAAAGTGATGCAAAAAAAACCATACTTTTTATTGCTCCTCCTGACTTTGCAAAATTTAAAAATGGTGACCACGTGATTGTTGAGATTTTAAATAGTGGTGGTGTGCATATCGCGCGATATATGAAATAATCAAGGCATCAGTCTTAGCACCATTTCACATAATTTCAGCGGCCGAAAATTGGAGGCCAAAAAATTGATAATTCAGATAAACCGTTAGTTTACAAAGGGCGCGCGTCGGCCAGCAATCAGGTCAGCCGCTTTGATGCCAACACACGTGAGTCATTCGATGATGGCTGGGGCAACCTTGATGAAGACTTAGCACCGCTAAAAACCGAAGTTGCCATTGACGCCAGTCGAAGTGTTATTAATTACGTCAGCTCACCTGATATTCCATTTGATCGCACCATCAACCCCTATCGCGGCTGTGAGCACGGCTGCATCTATTGCTATGCGCGACCCAGCCACGCCTACTTAGGTTACTCGCCAGGGCTGGATTTTGAAAGCCGCTTACTGGCAAAACCTGATGCACCTGACTTACTAAAAAAAGAACTGGCAAAACCTAGCTATCAGTCTGCGCCCATTGCTCTTGGCATGAATACAGACGCCTATCAACCGATAGAGCGCGAGTACCGTATTACCCGTGCTATCTTAGAAGTGCTAGCTGAATGTAATCATCCATTTAGCTTGGTGACTAAGTCATCGTTAGTCGAGCGAGATATTGATGTTATCGCCCCCATGGCGGCCAAAGGCCTAGCCACTATTTTTGTTACTATTACCACGTTGGATAGGCACATTGCCCGCAAATCAGAACCGCGCGCTGCAGCGCCTGAGCGACGTTTGGAAACCCTGCGTAGACTATCAGAGGCAGGCATCCCCACTGGGGTGATGGTCGCCCCCGTAATACCTGCGCTCACCGATTTTGATATGGAAAATATTTTGCAGCAAGCAAAACATGCAGGCGCTGGACGCGCTGGCTATGTGTTTTTGCGGTTGCCACGTGAACTATCACAGCTATTTCAGGAGTGGTTACAACTTAACTTCCCACTTAAAGCCGAGCACGTCATGAGTCTAGTGCGTCAAAGTCGCGGCGGCAAAGATTATGATGCCAACTTTAAAACCCGCATGAAAGGCGAAGGATTATTTGCCGAATTATTATCTAAACGCTTTAAGCTGGCTTGCCAACGCTTTGAGTTAAACCGCGAGCGGGTTAGCTTTAATAGCAGTTTGTTTAAAGTACCAGAGTCTTGGCGGGATGCGGGCAAACCAGAAACTAGAAAAAGCCCGCAAATGAGCTTGTTTTAAATTTAAATTAAGGATCTATCAACCCAGATCGCATCGCAATCAACGCAATCTCAGCTGAGTTATTAGCATTTAACTTTTGCTTAATATTATAAAGATGGGTGCCTACGGTGCGTGGCGATAGGCACAGCGTTTCAGCAATTTCATTGGTGGTTTTGCCTTTGGCTAAGGACATAAACACTTCAAACTCGCGTTCTGAAAGCACATCCACAGGGTTGGTTTCACCTGATAACTGTTGTATCGCCATTTGTTGGGCTACGCTGGCTTCAAGGTAGCGCTTGCCACCGGCCACGGTGCGTATGGCCTTAATCAGTTCTTCCGCCGCGCTGCGCTTGGTTAGATAGCCCATTGCGCCCGCGTTGAGCACGCGTTTGGGATGCACAGAGTCTTCATGCGCTGAAAGCACTAAAATTTTAGCACTCTCATCTCGTGCTTTAATGCGCTCGATGGCCTCCATGCCGCCAATACCGGGCATGGTAATATCCATCACAATGACGTCTGGCTTATGCTCAGTAAAGAGTTTAATCGCTTGCTCGCCATTTTCTGCTTCTGCCACCACTTTAATATCTGCAGACATTTCAAGGAGCATTTTAAAGCCCATACGTACCACTGCGTGGTCATCTACAAGCATGACGTTAATATTACTCATACGCTAACTTTCATTGTATTTTGCATTGGAATTGAGATTTTAATCTCTGTGCCATGCTCAACACCAGCGCCCTCAAGATTTGAGTCCACATGAAAACTACCATGCAGGGCTTGGGCGCGCTCTCGCATGCCCAGTAATCCAAAGTGTTGTGTTTGATCGACATTACAAATAGCCATTCCTACTCCGTTATCTTTAATGGTGAGCGTCAAGGTTTGCGCTTCGTCCCTACTTAATGCTATCTCTAGATTTGTTGCTTGCGCATGGCGCAGCGCATTGGTGACGCTCTCTTGTACCATGCGGTATATATTGATATTGATGGTCTCCCCTAAGGCATTTAGATCACCAGACAAGTTCAAATTAAATTGCAGTGTGGGATTTTGTTTTTGCCAGTTGGCAACGGCATCACGTAAAGTTTCCGACAAACCAAGATTATCTAAGGCGCCAGGACGTAACTGGCGAATGATATTGTGCATACCATCGTAAATATGATTTGCGGCAGCCACAATAGTTTGCGCATGCGATTCTACATCAGGCAGATGATCTTTACTTTTATTCGCAATTGCCACAGCAAAGGTTTTAATTGCAGTCACATATTGACCAAGCTCATCATGTAACTCACGCGCCAGCGAGCGTCTCTCATCTTCGATATGGTGTTGAATCAATTGAGTAAGCTGTCTATTCTCTTCTAGCTTTTGCTCAGCCAGCTCTGCCTGTTTACGTTCGGTAATATCACGCATGCTGCAGATTTCGCCAATCACCTCCCCTGTACTCGGATCTATCAATGGGGCGGCAGACAGCGAAATATCTTTTAACTTACCATCACGCGCTACCCGTTGCGTATCGTAATGATCGATACTTTGTAGATGTTTAATCGTTTCAATGTCTGTGCTTAATTCACTTTCTTGATTAGCGGGCAACAGCAACTTGGCTGACTTACCAATAATATCTTCAGGTGCATAGCCAAACATGCGCTGCGCAGCTGAATTCCAAAAAGAAATATTGCCATCTAAATCATGAATCATCACCGCATCTGCTGTTTGCTTCACAATCAGCGCAAGTTTACGATTATCTTCGGTACTGGCAAGTAATGATTCGCCCATCAAGTTAAAATTTTGGGCAATACGCGAAAACTCAGGCAACGCAAAATTAGGCATACGCGAAGTCAGATCGCCCTGCTCCATTTTATTAATCGCACCAAGTAAAGACTGCATGGGTTTAACCCAACGACCTAGCATCCAATACACCGCAGCATTGAATAAGATAAAAAATGCCAGTCCTACCCAGAGCAAACTGCTAATCCGCCCCCAGGCCTCTCGTATCGCACCTGCGGGGTTAGATTCCAACACCAAAGTGCCAAAGCGAATACGTCGAGTCATCACTTCTTTTTTGGGCGTGACCAAAGTTACAAACCACGCTGGCGGTGTTTTATTGGCTTGGTAAGTGGAAGGGGGCGATTTATACATCACATCACCTCGAATATCATACAGGGTAATTTCACTGCTTCGCACATGCCCCAGCTTAACCAAGAAGCGCTGCATCACATCATGCGTGTAACCCCACTCTGGGTTTTGATATGAACTCACGATGACCGTATCTAGCAACTGAACAGTGACCCGATTGGCCGCTTCTACGCCCTCTTGAATTGAATCGCGCATGCCTTTTGTCAGCACAACACCGACCACTGCAATAAAACATAGCAGCAGAAAAGTAATCAGTAAGTTTAAACGTAACCTTAAGCTCATGTGACCAATTTTTTCTAATTTTAATTTCTGCATTCTGAGCTAGCCCATGTGCGGTAGCAAGCGTAAAAATCATGAAATTCAACCGCCAACATTTAAATATCCCTCATTTTGGCAAAAAACAGTCTCCATTAGTACAAACGGACTATAGCTTTAGGGCCAGATTAGCCCATTCAGACTATTGTTACAAACCAGCCACAAGTCAATAATAGCTTCACGTTTCAGGGGTTAGCAACGCTAATAAAGAGATCAATTTTAGGCAAAGGCAATATCATGAAAATTTATGCCCTACTTTTCGCTTTAACCATTTCACCGTCAATGGCGCATGAAAACCTAGAGGTTGATAGCATGCTAAGCATACTAGCAAAACCTAAATTGGCCATGCAAATTGAATCTCCCCCTGTTGATGCAATAAGAGGTTGACTAGACCAGCATGCCTGAGTCGATAGTCCCCTAAGTTTGAAGAACTTAAGTTTTAAGAATTAGTACCGTTAATTAGCTAATGCTAATTTTAAAAATAGATCACTTTTGGTGGAAGAAAAATCATGAAAAAATATGCCTTGCTTGTTGCCCTTGCTATTGCCCCCTCATTGGCGCATGACAATTTAGAGATTGAAAGTATGTCTCACCTACTTTCCAAGGCTAAATTGGCGATGCAAAAAGAGACGCATCACGCGCACGCTCCTGCAGTGATTAATCAAGATCCGTTTGATGAAAAAGACGCATCTGAAGAAAAAATTGCCCATAGAGAAAATCTAGAGATGCTGATTGCTGAAGCGGAGAAAACTATCGCAAAATTAGATGCAAGCAAAGAAAACCATTCATCTGAAAAATACGATGTGGCCTCTCAAGATAAAGAGCAAACAAAGTTTGCTTTTAACAAATGGGCTGGGTTAAACCAAAACCCAGGCTCAAACTACATTTCTGGTGGTAGTACAGGTGGTGCTGGTGGCAGTGGTGCTAGCGGTGGTTCTTCTGGCGGATCTTCTGGCGGCGGCAAAACTCCAAGCGATGGCAAAACCACGAATAATGGCAACAATCCAGAGACTCCTGATGGTGGCGTAGTGGCAACCGCAGTACCTGAACCTGAAGTCTACTTCATGTTCTTGGCTGGTTTAGGCTTGATAGGTTATCGCGCAAAAAAACATTTTTCGCGATAACAATACACAAGATAACTCTCAAAAAAATTAATCACTTAATCTAATCAAATCTGAGGGCAAGCTGCATAGCTTGCCCTTTCTTTTTAGCACTCAATCTATGAAAACGATCAAATGTCACAAAAATGACACAATACTGTTTTAGTCTTGCAATATGGGCAAACTGCATTAACGCTTATTTAACGCTCATTTAAGGATAGCCATGCGCTTAGACGACCAAGAGATCATACGACGGATACATAGCGACCTCATCGACAGTTACGATGAAGAATTAGAACTTGAGTTAGAAGACCGTACCATAGATCAGATTGCTAACGACCAACCTGTTACTTTCACCCAAGAAGAAAAAGACGCACGTCGCGCTTACTTTCGTGAGCTATTCCGCCTGCAAGGCGAACTAGTTAAATTGCAAGACTGGGTTGCCACGACAGGACACAAAGTTGTCATTTTATTTGAAGGTCGTGATGCCGCGGGCAAAGGTGGTGTAATTAAACGCATTACTCAACGCCTCAATCCACGCGTATGTCGCGTTGCAGCACTACCAGCACCCAATGAACGAGAGCGCACGCAATGGTATTTTCAACGCTATATTTCACACTTACCCGCCGCAGGCGAAATCGTACTATTTGACCGTAGCTGGTATAACCGCGCAGGGGTTGAACGCGTGATGGGGTTTTGTAGCGATGAGCAGCATGAAGAGTTTTTCCGATCAGTGCCAGAATTTGAAAAAATGTTGGTACGCTCAGGCATTCAGCTAATTAAATACTGGTTTTCCATCTCCGATGAAGAGCAAAACTTACGCTTTTTAGGCCGTATTCATGATCCACTCAAGCAATGGAAATTGAGCCCAATGGATTTAGAGTCACGTCGCCGCTGGGAGGACTACACCAAAGCCAAAGAAGAGATGCTTGAACGTAGCCATATTCCAGAAGCGCCTTGGTGGGTGGTACAAGCAGTCGATAAAAAGAAAGCGCGCCTTAACTGTATACATCACTTACTCAGTCAAATGCCCTACCATGAAATAGAGCGCCCATTAGTTGAGTTGCCTCCACGGGTACACCATGAGGATTACGTTCGTAACCCAGTGCCTACAGAAATGTTTGTACCTGAGATTTACTAGAATAATTGACTAGCAAAAATAAAAAACGGGGCTAATTTCCCCGTTTTTTATTGCAAATCACAACTGTTGAGTTAGCGCTTTTTCACATCACTGGTTTGTCTGATGCGTCTTTTTGCATCAGGTTTACGTACTTTTTTAGCCACAACCTTGCGTTCAATCGGTTTTCTTTCAGTTCCCAGCAAGGTTTCTGCCAAGGTAGGAGGTCGCTCAATACTAGCTTGAGCAGCCACCGTGCCACGTTTTCTAATCTCTTTATGGGCTTTAGGCGTAAATGCGGCACCTGCTTTTTCTTTTTCACGGGTGGTTAATTGACGCATAGGGCCCTTAGGCGCTTCCATACCCGCCCACTCTAGCAGGTCCAATACCTCTTTCTGATCCAGCTCCAACATCATGCCACGCTTGACGCGTGGCGGCAAAGTCACTGGACCAAAGCGTACGCGCATTAGGCGGCTCACAGGTAATTGAAAAGCCTCGAACAAACGACGCACTTCACGGTTACGCCCTTCACGCAAAATCACTTGATACCAATGATTGGAGCCTTCACCACCTTGTGATGAAATATGGTCAAATTTCGCAGGGCCATCATCTAACTCAATGCCTTGCATAAGCTGTAGCAACTGTTCTTCTTTTAACTCGCCAAAAATACGCACAGCATATTCACGCTCTACCTCGTAACGTGGATGCATAAATCGATTAGCCAAATCACCAGAAGTCGTAAACATGAGCAAACCAGAAGTGTTAATGTCTAGACGCCCAATGGTTATCCACTTTGCTCCCTTCACTGGCGGCAGTTTATCAAATACACTTGCGCGTTGCTCAGGGTCATCCTGACTAACAATTTCACCCTCAGGTTTGTGATAGACCAGAATTCTCGGCATACTCATTTCAAACGGCAGGCGCACGGGGCGGCTATCAATACGCACAATGTCGCTAGGCACAACACCTGCCCCCACTACTGCTGCCTGACCATTAATAGTGACACGCCCGCTCGCAATCAGTTGCTCCATATCGCGCCGCGAACCAAGCCCCGCTAATGCCAATAGCTTATGTAAGCGTTGTGGAACCGCATCTGGATCAACCTCCACCACTTGCGGTGTGTGACGTTGTTCAATTTGTTTTTTAAAAGGACGTGCCATGAAAATATCTGCTTTGATGTACGCTCAGCGTAATGTTGTAATTTTACAGCAAAAATCAGTGAAACAAGGGTTTAGATTCAAAATGCTTCTAGCGAGAGGCATCCCCACCATATTAATATAAGTTGCACCTCGGCATTCATGGCTTGCCGATGGGAAGTGGTAAGCTTGATTCAGTTTAAACCCCACAGCGCCGAATGTACGTTTAGCATCCTAAATCTTTGTTAGCGTAGCGTAGATTTTGCCTGCAATAGATCACTATTGGCAAATAGTTCGGCAACCCAGTCGACAAATGCCCGTACTTTTGACGAAAGATGTCGATTCTGAGGGTACATAACGAACAAGGGGACATCCTCCGACAAATACTCTCCAAGCACAATCTCCAGTTGACCGCTGGCAATTTTATCCTGCACCATAAATGTAGGGGTTTGCATGATGCCGACACCCGTCAACCCCGCTTCTAGGCAAGCTTCGCTATCGTTAATCGCAATGCTACGTTTGCCAATAACGATACTGGTACTGCCATCTTTAGTAAAATCAAATTTGTAAATCTTGCCCGTTTTACTCGAAAGATAGTTAATGGTGACATGGCGGTCAATATCTTCTGGGACCAAGGGCTTTCCTGATTTTTCTAAATAATCTGGTGTCGCACAG
Organism: Methylophilaceae bacterium; assembly: GCA_036504995.1. GTDB lineage: Bacteria > Pseudomonadota > Gammaproteobacteria > Burkholderiales > Methylophilaceae > DASXUG01. The sequence continues at coordinate 125,253 of DASXUG010000017.1, read as the reverse complement.
GTGACTAACTTGATTGAGCCAATACGGCGAGCAACCATGGATTGATCAACCAGATCGCCACCTCGTATTACGCAATCCACCCCTTCTTGAAGCAGGTCTACTGGTCTGTCGCTACAACCAATTTCCAGTTCAATCTCAGGATAGCGCTCAAAAAACTCCCTGATGGCTGGCATGACAATCCGCCTACCAAGAGAGGCAGGCAGGTCAATACGCAAACGTCCCTTGGGTTTTGTGGTGAACTGACGCACAGAAGATTCGGTATCTTCCAGCTCATTCAGCAGTCGTACTGCACGCTCATAGTATGCCGCACCATCGGTGGTGACGCTGACATGACGCGTTGAGCGATTCAGCAACTTAACGTTGAGCCGTCTTTCCAGTGCAACCACCTGTGCTGAGATCGTGGTCTTGGGTAAGTTGAGTGAAAGCGCGGCTTTGGTAAAGCTGGCAAGCTCCACCACCCGAGTAAAGGCCAGCATGGTATCGAATCTATCCATCGCGGTAATCCATTCAATTGTGCAATAAATCAGAACAGTAATTCCCATTTTATCTTATTTATCTTTAATTAATGCACATATATATTGACTACAACTTAAATCGCGGAACAAATTATGATCAAGCTATACACATGGGCAACCCCCAATGGCCGCAAAATTGCCATTATGCTGGAGGAACTTGGTATTCCTTACCAAGTGCAGACTGTCAATCTAGGCAAGAATGAACAATTCTCGCCTGAATTCCAGACCATTTCTCCCAACAATAAGATTCCAGCCATCGTAGACGATGAAGCTGAAGGGGGTCGGTTAACCGTCTTTGAAAGCGGAGCGATTCTTACTTATTTGGCCGAAAAAAGCAGCCAGTTCCTTGCCACCTCTGGACACGAACGCTACAAGGCGCTGGAGTGGCTGCACTGGCAGATTGGCGGCCTAGGACCAATGTTTGGTCAGTTGAGCTATTTTGCCATGCGTGCAGAGCAAAAGTCTCCGCAGGCGATTGAAAGATTTAAGCAAGAATCTGAACGGCTGTTGGGCGTCTTGGAGCGTCGTTTAAGTGCCACGCCCTATCTGGCAGGAGAGCATTACTCGATTGCAGATATGGCAGCCTATCCCTGGACTGTAAGTGCCACCAATTATATGAAAGATGTACTGGGTGAATATTTAGCCAGCACCCCTGCTATCCATGACTGGTTAAAGCGCGTAGGCACAAGACCGGGCGTACAGCGCGGTATGGCTGTGCCTAATATAACCGCCTGATACCATACATATGTCGCTATCATCCAACCTCCATCGTGACTATCAGGAAACTTCATTCCTCAGTCAAGTCATCAAAAGCAATATTGCCCTGAGAATCTACCAACCCTCTCAGACGGCTCTGTCGACATCACTGGTATTGTATTTTCATGGCGGGCTGTTTAATTGCGGCAACCTAGACGATGCCGATGCGATGGCCTCGCTATTGGCAGAAAATGCGGTGGTGGTTTGTGTGGACTACCCGCTAGCCCCAAAACTACATTTCCCTGCCACTGTAGAGGTTGCGTTTGAGGCCTTGTTGTGGGCCAGCAAGCATGCAACCGAATTTGGCGCCAATAGAGCTAAGCTTATCGTGGCGGGCGATCAGGCTGGTGGCAATCTTGCCGCCGCAGTCGCGATGATGGCGCGTGACCGCGGACTTACAGGCAAGGCTCGCTTAATAGGTCAAGTGCTGATTAACCCAATGTTAGATCCTCTGCAAACTACGCTGTCCATGCAGGCAGCAGAAGATTGCCCATGTCGAAAAGCCTGGACTGACTATCTGCCGACAACCAGTGATGCCATGCACCCATATGCGGCGCCATTATTATCACAACGACTAATAGGACTGGTTTCAGCATTAATCATCACCTCTGACCGTGATCCATTACGGGATGAAGCCGAACAATATGCGGCAAAACTTATTACTGCGGGCGTGCCAGTACAAATACGACGGCTTGAGGCAGAGCGTGTCAGTCTAGCCAGTGCTGGCTGTAGCTCATTTAAACAGACTGCTGCCATCGTCAGCCAATTTGTGACCGATTTTTTCTAAATTCATACTTTATTTATTTTTTCAAAGGGCCTTAACCATGAAGACTGCGTCACCCATGTTCAGCCGTAAATTCATCCTCATCGCATTGGGCATAGGCCTGATTGGCGGAGGGGTTCTTTCTCATCACAGTCAGGCGATCTCTGCGCCAGCAACCACAATTGCCCCTACTGCAGTGACGGTTGCAGCAGTCATTGAAAAATCAGTGATCGAATGGGATGACTTCTCCGGCCGTGTTGAAGCCGTAGAATATGTGGAGATTCGCCCTCGCGTTTCTGGCACTATTGATGCAATTCATTTCAGTGAAGGCCAGCTAGTCAAAAAAGGCGACCGACTATTTACCATAGACCCACGCCCATTTCAGGCTGAAGTTGCTCGCACTGATGCGCAAAAAGCCGCGGCAGTAGCAGCGGTAGAGCTGGCAAAAACTGAGCTTGAACGTACCCGTCGCTTGCTGGATGAGCATGCAGTCGCTCAGCGCGAACTGGATGAGCGTACCAATGCTTACCTCAACGCCAATGCGCAACTAAAAGCGGCTGAAGCCGCGCTAATGACGGCACAACTCAACTTGCAATACACCGCCATCACGGCACCTGTCAGCGGCCGTGTTTCACGTGCCGAAATCACCGTCGGCAACTTGGTTGGTGTTGGCCTTAACACGCCAGCTTTGACCTCTTTGGTGTCAGTTTCCCCCGTTTATGTCAATTTTGAGGTAGATGAGCAAACCTACAGCCGCTATCTCAAGCATGGGGCTACTGGCAACAGTAATGTAGGCCAAATCCCCGTGTCCATTGGGCTGACCAGTGAAGAAGGCTATCCTCACCAAGGTCATATCAAGTCTTTTGATAACCGAGTAGATACTACTTCTGGCACTATCCGCGTCAGAGCCATATTTGACAATCAAGACAACAGTCTGACTCCAGGCATGTATGCCAGAGTGCGTACGGGTGGTGGTGGCATGAAAGCCTCTCTATTGATTGATGACAAGGCAGTGGGAACTGACCAAGACAAAAAGTTCGTTATGGTCGTAGGCGCAGACCACAAGGCCACATATCGTGCGATTGTGCTTGGCCCAATGGTGGATGGTATGCGCATTGTGCGTTCAGGGTTAGAAAAAGGCGAGCAGATCATTGTCGATGGCTTGCAGCGTGTGCGACCTAATGATGTGGTAGCACCGAGCCTTGCCCAGAGCCCAGCAAAGATAAGCAGTGCACTTGAATCTTCTGAGAGTTCTGTCTCGAATACTCAACAGAACCTCCATCAACACAAGAAAACCTTGATCTGAGCTAGTCTCGGCCACCTTCTGCGAGCTTAAAACCTATGAATATATCCAAATTTTTCGTTGATCGCCCGATTTTTGCGGGCGTACTTTCCGTCATCATTTTTATCGGTGGGCTGATCTCCATGTTCAATCTACCGATCTCCGAATATCCAGAAGTCGTTCCACCATCAGTGATCGTCAAAGCACAGTTTCCTGGGGCGAACCCACAAACCATCGCCGAAACCGTTGCCACTCCCATAGAGGAACAAATTAATGGCGTCGAAGGCATGCTATATATGTCTTCACAGGCAACCTCTGATGGTCTGATGACGCTCACCATTACCTTTAAGCTGGGAACTTCACCTGATCTTGCCCAACAACTGGTGCAGAATCGGGTGAATCAAGCCTTGCCACGCCTACCAGAAGAAGTGCAACGACTGGGCGTGACCACGGTAAAAAGCTCACCTGATCTGACCATGGTGGTGCACTTGCTGTCGCCAAATGGTCGTTATGACATGACCTACCTGCGCAACTACGCCTTACTAAATGTGAAAGACCGCCTCGCAAGAATTGAAGGGGTTGGACAAGTCCAACTGTTTGGTGCAGGCGACTATTCAATGCGCATTTGGCTAGACCCACGTAAAGTTGCTGAACGCAAACTTACCGCGAATGATGTTGTGGCAGCTATCCGCCAACAAAACGTCGATGTCGCCGCTGGTGTAATTGGTTCATCTCCCTCAGTACCTGGCACAGATTACCAGATTTCGGTGAATGCCCGCGGGCGTCTGGTTTCAGAGCAGGAATTTGAAGATGTTGTTATACGCACTTCCAGCGATGGCGTAGTCACCCGATTAAAAGATGTCGCGCGTGTAGAGCTTGGCGCCAGCGAGTATGCATTACGCTCACTACTGGATAATAAGTCAGCGGTAGCGATTCCGATTTTCCAAGCACCAGGCTCTAATGCCCTACAGATTTCGGATAACGTACGTAAGACGATGGCTGAGTTGCAAAAAGACATGCCCGAAGGGCTTGAGTATCATATCGTCTACGATCCAACCCAATTCGTGCGTGCCTCTATTCATGCCGTTATTCACACTTTATTGATTGCGGTGCTGCTGGTGGTGCTGGTTGTCATCATCTTCTTGCAAACTTGGCGCGCCTCCATTATTCCATTGTTGGCAGTGCCAGTATCGGTTATCGGTACATTTGCTGTGATGATGGGCTTGGGTTTCTCAATTAACACTTTGAGTCTGTTCGGTCTGGTACTCGCCATCGGGATCGTGGTAGACGACGCTATTGTGGTGGTAGAAAACGTAGAGCGGAATATTGAGAGGGGCCTTTCAGCAAAAGAGGCCACTTATAAAGCCATGCGCGAAGTTTCAGGCCCGATTGTTGCCATTGCGCTGACTTTGTCTGCGGTATTTGTGCCCTTAGCCTTTGTTAGTGGGTTAACTGGTCAGTTTTTTAAACAATTTGCCCTGACGATTGCTATTTCTACGGTGATCTCAGCTTTTAACTCACTCACCTTATCTCCAGCACTGGCTTCACTGCTACTTAAGAATCATAGTGCAAAAAAAGACGTATTCCAACGCGCGATTGATCGAGTGTTTGGCTGGTTCTTCAGGCGTTTTAATCAAGCATTCCATCGTGGTTCTAGTGCTTATGGGAATGGCGTGACTGGAGTATTGAAGCATAAAAGTATCATGCTTATCATTTATGCCATCCTGATTGCCGCAATCATGGCACTTATTCACATCGTACCTAGTGGATTTATTCCTGGGCAGGATAAACAGTATTTGGTGAGTTTTGCACAATTACCAGATGCTGCCTCGCTAGATCGTACTGAAACGGTAATTCGTGAAATGAGTGATATTGCGCTCAAGCATCCAGGCGTGGAGTCAGCCGTGGCTTTCCCAGGCCTCTCAATCAATGGATTCACCAATAGCCCTAACTCTGGCATCGTATTTGTGACGCTGAAACCATTTGAAGAGCGTACAGGCAAGGACCAAAGTGGCTTCGCCATCGCTCAGCAACTGAATCAGAAATATAGCAGTATTAAAGGGGCATTTATTGCCGTATTCCCACCGCCTCCAGTACAAGGTTTGGGGACCATCGGCGGTTTTAAATTTCAAGTTCAGGATAGAGGGGCATTGGGTAATGTGGCACTGAATGATGGATTGCAAGCCTTTATGGCCAAAGCGCATACCACGCCTGAACTGGCTGGCATGTTTTCTAGCTATCAGATTAATGTGCCGCAACTGTATGCCGATGTAGATCGCACCCATGCGCAACAGCTTGGAGTATCCATCCCAGAGGTATTTGATACGCTGCAAATTTATCTGGGCTCTCTCTATGTTAACGACTTTAACAAATTTGGCCGTACCTATCAGGTAAGAGTGCAGGCAGATGCTCCGTTTCGTGCACATGCTGAAGATATTGGCTTGTTAAAGACGCGTAACAGCAATGGCGATATGGTGCCGCTCTCATCTGTCTTAAAAATGACGCAAAGCTATGGTCCAGATCGCGCCATGCGCTATAACGGCTTTCCATCCGCAGATGTCAATGGTGGCGCAGCCCCTGGTTACAGCACTGGCGAAGCACAGGCTGCCGTTGAGCGCATTGCCGCAGAGACCTTGCCGCGCGGCATTGGTTATGAGTGGACCGAACTCACTTATCAGGAAAAAATTGCTGGCAATACGCTATTTATTATTCTGCCGTTGTCAGTGTTACTCGTGTTTCTAGTGTTGGCGGCTCAATATGAAAGCCTCACCTTGCCACTGGCGGTACTGCTTATTGTGCCGATGGGACTGATGTCGGCGTTGGCTGGCGTGTGGCTCACTGGTGGTGATAACAATATCTTTACCCAAGTCAGTCTGGTGGTATTAATTGGTCTAGCGTGCAAGAACGCAATCTTGATTGTCGAGTTTGCCCGTGAACTGGAGTTTGAAGGTCGCAAAATTTATGAAGCCGCAATCGAAGCTGCTCGCCTACGGTTACGCCCTATCCTGATGACTTCAATCGCCTTTATTGCTGGCGTGGTGCCATTGGTATTATCTACTGGGGCGGGCTCTGAAATGCGCCATGCCATGGGAATCGCAGTGTTCGCGGGGATGATAGGCGTCACCCTCTTCGGGTTATTCCTAACCCCAGTCTTTTATGTATTGGTGCGTACGCTCGCCAGCAAATGCGGGAACACGGTGCTCAAAGACCATGCGCATCCTGGCACTCCACTGCCTGAAGTTAAAGAAGGAATCTAACGATGAAAACATTAAAAACAACCAAGCTTAACCCCAAAATTAACCTCAAAATTAACTTAAGTCTGCTAGCAGCAGCTTTGCTACTGGCAGGTTGTTCCACGACGAAACCACCCGAGCATGTGGATATACAAATGCCTAGTCAGTATCGCGAATCAGCAAACTTGGACGGTGCGTGGCAATTAGCAAAACCTGCTGACAATGTGGATCGTGGGCGCTGGTGGACAGTATTTAACGAACCAGAACTCAGCGACCTGATTGATTCGGCAACCGATAACAGCCCCAACTTGGCCATTGCGCTAGCTCGAGTGAAAGATGCACGTGCTAATGCAGGTGTGGTAGATTCCGCCCGTAAATTCCAGCTCAATGGTGGCTTTGGGCCAACCCGTCAGCGCGACAACAACACCCAGCTTAATACCCAGTGGCGCGCGCAAGTCAATGCCTCTTATGAAGTCGATTTGATTGGGCGCCTGTCTGACCAAAGCCGAGCAGCCAGACAGGATGCCGAAGCGCAAGAAGCCGCTTATCGTTCAGTGCTGTTAGCCTTACAAGCTGATGTGGCTGAGCAGTTCTACACTATCCGTGCCTTAGACTCCGAGTTGGATATTTTGCAAAAAACGATTGCCCTGCGCAAAGATGAATTGCGCTTGGTGCAACACCGTTATGATGCAGGCGACACCAGCGAACTAGATCTGGCTAAAGCCCGTACTGAGCTTTCGCTGATACAGTCGGAGGAAGAAAGTATCAGGCGTAATCGTGCACAGCAAGATCATGCCCTGGCTATTCTGCTAGGGAAAGCACCCGCTGACTTTACTTTGCCACCAGCATCACTACACGCCACTATTGTCACTGTGCCAGCGGGACTGCCTTCAGACCTGTTGGAACGTCGACCAGATATTGCCCAGGCGCAGCGCCAACTAGCGGCTGCTAGCGCGCGTATTGGTGCAGCCAAGGCTGCTTTCTTCCCTAAACTAGTACTCACAGGCACTGCTGGCTATCAATCTAATCAGTTAGAAGATCTTTTTAAATGGTCTAGTCGTAGCTGGTTGCTCGGTCCACTGGTGGGTACTGCGCTCACTCTGCCGATTTTTGACGGAGGCCTAAACAAAGCAAATCTGGCACGTGCAGATGCCAATTACGAGCTACAAGTGGCTAACTATCGACAACAAGTGCTCATTGGCTTTCAGGAGGTAGAAAATAACCTTAGCGCACTCAACACTTTGGACAAGCAGATCACATTCCAAAATAATGCAATAGACTCAGCAAAAATCGCTGAACGTCTGGCAAATAGCCGCTATAAAAATGGTTCTGCCAGTTATTTTGAAGTGATTGATGCCCAACGAACCAGTCTTTCGGTAGAGCGATCACAATTGCAAGTGACGGGGCAGCGTGCTGTTGCTTCAGTTGACTTGATCAGGGCTTTAGGAGGGGGCTGGAAACTGGCAAACCAATAGCCTTGAGTATTTAATACCGACAAAAAATATTTGAGCAAACCCAGGGGTTAACAAGTCCAAGACTTAAGGAGATCTGAGGGACAAAATAAAAAAGCGCCGTCATGGCGCTTTCTATCTTTACGACTGGCGGAGAGCGAGGGAGTCCAAAATCCGTTCTAGATTCTACATAAAATCATCAAATTTCAATAACTTGCATGGTTTTTTGATGATTTGAGTATAGCTCACCTGAATGACTCACTTACTCAACAGTTACGATCGTAATTGTTATCTAGGATTATATCTGAATGCGTAATAAGTGGTTGAAAAAAAGCGTCGATTGAAATTGAATGGGTGAGAATGAAAGAGGTTGTAGAATTTCTAACCATGCACTAAAAAGCTCTTTTGTATTAATATTCGTCTGGATTACGTAAACTCAGAGGATATATCGTGGCAGAAGTTGTTGATCACTCGGCGCTGTATTGGAGCTTGCTGAGCGAATTTAATACTCCAAATGACTATCCCAGTCGACGTCCTTTTTTGGCTCATTATACGAGTATAGAAACTGCCTTTAACATTCTACAAACCAAGCAAGTTTTAATGGGTAACCCGTTCTTAATGAATGATAGGAACGAGGCCAGATTCGGCTTAGACCAAGCACTTAAGCTTATAAAGATGAATGTCAAAATTGACGACACAATTAGTTCGCCTACGCAACGGAAAATCTTTATTGAGTCTTTTGAGTCATTTGTGGACCATTTTCAATATGCTGACTATATGAATTTATTTGTATTCTGCTGTAGTGAGCATGCTGAAGGTGAAGAGAACGGCAAATTATCAATGTGGAGGGGTTATGGCGGGAATGGTAAGGGTGCTGCCATTGTGTTTGACACACGCAATCTGGACACAGCAACCCCCTCCCCTTTTTTGATTATTAAGGTCAGATATATGTCCGATGAAGGACGTATCAACTGGATTAAGAATAAAATTCTTGAGTTTTGTAATTATGCAAAAGGTAAGATTTTTTCTGATTTAGAGATGCACACTCTGGCCTTTTTCTTATTTCAGGCGATTAAAATATTTTCAATCACTTCCAAGCATTACGGTTTTGAAGAGGAAAATGAGTGGCGTGTAATTTATTTGGACGATAGAGATGATCTAAATTTAAAAGGTCAGCGACAAAATCATATTATAACTTCCAAGGGTCTAGAGCCAAGGTTGATCTACAGGTTTTCCGATATAAAGAATAGCCAATACCAAGAAATTCTTGCAGAGGAGTTGATTCACAAAATTATACTCGGCCCATCTTCAGAAGGGCATTTTGCCTTAGAAACATTTAAGCGAGTGCTAGATCGCCAAGGGTTTGCAAATATTCGGAATAGAGTCGTGTCCTCATCTATTCCATTCAGAGCTTAGTGTCTAACCAAGGCGTCCATTGAATTTCACCCGAAAAAATATTAAAACTCTATCTCCTCTCAGGATGGTCATTGGTCGTCCGCCTGTTAATGGCTGGCTTGGGAGGAAGGCCTTTAATAAATTTAAAGGGCGGAAGTTTGCGGATTTGGTCGAACTTTTGGATGATAATCAATTCCGTTCATTTTGCAGTGCAATTGGGTATGTGGAAGTTACCTGGGCGATGATGGAAAATAATTTGGATTATTGGATACAGATAATTTACAAAAAGCTAAATGGCTCATCCCTTAATAGCAGGGTTCCTACTGCCTTCGGACAGAAAGTGAAGTTTTTACGCAAAGCATTCACTGGGATTGGCCAACTAGCTGCATTCAGAGACGAGGCTCTTGATATATTGGAGAGAGCAAGTAAACTTTCCCAGATGCGAAATGATTTGACGCATTCAGTTATCACCAGTATGAAATCGGTAGGTGGAATATATCATATGAGTAATTTTAGATTAGATGGTAATGCAGATCACAATATTAGACATTTAGAGTTTAATGTGCGTAATTTCCCAGAAATATCCCTTGAGCTTACAAGACTGGGAAGTTTGTCTCTGCGTGTCTCAGATAGGTTAATGAGCGAGTTTTATGAGTCTGATGAAAGTTCTCCACATGCGCGGGGCATCTAACCCATGCACCTGTAGAGAGCTTTTATCGCTGTGCGGTGCAGCGACCTGCAAAGACGTTTAGACTGGTTTGACTCTGGTTCGCGCCTCCAACATTGAAAGTATAGTTGCCCCTACATCTTGCTCTATTATGCGACGATAGACAGTCTTTCAGCTTCCAGTCTATTAATGGTACTGGGGCTGTTCTGCTTGCCGTGGCAACACTACCCTATCACTTATTATCATTGATAGGGCTTCAAGTGCCCTTCGATGGCCGTCTTCGCTGCCGTCTGTTTTGATCTTGAATCCATCTTTCTCTAACTCCCAGCCAACAATTTTGCCTGATTGTATACGTTTGAGTAGATCGGCTGGATTTGTCATTAGCGCAGCTCCTATTTGATATCCAATTGCATTGGCTTCTTCTGTCTATCGGGTGCGCAATGATCTCTTGAACTCAGTGCCATTTATAGAATATCGAGCATAGTAGACGCCGTGGCGACTTTTGAAAAGGTGACTTGCTAATTTCACTTGATTAATCCTGCAATGGCTCACCAGTTTAAAATTGCACGACTGTAAGTGAAGATTTACTGCGGAAATTTATGGTCTTGGCGGAGAGCGAGGGATTCGAACCCTCGATACAGATTTAAGCCCGTATGCTTCCTTAGCAGGGAAGTGCCTTCGACCACTCGGCCAGCTCTCCGTTTACTTCTTTTGAGCGCGTGATACTACGCGAATTGACTTCAAAAATCAATGTAAAACTTGCGTTTAAATACCATCTAGCTCAAATGCTTTGTGAAGTACGCGTACGGCGAGCTCCATATACTTCTCATCGATGACTACGGCGATTTTAATTTCGCTGGTTGAAATCATGCCAATGTTGATGCCCTCTTCCGCCAATGTGCGGAACATTTGGCTGGCGATACCCACATGTGAACGCATACCAACGCCAACGACAGATACCTTAGCGATTTTGTCGTCGCCTTTAATTTCACGCGCGCCAATATGTGCTTGCACACCTTTTAAGATACCAAGCGCCTTCGCCATTTCATTCTTATGAACCGTGAAGGTAAAGTCAGTAGAACCATCTGCACCTACGTTTTGGATAATCATATCGACATCAATATTAGCATCTGCCACTGGACCTAAAATTTGATAGGCGATACCTGGTTTATCTGGCACCCCTAATACGGTAATTTTGGCCTCATCACGATTAAATGCGATACCTGAGATGATGGGTTGTTCCATGTTGTCACTATCCTTATTATCTGACTCTTCAAATGTAATGAGCGTGCCTTCGCCATCTTCTTCAAAGCTAGAAAGCACACGTAGTTTGACTTTATATTTACCAGCAAACTCAACTGAGCGAATTTGCAGTACCTTTGAGCCTTGCGAGGCAAGCTCTAGCATTTCTTCAAAGGTGATTGATTTTAAGCGGCGCGCTTCTGGCACTAGGCGTGGGTCTGTCGTGTAAACGCCATCCACATCCGTATAGATTTGGCATTCATCCGCCTGCAGCGCAGCAGCAAGGGCTACGCCTGTAGTATCCGAACCACCACGACCTAGTGTGGTAATGTTACCTTGCTCATCAACGCCTTGAAAGCCAGCAACCACAACTACATTGCCATCATCCAAATCTTGACGCATGCTGGCCTCATCAATACTGAGAATGCGGGCTTTGTTAAATGCGCTATCCGTCACAATGCGTACTTGTGCACCTGTGTAGCTCTTGGCTTTTAGGCCAAGCTCCATTAACGCCATAGAAGTCAAGGCAATGGTGACCTGCTCGCCTGTAGAAACCATCACATCCAGCTCGCGCGGATCTGGATCTGGCATTACTTCTTTAGCTAATGCAATCAGGCGATTAGTTTCGCCAGACATTGCGGACACCACCACCACGATTTGGTGTCCCATCGCCTTGTAACGTGCTACACGGCGTGCGAGATTTTTAATGCGTTCGGGGCTACCAACTGAAGTGCCGCCGTATTTTTGTACAATTAATGCCATTACAGCTTCCTTGATTATTTTTCTGCTAATGTTTATTAAATCTTTTCACCACGGAGTGCACAGGGATCAAGGAGAGTTTCTCGAATTCCGATGACTAGAAACTTTAAACCTCAGTGTACTCGGTGTTCTCTGTGGTTAATCGATTTGTTTAAATTTTTGCTTTTACCCAAGCTTCAACGCTTGCCAAAGCTTCTGGTAGCTTACTTGCATCAGTGCCGCCCGCCATCGCCATATCAGGCTTACCACCGCCTTTACCGCCGACTTGACCAGCCACATAATTGACCAACTCACCCGCTTTAAGTTTCGCGATTAAATCTGGCGTCACACCTGCAGCTAAACTGACCTTACCATCTGTCACGCTCGCTAACACAATAGCGGCAGATTTGAGTTTATCTTTAAGCTTATCCATAGTCTCACGTAAGGCGTTTGCATCCGCACCTTCCAAGGTAGCGGCCAATACTTTAACACCATTGATGTCGATAGCTTGTGTGGCTAGATCATCTCCTTGTGATGAGGCAAGCTTGGATTTTAAACGTGCCAATTCTTTTTCAACGGATTTCGCATGCTCACTTAACTGCGCTACTTTATTAGCGATCTCGCTGACAGGCGCTTTAAAGTCAGCCGCTAATTGAGAAATTAAGGCTTGTTGACCATTAATCAACTTAAGTGCACCCTCGCCTGTTGTTGCCTCAACGCGGCGCACACCAGCCGCCACACCGCTTTCAGAAGTGATTTTGAATAAGCCAATATCGCCCGTGCGGCTCACGTGCGTGCCGCCACAAAGCTCGCGACTGGAGCCAATATCTAGCACGCGCACTTCGTCGCCATATTTTTCGCCAAACAACATCATCGCACCTGTTTTTTGTGCGGATTCAATATCCATCACACGTGCTTGGCATGCAACGTTGGCAAGAATCTCAGCATTCACAATCGCCTCGACATGCGCAATTTCTTTATCTGTCATCGGCGCAGTATGTACAAAGTCAAAACGTGTTTTATCAGTATCAACCAACGAGCCTTTTTGTTGCACATGCTCACCTAATACTTCACGCAAGGCTTTGTGCATCAAGTGCGTGGCCGAGTGATTACGCATGGTTGCGGTACGCGCTTGTATATTAACGCGGGCTGACAGAACATCTCCCACAGACAAAGTGCCTGTTGTTAACACACCATGATGACCAAATACTGCCGCTTGAATTTTTTGTGTATCTTCTACGGTAAAAATACCGTTAGATGCACGTAATTCACCGCTATCGCCAATTTGGCCGCCAGATTCAGCATAGAATGGCGTTTCATCTAACACCACTACGCCCATATCACCTTCATTAAGTGTATTAACAGCAGCACCGTCTTTGTACAGTGCCAATACTTTGGCATTAGTGTCTAATTTGTCATAACCTTGAAAATTAGTCGCCGCACCATCATATTCTAAATTGGCTGCCATTTTGAATTTGCCAGCTGCACGGGCTTGCTCTTTCTGGCGCGCCATTGCAGCGTCAAAGCCTGCGGTATCCACACTTACATTGCGCTCACGGCAGATGTCAGCAGTTAAGTCTAGAGGGAAGCCAAAGGTATCGTGCAGCTTAAATGCCAAATCGCCATTAAATGTAGCATTATTAGCTACTGCCATATTGGCCAATTCAGCCTCTAAAATCTCCATACCACTTTCAATCGTGGCAAAGAAACGATCTTCCTCTTGCTTCAGAATATCACTGATACGTTTTTGCTCGCTCACCAACTCAGGGTAGGCTTCACCCATTTCCGCTACTAAATCAGGTAACAATTTGTGGAAAAACGCGCTGCGGCAACCAAGCTTATAGCCATGTCGAATAGCGCGACGAATAATACGGCGCAGCACATAGCCACGACCTTCGTTACCTGGGATCACGCCATCAGCAATTAAGAATGAGCAGGCACGGATATGATCAGCCAGTACTTTGAGGCTTGGGCTGTCTAAGTCAGTCGTTTTTGTTTCACGGGCGGCGGCGGCGATTAATGCTACAAACAGATCAATCTCATAGTTGGCATGCACACCTTGCAACACCGCAGAAATACGCTCCAAGCCCATACCTGTATCTACAGAGGGCTTAGGTAGCGCATGCATTACGCCCGCTTCATCGCGGTTGTACTGCATAAAGACGTTGTTCCAGATTTCGATAAAGCGGTCGCCATCTTCCTCTGGACTCCCTGGAGGGCCACCCCAGTGCTTGTCACCATGGTCATAGAAAATTTCAGTACATGGGCCACATGGGCCTGTATCGCCCATCATCCAGAAGTTATCTGACGCGTAGCGTGCGCCTTTATTATCGCCAATGCGAATCACTTTTTCCGCAGGTACGCCAACTTCTTTGGTCCAGATATCGTAAGCTTCATCATCTTCCGCATACACCGTGACGAGTAATTTTTCTTTGGGGAGTTTGTAAACTTCGGTCAGTAATTCCCAAGCAAATTTGATTGCATCGCGTTTAAAGTAATCGCCAAAACTGAAATTGCCCAGCATTTCAAAGAATGTATGGTGGCGCGCGGTATAGCCAACGTTTTCTAAGTCGTTATGTTTACCACCGGCACGCACACATTTCTGGCTGGTGGTTGCACGCGTATATGGACGTTTATCAAAGCCCAAGAACACATCTTTAAACTGATTCATCCCTGCGTTGGTAAACAGCAAGGTTGGGTCGCCATGCGGTACTAAGGAGCTAGAAGCCACGACTTGATGGCCTTTGGAGGCGAAAAAGTCTAGAAATTGCTGGCGAATTTGTTTGACGGTGATGCTTGGTTTGCTATTCATTACAACTCAATTTCATTCTTCAAAATTTTGGTTTAATACTTTTTTAATCATATCAAAGCCAAAGCCACGGCTTTGTAAAAATCTGGCTTGCTTCGCCCATTCTTCACGGTTTTGCGGTGCAGCTTTATATTTTTTACGCCAAATATGACAAGCGTTAGCAAACTCATCTGCTTTCACATCAACAATCGCCGCCGCAACCACTTCTTCAGCAATGCCTTTTTCGCGCAACTCATGCGCGATACGCATGCTACCAAACTTTTGCTTTCTGGCATGTACCACTTGCTCAGTAAAGCGCTGCTCCGACAACCAGCCACGCTGCTTAAAATCTGCCAGTACCTCTTCCACCATTTGGTAGTGGGCTTCTACATCCACTTCCAAATCTTCATCTGCTGACGGCAGATACGCACGCAACTTTTGCTGTAACTCTTGCGGCGAATGTTCACGCCGCGCCAAATATGCCAACGCTTTGTTTCTCAGGCGCTGGCGATTTTTCTCCTGTTTAGTCGGCTGCGTCATCCGGCCCAATAGTTTTGACTAAAACATCAATATTACCTTTGGCATTGGCACGAATTTTCGCATCAATTTCGTTTGCGACTTCTGGGTGTTCACGTAAAAACTCACGTGAGTTATCTTTACCCTGGCCAATTTTTTCGCCTTTATAACTGTACCAAGCACCTGCTTTTTCAACAATTTTCAAATTCGCGCCAAGTTCGATAATTTCACCCTCACGTGAAATACCTTCACCGTACAGAATATCAAACTCAGCTTGCTTAAATGGCGGTGCTACTTTGTTTTTAACAATTTTGACGCGAGTTTCAGAACCGATAACTTCATCGCCCTTTTTAATCGCGCCAGTACGGCGAATATCTAAACGTACAGAGGCATAGAACTTGAGCGCATTACCGCCAGTGGTCGTTTCTGGGTTGCCAAACATCACGCCGATTTTCATACGGATTTGGTTAATGAATATCACCATGGTGTTAGTGCGTTTGATATTGCCAGTCAACTTACGCAAAGCCTGGCTCATTAAACGTGCTTGCAAGCCCATGTGGCTATCGCCCATTTCGCCTTCAATTTCAGCTTTTGGCACAAGTGCAGCAACAGAGTCAACTACGACGATATCAACAGAACCTGAACGCACCAGCATATCAGCGATTTCAAGCGCTTGCTCACCTGTATCAGGTTGTGAAATCAACAGTTCTGGAATATTAACCCCTAGTTTTGCAGCGTATTGCGGGTCTAAGGCATGCTCTGCATCAATAAATGCTGCGGTGCCACCTAGCTTTTGCATTTCGGCAATCACAGATAGGGTAAGGGTTGTTTTACCTGAAGACTCAGGACCGTAAATTTCGATGATACGACCGCGTGGCAAACCGCCTATGCCTAGTGCGATGTCTAAACCAAGTGAGCCTGTAGAAACAGCTTGAATGTCATTGGCAACTTCAGCATCGCCCATGCGCATGATAGAGCCTTTACCAAACTGTTTTTCAATTTGTGAGAGCGCAGCGGCAAGAGCTTTGCTTTTGTTATCGTCCATGAAATATGACCCTTATTAATATGGTTATTTGGCGATGCCAATAAAGCCGACAATTATTCCATAAATCAGCGTTTAACGTAAGTGAGCTTATGCGCTTATGTTGTGTATTTAATAAGAATTAAAATATAATGTAAACCATTCTGTTATTGATTGCGTTATTTGGATACATCCACTTTTTAACGGGTGAAAAGGACAAAAATCATGAGGAAGAGTTATCAAGTTTTAATGGCATTAGCTTTAGGTGTTGCTGCCAGCACCAGCGCACAAGCGCATGACTCATTTAGCATTGGCTTCAACTTAGGCGGCCCTGGCTATTATGCTGCGCCGCCAGTGACTTACTACGCACCACCGCCTGTGGCCTATTACCGCCCTGCACCTATTGTGTATTATGGCGCACCACCAGTGACTTATATTCAACAATCACGTAGCTATTATGACCGAGGTTATTATGATGGTCGCGGTTGGGGTCGTGGCTGGGGTGATGAACGCCGTGAACATGGCGGCTGGGGACGTGGTGGTTGGGGTCATCATGGCGACCGCGACTAACGTCAGTCGCTAAGAAGACTCAAGCACTAATAAGCTTGAGCAAGTTTAATCAAGCCTTGAACACATACCAAAACCGCCTGCAGCCTTACCTGCTGGCGGTCACCGGCAAAATGTAAGGTTGAGGTTATGGGCGCCAATTCGCGCCCTACCCATGCAAAACACACCATGCCAACAGGCTTTTCTCTACTCCCGCCTGCCGGACCAGCGATGCCTGTAATCGAGGCGGCAATAGCAGCCCCGGCTTTATTTAATGCGCCATGCGCCATTTCAATGGCGGTATTTTCACTCACTGCGCCATACACATCCAATGTGGATGGGCTGACGCCTAGTTGATCTATTTTCATTTGGTTACTGTAGGTAGTAAAGCCACCTTCAAACCATGCTGAGCTGCCAGCAATCTCTGTCATTAAGGCTGCAACCAAGCCGCCTGTACAAGACTCTGCCAACACCAACTTTAATTTTTTAGCGACTAAGATTTCTCCTAACGCTTGCGCAAGTTGCACTAACTCAGCGCTAAACATTTCAAGCCTACTATTGATACGATTGCGTAGATTGCCGCGAGCAGGTCATCAAACATGACACCGAAGCCACCTTTAAGGTTCGCATCGCACTGACGGATGGGAAATGGCTTCCAAATATCAAATAAACGGAACAAGGCAAATGCCACGGCCCACCACAGCCAAGTTGGCGGTGTAAACACCAACACTAGCATCATCGCGACAATTTCATCCCACACGATGCTACCGTGGTCTGACACCCCCAAGGCATTGCCTGTTTGCGTGCACAGGGAAACGCCTACTATGAATAAAACTGCGATAGCGATAAGTTGAGTAGTTGGCGAAATAGTCAACATGGTCAGTAGCGCAAACATGGGTAGCGCAACCACGGTACCTGCTGTGCCTGGGGCTTTTGGGCTTAATCCGCTGCCAAATCCGAGCGCAAGAAAATGAGCAGGATGTTTTAACAGAAAGGCTAAATTTGGGTTCATCGCGTTAAATTATGTAGATACTTACTGGGCGAAGTCGTTTAAATTTAACTCGCCTGAATAATCAAACGGAATGGCTGAGCTGCTGTTCCCCACGTTGATATTACCGAGAATAGCATAGGTCAAAGCGTCTTTATTTTTCATCCATCCAGACAGTGCTTTCATGACGCTAGGCAATGATGTCGTAGCCTCCACCTCAACTAATGATTCTGCATTTTTAGGAAGATTAAAGGCATGATTACTCACGCCACTGCCAAAAGCACTGCCATTTAAACTCAGTTGATAATTGAGGCCACTCACTGGAATACTAAAATTATTAGGGTTTTGCACGCGCAGTTTAATAGCAAAGCGCTGCTCGAACATGGTGCTATCTAGCATGCGAATATCAGCAATACTCACTTTGGGCTTAATGAAATTTGAACCCATCGGCAAGCCACTGCAACTTATTAACGCCATTGAAAGCGCCAAACAGGCCAGTAGACGCGCTCGAAGCAGATGCCTAAATAGTGACATTCCAAACTTTGCTTTAGTCATGATGACAATCTCCCATAAATTACGTTATGCTGAAAAATGATCAAATCCATACTTTACGACGCCATCGCTTTCTAACCCGAGTTGATTTAGTGTAACCACATGTCCAAGTGTATCCAATAGTGTTAGCTGAGCATTCTCAACCACCCGCCCAATACAACTTAGTGGCACACCTAACTGTTGACCGATTTGTAGTATTTGCTCATGCGCACTAGCTGGTGCCGTAAAGCATAACTCATAATCATCACCACCCGTAAGCGCCATTTTTATGGGCGCCAATTTTATGAGGTCCATTTTTTGCAAATCAGACGGAGGTCTACCGCCATGTTTAAGTTGCGCACAAGGAATCTGCGCCAGCGCTAGCTCAGCGCCCACATTGGAGCGCGCTAAAATATGACCCAAATCCGCCAGTAAGCCATCAGATATATCAATAGCACTATGAGCAATTTCACGCAGCGCCAACCCTAATGTCACACGCGGCTGCGGAGTGTGGAGTGCAGGCAATAAATACGCTAATTCGTCTGCATCAATATAATCATAGGCGTTATTTTTATCTACTAGCTTTGCCAGTGCAAACGCTGCAACTCCTAACTGACCAGACACCCAGATTTCATCACCCACCTTGGCGCCATCTCTACGCAGCGCTTGATTGACAGGCACTTCACCCATAATGGTGATGCTAATATTCAACGGGCCACGCGTGGTGTCACCACCAATTAAATCCATTCCAAATCTGTCGGCACAGGCAAAAAAACCGCGACTAAATTCTGCCAGCCATGTCTCGTCCACAGAGGGTAAGGCTAAGGCCAAAGTCGCCCACTTTGGCGTTGCACCCATCGCAGCAATATCTGAGACATTGACCGCTAATGATTTCCAGCCAATAAAGTAAGGTTCAGCCTCCGCAAAAAAGTGGGTATCGGCAACGGACATATCCGTTGAAATAACGAGCTGATGTCCATCTTGCACGCGCAGCAACGCAGCATCATCGCCTACCCCCAAGTCAGCTTGGGGCGTAGGTCTGGTAAAAAAACGTTTTATCAGATTAAATTCTGGGGTCATGGTTTAAAGGATGCTGGAGTTTTGATTCGACCATTTGCTAAGCAATCGCAGTATGACGGTTGCAATTAAAATACCCGTTACATCCGCCAGCCAATCATAGACACTGGCAATACGCGTAACCGTTAGCACACTTTGCAGCACCTCCATCATCGCACCATAAACCGCCAGCATAACGCAAAGAGCAACGCATCTATTTTGGAAAGCCAAGCCACCACTAGTAGTTAACGCTAAAAACACAATGATATGCTGCACCTTATCTTTATATGGCCAGCTTGGTGTGGTTGGCGGCATTTCCATCAACAGTAAATAGGTCACCAAGATAAGTAAGCTCACAAATAAATAGGGCATTACTTTTAATAAATTTCGATATAGAAACAACAAGATTATTTACTCATTAGCTGGTGCTGGCCGAACTGCTGATTTAGGCCTAAAAGCTTTTACAACGGCCTCATGCGTTTCGAGATATGGCATTGCTTGTTCATCGGTAGCTAGCAAATCCAAACAGTAAGGAACCGCAGCAAAAATACCGTGCACCTTAGTTTTTCCTGCTTCATCCTTTAGACCTTCCAGTGTTTCTTGTATCGCCTTTGGCTGCCCTGGTAGATTAATAATCAGACATTGCTTGCGAATTACTGCTACTTGACGCGACAGAATTGCTGTAGGTACAAAATTCAAGCTAATCTGACGCATTTGTTCGCCAAAGCCTGGCATTTCTTTATCGGCTATCGCAAGTGTCGCTTCTGGCGTAACATCACGCAAAGCAGGGCCTGTTCCACCTGTGGTCAAAATCAAATGACAACCCTCTTGGTCGACTAAGTCGATGAGCATGCTTTCAATTTCACTTTGCTCATCGGGAATCACGCGAGCAATGGCTTGCCACGGCGTGATAAGGGCTTGATCTAGCCATTGCTTTAGCTTGGGAATGCCTTGGTCTTCGTACACCCCAGTCGAGGCACGGTCGCTGATTGAAAGTAAGCCAATAATTATTTTTTGTGTCATATGAATTCTTTTATGAATGACTGGTCTAGTTTGAATAGCTTGGAGATTGTTTTGCTCGTGTTATTTATCATACCATTAGCTTATACAATCACTCAAAAATTCTAAAAAATTCCAGCTGCTATATTTAAGCTGCAATCATAATCAAGCAGGACTCATTAATATATTGGGAGGCACCATGCGTTTATCTATACCATTTTTACTCATACCGTTAAGTTTAGCTGCCTGCGCTAGTCAAAGTAATGTTGCACAAGATAATCCAAAGCAAGTGTCCAGCGCTGTTACTGATAAAAATACACAAGGTATTTCTATAGAGAACCCCTACGCTAGAACCTATGTCAGCAGAAATTTAGCGCAATCAAGCTTAAAGCCTAATAATGAAGCACCTCACATTTATCTTGGCAAATCGAAGGAGGATGATTACCAAAGCATGCTTGAAAACGGCTTTGATTTGCTGGGTTACTCTAGCTTTGAAGCGGGTGATGTACCTGTCTCTCAGCTCGCAGAACAGGCTCAAAAAGTAAAAGCTGAAACTGTATTGGTCTACACCGAACGCACAGCACAAACCCCTAGCAGCATTAAGTTGCAACAAATGAAAGAGCAACAACGTATCGCAGACAACCCAGAACTGGCCAAAATGGGTAAGCCACTTTTTACTGAGCAAGCTAATTACGCTTATTTTGCGGCCTATTGGGCAAAACTACAGACACCTATTATTGGCGTACACGTCAAAGGCCCTAGGTCAGATGACGCCAGCAAGGGACTAAGCGTGCAGGCAGTGATTAATGACTCGCCTGCTCAGCTTGCTGGTCTACAAGTGGATGACCTACTACTGAGCATTGGTGAAATAGCAATGGTTACGCCAGAGGCCCTGCTTAAGGCCTCGCAGCGTTATGCTGGACAACTGGTTGAGGTTGCTTATGAACGAGGAGGAAAACCCGCTAAGGTTTCTGTAAAACTGAATCCACGGCCTTAATTGTCAGGCCGTGGAAGTGATTGCATATCAAGCTTTTTATAAGTGAATTTGCCAGTAATGATCCACCAACAAAGCTGCAAATAGGCACATCAAGTAAATAATTGAGTAGCGGAATGTGCGCATGGCTAGTGCATCTGAGTATTGGCGATATAAAGCAACGGCATATAGCATAAAACCAGCATTTAGAATAATGGACGATACCAAGTAAATTAGACCACTCATACCATGACCATATGGCATCAAAGCAACAGCAAATAAAATGATGGTGTAAAGCAAGATATGAAGACGCGTAAACATTTCACCATGTGTGACTGGCAACATCGGCATCCCCACTTTTGCATACTCTTCGCGACGGTATAAGGCTAGCGCCCAAAAGTGGGGGGGAGTCCAAGCGAAAATAATCAAAAACAAAATCAATGACTCTGGTGAAACAACATTATTGACCGCAGCCCAGCCAAGGATAGGTGGCATGGCCCCAGATGCCCCACCTATGACGATATTCAACGGTGTCGCTGGTTTTAGAAATACCGTGTAAATGACTGCATAGCCGACAAAGGTACCCAAGGTTAACCACATGGTCAGTGGATTAACAAACACGTATAAAATTAGCAGGCCCAAGCCACCTAAAATAGCAGCAAACATAAAAGTTTCGCTTGAGGTCACTTGCCCTGTGGGAAGTGGTCTTGCGCGCGTACGTGCCATTCTGGCATCAATTTTTTGTTCAATTAAACAGTTGAATGCAGCCGCAGCGCCCGAGGCCATGCCAATACCCAGTGTGGCAGCCAGTAAAATATTAAGAGGCACCATATTCGGCGTGGCTAAGAACATGCCAATCACGGCGGTAAACACGATCATCGCAGAGACTCTGGGCTTACATAGGGCAAAAAAGCTCTGGAAACTCACCCCAATCTTCTGTAGCTGACTAATAGTAATCGCGTTCATAAAAATCTCCCTTGTTATAGATGCAGGCTTTTAAAACCTGTTATTTTTGAATTAATGATGACGATAGTAATAACCAGTAGTGCTGCACCAAAATTATGACCAACAGCCAACAATATCGGTAAGTGCAACACCAAGTTAGCGATACCAAGGCTAACCTGCCCTAACAACACTAATAACAACAGAAGCCCTGCCGACTGCAATGCATGATGGCGCATTAACAACAAGGCCAAAGCTCCTAGATATAGAAAAGTGAGCAAAGCTCCAAGGCGATGCGCCCACTGAATGGCGGTATATGCCGCAAGATCAAGTGGCTTGCCAGCCGCAGTTTGCCCAAGCTCACGCACAAAATGAAACGCAGTGGAAAAATCCATCTGCGGCACCCAAGCGCCATGACAGGTGGGAAAATCCGTGCATGCCATTGCGGCGTAATTTGAACTGGTCCAGCCACCTAAAAATACCTGCAGAATGACAATCAATATTGCACCACGCACCATTAGCCTAATACCTTGATTAGGCAAAAAGCGCTTTGAGTAAACGCCAAAATAACGATGCGA
This sequence comes from Methylophilaceae bacterium, assembly GCA_036504995.1. Lineage (GTDB taxonomy): Bacteria > Pseudomonadota > Gammaproteobacteria > Burkholderiales > Methylophilaceae > DASXUG01. Next base: position 102,273 of record DASXUG010000017.1, on the reverse strand, counting down.
CATCCACATCAACAAAGCTAGCGTGGTCATGCCACCCAGTAAGTGCGCAGTCACGATGACTGGTTTGAGCAGCAAGGTCACTGTCCACATACCCAGCGCTGCCTGCAACATGACCACCAACAGTAAAGCAGTAGGCAATAATGGAGAGACACTCACACGCCTTTTAACACGCCAAGCCAATATAAATATCGCCAAAATCAGCAGACCTAATGTGCCTGCAAAATAACGATGCGTCATTTCTTTCCAAGCCTTGTGGGCAACTACAGGCTTATCAGGATAGAGGTTTTGCGCATGCTGTATAGCTTGCTCACTTTGTGGCACGCTCAATTCGCCATAGCATCCTGGCCAGTCTGGGCAGCCTAAACCTGCATCAGATAGCCGCACAAAAGCCCCTAGCACCACTACACACAATGCTAATATTGCGGCGATTAATGTTAACCGCCTCAACCAATTTACTTTATTGTCCTGCACCATTAGCCTGCCCACGCATATTTCAATAGTCTTGTAATGTCTTTAAATATCTCTCTGGGTTGCGCAGTTTTTGGGTAGCGCATCATCAAATTAGCCAATGGATCGACTAAGTAAATTTGGTTTGAATGCTGCACATCCTGCCCCGCAACTTCAAACTGGGTGGTAAAGCTCGCCAACGCATCACTCGGCTGATTGATAATCAGCATATCTGGGTATTGAGCTTGTATCGCTGCAACGTCTTGACTTTGGGTGACCCACACACGCTGCACACGCTCAATATCTTTAGCCAGTGCCACATGTAGCTGACGCATACTGTATAAGCGTTCAGCACAGGTGTGGTCGCAGGTTTCTGCGATATAGACCATGCTCCATTTATCCTTAAGCATGTCGATAGTTACTTGACGCCCTTTTGCATCTTGTAAATCTGGTCTAGCTTGCAAAGCTCGGGCGGGTTGAATCAGTTGACCTAGGCTATCACCCTGTGGATGCCAGCCGTATTGATGCATAGCAAGCACAATCACCAGAGGCAACACAAAAAACAGAAACATACATAACAGCACGATACGACCACGCTTTTGTGCTTGTACATCAATGGCTGTCATAGCATCATCAGCTGCTTGCTCTACTGCTTTCAATTTAATCGGTTCCAAATCAATCCAACTCTACTTTTTTAAAGCTCACAACGATAAAAATTGCCAACGCTGCAAATGCAAAACCAAACCATTGATAGGCGTAACTCAAGTTGCTTTCGGCTCTATCATCAGGCCTTACCCAATTGCGTACAAATCCACCAGCATTGCTTTTGGGATTTAGGCGTATGACTAGCGGTAGCACCTTGATGGGACTAACCGCAACGTATCGCTTCATATCCATATTTTGCCAAATCGGCTGCCACACTTTGCTGACCGCCTCACCTTTGTCTTCTAAACTGTAAAACTTGGTGCTTGGCAACCAAACTTGTCCATCTATTTCAACTACAGTCAGTGGAGTGACTACTTTAGGAACTTCCAAATGGTTTTCCATCGCGGGGATCCAGCCTCGATCGATCAACACCACCTCGTCCACCCCATCAATTTGAAGGGGCGTAACCACGTGATACCCCACTTGCTCACCCTCAACCTGATTATCTAAAAATATTTGATAATCAGGTAAATACCGTCCTTTGACCTTAACTTGCTTATAGCGCCATGACTCTGGTTCCCCAGTTTCAGTTGGCAACGTCACGGGTGCAGATTGATCGTACTGATCATAAGTAGCTTGTAAAGCAAACTTAGTTTGCGCCTTGTGAAATTGCCATTGCCCTAAATGAATAAATAAAGGAATACAGCAAATTGTCGCAAAAGCCCCCACCCAAGAAGGGCGGAATCTATACTGTCTTAAGTTACAAAATCTAAATTGCAAATTCGCCATATCCGCCGCATAATCAATCCACACTCTATTGGGAGATTGCCGTGTTCATCAAAATTGCAATTATTTGCATTTTCTTACTGATCGTTGCCAGCCTGTTCTCAGCGCTGTTTTATTTATCAAAAGACAAAGGTACAGGAGAACGCACTGTTCGCGCACTCACCCTGCGCATTTCACTTTCTTTAGCGTTGTTTGCCCTGCTCATGCTGGGTTATTACACAGGGGTTATCGGCCACGTTCAGAGCTAATGTGCTTTACTTAATCACAACTAACTACTAGTCACAACTAAAAAGGCGATGCTTTCATCGCCTTTTTTATTTACTTTATAACCAGTATACAAAGATAAACAGACCCAACCACACCACATCAACAAAGTGCCAGTACCAAGCAACGCCCTCAAACCCAAAGTGACGCTCTGGTGTGAAGTGACCTTTCATGCAGCGAATCAAAATCACGATAAGCATGATAGTACCCAAGGTAACGTGAAAGCCATGGAAGCCTGTCAACATAAAGAAAGTTGCGCCGTATGCGCCTGAACCCAAAGTTAGGCCCAACTCAGTGTAAGCATGGTGATACTCTTGTGCTTGCAACGCCAAAAAGCCTATACCAAGCGCAACGGTTAGAAACATGCCAATAATCAATTGATTACGATTATTTTTAATTAAACCCCAATGTGCCCAAGTAATGGTAGCACCAGAAGTCAGCAGCAACAGGGTGTTGATGGCAGGAATACCCCATGCACCCATAGGTGTAAAACTCAACTTGCCTGCAACGGCTACAGGTAAATCAGTTCTAATCCCATGCCCACCTGGCCCAGCGGATGGCCAACTAGCGACGAAATCTTTATACATCGTAAAGTGTGGGTCAAATGAAGCTAACTCAGGCACAGAAAGTACACGCATAAAGAACAACGCGCCGAAAAATGCAGCAAAAAAAGCCACTTCAGAACAAATAAACGTAATCATGCCAATTCGAAATGATTTATCTTCCCATGCTTTGTATTTTCCGATTTGGCTTTCAGAAATTACTGCGCCCATCCAACGGAATATCATGGCAATAATCAACGCGAAACCCGCGATCATCATGTACTTACCAGGCTGATGCAGATACTCTAAATTCTTAGCATCGGCAATATTGAAAATAAAACCCGCTGCTGTAAACAACAAACCGAGCGATATGCATACTGGGTATGCCACTGGGTTGGGTACAAAATAATGACTCTCTGAATGTGTCGCCATACATCAACTCCCTAAATTTTAAGATTGATATTTATATTTTAATTATTGCTTCACAGCGTTATAAAAGGCATAAGACAATGTAATCGCCTGTATGTCTTTGGGTAATTCTGGACTCACATAAAAACGCAGTGGCATCTCCTTATACTCCCCTGGTTTCAATGTTTGCCTTTGAAAGCAAAAACACTCAATTTTCTTTAAGTACAAAGAAGCCGCGCCTGGACTCACACTCGGTATCGCCTGCCCTGTCACCGCATCATTGGTCACATTTTTGGCTTCAAATAACACCGTTTCAATTTGCCCAGGATGCAACTTCACGCTTTCTTGCTTAGGCTTAAAACTCCAGCCCAAACCTGGCATTACGGTTGAGGTAAATTCAACCGTTACCCAGCGTGCGGTATCTACTGTCTTAGAAGTCAACGCAGCATTGGCATTGGTTTTCCCGTTCAACCCAGTGGCTTTGCAGATCACGTCATACAAAGGTACCAAGGCATAAGCGAACGCAATCGCTGCCGCTACCAACCACAACAACTTCAAACCTAACTTCTTATTTGCTTGATTTCTGGCTTCTACTGACTTCACTTCCATAACATAACCGTCATTGAAGCAATGTACCAAGCCAGTGCAATCAAGCCAAAAACTACCGCCAGCTTAATATTCTTACCGCTTTTATCTGGCTCTTGCATATTTTTCATCTCTTATCAGGCTGGCAGAACCAGCCTGAACCTTCCTATTTATTTAATGACTGGTTGCTCAGTAAAGCTGTGGTATGGCGGTGGAGAAGGTAATGTCCACTCCAAGCCTTGTGCGCCTTCCCACACTTGGCCTGTCGCTTTTTTGCCACCACGTACACAGGTCACAATAATGTAAACAAACAGCAATTGTGATAAGCCAAGGACGAATGCAGATATTGATGAGATTCTATTGAAGTCAGCAAACTGTAATGCATAGTCAGGAATGCGGCGTGGCATACCAGCTAGGCCCAAGAAAAATTGCGGAATAAATGTCATATTGAATGAAATAGCAGTTAACCAGAAATGGGTTTTACCTAACTTCTCGTTGTACATATGGCCTGTCATCTTAGGCAACCAGTAGTAAACACCCGCCATAATCCCCATAATGCCGCCTGCAAATAGAGTGTAATGGAAGTGCGCTACCACAAAGTAACTGTGATGGTATTGCGCATCAGCCGCTACGTCGGCTAATACTAAGCCTGTTAAACCACCAATACCGAATAAGATAATCCAGCCCACCGCAAATAGCATGGGTGTTTCAAAGCTCATCGCGCCTTTCCATATCGTTGCAATCCAGCAGAAAAACAACACGGCTAACGGCAATGAAATTGACATGGTGCTATACATAAAATACAACAGTGCTGGCACAGGCATACCAACTGTAAAGAAGTGATGTGCCCAAACCACAACAGCTAACAAGCCGATCGCGATTAATGAGTACACTTGTGCTTTGTAGCCATACATGGGTTTACGACTAAATGTTTGCAAAATTTGTGGCATAAAACCCCAAACTGGCAATAACAAAATATACACTTCTGGGTGACCAAAAAACCAGAACAAGTGCTGGAACAGGATAGGGTCACCACCACCAGCTGCATCAAAAAAGTGTGTGCCAAAATGACGGTCTGTCAACAACATCGTCACTGCACCAGCCAATACTGGAATCGTTGCAATTAACAAGAAGGCAGTAATTAACCAACCCCATGCAAACATCGGCATTTTCATTAATGTCATGCCAGGCGCGCGCATATTAAAAATAGTCACAATAACGTTGATTGAGCCTAATACAGAAGAAATACCTAATAAGTGAATAGCGAAAATTGCAAAGTCAACACCAATACCGCCTTGTACAGATAGTGGGGTATAGAGCGTCCAACCAGTTGCTACCGCCCCATCACCAATACCGAACAAAGCCAAAGTGAAGGGTAACGTGAGTAAGATAGCCGCTGGTGGCAACAACCAAAAACCCCAGTTATTCAAACGTGGCAAAGCCATATCGGGCGCACCCAACTGCAAAGGCAGCATCCAATTCGCAAACCCTGTTGCTGCTGGCATTAACGCTGCAAAGATCATGACTAATGCATGTACGCCAATCAGTTGATTGAAGAACTCTGGCTTCATAAATTGCAGACCTGGCTGAAATAACTCCAGACGCACACCCATAATCATCGATCCACCCACTAAAAACATAATCAATGAAAATGTCAGGTACATCGTGCCGATGTCTTTGTGGTTAGTGGTGGTCAGCCAACGCATGATCCCTGGCTGATAATCTGCATGACCGTGATCGTCATGCGCTACTGTCGTTGTACTCATTTTTCTCTCCTTAAACCTTAGGTTTTAGAACTTAATGCTACTCAAGTTGTTTAAACTACTGCTTTTAGCGTAGCGCTTTTACTTGCGCAGGCTGAACCATGTCGCCCATGGTGTTACCAAACGAGTTTCTTTCGTAAGTAATCACGGAAGCGATCTCAGTATCATTTAGCGTTGCTTTCCAAGATGGCATCACACCCTTACCATTCATGACGCGATCCAAATGACTGTCCTTAAACAACTTACCATCCGCATCAAAAATCGGCCCATTGACAATCTTGCTACCAGCCAATGCTGGGAATGCGCCTGGCACACCAGTCCCTGTGATTTGATGACAAACAGCACAGTTTTTCTCGTAAATACCTTTGCCATTTGCGATTAAGTCGTCTTTGGTCCACTCTTTATCAGCACCAGCAGACGCTTTTGCCATTTCTTCTTTTTTAGCAACCACCCATTTTTTGAAGTCTTCTTCAGGCATTGCCTCTACAATAGCTGGCATAAAACCATGCCCTTTCCCGCACAACTCTTTACATTGTCCACGGAATACACCTGGCTCTTCAATTTTCACCCAAGTTTCACGCAAGAACCCAGGGATAGCATCGCGTGCAGAACCAAAAGCAGGCACCCACCAATTGTGGATGACATCAGTAGAGGTTAATAACACGCGTACTTTTTTGCCTACAGGTAAAACTAGCTTGTTATCTACTTCTAACAGGTAGTCTTTACCTTTTTCGGTTTTATTATCTATTTGATCCTGTGGCGTGATTAAGTTACTAACGAACTTAATGCCTTGTGCTTCGCCATCCATATATTCATATTGCCAGCGCCATTGCGAACCTGTGATTTTAATGACCATTTCTGCGCCATTTTTGGTGTCTTCCATCATCACCACACTGTGATACGCAGGAATACCCATCAACACAAAGTCAATGTAGAGCAAAATGGCAAAAGGCACTAAGGTCCAGAATACTTGGGCACTTGTGCTAGGAGCGGTAAATGTTGAGGGTTTGAAATTTTTACTTTTGCGATGGGTGACGATGGAGTAAATCATAATACCCAGCACAATCAAGAAAATCACCATCACGATGACCATAAATTTGTTGTGCACGTGTAGCGTATCAATCGCCATAGGTGTAACTGGATGTGGAAAATTCCAAGCAAACTCTGCCTGAGCAGCAAAAGTCGCAAAAGCCAACATCAAACCAACACTAGCTTTCAACAAAGAGCTAGCCTTTCTCAGCAACAGCAAAACCATACTCACTCCCAAAGTAATTTTAAGAAACAGCGCCCACATGTTTTTTTAATTGTTTTGCCAGCGCAATCCGCTCAGCATTACTCATGTATCGACGCCCAAACTCCACTTCTCTGCCATGCGAGCGCAATAGAAGCGACTGCTCGCCACTGGGCAACTCTTGCAAAAAAACACGCGCCCAGTAACGTTGAAACACAATTTGGCTTGTATGCTTATAAAATCGTTGTTCTACCGCCAAAATGTCGCCATCTATGGTGATACTTTCATAATCATCCGCATGACAGCCGATGTAATAAAATGCATACGCCAAAGCTAGCAATTCCAGCCCTGCAAATGGCAATACCAACCACGCCCCAGCAAGACCAAAACCCAATGCCACCAATAGAGAAAATGAAGCAATGCCAAGCACCACCTGCACACGCCCTCTGTTCGTTAATGAACTGTTGGGACGTGTAACAATTGTAAAAATTTCGGCAGAAGCTTCCAATGCTAAATTCCCCAATAAATCATTGAACTGACTATGGAAAACATTGCTTATATAAAAACAACTCACACAGGACTTAATGAGTGAAATTTACTTTTAGCAAATAGTTGTAACAACTTAGTTACAACTAAGCGCAAATTAGCACATTTGAATTTAAAACTCAAGGTAGCCGCCTATGAATTAACAGCTTAATTGTGAGGTACTTAAATAACTTATTAAAAATTAGAGGGTTAAAGAAGAAAAAATTTGACCCTAACAAGAGGAAAAACTAACAGCGTGGTAAGTGTGAAATTAATTGTTCGCTAGAGCATCTCTAGCTATTGCCGCCAGATAATGATTACATCTATATCTTTAAATCTATAGTCACTTCACCACAGTCACTGGCGAGGCAGCTTCACAGATACGCCTAAATTTAAGCGCATCGAGTGAGGCGCGACCGATTAGGCCACCATCTATATCTGGCATGGAAAATAAGCTGCTAGCATTTTCTGGGGTGACGCTCCCACCATAAATAAGCCTAAGTGCTGCAGCGTAGTCAGCGTCATACGTAGACACCAAGGTGCGAATAAAGTGATGCATCTCTTGCGCCTCACTTGGCTGCGCGGTCTGCTTGGCACCTATCGCCCACACGGGCTCATACGCAATCACAGCATGATGGTATTTGCCTAGCTCAAAGGTGGCAGAATCTAGACCATTCAAAATGGCAAGCACTTGATTTTTAACAACACTCTGCGCAAGTCCTAACTGACGCTCTGTTAAGGTTTCTCCCACGCAGAATATGGGAGTGATGCCGCCATGCAAGGCTTGTGAAAAACGCTGAGCAGCACTATGGTTGCTTTCCTGACTAGCAGCACGTCGCTCTGAATGCCCAATTAGTGCATATGTACAGCCAAAATCCGCCACCATTTCAGCAGAGATAGAGGCTGTATAAGCGCCTTCACTAAAGCGGCTAATATTTTGTGCGCCCCATTGGATATTGCTTCCAGCGAGTAGCATTTTAGCTTGATGCAAATAGGGATAAGGTACGCAAACCGCAATATCCACACCTTGCAGGCCTTTAAGCTGCTGAGTCAGACTATTAAGAAGCAACTGATTCTGGCTCAGTCCTCCGTTCATTTTCCAATTACCCACCACCAGTTTACGCCGCATCACAACCACCCAACCCTAATTGCGCAACCGAAATCACGCGACTCCATCTCGCCGCCTACTTATCAGCACGTGACCTGCTTAGCCCACAGCGACTAAACAATCACTGGATTTAACTCACCCTTGGCATATCTTGCGGCCATATTATCCATGGTGAGCACCTTGATTTGACTGGCACGACCAGCACTACCAAACGCCTCAAATCTGTTTTTACATAGTAATTTCGCAGCGACAATTGCCACTTTAAAGAAAGCGCGCGGGTCAAACTCTTCAGGCGATTCTGCCATTTTTTTACGCATAGCGGCCGTCATTGCAAGACGAATATCCGTATCAATATTGACCTTACGCACGCCATACTTAATGCCTTCTATAATTTCAGACACAGGTACGCCATAAGTCTCTTTAATTTGTCCGCCATAAGTGCGGATGGTGTTTAACCATTCCTGCTCCACACTGGACGAACCATGCATGACTAAATGCGTATTGGGAATGCGAGCATGTATCTCCTTGATACGGTCTATCGACAAAATATCTCCCGTTGGTGGACGACTAAACTTATACGCACCGTGACTGGTGCCGATGGCGATAGCTAAAGCATCCACTTTAGTCGCTTTTACAAATGCCGCAGCTTCGTCTGGGTCGGTCAACAACTGTGAATGATCTAGTTTGCCTTCTGCTCCGCTACCGTCCTCCTCGCCTGCCATACCAGTTTCTAGAGAGCCTAAGCAACCCAACTCCCCTTCTACAGAAACACCAACTGCATGCGCAAAATCCACTACGCGGCTAGTGACCTCTACATTGTAGTCATAGTTGGCAGGCGTTTTGGCATCCGCTTGCAATGAGCCGTCCATCATCACGCTGGAAAAACCACTGCGAATCGCGAGCTGACACACGGCAGGCGAAGCACCATGATCTTGATGCATACAGATCGGAATATGTGGATACTGCTCAATCGCTGCTTCGACTAGTTTGCGCAAGAATGCCTCACCTGCATATCCACGCGCGCCTGCAGAAGCCTGCAGAATTACAGGACTGTCTACCTCGTCTGCCGCTTGCAGAATCGAGTGAATTTGCTCCATATTATTGATATTAAATGCGGGTAATGCATAACTGTACTCTGCTGCATGATCAAGCAACTGTCTTAATGAAATCATGGCCATTGGATGCTCCTAATCTTGTGTTCATCGCGCTTATTAAGCTAAGCCCTTATCAAAATCATCATGGTATTGCTCCACCAACGCGACTTCCCCTTTAGACCCCATAATGACAGGTACGCGCTGGTGCACATGGTCTGGCACAACATCCATAATTGCGATACGGCCCGTGGAGCTTTTACCATGAGCTTGCTCAACCAGCATACTCATCGGGTTCGCCTCATATAGTAAACGCAAGCGCCCTGCTTTAATGGGCTGTTTATAATCACGTGGATACAAATAAATACCCCCACGCATCAAAATACGGTGCACATCAGCCACCATGCTTGCCACCCAGCGCATATTAAAATCACGTGCGCGTAAACCAGTTGTGCCAGCAAGACACTCTTCCACGTAACGTACAATGGGTGCCTCCCAATGCCGCTGGTTGCTTGCATTAATTGCAAACTCTGCGCTAATTTCGGGTATCTGAATTGCAGGGTGCGTCAAGTAAAAGGTTTTATCATTGGGATCTAAGGTGAAACCATGTGTGCCATTGCCTGTTGTAATGACCAACATGGTTGCGGGGCCGTAAATGGCATAGCCTGCCGCCAGTTGCTGACGCCCTTTTTGCAAATAGTCAGCCTCCACTGGCGCACGATTTTTCGGTGCAGACAAGATAGAAAAAATTGATCCAACAGACACATTCACAGCCACATTAGATGAACCATCTAATGGATCAAACACCACTAAAAACTCCGCATTTTCTGATGCCACATCCAATGCAACTGGGTAATCCATCTCCTCAGAAGCCAGGCCAGATACCGTACCGTTTTTGGTAAGCATCTCAATAAAAATATCGTTGGTCACCACGTCAAGCTGCACTTGTGTTTCGCCTTGTATATTTTGGCTGGTGAGTTTGCCCGTTAAATTATCTAGTGAGCCGCGCGCAGTCATAGCCGAAATTGCTGTCACTGCTGCTCCAATGTCTAACAATAACGCGCCAAGTCGGCCTGCTGGCGGTTGCTGCGCAAGAAAGTCTGCCAGTTTCGTATGTTGATGATTCACGTTTGCCCCTTACCTGTATTTTACTCAACCCCAATACTTAACTACTAGCCTATTAGTGCGTACTTGGCATTTAGGGTTCTAAACAAGTGTAACACTTCACAGGTGGCGGAGGCATTTCGCTATTTTGTGTTAGAAAAAAGGGCGGGGGTTTAAAGGAAATATTTACACAGGTAACCTACAGAAAATAAGCTACTCATACCTTGTAGTCTAAACAACTATCTTAAATCAAACTACTAAGTGGCGGCATTTAGTGCCAACCACTAGTTTTTAGTCCTGAACTTTTAAGCAAAAACTGCTCAAACTCATCGGCTGGCAATGCCTCACTAAATAAAAAGCCCTGTCCAAAATCGCAACCAGCTGCAATTAACAATTGCTGTTGCTCTTCAGTTTCTATCCCTTCAGCAATCACCTTGATACCCAATTTATGCGCCATCAAAATCATCGCCTCACACAACGCCAAGTCATCTGAATTAGGCGAAAGATGTGAGACAAAAGTTCGGTCAATTTTAATGTAATCAATATCAAATTTTTTAAGATACGATAATGATGAGTACCCTGTACCAAAGTCATCCAGCGCTATTTGTATTGAAGCATCTCTAAACTCCAACAGCTTTTTATTCACGACTTCATTCGCATCAAGCAATAAGCCTTCGGTAATCTCTACCACGATACTTTTTCCTGACAAACCCGCTTGCATCAACTGGTGTCCCCACGAAGCATATCGGCTCATCTTATTATAGATTTGCACGGGCGATTTATTGACACTGACTTGAAAATCTGTGCGATATACCTGTTGCCAACGCTTAACTTGCAGTATGACTTGCTCAAAAATCCACTGCCCAATATCGACGATTAAACCTGTGTGCTCGGCAACTGGGATAAACTCAGCGGGACTAAATGCCCCAAGTGCAGGATGCGTCCAGCGGGCCAATGCTTCAGCCTTAACTATATGGCCAGTTTTTAAATCCAATATAGGCTGATAGGCCACCCAGATCTGCCCGCCATGCACAGCACCACGTAAATCCACCGCCATTCGCATACGCTTTTGCGCCACTTCTTGCATACTTTTGGTGAAATAACTAAACTGATTACGCCCCGTTTTTTTAGCTGCATACATCGCTTGATCAGCATTTTTCAACAAGTTATCGGCATCCGAAGCATCATTTGGGTACAAAGTCACCCCTATACTGACAGAAACAAAGGCTTGTTTATCTTTTAATCGAAAAGGCTCCGCAATTGAGGCTAAAATAGCCTCAATAACCCTGTCTGCGCCTTTTAAGTTATCAACTTCACTCAAAATAACGGTGAACTCGTCCCCACCTAAACGTGCAATCGAATCAAACTCGCGTACGCACAGCTTTAATCTTTCAGCAGTTTGCTTTAGTAAAAGGTCGCCCATCGCATGACCAAAACTATCATTCACCTCTTTAAAATCATCAAGATCCAAAAACATCAACACAAAAGGCAGGCCAGAGCGTTGTGACTTTTTGATCTCTTGCTCTAAGTTTTGGTGAAACATGCGGCGATTTGGCAAACCAGTGAGTGCATCTACATTGCCCTGACGCCAAATCATCTCTTCATCTTGCTTTTGCTGCGAAATATCTGTGAATAAAGATACCCGATATTTCACTGAGTCATCTTCGTTATAGACGGTGTTTAAGGTCAGTCTGTTAGGAAATATCTCACCATTTTTACGTTTATTCCAAATTTCACCATGCCATTTGCCAGTCAGGCGCATTTGATGTCCCATGGCTTGATAAAATGCAGCATCATGTTTGCCAGATTTTAGAATAACGCCAGATAGTCCAACAACCTCTGACTCCGCATAACCCGTAATCTCTGTAAACGCATTATTGACGGCGACGATAATATGGCTTGCGTCCGTCACCATCATTGCTTCGCTACTTGTTTCATAAACTAGCGCCGCTAGCCGACTAGAGGTTTCATCATTCTTACGCTGAGCTTCACGGTCAAAGTTAGCAAGCGCAAAAGTGATGTCTTTCGACATTTCCTCCAACAAGGAAATAGCTGATTCATCAAATGCATCTTTTTGATCGTGATAGACACAAAATACAGCGAATGGTTGATTATTTCGATAGATCGGGAAAGCAGCAACCGACTGCCATCCACAGCTAGCCATGACATTTTGCCAAGTACTCAGTGTTGGATCTGAATCAATATCATTAATAATAATGCTCTTGTTTTCTCGAAAAGCGCTACCGACTGGACCGCGCCCTTCTGGAACATCAGCAGAGGCTGAAATCACTAGCTTATCTAGGTAATCTAAATGTTGGCCGTATTTGGCGACTGGTCGTATTTGTTGATTATCGCTATTTGACTGGCCAATCCAAGCCATTTGCATACCTCCATGCTCGACAGCACAGCGGCATATTAGGGGGAACAGTTGCTGCTCATCACTCATACGCACAATTGCCTGATTTACCTCAGACAGTGCCTTGTATAAATGCGTCAAACGCTGTACACGTGCCTCTGAGCACTTGCGCTCTGTAACATCTTGGGTAGTAGCGATTATAAACAGTGGCGCACCTAATGCATCATAAATAGGCATTTTGGTAGTCACATAAAGGCGATTTTGCTGTAATGATTTATTCCAAATCCACTCTTCAATCTCAACTTTTACTTTTTCTGCAAATGCCTTTTTATCCGCAGCTAAAAAAAATGCTTGCTGTTCTGACGGAAAAAGTTGGCCACCATCTGTCCCCATCACATCAGCAAAATTAACTTGCCAAGCCTGCTCACAGGCCTGATTCATAAAGACAATATTACTGTCAGCATCCTTAATAAAGATAGATACTGACATACTGTCCATTAAGACTTTTAAATTTTTATCGTATATTATTTTTGGCAATGTCATCTTACTTACACCACTGTTTTTTGTATAAAAACAAATGAATCGAGCCTAGGCTATCTAGTCTTGTGACTGTAAAAGACCAAAATCATTTTGATAAATAATACTCCAGATATGCAAAATATCATAAATACAGTTTAAGGATTATATTCAGCAAGGGTAAATTAACGTATTTACCCTTGCTGGGTTAGTAAGATGGGCATAGATAATTGTCTGATACACACAATTATCTATGCTAAGGATTTGCTTGAATGGAGGCTCAGTTAATCTGAGATAAGGTCGTATACGACCTATGAGGTGTATTTAAACTTTTAACGTACTATGCATTTTGACTAGTCGTTTCAACTCTGGAACACATGAGCCGCAATTAGTCCCGCATTTGAGTTTGGCTTGTAGCGTTGGCAGATCGGCTCCTGCTTGGCAAACTTCGATGATTTCGTTTTCTGAAACATCCAAGCAGTTACAAACAATTTTGCCGCGACTTTTTTGACCCGTCGGCGGTGTACTGAGCGGGGCCAATGCCCACTTTCTTAATTCATTGGTAAACTCACCCTGTTGCATCACTTGTTTGAGCCAATCTGCAGCTAGAGTTTCACCGATTAAACGCACACCAGTGACTTGCCCACCTTCCACCAAAATACGTTTGCTGACACCACGTTTGGGATCATCATAATTGAGCATGGGTGCGCCTTCTACCATACCTAGTAACGCATCAAGAATACTGATAATGTCTTGGCTTGGCGCTTCTTTATGCGATGCACGAAACACCACCATGCCATGGTCACGCCCGTAGAGACCACAGGTTGCATAATCAAAATGTTTGAGCAATTTACGCATTTCTGCAATCAGGCTTAAATCGCCGCAGGTGCGCATAACCGTCATTTGCCAAGGTAAATCTAGCTTTTCAATTTTAATGGCTGCGTGTTTCAGCTCAGGCTGTTTTGACGTTTTATCAAAGGCCGCTGGCATTAACACATTGATGCCTAGACCATTCATAAACTGACTACCCCAATGCATAGGTACAAACGTCTCAGCTGGTTTGACTTCTTCAGACTGCTGCACACGAATATTCAGGCTTCCGCGCTTATTGCTCAGTTTAACAATGTCTCCAGTTTTAAGCTGGCGACGCGTCATATCGTCCTGATTCATCGAAACAACAGGTTCTTCAACATGGTTATACAGTTGCGCGATGGTACCCGTACGGCTCATGCCATGCCATTGGTCACGCAGGCGACCCGTCAACAAATGTAGCGGATGGCGCGCATCGGTTTTGTCTGCGGTGGATTTATACACCGCATTATGAAAACGTGCCTTACCACTAGGGGTTTGAAACACGCCATCCGCGTATAAACGCGCTTGGCCAGTACTTTCCCCTTGTTTAAACGGCCATTGTTGCGGACCTTGCTGCTCTAAAGTTAGATAACTTAGACCTGTGATGTCTAAATCTCGGCCACGTGTTGATTCACGGTGCTCGTTAAACACACTTTCTGCACTCGGATAATTAAACAAGGTGGTGTCGTTGGCTAGAGTTTGCGCTTTACCTAATTTCTTTTCTAGGCGCTGCGCAAAGTCCACCACGATTTCCCAATCGTTGCGGGCCTCACCAGGAATGACGGCGGCATTCTGCACGCGCGTAATACGGCGCTCAGAGTTGGTGACTGTGCCTTCTTTTTCGCCCCAAGTGGTAGCGGGGAAAATCACATCTGCATATTGATTACTATCGGTATTATTAAATGCATCTTGCAACACGACAAGTTCAGCGTTGTTGAGTGCCTCTATCACAGCGTTCAGATCAGGCATGGAGTGCGCAGGGTTAGTACAAGCGATCCAAATCGCTTTGATTTCGCCGGTTTTGACTGCATCAAACATTTCAACCGCAGTTTTGCCTGCCTTAGCGGGGACATCAGCCACACCCCAAAGTTTAGCCACTTCAGCACGGTGCTCAGGATTATTTAAATCTCGGTGTGCAGAAAGCAAATTAGCCATGCCGCCTACTTCACGCCCACCCATCGCATTCGGTTGACCTGTGAGTGAGAATGGCCCTGCGCCGAGCTTGCCGATATGACCTGTCGCCAGATGCAAGTTAATCAATGCTGCGTTTTTATCAGTACCATGCACAGATTGATTCAAGCCCATGCAGTACATGGAAAGTGTAGGCCCCGCACCAAACCATTTTGCGGCTTGGATAATATCGCTTTCACTGATGCCACAAATATCTGCCACCATTTTAGGCGTGTATTCGCGCACGGTTTGTTTGAGCGCATCAAAACCTTCAGTATAGTTGCGGATATAGTCCATATCCAAGAGACCTTCCCACAGCATAACGTGCAACATGCCGTTAAAAAGGGCAACGTCAGTGCCTGGTAAAATAGCTAAATGCAGGTCGGCAAATTGGGCTGTATCTGTGCGGCGTGGATCAACCACCACCACCTTCATATCAGGATTTTTCGCCTTAGCATCCTCTATACGACGGAAGATGATAGGGTGTGCAAAAGCGGTATTACTCCCCGCAATAAACAAGCATTGCGTATGGTCAATGTCTTCATAACAAGCAGGTGGTGAATCTGCCCCCAGTGTGGCTTTGTAGCCTGTCACCGCTGAGCTCATGCATAAGCGTGAGTTGGTATCGACGTTATTGGTACCAATTAAACCTTTAGCGAGTTTATTAAAGACGTAATAGTCTTCAGTCAGCAATTGGCCTGAAATATAAAATGCAACAGAATCTGGCCCGTACTTTTGAATAGTGTCGGCAAACTTATCTACCACGTAATCAAGCGATGCATCCCATGTCGCACGCTCACGCACAGCGCCACGGTTAGTGCGCATTTCTGGGTAAAGTGCGCGTGCATCCAGCTTGGCAGTAAGATGCAAAGTTGAACCTTTGGTGCAAAGCCGCCCAAAATTTGCGGGGTGATCAGGGTCACCTTGCACATCAACGATTTGATCGTTATCAGTTTTAATAATGACGCCACAGCCAACACCGCAGTAGCAACAGGTAGATTTCGTTTCTTTAATCATTTTTTACTTCTAACCACCGAGCTCACAGAGACAGTAAGTACCGCCACAATTGATCATATTTTTGAGCAAAAACTCTTCCAAGAAAAACTGGCAGCATGCATATACCCTATTGGAAAACGCTTTGCTCTGGGTCCGCTGTGTTCTCTGTGGTAACCCGCTTTTCATTTACTCTGATACTTCCAAGAAAACAACACCATCTTCCACTTTTACTTGATAACAAGCCGTCTCACCAACATCAGGTTCTTCGGCCTTGCCATCGACCAAACTAATTTTCCAGCTATGTAATGGACAAGCAACTTTATCGCCATACACAATACCTTGTGATAACGGCCCAGCTTTATGTGGACAGCTATTATTAATCGCAAATACGCGGTCATCTTCAGTGCGGAATACGCCGATCTCTTTTGATTCTGTGCGCACTACGCGCGCGCCCAACTTAGGAATGTCTTCTAAAGGGCAAACTTTTGTCCAGCTCATAAATACTCCGAATAATTAAACTTAACGCTACAAAACTAATACTTAAGAAACTAACACTAGGAAACCATTAACAGGTAGATCAATAAAAAATTTAACATCAGTGAAAATATTGCCAGCCACTGCCACTTCACCAAACGCGCTCTGGCAATCAGAGGCGTTTTCTGCATGGCGATGGGCCTTAACTCACCGTGCTCTAGTGCAACCAGCATTTCCTCCGAGGTTTCAAAACGCTTTGCAGTATCTACTGCTATCGCTTTTAAAATAATATTCTCAAGCCAACTAGGAATTTCAGGTCGATAACGCGTTGGGCGTATCGGCTCGCCAAATCTGGGCTTTTGAAACGGCTCGATTTCACCATACGGGTACTTGCGTGTAAGCAAATAATACAACGTTACCCCCGCAGCATACACATCGGTAGCGATGGTTGCACCATTACCCTCAAACAGCTCTGGGGCCATAAAACTTGGCGTACCAGGGTTTTCCATCGCTTCTGGCGTGCTGACCGTCGTGTTGAGCGCCACACCCAAATCTAAAATACGTAAGCGTTGATCTGCCCCGATATGAATATTGGCTGGCTTAATGTCACGGTGCAAAATATTCAAACGGTGCAACATGCTTAAACCACGCAATAAATCCGCCCCAACTTTTGCCACGCCATTCACGGTAAAGTGGTGACCATTCTCTAATCGCTGCTGTAGCGTTGCGCCTTCATGCCATGTCATCACATAATACAAGTGCTTACGCTGCTCGATATTGAGGGGCAACACCTGTGGCACACATTGCGACACAACACGCTTGGCTAGCCACTCCTCATTCATCAGCGCCTGACAGCTATCTGCATCATTGGCAAGAATAGGCTGTAGCGTTTTTAATACAAATAACTGCCCACTTTGATTACGCACCTTATACAGCACGGTTGCACGTGAATCATGCAATATCCCTTCAACAGTAAAACCGTCTAATATCTCACCGACTTTCAATTTGGCGGGTACAGGCAGATTTTTTGCGTCGGACAATAACTCTGCCAAGCTATCCGAACCTACACCATCAATGCGTACCACCAAAGCCGTCGCATTATCCTGCCCGCCTTTTTCCAAAGCCAACTTGGTGAAATGCTCACTAATTAGCTGCGGGCTATCGTACAGCATCATGCCATGATGTATGGCCTGCTCGCCAAGCGGCTCCCATACACCATCACTCATAATGACAAACACATCACCTACTTCTAACAACCCCTCAGCAAAATCTACTGTCAGATTTCTGTCTAAGCCAATGGCACGTTTCAGCACGTGACGCATATCTGGCCTATCCCAAACATGATCATTAGTGAGCTGCTCTAATACTTTATTGCGCAGGCGATAAATCCTCGTATCGCCTACATGCGCCAACACATAGCGCTGCCCTTTTAACACCAAGAGTGACAAGGTAGTCGCCATACCCGCCATATCACGGTTAGCGGCAGCTTGTGCCAGCACCCAGCGATTAGCCGCCGTTAATACTTTATCTAGCGCGGCATGTGTTTGCCATGTATCGGGGGTGGCGTAATAATCTGCGGATACCGTGCGCACCGTCATCTCAGCCGCCTCGCCACCACCCGCATTACCACTCACGCCGTCAGCCACCGCAACCAGCGCACCTTTAATCGCTAGTTGCGCCGCCCCTGGCGTGACTACGCTGGTGTAATCTTCATTACGCTCACGCGGCCCTTTAACGCTACTTTCACCTACGGTAATTTGAAGTGTCATCTATAATTTAAATCAATCTGTCTTGGATTAAACCTATCAATCAGACACTATACCTTAGCAGTCGTAGCCGTTGCAGAACCCCAAGTCGTACGCCAGCGATTTTTCACGCCCATTAAGCCAAGCATGGCAACCACCGCTAACCCAGCAAAAATCAACAAGCCTACTTGATAACTGCCTGTCACTTGTTTTGAGTATCCTAAGCTGGATGCCAAGTAGAAACCACCAATACCACCCGCCATACCAACGAGCCCTGTCATCACGCCAATTTCTTTACGGAAGCGCTGTGGAACTAACTGGAACACTGCGCCATTGCCCATACCCAGAGAAGCCATCGCCAACACTACGACTGCTAAGCCCAGCCCTTGTGATGCAATACCGAAACTTAGAATACACAAGAAAATCGCCGCCAAGATATACATGAAAGTTAAAGTGCGGATTCCACCGATGCGATCCGCCAGATTGCCCCCGAATGGGCGCACCAATGAGCCAGCAAACACGCATGCGGCAGTAAAGTACCCTGCATGCACTGGCGTTAAAGCATACTGATCGTGGAAATAAATAGTGAGTGATGAAGCCATACCCACAAAGCCACCAAAAGTTACGCTGTAAAAAAACATAAACCACCAAGCGTCTTTGTCTTTGAGTACCGCTAGATACTGGCTGAGTGATTTTGCAGCTGGGGCATCGGGTGCATCTTTAGCAAAAATGATGTACACCAAGAACGCAATGCTGAGCGGAATTAACGCTAAACCAAATACATTGTTCCAGCCAAAAGCAATAGCCAAGCCTGGTGCAAATAAAGCCGCCAACGCTGTGCCTGAGTTGCCTGCGCCAGCAATACCAAGCGCAGTGCCTTGGTGCTCAGGTGGATACCAACGTGAAGCAAGTGGCAATGCGACCGCAAATGCAGCGCCAGCAAAGCCTAAAAACATACCTAGCAACAATGTTTGTTGGTAGGTATGAATACCGTTTACCCACGCCACCGATAACGCAGCAAGTACAATCACCTGTCCCACCAAACCTGCTTTTTTAGGCTTAATTTGATCAACCAAGACACCCATCACAATGCGTAACAAAGCCCCTGCAAGTACTGGAGTGGCTACCATTAAGCCCTTTTGTGCTGGACTGAGATTTAAATCAGCCGCAATTTGCACAGCTAATGGGCCAAGCATCACCCACACCATAAAACTTAAATCAAAATAGAAAAATGAAGCAAATAGCGTAGGCTTATGACCTACCTCCCAAAAACTTTTTTGCATGTTACTCTCCTTAAAACTTTAATTATTGGTACTGAGTATACTTAGAATGAGACGGGACGATTGTGGTGACCATGCCATCTCATTTTTTTATAGTTTTAAACAACGATAGTTTCAAACTCTTTGTGCTCATCACGTTTTTGCACGCGTTCAGCCCAAGGGTCAACAGATCCTTGTAATGCGTAAAGCAAACGTTCATAGGCGGCCTTACGACCTTCAACATCTTCTAATATACGTTTCTTCACATAATCTAAACCAACGCGTTCAATCCAATGCACGGTACGGTCTAAATAGCGCGCTTCTTCGCGATAAATTTGAATAAAAGCACCTGAATACTCAATCACTTCTTCGGCTGTTTTGACTTTGCACAAAAAGTGCGCAACTTCAGTTTTAATACCACCGTTGCCGCCAACATAAATCTCCCAACCTGAATCCACGCCGATAATACCCACGTCTTTAATACCGGACTCTGCGCAATTACGTGGGCAGCCTGAAACCGCAAACTTCACTTTATGGGGTGCCCACATATGATCGAAGGCTTTTTCAATATCAATCCCAAGTTGCGTTGAGTTTTGTGTACCAAAGCGGCAGAACTCAGAGCCCACGCAAGTTTTGACCGTACGAATTGATTTACCATAAGCGTAACCTGATGGCATATCTAAATCCGCCCACATACTGGTAAGGTCTTCTTTTTTCACACCAAGCAGGTCAATACGTTGACCACCTGTCACCTTCACCATAGGCACAGCGTATTTATCTGCCACATCGGCAATTTTACGTAGCTGATCAGGCGTAGTAACGCCACCATACATACGTGGAATTACTGAATATGTACCATCTTTTTGAATATTGGCATGTACGCGCTCATTGATGAAGCGTGATTGCGGATCATCTTTAGCCTCGTGTGGCCATGTAGAAATCAGGTAATAATTCAGTGCAGGCCTGCATGTCGCGCAACCATTCGGTGTACGCCACGCCATGCCTGTCATGGCCTCTGGAATACTCAAATATTTATTAGTGCGGATAGCCTCACGCACTTGCTCATGGTTCTGGTCGGTACAGCCACATACTGATTTACTAGTAGAAGGTGGTGCATAACCTCCGCCTAAAGTAGACGCTAAAATCTGCTCAACCAAACCTGTACAGCTACCACAGCTAGAACCAGCCTTGGTTTGCTTTTTCACATCATCAATTGTGAACAAGCCTTTTTCTTGAATCGCTTTGACGATGGTACCTTTGCACACACCATTACAGCCGCAAACTTCCATTTCATCTGACATGGTGGCCGCCATATTTTGACCTTGGTGGCCGGTATTACCCAGACTATCTTGACCAAACATGAGGTGATCGCGAATCTCATGAATAGCCTTACCATCTCGAAGCATCTGGAAATACCAAGCCCCATCCGTCGTATCGCCATACAGCACGGCGCCGATGATTTTGTCATCTTTGATGACGAGTTTTTTGTATACCCCGCCAACTGCGTCGTGCAGCACAATTTCTTCGGTCTCGTCGTTGCCGGTGAAATCACCCGCAGAAAACAAATCAAGCCCTGTTACTTTTAATTTTGTTGAGGTCACAGAGCCTTTGTATAGACCGATGCCGAAGTTGGCTAAGTGCGTGGCGCACACCTTAGCCATTTCAAATAAAGGAGCCACTAGGCCATAAGAGATACCGCGGTGAGAAACACACTCCCCAACCGCGTAAACGCGTGGGTCATAAGTTTGCATGGTGTCATTCACCACGATGCCTTTGTTGCAATAGATGCCAGCAGATTCTGCTAAAGCGTAATTTGGGCGAATGCCCACCGCCATTACTACTAAATCTGCGGGAATTTCCTGACCATCTCTAAACTTAACACCAGTTACGCGGCCATCTTTGCCAGTAAGTAACTCAGTATCTTTTTCTAATAGAAAATTTAAACCTTTAGCTTCCAGCGATTTTTGCAGCATTTTTGCTGCGGTTTTGTCTAGCTGACGCTCTAGGAGCCATCCACTTCTATGGATCACCGTAACATCCATACCTTGAATTTTAAGGCCATTGGCCGCTTCCAGACCAAGCAAGCCGCCGCCAATCACAACCGCATGCTTATACTTTTTGGCGGTTTCTATCATATCGTTGGTATCTTTAATATCACGATAGCCAATCACGCCTTGTAAATCCGATCCAGGGATAGGCAACATGAAAGGTTTTGAACCAGTAGCAATCAACAATCTATCGTAATCAGCACTCGTACCATCTTCGGCATACACGACCCGTGCTTTACGATCAATTTTATTGATGCGTGCGCTGGTGTACAAATTAATATTGTTTTCAGCGTACCATTCGCGCGAGTTGAGAATAATATCCTCAATCGTTTGCTCATTAGCCAGCACAGGCGAGAGCATAATACGGTTGTAGTTAGGGTAAGGCTCATCACCAAACACAGTAATGTCATATAAATCTGGGGCGATTTTGAGTAGCTCCTCAACTACACGCATGCCCGCCATGCCATTACCAACGACTACTAGTTTCATTTTTTTCATGCTGAATTTCCTAATATCTTAATTTTTATGCTGCAACGGCAAGTGCTGAGATTAAACCATCTACACTTACCCTCTCTTCTTGAGCCAGCCTTACCACTTCACCTACCACAATAATAGCGGGACTCGATAAAGCGCCTCTTTTTACTGCCATAGGCAACATCTCAATCGGCGCAATTACTTGTCGTTGATCGGCTAACGTTCCCTGTTGAATAGCCGCTGCACTCATATTGCGATTGATACCAGCCGCGATTAATTCAGTCACAATTTCAGGTAAGTGCTTCATCCCCATATAAATCACCAGGGTTGTTCCACCCGCAACCAACGCTTTCCAATTTGGGCTATCGCCTGCTTGGGTATGCCCAGTGACAAAAGTAACACCGTGCGTATAAGCACGATGCGTCACAGGGATACCAAGGCTAGCTGGCACCGCAATACCACTAGTAATACCCGGTATAACTTCCACTTCAATATTGGCCTCACGTAGCGCTAACATCTCCTCACCACCACGACCAAATAAAAATGGATCACCACCTTTTAAGCGAGCAACGGTTTCACCTTGCTCAGCCAAGGCAATCATCATGCGGTTGATAAAGCTTTGTGGCGTAGACTTGCAACCGCCTCGCTTGCCAACCTCTATCACGCGTGCTGTAGGCGCATGTTTTAAGGTCTCACGATTGACTAAATCATCCAGCAAAATCACTGTTGCCGTTTTTAGTGCATTGACCGCTTTCAAGGTAACCAAATCTGGGTCACCTGGGCCTGCACCAATCAAAAACACCTTACCGGCCATTATCGAATGCCCTCCTTTGGAGCGTAAATACAAAGCAAAAACCTTACCAAATCTAAATTTTCTTGGCTAATCAATAGGCTAAACATATTATCAAACTCAAAAATATCAAATTTTGCACAAATTAAGTGCAACGCACCAATTATAAAAAATAAATTGGTGCGTCCTTGTGCGGCTTATTTAGAACGTATACATCGCGGTTAACCAAAGCTTTTCTGTATCGCGAATGCGGCTTGCAGTTGCCAAATATTGGTCATCTTCACTATATTTACCGTACTCAAGCTTAGTCATCAGGTTTTTGTTCACGTTATAGGTAACAGCTGCATTCCACTCTGTACCGTATTTATCCCCTGTACCGCCTGTAGCTTTCGCAAAATCCTCATCCGAGTTTAAGATGTGATAGTCAGCGAAAAACATCCAGTCGTTTAATCGATAAGTAGCCGTTACAAAGGTATCTTTAATACCATGCCTTGGGGTCGCTAAAAACTTATCTACCCAGCCTTGGAACAGGTGATTTGTGCCAAACGGGGTTTGGAAAGCATAAGTAGCATTGTTACTTGATAGTAGTTCCTGATCTAAACGGATGGTTAAGAAATCAATACCTACGCCACCGCCGATTTTGTAGTAATCCGCATCAATACGACTATCTCCACCATCGTAGTCCGTTTGTTTTGCATATTCAGCTGTGTAAACCGCTCTTAAATTTGGGTTAAATGGATGGATACCATCTAAACGCAAGCCAAAGGTTTTATTTGATTGATCGGCTACTGCATTGGCTTTAGTACCGTTGTTTAATGTCCCAGCTCCAAACCATGCATTACCAAAACCAAGATCTTTAAATGATGATAAATAACCATAACCAGTAATACTCTCTGTTGGACTAATGTAATATTTGGCATTGATGACCTCTAAGGAGCCATCTGTGCGGTTACGCGTGTTGATTTGATTAACCGTTTCAAAGTGAGCTAAAAACAGATCAGTATCAGGAATGGCTTTTGTCATGACTGAAATACCATCAAATGTTTGCATCACTTGGCGAAAGCCAATATCGCCAATAAAGCGTACGTTGTCTAAGTTTACCTGTTGTCGGCCTAAACGAAATTTAGTATTTTTGATACCAGTCCAGTCAACATACACTTGGTTGATGTTGGTTTCATCCGGATCTACAATTTTGGCATAAGCGCTCTTTGTAGGATCATTACTTCCCGCATTTGTACTGCCACCCGTTGTGCTGTCATTAAAATGGTCTTCTAGCTTTGACACATTAATCAACTGCACGCCGAAGCTGAAGTTTTTATAAGGCGCTGTTTGCCAACCAATTAAGCTACGTAGCGTAATACCATCAGCATCCTTTAATGCTTTAGTTGCATTTGGGGCTGGTTGGTTACCGTCTTGGCTCACATACTCGTAACGCAATCTAAAACTAGTCATATTTTTACCTGTTTTGATTGCATCCATAAAGGTGTACTCAGGTAGCACTTCTTCTTCCGCTTGTACCGCTTGACTTGATAAAACCAAACTAAACATCACCGCCATTGATACTTGACTTAATTTTAAACGGGTATTACTTTGCATCTTGTTACTCCTTTTTTTCGAGATTGGATAACCGTACTATTAGTGCGTGGGTCTGTGGCTGAAGTCGGATTTGGCCGCAGACCCTTCTTTATTTTGCTATCTTGTAAATTTATGCTGCTTTTTTTGCGTGGCGTTCGTATAAGAACTTCAACACTTCGGCACGCAAGTGGTTGTATTCGGCATTTTCAGCAAGCTCTAAACGTTTACGTGGTTTTGGTAAATCAACGCTCAAAATCTCACCGATGGTGGCCGCTGGGCCGTTAGTCATCATCACTATTTTGTCTGATAGCAAGACAGCTTCATCCACATCGTGCGTCACCATCACCGCTGTCGCACCTGATCTCGCCATAATGCGCATTAACTCATCTTGCAAATTAGCGCGAGTCAACGCATCCAAGGCACCAAATGGCTCATCAAGCAGCAACACCTTAGGCTCCATCGCCAACGCACGGGCAATGCCCACACGTTGCTTCATGCCCCCTGAGATTTCATTCGGGCGGTTTTCCGTAGCGTGGCTTAAACCTACTAACTCTAATGCTGCTTTAGTGCGCTCTGCACATTGCGCTTTGCTTTCTGTTTTGCCGAATACGCGGTCTACAGCCAAATCCACATTTTCAGAACAGGTTAACCAAGGCAATAACGAGTGGTTTTGAAACACCACCGCGCGCTCTGGCCCAGGGCCAGCAATTTCGCGACCGTTACAAAATAAGTGACCATCTGTTGGGTTAAGCAGCCCTGCAATCAGATTTAACACTGTCGATTTACCGCATCCAGAGTGTCCAATAATTGAAATAAACTCGCCTTCTTTAATGCTGAAATTCACATCGCGTAACGCTTCAAAAGTCCCCTTTTTTGTCACGAAACTCATGTTGACGTGTTCAATTTGTACGTAACGCTCTTGTAAAACTTTATCTGTGCTTGCTTGCATGGTATTTTCCAAGATATTCCCCTTATTCGTAGCTGAATCGTTTAGCAATGCTGATCAGTGCTTGTTCTAGCAACAACCCAACAATACCTACGATAAAAATTGCGATGATAATGTGCTCAACGTTCAGGTTATTCCATTCATCCCACACCCAGAAACCAATCCCCACACCGCCTGTCAACATCTCAGCGGCCACAATCACCAGCCAGGCCACGCCGATTGAAAGGCGCACACCTGTCATCATGTAAGGCAACACGTAGGGGAAAAGAATTTTGGTAAACACTTTCCACTCTGACAAATTAAGTACCTTTGCCACATTCATATAGTCTTGCGGCACTTTGCTGACGCCCACCGCGGTATTAATAATCATCGGCCAAATGGCTGAGATAAAAATCACCCAAATCGCCGCTGGATTAGCTGCCTTAAACACTAGCAAACCAATCGGCAACCAAGCTAGTGGTGATACTGGACGTAGCAAACTAATAATCGGTGCAGTCATACGGTTGATAAAATCAAAGCGACCAATAATAAAACCCATGGGAATCCCGATGATTGCCGCCATACCAAAGCCTAAAGCAACACGCTCTAATGAGTTGAGTATGTTCCAACCGATACCAACATCATTAGGATTGTTGATATAGAAAGGATTGCTAAACAGCTCGACTGCGGATACCCAAGTTTTTACAGGCCCTGGTAGATTGGGTGAAAAATTTGAAATCACCGCCCAAACAACAATGAGCATGAGCAAACCAAACATCGGTGGTAGCGCCCATTCAAAAAACGCACGCGTATATTTAGCTGTCACGCTAGGCTTTTTAGCGAGTTCAACTGGTGCTCCGACTGCTGCCGTAGCAAAAGCCTCGGCATTAGCAGCAGGTGCATTGCTCACAACTACCTTTTCATCGTTCATAATGGTTTTAATGCTTTCCTTAGTAATACTGACGGCATTCATCAAGTAGCCTCCTTATTAGTGCGATTAAACTTTCACCTTAAAGCCATTTGCGTAGCCTTTAGGGTCTTTACCATCCCAAACCACACCATCAATCATTTTGCTGGTGCGCATTGGGTCAGTAGGGACTGAAATACCTAATGATTTAGCAGCTTCGGTGTAAATATCGATACGGTTAACTTTTTTAGCGATTGCCAAATAATCAGGGTCAGTTTTTAACAAACCCCAGCGTTTATGCTGCGTTAAGAACCACATACCATCTGACAGGTAAGGGTAACTAACCTTGCCATCATTAAAGAACTTCATGTAGTTGGGATCTTCCCATTTCTTACCAATACCATTGTCGTAATGGCCTAAGAAGCGACCTTCGATCACTTCTTCTGGAGCATTCACATATGCTTTATTGGCAATCAGCTTGGCAACTTCTGCACGGTTAGCAGTTGCATCAATGTAACGCGCAGCCTCTAAAATTGCTTTGGTCATCGCCAATGCCGTATTCGGATTTTTTGCGACAAACTCAGCCGTAGTGCCCAATACTTTTTCTGGGTGATCTACCCAAATATCTTGTGAAGTTGCAACGGTGTAGCCCACCTTGTCGTAAATGGCACGGGCGTTCCAAGGCTCACCTACGCAGTAGCCATCCATATTACCAATACGCATATTCGCGACCATTTGCGGAGGAGGCACCACGATGGTTTTAACATCTTTCATTGGGTTGATGCCGTAAGTAGCTAACCAGTAGTAAAGCCACATTGCATGCGTGCCAGTTGGGAATGTTTGCGCAAAGGTAAAGTCGCGGTTTTCGTTATCTAATAGACGTTTTAAAGTACCACCACTGGTGACGCCTTTATCTTTAAGCTGGCTTGCCAAGGTAATACCTTGACCGTTGTTATTGAGTGTCATCAAGACATTCATATCTTTTTGCTGACCGCCGATACCCATTTGTACGCCATACACCAAGCCGTATAGCACGTGTGCTGCGTGCAACTCGCCGTTCACTACTTTGTCGCGCACACCTGCCCAAGAGGCTTCTTTTGAAGGGATAATCTTGATACCGTATTTTTTATCAAAACCCATTTGCGCTGCCACAACGATAGGCGCACAGTCCGTCAGCGGAATAAAGCCAATCTTCACTTCTTTGATTTCTGGCTCATCAGAACCAGCCGCCCATGCGCTGTTGCGAATCTGTTCAGGCACTAAACCCATCATTGTTGAAGCTCCCATCACGGCTGCTGCGCTATTACGAAAAAAACTACGACGGCTTGCATCGACATTTTTTAGAGATTTTTCATCTTTCATGCTCATCTACTTCTCCTAACAGGTTTAATTAAAAACAAACTTCCAAAAACAAAAAAGGCGCCCTTACGCACGGAATGATTTTTCCGTACATAAGGACGCCTTTGTCCAGTAGGGCCAACAGTGGCCCAAATTATATTAAGTGAGCCAGCTGTGGCTCGTGTTACTTTAAAAATATCATCCCATCGTTGGGACAATACTTAAAACTTAAACTTATGTGCTACAACAGCAACTTTGCTGCTTGTACCACTTGCTCAGCCAGTGTGGCTAAACGCATATTCTGTTCCATCGCCATATTACGCATCATCGCGTAGGCTTGATCCTCATCTATGCCACGTTGCTTCATCAGCAAGCCCTTAGCTTTTTCGATCACCTTACGATCAGCGAGCTTGCTATTCGCGGCATTTAATTCATCTCTGAGCGAATTAAATTCTTCAAATCTTGCAATCGCGGCATTCATCACCGGCTTTAGGCGCTCAGTTGGCAGACTCCCCACCACATAAGCACAAACCCCAGCACGCGTTGCTTCTCGCATTCTTTCTATATCACCATCATGTGTAAACATCACAATGGGACGCGGTATCGTTTCCCGCATTACACACAAGTGCTCCAAGGTATCGCGACTTGGCGATTCGGTATCGATAATTACAATATCAGGTTGCAACTTTCTAACCGCATCATCCAAATTGGCAGTGTCATTCAGGTGCGCAATGACTTCGTACCCCTCTTCTTTGAGAGATAACTTTAGCGGCGCCGTCCGCTCCATGTGACTATCAACTAACATTACGCGGAGCATTTTTTTACCCAATACAACCTTGCTTGTTAAGCATAAAGCACAACCTATGCCAAGATAATTAAAAGAATATAACTATTTGAATAATATATAATATTTAACGAGAGGCCATGCAAAACTTAAAACCATCAGCGCTCAAAAATGTGACTGATTGGCATCAACTCGCACAATATCAGTGCGCTCATAAGAATTAAAATTTAATATTTAACCAGCACCCAAGAGGCTATTTTTGAGGGGGCCACATTTTAATAGCTTGTATACACTAATCCAAAATCGCTAGTTTAGCTAGCATACTACTTAAGCAATATCCCTAGACAATTCTGCCTGTGTAAATTCCTCTATCGGTGGCAACTCTTGTAACGAGCGTAAGCTCAAATCATCTAAAAAGTGCTTGGTGGTGGCATACAGAGAAGGTCTGCCTGGAACGTCGCGCTGACCCACCACGTCTATCCAATCGCGCTCCTGAAGCTGTCTTATAATATTGGGGTTAACAGCCACCCCGCGAATTTGCTCAATGTCACCACGCGTCACTGGCTGACGATAGGCAATGATCGCTAGCGTTTCCATTGCTGCACGAGAAAAACGCTGTGGTTTTTCTGGGCTTAATCGCGCTAAAAAAGGCAAATATTGTGACTTCGCTTGCAAGCGATAGCCAGTCGCCACCTGCACTAGCTCCATCGTACATTTTTGTGGATTAGTTTCCCAATCAACCTTTAATTCATCCAACAACATGTTTAAGGTCGCACGCTCTATACGTTCTGCAAACAAACGGCGCATATCATCCAATGAAAGCGGCGTTGGACTGGTAAGCAATGCCGCTTCTAATATCATTTTCATATCCGTGGTATTTTGCGCTTCCATTTATTATCTCAACCTTAATAATTTTCTTATTAATCTTGCATACTAATTTGCAAATAAATAGGCGAAAACGGAGCCTGCTGGGTGATTTTAATCAAACCTTCACGGGCAAGCTCTAGCATGGCTAAAAAGTGAACTACCAGTTTAGGCACACCCTCTTCTACCATATCAAATAATGCTGAAAATTCCATCATGCGATGCTCTTTGAGCTTGCGTAAAATTTGACTCATATGCTCGCGCACCGATAACTCTGCACGACCAATTTTGTGGTGTTTAAAATGGCTGGCACGTTGCACTACCGCTTTCCATGCAGTCATTAAATCCTCTAAAGACACCATGGGTGGGGCAACCTCAACAATCTGCTGGTAATAAGCCTGTGCAACGAAAATCTCACTGCCTACTACAGGCATTTCATCTAAACGCTGTGCTGCGAGCTTAATAGTTTCGTACTCTAATAAACGACGCACCAATTCGGCGCGCGGATCGTCTTCCGTTTCAATCTCAGTTGGCTTAGGTAGCAACATACGCGATTTAATTTCGATCAACATGGCCGACATCAGCAAATAATCTGCAGCTAGCTCCAATTTAATCGCACGCATTTTTTCTACATACTGCATATATTGGCGGGTTAAATCCGCCATAGGGATATCAAGAATATCAAGATTATGCTTACGAATTAAATACAACAACAAATCTAGCGGACCTTCAAAGGTTTCAAAGTAAACCTCTAGCGCATCAGGGGGAATATATAAGTCTTGCGGTAATTGGGTTAGCGATTCGCCGTGAATTTTGGCGTCTAGATGCACTTTAGTGTCGGTGTTGAAAAGCTGATTCATGTGAATAATGAGCTTAAAGGTTGTCGGCAACTAATGGCAGTAGCCAAGACTAATGCGCGATAGACTTTGAAAATACATTAATCACAATAACCCCTGCAATAATTAAACCCATGCCAATAATGGCTGGGATATCAAGCGCTTGTCGATAAAAAACCCAACCCAAAATAGAAATTAGCACTATTCCTATACCAGACCAAATGGCATACATGATGCCCACTGGCAACACGCGCATACTCAGCGTCATAAAATAAAACGCCGTGAGGTAGCCAACAATGACCAATACTGATGGCAACAAGCGTGTAAATTCATTAGAGGCTTTCAACGCCGTAGTCGCCATCACCTCAAAAATGATGGCGATGGTAATCGCAAGCCAGTGGTTCATTATTGCCTTTGTTAACTAATTAAAATCTAGCTTTTTAAATTAAGAGTAGCTCAAACCCATGACTTCACGCACTTCACGCATGGTTTCACGTGCCAGCTTACGCGCACGTTCACAGCCTTCTGAAACGATATTTTTCACCAAAGTTGGGTCTTCAGCGTACTGTGCTGCGCGCGCCTGAATCGGTTTTAACTCTTCCAGAACAGCCTCAATGACGGGGGTTTTACATTCAATACAACCTATACCTGCGGTTTTACAGCCATGCTGCACCCATGCTTGCTTGGTTTCATCTGAGTAGACTTCATGCAATTGCCATACTGGACATTTAGCAGGATCACCTGGATCAGTGCGGCGGATACGCGCTGGATCTGTAGGCATTGTTTTAATTTTTTTGGCAATCTCATCAGGGGATTCACGTAATGAAATAGTATTGCCATAAGACTTAGACATTTTTTGACCATCTAAACCTGGCATTTTTGAAGCTGGCGTAAGCTTATATTCTGGCTCTACCAAAATAATTTTACCGCCACCTTCTAAATAACCAAGCAGACGCTCTTTATCGCCCAAACTCAACCCTTGCTGTTCGTCTATCATGGCACGTGCTGAGTCTAAAGCCTCATCATCACCAGTTTCTTGATAGCGCGTACGTAATTCACCATACAATGCGGCGCGTTTGCTGCCTAATTTTTTAATCGCGGCTAAGGCTTTCTCTTCAAAGCCTTTTTCACGACCATAGATATGATTAAAGCGGCGCGCAATTTCGCGGGTAAATTCAATATGTGGGATTTGATCTTCGCCCACAGGCACTTGCGTCGCCTTGTAAATCATAATATCGGCGCTTTGCAACAAGGGGTAGCCTAAGAAGCCGTAGGTCGATAAATCTTTCTGGGCCAGCTTTTCCTGCTGATCTTTATACGTAGGCACGCGTTCTAACCAACCCAGTGGGGTAATCATAGAAAGCAATGTGTGTAACTCTGCATGCTCTGGCACTCTGGACTGAATAAAAATCGTAGCGTTTGATGGATCTACCCCAGCAGCTAGCCAATCGATTACCATCTCCCACACGCTTTCCTCGATAATTTCTGGGGTATCGTAATGGGTAGTCAGGGCGTGCCAATCGGCGACAAAAAACAGACACTCATGTTCATGTTGAAGGCGTATCCAGTTTTTTAACACGCCGTGGTAATGCCCTAAATGTAACTGTCCGGTAGGACGCATGCCCGATAAAACGCGCTCAACTGCCATGGTGTTTAAAAGCCTTTATGTTCAAATCAAAAAAATAATTAAGCCATTATACGAAATGTGGCTGATTAAATACTACAAAAATACTAAAGAAATATTATTGAAATCAAATTCTCAGTCGTGCTGATAAACGGGTCCAAAATGATAAAAAGCGTGTTGGTAAATAACAACACCATCAAAATAATAAAGCCATAACGTTCTATTTGGGCAAATTTAATCGCTAAATGGCTTGGTAGTAAACTAACGGCAATTCTGCCACCATCTAATGGTGGTAAAGGAAATAAGTTTAACACCATCAACACCACGTTAATTCTCACGCCAATCGCCCCCATAAGCGCTAAAGGCAAAGCAAAGCTTTCAGGAAAAAAGCCGTGCATCTTGATCACCATCGCCCATAAAATCGCCATCAGTAAATTTGAGAAGGGACCAGCGATGGCGACCCAAAACATATCTTGTTTGGGGTGGCGCAAGCGCATAAAGTTAACAGGCACAGGCTTTGCCCAGCCAAATAAAATACCGCCAAAAGCCAATGTAAGCGCGGGAATCAAAATGGTGCCAACTGGATCGATGTGGCGCATAGGGTTAAAACTAATACGCCCCTGCTCTTGTGCGGTCATATCCCCAAAATGGCGGGCAACGTAGCCATGAGCCGCCTCGTGCACGGTAATCGCAAAAATTACAGGCAGCGCCGAAACCGCAATTTTTTGCACCGTACTCAACTCGCCCAGTGCATTTAACAACTCAAACAACATCTATTTTTCCAATTCCAATTATATAACTTTAGCAGTTTACGCTTCTAAACCAAAAGGTTGCGCATCACCCGCACCTAAGCGTATTAATCGTGGTGCATCTTCAGTCAAATCAATCACCGTGGTCGGGGTGGCTAAACAAGCCCCTGCATCTATCACTAAATCTACCTGTTTCTCAAGACGCTCTCTAATTTCCCAAGCCTCATTCAGTGGCTCATTATCACCTTCCAATTGCAAAGTCATGCTCAACAAAGGCTGGTCTAAAGTCTCAAGCAGTGCTTGGGTAACGCGATGCTCAGGCACACGCAAACCTACAGTACTACGTTTAGGGTGCTGCAAACGCCTAGGCACTTCTCGCGAAGCTTTTAAAATATAAGTGTATTGTCCTGGGGTGTTGGCCTTGAGTAAACGAAATTGACTATTATTGACTTGTGCATAGGTCGCCAATTCCGCTAAATTACGACATACCAGAGTAAAATGATGAGACTCATCCACACCGCGAATCGCTCTAATACGGGTTTGTGCATCTTTGTTGCCAATAACACAGCCCAAAGCATAACTAGAGTCAGTTGGGTACGCGATTACACCGCCCGCGTTCAAGATATCGACCGCTTGATGTATGAGTCGTGCTTGCGGGTTTTCCCCATGAATTACAAAATACTGCGCCACTATTTTTCCGCGATTCTTTAATTATTATCTGTTTGCTAGATGTTAATGCACTTGCTGGCGTTCTCAGCAGGCTTTTCTTCTAGCTTAGAACCTTATGCCGCCTCAAGCTGTATATCCGCCAACTCCGACCAATCCTGCCAGACAGGAATACAACCCGCAGGTAACACGGGCAAGCGTCCCATCTCCATATAGCCATGACCTGGCCCGTGATAATCTGAACCCAGTGATGATTTTAATCCAAATTGATGGGCGATTCTCGCATATTCAAAAAACTGATCGTAGGTATGGCTGCCCGTGACCACCTCGATGGCAGAACCACCCAGCTCACGAAACTCATTAATCAGCAAATAGCGATTAATTTTACCTAAATCATAACGCCCAGGGTGTGCGATTACCGCCTCACCCCCACTCCCCTTAATCCAAGTAACTGCCTCTTCTAGCGTAGCCCACTGATGCTCAAAATAACCAGGTTTGCCTTTGACCAGATATTTTTTAAAGACCTTAGCCATATCTTTAGCATACCCTTGCTCAATCAAGAATCGGGCAAAGTGCGTGCGACTAATAATACCTTCCGAAGCAAATTTATAGGCACCTTCCAAACTACCTTTAATGCCAACAGCCTCTAAACTAGCGGCCATCCCCATGGCACGAATATGTCGGCCATCACGAATTCTCTGCAAGCCTTGTACCAAAGGTGGGTATTCTGGATCAATTCGCAACCCAACAATGTGTATCGTCCGCTTACGCCATGTTACAGAAATCTCCACACCATTAATCAAGTGTATGCCATTCTCACTTGCCACTTGGCGCGCAATGGGCAAACCTGCCACATCATCGTGATCAGTCAGCGCCATCACTCGTACCCCCTTGCTCGCCGCATGCAGCACCAGTTGTTCAGGGGTATAAGTGCCATCAGAAATGGTGGTATGGCTGTGTAAATCAATCAACGAAAGCATGGTATGTACTTACCTAACTCAATAGCCAAATAAAAGGTCGTTCTTGTAACATAGCTTCAATCATAGCAAAATACCCGTTTCTCTTATAGTTAAACTATTTTTTATCAATCCAACGCCGTTGCATTGATATTTATTCAGTTTGTAACAATAATGTCTTATCATGTTCAACTTACTTTAAAAATCACCAAATCATAAGCAAGATACAATCCATCGCGGTCAACCCTAGAATGGACTCAAAAAGAAAGCTGTTATGAAGTTTTTGTTTGATTTATTTCCTGTCATTTTATTTTTCATTACCTTAAAAGTTGCTGAAAAAACAGCTTCTGCCAGCCTCATTCTGACTAAAATATTAAGTGCGATTGGCTTTTCCGCCACCGTCAAACCAGACCTTGTGCCGATTATGCTCGCCACGATTGCAGTGATCATCGCCAGTATCATCCAAATCATCTGGGTGAAAGTGAGGCACGGCAAAGTAGATAAAACCCTTTGGCTGAGTGCTTTATTAGTAACGGTACTGGGTGGATTAACTTTATACTTTCAGAATGACGCCTTTATTAAATGGAAACCAACTATCTTGTACTGGGTGTTTGCCGTTTCATTGGTCGCATCAGAAATATTCGCCAAGAAAAATTTTATTAAAATAATGATGGGGGCTGATATTGGTTTACCTGAAAAAGTGTGGAAGACACTTAATACTTCGTGGGCAATCTTTTTTCTATGCCTTGGCTTTATTAACTTATATGTTGCATTTCATTTCTCTACTGACACATGGGCAACATTTAAATTGTTTGGCACCATGGGGTTGATGTTTGTATTCATTATTGGGCAAAGCTTGTGGCTCAATCAATTCTTGCCAGCAAAAGATGAAAGCAGCATGAAGGATAAACAGTAATGTGGTACGCCATCGTGGCGCAAGATAGCCCTGAGAGCTTAGCATTACGCTTAGCGCATCGCCCTGCTCACTTAGCCCGACTACAATCCTTACAAGATGCTGGCAGACTATTACTAGCTGGCCCATTTCCAGCTATTGATAGCATAGACCCTGGTCAGGCTGGCTTTACGGGTAGCTTAATCGTTGCAGAATTTGAATCGCTGGAGGCGGCAACACTTTGGGCAGATACAGACCCATTTGCACTCAACGGGGTTTATGCGTCGATACAAGTTAAGCCATTTCGCAAAACTTTGCCCGCATAACTTTGACAATAGCACTCACATGAACTTAACTGAAGAAATACGCTCGAAGCTTGCAATACTGGAGCCAACTGTACTAAATATACAAGATGACAGCGCCCAGCACGCTGGGCACGCAGGCAATTCTGGTGGCGGCCATTTTACGCTCACCATCGTAAGCTCGCATTTTTGTGAAAAATCACAGATAATTAGACATCGCTTAATATATCAACAACTTGAACACCTCATTCCTACAAAAATTCATGCGCTAAGCATTCGTGCTATTGCCAGTAATGAATACCAACCTTAAACAACCATTTTTATATCTTTTATAAACCACTTTTATAATTTAAATTTCAACAAGAGGATATTTGCATGAACATAATTAAACCTACAATTGCTGCGCTATTCACGCTAGCTCTAGCTGGCCAGGCATTAGCGGCTGATGCTGTCATTGCAACAGTCAATAACAAACCTATCAAACAAGCTTTAGTTGACTTCATCATTAAAGATGCTAGTGACCGCGGTCAAAAAGTAGATGACAGCACGCGCGACATCGTTGTTTCTAAACTTATCAGCAGCGAGCTAGTTGCGCAAGAAGCGCAACGTGTTGGCCTAGACAAACAACCAGACTATTTGCTTAAAGAAGAATTAGCGCGTCGTGAATTGTTAGTAAATAGTTTTATTCAAGACTACTTGAAAAAGAACCCAGTGAGCGAAGCTGATACCAAGGCTGCTTACGATAAATACAAAGCAGAGTTAGGCGATAAAGAATATAGCGCGCGCCATATTCTCGTAGGTACAGAAGCTGAAGCAAAAGACATTATCGCTCAGCTAAACAAAGGCGGTGATTTTGCTAAAATCGCTAAAGAAAAATCTAAAGACCCTGGCTCTAAAGAAAAAGGTGGTGATTTAGGTTGGTTCTCACCTGCTGGCATGGTAAAACCATTTGCTGATGCAGTGGCAAAACTTAAAAAAGGCGCTGTTACTGCTGACCCAGTGCAAACTCAGTTTGGCTGGCATGTAATTAAATTAGAAGATAGCCGCGCAACGCAACCACCTGCATATGAAAAAGTAAAAGAAGGCCTACAAAAACAATTAGCACAACGTCAATTAGAAAAAATGTTGACTGATTTACGTGCCAAAGCGACTATTGTAGATAACTCTAAAACTGCCGCAAAAAAATAACTTAAACTAAGGTTTAATTATTGGACTGTGTAAACGGCTTGCCTTGGCAAGCCGTTTTAATTTCTAACCCTTGCTTCCAACCCTTTAGCGACCAACATTGCCACCAGCCCACTCTTTTTCACACAATAGAAAGCAAATGTGTATAATAAGAATTATTATCATTAAGATATACATCTGAGCAGCTATGGGAAATCTAGATAAATTAGTCACTGGCGAAACTGCAATTATTCAGCACATTGATGCAGAAGATAGTTTATTTCAGCGGTTTTCTGCGTTGGGTTTCAGGTTAGGAAAAAAAATACAAGTCATTCGCCGCGCCAGTTTTAATGGCCCCCTGCACGTACGCATAGGCACCACTGATGTAATTTTACGTCTATCTGAGGCTCGCCGTATTCATATCGCGCATTAATGAAACGTGTTGCCCTTTTGGGTATGCCCAACACGGGCAAATCCACCTTATTTAATCGACTTAGCGGTGCATCAGCTCGTGTAGGTAACTGGCCTGGTATTACTGTTGATTTAATGAGTGCTAAGCTGCTGCTAGGTGGGCACATTGCAGAACTTATTGATTTACCAGGTATTTATGATTTACATGGCTTTTCTGATGACGAAGCTGTGGTGCGTAAATTTCTATCACAAACCCCTGTAGACCTTGTCATCATCGTCTTAAATAGCTCACAAATTGATAGACAGCTCTCGCTTGCCATTCAAATTAGAAATCTAGGGTTAAATGCCATTTTGCTATTGAATATGCAAGATGAGGCCAACCGATCTGGCATCACCATCAATACCGAAAAAATGAGCGACTTACTGCATATGCCAGCGCTACAAATTAGCGCCAAATATGGCGATAGCTGTCCACAAGCGCTCAAAATTGCTGGGCACCAGCTCACAACAAAGCAAACACAAGTTTCAGTAGATGCCGTCAGCAAGGCATTAGATGAAAACAATGACATTACACCAGAGATGGAAGATATCGTCAGAAACAGCGTGCATATGCCAGCGCAGCTCAATGATCAAACGACAGCAAGCATTGACAAGGTATTGCTACACCCCTGGCTTGGCATTCCGCTATTTTTTGCTGCCATGTATGCCCTGTTCCAGTTCATCTTTACCTTAGGCAAACCTCTGCAAGATGGTGTTGCATGGTTGTTAACACTTATTCGCGGTCATTTACTTGAGCCTATGCTAAGCCATGCACCGCTATGGCTACATGGCTTACTGCTCGATGGTATATACAACGGCGTGGGCACAGTTGCTGCCTTTATTCCCATCATTGTTCTATTCTTTTTAGTGATGTCGATGGTTGAAGACAGTGGCTACCTTTCACGCGCTGCCTTTTTAATGGACGCTCTGATGGCCAAGATGGGCTTAGATGGGCGTGGCTTTGTGATGATGCTAATGGGCTTTGGCTGTAATGTGCCAGCACTTATGGGTACCCGTGTGATGCGCTCGCGTAATATGCGCTTGCTTACTATGCTGGTGATTCCCTTTTCGCTTTGCTCCGCACGCCTGCAAGTCTTTTTATTTATGACCGCTACGCTATTTAGCCCAAGCCAAGCGCCACTGATTTTGTTTATATTATACTTAATGAGCTTCGCGACGATATTTCTCACCGCCATTTTGTACAAAGGACAGTTTAACAATCAAGAACCGTTCATTTTAGAGCTCCCACCCTACCGTTTTCCAACACTGCAACAAATTTGGCTACGTGGGTGGTTAGAAGCAAGTCACTTTGTCACCAGAGCTAGTCGGTTTATTGTGATTGGCGTGATACTCGTTTGGGGTTTAACGACCTTCCCGCTTAACTCAATTGATAGCGCCCATACTTTTGCTGGTCAAATTGGTCAGTGGTTTTCACCCATACTTAATCCGATTGGCATTGATAGCCAATTAGCCATTACGCTTATTTTTGGATTTGTTGCGAAGGAAATTGTCATCGGCTCTCTAGCTGTAATATATGGCATGCAAGGCGATGCACTGATGCAAGCCATGGCACACCAATTAGATTGGGTGCAAGGTATGAGCTTTATGCTATTTACGCTGATTTACACGCCCTGCCTGTCTACCATTATCACCCTGAAAAACGAAGCAAGAAGCTGGCGCTATGCCTCTTTGTCAATCGTGTGGTCACTCGCAATGGCCTGGGTGGTAAGCTTTATCTTTTATCAAGGCGCTAGGTATTTGGGCTATTAAATGCGCCGAATAAAATTGCCCTCACTTGAGGGCAAAGTAACAATCAATAAAGATTTTAAAACCAATAGTTAGATTTATTTAGCAGCTTTACGACGGCGTGCCGCGTACCCAACTAAACCTAAACCAGCCAACATCATGGCATAAACTTCAGGCTCTGGCACAGCACCAGGTGGCGGCTTAACACCACCAGTATCTGACTTACCAGCACTTAATGATGACAAAAATACCCCGCTGTCATAAACCCCATCACCAGTATCTGAAATCACAATCTTCAAGGTGTGAGTGCTCAATGAGTTATCCAGCAAGCCATCTATTGTCAACGCTTGAGTAATACCATCATACTCAATACCGTAAGCACCTGTGGTATTGTTTAGCAGGTTATTATTACTACCTAAAGTTTTAAGCGAAACTGCACTTCCATCAGCAAATTTAGCGTAGTTTTTACCATCCACTATAAATGCAAAACCATCGCTGAATGAAGTTCCCGCGAACTCTGGATACTCGTCTGAACCAAAAATAAAATTGGTAGAAATTGAAGTAATACCACTAGCTACTTTAAAACTAAAACTTAGTGAGTTAGCATCAAATGATGGATTTCCACTAAGTGCGGTAATTGCTGGATCTCCAGCCAAGCCTAAATCTACACCAAAACTACTTTGAGTATTACTGGTTGGGATCGCAGTAGTACCACTGGTCATCACAATACCATTGCCCAAAGCAATATCTGGATGTGCAGCATCACTGACTGAACTGTTGAGCGTTAAATCTGTGTAAGTTCCAGCTTGCCCAGTGGTAGTGCTGCCCACGTAGTTTACGGGGCCCACAATGGTTACACCACTACTTGCACCTAGCCAAGCAGTTGCTAATGTTGTACCAGCCGCAGCATCACTTAAAACGCCATTAACTGTTAACGCCTGCGCTTGAATTGACATCGTCATCAATCCAATTGCTAAATATGAATTTCTCAATTTCGTGTTCATTATTGCCTCCACATATTTTATATATCAAATAGAAATATTAAAATCCAAAAAAATTAATAACAATCCTTTTAGATTCCATAAAATATTATTGGCATTGGTAGCTCACAACAATAGTCCGTTTGGTCTATTGACAGGAACAAATAAGCATGATTTTCTATTTTTATGGGTACATAATTGTCTAATAGGTATCAAACATCAACCATTCGACCAATCAGAAAGGTAGGGGTACTAGCCCCTAAATGTAAAGTAGACGGCGCCCAACAAACACAAGCCAGCCCAAAGAAAATCCAACTTGAGTGGCTGATGCATATAATACACTGCAAACGGCAAAAACACGGTGAGTGTAATCACCTCTTGTAGTATTTTGAGTTGCGCAACGGTCAAGGCAGTATAACCAATACGGTTGGCGGGCACTTGAAACGTATACTCAAAAAAAGCGATTCCCCAGCTAAGCAAAGCTGCAATATACCAAGGTTTATCACTTAAGTTTTTAAGATGCGCGTACCATGCAAACGTCATAAAAACGTTTGCAATGGATAGCATTAGAATGGTTTTAAATACAGCAGGAATATTTAGAAAAGCAGACAAGACTTAGCCGAAGTTAAACTTAGATAGCCGCTTCACCAGTTTCACCAGTACGAATACGGATCACTTGCTCTACTGAGGTCACAAAAATCTTACCATCACCGATTTTTCCTGTTCTGGCAGATTTAACAATGGCATCCATAGCAGATTCAACCATATCTTCGGCGACCACTAACTCAATTTTAATCTTTGGCAAAAAATCTACCACATACTCAGCGCCACGATATAACTCAGTGTGGCCTTTTTGACGGCCAAAACCTTTAACTTCAGTGACGGTTAAACCGTTTACACCAATTTCAGAAAGCGCTTCACGTACTTCATCTAGTTTAAATGGCTTTACAATTGCTTCGATTTTTTTCATTGGGGTCCCCTACCTAAATATGTCATTATTATTACATACTACTCATTGTGCGATTCAATAAAATCACGCCTCTTACCAGCTATTTCAATGCAACGTCTAGTGGTAATCTTACCACTTAACTTAACTAAATTTCTTAACTAAGTTTTAATCCTAAACGTCTTGAAACCCAAACGCTGAAAACTTCAGCTACCTGAATTTGGATGTTATAGGATAACGCCTATCTTTGCCAAATCCTCTTTGCGTAATTCGCACGCCAATTGGCGCTTGGCGTCGCTTATATTCATTCCGATCAATCAAGTCTGCCACGCGTGACACATCTTGTTGCCGATAGCCTAGAGCCACGATGTCTTTGCGACTACAGTCGTGCTCAACATAGGCCTCCATGATAGCGTCTAGCACATCGTATGGTGGCAGGCTATCTTGGTCAGTTTGCCCGTGCCTTAGCTCTGCGGAAGGCGGGCGTAATATGATACGCTCAGGAATCACTGGTGATAGGCTATTACGGTACGCTGAAAGTTTATACACCAAGGTCTTGGGGACATCTTTCAACAATGAAAAACCGCCCGCCATGTCTCCGTACAAAGTGGAGTATCCCACTGCCATCTCACTTTTATTGCCTGTAGTAAGCACAATACTGCCAAATTTGTTGGATAACGCCATTAATAACATGCCACGTATACGAGCCTGTAGATTTTCTTCTGCGGTATCAAAAGGCAGACC
Source organism: Methylophilaceae bacterium (assembly GCA_036504995.1). Classification (GTDB taxonomy): domain Bacteria; phylum Pseudomonadota; class Gammaproteobacteria; order Burkholderiales; family Methylophilaceae; genus DASXUG01. The sequence continues at coordinate 60,646 of DASXUG010000017.1, read as the reverse complement.
TGCAAACTCTTCCGCAAGTGTCACTCTAAAACCTTCAAATAGCGATTTAATCGGCAACTCTGAATAGCGTACACCAACTCGCTGCGCCATTTCATGCGCATCATTCACACTCATATTGGCAGTAAACTCAGAGGGCATCATAACAACACGCACTTTGTCTGCGCCTAAAGCATCTACCGCTATTGCTAAAGTAAGCGCTGAATCGATGCCACCCGACAACCCGAGCACTACACTAGGAAAGCCATTTTTAATCACGTAATCGTGCAAACCCAAGCACAAGGCGCGGTAAACAGATGCTTCAAGAAGCATGGTGGGTACAATCTCAGCCGACACAGGTTCAAGGTCTCCCGCATCTATACGCACAATCGACAACATCTCCACAAACTCAGGCAGTTGCTGCGTCAGAACCCCAGATTTATCCAGCACAAATGAAGCACCATCAAACACCAGCTCATCTTGCCCACCCACCATATTTGCATATACCAGTGCCAGCCCAGTTTCTTCAACGCGGCTACGTGCAACTTCATGACGCGATGATTGCTTGTCCGTGTGATAGGGGGAGGCATTCAACACCAATAGTAATTCTGCACCCGCTTTTTTGGCTAGCTGCGCGGGGGTTTTCTCCCAAACATCCGCGCAGACCAACACCCCGCAACGAATACCTTGATGTTCAAACACAAGAGGTTCGTGTCCAGATGCAAAATAACGCACCTCATCAAACACAGTATGATTAGGTAGGGCATGTTTGTGATAGGTATGAGTAATCTTGCCTGACTGCAACACAGAAGCAGCGTTAAAGCATTTACCATGATGCTTGTGCGGATGCCCGACAATCACTGTGAGCGCGCTTGGGATATTTTCAGCCAAGGCCTTGAGGGCTTGCTGGCAAGCTTGATTAAAATCATCGCGTAGCAATAAGTCCTCTGGCGGATAACCACTTAACGCCAGCTCTGGCGTCAGCATTAAACTTGCGCCTTGCGCATAGGCCTGCTGTGCCTGTTGCACAATCTTAGCGCAATTACCTATGAGATCACCCACCGTACAATTGATTTGCGCAATAGCCAGACTAATTTGTGATACTACTTGCTGCATTGACTTACGACCTTAATTTAATGACTGACTTTTCAACAACAAATAACCATACCAACTAATAGTTACCACCAGCCGCCTTTATCATCTGTGCAATCTCTGTTTTATTCCCTTTAAGCGCATATACAAGGGCAGTTAAGCTGTAACGATCTTTGGCTTTCACATCTACTTTACTTGCGATCAACAATTTCACCATGTCTACATTACCAGCATTGACTGCGAAGTGCAGAATCGGCGTCCCTCCTGTATCTTGATTATTGACATCGGCCCCTTTGGAAATCAACAAACGCATGGCCTCCAACTGATTTTTACTCACAGCCCAGTTCAGTGCTGTCCACCCTGAGCTATCTTGCTCATCAAGCACCGCACCTTTATCTAGCAATGTATCAAGTGCTTTGACTTGTCCGCCTTTAGCAGCATACATGAGCGCCGTCACCCCTAAGCGATCACGTGCGCTAGGGTTTGCACCATTAGTAAGCAATGCCTCTATCGTTGCAACATCACCACTTTTAGCGGCATACATCAGCACTGTTTTACCGTCATCGCTTTTTGAGTTTGCATCGACCCCGTGTTGCAATAATGTAGTCACGACGTCAGCAAAGCCTGATGTCGCGGCAAGCCCTAATGCGCTCCAACCAGATGCATCTCTAACCTTAGGATCAGCGCCTCCATCAAGCAATGCATTTACCGTAAGCAAGTAGTCTTTTTTAGCTGCAAACATTAGTGCGGTCCAGCCCGTTTTTTCTTGCATGTTTGGGTTAGCGCCTTTTTCTAATAATGCTTGCGCAGCTAAAGCCTGATTTTTCCGTGCCGCATACATCAAGGCTGTTACACCATCCGCATCTTTGGTATTTGGATTTACACCACTTTTCAGCATCGCTTTCACGGCTGCTAAGTCTCCCTTAGCAGATGCTGTGAGCAAGTAAGGCACATCTTCATCCGCATGCACCCCACCCGCCAGAATGATCAACAACAAACTGACAAACCAGATTACCTTTACGTTAATTTGAGTACCAATTTGCATCAATTTTCCTTATTTTGAAGCTTTTATTGCCGCTAGCACAGCTTCACCCAACTCTGCTGGAGAACTTGCGACCACAACGCCTGCTTGCTCTAAAGCACGTATTTTATCTTCAGCCTTACCGCTACCACCCGAAATAATTGCACCTGCATGCCCCATGCGTTTGCCTTTAGGAGCCGTTTGCCCCGCAATATATCCAGCAACGGGTTTAGTGACATAGCTCTTAATATATTCAGCCGCAGCCTCTTCATCCGCGCCACCAATTTCACCCACCATAATAATGGCTTCGGTCTCTGGGTCAGCCTGAAACAGCGCTAAGCAATCAATAAAGTTCATGCCACGAATAGGGTCTCCGCCAATGCCAACACAGGTAGTTTGACCCAAGCCTAACGCCGTAGTTTGATGTACCGCTTCGTAGGTGAGCGTACCTGAGCGCGAAACAATCCCCACCTTACCACGCAAATGAATGCTACCAGGCATGATGCCGATTTTACATTCATCTGGTGTAATCACTCCAGGACAGTTGGGGCCAACTAAACGTACATGATTGGCTTTCAGTGCTGCCTTCACATTGAGCATATCCAATACTGGGATACCCTCTGTAATACAAACAATCAGTTCTACGCCCGCATCACAAGCCTCTAAAATTGAATCAGCGGCGAATGCTGGTGGCACGTAAATTACGCTTGCATTAGCGTTAGTTTCACGCACGGCATCACGCATGGTGTTAAAAACAGGCAAATTTAAATGTAACTGCCCGCCTTTGCCAGGCGTTACACCACCCACCATTTTGGTGCCGTAAGCCAGCGCCTGCTCAGAGTGGAAGGTGCCCTGCTTACCAGTAAACCCCTGACAAAGTACTTTAGTATCTTTGTTGATTAAAATACTCATGATGCCACCGCGCCGTCTTTAGCAGCGTTAAGTTTTACAGAATTAACGGCTTGCTTAGCAGCATCGGTTAAGTTTTCTGCAGAAATAATATTTAAACCACTTTCTCTCAACATTTTCTTACCTAAATCAACGTTCGTCCCTTCTAAACGGACGACAACAGGAATTTGAATGCCCACTTCGCGCACCGCAGTCATAATGCCTTCGGCAATAATATCGCAGCGCATAATGCCACCAAAAATATTGACCAAAATCGCTTTAACCTGCTGATCTGCCAGAATAATTTTAAAGGCTTTAGCGACTGTTTCTGCCGTTGCGCCACCACCTACATCTAAGAAGTTAGCAGGAGCGCCCCCATGCAACTGGATCAAATCCATCGTGGCCATTGCTAGACCAGCCCCATTGACCATACAGCCAATATTGCCATTGAGTGCAATGTAGTTTAAACCTGCATGATGTGCATCAGCTTCCTTTGCATCATCTTGTGACCAGTCGCGCTGCTCTGCCAGCGATTTTTGACGATAAAGCGCATTATCATCCACACTCATCTTGCAATCGAGCGCAACGAGTTTGCCATCGGTGGTAACGATTAAGGGGTTAATTTCTAATAACGCCAGATCATTTTCTTTAAATAATTTATACAGTCCTTTTGCCAATTTGGTAAATGCACTGATTTGATCACCAGCCAAACCTAAGGCAAACGCAATATTTCTCGCTTGGAAATCAACGAGACCATTCAGCGGATCGCACACTTCTTGCAAGATTTGCTCTGGGTGTGTGGCAGCGATTTCTTCAATATCCATACCACCTGCACTAGAGGCCACCATTACCACACGCTCAAGACTACGATCAACCAACATCGACAAATATAATTCGCGTGCAATAGGCAGAGTTTGCTCAACTAACAACTGGTGAACAGGCTGCCCATCAGGGGCATTTTGATAGGTCACCAATGACTTACCAAGTAAACCATAAGCGACTGACTGTGCCTCATCATCACTTTTAACAATTTTGACACCACCAGCTTTACCACGGCCACCCGCATGTACTTGGGCCTTGACCACCCACGCACTACCTGAGATTTCTTTTGTGGCAGCAGCAGCAGCTTCTGCAGATTGAACCACTTGCCCAACGGGGACGGGAATGCCATAACGTTGCAATAACTGTTTGGCTTGGAATTCATGTAAATTCATGACAATGCTTTTAATAAAATTGAGAAAAATTGAAACAATGTGTCATTTTCGCGCAAATCGCGTGATTACGCTACTAATGAGTTAATACGTCGCGCCTTAAACTCAATTTAATAGACCACCTGCTGTAGATATTAGCTGATGTTATTGTCAGCCAACAACTGCTCGTAGGCTTGCTCAGAAACTGGCTTGCTGAACAGGAAACCTTGGTACAAGTCGCAGCCGAGTGCTCTTAAATAGGCCTTTTGATACTCAGTCTCAACACCTTCGGCAACCACCTTCATGTTTAAGCTCTGCCCTAACACCACAATCGCCTTTAAGATAGCGGCATTAGCAGGCTCTTTTTCAAGCTTTCTAACGAATGCCTGATCAATTTTTAAAGAGTCAATCGGAAAGTCTTTTAGGTAAGTCAAACTAGAGTAGCCAGTGCCAAAATCATCAATAGCTAAACTGACTCCGATACTTTTCAACAAATGCAGCTTTTCTATGAAGGTTTCAACATCACTAGCAGCCAAACTTTCTGTAATTTCTAATTCAAGTAACGATGGCGGCAAACCCGTTTCCATCAAGGCAGCTTCAACCGAAGCTAAAAAGCCCTCCTGCCTGAATTGTACGTGAGATACATTGACCGCAATTGTATTGCGAATCCCAAATCTTGTATTCCACTCATGCGTTTTGCGGCAAGCCTCCTTTAACACCCAAGCTCCTATGCTAACAATCAAGCCAGAGTGCTCTGCGATTTCAATAAAGGATAAAGGTGGCACCATGGGTCCATCTTTAGGCTGCCAGCGAATTAACGCTTCAGCACCCACAGCTTTATTGGTATCAAAACTAACCTTGGGCTGGTAATGCAATAGAAACTCATTTTTTTCAATAGCAAGCCTAAGGTTGTACTCCATCAGCAAACGATCATCTTGGGCTTTGCCCAATAACTGGTTATATATTTTGTAGGTCTTACGCCCAGCTCGTTTGGCCTCTTGCAGAGCAATGTCAGATCTTTTTAACAGCTTGCTGGCCGTTTCCCCATGATGGGGGTAAACACTCATACCTATGCTGCATGAAACCACATAATCCAGATTATTGATGACAAAAGGCAGGGAGAATGCCGACATTATGCGCTGAATATTTACTTCAAAATCATCTAGATACCGAATATCCTCAACGTGATCAACATTGGCTAACAATATGGCAAACTCATCTCCACTCAGTCTTGCAACAAAGTCTACTGCACGAATATTTTCTGAAATGCGTTTACCCATGGCAATTAGCAACTGATCACCGACTTCCAGCCCCATACTGTCGTTAATGAGCCTAAAATGATCTATCCCAACAAATACAACTGCTAATTTAGCATGCGTTAACCGACAACGATCAATACCTTGTTGTAACTCTTGGTTGAAATAGTAGCGATTGGGTAAACCCGTTAATCCATCATGCATCGCATGAAACTCAACCTCGTCTTCCACACGCTTACGTTCAGTAATATCTCTTACGGCACCTTCGTAATAAATTAAGCTGCCCGAATCGTCATAGACCTTACGCGCGCTCTCGGATATCCAAATAATAGACTTATCTTTACGATAGACTTGAGATTCAAAGTCTGTCACCGAGCCGTGGAGGTCCATCTCCTGTATAAATTGCTCACGTCTGGAATGTTCAACATACAATTGACCTTCAATATCTTGCATGCCCTGAATCAGAGTCTCACAACTTGAATAGCCATAAATATCAGCCAGCGATTGATTAACGGCAATATACCGCCCTTCGGGAGAGGTCTGAAAAATACCATCAATTGAATTTTCAAAGATTGATCGATACCGCATTTCAGTATCACGCAACAGCTTTTCTGCGGCTTTAGATTGTGTAATGTCTTGAATATAGCCTTGAATATATTTTATATTTCCAGCCTCGTCGTAAACTGGAACACTATGCTCATTAACCCATACTAACTGGCCGTTTGCATGCTTAATTAAATACTCCAGATCAAAACTTTGATTACTGGTGACCGCTTGTGAGTTCACTTGATAGACATGCTCGCGATGCTCTTCAACAATAAGATCAGAGTAAGAAATTAGATTATTATTAAGAAGTTGGCGAGGCAAATACCCAGTTAGTTTGTAGCAACCCTCGCTCAGAAAAACCATAGTCCAGTGCTCATCAAACAAACACTGGTAAATCATGCCATTGAAATTATCTAACAACAGATTAAAATCGTTTAAAGTTAAATCTTTTTGCACACAAACTTCCTAGCGATATTTATTAATATCAACACAAACACCATCAAAATTAACAGGATTATTTAAAAATTAAGACTATCCACATACGCATGGCTAATTTGATTTCGATGTAAAATTTTTATTATTCGACGTTTTGAATAAATTACTTACATCGACTCTCTCACGGCTAGGTATAATTCATGCTCTGATTCTACATGCCAGCAAAACCAAACTACTTCTCAAATAAAGCTAGAATATGCGCTTAGTTATTCAAAATAAAAACATTCGTGATCACCACCTCCATCACATTTACCTGCTTAGCCAAGCACAACAAGGCGTACAATTTGTGCAAATCGGCGAGCATGCTTATTACCTACCTAAACAAGACAACATATTGACTACAATTGTTCAGTTTTGCATGAAGGAAAATATCGATTACGCCTACGTACCTGACCGTCTTACATTAAAAAACATAGGGTTAGCGGTGATGGATATGGATTCCACGCTTATCAATATCGAATGTATTGATGAGATCGCCGATATGCAAGGGATTAAACCACAGGTTGCCGCCATTACCGAAAGCGCGATGCGTGGCGAGATTGAGTTCGCGGAAAGCCTGCGCCGCCGTGTTGCATTGCTTAAAGGGCTAGATGAAACTGCATTAAAACGTGTAATTGATGAACGTTTACAACTCAATCCTGGTGCGCAAGCTTGGATACAAACTTGCAAGCAACACAATATCAAAACCCTACTAGTTTCTGGTGGCTTTACTTTTTTTGCGAATCACGTCAAATCACTACTCGGGCTAGACTTTGCACAATCTAATACACTGGAAATTATCGACGGTAAACTCACTGGCAATATTTTAGGGAATATTGTCGATGCCCAAGCCAAGGCAGATTTTTTAACTCAAACTCGTGAACAATTAGGTTTAAATGCTGACCAAGTCATAGCGATTGGCGATGGCGCTAATGACCTCAAAATGATGAGCGTTGCAGCTGCTGGCGTTGCCTACCATGCAAAACCTATTGTGCAACAACAAGCCAGCTTTGCGTTGAACCATAGCGGGCTAGATGGTTTAATTCACTTATTCAATACATAACTTTCCAAAGGACGCATATGCTTTCAAAACAAATATCTACCACATTAGCAGGCATTTTATTGATGAGTGCAAGCCTTGCTTGGGCTGGGCCTGTTGCTGAAATCAAAACTAGCCAAGGCCTAATTGTCGTTGAGTTGAATAAAGAAAAAGCACCTAACACAGTTGCTAATTTTGTACAGTATGCCAAAGATGGCTTTTACTCAGGCACTATTTTTCACCGCGTCATCTCCAACTTTATGATTCAAGGTGGCGGCATGGATAAAGACCTGAATGAAAAGAAAACCCGTGCACCGATTAAAAATGAAGCAGATAACGGCCTTACTAACGCATTAGGCACCATTGCCATGGCGCGCACCGGCGACCCGCACTCAGCCACCGCGCAATTTTTTATCAATGTGACCAACAACACGTTTCTAAACTACACCGATAAAACCGAGCGTGGTTGGGGCTATACAGTATTTGGTAAAGTCACAAAAGGTTTAGACGTAGTGCAGAAAATTGCCCATATGCCAACCGATGGTGGCGATGTGCCAATTCAAACGATCACGATTGAATCTGTAACAATCAAAGAATAAGTGCATTTTGAGTCAACTAGAGTGTTTGGTACGTCAGACACTCTAGCTTAATTCAATCGCACACTCTATACATCAAGCAAAAATGCTAGACCAAGTAAAAACACTAGACAAAGTGGCATAAGTTAGTAAAACTGCGAGTTATGCGCACCTTGCTTATTTTACTTTTGGGCCTTGCTATCAGCGCTTGTGAGCAACCCATTACCCCTAAACAAGAGACTTTACTGCCTTCTAGCGTAAGCAAAGAACTGGTAGTCGTCACGCATAACGGCCCCAATACATACTATGTCAATGAAGAAGGCGAGCATGCTGGCTTGGAGTATGACTTGGCGATGCTGTTCGCGAAATCCTTAGGTCCAGACTATCAAGTTAAATTTCTAGTCGTTGATAATATTTCTAAAGTCATCCCCACCTTGATGAATGGCAAAGCCCATATCGCGGCAGCCGATTTATCCATTACCCCAATTAGAAGCCGTTTAGTCAATTTCACCAAACCTTACCAAGAAGTACAGCAGTATGTGGTGTATAACAAACAACAAAATAGTGCCCCAAAAAATGTACGAGATTTGACACAAAAATTAATTATGGTGCCAGCTGGTACTAGCTACGCCGAACGACTAAGAACGCTTAAACAGCAAAATCCAGACCTAAGTTGGCAAGAACCCAAAAACAGCAGTGCAGATGAATTACTCGAGCAAGTGGCGAGTGGCACGATTGATTACACCGTGGCTGACGACCATTTAATTGATTTACTAGCGAACTATTATCCCAACTTAGGTAAAGGCATGGCTTTGGGTCAACCTGAAAAAATCGCTTGGGCAATGCCACAGCGTGGTGAACCAGAACTGTATAAAAAAGCAGAAGCTTTTTTCACTCAGATAAAAAAAGATGGCACTTTGCGCAATCTAATAGACCGCTACTACGGCCATGTAGAGCGCTTGGATAATATGGATGTCACCGCATTCTTAACCCGCAGCCAGCAACTATTACCCAAGTACTCCAAGTTGTTTAAAGAGGCGCAGGAACAAACGAATCTGGATTGGCGCTTAATCGCAGCAATTAGTTATCAAGAATCGCATTGGGATAGACTCAACACCTCACCCACCAACGTGCGCGGCATGATGATGCTGACCGAGGACACGGCTGACAGAATGGGTGTATCCGATCGTTTAGATGCGCGGCAGAGTATTATGGGCGGGGCAAAGTATATTAACCTGCTGAAAGAGCTGATTCCTAAACGCATCCCTGAGCCGGATAGGACTTGGTTTACGCTAGCGGCTTACAATATTGGTTATGCCCACGTTGAGGATGCAAGAGTGCTGGCGCAGCGCTTAAAACTCAATCCAGACAGCTGGGCAGACTTGAAAAAAACCTTGCCCTTGCTGAATAAGGCCGAATACTACTCTACCCTGAAGTACGGCTATGCCAGTGGAGGTGCGCCCGTCGTATTTGTTGAATCTATTCGTACCTATCAAAAAATTCTAGAACGCTACCAACCTAAGCATCAATCTATCCTGCCAGATTTTAATTTGCTGGAAGAAGCCAACGACCCCACAATCCATACAGCGCTAGTTCAATAAGACTAGAGTTATAGGCTGATGTTTTCCTTACCGCCCATATACGGCTGCAACACTTTGGGAATTGTCACGCTACCATCGGCGTTTTGGTAATTTTCTAGCACAGCGACCAAGGTACGGCCGACCGCCAAACCAGAACCATTGAGCGTATGCACTAATTCAGGCTTGCCGTTTTCATTACGGAAGCGCGCTTGCAAGCGACGTGCTTGAAACGCTTCGCAATTAGACACGGAAGAAATTTCACGGTAAGTATTTTGCGCAGGTAACCACACTTCCAAGTCATAGGTCTTTGCTGCGCCAAAACCCATATCGCCTGTGCACAGAGACACTACACGGTAAGGCAACTCCAACGCTTTAAGGATATTTTCAGCATGGCCCACCATCTCCTCCAAAGCCTCATAGCTTTTTTCAGGATGTACAATTTGCACCATTTCAACTTTATCAAACTGATGCTGACGTATCATGCCACGTGTATCACGCCCATAAGAACCAGCCTCTGAACGGAAGCATGGGGTATGTGCAGTAAGCTTAATTGGCAAGTTTTCCAGCGGCACGATTTCATCGCGCACGGTGTTGGTTAGGGTAACTTCAGAAGTCGGAATTAAATACAGTTTGCTATCGTTATGTGCCAAAGAAAACAAATCTTCTTCAAACTTCGGTAATTGACCCGTACCCAATAGGGTTTCAGCATTCACCATATAAGGCGTGTAACACTCTTCATAGCCATGCTGCTCAGTTTGCGTGTTAATCATAAACTGCGCCAAAGCACGGTGTAGCTTAGCAATTTGTCCACGCATTAAAGTGAAGCGCGCACCTGAAAGTTTAGCGCCAGTATCAAAATCCAAACCTAACGGCATACCAACATCGGTGTGGTCTTTGATTGCAAAATCAAACGTACGAGGAATACCAACTTTGCGAACTTCAACATTATCTTCTTCTGATTTTCCAACGGGCACGCTTTCGTGTGGTAAGTTGGGTACGTTTAACAACAAGTTTTGTAACTCGGTTTGAATCTCTGTCAAGCGAGTTTCATCTACTTTAAGCTGCTCACCTAGGCCTGCAACTTCCGCCATAATAGCGCTAACATCTTCACCTTTAGATTTAGCAATACCGATGCTTTTTGAAGTGGCGTTACGTTTGGCTTGTAAATCTTGCGTGCGTGTTTGTACGGTTTTGCGCTCAGCTTCTAATGCACTAAATTTAGCGGTATCAAATTCAAATTTACGTGCGGCTAACTTGGCAACGACAGCATCTAAATCATTTCTAAGGGCTTGAATATCTAACATTTACTTTTTCGCTTTGCTATTTAATTTTTGTCGGTCTAAATCTTTAAGGTGATTTAATTTTTCTGCTATTTTACCTTCCAAACCGCGCGGTGTGGGCTGATAAAACGGAATCGGGGCCAAATCCTCAGGAAAATAGTGCTCGCCCGCAGCATAAGCCTCTGGTTCATTATGTGCATAACGGTACTCTTTACCGTAATCTAAGGCTTTCATCAACTTAGTTGGCGCGTTGCGCAAGTGCAAGGGCACAGGGCGCGATTTATCTTGTGCGACAAAGGCTTTGGCTTGATTATAGGCCATATAAGCCGCATTGCTTTTGGCAGCAACTGCACAGTAGATTACTGCATTACTTAATGCCAACTCACCTTCTGGTGAGCCTAGTCGCTCATAAATTTGGCAGGCTTCGAGTGCCATGGTTTGCGCGCGCGGGTCGGCGATGCCAATATCTTCCACCGCCATACGCACAATTCTGCGCGCCAAATACATAGGGTCAGCCCCACCGTCTAACATGCGTAAAAACCAGTATAAAGCAGCATCTGGGTTGGAGCCGCGCACAGATTTATGCAGTGCCGAAATCTGATCATAAAAGGCTTCGCCACCTTTATCAAAACGGCGTAACTTGCTTGCCATGGTGGTTTGCAAAAAGACTTCATCAATTTCTGCCACATCGGCCGCTGACGCAGCATTGAGCAGCCCTTCTACAAAATTAAGCAAACGACGCGCATCGCCATCAGCATAAGCGATGACCTGCTCACGTACTTCAGTAGTGAGTGGAATGGTCGATGCCATTTCTTCTCGGGCACGATCCAGTAACAAACCCAGCTCAGCCTCAGATAATGCACTTAATACAAAGACTTGCGCACGGCTAAGCAAAGCGCTATTCACTTCAAACGAAGGATTTTCCGTGGTTGCGCCGATAAAGGTAATTAAACCACTTTCCACAAAAGGCAGAAACGCGTCTTGCTGACCCTTGTTAAATCGGTGCACTTCATCGACAAATAAAATGGTTTTGCGGCCTGATTGCTGCAAGGTATGTTCGGCACGCTCAACCGCTTCACGTATATCTTTAATGCCAGATAACACAGCAGAAACCGCAATAAATTCGGCGTCTGCAGTATTGGCGATCAATCGTGCAAGCGTGGTTTTACCCACGCCTGGGGGGCCCCATAAAATCATGGAGGGCAGTTTGCCCGATTGAAATGCTAAGCGCAGCGGCTTGCCTTGACCAAGCAGATGACCTTGCCCTACGACCTCATCGACATGCTTAGGGCGCAGCCGCTCTGCAAGTGGCGCTTGCGGCTGGTTCGGCTCAAAAAGACTATTCGCCGACGACATCCGTGCCCTGAGGTGGTTTAAATAAGAATGAAGCGTTGGTGAGCTTAGGGTTGCGTTCAAAATGGCTAAACACAATATTGGTACGATTGCCAAAGTTATCGTGTAACTCCATCTCGGCTAGCTCATCCCCATTAAAGCCAAAAAACACGCGGTCGAACTCACCCTCTTTGTCTTTTGCAGTGGCTAAAACCCATTCCAAGTCACCCTTACGGCTGGTATCTTTTAGCTTAAAATACTTTTCGACATCATTGTTGCCCGCCAGCAAAGCGGCAGGCGTACCGCCTACAGCTTTAGCCATATCACGCACTGTCACTTGGTTTAAATCTATATCGTAAAGCCAGATTTTCTGACCATCGCCAACAATTTGCTGTTTATTGGGGGCGTCGTAATCCCAACGGAATAAACCTGGGCGTTGCAACTGCATTTTACCATCTGACGTTTGCAACACATTGCCCTGCTTATCAGTCACGACTTGGTGAAAATCGGCACGCATGCTGCTAATATTTTTAAAATAAGACTTAAAGTGCTCCACCCCACTCGCATGGGCAATAAGTGGTACTAGCAACACTGCGGTTAAGGCTTTTAATACTAAATTTTTCATAAATTTCTTACTCAATCATGATTGTGAGTTTGGGGCAATGACTTCTCGGTTACCATTGCTCTGCATGGCTGAAACCAAACCTGCTCGCTCCATTTCTTCAATAAGACGCGCCGCACGGTTGTAGCCGATACGCAATTGGCGCTGCACAGATGAAATGGAAGCGCGGCGTGTTTTTAACACAATAGCAACGGCTTCGTCGTAAAGCGGATCAGCTTCACCACCCCCCTCACTCACTTCACCAAGCTCACCACCTTCTTCTGTTGCCCCTGTAAGAATGCCCTCGATATAGTTTGGTTCACCTTGCATCTTAAGATAATCCACCACGCGATGTACTTCTGCATCACTGACAAACGCGCCATGGATACGTTGTGGGTAGCTAGTGCCAGGCGGTTGATACAACATATCCCCCTGTCCCAGCAAAGCTTCAGCGCCCATTTGATCAAGAATAGTACGCGAGTCAATTTTACTAGAAACCTGAAATGCCACACGTGTAGGAATATTAGCTTTAATTAAGCCAGTAATTACGTCCACAGAAGGGCGCTGGGTTGCCACCACCAAGTGGATGCCACAGGCACGCGCTTTTTGTGCTAAACGAGCAATAGGCTCTTCAACCTTTTTACCGACCACCATCATTAAATCAGCTAACTCATCAATCACAATCACAATCAGCGGCAACTCTTCCAATGGCTCTGGACTATCTGGTGTCAGCGTAAATGGATGTGTAATTGGGTGACCATCTTTAATTGCATCACGCACTTTTTGATTGTAGCCAGCTAAGTTACGCACCCCTAGAGCAGACATCAGCTTGTAGCGACGCTCCATCTCGGCCACGCCCCAGTTCAAGGCATTACCCGCCTGACGCATATCGGTAATGACAGGGGCTAATAAATGCGGAATGCCCTCATACACTGAAAGCTCCAGCATTTTTGGGTCGATCAAAATCATACGCACTTTGCTGGCTTCGGCCTTGTAAAGCAAACTCAAAATCATGGCGTTAATCGCCACAGATTTACCTGAACCAGTCGTCCCTGCCACCAATACGTGCGGCATTTTAGCTAAATCAGCCACAACAGGTTTGCCAGCAATGTCTTTACCCATTGCCATTGCCAAAGGCGAATGCACATCGGCATACACTTGCGAACCTAGAATTTCTGAAAGGAAAACAATTTGGCGCTTGGGATTAGGAATCTCCAGACCCATGCAGCTTTTACCAGGAATAGTTTCCACCACACGTATGCTGACGACAGATAAAGCGCGCGCCAAATCTTTTGATAAATTAGCGACTTGGCTGCCTTTCACACCTGGGGCTGGCTCCAACTCATAACGTGTAATCACAGGGCCAGGCAACGCAACCAACACCTTGACTTCGATACCAAAATCCATCAACTTACGCTCAATCAAACGTGAAGTGAAGTCTAGCGTTTCTGCTGACTGCAACTCAACTACGCCACTCGGTTCATCTAACAAATGTAATGGCGGCAAAGGAGAGTCCGGCATCGTTTCAAACAACGGCACTTGACGCTCTTTTTGAATCCGCTCGCTTTTAACGATTTCAACTTGCGGCACTTCAATTTTAACTGGCACACGGTCTTCTACACGCTTACGTTCTTGGTCAACAAACACCTCACGTTGTTGCTCTGCCACTCGCCCTACTTCTCTATCTTTTTTGTCTTGCCATTTTGCTTTGATAAAGGCATGCGCGTCTAAAATTACACCACCAAATTTTTCAACGATTAGAATCCATGACCAGCCCGTGAATAGACTAAAGCCTACTGCCATCAACAACAGCAACAACATGGTTGAGCCTGTGTAACCTAACATGGCACGCAAACCACCGTCTAACACAGAGCCAAGCATCCCACCCGCCGCCAACGGCAATTGCACTGACAAAGCAATCAAATGCCCAGCTTCAAGCATCGCGGAGGCGACTAGCAACATCAAAAAACCAACCACGTTTAACCAAATGATAGGGCGCTCACCCGCGGCTACCACTTCCAGACGCAGATACACCAGCCAAATGGCATAAAACGCAAAAACCACGATCCACCAAGCTGAAAAACCAAGCAAATACAAAAGAATATCTGCCAGCCAAGCGCCTACACTCCCACCCAGATTGTAAATTTGGGCGCTATCGCTAGCACTATGCGACCAAGAAGGATCATGGCGGTGATAGCTGAACAGAATCAGCGCCAAGTACATCCCCAATACGAACAAACCAAGCCACCAAGCCTCTTTGACTAAAGGGTTAGCGACCGTTTTACTGGCTTCTGCAGACGACTCGCGTCTAACATTCAGTGGTGGTGATTTTTTCTGAAAAAACAAAATAATGGATTACCTTAAAAGGTTTGAATAAAACACAATTAAGCACGATTATAACAGCATCAATTAGTGGGATTCAAAATGTGTGGGGAATATATGAACATCTAACTAAGGATTGCTAAAGAATAACAACATGGGCTCGAAAGCGTTTACACGCCCTCAGAATATCGGGAAGCATAGGGAGGCGCAGATACTGTAAATTAAGGCTTTTAAGACTCTACTCTAGCAAGCAAAATAACCAGCCATATTCAAGCATCGTTGTTTAAACGCAAACAAGGTGAGTTTACGTTATAATTTATCTACTTATAGCGATGTGGATGTACGGGCAACACCTCTGATGATTAAAAAACTGCTGCAAAAGGTCTTTAAACCAAAAACCTCTACAACCACTGCCTCGCCTTCGCATGCACCCAAAACGGGGCAACGCAAAGCACACGCGGCGAAACGTATCTCCGCAAAAACCCACCGAATCGACCGCAATTTATTGAGTGTGGGCGCCATTAAAACTACTGAAGGCTTACAAAAAGCTGGTTTTGAGGCTTTTGTTGTAGGTGGCGCTGTGCGTGATTTACTGTTGCAGCGTAAGCCCAAAGACTTTGACATTGCAACTGACGCCACCCCTGAAGAAGTGAACCGTGTGTTTCGTCGCTCACGCATTATTGGTCGCCGCTTTCGCTTAGTGCACGTGATGTTTGGTGATGAGACAGTAGAGGTTTCAACTTTCCGTGGTAGCCACTTGGCGGATAGCGGTCAAAATGATGCGCAAATTGCCGACAGTGGTCGCATTCTGCGCGACAATGTATTTGGTAACCAAGAGGAGGATGCTGTACGCCGCGACTTCACAGCCAACGCACTGTATTACGACCCTGCCACCGAAGAGATTTTAGATTTTCATAACGGCGTAGCAGATATTCAATCAGGTGTTTTACGCATGATTGGCGACCCAACCACACGCTATCGTGAAGACCCTGTGCGTATGTTGCGTGCCATCCGGCTATCTGCAAAACTTGGCTTGAAGATCGAAAAATCAACCGAAGCCCCCATTCCCAAATTAGCAGACCTGCTACACGATGTTCCGCCATCGCGTTTATTTGATGAAATGCTTAAACTATTTTTATCAGGTCACGCCATTGAAAGCGTGACAGCACTGCGCAAGCATGGCTTACATCACGGCCTGTTACCACTGCTTGATGTGGTATTAGAGCAACCCATGGGCGAAAAATTTGTCACGCTTGCGTTACAAAATACTGATGATCGTGTATTAGCAGAAAAACCTGTATCCCCTAGCTTTTTGTTTGCTACATTACTTTGGCATGAGGTGCTTACGGCTTGGGCTGTCTATCAAAAACAGGGCGAGCGCCCAATTCCTGCCTTGCATTTTGCCATGAACGAAGTAATCGATATTCAGGCAGAAAAACTGGCGATTCATAAGCGTTATAGCGCAACAATGAAAGAAATTTGGGGTCTGCAACCGCGCTTTGAACAACGCGCAGGTAAGCGTCCATTTAGCTTGCTAGAAAATCCTCGCTTCCGTGCGGCTTATGACTTTCTGCTGTTGCGCTGCGAGTCTGGCGAAGTATCTGCCGAGCTTGGTGAATGGTGGACCAACTTCGCTAATGCCACAGGTGAGACGCGTACCGCTATGCTAAAACCTAACACTGAGCCTGTGAAACGCCGCCGTCGCCGTAAAAAGCCAGCTGGTAGCGGTACATCGCAAGCATAGTTTCATCGTATGACCACCGCTTTTATTGCCCTCGGCAGCAACTTACAATCGCCACAGCAACAAGTGTTAAATGCTTTTGAGGCGCTAAAACAACTGCCCAAAACAACTTTAGTACGACATTCATCGCTCTATAAAACTGCGCCTGTAGGCTACGATAACCAGCCCGACTTTATCAACGCAGTGGCTGAAATAAACACCGATTTAACACCCCATGCACTGCTCGAAGCGATTTTAGCGGTTGAACAAACCTTCGGCCGCGAACGCCCATTCCCCAATGCGCCGCGCGTGTTGGATTTAGATTTATTGTTATACGACAACGACAGTATCAATACAGAAACGCTCACCGTGCCACATCCACGTATGCATGAACGCGCATTTGTAATGCTGCCGCTGGCGGAAATAGCACCAGATATTTTAATAGGTACTTACGGCAAGGCAGCAGATTTAGCTGCACAACTATCTCTGAAAAATCAAGGAATTGTAAAACTCTAGCGTTAGCAAAGCGGGTCACCACACAATAATCTTGGTAGATAATAAGCACATGAAGCCCTACAATAACGAAAATGCATGCTTAATTATGCATTTATGATTCAACTTCAAGCACTGCGAAACTCATGAGTATCATAGAAAAATACCCTTACATCGTCATTGAAGGACCTATAGGCTGCGGGAAAACCACGCTCGCTAAAAAGTTAGCCGAGCGCTACAACGTCAACTTATTGCTCGAAAATGCAGATGCCAACCCATTTTTACCGCGCTTTTACCAAGATGCACCGCGCTACGCACTACCAACACAATTGTTTTTTCTATTTCAGCGCTGCAATCAGATTCGCGATTTAACGCAACGCGACATGTTTTCAGAAGTCACCGGCACCATCGCTGATTTTTTTCTAGAAAAAGATCCACTCTTTGCACGTTTAAATTTGGACGATGAAGAGTTCGCCTTGTACCGCCAAATGTACCAGCATATGCAGCTACAAACCACCACACCAGACTTGGTGATTTATCTGCAAACCCCCGTAGATCTTCTGCTAGAGCGTATTGAGCAGCGTAAAATTGCTTACGAGCAAGAAATTCCACGCGAATATCTTGAGCGCTTATCAGAAGCCTATAGTGAGTTTTTCCACCAGTATGAGGGTGCACCGCTACTCATTGTCAATAATGAAAAGCTCAACATTACCAAAAGTGAAGAAGCGCTCGATTTGCTGATTGATCGCATTTCAAAAATTCGCGGCAGACGCGAGTTTTTTAACCCCAACTTTGATTAAGTTACAAAGCCTGTATGCAATTATCTGAACTCCTAACCCTCGCAGCCAATGGCGAAAAAGTCGCCATGCTCACTTGCTATGACTCCACCTTTGCCAAACTGATGGAGCTTGCAGGCGTCGATATTCTATTAGTTGGTGATTCACTCGGCATGGTACTACAAGGTGCAGAAAACACCCTAAACGTCAGTATGCACCACATGACTTACCATACTAAAAATGTGTCGGCTGGTGCACTCAACACGCTGATTATGGCCGACATGCCGCTTGGGAGTTACGAGCATGACAACGAAGCCGCCTTTAAAAATGCGCAATGGCTGATTAAGTCAGGCGCACATATCGTCAAATTTGAGGGCGGCGGCGACAGGGTGCATACCGCACGCTACTTGGTTGAGCGCGGCATTCCAGTTTGCGCACATCTAGGGTTTACTCCGCAATCGGTCAACCAACTGGGTGGCTATAAAATTCAAGGCAAAACCGAAGAAAGCGCAGAGAAAATTTTAAAAGATGCCATCGCCATGGCCGATGCTGGCGCAAGTATGGTTCTCTTAGAAATGGTACCTGCCAGCCTTGCTAAAAAAATTACCGACAGCATCAAAATACCCACCATCGGCATAGGTGCGGGGGTTGATTGCAGCGGGCAAGTACTTGTTTTACAAGACCTCCTCGGCATTTATACTGGGATTGCGGGCAAAAAGCCTGAAGAGTTTAAATCCCCTCGCTTTGTACGCAACTTTTTAAAAGACACCAGTAGCGTGCAGGAGGCGGTAAAACTTTATGTGGAATGCGTCAAAAATAAAACATTCCCTGCGCCAGAACATAGCTACTAAACAACTACATTATCAGTTAAACGCATGCAAATTATTCATACCATCAGCGAACTTCGTACCGCGCTCAAAAATCAAGTCTCTATCGCCTTTGTACCTACCATGGGTAATTTGCATGCAGGCCACATCAAACTGGTCGAAATGGCAAAACAACACGCAACATGTGTGGTGGTTAGCATATTTGTGAACCCACTGCAGTTTGGAAAAAATGAAGATTTAGCCAGTTATCCCCGCACGTTGGAAGCAGATTGTGACAAATTAAAACAAATCGGTGCAAATTTTGTGTTCGCGCCTAACGTGCAGGAAATGTATCCTGATTTTGATGGTAACGACCTAAACCAAAGCATGACCATCACACCATCGATCATCGCCAGCGAGCTATGCGGCGCAGTGCGTCCTGGACACTTTGCAGGCGTTGCGACCGTCGTAATGAAGTTATTTAATATCGTCCAACCAAACGTGGCGGTATTTGGCAAAAAAGACTATCAACAGTTATTTATTATTCGTGAACTGGTGCGCCAGTTTAACCTTAATGTTGAAATTATTGGCGTAGACACGATGCGTGAAGTAGACGGGTTAGCCATGAGCTCACGTAACGGTTACCTGACACCAATGCAACGGGGTGAAGCCCCACGCCTACACAAAGCGCTAAAATTGGTGGCAGAAGCCATACAAAAAGGTAACCGAGATTTTACAGCGATTGAACAACAAACCACGCAATTCCTCACCCAACTTGGCTGGATAGTGGATTACATCAGTATTCGCTCTGCCAAGACACTGTTATCTCCCAATGCTCACGACCATACCCTGATCGTGTTAGGGGCTGCGAAATTAGGCTCAACACGCCTGATTGATAATTTAGAAATACCATCATGACAAGGTTTGTGCTGACATGCTTAACTTTAGTTGCCCTGCTATTTACATCGGTAGCTAATGCAGGACTGTTGCGAGACCGTATTGAAAAACACATGCAAGACAAAGGTAAAAATGCCTCTTTGTCTCAAAACATTCAAGTTACCCGTGACATTGCTTACGGGCAGAATCCGAAACAACGCTTGGATATCTATGCCCCTGTAAACGCAAAACACTCGCCCGTGATCGTAATGGTGCATGGTGGAGCGTGGAAAATCGGTGACAAAACTATGGGTAAAGTGTTTTTGAATAAAGTGAATCGCTGGGTGAATCAAAACTTTATTTTTGTATCCATTAATTATCCAATGCTGCCTGAATATATGGCATATGAACAGGCTGAAAGCGTAGCAACAGCCATAGCTTATGTGCAAAAAAACGCGACCCAATGGGGCGGAAATCCTGAAAATCTAATCTTGATGGGGCATTCTGCTGGCGCTCATATTGTGAGCCTGTTATCTTCCAACCCGCAACTTGTCAGCAATGCTGGTGGCTCACCTTGGCTGGGAACTGTCTCCCTAGACAGCGCTGCCATGGATGTTCCAAAAATCATGTCGAACAAACATTTAGGTTTTTATGACGAAGCCTTTGGCTCAGATTCAAGCATATGGCAAAAAGCCTCCCCCTACCATCAACTGACGCAACAAGCCCGCCCATTGCTAGCTGTTTGCTCCACACAGCGCGCGGATAAGCCATGTGCACAAGCGGAAAATTACGCAATACAAGCAAAGCGTTTCAATATTCGTGTAGAGGTTTTACCTCAAGATTTATCACATGGAGAAATCAACGATAACCTTGGTTTAGATAACGATTATACGCGCGCTGTAGAGCGGTTTATGGCCTCATTAAATGGGGATATTGCAGCACAACTAGCACATATAAACTAGATTCGGCTTGACCAGCAAGCCTAGAATTAACTGTTGATAGATATTGTACAAATCAAAACTTAGCTCATGCAGGCCCATCAGCTTTTAGACAATCCCTTCCTTTTGCTTTATAATCATCCATTTAGTTACTACAAACCTTGTTAACTCAAGTCCATTTTATGCAAAGAACCATGCTCAAATCTAAGTTGCACCGTGTCACCGTCACCCACTCAGAATTGGGTTACGAAGGCTCTTGTGCGATTGATGAGGTGTTGCTTGATGCGGCGAATATCAAAGAATATGAGCGCATTGATATTTACAATGTGACAAATGGCGAGCGTTTTAGTACCTATGCAATTCGTGCTGAGCGCAACTCAGGCATTATCTCGGTCAACGGCGCAGCGGCGCATAAAGCCGACCCACAAGATATTGTGATTATTGCCAGCTATGCGATTTACCCAGAGGTTGCGCTTGAAACATTTAAACCGCAATTGATTTATGTAGATGAGCAAAACCGCATCAAAGATTTGCGCAGCGCGATACCTGCACAAGCCGCTTAGCGCTCAACTTTACAAACTGAACATTACCCCGAAAGTACCCACCCCTTGGAATTAGAACTCATGAAAGCCGCCGTCGTTGACGCGCTGGAAGATATAAAAGCCTTTGATATTAGCGTGATGGATGTGCGCAAGCTCACTTCACTGACCAATTACATGATCGTCGCTAGCGGTAACTCTACCCGCCAATGTAAGGCAATTGCCGATAACGTGCGTGAAAAATTACGCGAAAAAGGCGTCGCTTTACGCGGCACTGAAGGCGAAAAAGATGGTGAGTGGGTGTTAGTTGATTTAGATGATATTGTGGTGCACATTATGATCCCGACTGCACGTGCATATTACAACCTAGAACAACTATGGGGCGAGGCAGAAAGTCGCCGCAGCGCGCATATCACCTCTGACACCATGAAGTCCAAATAAGTAATTTCAACTCGCTTCTGTCGCTTAAGCCCGCAAATCCTCCAGTATGAAACTGAACATCATCTCAGTCGGTCACAAAATGCCCGACTGGGTGGAGACTGCATGCGCAGAATACCTGAAGCGCATGCCGCGTGAGATGACCACTGAAATCATCGAAATCAAACCCGACAAACGTGCCTCAGGCAAAAATAGTGAGGTGGTGCAAGAAGCTGAAGCCAAACGCATTTTAGAGGCGGCAGGCAAAAGCTATTTAATCGCGCTTGATGAGCGCGGGCAAGAGGTCACCACACTACAGCTTGCCGACAAAATGACCACATGGCTAGCAGGCGGCAAGGACATCGCGCTGATCATTGGTGGTGCAGATGGACTACACCCGAGCATTAAGCAAAAAGCCGATTGGCTCTGGAGCTTGTCAAAACTCACATTACCGCACGGCATGGTGCGCATTTTGCTCACAGAACAGCTATATAGAGCGCATACTGTCATACAAAATCACCCCTATCATCGAGAATAGGTAAGGTACACTACTTGCTTACTGACTAGCATTTGCGATACGTATCGCAAGCTTTCGGAAACTTGGCTAGACGATGAATAACGACCTCTTAATATTATTATCAAAATTCGCAGTCGCCGCGCGCAAGGTCATTGGCCCAGTCAATCCCGCAAAAATCATCAATGATAAAGCATACGCCAGCGCTATTTTTGACCGCATTAATGCCGAAGCGGATGAAGCACTTTTAGCTTTAGCTTTAGACTTACAAAATCGACTCGGTATGTTAGACACGAAACATCACAATACTCAGGAAAAGTATATATTTGGCCCCAGAGGGTAAATAGCTCAGATACCGCAGTCTTTTGCTGCAGCTACTGTTAAAATGAGATTCGATTAACGGCATCTCAACATGACAGATATCTATAACACCTCGTTAGTTTGGTTTAGGCGCGATTTACGTGACACCGATCACGCCGCGCTTTACCATGCGCTTAAGCATTCTCACGCTGTATATTGCGTATTTATATTTGATACCGAAATATTAGATCAACTCACCGATAAATCAGATCGTCGTGTTGAGTTTATTTGGCAAAGTGTGGGCGAACTCAAAGCTTCGCTACAAGCCAAAGGTGGAAATTTACTGATAGGGCATGGCAAAGCCACGGATGAAATCCCCAAGCTGGCGGCTCAATTAAACATACAAGCTGTATATTGCAACCGCGATTACGAGCCAAGTGCGATTGCGCGTGATGCCGTAGTAGCAGCCTCTCTCAAAAAAACAGGCGCAGCCTTTCACCAATACAAAGACCAAGTAATCTTTGAGCAAGATGAAATACTTACCCAAGCAGGTAAGCCTTATAGTGTATTTACGCCCTACAAAAATGCCTATCTCAATACCCTCAATGACTTTTATCTCAAAGCCTATCCTGTTGAGGCTTATATTCAAAACTTAGCGCCCTCGACTGAAGACAATTTATATCATGAGTGGAATCTACCCAGCTTGGAACATATGGGATTTAACGCTACCCAGCTTAAATTACCCACGGGGATGTCTGGGGCATATACCTTGTTTGATGACTTTAAAACACGCATTGAGCACTATCAAGAAGCACGGAACTTCCCTGCAATCAAAGGGCCATCCTACCTATCGACACACTTGCGCTTCGGCACCATTTCTACCCGAGCATTGATGCGCACCGCGTGGCAAACAGCAGGCGAAGGAGCCCAAACCTGGTTAAGCGAGCTAATTTGGCGAGACTTTTACTTTCAAATTTTGCACCATCGCCCCGACTTGGCAGAAGGTCGTGCTTATAAACTGGAATACGATGCATTATCCTTTCCAAACGACACACAGCTATTTACAGCCTGGTGTAATGGGCAAACGGGCTACCCGTTAGTGGATGCCGCAATGCGACAACTTAATCAAACAGGCTATATGCACAATCGGCTACGCATGGTGTCTGCCAGTTTTTTAGTGAAAGATTTACTGATAGACTGGCGTTGGGGCGAGCGCTATTTTGCCGAAAAACTTATCGACTTTGACTTTGCTGCCAACAATGGTGGTTGGCAATGGGCGGCTTCTACAGGCTGTGATGCACAGCCCTATTTTAGGATATTCAATCCCATTACACAGTCTGAGAAATTTGACCCCAAAGGAAACTTTATCCGTAAATACGTGCCTGAATTGAATGAGCTTGATAATAAACACATTCATGCACCATGGCTGTCTGGAAAAGCGCTGCTTGCTCGATATCCAGAGCCTGTCGTAACACATGCATTGCAACGTAAACTAGCGCTTGAGCTATACTCAAAAAAACTGTGATCCAAATTAATACCATTGCACCAATACTGATTAAAGGCGTAAAATAGTAAACAAATCGGTCTAATGAACTTACTTTGCCATTAATTTTTTGTCACACCTAATGCAATTCATTCAGAATAAGCATAGACAAGGCTTGCCTGCTAAGTTAAAGTGAAAATAGCTAATAGTAATAACAATACCACTCTATATTTTTTTGGGATTCCGTATGCGTATCAAATCTTTCACAACCAGCATTATCATTTGCGCCGCGCTGATGATTTCTGGTTGCGCCACCACTGGTAATAAAGACCCTTACGAGGGCTACAACCGTGCGGTATATAAATTTAATGACGTTGCTGACAAAGCCGTTATTAAGCCTATTGCAGGTGCTTACAAGGCGGTAACACCGCCACCTATTAAAACAGGTGTGAGCAACTTCTTTAGCAATATTGGTACACTGATCACTGCTATCAACGATTTACTGCAATTCAAGCTGAGCAAAGCAATGACCGATATTGGTCGCTTTGCAATCAACACCACTGTGGGTATTGGTGGTTTGATTGATGTGGCTTCTATGGATGGCATTCCGCAAAATCACGAAGACTTTGGTCAAACCTTAGCCGTTTGGGGTGTGGGTGATGGCGGCTTTACCGTATTGCCGTTCTTTGGCCCAAGCACACTGCGTGACACAGCAGGTCTTGTGGTGGACACTTATGCATTTGACCCTGTCAGCTACATCAATGATGTGCGTGCACGCAATCAAACGCGTTTACTCCGTGGCTTAGATACACGCGCAAATCTGTTGCCAGCCAGTGATTTAATTGACGATGCCGCACTAGACCCATACGCATTTATGCGAGATGCCTATATGCAACATCGCAAAATTGAAATTCAAGATGGCGCAGGTAAAAGTGAGTTCCCACAGGAGGAAGATGGCATAGATAATGCGCCAGCACAGCCAGAACCTGCACCCACGAAATCTGAAGCTGCACCAGCAGCAAATGCACCAACTTCGGCCGATGCTACGCTGCCAGCTGCAATACCTGTTGCGGGAGACGCAGACAAAACCAATGCTACAACGCTAGCAACAACCGCTCAGTAAATATTACAACTTTCTGATCTAAATAAAAAATCCCCGAGTTCGGGGATTTTTTATTTGCCACAATCCATTTAAAGCACAAAATCAACACTACTCCCCTGCCACGGTCATACGTTCAATTAAAATGGAACCGACTTGCTTAGAACCTTGCATAAAGACATCATTGCCAATGGCCACAATCTGCTTAAACATATCAGCCAAATTACCCGCAATAGTAATCTCCTCCACTGGGTAGGCAATCACACCATTTTCCACCCAGAACCCTGCAGCGCCACGCGAATAATCGCCTGTGACCATATTTAACCCATGCCCAAGCAATTCCGTCACGATCAAGCCTGTACCCATGGCCTTCACTAACCCAGCAAAATCCAAATCACCGTGGCTCACGATTAAATTATGGTTGCCTCCCGCATTGCCTGTGGTCTGCATGCCAAGCTTACGCGCTGAATAGCTAGAAAGCACATAGCCTTGCAATACCCCATCTTGCACCAGAGCACGTGCTTTGGTAGCCACCCCCTCATTATCAAACGGGCTGCTGGCTAAGCCACGCGGTACATGCGGCAACTCTTGAATGTTGATATGCGAAGACATCACTTGCTTGCCCAAGCTATCCAGCAAGAAAGAGGATTTTCGATACAAGCTGCCACCTGAAATAGCACTGATTAAATGACTGATTAAACCAGAAGCAAGTGATGCCTCAAACAATACTGGCACCTGCGCCGTTTTGACGCGGCGACATCCCAAGCGGCGCACTGTGCGCTCGCCAGTACGGCGTCCGACAAGCTCGGCTGAATCTAAATCTTCAGCGGCACGGGCACTGGTGTACCAGTAATCACGCTGCATGCTGTCACCCTCTTCGGCGATCACTGAGCAACTAAAGCCATGCCGCGAGCTGGCGTAGCCACCTGCAAAACCATGGCTATTAGCATAGGCAAACAACCCTTCGTAAGTGGATACCGAAGCGCCTTCAGAGTTAGTAATGCGTTTATCTACCGCCAATGCCGCAGACTCACATTGCTTCGCTAGCTCAATCGCACCATCAACAGACAATGCCCATGGGTGATGCAAATCTAAATTGGGAATATCTTTCGCCATCAACTCAGCATCCGCCAAACCACAAAATTCATCTTTGGCGGTGTATCGCGCAATATTACAAGCAGCAGCTACGGTATCTTCAATAGCTTTAGCAGATAAGTCAGAGGTACTCGCATGGCCTTTTTGATAACCGAAATACACGGTGACCGAAATACCTTTATCACGATTATATTCAATCGTTTCTGTCTCGCCCATGCGCACAGAGACGTTTTGACCAAAACCAAAGCTAATTTCAGCTTCTGCCGCACTTGCGCCCACATTTTTTGCAAGGCGCACGACATTTGCACTCATCTCTTGTAAGTCTTCTGGGCTGTAAGAAAAACCAGATTTTGCTTCTAAATATTCAGTCACAGATTAGCTCTTTGGTAAAAACTGTTATCATAACCCACCATGAAACCGAACAAGACAACTGAATTGCAAAAAAATGAACAAGATGAGCTCGAGCCCATCAGTAAAACCAAGCGTAAAGCGGCGATGGATGAGCTACAAGACCTTGGCGTCAGGCTCGTTGAGCTTTCCAAGGATAAACTTGCCAAGCTAGATTTACCTGAAACGCTGCTAGATGCAGTAAAAGAAGCCAAACGCATCACCGCGAATGGTGCATCACGCCGTCAACGCCAATATATTGGCAGTTTAATGCGTAATGTTGATGTCGCGCCTATCTTAGAGCAATTTGAAAAATGGGATGGCAAAAACAACGAAGAAAACGCCTTCTTTCATCGCCTAGAAAGCTGGCGTAGCCGCTTAATTGCAGAAGATAACGCGCTAGCTGAGTTTATGACCGAGTATCCCAATATCGATACGCAACAGCTTCGTACACTGATACGTAATGCGAAGCGTGAGCAAGAGCAAAACAAACCGCCGAAAAGCAGTCGTGAACTGTTTAAGTTGCTGCGTGAGATTACAAGCAGCGAAAGCCATCACGAAGACGATGGCGACGTTACAGATGACGACCAGACTGACTCGTAGCGAGTCGCCCTCTCAATCGTGCTCAAGTGCTGACTGAGAGGGAGTGTCTTTAGGTGGCAAGAAAAACACCCTAGGCTCATGTCTAAGTTTACTAAAAACTGCCTTAAACAGCGCGCGCCATTGCGCAAAACTTAGTTGGCGTGACTTCATGGCTACATAGAGCGCTAAAGTAAAACTCACCAAAAGATTGACCGTGCCAATCAGCAATACACCCAGCACCGCCATAACTGCCATCTCTGGGGTAAATTGAAAATCCAGCCCTACCAAGGAGAACCCAACAAAGGCGGATGAAAAAGTAATATGGCGAATATCAATCGGCAGCCCGAGTAGCACGCCTAGCGCTGCCATACCACCGAGTAAACAACCAAAATAAAAATTACCTGCCAATGCGCCTAAGTTGTTTTCAATGTAATTCGCCATCCGATGCAGTCTGGGAATCCCCAACAATTTCTGTAACCACTTTAACGCTTTGATACGTTGAGGTATTTTGTTATATACCGCCATATTGTCATGGTAACCTGCAATCAAGCCAGATAAAAATAGACATAGCCCTGCAATCGCCGCATAAAACAGAGCACCGCTATGCACAGGATTAATATCTGCAAGTAAATGCTCCGCCTTATAAGGGCTGACAAAATGCTCACCCATGACGAGATACACTAACCAAGCAATTAACATAGCCATGGGCACAGCGATTAGCACGTTGCCGATAATGGCAATGGTTTGACTACGCATGGTTTGCGCAATGATGGTCACTAACTTATCCATATTTTTAGTCTTACCATCGCTAGCATCGATACTTGCGGCAATGGCTGCTGCAGTCATCGCGGGCTGTTTAGTCGCCACAGTAAAGTGCAGCATATGAATAAATACAAAACCCAAACCATAATTTAGGCTAAACAATATCGCTTCAGTCAAAGGCGGAAAATACATTTTAGCGATTAAAATTTTAATCATCGCCATCAAACCGACCACCAAGCCTGCGCCCATTGCAGACTTCATCAACGCAAAATATTCACCACGCGTTTCAGTTATGTAATGCTCACCTGTGCGGCTTGCATTCTCAGTCACTCTTAACGCTAATATTTCCATATTTTGTCGCCAGTGTTGCGCCACATCATTTTTATGACACTCAGCAGACACCAAGGTTTTAAGCAGCGTCACTACATGCTGCTCTGCCACCAAACCCATCTGATTATTGGAACGAAAGCACATCAATAAACGCAACAAGGTTTCTAATCGCTCGATTTGCTGTGTCATACCTTGCAACAAGAAAGTAAGGCTAATACTAGTACCCACTTGCGCACTATTGCGCCTAACCTTAGCGATAATAGACCGACATTGGTCTAACATCACAAAAATTTGCGGTGAGTTAGTCACCTGAAAACTCGCGGGCTCTTTCAAGAATGCATGCATCTCGACGTTTTGCATCATGAACGGTGAGGTGTATTCTTCCAGTTCCTGATGGTTGCGAATTAACTCAGGTTCTAGCCCAGATGCAGCTAAGCGATAAGAAAGCACCTGTACTGCATCAATCAAACACAGTACACATTGCTGGTTTAGCTGTGGATCGGCCTGACGGAAACGGATGGCTTGTATAAGCTCAATCCAAACACTATCGGGTACCGCCAGTACCCAGTCTTCATCACTGGCTTTACAAAATATTTGCGCAAATATGTCTTTTAAATAAGTAGCATCCACTGCATCTGGTAAGAACTTGTGGCCAACACGGCGACGCATCTCCGTAAAAAAACCGCTACTTGGCTGTATGCCAGCATCCACATACAAAGAGACAGGCTTATGCTCACCCAACAAGCGCAACAAGCTATCTCGCAACATGGCAGCATAATCAGGGTGATGGTCTAGCAAATAACACAATGCTTGTATCGCATACACCGCATCTGCCACTTGCGTTGAGTTAGCAGGCCGAATCTGATCGACCAACTCAGTCACTAGCGCTACTGGGTCAATCGGTTGCGCTGAGTCGCCCTGCTGTGGAGACTGAGGAGAAGTCTGAGGATAAGTATAGTGCCGAAATATATGTTCCATCATCACTCATTATAGGTTGTTATAGATGGATTCAAACCCGCACACGTCAAAATGTCAAGAGAAGTGCCGAATTATAAGAATCATTAGGAACGCGTCAATGTCCCACGTTTAAATCTAAGGCATTGGTTAAATCACCTGCATACGCTCTAACGCCCTCAAGTGGGGTGAGTTTAAACTTGCGAGTAATCAATTTTGCGATTGACCCTGTGTCGTAAGCCGTGTGGTCAACAAAATTCTTTTTAGCAAATGGTGAAATAACAATCGTAGGGATGCGCGTTCCTGGGCCCCAACGGTCTCCCTTGGGTGGCGAGACATGATCCCAAAAACCGCCATTTTCATCATAAGTAACAATAATCACAGTTGAGCTCCACTGTGGGCTGGCCTGAATTTTTTTAACCAAATCAGCAATATGTTGGTCACCTGTCAAAATATCGGCATAGCCTGGGTGTTCGTTATTCACGCCCACTGGCTTATAGAAAGAGACCGCTGGCAAACTACCATTTTCAATGCTTTGCAAAAAGGCATTCTCATCGCGCAAATGCTTCAAACGTGCTGGAGTGCCTGGCGCGTACTTCTCAAAATAATTAAAGGGTTGATGATGCGCTTGAAAGTTAGCTGCGCCATCACCACGCGCATAAATTACTTTACGTGGTTTCTCTGCTGTTTGCATGCCGTCTAATAACGCCATCGTCCAGCCGCCTGAATACCATGCCCAACTGACATTTTTTTCATTTAAAGCATCACCAATGGTACGGATAGTTTGCGGCGGCAAAGGGTTAGCCTTAGGGTTTGCAAATGCCACTTTTTGCAGACTTTCAGGTGCAATACCACTGGGTTGATAAGCGGGCTGCAAAGTATTGACCGCATAGCCATCTGGGCTAATTGGGTTATCTGCAACATACTGCGGCGGACCTTGCAAAGCGCTTTTAGGCGAACTGTCTGTGCGCAGCAAATAGCCTTGGTCGCCCAACACAGCACGCATATTGTCTGGCGCATTTTTAAAGGTGGGTGCACACGCACAAATCAAATACATATGGTTTAAAAATGAACCGCCGTAAGCGCCCATAAAAAAGTGATCTGCCAAGGTGTATTGCTGTGCGAGCTTCCACATGGGTAGGCTTGAGCCATCGTAATAGCCCATGGTTAAACCACCAGCATCTGAAATCTGTGCAAATTGGTTGTTTTTACCGCCATTAATTTGCTCTTGGTTTTGGTAGAATTTATGCACTAAATCACGTGTTTTATCACTTAAACTGTGACCAGTACCAAATGCGTTAATTTTAAAAGGCTGATTCGCGATCACTTCAGGGTAACTAGGGTCAGGCTTTAAACCGTCTTTGCCCTTTTCCAGCCAAACAGGGGGTAACTGTGGCAATACCGCGCCACTCACATCCACCTGCGCCTTGCTTTTGATGGAGGCATTCGCCACCCCATCAGCATTAGGGAACTCTCCATACAAGTTATCAAAACTTCTATTTTCCGCATAAATCACCACAATATGCTTAATTTGATCCAACACAGCCTTTTCTGCTACTGCACGACTCACCGTTTCTGGTTTAGTGACTTGCTTGGCACACCCAGTTGCAAGCAGTATCAATAATAAAACCGAAATGCGCATATTCAATTTCCAATCATCTTCAATGGCTAATTTATTTAAGCGGCTATCTTAATACAAACAGCGTTGTTTAACATTAAGGAATGACATTAGGTGCTGGTTGCATATCGCTGGTTTGCGGCTATTTTTGATTAGCGATGACTTTTTAGTAAACACTCTGTGCCTACTCACATCGTCATTCCCCTTTCTGTCGCGCCGAGCAGCAGAGTGTAAGTGGGGGCTTTCGGCAATCGCCTGTTTGAGCTCCGCGGTGGCTTGCGGTTTAGGCAAGCTGCTAGGGCGAGTTCGATTGCCGCCCACTGGAACGAGCAGCGCAGGAATTAAGCGGCAGAGGGGTGTCTTTTTGTTTGGCTTCTTTATTTTGGACAAGCAAAATAAAGAAGCTCGTCTAGGGGCGAAAGGAAATATTTGTTAATATTGTCAGTGTGTAATTTAAGAGAAAGTTTCACAGCCTCTGCTTAACTAAGGATAGTTGCTAACCAATGACCACTTTACCTCAATTGGATGGTCAAACCATTGACGGTCTAATTTTTTGCAAAATGGTATATACGCTTTTTGAGGACATCATTCAGTCTAATGAAGGTGTCTCAAGAATTAGATTAAGAGGAAAAAGGGCAAATCAAACTGAAAAGAAACTAATTGAAGAGCTATTACCCATATGTAAATTTATTCATTTGAAATACCGACCTGGTAGATACCTTTCAATTAAGTGGATTAATGGTAATCAGCAATATGATGCAGAATTGCAACAACAGGGAAAACTGATTACTCAAGGATATTATCCTGTAACTAGTTATATTGAATCTACTACGGTAATGCATAAAAATGATTTTTTACAGCGCGAGCTTCTTGATACTCAGGGTTATACATTTGGACTTGAAGGGATAAGCCGCTCTAGAAGTGGGCAAATTGAGTCAAAAGCAACCTCGTACCATAATCTTGAATTCATCGAAATTTTCAGCAAACTCCTCATTAAAGGAATTAGCAAAAAGCTGAAACTAAACTACCCTCAAAATACGACCCTCTTGGTTGAATGTTTCTTAAACACGATATATACACAAGATGAATGGAACACTCTAATCTTAAATGTCGAGCAAAATATTAAGAATGATAAATTTCAAGAAATTCTGATTTTTGATAGCTCAAGCGAAAAGCACGCTTGTATTTATATACATAATTAGTCAATAAGCGTAGGGCTTGCAAAGTCTCTCAAGAAATTTACAAGCCCCTAGATCTAACCAACTACTTAATTTTCTGTATCAATCTCTGATAAAGCATAGGCAGCATCAGCAACGTTAATGACGTTGAAGTCAACAACCCACCGATCACCACAATCGCCAACGGACGTTGAATCTCCGAGCCTGGCCCCGTTGCAAACAGTAATGGAATTAAGCCAAACGCTGTAATGCTCGCTGTCATTAATACGGGCCTTAGCCTGCGCTTTGCGCCTTCGATCACTATTTGTGTTTTGTCTACGCCTTCAGCCTCTAGCTGATTAAAATAGCTTACCATCACTACGCCATTAAGCACCGCAATACCCAGCAAAGCGATAAAGCCGACGGATGCAGGTACCGACAAATATTCACCTGCTAGCCACAAGGCAAACACCCCGCCGATCAGCGCAAATGGGATATTGGCTAAAATTAGCAAGGCTTGCTGCACGGATTGGAAGGTCATAAACAGAAGTAAAAATATCAAGCAAAGCGCTATCGGCACGACGACCGCCAAACGTGCGGCAGCGCGTTGTTGGTTTTCAAATTGCCCACCCCATTTGAGGTGATAGCCTTCGGCAAGCGGTACTTCTTTGCTCACATGTTGCTTGGCTTCCTCCACAAAGCTAACCAAATCGCGCCCTTTGACGTTGGCGACCACCACTACCATACGGGCACCTTGTTGGTGGTCGATTTTCACGGGGCCTTCTACGCGCTCTAACTTAGCGACAGTGGAAAGCGGCACGTTATTGCCATTGGGTAAGGTAAGCATCAAATTTTCAAAAGCAGAGGCTGAATCACGCACCTCTTGATCGCCACGCATCAACACGGGCGTGCGCCTGACACCTTCTTGCACAATGCCTAGCACTTTACCTTCTAGCTGGGTTTGTAAGATTTGGCTAATTTCGTTATTTGAAAAACCCAATCTACCCGCAGCTAGTCTATCCACCTTAATTTGCATATATTGCACGCCCGAGTTTTGTGGGGTGTAAACATCTTGGCTACCTTTTATGCCTTTTAGTACTTGTACGATTTTTTGCGCTTTTTCATCTAGCACCTTTAAATCGGTGCCAAATAGCTTAATCGCCAAATCGCCGCGCACACCGAGTATCATTTCATTCACACGCATATCAATCGGCTGGGTAAAGTTATAGGCCAGACCCGGTATTTGCTCCATCACCGCACGCAAGCGCTCGATCAACACTTGCTTGGATGGATCACGCCACTCTGACACGGGTTTCAGTATGAGGAAGTTATCTGTCTGATTTAAGCCCATGGGGTCTAGGCCTAGCTCATCAGAACCCACGCGTGAATAAACGGCCTTCACTTCTGGCACCTGCTGCAATATGGCACGTTGTAGATTTTGATCGGTCAACATACTTTGTTTGAGATTGATTGAAGGTAGCTTCTCCACCCCGATAATCAAATCACCTTCGTCCATGGTTGGCATAAAAGTTTTGCCAATTTGGGTGTAAACAAACCCCGTCAGCACCAACAAAATGACCGCACCTATGAGCATGGTGCGCATATGGCGCATGCTCCATAGCAACAAAGGCATATAAAGTTGAGAGGCTTTGCGCGCCAACCAAGGCTCTTCTTCTTTATGCGGTTTCAGTAATAGCGAAGCTATCACAGGGATAATGGTGACAGAAAGCAACAAAGAGGCGGTGAGGGCAAAAATAATGGTGAGCGCTACTGGGGCGAACAACTTTCCTTCCAGCCCCTGCAAGCTCAACAGCGGTAAAAACACGGTGATAATAATCAATACGCCAGAAACCACAGGCACGCTGACCTCTTGCACCGCCTTAAAGACTTGATGCACACGGGATTGCTGTGGGGTTTCATCATGGTGAGACATATGCGACACAATGTTTTCAACCACGACCACCGCAGAATCTACCAGCATACCAATGGCGATGGATAAACCACCCAAACTCATTAAATTGGCCGACATATCAAACTGCCGCATCAAAATAAACGTGAGCAAAACAGCTAATGGTAGCGAAATTGCAATGGTCACTGCCGCACGTAGATTACCTAAAAACAGCACCAACAATATCAGCACTAAAACAACGGCTTCAAACAGGGCTTTTTTGACAGTATGTACGGCACGCTCGACCAAGCTACTGCGGTCATAAAACACTTCTATATGCACATCTGCTGGCAGGGTGGCTTTCATTTCCTCCAGCTTAGATTTGACACCCTCTACTACTTTCTTGGCATTGGCGCCGCGTAAACCTAGCACTAAACCTTCGACCACTTCACGATCGCCATTACTAGTAACAGCCCCATAGCGAGTTAGCGCGCCTATGCGCACATCAGCCACATCGGCAATGCGGACTGGCATGCCTTGCTCGCTGCGGATGACAGTATTATTAACATCATCCAGCGTTTTAAAGGCACCCTCTGAACGCACCAGCAAGGTTTCTTCACCATCACTCAAGCGTCCTGCTCCATCGTTGCGATTGTTGGCGATCACGGCCTCTTGTAGGGAGGCCATCGTGACGCCGCGCGCATACATACGGGCATTATCTGGCACAATTTCAAAACTACGTACCAAACCACCAAGCACGTTAACATCGGCTACGCCCGTCACCGTGCGCAATTGTGGACGTATCACCCAATCGAGCAAGCTGCGTTTTTCTTGCAAACTCAGCTTGTCACTTTCCACGGTGAACATAAACATTTCGCCTAGCGGCGTGGTCATGGGCGCAATCCCGCCACTGATGTTACTGGGTAGATTGGCCATGATTGCATTTAAGCGCTCTGCGACTTGTTGTCGCGCCCAATAGATATCGGTGCCTTCGTTAAAATCGACGGTAATATCGGTCAGCGCGTATTTCGCCACGGAACGCAGACCTGACTGCTTGGGGATACCTAGCATCTCCACCTCAATGGGCGCAGTAATGCGGGATTCCACCTCTTCAGGCGTCATTCCTGGGGATTTAATAATGATTTTAACTTGCGTGGATGACACATCAGGAAACGCATCAATCGGCAAAGACTGATATGCCATCACCCCAGCCGCTATCATGCCGATTGCGGCTAGCACCACCAGCAAGCGCTGCGAGAGTACATACTTAATCAGTAGTGATAACATTACTCAGCTCCTATCCCAAGCCACATGCCTTTAAGTACGGCAGTACCTGCGGTCGCAATAGATTCGCTGCCTTGTAGCGGAGCATCTAGCACCACTTCATCGCCCTGCTCGCCTAGCACTTTAACTTGCAAGGGCTGAAAACCTTGCTTGGTCTGTACAAACACCCAGCTAGCTTTACCCTGCCTAACCAAGGCGGATTTAGGCAAGCTAAAGTGCGCCGCTGCAGTCTGCGCTTGATTGTCTTGTAATTGAATCTCAGCCTCTACAAACTGCCCTGGAGATAAGCGTTCTGCGCCTTGATTAATTTCAGCACGCAAATGCAAGGTTTGGTCGGTTTTATTCACACTGCGCACAATCGCAATCAACTTACCACTTGCGTCCAGTTTGGGAATCGTCACGGGCAACCCAACCTTCATCGCAGGTAAGCTCTCCATCGGCGCATGAATTTCTGCCCACAACGGGTTTAATCGGCCAATACGATACACAGGCATCGCCACATCGACACGTGCACCAACTGTTTGCAACTGCTCTAACACTTGCCCCGCAATCGGCGCTGTTAAGGTAATGCCACTTTGCATATCAGAGGGCGACTTCAAGCGCGCAATCCTCGCATCGCTCATCCCTGTGAGTTTGAGCGCTTGCTTCTTTTGCGCCATATCCAAGTCACTACTTTGCGTAGCGGCTTCTGTTTCTAAGTAGCGGCGCTGTGCAATAATGCCGTCCTTAAATAACTCGCTATCGCGGTTGTAAGATTTCTGATTTAGACCATGCTGACTCTTGGCTTGCAAGTACTCGCGCTGCAAAGTCACCAACTCAGGGCTGCTAATATGTGCAATTGCCTGGCCTTTCTTCACCTCTTGCCCTGCTGCCACATACAAGGTGTCTAATAAACCCGCTTGGGGTGCTGTCACGATGCGCTCTTGGGAAATAGGCACAGTAATTTCTGCGGGAAATTGCTTGCTGCGCATTTGACCATTTTTGACTAAAGGCGAAACACTAATGCCCAAACTTTGTTGCTGTTTCACGGGGATTATAATTTCCGATGTGGTTTTCTCTGCGGCACTTACCCCCAGAGCAAACCCAACACTAAACAAAACGACTAATAATTTTTTCATGGAAGGACTCCTACCGCTTGGTTGTAACGTGCAATATCCCACTTCAATTGGATTTGGCGGATTTGATAGGCACGCTCAGTTTCAAAGGTTTGCGTTTGTACACGCACTAAATTGACGAGATCGGTCTCCCCTAGTTGAAAAGCCTTACGTGCCAAACGCAGGCTTTCTTGGGCAATCTCATGTTGCTTGGTGGCAATGCGTAACTCTTCTTGGCTAACTGACAAGTTATGCTCAGCTTCATGCAAAGCCGTCTCCAAACTAAATCTGATGCTTTCGCGTTCGGTCATCGCACTGCCGACAGCCTCTTCTGCGCTAGCTTGCAAAGGTGCTGAACGTACTTGGCTATCTAAGGGAATACGCACTTTCAAACCGACACTATCGTTGTAAGCATTATCAAAAGGTCCGCGCTGAGTGCGCGCATTAATTAAAACCTGTGGATTTTCTCGTCGCTCGACCCGTACCAACTCACGCTCACGCTCAGTCACGCTTACACGCGATTCGGCGGCCAACCAGAGGGGAGATTGATTGTAGTCTTCAATGTCAGATTTTTGCTCTTCATATTGCGCTGGCATGTCACTTAAGCCAGTGAGCACTATGTAACGATGACGCGCATGCATTAGCTCGGCCTCGGCACGCACAGCAAAACGCTCAGCAGCTAAGGTTTCCTGTTCGGCTAACATCCAGTCCACTTTCGCTAATTCGCCAGCACGATAACGTTTGTTAACATCATCTTCCAGCTGTTTAGTCGCCTGTAATTTCTTACTGGCAACCTCACTTAACTGCGTGTTCATTGCGATGTCCCAAAGCGCATCGCGCACTTTGCCCGCGCTTTCTAAGCGTGTATTTTCTCGGTTTTTTTGCAGATCGTCATTGCTGGCTTCAGCCACCCCTAACCGTGAACTACGTTGACTCGGCAACCAGACAGGCAACTCGACTTCAGCCTGCCAATCACGTTCGCCACGATTACTGGTGAGCGCATCATTTTGATGCTGTAAAGACACTGCAGGCGCATGCGGCAGCAAGCTATTAGCCATGATGTTTTTAGCTTCGACGCCATATTTCTTGACTTGTAAGCTAGCCTGCATGGGATTGCGCGCAAAAGCTTTCTCCGTCACGTCATGCAACGTCAACGCATCGTTAGTATTTAGCACATCGTGATGCGTGCCCTCTTCTTCAGCGTAAGCATTTATATGGATGATTGCTATAAGCAGGAAACAACAGCCCAGTATTTTGGGCTTTTTCCGTGAGTGATGACTCATGGGATACTCCTAAAAAAAATCAAACATTGCCAGCGCTCAAACTGAGCCCTGAACTATTTTCATAAATTTTAGGCGAGTGGTGGTGCGCGAGGGGAAGGCCGCTCTCGTAAATGGCGGCGTATGGGCGTGTAAACTTCAACAAAGGGCGTTTTGTCTTTGTGTAAACTAAGCGGGGCTAACACAAACAAAATTAAGGCTAACACTGGCAATACTAAAACATCTAAGTCTTTTACCAACGCTTTATCAACGCCTACCACGTAGAGTGGCATGGCTTGATTGCTGATACTAAAATGTTCAAATGCACTATGCCCATCACCTACTTCATGATGATCATTCAATAAAAACTCAACGTCTTCAGCGTGCATATGCAAGCCAGAACCTTGCAGTGATGAAGCCGTGGCAATATGGCCGTGAATAAACGGTGAAATTGCCTGTAACAAGGCAAAACACACAATCACGGACCAAATCCAAATTTTTTGACAACGACTTAACATAAATGCAACTCTAACAAATCGCCTTAAAAAATACAATTACTATTTAAAATCAATAGCATGCTTAATGATAAGCAATCGCATTCAACCATTCTCCTTGCACAACTCAAGATGATTCAGCATCCATTTTTAGGGTAGAATTAGCGTTTATTCAAATCAATAAAAATTTACATGCTTACATTTCAGCAAATCATCCTTAATCTACAAAACTACTGGGATAAACAAGGCTGCACCTTGTTACAACCATACGACATGGAAGTCGGCGCAGGTACCAGCCACACCGCAACTTTTTTACGCGCTCTAGGCCCAGAGCCTTGGAAAGCCGCTTATGTGCAACCAAGCCGCCGCCCCAAAGATGGTAGATATGGTGAGAATCCAAACCGCTTGCAACACTACTATCAATTTCAAGTCGTGCTTAAACCTGCACCCGCTAATATTTTGGAGTTGTATTTAGGTTCTCTAGAAGCGCTCGGCTTTGACCTCAAGCAAAATGATATCCGCTTTGTAGAAGATGACTGGGAAAACCCAACACTAGGAGCATGGGGCTTGGGCTGGGAAGTCTGGCTGAATGGGATGGAAGTCACGCAATTTACCTATTTCCAGCAGGTAGGCGGCATTAACTGCAAACCTATTACAGGTGAGATTACTTACGGTCTGGAACGTCTGGCAATGTATTTGCAGGGCGTTGAGAATGTGTATGATTTGGAATACTCACCCGGCGTGAAATATGGTGATGTGTTCTTACAAAATGAAAAAGAACAGTCTGCCTATAACTTTGAGCACTCAGACGTTGATTTCTTGCTCACCGCATTTAACGCCCATGAAAAACAAGCCAAGCACTTGATGGAAAATCAATTAGCCTTGCCCGCTTATGAGCAAGTGCTAAAGGCCGCACATACCTTTAACCTGCTGGATGCACGCGGTGCTATTTCCGTCACCGAGCGTGCTGCCTATATTGGCCGTATCCGCAATTTAGCACGCTCCGTTGCTGCTAGCTATTTAGATAGCCGCGCACGCCTAGGCTTCCCGATGGCGCCAAAAATATGGGCAGATGAAGTATTAGCCAAACTTGAAAGCGATAAGCAAGAACAAAATAAGAAAGCTGCAGCATGAGTACCAACAATTTATTAGTAGAGTTATTTGTAGAAGAATTACCGCCAAAAGCGCTGAAAAAACTGGGCGAATCATTTGCTAGTACACTAGCTGAAACACTAAAAGCACAAGGCTTATTGAGTGAAAATTCTGCCGTCACAAATTTTGCTTCACCACGTCGCTTAGCCGCAAACATTACGCTGGTTGCAAGTAAAGCCGCCGATAAACAAGTGGCACAAAAACTGATGCCAGTGACTGTAGGTTTAGATGCTGACGGCAAAGCCACTCCCGCACTTTTAAAGCGACTACAAGGCTTAGGCACGGATGAGTCGGCTGTATCTAAGCTTAGAAAAGAAAACGACGGTAAAACCGATGTGTTGTTTTATGACGTTATGCAAACGGGTGCGACCTTGGCAGATGGCCTACAAAAAGCCATTGAAGATGCACTAGCCAAATTGCCTATCCCAAAAGTAATGACCTATCAAATTAATGATGGTTGGGAAAGCGTCAATTTTGTGCGTCCAGCGCATGGCTTGGTGGCCTTGCATGGTAGCGATATTGTGTCGATTTCCGTGCTTGGCTTACAGGCCAGCAACACCACACAAGGTCATCGTTTTGAGGCAAAAACACGCACGATTACACTCAAAAATGCGGATAGCTACGCTGAGCAATTAGCCAATGAAGGTGCAGTGATTGCGAATTTTGATGATCGAAAAGCTGAGATCGTACGTCAACTCAATGCAGCGGCCGCTAAAGAAAATCTCAAACCAATTGAAGATGAAGCATTATTAGACGAGGTCACCGCTTTAGTTGAGCGCCCGAATGTATTACTTGGACAGTTTGAAACCGAGTTTTTGGAAGTCCCTCAAGAATGCTTGATCCTCACCATGAAGGCGAATCAAAAATACTTCCCGCTGTTAGATGCGAGCGGCAAGCTCACCAATAAATTTCTAATCGTTTCCAATATTTCACCCGCCGACCCCAGCAAAGTGATTGGCGGAAACGAGCGTGTGGTGCGCCCACGTTTGGCCGATGCCAAATTCTTCTTTGACCAAGATCGCAAAAAGAAATTAGATACGCTTTACAGCGGTTTAAGCAAAGTGGTTTATCACAACAAACTCGGCTCACAGTTTGACCGCAATCAACGTGTGCAAAAAATCGCCGAACAAATTGCTACCCAAATTGATCCGACCCAAGAGTTAAGCCGAAAAGTATCGCTGGCGGCATTATTGTCAAAAGTGGATTTACTGACCGACATGGTGGGCGAATTTCCAGAGCTACAAGGTATTATGGGGCGCTATTATGCGCAGCATGAGGGTATTGAGGATGCGATTGCTTATGCGATTGAAGATCACTACAAACCTCGCTTTGCAGGCGATGAGTTACCCCGTAGCGAAACGGGTTTAGTCGTCGCGTTGGCCGATAAATTAGAGACTTTAGTTGGCTTGTTTAGCATTGGTGAAAAACCAACTGGTGATAAAGACCCATTTGCCCTGCGCCGCCAAGCATTAGGTATTATCCGTATCTTGATTGATGGCAAGTTACCCATCAAATTTAACCAACTGCTTGAAAATGCAATGGCACAATTCAATGTGGATCCTGCTACGCAAGCCACAACACTACAAGCAATTCAAGAGTTCTGTAATGATCGATTAAGTGTCAACTTACGTGAACAAGGGGCCAGCCCACAAGAGGTAGATGCTGTGTTAGCGCTTAATCCTGCTTTACTTAGCGAGATCCCCACCAGATTGGCCGCAGTACGGGCTTTTGCCAGTTTGCCAGAAGCCGATGCCTTAGCTGCCGCGAATAAACGTGTAAGCAATATTTTGAAAAAAGTTGAATCACCTGTTACTGCCAAAGTAAGTGAATCACTTCTGCAAGAAGCGGCAGAAAAAACGCTTGCTCAGACACTCGCTAAAGTTAAACCTGAGGCAGATATACTATTTGAATCTGGCGATTACGCAGCCTCATTACAAGCATTGGCGGCACTCAAAACGCCTGTCGATGACTTTTTTGACAATGTGATGGTGAATGCAGATGATCCTGCTCTGAAGGCAAATCGTTTAGGGTTATTAGCAACATTACATCAAGCCATGAACCGCGTAGCAGATTTATCTAAATTGGCTAGCTAACTTTTATGTTCCCTTACAGAGTGAAAATATGAAACTTGTCATATTAGACCGCGATGGCGTGATTAACCAAGACTCCGCCAACTACATCAAAACACCTGATGAATGGGTAGCTTTATCTGGCAGTCTAGAAGCCATTGCTAAACTCAATCAAAATGGGTTTCGCGTGGCCATTGCCACCAACCAATCTGGGATTAGTCGCGGCATTTATGACATGGCCACTTTAAACGCCATACACGAAAAAATGTTGCGGGCATTAGCCAACTTTGGTGGTCGGGTCGATGCATTGTTTTACTGCCCGCATGTGAATGAAGATTTATGCAACTGCCGCAAACCTAAATCTGGCATGTTTGAAGACATTGCTGAGCGCTTTGGCGTTGAACTAGCCAATGTCCCCTGCGTGGGTGACTCGCTGCGTGATTTAGTGGCAGGCGCCAATGCTGGCGGCCAGCCAATTTTAGTGCGGACTGGTAATGGGGAGAAAACGCTCGCCGCTGGAAATCTGCCAGAAGGCACCTTGGTTTTTGCTGACTTGGCAGAAGCTGCCCAACATATTATCGATACCTATAATTAGCTGACAATTAGTAATTAGCAAACGACTTCCAATCATCAAACGAACTTTTTAGCATGGTCTATTTACGCTCCTTTATTTTTGCACTTGGCATGTGGTTATATACACCCTTGTTTGTCATAGTCGCGCTGATTATCTGTATTCCATTGTCACCCCGTGCGCGCTATCTTGTTATCTCACGTTGGGCTTTAAGCATGTTATGGTGGTTACGCGTCACCTGCAATGTGCACTACCAAGTGCTCGGACGTGAGAATATCCCCAAGCAACCTGTTATCGTGCTAGCTAAGCACCAATCCACATGGGAAACACTTGCACTTCAGCAAGTGCTGCCGCCGCAGGTTTGGGTGCTGAAGCGCGAGCTATTGAAGATTCCGTTTTTTGGCTGGGGCTTAGCGATGACTTCGCCAATCGCCATCAATCGTGCAGGCGGACGTGATGCGCTCAAGCAAATGTTAGATCAAGGCTTAGATCGCCTTAAAAAAGGCTTTTTTATTGTGATATTCCCCGAAGGTACGCGTACCAAATTTGGCGAAAGTGGCAAATATCATATCGGCGGTGCTTGGCTTGCCACGTATACGAAGCAACCTATCTTACCAATTGCCCACAACGCAGGCGCCTTATGGGGCAGAGGGAGCTTTTTGAAACGCCCAGGCACGATCACCATGAGTATAGGCGTCTTAATACCAAGTGAAGGGGTTAAAGCAGACACGCTTAACACCCAAGTAGAAGCTTGGATTGAAAACGAGATGAAAAATCTACCACCAATATGAGTCAACAACGCATTGTCCTGCCCAATGGCGAGTATATTGACTACCACCTGGAGCGCACACAGCGCCGCACTATAGGCTTAAAAATTAGCGCACAGGGCTTAGTTGTGCATGCACCTAAACGCTTATCCCTCTCGCAACTTGAGCATGCACTGAAAGACAAAGCAGATTGGATTTGCAAAAAACTACGCGCGCAACGCGAAAATGCCATCGCACCCGTGGCTTGGCAAGATGGAGCAAAGCTGCTACTCCTTGGCAACGAAATAATACTGCAAGTGATTGAACACACAAGAAACAAGGCCCCCGATTACCAACCTGGCATTTTGCTAGTAGCGCTCAATAATCCCCAAGATCAAGTTTT
This sequence comes from Methylophilaceae bacterium, assembly GCA_036504995.1. Taxonomy (GTDB): domain Bacteria; phylum Pseudomonadota; class Gammaproteobacteria; order Burkholderiales; family Methylophilaceae; genus DASXUG01. The sequence goes on along the minus strand of DASXUG010000017.1, from coordinate 17,669 downwards.
AGTTTCACGCAAGGCCATACAGTGGTATCACAAACAGGCACTCAGTGACTTTAGCCGCAGACTAGCATTATTTGCCGCGAAACTGGGGGTGAACACACCGCAATTGTATTTATCAAACGCAAAATCACGCTGGGGTAGTTGCAACAGCAAGCAAGAAATTCGCCTTAATTGGCGTTTGATACAAGCCCCGCCGCACATTATTAATTATGTGATTTGCCACGAACTCGCGCATTTAAAAGAAATGAACCATTCACGAAAGTTCTGGGCCGTTGTCGAGAAAATATATCCAGAATATTTACAGGCAGAAAAAGATTTAAAACACTGGGGCAGCAAGCTATATGCTATTTAAGGGCTAGATTAACTAGCAATTAAACATCTCATATAGATTCCAACAAGCGATCTGTTGGCAGCGCATATCGAATAATTGATAAAAACACATTCGACAAATAAAAAATGAGCCGAACAAGTCGGCTCATTTTTAACTATCTATAGTAACTTAAGCTTTGATACTTAAGTTAATCAGCGAGTTATGGCGTAGGCCACAAATCTCTGCCGTAACTTGGCAAGCTTGAATCAACTAAATTACCCTTAGCTGGAACAAAGTTTGAGTGACAATCTCTCATTTCATTAAAGCAAGTTTTAGTTAATTGCTTCATCACAGCAACATTCCAACCGCCAAACCAAGCACCTGAGATCGATAGACCACCAGCTGTTGTAGTTGGGTAAGCATCAGTTGATAGCCTCCAGTATTTAGTATCGCCATTATTTTTCACTGTATAGTGAATATTTTCAGTAATGCTTGGCAATAATACTGGGTGTGTAGCAGGGCAACCATTAACACTACCACCTTGTGAGCCACCAAAGAACGGATATGCCATATGTGCTTTATGGTCTGGCGAGTCTAAATTAACCCCATCCCAACACACTGGAAACACGATATTGACGTATAAATCACCCGCTAAACAATCTGCTGGAAGCGTGTCATGCTCGCCTGATGCCAAAATATCTAAACCAGGTCTTGCACAATGCCAGTGTGCTGTTTTCCCAGTATTAGAAACACTGATCACTGGATCATCACCTGCAATCATACGCAAGCCACTTGGTGGGGGAACAACTTTAGTAGCAAAGTTACCAGTCTTGTAATAAGTGGTTACACCTGAAGGCGCAAGTGGTGTGCCATCTCTAGTATCAATCATGGTAGAACCAAAGTAAGCTGTACGGTTAAACACAGCACCACCTTGACATGAAGTTTTACCAGTATTCATGATTGAAGTTGCTGTAGATGAATAGTCAGTTAAGGTATTACCAAAATAAGTCATTAATTTTGAAGCACCTTTTTGACCTGGGTATCTGATTGGGTCATCAAAGTTCATATGTGTATAAGTACAACCCAAGCGGAAAGCACCACCAGTGACATTAATATCGGTATTAGCAGGACCATACTCTGTAGGGTTAGCTGTTTGTGTAGCAACCTTTGACACTTCGACGTCTGAGCCTGAGAAACCAACTGGGATTTTGGTAGCATCTACATAAGGAGTAGCTGCAGTAGGCAAGTACGGGATAGGCCCATTAATTTCACATTTGTAGTTATCGCAATAGGCGCCGTTGGTATATACCCTATAAGCAGTTCTGGTAGCGTCGTTAGGATCTGAAGACTTCACTATTTTAGTCCCAGTAAATGAACAACGGTTATTCAGTGTAGCGCATAGAGTCCAAGCCGCACCCGAAGCAGGCACTGTAGTCGATGAAGTCGTCGTGGTGGTAGTACCCGTCGTGGCTGTTGTACCTGTACTAGAAGTTGTACCTGTACTAGAAGTTGTACCTGAAGAGGTAGTTGTACCTGTGCTGGCGGCCGTAGTTGTGGCAGGTTGAGTTAACAAATAACAAGCCTTAGTCGCCCCAGCAGCTGGATCAGAACCAAATGAGCTGTTCTTGCAACTCACGCTACTAGCAAACGAAGCAGACAAGTAATTTCCATTAGCTCCATACTTGACTGTTTTTGTGCCAGTAAAAGTACAACTGCCGTATTCTTGCGCACACTGAGTCCAAATACCGGAAGCATCGGTTATCGTGGTGCCTGATGTTGATGTTGCAGCGACAGGTTGGGTTAACAAGTAGCAAGCCTTATAGATTCCTGGCATAGGATCACCAAATGTACTATTTGAGCAACTCACGCTATTTGTATATGAACCAGAGACATAACTTCCACTCACTCCGTACTTCACTGTTTTAGTCCCAGTAAAAGTACAACTGCCAGATTCTTGCGCACACACAGTCCAAACACCAGAAGCATCGGTTATCGTGGTCCCTGATGTTGATGTTGTCGATGTTGGTGTAGCCGCTAAAATATCACAGGCCTTATAGGTGCCTGGTATAGGATCACCAAATACGCTATTACCGCAAAAGGTTGATTTATTAAAACTACCACTGGCATATTTGCCACTTGCACCGTATCTTACTGCTTTAATGTCAGTAAAGGTACAAGTAGTATTAGCCGTATTTTCATTTGCGCAGTTTTGCCAAGTATATCCAGCTGGTGCTTCTGCAGGACTCAACACCTCGCATGTTTTGTATGTTCCAGGAAAAGGATCTCCAAACACAGAGTTGCTACAACTCACTTTGGTTGTAAAGGTACCTGTAGAATATTTACCATTTACACCATAACGTACGGCTTGAGTCCCTGTAAAACTACAAGTATTGCCCTCAGTAGCGCATGAGGTCCACACGCCTGATGAGTCCGTTGCCGCATAGACGCTTGACGTCGCAGCTAGGAGCAAACCAACTCCAATAAAACTCTTAATAGGTTGCATAGCAGCCTCCTTCAAAAATAAAAAGTTAATACCCCGAATCTATTAAGTGTTACGGCAACGTTTTCTGTAACTTTAGGGTCTACCCCAAATATTTTATAAAAAACTAGTTTTATTGATGTACGATTTCTTTGATGTACTTATGTATTGTTGGACAAGTCAGCGGACTTTACTGAATCAATCATGATTACTTCAAGCGCAAGTATTTACTAAACACCTTATCCTTTCGCTGTAAGCATATCATATGCCATAGCTAATTGCATTATGTCTTTTCATACTAGAGACCATTTTTGTAAAAAAATTAACCATAATAATCAATATGTTAAAAAAATAAGGCAACTTCACGTTAACATTTTTGGGAAATTTACATTCTAAATAGTTGATTTTTTTAAAAACCGTCTCAAAAAGGAGACGGAATATTCAAAAAAATTTGATGATTTGATAGACACCACTAAAACCGTACTTGATTGGCTGAATATTTTTATGACCGCTAGCTGCAGAAAATAATCAACGCCACACTGGATACAAAATCCTTATTATAGATAACGGTCAATATACTTAACCATTAGCCTATAGTGACCATCCTCTGCCTGAACGCCTCGAATAAACACACACTCGCAGCGGAAGTCACATTCAATGACTCCACCGCATCTTTCATAGGCACGCTAACACTTCGGGTTGACACTTCAATAACATCTGGACTTAGCCCATTCCCTTCATTACCCATGACAAATGCAGTAGGTCCACGCAGATCTTGCTGGTATAAAGAAGCGCCATTCATCGTCGTTGCTAACACCTGTGCATTATTCTTTTGCTTAAAGCTTTCGATTTCTGCGATTAAATCCGCGCGCTCTATGATTGATAATCTAAACTGCGCACCTTGACCACCCCTGAGCGCCTTGGGTGACCACGCTTCGGCGCAACCTTGAGACAAATAAACAACATCCACTCCAGCCGCGGCGGCTGAACGCAGCAGACTACCCAGATTACCAGGGTCTTGAATATCTTCCAGGATAAGCGCGAAATCAATTTTTTCTGGTGGAGAAATCATCGGAGTATTCACTAAAGCCAATAAACCCGTGGGAGAGACTACAGGGCTTAGCTCAGCAAACATTAATGTAGTCACCATGATAGTTGGTACTTCAGATAAATCTTGTATCATGCCTGTGACTTCTCGACTGGATTGACCTTCCGCAATAATGAGTTGTAGCGGCTCACCAAACGCTTGCATATAATCACTTACCAGATGTGCGCCATCGAGTAGCGTTTTACCTTCTTTGCGACGCTCGCGTGATGATTCTGCTAATCGCTTGAGTTGCTTAAATATGGGGTTGTCACGGGAGGTGATGTGTTTGAATGTCATGCGCGTTACAATCTTAATTATGTTGATCGGATTTTAGCTGAGACTACCTTATGCAAACAGCATTTATTTTAAAAGCCATTGCGGCCATCCATCAGGCCATTTTAGCCAACGAGTCGCAAATTGAATCGCTAGACCGCGAGATTGGGGATGGGGACCACTATATTAATATGAAGCGAGGCTGCGCTAGTATCGCCAACATGAGTGAGGAGCTAGCCAACTTAAGCCCAGATGCCGCTCTCAATAAAATTGGCATGAAATTACTGTCTACCATCGGCGGCGCGTCAGGTCCCTTATTTGCCAGCTTTTTTATCAGTATGGGCAAAACCCTTAAGGAAAATGGCGATAATAATATCGCCCACATTGCGGTCGCTTTCGCTGCTGGGGTACAAGCCATTATGCAGCGTGGAAAAGCCGATTTAGGCGAAAAAACCATGCTGGATGTTTTAATCCCAGTTTCTCGCACATTCACTACCCTAGCGGTACAAAGTACGGATATCAAAACATTAGCCTCCACAATTAAGGCCGAAGCAGAAAAAAGTATGCTAGCGACCAAGAACATGATTGCCACCAAAGGCCGTGCCGCTGGCCTAGGTGAACGTACAGTTGGACATATCGATGCAGGAGCAAAAAGCTGCCAAGTCATGATAGAGGCTGTATGTAATTTATTATAAAGCGCGATAAGTGCCGTAAGTAGTTTGAGGCACCCTAAGGGAGAAAACATGAAAAAATTTATCAATGATGTCGATAATCTATTAGCAGAGAGCCTGAGTGGGTTTGCCAGCGCACACGCCGATATAGTCAACCTCAACCTAGATCCCAATTATCTCACCCGCGCACATAAAGCTAAGAATAAAGTCGCCCTTATTTCTGGTGGCGGTTCAGGGCATGAGCCCTTGCACAGCGGCTTTGTCGGCTACGGTATGTTAGATGCCGCCTGCCCAGGATATGTGTTCACCTCCCCTACGCCAGACCAAATGCTGGCGGCGGCAGAAGCAGTGGAGTGTGGCAAAGGCGTACTATTTATTGTCAAAAACTATGCGGGCGATGTCATGAACTTTGAAATGGCGGCTGAAATGCTTAGTTGCGAGCATGCCACTGTACTGACTTGCGACGATGTCTCTGTCATCAACTCCACTTACACGACAGGCAGACGCGGGGTGGCAGGTACGGTCATTGTAGAAAAAGTAGTGGGCAGTTTGGCTGAAACTGGCGCTGACTTAGCCACCTGTAAAGCACTGGGTGACAAAGTAAACAGCCATTGTGGCAGCATGGGGGTAGCACTCACTAGTTGTACAGTTCCCGCCGCAGGCCGCCCAACTTTTGATATTGATGACAGCGAGCTTGAAATGGGGGTAGGTATTCACGGCGAGCCAGGTCGCCGCCGAGAAAAAATGCGTGAAGCTGATGCCATTGTTGCAGACTTGGTTAACGCCATTTTAGAGGACTTTGCCAAACGTGATATGAAATTAAGTTCTGGTAGCGAAGTATTGTTGCTAGTCAACGGTTTTGCAGCAACCCCACTTATGGAACTTTACCTTATCTATAACACCGCCGCAAAACTCCTCAAAGCACAAGGCATTAGCATTGCCCGCTCATTAGTCGGCAACTATACCACCGCCCTCGATATGGCTGGGGCATCTATCACCCTATGCTTGCTTGATAAAGAAATTAAACAGCACTGGGATACGCCAGTACATACTGCGGGTTTACGTTGGGGCATATAACTAAGCGCACTTGCTTTTAGCGAACAAAACTTAAGGATTAATCAAGATGAACGACAAAGAACTAGTAGCACTAGAAGCCGCAAAACTCGTCAAAAATGGTATGACCGTGGGCTTGGGTACGGGCTCTACCGCCAACTATTTCATTGATGCGCTAGCGCGCCGGCAGACAGAAGAAGGTTTACAAATCACCACTGTTTCCAGCTCCACCATTAGCGCGATTAAAGCGCAATCGTCAGGGCTGAAAGTGCAATCGATTGCTTACCTAAGCAAGATTGATTTATATGTGGATGGCGCAGATGAAATTACCCCTAACCTAACCTTACTTAAGGGGCGCGGGCAAGACTTAGTCATGGAGAAATTGCTGGCCAAAGCAGCTGACCAATTCGTCGTAGTTGCAGACAAAAGCAAGCTGGTAAGCCGCATCGGTGAAAAATTTGTAATACCGATTGAAGTCATTCCCAGCGCATGGCAGTTGGTGAAACATAGCCTAGAAAAAGCTGGTGCAAGTGGTGATATACGTCTGAATGCAGGCAAAGATAATCTGGCGGTTACCGCGCACGGCAGCTATGTGCTGGATATGAAATTCCCTAGCGACTTAGATGATCAAGCACTGAATACGCTGCTTAACAACACACCCGGAGTGGTTGAACATGGGGTATTTTACGGATTAACTAGCCTAGTGCTCATTGCCGATAATGGCAAAATTGAAACGCTAAAATAACAAAGGCCTTAAGCTTTTACGCCCACAAATTGATAATACGGCACGCGAATAAAAGGCAAATACGGTACTTTAGCAAAATACTCTGAGTAATTTGCATTGGGAAACATGCGCTGCAAACTATGTCGCTGCGCTGGGTTTAAATGCACACCATCATGACTAAACCACTTGCGCCAGAATGCGCTGATCAATCCACCTTGACGCTCTGACAAGGTAAAATCCACCACTGCGATTTTGCCACCAGACTTCAGCATAGTCATAGCATTATTAAGTGCGCTTTGCCAGTCTGGAATCATGGTCAAGCTATAGGAAAAAATCACACAATCAACAGGGATCTCTGGCTGATAAGTGCACGCATCGGCCTCGGTCACTTTCACATTGCTTCTATGTTGACTGCGTTGGCGAGCAATTTTTAGTAGCGATGGACACAAATCAACCACTTCATATTGCTGTATTTGGCTAACTAGCGGACCTAAAAAGTCGATATTGCGACCAGTACCACCACCCAACTCAACCACCCACGCGTCTTTAGGCAAATTCAGTTGTTGCATTAACTCGCGGCGACCATGCAATAAGCGCTCACGAAAAGCATCATAAGCCTCGGCCTGTCCCGCGTAAAAACCTTCCAAGCGACTGGCTGCTTCACCACGCGAAGGCATGCCTCGCAGTAGCTTAAGCAGAATCCGCGCGTCGGCCACTAAACTCATGCAGCAATATCCGCAATGTGAAAGCCAGCGTAGGTGTGCACACGATCTTGCAACTGCAGTCTAGCAGCCAAATCGTCTTGAAAATGTAAGCGATCTCGCAAGCTAGTACGCGTACCACCTTGCTTAGCATCCACTTGCAGCTTTTCTAAATAGGCTGGTTTGGCATGGGCGCTACGGAACAAAATACGCGCATCGGGCGTTGCTGTTGCAAAAATTGCACGCCACTCATCTCGCAATGCTTCTGGATAATATCCTGCCATCCAATCCATATGATCCAGCAACACATACCTTGATATGCGGTCTTCAGTATGATCCAAGAACTCTGTTACCGTGGTGGTGTGCAGAATTACCCGGTCAGCCAAGCCATTTTTAAGCGCTAGAAAATTGTCGCGCTTTAAATATTCTGGACAGCAGTGCTCGCCATATTTACCGCGAATATAGACGCTCCAGAAATAGTTATCCCACATGGGTAATTGACGGAACACGTACTCAATACATGAGCGAATAAATCCAGCCACGCCACCTTCGTGCTGGGCAATCACTTCCTTGCGCTGCGGACCAGGCACCCCTAGTAAGCTCATGGTCAGTTGACGAGAAATTGCCCAGTTCATGGCTTTACCCCACATTTGTGGATGTATTTTTTCGTCGTAAATTTGACGTTGCTCGTCTAAACTGGTGGTATGAAACAAGGCGTTGATTGGTTCAGCCAAGCTTGGGCGCAAAGCCAAATAGGTACTAAATAGCTTGGCCACAAAACCTGAAAGTCCATGGAAGTAAAAGCTACCGCGACGGCTAGCAAACCAGTTTAAATTTTTATCCCAGTATTCGCGGCCAAAATCACTTAATTCGCTGCGCACAGCATCGTGATACACCTCACGAAACTCAGGATGATAGCCCTCGCCAAATACTTTAAAGAAATCACCAAAAGCCAATTGCTTAATACCCGCCAACTTCAACTCAAGCAAAGCAGTTTGACGTGGATTAGCATCGACTGCATGTATGCGTTTAGGACCTTCTAGTGCGTAATCCAGCACATTACAGCCAGCGCTGGTAATCACCACCATCACATCGTCTGCACCTAACTTTAGCGCCTGGCGGTCTACTGCAGGGTCTTCCCAACAAGTGTTATATACGAGGGAGCGAGAATAAATAGCATTGAATATTTTTTGGTCGAGCGTATCTTTGAGGCTGATTTTGTTTTCCAAGGCGCATACTTTCTGACAGTTATTTCAAGCATCATATGAAATAATTATTACAGAATTGTTAACGCGACTCACTTATTACAAAACAAATGGTTTTTGTGATCTCAGCCAAACGCCCATATGCAATCATCATGGGCGAAGTAAAGCTATGTGAAGTAAAGCTATTTCTTGAAAGGGTCAGACAACTTGGGGTTGGTCAAAAACTCGTCGTCCGTCAGTGTTTTTAGGAATGCAATAATATCGGCTTTGTCTTGCTCACTCAGTTTAATATTGTTTACATGCTCACTTTTAAACGGATTGGCCCGACCATCACCAGCATTAGGACCAGAGGTAATATTGCGCCCGTGGTCACCATAAAAGTTGAGCACATCCTCTAATGTAGCCAGCGAACCATCATGCATATAAGGCGCGGTCACTGCAATATTGCGTAGTGTAGGGGCTTTAAATTTACCCATATCCTTGGCTTGGCCTGTGATTTCAAAAATACCGCGATTTTTTTCGGGAAAAGCACCCGTTCCACCAATATTGAATAGCCCAGTATTATGAAACCTCAGCTCAGGGTCAGGCATGCCAAGGTGCATTGCTGTATCTGTAAAGTTGTAGTTACCATGACACTGAAAACAATTGGCCGTAGTAAAAAACAATACACGCCCATTTTCCTCAGCATCTGTCCACGGCAAATTAGTCCCTTTGCCATGCGGCTTGTCATAACGACTATTAGCTGTGAGTAATGTGCGCTCAAATGAAGCAATCGCTTTTTTAACATTTGTCCAAGAAACTATATTATCTTGTTGTGGGAAAGCCGCTTTAAATTTTGAGGGATATTTTGCGTCAGACATTAAGCGTTGCAGAATCTCTGCCTTATTGCCCTCATTCACGCCCATTTCAATCGGATGATCGCCAAAAAATGGTGCATCAATTTGCAATTCCAAATCACGTTTATCAGGGTGTGCCCAAGTTAAAGTTGGATTGTAAGCGACGTTCCCCAAGCTCATAGGGCCTCGCGGATGTACCTCGCCAGTAGAGCCTACACCCAGAGGTTTGCCATCAGTAAACGCTTTATCTTGATGATGGCAACTGGCACATGAAAATGTTTGATTACCTGACAATCGTACGTCATAAAACAAGTAGCGGCCTAGCTCTACTTTCTCGTTAGTCATTGGATTATTTGGCGGAGTTAAGGGTTCAGGCAAGGCTTTAGGTTGTGTCCAGCGCCATACTACTTGTGCTGGTTTCAAGGTTTCTGCCCACGCAGCTTTATTTGCGGCAACCTCTACTAGGCTAGTGAACTTATGTTGGCTTAATGCAACTTTCTCTAGCAATGTGCTCAGAACTTTCTCAACGCCAGCGCCGCCGTGCATCACAACGTGAATGCTATCTGTCGGCGGTACACCCAAGTCATTGGCAAACAATTGTTGCACCACATAATCCTGCCCTGCTTGTAATGCATCTTCGTTGGGGATATTTGCGCTCTGAAAATTGGCACTGGTCAACTTAGCAAATTTCACGCTAGGGGATTTGGCAAATGCATACGCTAAGGCCAGCTCACTTAGCGGTGTGATATTAGCAACCCCTAACTGATAGGCCACGCTATGCAACACCACTTGATTTTCTGCACCATCCACCAGACCACTCCTCGCTTCTAGCATGCAAGGCAGCTGGGTAGATTTTACGTCAAGAGAGAAATCCCCTGTATTGCTTGTACGGGCTCTGATGGGCTCTCCAGATACGCACTTTGCAACGATCTCAGCATTTACCACAGGAAAATCTAACGCAACTACGCCAGCAAGCCCAACGTCAGCTGAGCTATTTGCTGGGCCTATCAATTGCATTTCTACCTGAGGCATTTCTAAAGGCGGGGTTTGGGCATCACTAACGCTCAGGGTTAGCATCAGTGTGAAGAACAAAACGATGTTACGTATGATTGGGGGTAAGCTCATAACAGATGATAGATGGTGAGCAGCACTCTCGATTAAAAACCAGCTACGCTTGCGCACACTTCACTCCACTAAAATATACCATAGTAATATACCGCAGTACTTATCATACGGTACTACAAACTATGACAGCGTCAGCTCTCTCAAACTAACGCCTTAAAACTAATCATTTACACACTTTTAAGCAAGCAGTATAAATTAATTAGAAGCCTAAGCTATCCAACAAATCATCTACTTGCGCTTGCGAACCAACCACATCTACTTTGGTTTTATCAATTTGCGGGCCATTCAAGAGACCTTCTTCCGCTTTTTTGGCTGGTGGAGAATAATCTACCAACACTTGCAACAGTTGCTTTTCCACATCCTGCGCAAGCCCTGTAATTTTCTTAATCACTTGCCCAGTTAGATCTTGAAAATCCTGAGCCATCATGATGTCCATCAACAAATCTTTAGTTTCTTTGGTATTTTTAGCTGTTTTCTCTAAAAATTCTAAGGTTTCTTCGGCAACCTTATCATACTCACTTTTGAGTGACGGATTTGCCATCACCGTTTGCCAACGCTCTTTGATAGACAGCGCCGTTGTAGAAAGTTCATCTTGCAAAGGTGAAGCAATATCAGTCGCATTTAAAACGCGCTCTGCAGCTTGCTCTGTCATTTTAGCGACATAATTCAAACGCTCACGAGCATCTGGAATATCGTGCGCGACATGCTCAATCATTTGGTCTAACCCAAGGCCACTCAGGCTTTCATGAAACATACGAGTCAAATGACCAATGCGATTAATCATATCGTCATTATTTGACGCATGACTGTCTCCACTCGCAACCTCAGCCTCAGCACCAGCATCAACTGGGGACTTAGCTGTCACCTCAACAGCCACTTCATTGGAGGTAGTCAACTCAGGTGAAGCAGTACTTGGTGTCTCAACTTTTGGAGTACCAACTTGAGCCTCTTTACTGGCTGCAGCTTCAGCAAGTGCTTGTTCAAACAGATCTTCTTCTTGTATTGACTCACTCATGACTAAGCTCCAACTTTCTCAAGTTTTTCAAAAATCTTAGCTAATTTTTCGTCTAACGTGGCGGCAGTAAAAGGCTTGACCACATAACCATTGGCACCTGCCTGAGCTGCAGCAATAATGTTTTCTTTTTTCGCCTCGGCAGTCACCATCAACACAGGCAAGTGAGAAAGTGCTGGATCAGCGCGTATATGTTGCAGCATGGTCAAACCATCCATATTTGGCATATTCCAGTCTGACACGACAAACTCAAAATTACCTGCCTTTAGTTTAGCCAGGCCATCTGCGCCATCTTCAGCTTCTTCTACATTGTTGTAGCCTAGCTCTTTAAGCAGGTTACGCACAATTCTACGCATGGTTGAAAAGTCATCCACGACTAGAAATTTGGTATTAGGATTAGACATTGATTACTCCATTCACTTACATTTATTTACTGTAATTACTCGCTTGCTTTATTTTGCGCAGGCGCCCCTATTTACATCCTTAGTTCGTTATCGGTTTAATTTTGCCAAGCTTGAGGTTTTTAAAAATAAAATATACTCGCTCACGCTCACGCACGGTTAAACCCTTAAGGCACGCATATTATTTGTCATCAAATAATTCAATACTAACTTAGGCAGATCATTTAAATGAGCGACCTCATCGACGCCGCCATGGAGCACTGCCTCTCTTGGCATACCATACACCACACAACTTTCTTCATTCTGCGCAAAGGTATAAGCGCCCGCATCATGCATTCTCGCCATACCCGCTGCGCCATCTTTGCCCATGCCAGTCAAAATAACGCCCAGCGCATTTTTACCTGCCGCAATGGCTGCTGAATCAAACAGTACATCCACTGAAGGTTTATGCCGATTAACAGGTGGAGCATCACTAAGCTGAGTCATATAATTGGCGCCGCTTCTCACCAACATTAAATGCTGATCCCCAGGTGCGATATAGGCATGACCAGGCAGCACACGCTCACCGCCCTGCGCTTCTGTTACCGAGATTTGACAAATCGAATCTAAACGATTGGCAAAAGACTTAGTGAAGCCTGCGGGCATATGTTGTGTAATTAAAATACCAGGACAATCTGATGGCATTTTGGTTAGAAAAGCTTTGATAGCCTCAGTGCCACCTGTAGAGGCGCCAATAATAATGAGCTTTTCACTACTCACCAATGGGTTACGTAATGCTGCTGGGGCGGGCGCCTTTGCTCCTGCACCACCAGAAGCACTGCCTAGCGAAGAAACTTTAGCCTGAGACGCTGCACGAATTTTATCGGCAATTAAATCCGTATATTCACGCATCCCTTCAGTAATCGACATTTTGGGTTTAGTCACAAAATCAGTTGCGCCTAGTTCCAGAGCGCGCAGCGTAATTTCTGAACCACGCTCCGTCAACGTAGAAACCATCACCACTGGCATAGGACGTAAACGCATTAAGCGCTCAAGAAAATCCAAACCATCCATCTTGGGCATTTCTACGTCCAGTGTTAACACATCAGGGGTTAATTGTTTAATCATGTCACGTGCAATTAATGGGTCTGGTGCTGCACCAACAACCTCCATATCACGCTGGCTGTTGATAATTTCAGTCAATAAACTGCGAATCAACGCCGAATCATCAATCACTAACACTCTAATTTTTTTCATATTGTTCCCAACCTATATGCTTAACTTATTTTTTAGCTTCTTATTTTTAAATTTAAAGTTTTGTAATTAACCAGTTTAGCCATTAAAACAAATCAATATCGCCAGCCACCTCGTTGGTTTTAAGCTTGCTAGCATAGGCTTGCTCACGTTTAACCAAGGTGTAGTTATTTAATTGCTTGAGTTTTTTGACTAACACTTTTCCTGTTTTGGGAAAGTAATAAACTTTGCGCGGATAAATATCCAGCAAATCCTCGCCAGTGACACGAATACGCTCATCCTTTAAAAATTTCTTCACAAAAGCGGCATTGCGATCCCCCACATTTGTGGTGGTAAAACTACGCAACACATTACCACCCCCAAAAATTTTGGCCTCTAAGTTCTCACGACGCGCGCCATTTCTCAGTAATTGGTTAATCAATACCTCCATCGCATAGGTACCATAGCGCATGGATTCTGATACAGGACTATCTTTGTCTGCACTCCCACCATCAGGCAACATAAAGTGATTCATACCACCAATACCACTCACATTGTCGCGAATACAGGCAGACACGCACGAGCCAAGCACAGTGACTATCATCATGTTTTCCTTGGTAAAGTAATACTCACCTGGTGAAATTTTGGCTGCGTTGCAATCAAAAGTTCTGTCGTAATACAGGGTGGTGGAGATTTCTTCTTCTACCATGCTCATAGAGCGCTCTCCTTAGATCTTAATGCCGACATTTTGCTATCGCCTGATTTATTTAACTCGTATACCGTTTTGCCACGTAATTTGATTGCATTCGATACATACAAAAAGTTTTCTGAATGCCCTGCAAATAACAGAGCATTCGATTTCATCAAGGGAATAAATTTATTTAAAATTGCCGCTTGCGTTGGCTTGTCAAAATAAATCATCACATTTCTGCAAAAAATGGCATCGAATGGCTCACCTAGCCCATAGTGATCATCCAATAAATTGAGTTGCCTAAAAGTGATCAAGCTCTGTAACTCTTTACGGACTTTGACCACGCCTTCGTGCTTGCCTGTGCCTTTGAGAAAAAACTCCTTACGACGATGTTCAGAAAGTTTGCTTACACGCTCGTACGGGTAAACCCCTTTAGCCGCGGTTGCCAATACATTGGTATCAATGTCCGTCGCAATAATCTCAACGGGCGGCTTGAGCGTGCCAAACGCTTCGCAAGCAGTCATCGCCAAAGTATAAGGCTCTTCACCAGTAGACGCGGCTGAGCACCAGATACGTATAGGCTTTTGAAGCTTCTGCAAATGTTCCAGTAAAATCGGGAAATGATGCTCTTCGCGAAAAAATGAGGTCAAATTAGTGGTCAGTGCGTTGGTAAAGGCTTCCCATTCAGGTGCGCTATTTTGATGTTCTAAGTCGTCTAAATACTCCTTAAACGAGTCAAAACCACCAGCGCGCAAACGGCGACCAATACGGCTGTAGACCATATCGGTTTTGGCTTCCGATAGAGAAATACCTGCATGCTGGTAAATAAGCTTACGAATACGCTCAAAATCGTGAGGCGTAAAATCAAACTCTCGCTCATCTTGTTGCTTATTTTTTACCAACATTTTGCTTCCAATCTATGATTATTATTATTTACTGTTACTCTCAAAGGCTTAATAATTTGCTGCCAAGCGGTAACCTTCTTGGCTAGCATGTGCTTTGGCGGCCACTTTATCCGTATCCAGTACAAATACGCTGACTGTTTCAAATAACTGGCCCGCTTGATCTTTCAGTGACTCGGCAGCGGCGGCGGCCTCTTCAACCAAGGCCGTATTTTGCTGAGTAACCTCGTCCATACTTGCAACAGCCTCATTTACACGGTTGATGCCTGCACTTTGTTCAGCTGAAGCGGCTGCAATCTCACCAATAATGGCAGACACACGCTTCACAGAACTCACTACCTCAGACATAGTTTTGCCTGCACGCTCAACCTGCGCTGTACCATCTGCAGTTTTATGTACAGAATCAGCGATCAACTCTTTAATTTCTTTGGCAGCACTGGCTGATCGTTGTGCTAAATTACGCACTTCAGACGCCACTACCGCAAAACCACGCCCTTGCTCACCTGCACGTGCGGCTTCTACTGCAGCATTTAGCGCGAGAATATTGGTTTGGAAAGCGATGCCATCAATCACAGAAATAATGTCTTCAATTTTTCTAGCGCTATCATTAATATCGCTCATGGTGTTCACCACTTGCTGTACCACTTCACCACCTCTCACAGCCACATTCGAGGCCTCAGCGGCTAGCGAATTTGCTTGATTTGCGTTATCTGCATTTTGCTTAACTGTCGTTGCAAGTTCAGCCATGGTAGTCGCCGTCTTCTCCAAGCTAATCGCTTGCTCTTCAGTACGACGCGATAAGTCACTATTGCCTTGTGAAATTTCTTGCGCAGCATTGTTAATAGCTTCAGAAGACATTTTTACCACGACAATTGGCCCTACAATCATTTCAAGCGTTTCGTTAACACCCTCTACAATCTTACGGAAGTCACCAGAGTGTTTAGCAGCGTCGGCACGTACCGTCACCTTGCCCTCACGCGCAGCATTCGCCAGCATCTGCGCATCTTCATTCAATGCCTGTAAATTACTGCGAACTTGCTCGATTGTTTCGTTAATAAAGGCTTTTTTACCAGGAAATCTTTCTAAAGGCGCATTAAAGTCACCCTCCCCAAAGGCCTTTACCACCGCCATAGCCTTTTGATTTAACTCAACATGCCCCGCCACTAGTTTATTCACACTTTCAGCCAATACTGCAAAATGTCCTTTGAACATGTCTGCACGCAAGGTCATGTCAATATTGCCTTTTTCGTGCTCAGAATTAACCCAGTTCACTGAGTCAACAACGCCTTTTAAGTTGCCACGAATACGCTCAACGCTCTTATTCATCACCGCTTTCTTGCCCTGCATAGGTTCCAACTCAACCGTTAAGTCACCACGTCCCAAGCTGTCCATCACATGAATCAACTTATCTTTATCGTGCAAATGCGTGCTAACCATGGCGTTGACACCACTGGCAACCACTTTAAAATCACCATCAAATTTTTCCACATCAAGCATGGCATCAGTTTCACCTTGGTCATGCTCGGCAGCCATAGATTTCATGTCGGTAATCAAGGTTCTAACGTTGTCTCGCAAGGCCTCAAAGCTTTCATTGAGCACAGTCAAATCACCAGGTAACGCTTTAAACTCAACATTAAAATCACCTTTGGCTAACAATTGCAGAGACGCACTGGTTGATTGCAACAACCCGACATGCATGCCTACCATACGGTTAATATCCTGTGCCATATTGCGATATTCGCCATGGAAACGACCCACATCAATGACAGCACTCATATTGCCGTTAGCGTGTTCAGTTTCCATCCGCGTCATTTCTTGGTCGATTTCAATCAAAGTTTGCACCGCTTTGTTCAGCGCAGAAATTGCATTCGCCTGACCAGCGTCGCTCTTCACGGTTGAGTCTTGGAATAAACCATCCGCAATTTTTTGTGCAGCAGCTAAAACCTCACCTACTTCGCCACCCAAGCGCTTACGAATTGCAGCAACTAAAATAGAACTGACCACAATTGCATAAATAAGCAAGGTCACTGTGACGCCATAAGTAATCCAAGTGTTTTTTTGTATAATTGTTGCTGTTTCAGCTTCCACCCTGCCAGCCTCTTGGTTTGACAGCACCACCAAGTCATCGACCACACGTCTATGCTTAGCGTAAGCCCTGCTCAATTCATACATAGCCGTATCGACCATGCTTTTATTGCTCGTCTGCAGGGCTGGAATCAGTTCATTGTCACGAACTTTAAAAAAGGCCAAGCCTGACTCATAAAGATCGACATTGGCTTTTTTACCAACTGCACTTTCTGACCCTAATTTTTTCAACCAATATTGATGACGGTCTTCAAAGGCCTTCTTTAACCGATTGCCTTCATCAATAGAAGCTTGCAATGGTCTGTCTTTCAACATCCCCATTTCTAGGCTTACTTTCCATGCTTCAAGTAAATATTCTGGGGGTGGCAAAATATCCGCTTGCAGATTCTTCTGCAAAATAATTTGCTGATATTGCGGGCCATTGACGGCAATCTTGCCATCTTGTATATCGTCATAACAAATTGCAGCAATAATACCTATAGATAAGGTACTAATTAATATCAGCAATTGCTGCCCCAATTTCAAACTACCAAATCGATCAATTAAGCCGCTACTCTTATTGTATTTCATGCTGTCCTCGTGTATTTAGTCAGTGAGCCAACCTATTCAAAGGGACTGATAACCACACAAAATTGCCCCCAAACGGATAGTCTTATCAATTTTCTCGGATAATCACTTAGGCACCAGCCGCTTTTTAATGGGGCTAGTGCCTAACTACTACAGACTTATTGTTACTGTTTATTGCGTATTACCATTTCAATCAGAAAAGACTTAAAACTCCTCCCAATCCCCCGCATCATCGGTGCCAGTTTTAGCGAAGGTCGCCTGCGCCTGCGGAGCAGGAGCAGCCTTCGCTTTACTTGCAGCCTTCCCTCTCAATGGACTATTACTCGCACGACGCTCTG
>DASXUG010000016.1:0-45828 GCA_036504995.1 Methylophilaceae bacterium | reverse complement strand
ATCAATCTCCAGTGGCACCGGTTATGTCTGGCGGCCATAGCGAATTGGAACCACCCCTTCCCATCTCGAACAGGGCCGTGAAACGATTCTGCGCCAATGATAGTATGCTCTTCGCATGCGAAAGTAGGTCACCGCCAGGCTAGTTATTTGAATGAGGTTGAGTTTTGCTCAGCGCTTATTGTGAGAAAGCCCTCCTGTGAGGGCTTTTTTGTTGGCTTTGGTTTAAGACCATACCAATTCCTTAGATTGGTTGATATAATGGTCGGATAATAATGTGATGGGCTTCGTGCCCTTTTTTTATTTCTGTAATTTGTGTTGGATGAAAGACTAATTGCAAGATTTACGTACATTGATAGAGCACTCTTTGACCCAATTGGGTTATGAGATGGTCGATTTGGAGATTTCAAATCGAGGAAAATTGCTGCGTCTTTTTATTGATAAACCTGATGGCATCAATATTGATGATTGCGTGCTAGTCAGTAATCAAATAGGCAACGTTTTATCGGTTGAACATGATATTGATTATGATCGACTGGAGGTTTCATCGCCTGGTTTAGATCGGGTGTTAAGAAAAGAAGCCGATTTTGTGCGTTTTACGGGTGAGCGTGTGCAGGTAAAGTTGCGCGTGCCTGTGGAAAACAGAAAGAATTTTATTGGTATTTTACGTGGTTTTGCAAATGCGGAATTGGCTATAGAAGTCGATGGTGTTATGCATAATATTGCCCTCAGTAATGTGGATAAGGCGAGGCTAAGCCCGCAATTTTGAGTATTTGCTTGATTTTAATCAGCATTTTAGTCGGAGAGTATTAAAATGAGTCGTGAAATTTTATTGTTGGTGGATGCTTTAGCTCATGAAAAAAACGTGAGCAAAGAGGTGATTTTTACAGCGCTTGAGCTCGCATTGGCTTCTGCAACCAAGAAGAAATACGATGAAAATACTGATATTCGTGTCTCGATTAATCGTGAAACGGGCGAATACAGTACCTTTAAGCGCTGGCAATATGTTGAGTACGATTTACTGGAAAACTCTGGCTATCAGTTTGATGAGGAGAGTGAGCTCGCTGTCGGTCGTCAAATTGGTGATTACTATGAAGAGCCGCTGGAAAGCATAGAGTTTGGCCGTATTGGTGCGCAGGCAGCTAAGCAAGTGATCTTGCAAAAAGTACGTGAAGCTGAGCGCGAGCAAATCTTAGATGATTTCTTATCGCGTAAAGAATTTTTGGTAACGGGTGTTATCAAACGCATGGAAAAAGGTAATGCGATTATTGAAGTAGGTCGTATTGAGTCTTTATTGCCACGTGATCAAATGATTCCAAAAGAAAACTTACGTGTGGGTGATCGCGTACGTGCCTATTTGTCGCGCATTGAGCGTAGTGGTCGTGGTCCGCAATTGATTTTATCTAGAATTGCACCTGAGTTTCTTATTAAACTGTTTGAACTTGAAGTGCCAGAAATTGAAGACGGTCTGCTTGAAATTAGATCAGCGGCGCGTGACCCTGGGTTGCGCTCAAAAATTGCTGTTAAATCTAATGATCAGCGTTTAGACCCAGTGGGTACCTGCGTTGGTATGCGTGGTTCACGTGTGCAGGCAGTGACTGGCGAGTTGGCTGGTGAACGCGTTGACATCGTGCTTTGGAGTATGGAGCCAGCTCAGTTTGTCATCAATGCAATGGCACCTGCTGAAGTGTCCAGCATTGTGGTTGACGAAGATGCACACAGCATGGACGTTGTGGTGAACGAAGATCAATTAGCACAAGCTATTGGTCGCAATGGTCAAAATGTGCGCTTGGCTTCAGAGTTAACTGGTTGGACGCTTAATATTCTTACTGAGGAAGAAGCGGCCAAGAAAACGCAAGAAGAGTACAGCAGTACTAGCCAGCTATTCATGGAGAAACTGGACGTTGATGAAGAGGTTGCTGACATCTTGGTGCAAGAAGGATTCAGTACGCTTGAGGAAATCGCTTATGTACCACTTTCAGAGATGAATGAAATTGATGCATTTGATGAGGACACCATCAATGAGTTGAGAAAACGTGCACGTGCTGCGTTGCTCACAGAAGCCATTGCCAAAGAAGAAAAAATTGAAGAAGCGTCTGAGAGCTTGCTGACAATGGCTGGAATGGATGAAGAAACCGCGCATTTACTCGCCTCTAAAGGCATCTCCACAATGGATGATTTGGCGGATTTAGGCGTCGATGATTTGATCGAGATGACGGGTATGGATGCAGAGAGAGCGAAAACGCTGATTATGACAGCCAGAGCGCCTTGGTTCGCATAAGGCTGCAATAGTTGCTTTATCAAGACAATTTGAAATTTAGAATGACATTAGTAGTCGTGTACAGAGACTGGGAGTAACAGGATGGGACAAACAAGCGTAGCACAATTTGCCAGTGAGTTAGGGTTGCCGGCAGAGCTTTTGCTTGAACAGTTAAAGAGCGCTGGCGTAAATAAAGCGACCTCAAGTGACCAGTTGACTGAGCAAGATAAAACTTCATTACTAGAATACTTGCGTAAAGAGCATGGTGGAGAAGCACCTAAAAATAAAATTACACTCACGCGTAAGCAAAATACTGAAATTAAGAAAACCGACAGCTCAGGTAAAGCCAGAACTATTCAGGTTGAAGTGCGCAAAAAACGTGTCTTAATGCGTATGGATCCATCGGAAACTGAAACCGAAGATGCGGCTGAACAAGTACAACAGCCTATGCAGTCAATTGCTGAGCAAGAGACTGAGGTTAAAGTAGAGGTGGCTGAGGTAGAGGCTCATGAAGAAGTCTCCAGAACCGAGCATGTTGAAGCTGAAGTTGTTGAGGCATTGCCTGAGGTTGAAGTTGTGCCTGTTGTAGAAGCGCCAATTGTAGAGGTGATTGAGCCTGTGGTCAGTGCGCCACAAGAGCCTGCGCCTGTTCAGCAACCAGTTGCCGCAGCTGTGCAGACGCAAGCTACGCAAACCCAAATTAAAGTACCAGTCAAATCACATATTAGCCCAGAACAAATGGCACAGCGTGAGGCTGAGGCTAAGCGTCATGCTGCGCTGATGGCGATTCAAACTGAAGAGTTGCGTAAAAAACAAGCATTAATTCAAAAACGCCAAGAAGAAGAGGCGAAAAAAGTTGCAGATGCAGCGGCCGCCGCCGCAGCTGCCGCAAAATTATCTGAGGGTACGCTACATAAGCCAGCGGCTAAAGAGGGTGCTAAGCCTGAAGATAAAACAGCCAAAAAAGGTAATAAAAACAATAAAGAATGGGCTGATGCCGAGAATAAAAAACGTGGCCTTAAAACTCGCGGTGATACTACGGCGGGGCAAGGCTGGCGTGCACCTAAAGGTAAAAAATCTCACAAAGGTCATGATGAGGATCAGCAACATGCATTTAATGCACCGACTGAGCCTATCATTCATGAAGTGTTAGTGCCAGAAACTATTTCAGTTGCGGATCTTGCCCATAAAATGGCGGTTAAAGCGAGTGAAGTGATTAAGGCGCTTATGAAAATGGGCATGATGGTAACCATTAACCAAGTGCTTGATCAAGAAACAGCGATTATTATCGTTGAGGAGATGGGTCACACGGCTAAAGCAGCAGCAGCGAATGACCCTGAAACCTTCTTAGAAGAAGCTGAGCACGCCGAAGCAGTGTTAGAGACGCGTCCTCCTGTGGTTACCGTGATGGGTCACGTTGACCATGGTAAAACGTCATTGCTGGACTATATTCGCCGTACACGTGTTGCGTCAGGTGAAGCGGGCGGCATTACACAACACATCGGTGCTTACCATGTGGAAACCCCGCGTGGTATGGTCACGTTTTTAGATACTCCAGGCCATGAGGCTTTTACCGCGATGCGTGCGCGTGGCGCTAAAGCCACTGACGTGGTGATTCTGGTTGTTGCTGCAGACGACGGCGTGATGCCTCAGACGATAGAGGCGATTCACCATGCGAAAGCGGGTAATGTACCTTTAGTGGTGGCGATTAACAAGATTGATAAACAAGGTGCAAGCCCTGAGCGCGTGAAACAAGAGTTGGTAGCGCAAGAAGTGATTCCAGAAGAATACGGCGGTGATGCCATGTTTGTTGAAGTTTCAGCAAAAACGGGTCACGGCATTGATGCGTTACTGGAAGCCGTCTTGCTCCAGTCTGAAGTGTTAGAGTTACAAGCCCCTAAAAATACGCCAGCTAAAGGCTTGGTGATTGAAGGGCGCTTAGATAAAGGTCGCGGTCCTGTATCAACAATTCTGATCCAATCAGGTACATTGAAACGTGGCGATATGATACTGGCAGGTAGCGCATTTGGTCGTGTAAGAGCGATGCTGGATGAGGCTGGTAACGATATTAAAGAAGCAGGTCCGTCTATCCCAGTAGAAATTCTTGGTTTGTCAGATGTACCGAGTGCTGGCGAAGAAGTGATTGTGTTGAATGATGAGCGTAAAGCGCGTGAAATCGCGCTGTTCCGTCAAGGTAAGTTCCGTGATGTAAAACTAGCCAGACAGCAAGCCGCTAAGATGGAAAATCTGTTTGAAAACATGGGTGAAGGCGAAGTTAAAACGCTGGCGCTCATTATTAAATCAGATGTTCAAGGTTCTTACGAAGCGTTGGCAACCTCTTTACAAAAACTCTCTACGGATGAAGTGAAAGTAAACATTATCCATACTGGTGTAGGCGCAATTAGCGAGTCAGATGTAAACCTGAGCGTAGCTTCTAAAGCAGTATTGATAGGCTTTAACGTGCGTGCAGATGCTGGTGCGCGTAAGTTGATTGAATCAGCTGGCGTGGATGTGCGTTACTACAATATTATTTACGAAGCTGTAGACGAAGTAAAAGCAGCCTTGGGTGGTATGTTGTCACCAGAGAAGAAAGAAAGCGTGATTGGTCTGGTTGAGATTCGTGAAGTATTCCGTATTTCTAAGATTGGTTCTGTGGCAGGTTGTTACGTGGTTGATGGTCTGATTAAACGTACCTCAAGCGTACGCGTATTGCGTAAAGACGTGGTGATACACACAGGCGAACTCGACTCATTGAAACGCTTTAAAGATGACGTTAAAGAAGTTAAAAATAACTTTGAATGCGGCTTATCACTGAAAAACTTCAATGATATTGAAGTAGGTGATATGTTGGAAGTCTTTGAAGTTGTTGAAGTTGCACGTACTTTATAGCTTCAAATGCCGTTATGATACGTTGTTACAAAATCAAAAATCATCGCTTACATATACGCAATATGCTGCGCTCCATTTTCGATTTTGCGCCTAGTCTCATTTAGGCTTTTGAAACTATAGGAAATATATGGCAAAAGACTTTTCACGTAGCGTTCGCGTTGCTGAGCAAATGCAGCGCGAGTTGGCAGATTTGCTGCAATTTGAAGTAAAAGATCCGCGCGTGGGTATGGTCACTGTGACGGAAGTTGAAGTCACGGGCGACATGGCGCACGCCAAGATTTTTTACAGTGCAAAACAAGGCACAAAAGAATTACAAGAAGGCCTAGAAAAATCTGCGGGGTTTTTACGTACGCAATTGGCTAAACGCATGTTATTGCGCACCGTACCTCAGCTGCATTTTGTGTATGATGCATCGATTGACCAGGGCATGAAAATGGCGCGGTTGATTGATGACGCACTATCCGATACCCCCAAAGAATAAACCTCAAAAGTAGGCATAAGTAGGAATAGTTAAGCCGCATCATGGCGCAATTCAAAAGAATCAAACGCGAAATGAGTGGCGTTCTGCTACTCGATAAGCCCCTAGGCATTTCATCCAATCAAGCGCTGCAAATTGTTAAACGACTCTATCAGGCCGCTAAAGCTGGTCATACTGGTAGCTTGGATCCGCTTGCAACTGGGCTGCTACCCATTTGTTTTGGTGAAGCAACCAAGTTCTCGCATTTTTTGCTAGATGCAGATAAAAGCTACCGTGCCTTAATCAAACTTGGCGCGACTACCACCACGGCCGATGCCGAAGGCGAAGTACTCACTACGCATCCTGTCAACGTGACTTTGGCCGAAGTGCAGGCGACACTTACGCAGTTTATTGGTGAGATTAAGCAAGTCCCCCCTATGTATTCTGCATTAAAACATGAAGGCAAAGCGCTTTATGAATATGCGAGAGCTGGCGTGGAGTTGGAGCGTGCGGCGCGTGATGTGACCATCTTTGATATCCAGTTGCACAGTCTCAATAATGATCTTTTAGACCTCACGGTTGTCTGCAGCAAAGGCACTTATATTCGTACCTTGGCCGAAGATATTGGCGCAGCTTTGGGTTGCGGCGCTCATTTGGCTGGTTTGCGCAGGCTTAGCACTGCACATTTTGATTTACAGGATGCGCATACGATTGAATCCCTAGAGTCCATGACTGTCGAGGCGAGAGATCAGTTGCTACTAACGCCCGATGCCGCAATAGAAAATCTACCACAAGTGACTATCGATGCCGACAGCGCGTTTTATTTAATGCGTGGTCAAGAGGTATGGAAGTCTGGCCTGAATCAACAAGGGCTGTTCCGAATTTACTCTGAACAAGGGCAGTTTCTTGGGATTGGCGAACAGACGTCAGCGGGCAATATTGCGCCTAGACGTTTGTTGGTAAATAAGTGACTCCCCCTCGAGAATAATTGCTCTAGTTGCTTGATTTCGTCTGAGGACGCACAATCACGGTACAAGTCATCCCCGCAACCAAAATAAAGTTTTTGGGCAACTTGTCTAGCGCAATTCTTACCGGCACACGTTGCGATAATCTAACCCAATTAAAGCTCGGGTTCACATTGGCGAGCAATCTTACATCCGTTGGATTGTCACGGTCAGTAATACCACGCGCAATACTTTCTACATGCCCATGTAATAGTTGATCTGAGCCAATAAGTTGCATATCCGCTGGGTCGCCAATGTGGATTAAAGCAAGTTTATGTTCCTCAAAATAGCCATAAACCCAGAATGAGTGCTGGTCAATCACGGCTAACTTAGGCGCACCTATTTGTGCAAAGTCACCTGGTCTGACTAATAAATTTGATACCCAGCCATCGACAGGTGAGCGCACGACGGTGCGCGCTAAATTCAGTTTGGCTGTGTCAAGTTGGGCCAGTGCAGCTTCATATTCAGCGCTCGCGCTCGTTGCAATCAGTGAGCTATCTTCGCGATTTTCTTGCGAAATCACTTGGTCATCCACTTCCGCACGGCGTTTGGCCTGACCGCGCTTCATAGTGAGCTCTACTTTACGCTGCTCAACTAGGGCCTTGGCTTGTACAACGGCGGTTCGATAATGATCGGTATCCACTGTAAATAATACATCACCGCGATGCACGAATTGGTTATCACGCACCGCGACTGTGGTGACTAGGCCACTGACATCTGGTGCAATATTGACAATATCTGCCCGCACTCGTCCGTCGCGCGTCCACGGTGAATCCATATAGCGTACCCAAAGTTTGTGACCAAGATAAATGGCAGCCGCTACTAATAAGAGTGTGATCGCTAGTCGAATCAGTTTTTTGCTAAGGTTGTTCATATGTAATCCTATGCGTAAATCCAAAGCCCACCTAGGGCAAACATACAGCTAAATACAGCTAATCTAAATAATGCTGGATACCAGACGTAGCGGTATAGGTTATAACGAGTAAGCAACCAGTCGATCATCAAGGCGACGCAGCAAGCCAATAAAAAGGCGAATAAGAGCGTAGGAATAAGTGCATCTAAAACAGCTATTTCACGATGCATAATTAATTTTTCTCCTTGGCTACTAACACAGATTCTTCATCCAGCAAGGCACTATGTATAAAGTGTAAATTCGCAAGTATCTGGCGCTGTAACCCAGCCCCAGACTCATGGATGGCCAGCGCAATCGAATTATCGGTCGAGAGGTTCTCAATGGCGTTATCAATTGCCGTTAACGCTTTCAAGCGCAAGCTTTCCGAAGGGGCTGCATACAGGTCTACAATGCACGCTAGGCTCACAATTAATTGCTCAGAAAAGTGGGGGTGGGTAATTTGCGTGCTAAGTTCGCGCAATACAATCACGGCGTGACCAATCTCCAGCGTTGATAGCAACCAGTCGATCACCAGTCTATCTTGTTCTTCAGCGATACGCTGCGCACTACCAGCACGTTGCACTAAATCGAAAGCGGCATTTTCTAGCTGAATACGTTTCATTCCTGTTGTACTTCGACAGGCCGTGACGATTAACCCACGCAATGAAGATGAAATTCTCCGTCTTGACCATTGGCTGCTACTAATATCAATAAGGCCATACATCACACTCGAAACGAGTACGGCAAATAAATCTGCAATTGCATCATTAATAAAGGTCACAGGATTTGCGTTATAGCTACTGTTAAAGCCGATATGCATCAGAAAAACAATAAAAATCCCTGAGCCAACCACGGCAATTGATGGTTTTGTGGTGATCCAGCTAGCCAGTAGGATGGTTGGTGTCACAGCCAAAGCCAACATCCCAAAACCTTGCGCTTGCGTGAGTAAGTGGAAGTTGCATAGGTAGGCCAACACCGTCCCGATAATGGCACCCAGCATAAACTGCTTGATCGTTCGGTTAGGAGATGCCGATGTCGCAAAAAGTGTGCTGGTGATCACGCCTATGGTGATCGCTTCTACCCCCGAGCGCCAATCAGTCAATATCCACAAAGCCGTCATGATGCCTAGCGTCAATGCGCCACGTAAGCCAGCCAAAGCGACTGCAAGTGGATCAAAGTGCATTTCTAGCTTAGGTGGTGTTAGTCCCTCTTTAAAGGAAGGCTCTATTGCGTTGTCGCTTAGTGATGAGTAAGTTAAGGCGTATGTGTATAGCTCATCGGCCAGGCGCAGCAATAACTCAGCACCTGTTTCAAAATCCAATAGGGCGCGGCCACTGATATCCTTTGGTAACTGCCTTCGGTGTGTGGTCAGATGCAGGTCGAAATTATTACTGTACGCACAAAGCTGATTTGCAATCCTCACTGCTTCCTGTTCATTACGTGCACTTTTTTCAGCAAGGCTGATGGCGTCGCTCAGGCCGCGATATAGGCCCAGTAATGCACTTCCTACGTCGGGGTGTCCGTTGGTCTTTTGGCGTCTTAGTAGTTCTTCCAACGCATGAAAGGTGGTGGACGCCGCCATAAACTCATTATTCATTTCGCTGATGCGTAAACGATTTTGTTTGGCGCCATCGTTCTCCATCATGGCAGAGGCACGAAATGACTCTAAACTATAAATGTCGCCGATAAATCGTAACAGTATTTGCTTAGAGTTAGTGCTGGTATCTGCACTTTGCGCGTTGGTGCGTAGCAAGTCACAAAAATCACTGAAGCGCTGCCTGACCTTTATTTGTATAAGGTCCCACAGCCGTTGTGGAAAAATCAAATCACTGACCAAGGTAGCACTGATTAGCCCAATAAGAATTTCCGAAATGCGCGTGACAGCGATATTAAAACTAAGCTCAGGGGTAATTGCTGCGGGCAGACCAACAATACAAAGGGTATAACCAGCCAACACAAAACCGTATGACTGATGGTTGCGATAAACCATAGAGCCTGCGGTACATAAGCCTATCCACAACGCCATACACAGTAGAAATAGCACGCGTTCTTGTGCAAATAAGGCGACCAGGATGAGCGATATAATAATGCCCACTAGTGTGCCCAATAAACGGTAATAGCTTTTCGCGAATACCATGCCAGATCGGGATTGCATCACAATTGCCACCGTCAGCATGGCTGTGCGTGGTTGATCTAACTCGAACTTGAGGGACAGCCACATCGCAAATAAACTGGCCATTAGCACTTTGAGCAGATAGCCAAGCATAGGCGCATCTTCTCTTAGCCAATCGCGTGAGGCCGCTTGCAGCGTAATCAACAACCTGCTTCTTCTGCCACGGATTAAATTCATCACGCTCATGGTAATGCCATGGCCTTAGCTGAGGTCTCATCTACCATGCCGCCGCCCAGTGCACGCATTAAGCCTGCGTATGCATCTAACCTGACAGCTTGTAGCTGGGTACGTATCTCTTGATGGTGCAGGGTGATACTATTGGCGTCTAGCACATGTTGATAATTGCTTAAGCCGTTGGCATAACTTACTTTTGCTAAACGATGCGCTTTTTGTGCAGAGGCTAATGCGGCGTCAGCATCTTTGATTTGCTTGTCGTTAGATTGCAATATTACCAATTGGTTAGAAACATCTTCCAGTGCTTTAATAAGCACTGCATTGTAATTTTCTACGGCAATATCGTAACTTGCGGTTTTAGCGGATAAATTACCCCGACGTCTGCCGCCATCAAAGATCGGCAGTGAAATCGCAGGGCCTGCGCCTGCTATGCTGGCAGCCCCGCTCATTAGCTGGCCAAACCCAAGCGCTTGAAAACCGATAAATCCTATCAAGTTTATGTCTGGATAAAATGCTTTCTTAGCACCCTCAATATTTTCTTGAGCGGCTTCCACGTGCCAGCGATGCGCCAACACGTCTGGCCTACGTCCAATCAAGTTTGCTTGTAGCGTATCGGGTAAGCCAGCACTTGCTTCAAGCGTCATTGAGGGGCGACTAATATTATCGCCGGCACCTGGGCCGTCGCCAGAAAGTGCCGCCAACTGGTTGCATAACAACTTAATACGCTCGTCAATCGCCTCAATCTTTGCGTGCACTAACGGTAAAGGCGTTTCAGCTTCAACCACCTCCATTTGGGTGCCTAGCCCAGCCTTAACGCTGCGCTGCTTAATGGCGATACGTTGTTTTACTTCAGTGAGGTATTCCTCTGCAATATCATGTAACTGGTACTCCATGGCTAACTGAATGTAGCTTCTGGTTATTGCAGTCACCAGCTCAAGTTTAACTTGCTGCGCCTCAAGCTTGCTTGCGTTGGTTTCGTTGACAGATGCATGCCATATACTCTCTTGCCTGCCCCATAAATCAAGGTCGTAGGCAATGTTGGCTGTCACTCTATTGTCCCAATCCCAATTGCCTGCTGATGGCGGTGGAATGAACTGCAACTCAGTAAAGCGTTGATAAGTTGAGGACGCATTGCCACTGATATTCGGCAATGTTGCCGCATGTGCACTATCAGCATAAGCCTGCACCAGCCCCACGCGAGCTTGCGCCATGTGCAAGGTTGGGCTATCGCGTAGTGCCTTGTTTATTAAGGTGTCCAGTTGCGGATCATGATAGGCCTTCCACCAATCTACAGCAGGCCACTCGATGTGTGGTGCTGTATCAATAGTGTGGCCAGATTTCAAGGTGGCTGACGGTGTACTTTGGGATTTTGGCTGGATGCCAGACATGCTTACACAACCCACTAAGGACAACAGCCAGCCGCCTATAGCAATCTTGCATGCTATTTGCAGAGCAGTATTGTGATTAATTTTTTTTAATTTAATCATGGCTGTAAATTTAGTAAGGTTCCAAACAATTTGGCGAAATTTTTTTAATTACTTCATAACATCAAGACCAGATGCCAGAAGATTCACACTTACAAGCAAGTTGGTGCGTTGATCGCTATTCAGTTGAGTCATCAGGGCGCTGACTTTTTTATAATAATCAGGCAACACCACATCTAATTTTTGCTGACCTGCTTCGGTGAGCTTGATCAAAAGTTTTCTGCGGTCAACACTATCCATTAAACGCGTGACCAATCCATCTCGCACTAAGCCATCAATAAATCCAGTCATGGTGGCCTTGGTCACGCCTGCTTTTTCGGCTAAATCCGTTGGCGAAGAGGTTAAATCATCCTGCCGCATCAAAAGCACAAGTACCCACCATCGCCCTTGCAAAAGCTCATGTTTTGCCAAAAGCTTATCAAGCGCAGTCGAAATATCAGAGCATGCGCGCAGCAAGTTAACAAAATCTGAAATAGCGGCAATGTCGGCATCAGGATAGCGGCGCACAAACTTTTCAAGACTTTTTGAGGTCGGTAATTCTTTAAGTAGTAACATAGTACGGACAATGATAGTATGGAACCATATTTTATGCAAGCAAATTAAAGTGTAGTCTTAAGTAATTGCCAAATTTGAGCAGGCCAGATTGATTGGGTGTAGAGAGGGTAAGATTTGATGCGGTCACTTAATCCGCATCAAATCTTACTGTTTAGCTGGTTTTAAGTTTGGCTAAGGCTTTACGAATGCCTTGTAATAGATCATCAATGTAAGTGAAGCCCACGGGAATCACCAGCAAGCTCAAAAAGGTTGAGGTGAGTAAACCACCAATCACGGTCACGGCCATCGGCGCGCGAAAACTTGGGTCCGCCCCGAAGCCTAAGGCAATCGGCAGCATGCCCGCGCCCATCGCGATGGTGGTCATTAAGATGGGTCTGGCGCGTTTGCGGCAAGCATCAATTAAGGCATCTAGTCTATTTAAGCCGCGGTCACGTCGGGCAATAATGGCGTATTCCACTAATAAAATAGAGTTTTTGGTGACGACTCCCATGAGCATTAATAAACCAATCACTGATGGCATTGAAAAACTGCTGTTGGTAACGAGCAAGGCAAGGAAAGCGCCCCCGAGAGAAAGCGGTAATGCGCCCAAAATGGTAATGGGTTGTAGAAAATCGTGGAATAGCAGCACCAATACTACATAAATGCACATCACACCTATGAGCATGGCTGAGCCAAAGCTGCCAAATAACTCGGCCATGCGCTGCGCGTCACCAGACTGCAGTTGTTTGACGCTGGGTGGCAGCGTTTGAATCGCGGGGAGTGCTGCAACTTCTTTTACTACATCACCAATTTGGCGACCACCCAGCTCAATTTCAAAGGTGATATTACGCATACGATCCAAGCGATTAATTTGTGTTGCGCCGCCGCCAAACTCAATATTAGCCACGGTAGATAAAGGTACACTGCCATTTTTAGAGGGTACGCGTAGTTGCGTGATTTCGTTAAAATCTTGTCGGAAAGCGGCATCTAGGCGAACCCGTATCGGTACTTGGCGTTGCGGTAGATTAAGTTTGGGGATGGTGTTCGAGAAATCCCCAGCCGTAGCGGTGCGTACAATATCTGCCAGTGATTGAACAGTGACGCCTAGTTCCGCTGCTTTAGCAAAGTCTGGGGTGATTTGAATCTCGGGACGTTGTAAGCTGGCGCTGGAGGTAATATTGCCCAAGCCTTTAATGGTGCGTAAATCATGCTCAACTGATTTGCTGGCAGCTTGCAGGGCGTAAGGATCATCGCTGGCAAGGGTGACTTGCAGACGCTCGCCATTGCCGCCCGCGCCGACCGATATGCGTGTGCCAGGGAGCGATCTAAGCTGATCTCGAATATTGTTTTCGATCTCAGATTGCTTTTGCGGGCGGTGTTGTCGGTCAAGCAGACTGAGGGTTAGTGTCGCTTTGCGCACATCGTTACTACTGACGGTAGCATTGGGTCCGCCTCCGCCAGAGCTACTTACACCAACAGCGCTAAATACTTGCGATACCTCAGGGATATGTTTCAGGATTTGCTCTGCTTGAGCAACAATCTCACGTGTTTGTTGTAGTGTGCTGCCAGGTTGCAACTCAAGTGTCACTTTGGTTTGACTGGTATCTGCCGCGGGTACAAACCCTTTAGGCAATAAAGGAACCAGCGCTAATGAGCCGATCACAAAAAGTGTCACGCCAAATAAGGTAGTTTTGCGCCAAGTTAAACACCAGTTCACTAATCTTAAGTAGGTGCGCATAAATGCACCATCTTGCTCTGTGACCGAGCTGTGAGCTTTTAAAATGTAGGCTGACATCATGGGCGTAAGTAAGCGTGCGACCAAAAGGGAGGCCATCACCGCCACCGCAGCAGTGATACCAAACTGTTTAAAGAATTTGCCAGGAATGCCGCCCATAAAAGCCGTTGGCAAGAACACCGCTACTAATGTAAATGTAGTCGCAATCACGGCAAAGCCAATTTCATCCGCGGCTTCCATGGCGGCTTGGTAGGGTGTTTTACCCATGCGCAAATGACGTACTATGTTTTCAATTTCTACAATCGCGTCATCAACCAAAATCCCGACCACAAGTGCCAGCGCCAGTAATGTGAGCACATTTAAACTGAAATTTGCGTAATACATAGCCGCAAACGTGGGAATGATGGAGAGTGGTAATGCAATAGTAGCCACCAACGTGGCGCGCCAATCTCGCAAAAACCACCAGACCACGAGTACCGCTAGAATTGCCCCTTCAAATAGTAGGTGCATGGACCCTTCATAGTTGTCTTCTACTGGCTTAACAGCATTAAAAGCTTCTTTAATTTGTAAGTTCGGGTTGAGTGCAGATAGTCGACTGATTTCATCACGCACAGCCGTTGCCACCGTGACTTCACTCGTGCCTTTGACGCGTGTAATTTCAAAACCGATGATAGGCTTGCCATCAAGTGTGGCGTAAGTTGAGCGCTCGGCATCGGTGTCAATAATATGGGCAACCTGGTTAAGTTTGATATGGTTGCCAGTGCTAAGCGGGATGTCGAGCGCTGCAATTTCGTCAACAGAACCTACCGCACCTAAGGTACGAAAAGACTGTATGGCATTACCAATGTCACCACGGCCACCTGATGCATCTTGTTGAACTTTTTTGAGCTGGCTGGAGACATCTGCCGCTGTTACCCCTAAACCAGCCATCAGTATCGGGTCGAGGTTAACCTGAATTTCACGATCAACGCCGCCGATACGAGCGATTTTACCTACCCCCTTAACCGATAAAAGTGCCTTTGATAAATCATTGTCAATAAACCATGACAGCTCCTGTTCACTCATATGCTTGGTATCTACAACGTAGGTTAGCAGCGTGCTACCAGACGTATTGAGCTTAGACACTACAGGATTAAGCAGCGTGGCGGGGAGGTCGGAACGGGCGCTATCAACGGCATTTCGGACTTGGTTGAGCGCTTCTTCTGAGCTTTTGTCGATACTAAACTCTACGCTGATGCTGACAGAGCCATCGGTAATGGTTGTGCGGATATGCTCAATCCCACCAATACTGGCAATTTTGTCTTCAATTTTGCGCGCAACCTCAGTTTCAAGCTGCGGTGGCGCAGCGCCTTCTAACGTTGCTCCTACAGTGATGACGGGGATTTCAATATCGGGAAAGTTTTGTATGCTTAAGTTTTTTAAGCTGACCAACCCAATATAGGTAAGAACTGCGAAGAGCAAAATCGAAGGTACAGGGTTGCGAATAGACCAGGCAGAAAAATTCATTTTGCCGCCTTAGATACACTAACGATGTCACCATCATTTAAAAAAGCGCCGCCCGTGGCGACCAAAATTGAGTTTAGGCCAATGTTTGCGCCAGTGGAGTCATTGCCAGTGTGGTTGGTAGAGATTTCCACTAAATCACCTATGCGCCTGCCAGTGGTGACAGCATGTTGAACAATATGTTGCTTGTCAGTAACTTCAAACACATAGCTACGCCCATCGCGCATAATGACGGCAGACTGAGGGACGGTTAAAGCGGATAACATCCCAGTTTCAATTTCGCCTTGCGCGTACATGCCAGGCTGTGCGCTGCCTTTGGGTAAATCTACATAAATTAATGCGTTGCGCGTTGTTGCATCGAGCGTCGGTGCAATCATGCGGACAGTCCCTTTGATTTGCTTGCCATTTTGTAGCGCAATGCGCACTACTTGCCCTTTACTCATTTGCAATAACTGGTCGGCATTCACCTCGGCACGCCATTCGATGCGACTTTGACGCACCAGCTTAAATAACTCGCTGCCGGCGCTGATCACACTGCCTAAGTTAGCTGTCCTTGATGAAATAATGCCGTCATCAGGTGCGACAATATGTGTATGATTGAGCTGAATTTGTTGGTTCTCAAGCTCGGCTTGAGAGGCTGCAAGCGTTGCAATTGCAGTTTCTTCGGCAATGAGAAATTGATTAATTTGTTGGGTAGACAGTGCGCCACTGTCTTTAATCTCACGCGCGCGGTCTGCGTTAGACTTTGCTTCCGCCAAGGCAGCTTTATCTCGTGCAACGGTAGCCTGTTGTTTATGCACTGCCGCAACAATCGTTTCATCATTCAAAGTGACTAGTGGCTGGCCGCGTTTAACCTCTGTGCCAACATCAGCCAATACTTGGGTGATACGTAGGCCGCTAATTTCAGCGCCAATTTGCGCTTCTTGCCAGGCCGCTATTGCACCATTGACGCGGATGGTCAAAGGCCAAAGCGACTCGCTTGGGGTGATTGTATCCACGCTTAAGGCAGACTTTGTGACGGCTGGATCTGATGCGGGTTGCTTGTGTTTAATCAGTACAATTGCAGTAGCAGCTAATATCAGCACAAGGCCGATGATTAAGACTCGCTTAGTATTTTTCGATATTGAAGCCATTTATCGCGTTCCCATCTTTTCTGGATTATCTAAGTCTTTCATGTTTGAATTTTGGCTGTCAGTATTTTGCCAGCCACCGCCAATCGCTTTGTACAGGGTAATCCAGTATTTGACGCGGTCGTGTTGTTGGTTGTACATGGTCACTTCAGCATTAATGGCTTGGCGACGGGCATCTTCAAGATTCAGCAAAGTTTCACCACCAGCTTTCCAGTTAATCTCTGTGGCTAGAAAATACTTGCGATATTGCTCGGTGCTCACTTGCTCAAGCTGCGCGCGCTGAGATGCGCTATCTAAGTTGACCAGTGACTGTTCAACTTCTTTAATGGCATTACGCACATTTTGTTGATGCGTGGCAATGGCGAGTTGATATTTACCTTCGGCGCTGTTGACTTGTGCTTTGAGTTTGCCCGCGTTAAATATAGGGAGAGACAGTGCAGGGCCAAATGACCAGGTGCTACCACTGCTGCTTATATTGCCAATACTTGTATCCGCAACGCCTATGGAGCCTGATAAGGATAGATTGGGATAGCGATTCGCTTCAGCATTGCCTATATCTGCACTGGCTGCGGCAATCGCGCGTTCACTGGAGACTAAATCTGGCCGTTGTCTTACTATATTTGCAGGAATGGTATTGACCACAAACTCTTTGGGCGCGGGTAGCTTTACCGCCCCATTGAGTAATGTTGCTGTTAATTGGGATTCCTCGATACCTGTCAGCGCGACTAAAGACTTGATCGTGAGGTCACATTGCGCTTTTTGAGCGACCAAGCTCGATTCGGTGCTTTTGGCACTAGCTTCGGCCAGTGCGGCATCCGCTGGCGCAGCAAAACCAGCCTTGGCTTTGATATTGGTTAGTCTTGATGTTTCGTTCTTGGAGTCCAGTTGTTGCTGGTAAGCGTTGGTTAACAATTGGCAGGTGCGGTAATCAAGATAATCATTCGCCACTTCGGCAGCCAGACTCACTCTAGCATCATGCCAGTCACTTTGTTTAGCTTCTAATCTGGCTTGTGCGGCTTGCCTAGAAAATTTGATGGCACCAAATAAATCGATTTCCCAACTGGCATCTAGCGAGGCCTTGCTAGAGTCGGAGATGCTGGAAACTACCGTGCTGCCAAAAGCCGAATTACTTTTGGATCGAGATTTAGAGGCATTTGCTGAAACGCTGGGCAATGCATCTGCCCGCGCAACGACAGTCGCCGCCCTTGCGACCTTTATATTCGCCACCGCAATATCTAATGACGGATTGTCTTGTTCCGCGGCGCCCAAAAGCGTGTCTAGTACTGGGTCGTTAAACTGTTTCCACCAATCCATGAGTGCTTCTGGTTTACCAGTGTGTGGTAAAGGAGCATGCCATGCGGCTGGGGTCTTAACCTCCGCTGTTTTATATTCTGGAAAAATGCTGCAACCTGAGATAAGTGTGCTCAAAAGCATCGTCATACTCAGCGCATGGCCTGTGCTTAGGTTAGCTCGGCTTAGTTTAGAGGCGATATTCATTTAGGCGAGTCACTTTTCGGTTGGAGTGTTCCGTGTAGAAACGTTCTGACTACGTTTGCAATATGTTGTTCAGCATTCCAGCCATATTCTGGACTCAATAGACCAAATAAGCAGTTATGGCGGGGCTCTGAAATAAGCATATGCAAAAATAACGAAGCGGATTGCTGTGCATTTTGAATGTTTAATATGCCCAGAGCGGATTGTTTATTCAGATAGTCTGCAATGACAGCTTCAATGCGTTTAGGCCCTGAAGAGCGCATTTTCTTGGCTAATTCTGGAAAGCGAAATCCTTCTGCAACGCCCATGCGGTAGAGTGAGATTAACTTGTCGCTGGTTACACGCTCAAGAATGATTTTGCAAAGCGCGGTAAGCGTCTCTTCAGGTGAACTTTCAGCTAACTGTGAGATTTTGCTGAGTTCAAGTAAATCTTGTTCTACCATGCGCGTAACAGCAGCCACCATTAAGTCAGATTTGTTGGTGTATAGTCCATAAATGGTGCGCGTGGAAACGCCTGCGGTCGAGGCAATTTTAGCGATACTCGTATTGGCATAACCCAAGCGTAAAAAAATGTCTAAGGCGGTGTCGAGTAACTCACCGATGCGCTCTTGCTCCGTGCCGTGCTTGGGCCGCCCAAGTTTGCGTTTATGTAATAAGCAATCAATCATAGCGGTGTCATTAGTTCGATTCTGTAAAATAAAAATAAAACGTTTCATTTTCATTTTA
Source organism: Methylophilaceae bacterium (assembly GCA_036504995.1). Taxonomy (GTDB): domain Bacteria; phylum Pseudomonadota; class Gammaproteobacteria; order Burkholderiales; family Methylophilaceae; genus DASXUG01. Next base: position 27,376 of record DASXUG010000016.1, on the reverse strand, counting down.
CAGAAAAATGAGGGGTTTGCAATAATCTTTACAGAACTTTACTTGGCCATTAGCAAGGTCAGTCGTTGATTTATAGAAGTGCTTGTTAATATTATAGTTTTAAGTTTATAATGCAGGGTTCATTGTAAATGAATGTATTCGCGGGTCATGATGTTGCCTGCTTTTACATTGACGCAAAACACATCTCAAATAAAACAGGATTTTAAGTTATGGCAATTACAGTTCAAGAAACAGCAAAAATCGTTGCTGACTATCAACGCGCACCAAATGATACAGGCAGTCCTGAAGTGCAAGTAGCACTTTTAAGCGCACGTATCACTTATTTGACAGAACACTTCAAAAGCAATGCAAAAGACCATCACTCACGTCGTGGTTTGTTAGCGTTGGTAAGTCAACGTCGTAAATTGTTAGATTACCTAAAACGTAAAGACAATGCGCGCTATCGTACATTGATTACTAGCTTAGGTATCCGTAAGTAAGTTGGTAAAACTGGCAATAGTATTTGAATAAAGTTAAAGCCGAATAGCATTGCAAACCGCAATGTTATTCGGCTTTTTCATTGGAGCTTTACTCTAGAACAGTAAGAGTAAATGCTGTGTAGTTAAAGAGCGGTATTATAAAGAGGAACGAAAAATGTTTAATAAAGTAAAGAGAAGTATTCAATATGGTGCGCATGAGCTCACCATAGAAACAGGCGAAATTGCGCGTCAAGCAGATGGCGCGGTCATGGTTAGTTATGGTGATACTGTTGTTTTGGTCAGTGTGGTTGGTAAGACAGAAGTAAAAGCAGGCCAAGACTTTTTCCCATTAACTGTTGATTATCAAGAAAAAACTTATGCCGCAGGTAAGATCCCTGGCGGTTTCTTTAAGCGCGAAGGCCGTCCATCTGAGAAAGAAACACTCACTTCACGTTTAATCGATCGCCCATTGCGTCCATTATTCCCTGAAGCGTTTTATAACGAAGTGCAAATCGTTGCGACTGTGATGTCATCAGATAGCGAAATTGATTCTGACATTCCTGCCATTATCGGTGCATCGGCTGCTTTGGCTATTTCAGGTATTCCATTCTACGGCCCGATTGGTGCGGCACGTGTAGGTTATATCAATGGTGAGTATGTATTAAACCCAACAGCGACACAGTTGAAAGAAACCGCGTTAGATTTAGTGGTTGCCGCGACTGACAGCGCAGTGTTGATGGTTGAGTCAGAAGCTAAAGAATTACCAGAAGACGTAATGTTAGGCGCCGTGGTGTTTGGTCACGAGCAATTGCAAGCAGTCGTTAATATGATTAACGAAGTGGCTGCAGAAGTTGGTAAAGACGCGTGGGACTGGACACCTCCAGAGCCAAACACAGTGGTCATTGAGAAAGTAACTGCAATAGCAGGTGCCGATATTAACGAAGCGTACAAAATTAAATCTAAAGGCACACGTTCTGCTAAGTTAGATGAAATCAAAAATCGCGTATTGTCTGAGTTGATCACAGAAGAAACCTCAACAACAGAAGCAAACGAGATTAAAGGTGCTTTCTTTAATTTAGAAGCTAAAGTAGTGCGTGGTCAAATCTTAAATGGTGAGCCACGTATTGATGGTCGCGATACACGTACGGTTCGTCCGATTAGCATTCGTACTGGCGTGTTGCCACGTACGCATGGTTCAGCCCTGTTTACCCGTGGTGAAACACAAGCCTTGGTTGTTGCAACTTTAGGTACAGGTCGCGATGAGCAAATGATTGATGCACTACAAGGTGAGTATGCTGACCGCTTTATGTTGCATTACAACATGCCTCCGTACGCAACTGGTGAAACTGGTCGCGTGGGCACACCTAAGCGTCGTGAAATTGGTCACGGTCGCTTAGCCAAGCGTGCATTGGTTGCAGCTTTGCCAAGCCAAGAAGAGTTTGGTTACACCGTGCGCGTAGTATCTGAAATTACTGAGTCTAACGGTTCAAGCTCAATGGCGTCTGTTTGTGGCGGCTGTTTAGCTTTAATGGACGCTGGTGTGCCAATGAAAGCACACGTTGCAGGTATTGCAATGGGCTTGATTAAAGAAGGTAATCGTGTAGCTGTCTTAACCGACATTTTAGGTGACGAAGATCACCTTGGTGATATGGACTTTAAGGTAGCTGGTACCAGTGCAGGCATTACCGCTTTGCAGATGGACATCAAAATCACAGGTATCACTACTGAGATTATGGACGTTGCATTGAGTCAAGCTAAAGAAGGCCGTATGCACATTCTTGGCATTATGAAGGAAGCGATGGGTGAAACTCGCCATGAGCTTTCAGCCTTTGCGCCACGCATTATCACCATGAAAATCAACCCTGAAAAAATCCGTGACGTTATCGGTAAGGGTGGCGCAGTGATTCGTGCGTTAACTGAAGAAACTGGTACAACGATTGATATTGAAGATGACGGTACCATTAAAATTGGTTGCGTTAATGCTGATGCTGGTGAAGAGGCGAAAAAACGTATCGAAGCCATCACTGCTGAAATTGAAATTGGTCAAACCTATGACGGTACAGTGATTAAATTGTTGGACTTCGGTGCGATTGTTTCATTGTTACCAGGTAAAGATGGTTTGTTGCACATTTCACAAATTGCCCACCAACGCGTAAATGCGGTGGCTGACTTCTTGAAAGAAGGCCAAGTGGTCAAAGTTAAAGTGGTGGAAGCAGACGAAAAAGGCCGTGTGCGCTTAAGCATGAAGGCGCTGATCGAAGCACCTGAATCAGAAGAGACGAGCGAGCCAGCTGCTGAGTAAGTAGCGGTTAGTGGTCAACAAAAAGCCCGCGCAAGCGGGCTTTTTGTTTTGTGGGGAATCAGATCATGGTTGGTTAATCTGATAGCTTTGGCCTCAATTAAGCTAGCTGACATGGATGTTAGCTAGGTTGAAACCAGTCGAAAGCTTATTTTGCGACTTGTTTTTCGCGCATTTCGTCTAGTGTTTTGCAGTCAATGCAAAGTGTAGCCGTTGGGCGAGCTTCTAATCGCTTTAATCCAATCTCGATGCCGCAGCCGTTGCAATAGCCATACTCACCTTCATTGATTTTGCCTAAAGTTTCATCAATTTTTTTGATGAGTTTGCGCTCGCGGTCACGATTGCGCAGCTCTAGCGCCATATCAGACTCTTGGCTAGCACGGTCGTTAGGGTCAGCAAACATCGTCACTTCGTCTTGCATCGTATGCACGGTACGGTCAATATCGTGACTAAGCTCTGATTTCCAGTCGTTGAGTATTTTACGGAAATGATTTTTCTGTTTCTCGTTCATATACTCTTCGCCAGCGGCTGCTTGGTAAGGAGTAAATTGTTTTGTTATAGCTTCTGCCATATGTGCCTTGAACTTTCAAATTACAAAAATATAAACTTCATTAACATAAATTTAAAGCGGTGCAAAGTGTACACTGATTATGTGATTATGCAAGATTAAAAAAGCTAAAATCACCCTTTATTTTCAGATAGTTCCAGCGCTTGCAGTGTATTTTCCATCAGTGTGGCTACAGTCATTGGTCCTACGCCGCCAGGCACTGGCGTAATCCAGCCAGCGCGCTCTTTTGCGCTGTTAAAATCCACATCTCCAGAAAGGCTGCCATCGGCTAAGCGATTAATGCCAATATCAATGACTACAGCACCTTGTTTTATCCACTCACCTTTAACTAGGCCCGCTTTACCCGCCGCGACGACAACTAAATCAGCGCGTTCAATATTGCCGCGCAAGTCTTTGGTGTGACGATGGCAGCAAGTAACGGTGCAGCCCGCTAAAAGTAACTCTAAAGCCATTGGGCGACCAACATGGTTAGATACGCCAACCACCACGGCATCTAAGCCCATGAGTGAAATGCCAGTCGCATTCAGCATTTTAATCACCCCAAATGGCGTGCAAGAGCGCAGGGTGGGCTGGCGAACAGTTAACCTGCCAATATTGTAAGGGTGAAAGCCATCCACATCTTTATCTGCACTAATATGCTCAATGATTAACTTTTCGTCGATATGCGCAGGTAATGGCGACTGTACCAAGATGCCGTCGATGCTGTCATCTGCGTTTAACTGATTAATGAGCGCAAATAGCTCAGCTTCGCTTGTGGTATCAGGCAAATTATAAGCAATGGAGCGTATGCCTACTTTTTCGCAAGCTGTTCGTTTGTTGCGAACATAGATGTTAGAAGCGGGGTCGCCGCCGAGCAAAATAACCGCAAGTCCTGGGGCGCGCTTATTTTCAGCGAGTCTTACGTTAATGCGTTCTTTAATTTCCATCAGCATATTTTCTGCGATGGATTTACCATTAATGATTTGTGCGGACATGATTGAAAGTGAAGAAAAATAATTCGATATTTTAACAGGCAAATGTATTTTGTATGAAATTCTTGCAGAATAGAATTGACCAGTAAGTGGGAATGGGGTATATTTCTGCCTCTTCGGCGTGTAGCGTAGCCTGGTAGCGCGCCTGCTTTGGGAGCAGGATGTCGGGAGTTCGAATCTCTCCACGCCGACCAAATTATTTGGTTTGCCCGAAATGACGGCATAGATTTAATTATGTTGTCATACATGGTTTCGTCATGTAACTAAAATCTGCCCGTAGCTCAACCGGATAGAGCACCAGCCTTCTAAGCTGGGGGTTACAGGTTCGATTCCTGTCGGGCAGGCCAAACATGTTCAATGGTGGCTGTAGCTCAGTTGGTAGAGTCCAGGATTGTGATTCCTGTTGTCGTGGGTTCGAGCCCCATCAGCCACCCCATATATATCAAGCCTTTCAGTAAGTTGCTCCTGAAAATATTTATAGTATAGTAGATTGTCTGCTATAAAGTGGCTATGAGATCGCTAGTTAGGTCTTTACGCTCTCGACTCATTATTCACCTGTAGCGGGGGCGCCATGTCACTTTATGCTTTGCAACACCAATTCGTTGGTTACTAACACCATGCAGCACCCGTCAGGCAAAACATGCGTGAGAGCAATGACGCTCTCTATCTGCACGAACTTTTGAGGTAATGACACGCTTGTCCAAGGATTGAGCAATGTGGGCCGTTGGGTGTCATAAATCGACTGAGAGCTCTTATCAAACCGATTTTGACTATGATTCACAATGTTGTTGTTGGTATTTTAAAAAATTGATTACGCCGTATACCCATTACAAGAAATAGAGCTCAAAGCTTTCTATTGCTGTTAAAGTTCGATTGTTTAGTAACAAAACATAAAATTATGCCACCTTCAATTTTACAATCAAAGGTAATTGACGTTTCAAGCTGGAAGCTAGATGACCAGTTTGGTAGCTACCCAGAAGGAGCTAGAGAGAAAAGCGCATTTTTTCCGCCTGATTATTTAGAGTTCGATTTTATTAACACCCAAAAGCGTTATTTGTTTAAACGCTCTCGCAGAATGTACCCTGATCAATTTTGGGCTGAAATTGTGGCCTACCAAGTAGGATGCTTGTTGGGCGTAGAAGTGCCACCTGCATTTGCTTCCTACAACTCGGACGATAATACATGTGGCGCATTAATTGAATGGTTTTATATTGATAATGAAGTGTTTTATGTTCAGGGTGGGAATTACATGCAAAATGCAATTCCAGATTTTGAGCGGAAGTTAGGCGCAAAACACAACTATCATACTATCAGTGCAATCAGCAGAGTATTAAATAGGGCAAAGATTTTAATTGTCGACTGGCAAGTTCACTGGGGGCAGGCGTTCCTATTTGATGCATTAATTGGTAACTCGGATAGACACCAAGATAACTGGGGATTACTTTGGTTTCCAGATAAGTCAAAAGGAACATTTAAAATAAATTACTCACCATTATTTGATAATGGCACTGCATTAGGTCACGAACTATTTGAGCATAAAATCAGTCATTGGGATGACAAGCGTTACTCTAGTTACATTAATAATGGCTATCATCACATGAAGTGGAACTTGGATGACCTTAGTAGAGTTGGGCACATGGATATGGTAAAAAGAGTTACTCAAGACAATTTGGTGCTAAAAGCCCATTTAGCTAATATGCTAAACAACTTTTCAATGGATGAGTTACATAATACACTGTCGACATTGCAAGGTTTAGAATTGCCAATCAAGTTTAGCGAGGGGCGCAGTAACTTAATGTTCAAGTTAATTTCTATGCGTCACAATTTATTAAAATCAGTATTATCATGAGTGTTATCGAGCATTTTTTTGAGCCAAATAGGTTATGGTTAGTTTGGCAGCCATCTGACGAGACCAAATGTCGTACTCGTCGCGTGGTTGCTGAGCTGGTCAAGACAGAGGTAGGTGATGTCCAATTTAGGTATTTAAAAAATACTGAGGATTATGCTTTAGCTGAAAAAGATGGATTTATGGGTTTTCCTGCGTTTAAGTTAGACACACAGATGCATGAGCAGGGTGTAGTTGAAACTTTTTTACGTCGTATGCCGCCAAGAAAGCGCGATGATTTTGATAAATATTTAGCTATGCACCGTTTACCAGCTAATTTTACTGGGTCTGATTTTGCATTACTTGGTTATACAGGCGCAAAATTACCAAGTGATAATTATGAGCTTGTTGCAGACCGCAGCGGGGCAAAGTTTCCTATTGAGTTTATTTTAGAGGTTGCTGGTTTCCGTCACCATGAGATGTTGCAAGATGAGTTAGCCATAGGCGATGTAGTAACTTTCAGATGCGAAAAAGATAATCAACATGACAGCCATGCAATTGCAATTTATTGCAAGGGTAAGAAAATTGGATATGTTCCGAGATCGTCATTAGCTAACTTTAATGAGTGGATTGATAACAATACGATAACCGCAGTAGTTGAACGGCTAAATGGTAAGCCCGAAAGGCCTATTGTTTATTTGTTTGTCAAAGTTGAATAGTTTGATCGGTGTAAGAAAAGGCCGCTAAATGCGGCTTTTTTCTTAGACTAAATTGCTAGGTAAAAATGTCTACTATTAATGAATAGTGCCCAGTGGGCATAAGCCTTTAGAAGTGAAATAAATTGTCATAGTAGTAGACAGGTATTCGATAGTTATGTTTTTAACATCAGATGATTGGTAACATTTGACTATTGGGTTGTGATTCCTGTTGTCGTGGGTTCGAGCCCCATCAGCCACCCCAAGTTTTCGTTCGCAAACATCTATTTATAATCCCCGATTGATACAAAAACTCATTATCGCTATAGTAGCGATATGCAACTGCGACACAAATACTATGTAACTCTTGGTTGGAGACGGTAGTCTATGGTTGCTTCTCGTCCTGTTTTAATCATTATTGACGATGACCCACTTATCACTGATACCCTGCATTTTGTACTGAGCAAAGAGTTTGAGGTATGTGTTGCCGATTCTCATGCACAAGCCAAAAGCCTGCTTAGGCAGCTTGATGCTCCGCCTTCACTAGCGCTGGTTGATCTTGGCTTGCCGCCCGTTCCACATAAGCCTGATGAAGGTTTTAAGGTGATTGGCGAGTTGTTAGCGCACTCTCCCACCATGAAAATTATTGTGCTTTCTGGTCAAAATGAAGAGGTGAATGTTAAGCATGCGCTTGCGCTTGGTGCAGTCGATTTTGTGCCTAAGCCTTGTGATGTCAAACGGCTACAGGATTTGCTGCATAATGCGCTTAAGCTGCAAGATGCAGAGCTTGGTGAAGAGAATGAGCAGCACGTCAGTTATGGGTTGCTCGGCAACAGTTTGCCGATGCAGACATTACGTACACAGATTGGTCAATTTGCGGATGCACCTTTCCCTGTGTTAATTGAGGGGGAGTCTGGCAGTGGTAAAGAGCTGGTCGCTAGCTGCTTACACCGGTTGAGCAAGCGTTCTAAGCAGCCTTATCTATCCATTAACTGTGCTGCGATTTCTCCCACTTTGGCCGAGTCCATTTTGTTCGGGCATACTAAGGGCGCGTTTACAGGTGCAGCGGGTGCTAATGCGGGTTATTTTGAGGATGCTGGCGAAGGTACCTTATTTCTAGATGAAATTGGCGAGTTGCCTTTGGAACTGCAGTCTAAATTATTGCGCGTTTTGGAAAATGGTGAATACCAACGCATAGGGGAAACTCAATCCAGACGTAGTAAAGCAAGAGTCATTGCAGCGACTAACCGTGATTTGCGTGAAGAGGTGCGCGAAGGGCGTTTTAGAGTGGATTTGTACCATAGACTTAGTGTTTTTGCCGTGCATGTGCCATCGCTTAGAGATTTGGATGAAGATCGTTTATTGCTACTCGAGCATTTCAAAGAATTTTACGCGCGAGAAACAGAGCAAAAACCCTTTAAATTTGATGCGAAGGCACAGGCAAGATGGCTGGGTTATCACTTTCCTGGCAATGTGAGAGAGCTGCGCAATATTATTATTCGATTGATTGCCAAGTATGCAGGGCAAACCGTCAATGATACGCAGCTTGCCGCTGAACTAGACCTGATGCAACTAGGCAGCACGCAAGCATTAACCAATGCCAACGATGAGCAATCCCTTGCCAGCCATGCGCAATATCATTTACAAACACAGGCTAATGTTAACTTAGATTCCGTGCTTAAAGCTTGGGAGAGGGCTTACGTGGATGCGGCGATGAAAATGACGCATGGCAACTTAAGTCAAGCAGCAAAATTGCTTGGTGTTAATCGCACCACGCTGTATAGCCGTATTCAAATGCAAGATGACTTTAAGTCTTAACTGAGTGCGCATGAAAAATAAGCAGAGCACAATCAAGCCCATTATTAAGCCAAGTATTATTAAGAGAGTCTAGCTGTGTACTATGACCATTTTGGCCTCAAACAGGCGCCGTTTAAAATTACCCCCAATACCGATTTCTTTTTTGCAGGCGCAAATCGCGGTGCAATTTTAGAGGCGTTGGTTTATGCCATTAATAATGGCGAAGGTATTATTAAAGTGGTCGGCGAAGTGGGCAGCGGAAAAACTATGTTGAGCCGTATGCTGCAAACACGGTTGCCCGAAAAAGTGGAGTGCGTCTATTTAGCAAATCCTAGCATCGCGCCCGAGGATGTCGTGTTTGCAATCGCGTTTGAGTTGCAATTAAAGCTGCCTCAAAATACAGATCGTTTGCAAGCCATGCAGCTATTGCAAAAATACCTGCTAGATCGCCATGCCGAGGGCAAGCAGGTGGTAATTTTTGTGGAAGAAGCGCAGGGCATGCCAATCGCAACGCTAGAAGAAATTAGGCTGCTCACCAATTTAGAAACTAAGCAAGACAAGTTACTGCAAATCGTATTGTTTGGGCAACCCGAGTTGGATACTAACTTAAATGCAACGCAAATTAGACAGCTACGAGAGCGTATCACACATAGCTTTAACCTAGATCCAATCGACCAAAATGCTATTCGAGATTATCTGATGTTCCGCTTGCGTTCGGCTGGTTATTTCGGGCCGCCAATTTTTACTGAAGCCGCGATTAAATTGCTGACGCAGTCATCACAAGGCCTAGTGCGTCGTGTCAATGTGCTAGCCGATAAAGCAATGCTAGCAACTTATGCGCAAAACTTGTATTTGGTGGACGTTAAACAAGTAGAAGCGGCGATTCGAGACAGTGATTTTGGTGCGGAGCAAATTAAGCGTAAAGCCAAGCGCAATCTTGGCGTAGGGTTGCTAGCTTTGGTCGCACTGACTGTTTTTGTTGGTTTCGCGATATATCAAGGTTTTTGGCAGGGCTTGTTTTATCCAGCACCAGCAAAGCCAATGATTACTAAATCAGCGCAAGCACCAAAACCAATCGCTAAGCCTGCGATTCAGGATACGCAAATCCAAGCGGCTAACAAAACACAGGTTCAGACGCCACCCAGTGAAGCGGCAAGCCTGCCAAATACAAGTGCAAATGTCAGTGAGGTAAAGCCAGTCACGCAAACGCCATCGGCAGACCCAGCAAAAGCTGCATTGCCTATTTACGAAGCAAGGGTGGCTGAAAATGCGCCTGTCGCTAAATTATCTGCTCCGACTACCGTAACAACAAATACTGCGGAAGGTGCTAAAGATACCGCAGTCGCCACTACCGTTATGCCTAGTGTGGGTGGAGATGTGCTTCAGCAACGTCTTGAGGTGACCGAGTCATGGCTGAAACAACAGTCTGAAAATACTGCTAGCATTCAGTTAATGGGCTCGTCAAATGAGGCACAGTTGATACAGCATTTGAATTATCTGGCTAAACGTTTAAACGTGGAAAACATTTATGCGTATCGCACTCAGGTGAATAACAGGCCATTTGTTACTATTTTATATGGCGGCTTTTCTAATCGACGTGAAGCACTTGCCGCTATCGATAAGTTGCCAGAAGATATTAAGATGAATCAGCCACAGATAAGAACAATAGGTGGCATTTTGAAAGAGATAAGTAAATTCCCCTAAGGGTTATTGCAATGTGCAGTATTTTATGCGATAACACAGAAAAGAGCTTATGCTCACTGGGAGATTGTACTGCCAAATAATATGAAAAACATACAGTTAATTCTAATTTCAATAATACTCAGCGCTGCCATATCGGGTTGCGCGCACCAAACAAAAATCACACCATCTACTGGACATATTGATGGCAAGCCACCTATGGCGGCTGATAATAAAGCAAGCACCAATGTCGCAGATATTCCTGCCCCAGTAAAAAATAATGTGTATTTGCCACCGCCAAAAGCCAAAATTAAAGAGCCAACTTACAGCGTGGTGGTGAATGATGTTTCCGTGAAAGAGATTTTGTTTGCATTGGCGCGTGAGAGCAAACTTAATATTGATATTCATCCTGATATAAAAGGATCTGTCACGATGAATGCGGTCGATCAAACCCTGCCTGCAATTTTGGAGCGAATTTCAAAGCAGGTGGATATGACTTATAAAGTCGAAAATAACGTGCTCACCATTGCGCCAGATTTGCCAGTGCTTAAGACGTATCAGATTAACTACGTGAATATGCAAAGAACAACACGCGGTGGTATTAGCGTGAATAATCAAATTGCGTCATCCCCAGGCAGCACCGCTACCTCTTCCACAGGCACAACTGGCACAAGTGTGGGTTCTAATACCTCATCAACCTCAGTTTCTAGCATTTCAGAAAACTTTTTTTGGGATACGTTGATTCAGAATATCAAAGATATTTTAAAAGAAAGCGACAAAGAGGTGCTGGTAAAACGCTATCAGCATGATGCCAATTTACAAAGCTATTACTCAGGTCGCTCAAATTCAGATGCACAAGGTAATGGTTCGGCCTCAGCGCCTTATCCAGCCGATGCCTCTGGTAATGCCAGTGGCCGCAATAACAGAAGTGGCCGTGCACCAGCGGCTGTGAGCGGTGCTGGCAATGAGGCGTTGCAGGCTGAGGGCAACACGGCAGCCGCTAAATTGACAGAAGATAATCAAAAAGAATACACCACACTGTATGCCGCCGCCGTGATTGCCAATAAAGAAACTGGCGTGTTAAGTGTGCGCGCGACACAGCGCCAGCAAGAAAAAGTGCAGGAGTTTATTGATAAAGTGCAGTCAAGTGCTAGGCGTCAGGTGCTGATAGAAGCGTCTATTGTTGAGATTACACTGAATGACCAATATCAGGCTGGGGTTGATTGGAGCAAGCTTTCTAATACGGGGGCTTTAGATGGTTTTACTTTTCAACAAGCCTTAACTGGTGTTGGTACCTCATTACCTATCGCGGCATCCAGCCCTGTAGCTATCGGCTATAGCAAAAATAATACAGCATTAGGCAATATTGCAGCCTCGGTCAAGTTGTTACAAACCTTTGGTAATGCCAAAGTGCTATCGAGCCCCAAGATGATGGTGCTAAATAGTCAAACAGCTATTTTAAAAGTGGTGGATAACTTGGTGTACTTTACGATTGAGTCTTCCATTGCGGGTGGCACTGTAACGAGTGCTGCATTACAAAGCTTCACTACTACACCACACACCATTCCAGTTGGGGTATGGATGAGCGTAACCCCGCAAGTGAATGAAAATGGTGCGGTTACCTTGAATGTACGGCCGACGATTGCGCGTAAGTCGGGGGATGTGCAAGACCCTAACCCAAATTTAGCGGCAGTGACTGGCTTAAATCCAAGAGCCGCGATTTCCAGCACAATACCGCAAATTCAAGTGCGTGAAATGGAATCTATGTTGCAAGTGAATAGCGGCAACACCGTGGTTTTGGGTGGGTTGATGCAAGATGATATTTCAAATATTACCAATGGTGTCCCAGGCTTGCTAGATGTGCCAGTGGTGGGTAATGCATTTAAGGCTAAAAATAACACAGTGAAAAAGACTGAGCTGGTAATTTTCTTGCGTCCAACGGTTATCCCCAATGCAAGTCTCGAAAGTGACGAATTGCAGACGTTCAAGCAATATTTACCTTCACAACAATTACAGCAAAAGTTCGATGAGTCTGTTAATTAAAGCGTTGGAACAAGCCGCTGAAAGTAAAAATGCAGGCGATAAGGTCGAGCTGTCATTGGAGCCTTTGGCCGCTACAAGTGAGGGTGCTTCAAAGGATGCAAGCGCGACTCCCAAATATAGTCAGAAAGCTGCCTCAACGGTTTTCTCGGCTAAAACTAGTGCGCAACCCAAACCGTCAAGTAAATTGGCATGGTTCGCATTGGCAGCTCTGATACTGGTGTTGATCGCGGTAGGCTATTTTTACTGGTATTGGCAATCATTAGCCGCGCCAGAGCTTGTTGTTGCGAGGCCTCCTGCGGTACAAAATGCGCCGCCAACACAGGTTACGGCAACTAGCCAAAACAACGTGAATGTGAACACTGAGACGAGCAATTCAGCAGCATCTGATAACGCTTCTCCACCGCAAAGCCAGCCTGAGGCTGCATCTGCTGCGACTGAAAATAAAGTCGATACGACATTACCAGCAGAGAGTGTTGCAAAAGTTGAGCCTTCGCTAGTGATGACTTCAAGCAAACAAAAGAAAAAAATTGCGGTACCTTCAATGCCCTTAACTGAGCAAGACCTCAGTAAACCTGTTAGGCGCGCAAACGTTTCAAAATCCTTGGTTTTTGGCGAACCTGTACCTTCAGCCGAAGATGGCAGCGTTAAAGTAGTCAAAAATCAGCCAACGGTTGGTATCAATCCCAAACTTATTGAGGCTTATAATGCCTACACCAAGGGTGATGATGTGCAGGCACAACAAGCGTACCGAGAGGTGCTAAAAGGCGATGTGCGCAACACTGATGCAATACTTGGCATGGCAACCATTGCAGCGCGTCAGGGGCGCAATGATGATGCCATCGGTTGGTATAAAAAGGCGTTAGAGGTCGAGCCCAGAAATCATGTAGCACAAGCGGGGATCGTCAGTTTGCAACAACAGGATGACCCGGTATCTGCGGAAACCAGATTTAAAAATATGATTGCTCAGCAGCCAGAATCTGCCAGTTTATATGCTGCACTCGGAGATTTGTATGTGTCGCAGAATCAGTGGCCATCGGCACAGCAGGCTTATTTTCAAGCGTATCACTTTGAGCCGAATAATGCACAACATGTGTTTAATTTGGCAGTGAGTCTTGACCATATGGGCAAACCGAACCTAGCGCTACCCTATTACCAACGTGCATTGGAGTTAGTAAGCGCAAGTGGTGCGACCAGTATAGATCGCGCTAAACTTGAATCCCGTATTTCTCAATTATCACAATAACAACCAATAAAAATATGGCAGAACAAAAAATTAGACTCGGTGAGTTGATGGTGCAGCAAGGCCTGATTAGTCAGGATCAGCTGCATATCGCGCTCATGGAGCAAGAGCAAAATAACATGCCAATTGGTAAGCAGTTGGTACGTTTGGGCTTTGTGACTGAGGCCATGGTGCGTGATTTAGTTGCGCACACCATGGGGCAAGAAAGTATAGACCTTAACTCTGTGATTGCAGATGGTGACGCACTTAATCTAATCCCGGAAGACTTTGCTCGCCGTTATCGCGTATTACCCGTTGCGTATGAAGCACCCACTAATGTGTTAGTGGTCGCCATGGCCGATATGTTTAATGTGGTTGCGCTTGATCAGTTGCGCGCCATGTTGGGTGGAAAAACTCAAGTAAAACCAGTGCTGGCGGCTGAGGCGCAACTAGAAGAGTATATCGACCAGTTTTATGGCTATGAGCTTTCCGTTGATGGCATTTTGCGCGAAATTGAAACGGGCGAAATTGACTATCAAAGCTTGCAAGTGGGGGGTGACCAATACACCCAGCCTATCGTTAGGCTTGTGGGTTCCTTATTAATGGATGCGGTTAAGCGCAACGCCTCAGATATTCACTTTGAGCCAGAGCAGGCATTTTTGCGGGTACGTTATCGTATTGATGGTGTGTTGCAGCAAATTCGCAGCCTGCACAAAACTTATTGGCCTGGCATTGTGGTGCGCTTAAAAGTGATTAGCGGGATGGATATTGCGGAAACTCGCACGCCGCAGGATGGGCGCCTGCAAATCAACTTATGTGGCCGACCAATTGATTTTCGTGTGGCGAGCCATCCTACGATTCATGGTGAAAACATCGTGTTGCGGGTGTTGGATCGCGAAAAAGCTATTATGCCACTAGGGCGCATAGGGTTGCGCGATGAAACGCTCAGCGAGCTTAAGTTAATGATGCAGCGCCCAGAAGGTATCATGGTGGTGACAGGGCCAACGGGTAGCGGTAAAACGACTACGCTTTATTCCTTACTTACCCATCAGAATACCGAAGCCGTCAATATTATGACGTTAGAGGACCCTGTGGAGTATCCCGTTGCCATGATGCGTCAAACCTCCGTGGCAGAGGTGAACAAAGTGGATTTCGCCAACGGTATTCGTTCCATTATGCGTCAAGACCCCGACATTATTTTGGTCGGTGAGATTCGAGATTCAGATACCGCCACCATGGCTTTTCGTGCTGCGATGACTGGACATCAGGTGTTTACTACGCTGCATACCAACTCTGCTTTGGGCGCATTTCCACGCTTGCTTGATATTGGTATTTTGCCCGATATTATGGCGGGCAATATTATTGGCGTGGTCGCACAGCGTTTGGTGCGCTTGCTCTGCCCGCACTGTAAAGAGCCTCATGTGCCGAATGATGATGAGCGCAAGTTGCTCAACTTAAAGCCTAGTCAAGACGCCACTATTTATCGTCACAAAGGTTGTAAGCGTTGCTTTTATACAGGCTATCAAGGCCGCAAAGCAATTATGGAACTACTGCGTATAGATCAAGATATTGATAGCTTGGTGGCTAGGCGCGCACATATGGATGAGCTACGCAATATCGCCCATGAAAAAGGCTTTGTTACACTAGCGGATGATGGTGTGCGACGCATCTTAGAAGGCGTGACCAGTCTGGCAGAAGTCATGCGTGTTATCGACTTAACTAGCCGCATCAAATAGCGCTTGCATCGTGCCAACCTTTAATTACAAGGCTGTAGATCAAGTTGGTCGTCCTGCACAAGGCCAGATGGATGCGATCAACGAGGTAGATTTAGAGCTTAGATTAGAGCGTATCGGTCTGAGTTTAATTACTTTTCGCGTCACCAAAAAGAATAACCAGTTATTCAGTGCATCAAAAATCAGCCTGCGTGATTTAATGATGTTCTGCTTTCAGCTAGAACAACTCACAAGCTCAGGTGTACCTTTGCTAGAAGGGTTGATTGATTTACGTGATAGCAACCCCAATCTGCACTTTCAGAAAGTAATCGGTAGCTTGGTGTCAGATGTTGAAGGCGGCAAAATGTTTTCTGCTGCGCTGGCAGAGCACCCTAAAGTATTTAGTGATGTATTCGTCAGTCTAGTACAAGCAGGAGAGCAAACTGGCAGGTTGCCAGAGGTGTTTGATAATTTGGCTGAAACCTTTAAGTGGCAGGATGAGTTAATTTCACAAACCAAGCGCTTAGTGGCTTACCCATTGTTTGTGCTAGTGGTTGTAGTGAGTGCGATTGTGTTTTTAATGGTTTATCTTGTGCCGCAAATGGTGTCTTTTTTGCACAATATGGGACAAGATTTGCCACTGCAAACTAAAATATTAATTTTTATCTCCAATGCTTTTGTGAATTATTGGTGGTTAATTATAGGCTTACCTATCATTGCCGCGCTTGTGTTATTTGCTATGATTAAAAATAGCCCCGTTGCACGCTATCGCTTTGATTATGCTAAATTAAGCTTGCCTGTGACTGGCCCCATTATGAAAAAAATCATTTTGGCGCGGTTTGCGCGATATTTTGCGCTGATGTATCAAACGGGGATTCCTATTTTGGATGCGATTAGAAAGTGTGAAAATATAGTTGGCAATCAGGTCGTGGCAGATGCGCTCAAACGTGCGCACTATCAAATCAACGCGGGTGGCACAATGGCCGATAGTTTTCATAACGCTGGTTTGTTTCCACCCTTGGTTGTGCGTATGATTAAAGTAGGTGAGAGTACCGGCACATTGGATAAGTCGCTATTAAAAATAAGCTATTTTTACGATAGAGATGTGAATGAATCCACAGAAAAAATGCTTAAATTGATAGAGCCTGCACTCACCGTGATTTTAGGGGCAATATTGGCATTTATTATGTTTTCAGTATTGGGCCCAGTCTATGATTCATTTGGTAAACTTAAACTCTAAATGGCGATATTTAAAAAAATCATATTATCCGCGACCAGTACCCAGCTAAGCGCTGGCGTTTGGCAATGGGGTCAGCTACGCCAGTTTCAAACCTATCAAAATGATGAGCAAGGCCGCTCGGCTTTTACGGATTTTCTGAGACAGCACCCCAACACTAAACTTTATTTATTGGCTGACTCGGTTGAAGAAGACTATCGTGTGGAAAGCTTGCCACATACGCTTGGCAGCGCGCGTCATGAATTACTGACCAGAAAATTAGGCCAAATTTACCGTGGCGTTACCTACCGAGCTGCGCACTTTATTGCGCGTGACAAAGATAAACGTAAAGATGACCGCTTTCTGTTTGTGTCGCTCAATAACGCAGAGTTTCTCCAAGGCTGGATTGCTTGCATTCAGAGCTTAGAAGCTCCGCTAGTTGGTGTGTACTTACAATCTATGGTTAGCCAAGCTTTATTAAAGCGGCTAAAACTTAAGCAAGAACACGTGTTATTGAGCGAGCGTTTAAACTCAGGTTTGCGTCAAACCTATTTGTTTAATGGTAGCGTGCGTATTAGCCGCTTAGCGCCTATTCCAGATGCCATGGTTGATCGGCTTGCGTATTTTTATGTGGTTGAAACTGAAAAGACTAGGCTTTACTTAGTCAGTCAGCGTTTTGTGACCAAAGATACACCGCTCCATATGGTTTTAGCCGCGACGGATGAGGCTGATATTCATGTTGCCCACGCCATAGAGCAAGAGCACGGACTAACCCCTGAACTCATAGATCTCACCAAATTAGCGGCGACCTTTGGCTTGAATGCTCAGCAAGTGCAGAAAAACCCTGAGCTGTTGCATATGCATCTGTTAGCGACTGGATGTGTGCCAGATAATTTAGCCCCAGTTGGGTTGTTGAGTCATTTTAAAATCAATGCAATCCGCGATAATGTTGTGTTGGCTGGTGTTGCTGCTTTGTTAATGGGTATGCTTTTTTCTGCGTTTAACTTTCAACAAACGTATGCAAAAAATGCCGCATTACAAGAGGCGCAAACTGAAACAAAGCTGCAAGAACAAAAATATCAGCAAGCGGCACAATCGTTTATTCCTTCACCGATTGCAAGTCAAGATTTAAGGGCTGCAGTAGAGCTACATCAGTCCATCACAAGCTATCCGCAAACCCCAGCACGGACGATGTACGTGCTAAGTCAAGCGTTAGAGAAAATACCGCAAATCCAAATCAACCGCCTGCGTTGGGTGCAAACCAACGATAGTGCGATTAAAGATGACGATAAAACCGTTTACGCAGCTAATGTGAAAGATATTGGCGCAAAAGACGCTGGCGTGACGGACCCTAACCTCACTTTGGATGCTAATGCGCTATCTGAGTTAGCCTATGTAAATGGTGAAATTAAAGATTTTACAGGCGATTATCGGGCAGCACTGATGACGGTGAATCACCTAGTTGATGAGCTGAAATCTAATCCACAAGTCGCGCAGGTGGTCATGATGCAAGCGCCCGTGAACGTGAGCTCATACTCAAATTTACAAGGCAGTACCACGGACCAGCTGAGCGCACAAAGCAATGTGGCAAGTTTTAAATTACGTGTGCTGCTTAAACCCAAAGCGAGCACATCATGAAGCTCACTCCACAAGATTGGCTAAAATTACGCAACCCTTTGGTGTTTTTAGTGTTGGTGTTGGTGGCGATAGCCGCGCTCATTCTTTATACACAACAACAAAAAAACGCAGCTGAGCAAGCATTACAAACACAAACCAATCAGCTCAATCAGGCGCGGCAACGCTACTTAGCATCGGGTCAAGAAAAAGACACGATCAGTCAGTATTTGCCAAAATATCAAACTTTGCTACAACAAGGTTTTGTAGGCGAGGAGCGTCGTATTGAATGGGTAGATGCATTACGCAAAATTCACGGACGAGAAAAGCTATTTAATATTAATTACAGCATTGGCGCACAAGAAGAATACCAACCTAACTTTATCAGTAATGCTGGCAGTATTAAACTATATCGCTCAGTGATGAAGCTGGAGCTCAGTATGCTACACGAAGGGGATTTATTGACGTTGATAGAAGACCTTCGCCAACAACAAGGTGCGCCCTTTATGGTGAGGCAGTGCGAAATTACACGTCAAAATGCTGTGATTAGCAATAGCTTTGCCCCCAATATGCACGCAGACTGCGAACTGGATTGGGTGACGATACACGAGCCGCAAAATGTAGGGGGCACCCCATGATGCGTATATTCGCTATATGTTGTTTATTTCTTTCCAGTCTAGCTCTGGCGCAAGATGGCTTGGGTCGATTATTCACCACGCCTGCTGAACGTGCTAACTTAGATTACCTACGCAGCACGACCAAAGATGTCAGCATAAAAGAAAAGCAAGACTCGGTGAGTGCACCGCCTGCTGAAATGGTGGAAGAGCCAGTGGCTCAACCCTCAGCACGTATTTCAATGCAGGGATTCGTAAAACGCAGCGATGGTAAAAAGGGAACGGTCTGGATTAATCACCAGCCAATACTTGAAAATACACGGCAGGATAATTTAAGTGTGGGTAAGCTTGCAAGAGATAAAAATGAAGTTGAGATAGGCTTGAAGAGTGGCCAACACTTTGCCTTAAAAGCAGGGCAGGTATATGAAATTACTTCAAACAAACGACAAGAAATTGCTAAACCAGCAAAAAATTAACGTAAGCCAAAAAATGATGAATCAACGAGGCGCTGCCTTGATTATTTTTATGCTGGTGTTGATATTGTCCGCGGCGACTTATTTTGTGGGTGGCTTAAGTTCCAACACGGTTGCCTTGGACAGAGAAAAGCAAACGCAAGCGGCGCTTGCCGAGGCGAAAGCGGCGCTGATTGGGGATGCCGTGGAAAAACAGGGTTCAACTTTATCGAGTAGTACGCCCGCAGTGACTCTCTCAAACCCAGATTTAGGGAGTGGAGCAAATGAGGGGGATGAGGCAGCAAATGCTGGAGCAATAGATCATAGCGCTATCGGTAGGTTTCCTTGGCGAAGTCTTGGTACGGTTGCTTTAAAAGATGGTTCAGGAGAGTGCCTGTGGTACGTGGTTTCAGGGAGATTTAAAACCTACACTCATACTACAATGCCACTAAACTGGGATACCCAAGGCCAAATTGATGTAATTGATGAAAAAGACAATCAGCTTGCCACTAATTTAGCTGCATTGGTAATTGCCCCTGGTTCAGTTTTATCAGGCCAAGATCGCTCATCTGGACAGGTTGTGTATCCACAATGTGGCGGTAATTATGATGCTAAAAACTATCTCGATACTTTTGACTTAAACAATGCCATTTTAGGCAATGTTAACTACTTTCCAGGTACTGCAAACAACAGTAAAGCGCAGAATAGTAACAACACAACTTTTGTGATGACCAATAATGCAAGCTATAACGACAGATTTATTTTTGTCACCGCCGATGATATTTTTAATCAAGTGATGTTTAGAGCAGCTTTTTCTAACGAAATTGATACTTTATTAGCTAATTTTCAAAACATGACTATTTCAATAAGTACTGGGAAAGGAACTGGTAATTTTACGTGTGCAAATACTGATTTATTTTGCGAGAATTGGATTGAAATGGTTTTTGTAAAAAATTATGGTGTTGGGAATAAAGTTCCAGTTACATGGTTTGACCCTAAAACTATGGGAACCGTGGGAACCGCAAATTGCCAACGCGTGATTATTTTTGGCGGGCAGAAGACAAAAACTCAGATGCGTGATGCCAGTGCAAAAAACAATCCAGTAAACTATCTGGAAGCACCAAATTACGTAGCATTTACTGCTAGCAGCTCATCTGGATTGTCATATCAAGGAGTTTCTAAATTTGACCCTCATTTTCCAACTCTAGACGTAATTCAATGCGTACCTTAAAAGTTAAGTCAAGTGTCAATTTAAATTTCTGCCAAGGCTTCAGCTTGGTAGAGATGGCCATTGTCTTGATCATATTTGGTCTTTTCTTAAGCGCAACGTTAATGCCGCTTTCGGCGCAAAGGAGTATTAAAGACATTACCGACACTAGGGCGTCATTAGAGGTCATTAAAGAGGCAATTTACGGCTTTGCCATCATCAATGGACGATTACCTTGCCCAACTTTAATTCAAAATCCAGGTAATATTAATTATGGGGTGGAGGATTGTTCGGTTGCTAGCATAAGCGCAGAGGGGTATTTGCCTTGGAAAACACTTGGCGTTCCTGAAGGAGATGCTTGGGTTGTACATCGAACGGCAGCGACCGATCCTTGGACTGGCTATTGGCGTTATCGGATAGATACTAATTTTTCTGCAGTTGGTACATTTAATACTAGCATTCTTGCGACATCCTCAGCTTTTGCAAATAGTCTTTTTGTATGGGACTCATCTGGAAATGTTTTGAATACGAACGCAGAAAGTCCGATAGCTATTGTTTACTCATTAGGAAAAAATTTAGTGGCAGATGGTCAAAACTCTAGTGCAGATACTGTTTATCAAAGCGATGAAATAACTACAACGTTTGATGATCAACTGGTTTGGATAACAAGGCCGACGCTGGTGAGTAAATTGGCGATGGCGGGTAAACTACCGTAATTTATGAACGACAACCAACTCCTACGCTATAGCCGCCATATCCTGCTCCCGCAAATTGCTTATGAGGGGCAAGAAAAACTTACGCAAAGTCATGCCTTAATTGTGGGGGCGGGTGGTTTGGGTTCGCCTGTTGCTATGTATTTGGCTGCGGGTGGCGTGGGCACGCTTACCATTTGCGATTTTGATACGGTGGATTTAACTAATTTGCAGCGGCAAATTATCCACACTACAGCCTCTGTGGATGTGAACAAAGCCTTGTCTGCGCAACAGTCTATCCATGCGATTAATCCTGATATACAAGTACACACGGTTCAGCAGAAATCGACGCAAGCGTCATTCACTGAGCTTGCCAAACAAGCTGATGTGGTAATTGATTGTTCAGATAATTTTGCAACGCGTTATACCTTGAATCGCATTTGTTTTCAGATCAAAAAGCCTTTGGTTTCAGGGGCGGCGATTGGCTTTGATGGGCAGATTACGGTGTTTGATTTCCGTAATGAGACAAGCCCTTGTTATCACTGTTTGTTCCCTGATGATGGCTCTGAAACTGAAATGCGTTGCGCAGAAAATGGTGTGTTTTCGCCATTGGTTGGCATGATAGGCACGGCGCAGGCGGCGGAGGCGATGAAGTTGTTGATGGGAATTGGTACGAGCTTACAAGGGCGATTGCTATTGCTTGATTCGCTCAGCATGGACTGGCGTACCATCAAGCTGAGCCGTGACCCAGCTTGTACAGTTTGTTCTGCTTAATTACTTGCCAGCGCCAACTAAGTTTTTCACTGCGCTGACTAAATCCCCTGGCAATACTACTAATTTGCTATTCTGAGATTCAGCCATTTTGTGCATGGCTTGAATATAGCGGTCGCCCAATAAAAATGTGGCTGAGCTGTTATTTTCTTTCACGGCATCCGCAATTAATCGAATCGATTCTGCAGATGCTTTGGCTGCAACCTCTTGCGCTTCTGCATCTTTACGGGCTGCCTCTAAGCGCGCCTCTGCATTTAAAATCAGGGATTGCTTTTCGCCTTCTGCGCGGGTGACTACGGCCACGCGCTCACGCTCAGCACTGGCTTGTTGCTCCATGGCGTGTTGCATATTGGCTGATGGCTTAATATCTTGAATTTCAACAGATTTTACTGTTAATCCCCAATCTGCCGCTTCATCTGCCACAGCGATTTTAAGTTCCGCCTTGATACGGTCACGCGAGGTCAGGGCATGGTTTAAATCCATGCCGCCGATAATTGAACGCAGGCTGGTTTGCACCATATTGCGCATCGCTTCGCTAAAGTTATCAATACCATACACAGCGCGCTCAATATTGGTCACCTTCATAAACGCTACGGCGTTAGCGAGAATCACCGCATTGTCGCGCGTGATTACTTCTTGTTCAGGGATCTCCAAAATAATATCTTTGGTGGTGACTTTGTAGCTAACTTTGCTAAAAATCGGGTTAATGACATGCAGCCCAGGGGTAATCACGCCTGCAAATTTACCTAGGCGTTCAACTACCCACTCCTCACCCTGCGGCACGATGCGGATGCCCTTTACCGCTAAAACGGCAATGACTGCGACTAAAAAAATCGAGAATTCAAACATGGTGCTTCCTCATTAAGTAAAGTTATTGGGTGTTGTGTAATTTTGCACTAATCAGATAATAGCTATTTTTATGATAAAACTATCATTTCGTCATCCTCGCGAAAGCGGGGATCCATTTTAATAACACTTAGATGGATTCCCGCTTTCGCGGGAATGACGGGGTTGTGGCTTTTGTTCTACGAATTAATTCCGAAATTATTTCGTGTAAAGGTCTCATATAGTAATTAAGTCGTAATGCTTTTTACCCGCAGAGCATTGCCTTCGATGGCGATAATTGCAGCATCTATACCAGCTTCAAGTGTTTCATCTGCAATGGCTGTCCATTCGCGGCTACCCATGACGCCTTGTGGAAATTGAATTTTGCCGTTTTGTTTGGGGGTGACCGTCTCAATAATGGTGCCGATGCGACCAATCTCATCGCCCTGAGATTGCCCTACGCGCAAATCCCCATCATTCTTTTTGAAAAATTGGCGCCAAGTGAGTATTAAAACCAGCGATACCACTGCAAATAGAAATATTTGCACCTTGATACTTATGCTTGGTATCAGCCAGACCAACAAGGCAATCGCTAATGCGGCGACCCCAAACCAAAATAGATAAAAGGTTGTCGAGGCCATTTCTGCCCCCAGCAATACCAACCCTAAAATAGCCCAAAGCCACATTACATCCATAGATTACCTTGTTACGAATTTAATCTTCGCTTAGTTTACCCGTTCTGAGGTGAAAGTCTATCTCCCTACCTGTGGTAAAATCACGCGCTATTAATACAACTACGCAGAAACCTATGCAAGCACCTCAAAACGATTTATCCAAAGCCTTTGATCCTAAAACCATCGAGTATAAATGGTACGCATTTTGGGAAAGCAAAGGCTACTACGCCGCAGGCTTAAACCCAGAAGTCAAAGATAACTTCTGTATTTTACTGCCACCACCTAATGTGACAGGTACCTTGCATATGGGGCACGGCTTTAACCAAACACTGATGGATGCGCTCACGCGCTACCATCGTATGCGTGGTGACAACACGTTATGGCAACCAGGGACTGACCACGCAGGTATCGCTACGCAAATCGTGGTAGAGCGTCAACTCGATGCGCAAGGCGTATCGCGTCATGATTTAGGCCGCGAAAAATTCCTGGAAAAAGTATGGGAATGGAAAGAGTATTCAGGCGGTACGATCACCCAACAAATGCGCCGTTTGGGTACTTCGCCCGACTGGAGTCGCGAGCGCTTTACCATGGATCCTGCACTTAATAAAACCGTGACTGAAACCTTTGTGCGCCTCTATAACGAAGGCTTGATTTACCGCGGCAAGCGCCTAGTAAACTGGGATGTGAAGTTAGGCACAGCCGTTTCAGATTTAGAAGTGGTGCAAGAGGAAGAAGATGGCTCAATGTGGCATATCAACTACCCCCTAGCCGATGGTTCAGGTAGCTTAACCGTTGCAACCACACGCCCTGAAACTATGTTGGGCGATGTAGCAGTCATGGTGCATCCTGAAGATGAGCGCTATGCGCATCTGATAGGTAAAAACGTGAGCTTACCGCTTTGTAACCGTGAAATTCCGATTATTGCCGATGATTATGTGGATAAAGAGTTTGGCACAGGTGTAGTGAAGGTGACGCCAGCACATGACTTTAACGATAATATGGTTGGTCAAAGACAGGGTTTAGATAAAGTTGTCATTTTAAATCTTCAAGGTTTTGTGCCCAGCTTTGCAGAGGTTTATGCAGCTGATGGTTCCGCAAAAGAATCGATTGAGTTACCTAAAAACTTAGTGGGCTTAGAGCGTTTTGCAGCTCGTAAACAAGTGGTTGTAGACTTAGAAGCACAAGGCTTTTTAGTTAAAATTGATAAGCACAAACTTAAAGTGCCACGTGGTGACCGTACCAATGTGGTGATTGAGCCTATGCTCACCGATCAATGGTTTGTTGCTATGAGTAAACCGGCTACCGATGGTAAGAGCATTACCGAAAAAGCCCTAGAAGTAGTGGCTAACGGCGAAATCAAGTTTTACCCTGAAAACTGGGTGAATACTTATAACCAATGGCTTAACAACATTCAAGATTGGTGTATTTCCCGTCAATTATGGTGGGGTCATCAAATCCCCGCTTGGTATGGTGAAGCTGGTCAGGTTTACGTAGCGCATGATGAAGCCGAGGCGAAAGCCTTGGCCGCCAAAGAGGGTTACACAGGCAATTTAAAGCGTGATGACGACGTGTTAGACACTTGGTACTCATCTGCCCTATGGCCATTCTCTACCTTGGATTGGACGGGCGATGAAGCGATTGATGCGCAAAACCAAGCACTGCAACAGTTTTTACCGTCTTCCGTGCTGGTAACGGGTTTTGATATTATCTTCTTCTGGGTGGCACGCATGGTGATGATGACCAAGCACATCACAGGCAAAATTCCGTTTAAGCATGTGTATGTGCACGGCTTGATCCGCGATGCCGAAGGTCAGAAAATGTCTAAATCTAAAGGCAACGTGCTTGACCCGATCGATTTGATTGATGGCATTGGGCTAGACGATTTAATTAAAAAACGCACCACGGGTTTGATGAACCCGAAAGATGCAGAGAAGATTGAGAAACGCACACGTAAAGAGTTCCCAGAAGGTATTTCTGCGTATGGTACTGATGCTTTGCGCTTTACCTTTGCCAGTCTTGCATCGCCTGGGCGTGATATTAAGTTTGATTTGCAACGCTGCGAAGGTTATCGCAATTTCTGCAATAAATTGTGGAATGCCACACGCTTTGTCCTGATGAATACTGAAGGTCAGGACAATGGTTTTGGCGCGGAAAGCTGTGAAGCAGGTGGTCGCAAATTTAGCCAGGCGGATCGCTGGATAGTCAGCCTGCTGCAACGTGTAGAAGCCGATGTTGAAAAGGCATTTGAAGATTACCGTTTTGACCTTGCTGCAAAATCGATTTACGAATTTGTATGGGATCAATATTGCGATTGGTATTTGGAAATTGCCAAAGTACAGATTCAAAATGGTGACGTAGCCGAGCAACGGGCAACCCGCCGCACTTTGTTGCGCGTTCTGGAAACCATTTTACGCTTGGCCCACCCAATTATTCCGTTTATTACCGAGGAAATCTGGCAGACCATCGGCCCGATGAGTGAGCGCACAGGCGCAAGCATTATGCTAGAGGCCTACCCAAGGTCTGAGCCTAAGAAGATAGACGAAGCCGCTGAAGCTTGGGTTGCGCTGCTTAAAACAGCAGTTGACGCATGCCGCAGCCTACGTGGTGAAATGGGCATTTCACCAGCTGCACGTGTACCTTTGATTGCCGCTGGTGATGCAGAACAACTCAGTGTTTACGCACCTTATTTGAAAGCACTTGCCAAGCTAGAGGAGGTTTCAATTGTGAGTGAGTTGCCAGAGGCAGATGCACCAGTGATGTTGGCAGGTAACTTTAAATTGATGCTTAAAGTTGAAATTGATGTGGCTGCCGAAAAAGAGCGACTAGGTAAAGAGGTCGCCCGTTTAACTGGTGAAATTGCAAAAGCCAATGGCAAACTGGGCAATGAAAGCTTTGTGGCGCGTGCGCCAGCGGCTGTGGTTGAGCAGGAAAAAGCACGCGTAGCCGAGTTTTCTGCAAACTTAGAAAAACTACAGGCGCAGTTAGCCAAACTGAAATAAATACTTGTCGCTATGAGCAATCCTGAAACAGACGATGTGGTTATGTGCCAGTGCAGCGGTACTAAACGTAGCGAGATTAAACGTCTGTTTCTTGAGGGCTTGGATCAGGATGCCATTTCAAGAAAAACAGGGGCGCTCTCAGGTTGCGGTGGCTGTGAGTGGGAGGTGTGGGAGTTATTGCACCATTTGGCGGAAGAACAAGGCAGCAAGTTGCCTTAGCGTGCCAGCTTATGCCTCGCTGCTATGCACTAGGCTGCGCGTTTGCGAATAAAAAATAGATATTCTTTAGGTGAAACGCTGTCGACTTCCTCAAACGCAAGCATTTCATGGCCTGTTTGTTTGCAAAAAGCCTGAAAATCTTTCACAGCGCCAGCATCGGTCGCCACAATTTTAAGTACTTGTAGCGGGGCTAATGTCGCAATCCCTTTCTTGCAGCGCAAAATAGGGAGCGGGCATTTTAAGCCGCGGGCGTCTAACTCTTGATCAAAGTGCATGGTCATCATTTGTTGCTATTAAGATTTTGCTACAAAAGTGTAGCCTGCACGTCCCCATGCCAAGATGCCGCCGCGCAAATTATATAGACTCTCATAACCCAAATTGGCTAGAAATGAAGCGGATTTAGCTGAGCGAATGCCACTGTGGCAATAGCAAACAATCTTAGCATCGGTGTTGAGCTTGGTGTACTCAGTTGGCAGTGCATTTAGTGGAATATGTATGGCGCCTGCGATTATGCCACCTAATACTTCATCGTCATTTCTTACATCCAGTAAGATTATCGGTTGGCTAGTGAGTAAGTCGGCAAGTTGTGTGGCTTCAATTTCGATGTAGTTCGTCATATTCAGTCTAATGTAAGTTTATCGCAGTCGCTAATAAGACGTAATTTTATACCAATTAGGCTTCAAGACCCCACTTTCTACCCATTTTCCTACAAATTAGTCCAAATGGACTATAGGTATAAAGGGATTTTAGTCCGTATGGACTATTTCGGAATATCGGTGCTGTCCGTAAGATGCAATCCATGGTGAGCGACACGAAACAGCAGCAA
>DASXUG010000015.1:0-207966 GCA_036504995.1 Methylophilaceae bacterium | reverse complement strand
TTAGTACCGTCAAATGAGACTTTGACTGCGTCGGTCGTGGCATTGCCTTGCTCCGCTTTGTTAATAAAACCATCATTGTTAGCATCGGTGGTGATCTCAACCGTAGGCGATACGCCACCATTCGGTAAGCCTGTGTCAATGATTAAGGGAACGTCAGTAGTTACAGTATTAGGATTACCTGGAACTGTTTCCGTTACTTTAATAACTTGCGGGCCATCAGGTATTGGCGTTACAGGAGTTACAGTCCAAGTACCATCAGTGCCAACAGTTGTTGTCAACGTTTCGTTAGGGGTGACAACTGTGATAGTTGCACCTGGGTTACCTGTACCAATAATGGTTGGAGTGTTATCGTTGGTGATGCCGTCACCTTTAACACCGCTATCAGAATTAGGGTCTAGTTGTGCTGTTAAGCTAAGGGATCTTAGGTTACGTCCATCGTCGTTACCGCGACCATCCAAGTCCACACGATTACTGTCTCGACCAGTTCCATAGGCATACTGATTGGGATTGGGGTCAGCAAACCTGATGCGTTCCAAGTTTACAAAAGTTGCATCGCCATCACTGCTTGCACCCCCATTGACGCCTGCGGCTGGAGCGCTTAATACTTCATTAATATCCCGACCTTCAGCAACAGCTTGAATCACAGATTGGATGGTGGCTTGGTTTACAGCGTTTTCACCGGCATCTGGCACATCGGTGTTGGCTAAGTTTTGCGTCACTTTAATCGTTTGCGCTGCCGCTAAATCCATCATTTTGCCATTGGCGAGTTGTACACTAACAGTTGCGCCTGGCCCAGTCACTACATGCTCACCCGCCTGCAGTTTTTCGCCGACTTGAAGAATGTGGCGCTCGCCACGTTCGTTAACAACCATTGCTTGACCTATGATGCTTTTTACCACGCCAACTGCTGCCATTTTATTCTCCGTAAAACTTAAGGTAGTTTACTAATATATTCTTTATAATTTATTGCAAAGTCAGTGTTACAAAAAACTGACGCAGCCATCTAGCCTGCGCGACCAGAAACCTAAATATCGTCCAAAATCCGCTTGGCTTTAGCTATGACTCCATTAAATAGCACATAAAAACTTTCGTCTATTGTACTCAAGTACAATGTGACCATTTTTTGGACTGATTTTACATTTTTTAACATTACTCAATGAGGCTCAACTACGCACGAGCCACACAAACAAAGAGGATTAGCTAGACAGGCGCTCGTTGATACGAATCGCCAATTGAAGCCTATCTTTAACGCCTATGCGTTCAAAGACGGCTGTAAGATGAGCCTTCACCGTTCTTTCAGTTATTTCCAGCTCAGATGCAATACTTTTGTTGCTTAAACCTTGTGCCGCTCTGATAGCGACCTCTCGTTCACGCGGCGTCAGCTGTTTGAGCGTTTGCTCTATGCTGTCAGCACCTCGCTCTGATAACTTACGCCCTACCTGAATAAGTTGCCGCAATACATCTTGCCCCAACCAAACACCACCAAATTCAACCGCTTGCCGCACTTGGGACAGCACAACGGGATCATGATAAGCATGGGTATAACCTAAAGCGCCATGCTGAAAAGCGAGCATGGCTTCTTGCTGTTCTGGCACGTTCGCCAACACAATCACCTTTGCGGTAGCATCCAGCTTTTTCAAAAAATCAATACTGTCACACATCCAATCTTGTTGATTAGCATCTACATGCAACCAATAAATCAATTCACTGGCCCGCAGCATAGGTAGCTGCTCGATAGTTTCATAGCATTCAGCTTCTGGGCAAAGCAATTGCCACCCAGCAAGTAATTGACCTAACTTCGTTACAAATATATCCTTGGTCATCGTTCCGTAAATGCGTAAGCACGAGCCTTCAACACGGGTTTTAGTAAGTAGGCAAGAATGGATTTTCTACCCGTCATAATATCTACCTGCGCAACCATGCCAGGAATAATCGGCAAATTCTTACCCAAGCTGGATTTAATCGTCCGAACACGCACGATATAGTAAGCATTGCCTTTATCGTCTACTATAGAATCAGCGCCTACACCAATCACTTTAGCATCAAGAGTACCATAGATGGTGTAATCATAAGCTGTTAGCTTTACGGATGCATTTTGGTTTACTGTGATAAATGCAATATCTTTAGGCTGCACTTTTGCCTCTAATACTAGTGCATCGTCACTTGGTACTAGTTCCATCACCTCTTTGCCTGGCTGAATGACGCCACCAACGGTATTGGCAAATAAACGGCTAACTGTGCCATTTACAGGCGCCTTAAGAGTAGATTGCTTTACTTTATCAGTCAGCGCTACGCTAGATGCATCGATGGAATTCAACTTGGCTGTCGTTTCAGACAACTCAGCCTCTGTTTTACTGCGGAAGCTTTGCTCAGTTTCGCTAATTTTGCGCCTAGCTTCAGCAATCGCTGACTGCACGCGCCCGATTTGCGCTCGTGCTTGATCACGATCACCACGCAATCTGGCAACATCTCGCTCTAAACGTAACAAGTCAACTTCTGAAACAGCGCCGCTATTTTGTAATGGCTTAGTCACAGCCAGCTCTTGTGAAGTTAACGCTAAACCGCGCTCTGCTTGCTCAACCTTGGCTTGTACTTCAGATAGCTCACGCTCTCTTTGTGACATTTGCTCACGTGCAATACCCACCTGAGAGGCTAACGCTTCGTTGCTAGAGTTGTATAAGCTGTACTCTTGCGCATAAACCACAGGGTCTTGTTGCTTAACTTCCGCTGGTGGATCAAACGGCCGACCCTTGGCCAATGCCTGCAAACGCGCTTGCTTGGCCAGCAGTGAAATATATTGTGATTGATTCTCCTGTAAAGATGATTTGGCTCGCGTTTCATCGATACGCACTAAGGGATCACCAATTTTGACGGTCTGCCCTTCTTTTACCAAAATCTCGGTGACAATACCGCCGTCTAATGACTGAATTAACTGCACCTGTTTAGAAGGCACCACGCGCCCTTCGCCCCTTGTCACCTCATCAATTTGGGTTATGGCAGACCAGACTAATAGCATAGCCACAATACCCGTAATCCAATACAGCAATTTTTTAGCACGCAATGGCGTTTCTTCCAACATAGCCTGCTCAGCCTGTTTTTCCCAAGGAATATCTTCCTCAGTTTTGTTGGGCACCCAGCGAGAAAACAACCAGTTTACTGGTGCAGTTAGCCAAGTGCGGGCTTGAAAAAAACTATGTACCTTGCCAATACCCTCAAAAATTTGTTTACTCATGATGCTTTACCTACCTTACCTGTGCGTAGTGCTTCAATGACTTGTTCTTTTGCACCATCAGCAACGACGCGCCCAGAATCAATGACAATGATACGATTCACTAAATCGAATAAGGATGAACGATGCGTAATCACTAACAAGGTTTTTTGAACGGTATCTTCTTTCAAGCGCGCTTTGATTACCTCCTCCCCTGAGTAATCCATCGCACTGGTTGGCTCATCTAACAACAAAATTGGCGGATCTTGCACCATGGCGCGGGCAATACCCACCCCTTGCCTTTGCCCACCTGATAAGGTTTCGCCACGTTCACCCACTGGCATATCAAAGCCTTTAGGATGCAGGTTAATAAATTCATCAATACCACCAGCTCTAGCAGCTTTTAGCACTTTTTCATCAGGGATATGCGGGGCGGAAATAGTAATATTGTCACGCATAGAACCAAAAAACAAATGTGTATCTTGTTGCACATAGCCTATACAACGCCTAAGCTCAGCAGGGTCAATTTGGCGTGAATCAATACCATCAATCAAAATTGAACCAGAGGTCGGTTGATACAAGCCCAAGATAAGTTTATGAATAGTGGTTTTGCCTGAACCCATGCGTCCTAAAAAGGCAATATGCTCACCAGCACTTATCTTGAAGGATACGTTTTTCAGGGCACTCACTTCTGAACCTGGATAAGTAAAACTTACTTCTTTAAACTCAATATTGCCTCTAAACGTTGGACGTGACAGGAAATTAGAATCTACTGGACGCTCAACGGGCTTATTCATGATGCCCTCTAACGAAGTAAGCGCAGTCGCAGAGTTATGATATTGCGCCATCAAACCTGCCGATTGGGCTATCGGACTTAATGCACGGCCTGCCAGCATAGTGCAGGCAATCAGACCACCCATGGTTAATTCCCCCTTAATCACCAAGTACACGCCCAGCAACACTAGCACCACGTTCACCACCTGCTGAATCGCCATTGCCCCATTATTTATGGAGTAAGACAGCATCTTAAGTTTGCCGCTGACTTCGGTTAAAAATTTAGCACTTTTTTCCCACTTGCTTTGCATCATACCTTCTAAGCCCAGCGCCTTCACAGTCTCAAGACTGACCAAGCTTTCAATTAAGGTTGCATTACGAATGGCACCCGCACGAAACATCGTTTCTGACAAATCATGCATTTTGGTTTGCACGCTAAATGAGTAAATAAGTATCACTACCGCCCCTACCAATACAGGCACAATCATAGGCAAGCCTATCCAAGCGATGACGATAATAAAAATCAAAGCAAAAGGAATATCAATCAGCGTGGTAATGGTGGCAGAAGTAATAAAATCACGCACACTTTCAAACGAACGTAAATTTGAAGCGAATGAACCAACAGAATTAGGACGCTCTTCTAAACGCGTGCCTAGTACCTGCTCCATAATGCGGCCAGAGAGCTTATCATCCACGCGGTGGCTGGCCCAATCTAAGAAATAAGCACGCATGGTACGTAAGGCCAAATCACCACATACCACCAAAACAATCCCCAACACCATCACCCATAAAGTCTCCATCGACTTGTTGGGGACGATGCGGTCATATACGTTCATGGTAAAAATAGGCATCGCCAACGCAAACAAGTTGATCAAAAACGCCGCCAACATAATGTCGCGATAAATCAACTTATTCTCAGCCAAGGTACCCCAAAACCAATGTTTTAACTTCACATTACCAACGGCAGGCGCGCGGTCATCGAACAAAAACTTGGGTTTAACGTAAATGGCATACCCTGTGTAACGCTGCTTTAACTCTTCGGCAGGAATGCGTACTTCTGCATCACCCAACTCAGGAAAAACCACGCGCGCATTGGCTCTTTGCTCGTCCCAACCTAAAAACAAACAAGCTTCTTCTTGTTGTAGCAGCAAAATACAGGGTATAAATTCTTCGCGAATCTGCGCCAAGCCTTTTTTCAAGGTATTGCTGATTAAATTCGCACGCTCTGCTGCGCGTTTCACCAGCATCGGAGTCAATCGCCCCGCCTCTAGCGGCAGGCCAGAAGTTAGCGCATCTTTGGTGATAGCCACACCGTATATACGGCAAATAGTCATCAGACTATCTAACAAACTATCGGGAATATATTGGCCTTGCGATGCAAGGCCATCATCAGTCGGTTGTGCGTTCATTTTTATCCATTTTATTGAGCAGAATATATTATTAGTAACGTGCTAACTTAATACTAACCAATGAGTTACATCATCAATATACCGAAAAGCGCCACAAAACAAGCTTACCTTTTCAACTCGCACAATATTAACACTTTCCCAAAACCACAGCGGAACCACTAAAAATCCATTGACAAAAAATTACCATCCTTGAAAGACTGGCTACTGCAAAATATCTCAATTAGAATGAATACATATTAATGGATATGCCTTTAAACAACACTTTTATAATCGTAAAAAACTGTTAACTCAATCTCTGCATGATTTAAGTCTAGGGGTTATCAGCTATGATGGCGAGGTAATTAACTCCCCTATTATTCTAATTTCACAAAGGAGACATCTATGTCATTAACAAAACGTTCGATTGCTGAACTGCTCGGCACTTTTTGGCTGGTGCTAGGCGGCTGCGGCAGTGCAGTATTAGCAGCTGGCATTCCAGAACTAGGTTTGGGTTACTTAGGTGTTTCATTTGCTTTTGGATTAACCGTCGTAACGATGGCGTATGCTATTGGTCATATCTCAGGCTGCCACTTAAACCCTGCAGTTTCGATTGGCTTAGTCGCTGGTGGGAGATTTAAAGCGTCTGAATTACCTCACTACATTATTGCACAAGTACTAGGTGCAATCTTGGCTGCTTCCGTTATTTACTGCATCGCCAGTGGCCAAGAAGGTTACACATTAGGCGGCTTTGCTGCTAACGGCTATGGTGCAGCGTCACCCCACGGCTATGCCTTACATGCGGCATTTGTATGCGAAGTAGTCATGACAGCTTTCTTCCTATTTATCATTATGGGTGCAACTGATAGCCGCGCGCCAGCAGCTTTGGCACCCTTGGCGATTGGCCTAACATTGGCGCTGATTCATATGATTAGTATTCCTGTCACTAACACTTCTGTAAACCCTGCACGCAGCACCAGCCAAGCCATATTTGCTGGCGGCATCTACTTGCAACAGCTTTGGTTGTTCTGGGTCGCGCCAATCTTAGGCGCTGTGATTGGGGCGTTAGTCTATAACTTCGTGGCAAAAAAAGACTAAGCATTTAATTTACCAACTTTAAACTACGCCCGCTAGAGTCAGCAAGTCTCTAGCGGGCGTTTTTATTTCTGCCTTATATTTCTGATTTATAATAGGCGGATGGCAAAAAAACTCGATCTAGAACGTATTCTGCATAAACAAGGCTTTGGCTCACGCAAGCTTTGTCGCATTATGATTATTAATGAAGAAATCACGGTTAATGGTGAGCTTTGTGACGACCCAAGTGCACAGTTTGAACTTGAAAACCTCAACTACACCATCAAAGGTGAACCGTGGGAGTATCGCGAAAACTCTTATCTGATGATGCACAAGCCAAGTAATTACGAATGCTCACATAAAACGCAACATCACCCCACCATCTACAGTCTACTGCCCTTTCCACTGGTGGAAAGAAACGTACAATGCATAGGCAGGCTAGATGAAGACACCACAGGGCTGATTTTAATTTCAGATGATGGTCAGTTTATCCACCGCATGAGCTCGCCCAAACACAAAGTACCCAAAGTGTATGAGGTCACTTGCAAACATCCCGTGAGCGATGAGCAAATCGCTCACATTCTAAGCGGCGTGCAACTAGTTGATGAAACAGCCCCAATCGCCGCACTTGCTTGTGAGCGAGTTAGTGAAAATATCATTCATATGACACTCGCTGAAGGAAAATACCATCAAGTCAAACGCATGGTGGCAGCTATTAGCAATCGTGTAGAGTATTTAAAACGCATCAAAATTGGAGAGCTAGTACTACCGCAAGATTTAGCTGTGGGCGAATGGCGGTGGTTAAGTGATGATGATATTAAAAAACTAGAACCTAATACGTCTGTTGCCTAAAAAATTGCGGTTTACCTTCCCCTTCTGCCTCATTAAGCAGTAAAAGCTAGTCAAAAAATTTCTGCGAGTGCCAGTTAAATCCACAGGAAGAGTCTCGGCAACTAACAATTATTGCCCATCCCATCGTCAATTCAGTTAGCTCCCCATATAACCATCCATTACAATCGACTTATTATGTTATTTCCGCAAAAGAAAGTGCCTGCATGATTGACGGCTTAGTACAAATTTTAATCTGGCAAGGTTTGGGTGAGTTAATCTCCAAATTCTTTATTCCCGACATTCCTGGCCCTGTAATTGGTTTGCTATTGCTGCTCAGCTTTTTAGTGATTAAAGGCGAGGTCAACCAACCGCTTGGCATGGTGGCAGATACTTTTCGTCAACACTTAGGGTTGCTCTTCGTACCAGCTTCAGTCGGCGTTGTGCTATTTTTACCAGACCTTCAAGCTCATGCATTAGCGGTTACACTGGCTTTATTAGTCAGCGTTGTGCTGACGATTGCAGTCACTGCACTGGTGCTCAAGCTTTTCTGGAAAGCCACCCATGACGAATAACCGCTTACCGATTTCTGAAATTTGGGTGTACCTTTCCGGCGATCCTTTATTCGCACTGGTACTCACTTTAGCCACCTATCAGTTGGGCTATATCATTTACGTTAAGGTGAATCGCCACCCTGTATTTAACCCCGTCGCCATTTCCGTGCTACTAGTCACTGTTGTCATTTCATTTATTCATATGCCTTATGAAAAGTATTTTGAAGGTGCACAGTTTGTTCACTTTTTATTGGGGACAGCCACAGTAGCTTTAGCCGTACCGATTTATCGTGGCTTTAATGATTTAAAAGGTAAGTTATTCCCTATCACTCTGGCACTAACCATAGGCAGTGCGGTATCAATTTTCGTCGCTGTAATAATTGCCAAAAGCATGGGTGCAGGCAGCAATATTGTGGGGAGCATGTACGCAAAATCAGTTACGGCGCCAATTGCCATGGGGATTGCCGAGCGCATTCATGTATCGCCTACGCTTACTGCGGTGTTTACAGTCATTACGGGGATGCTGGGTTCTATCTTGGCACCATATATTTTTAATGCGCTGAATATCAAACCTTGGTGGATGCGCGGTACAGCCATTGGCGTGGGCGCGCATGGCTTGGGCATTACACGTGCGTTCAGCATTAATGATGAAGCTGGCACCTATGCAAGCATGGCAATGGGGTTAAATGGGGTGCTGAGCGCCGTATTATTACCGTTCCTGATCAGCTACATTCGCGCGTAAACATAATTACGCTCGCTTTATTTCCATACCCCTGTACAATGCAGTCACCCGACACCTTACCAATCAGTGTCGCGGTTCTTGAGAATCTCTCAGTCTACCTGACACTTATACGTCTGCCTCGATTGGTGTTGCAAACAAGCAACTGGCCGTCGCAGGATAAAACATTACATGAACACAGAAACAATTAGTGCTGACATCAGCACGTTAAATTTTAACGCTTTAGGCTTAGCCGAGCCCATTTTACGCGCCATTAATGACGCAGGGTATACGTCCCCAACGCCGATTCAAGCTAAAGCGATTCCCCTAGTATTAACTGGTGTAGATTTGCTCGCTGGTGCGCAAACAGGCACAGGCAAAACAGCTGGTTTTACCTTACCAATTTTGCATTTACTCACACAAAAACCAGTGGCCAACTTAGGGAAAGGCCGCCCACGTTGCTTGATGCTGTCACCTACGCGTGAACTCGCCGCGCAGATTGAAGAGTCGGTTAAAACTTACGGTAAATTTTTACCCTTAAAATCTATGGTGGTATTTGGCGGCGTCAGTATTAACCCGCAAATCAACCGCTTGAGTCGCGGCATTGATATTTTAGTTGCTACACCTGGGCGTTTACTCGATTTAGCGAATCAAAAAGCAGTGGATTTATCTGGCGTTGAAATTTTGGTATTGGATGAAGCTGACCGCATGTTGGACATGGGCTTTATCAATGATATTAAAAAACTACTTGCGCTCTTGCCTAAAGCGCGTCAAAACTTATTATTCTCTGCAACGTTTTCCGATGAAATTAAAAAGTTGGCGGATGGTCTGCTTAACAATCCAGCTTTTGTAGAAGTAGCGCGACGCAATACAGCCTCTGAAATGGTTGAGCAAACCGTGCATTTGGTGAAACAAAGCCACAAGCGTGACCTAATGAGCCACCTGATTAAAACCAATGACTGGAAGCAGGTACTTATTTTCACCCGCACCAAACATGGTGCGAATCGTCTGGCGGATAAGCTGATTAAAGACGGCATCCCTGCCCTAGCGATACATGGTAACAAAAGCCAAAATGCACGTACCAAAGCTTTGTCTGACTTTAAAGATGGTAGCGTACCTGTGTTAGTGGCTACCGATATCGCCGCCCGTGGTTTGGATATTGACCAACTACCACAAGTAGTCAATTTTGAATTACCTAATGTGCCTGAAGACTATGTGCATCGTATTGGCCGTACAGGGCGCGCAGGGGCCTCGGGCGCAGCAATTTCTTTAGTGGATGAAGAAGAAACCAAGTTTCTGAAGGACATCGAGAAGCTTATTAAGCGTGAGATCCCCAAAGTAACGGTAGAAGGCTTTGTGCCACCGACTAAGATTGAGCCTGAGCCACCAAGATTATTCCGTGGTCAGCAGCCTAATCGCGGCTCTGCGCAAGGTAACTCACGTAAAACTGGCCAAGAAGCGGGGAATGGTGACCAAAATAAACGCAAGCCGCAACAACGCAATGGCAAAGCACCCCAAGGCAGATCACCACAAGGAGCGCCAGGCAGGCCTGCACAGGGAACTAATCCTAATAATAGACCTACTGGGCAGCAGAACAAAGCTAGGCCGCAAAATCAGCAATCAAAACCAGCTAGCAACCAAGCCAATGGTAATACCAACAGACAAAAAACAGGTCAGCCTAATCAGCAAAACCTATCTGAAGCAGCGCGTCACCAAGCCATGCCGCAAACAGGCTTATTTGCGCCGAAACCGCAAGGCAACCACCGTGGTAATCGCGGCAGATAATCGACAAACGCCTCTGAATCGGATCGCGAGAGCAGTGCTAATGCGGAGGCATTTTGCGTATTTGGGTTGATGCAGATGCCTGCCCTGTGGTGATCAAGGAGATTCTTTTTCGCGCCGCCCAGCGTACTGGCATTTTGACTACGCTAGTAGCCAATAAACTGCTTAAAGTTCCACCTTCTCCACACATTAGAGCATTACAAGTACCA
Source organism: Methylophilaceae bacterium (assembly GCA_036504995.1). GTDB lineage: Bacteria > Pseudomonadota > Gammaproteobacteria > Burkholderiales > Methylophilaceae > DASXUG01. The sequence continues at coordinate 197,434 of DASXUG010000015.1, read as the reverse complement.
AGCGGTTTTGATGTGGCAGATAACAAAATTGTACTTGAGTTGGAGGCAGGCGACTTGGTGATTACTGCGGATATTCCTCTGGCTGCGCAGGTCATCGCCAAAGGTGGTTATGCATTGAATCCGCGTGGTGAGTTTTACACACCAGCCAATATTGCGGAACGACTCACCATGCGCAATTTGATGGAAGAATTACGCGGTAGTGGCGTTGATATTTCTGGCCCTAGCACGTTCAACAACGCAGATAAACAGGCATTCGCGAGTGAACTTGATAAGTTCATCTCGCGTTACCACAAGCCTAATTAGTCATTTATAAAACCACTTGTGCACCAAGCTCTACTACACGGTTGTGTGGTAAACCAAAATAATCAGCAGCGCTGCCTGCATTTCTAAACATATTGATAAACAGCTTTTCACGCCAGAGTGCCATAGTTGCGTTTACTTTTGGAATTAAGGTTTCGCGGCCTAAAAAGTAGGAAGTATCCATTTCATCCAACACTAGATTATATTCACGACACTGCATTAGGGCAGCAGGGATATCTGGTTTTTCAGTAAATCCATAACTGATCAACACTCGATAGAAATCGCCACCCAACGCTTCTACCACTACACGCTTAGCAGTCTCCACTACGGGTGTATCTTCTGTCTTCATCGTCAGTAAGATTACGCGCTCATGCAATGCCTTGTAGTGCTTCAAACTATGCAAAAGCGCATGCGGAACAATGGTCTGGTTATGTGTCAGAAATACGGCACTGCCAGAAACACGCTGGATAGCAGCACTGGAACTCGAAAGATTGAGACTTTGAATAAAAGGCGCTAACTGCATAGACTCCTCAACCAGTTTCTTGGTTAATAATTGACGCCCCATTCTCCAAGTCGACATCAATACAAATAAGGCAATACCAAAAACAAGTGGCAACCATCCACCATCTGGAATCTTGGTCAAATTTGCACTAAAGAATGCAATATCCACCACCAAAAATACAGCAACTAAGGCGCTAACTAAGCTACGATTCCAACCCAATGTATTGCACGCAACCACATAAGCCAGAATGGTGGTGATAATCATGGTGCCAGTCACGGCTATGCCATAAGCCGCAGCTAAGCTTGATGATGAGCCAAATGCCAGCACTAACAAAACGACTGCAATCATCAGGCCCCAATTCACAGTAGGCACGTAAATCTGTCCTCGCTCACTACTGGAGGTGTGCTGAATTTCCATACGCGGACAGTAACCTAATTGAATGGCTTGCTGTGTAATTGAATACGCCCCAGAAATAACAGCTTGCGAAGCAATAACAGTGGCTATGGTCGATAGTGCGACCAGTGGATACAGGGCCCAAGTAGGCGCTAATAAATAAAATGGGTTTTCTATGGCAGCAGGATTAGTTAACAATAACGCCCCTTGACCAAAGTAATTCAACACCAAAGCTGGTAATACGATAAAGAACCAGGCGAGCTGTACAGGTTTTCTCCCGAAATGCCCCATATCTGCATACAACGCTTCAGCCCCTGTAACCGTCAACACCACTGCGGCTAATGCAAAAAAACCCAAAGGCCCATGTCCAGCTAAAAACCCAATCGCATAGCTAGGATTCAATGCCTGTAATACAGCAGGTACGCGTGCGATCCCCATCACCCCCAGGATTGCAAGCGTCACAAACCAGATGACAACAATGGGGCCAAATAGCTTACCAACCGTGGCCGTGCCGTATTTTTGAAATGAGAATAGCATCACCAAAACTGCTACGGTTAATGGCAAAACAAACGCTTTTAAGCTGGGCGCTGCAATTTGTAAGCCCTCAATCGCGGAAAGTACCGAAATTGCTGGGGTAATCACAGCGTCTCCATAAAAAAGGGCTGCGCCCAGCAAGCCCAGTGTCATTAAGAAGGCCACTTGTTTAGTGCTGCCAATATTTCGCACTAAGGCCATTAAAGCCATAATACCGCCCTCACCACGATTATCTGCGCGCATAATAAACAGCACATATTTAAATGATACGATCATCATTAATGCCCAAAACATCAATGAGAGTATGCCCAGAATATTGTCATGCGTAATTGGCACAGGGTTATGTGCCCCCGCAAAAATTTCGTGCAAGGTATAAAGTGGGCTGGTCCCAATATCGCCATATACCACACCTAGTGCGGCAAGCGCCAGCATGGGGGTGGCACTCTTTTTAATTTCTGGCTTAATGGTTAAATTGACTGACGTAGTTGCAGATTGCATACAAAGTCCTATCTCTACTTAAAATAAAAAACAAACCTAAAAGTGCTCGCCCTTAAACCTGAAAACGGTATCCAACGCCAGTTTCCGTCAAAATATGCTTGGGCTGCGCTGAATCAATTTCAATTTTGCGACGCAAATGTCCGACAAAAATCCGCAAATAATGATTACTTTCCGCGTGGCCTGGGCCCCATACTTCTTTTAGCAATTGGCGCTGAGTAATAACACGCCCAGCACTGGCGTATAGCACGCAAAGCAGTCGAAACTCTATAGGGGTAAGGTGCAGCGGCTCGCCAGCCTTGGTCACCGTGCGGTTAATAAAATCCACTTGTAACTCACCGATGGTAACGAGAGTTGGTAAGTCTGACATTTGCACCCTGCGTCTTAATAAAGCGCGCACTCTGGCCAGCAACTCACCTACACCAAAGGGCTTGGTCAGATAATCGTCTGCGCCCGCATCCAAGGCGGCAATTTTGTCTTGCTCACTCGCCCGCGCAGATAAAATCAAAATTGGCAGGCTGCTCCAAGTGCGTAGTTGAATCACCACTTGCAAACCATCTAAATCTGGCAAACCCAAATCAAGCACGATTAAATCTGGTTTACGGTTAGCAGCTTCTAACAAGCCTTGTTTCGCTGAGCTTGCTTCAAAAACCACGCAGCCCTCATCTTCAAGCGCAGCACACACAAAGCGACGAATCTGCGGCTCATCTTCAATCACGACCACCACTGGGGCTAGTGACGTCATATAGACTCCCCCTCAAGCAATGCTTCGCTTAACACTGGTGGCGTACCCACTGGCAATGTAAATTTTATGCAAGCACCACCATCTGGCGTATTCTCAGCGAAAATTCGCCCTTGATGCGCTTCCACAATCGATCGGCATACCGCTAAACCAATCCCCGTGCCAGCAATGGCTTGATCAGCAGAATGCGCTCGAACAAACATGTCGAATATTGCATTAATCTGATCTGCGGGGATGCCCAAGCCGCTATCACTGACTGAAACCAGTACCGAATCTCCACCAACCTCTGCCGCTATTACAATCGTGCTGCCAGCAGGAGAATATTTAATCGCATTCTCAATCAAGTTATAAAAAACGCGCTCTATCAATACAGCGTCAAACGCGAGCATAGGTAAATCATCGGGCAGATGGACGCGTACCGTATGTTGATGCAAGGCTTGCACCAACATTTGAATACTCGCACCGATCACCTCTTCAAGGGGTTGCCACTCTTTTCTTAACCTGATCTCGCCCGTTTGCAATCTCGCCATTTCTAACAAGTTGGTCACCATGCCACTGAGCTTGAAAGATTGCTGGTGTAAAGAGCCCAGCACCTCCAATTGATAATTGGATAACGCTGGCTTAGCTGATATTAATGAATCTGCCATGCCCACCATAATGGTCAAAGGTGTGCGCAAGTCATGCGACAAACTGGATAAAATTGAACTACGTAAGCGCTCAGTAGCCATTTGCGTTTCCGTATGGCCAGCTACTTCTACATAATGTAAACGCTCAATGGTAATGGCCAGCAATGAAGCTACCGTCAGCAGTAGCTCCAACACATCATCTTTTAGGGCGCTTTTACCTTGTGCTAAGGCCAGCACCAATACACCGCGAGATCGCGTTGAGCCTTTTAGGGGAAAGTAATAAATACCATCTGGTTCAGATAAAATTTTGCTGCTATCACTCTGATAGGCTGCCCAAGCCATATGGGATTCAAACCAGACATGATGCGCAGAAAGTGGAACTAAAGCATCTTGCTCTGGCAACAACACGACACTTTCCAGTTGCAGAGTATCTTTTAAAAATTGGTCTACCAGTGAAGATACTTGATTGAGCTTAAGCACACCCGACAAAGCACTAGCTAACTCATACAGGGCCTGGGTACGATTAAGGCGTTGCTGTGAAAGCAAAACTTGATGTTGCAAACGAGCCGCTAATTGGCCTGTAATGAGCGCCACCACTAGCATGACACTAAAAGTAATAAGATATTGCACATCATCCACTGCCATAGAAAAACGTGGTGACACGCAAAAATAATCAAACAAGCCCACACTTAGGAATGCAGCTAAAATACCAGCATGACTACCCAGAAAAACTGCAATTAAAAATACAGTTAATAAAAACAGCATCACAATATTGGCGAGCGCCACGTGCGGCAACAAGAGCGTGGAAATATATGTCATCACCACGCAACCGCCCACAGCGATGAAAAGTGACTTTGTGGAACCCAATGAATGAATTTTCAACATGGGAGGTATTTTGTGCGATACCGTATAAAAATTGTGTAAAATTTTCAATAAAATGATTGTTTGATTGTAGCAACCATTTAAACAAAGCATAGTCTCAATGCAACACTAAAAATAGCGATAAAAATATGAAACTTGCTTTTAGCATCGTCATCGCAGCCATTTTATCTAGCTGCATGGGCGTACCAGCCAACGTTAAAGTGGTAGATAATATAGACGCCAATCAGTACCTAGGAACTTGGTATGAAATTGCAAGACTCGACCACTCCTTCGAACGCGGCCTTGAAAACGTCACTGCTACTTATAGCATGCGTGATGATGGTGGCATTAAGGTCATCAACCGTGGCTATGACGCCAAAAAGCAAAAATGGAGTGAGGCTGAAGGTAAAGCCTATTTTCTGGCACCACCCAACGCCGATAAGCGCTACTTAGGCAAACTAAAAGTTTCGTTCTTTGGCCCATTTTACGGGGCTTACAATATCATCGCTCTGGATAAGCCTTATTACAACTATGTGATGATTTGCGGCCCTGACAAATCTTATTTTTGGATATTATCCCGCACCCCACAACTCAGTTACCCCATCAAACAAGAACTGCTGGCGCAAGCAAAGAATTTAGGGTTTGCTACGGAACAGCTTATCTATGTTAACCAAAACGCACCTGTCACTGAATACAAAGCAGGGCCTCATATTCAGTAGCTAGGTTAATTTGTGAGCTTGGAAAGTGAATTAATTGATTAAATTACTTTGGTGAGCGTGGGGATTTTTTAGAGCCAATATTTAACTTCGCGGTTCTCGCTAATTTTGCACTACGTTCAATTTTATTAACCCGCGCTGGTACGACAGGCTTAATAACCAAAGGTTGAAACGCTGGCACCAGATGTTTTTTGCTATTGCCAATCAAATCTGCTCGTCCCATTTTTTTCAAGGCCTCGCGCAACATGGGCCAATTATTTGGGTCATGATAACGAATAAATGCCTTATGCAAACGGCGCACCCCACCCGCTTTGGGAATAGGCACATCATCAGAATCGGCAGTGACCTTGCGTAATGGATTTTTACCACTATGATACATGGCGGTTGCCATCGCCATCGGCGTAGGCGTAAAGGTTTGCACTTGGTCTAGCTTAAAGTCATAGCGCTTAAGCCATAACGCAAGATTGAGCATATCTTCGTCCGTTGTGCCTGGGTGTGCAGCAATAAAGTAGGGTATTAAATACTGCTCCTTACCTGCTTCTTTGCTGAACTTTTCAAACATGACTTTGAATGCATCGTAGGCGCCCATGCCTGGCTTCATCATCTTGCTAAGCACGTTTTCTTCACTATGCTCTGGCGCAATTTTCAGATAGCCACCCACATGGTGCTGTACCAACTCTTTGACATATTCAGGCGATTTCACCGCCAAATCGTAACGCAAACCCGAGCTCACCAGGATTTTTTTCACCCCTTTAATCGCACGAGCTTTGCGATAAAGTTGAATAAGTGCGGAGTGGTCTGTATTCAAGTTCTCGCAAATATCGGGATACACGCATGAGAGTTTACGACAGGCTTTTTCTATCGTTTCTGATTTGCATGCCATGCGGTACATATTGGCGGTTGGGCCGCCGAGGTCGGAAATCACGCCTGTAAAGCCATCGACTTTATCGCGAATTTCTTCAACCTCTTTCAGAATACTTGCTTCTGAACGGCTTTGAATAATACGGCCTTCATGCTCGGTAATGCTACAAAACGTGCAACCACCAAAGCAGCCGCGCATAATGTTGACTGAAAAACGTATCATGTCCCAAGCGGGAATTTTTGCTGTGCCATAAGCGGAATGGGGCTTACGTGCATAGGGTAAATCGTAGACGTAATCCATCTCTTTAGTTGTGAGTGGAATCGGCGGCGGATTAAGCCACACTTCACGGTCGCCATGCTTTTGTACCAAAGCACGCGCATTTCCAGGATTAGCTTCTAGGTGTAACACGCGGGAAGCATGCGCATATAACACGGGATCGTTGGCAACCTGCTCATAATCTGGCAAGCGCACCACTTGCTTAGAGCGATCTGCTTTAGGTTTACGTATAATTTGGATGGCATTTAAGCCTTCAGGCAAAGGCACTTCGTCTTTTTTGGCGTCGGTTTCGCAACTGGTGCCAGCGCCCATTTTCATTTCGTAGGGGTCAACATGCTTTTCAACATGCCCTGGGCGATCTAACTTGGTAGACTCTACGACATCCCAACCTTCTGGAATCGCTTTACGCAAAAATGCTGTACCGCGAACATCTTGAATTTCGCTTAACTTTTCGCCTTTAGCAATACGGTGACTCAACTCAATCAAGGCACGCTCGGCATTACCATAAATCAATAAGTCAGCTTTTGAATCGACTAAAATTGAGCGGCGCACTTTGTCCGACCAATAATCATAATGGGCAATACGGCGTAAACTCGCCTCAATACTGCCAATCACGAGAGGCGCATCTGGGTAAGCCTCGCGGCAACGTTGTGAATATACAAGAACAGCACGATCGGGGCGCTTCCCTGCTTTCGCTTCTGGAGTGTAGGCGTCATCAGAGCGAATTTTACGGTCGGCGGTGTAGCGATTGACCATACTATCCATATTGCCTGCAGTCACGCCAAAGTAGAGATTAGGCTTGCCTAGTGCTTTAAAGGGATCGGCAGACTGCCAGTCAGGCTGTGCAATAATACCTACCCGAAAACCCTGCGCTTCTAACAGGCGCCCGACCAAGGCCATGCCAAAGCTTGGGTGATCAATATAAGCATCACCCGTGACCAGAATAATATCGCAACTATCCCACCCCAACGCATCCATTTCGGCACGACTCATAGGTAAAATAGGGGCAGCACCAAAGCGCTTCGCCCAATAAGGACGATAACTCAAGATGGGCTTAACGGTAATCGAAGTATACATTTCCATAACTTGACTATTTTACTCTGGATTTAGATTTTCACGAAATACGATTATGATTTAACTGGATTTTTATGGAATGAGTCCAAAAAAATTGTAACAATGGGTTAATAAATGTAAACTAATGTCGTAAACTTAAGAGCGCGCTGTTATTAACGCTTCTGAAGAACACAATGTATATTAAATGAAAAAGACCTCCACATTAAGACAACTGCTTATCCCAATAGCATTGTTAATCACATTGCTAGCAGCGGCTTTCGCTTATGTAGAAGCTGGCAGAGAAATGCAGTCTGTGTATGAAAATGCGGTAAAACAAGCGCAGACACAAGTCCGTATGCTCACTCTGACGGAATCGCTGGTGGGCGACAAAGTGAACACTTCAATGCGTTTACTACGAGATCGCGCGCGACTGCTGGGGACCCCTAACATTAATGGCTTGGTAAGTTATGGTGAGGGCAACCTTCCCAATTTAGTCATGGGCGATACTGCCCAAATTAACAACTTTTCTTTAGTGGATGGTGTTACCGCAATTGCGGGAGGCAGTGCTACTCTTTTTGTTAAAAATGGAGAGGACTTTATTCGAGTATCCACCAATATCAAACAAAAAGATGGCTCACGTGCGATTGGAACTAAACTAGACCCCTACGGCAAAGCGATTAAGTCCATCCAGCAAGGGCGGGCATTTTATGGCGTAGTCGACATTCTAGATGACCCCTATATTACAGGCTACGAGCCTATGCTGAATAGCCAAGGCCAAATCATTGGTCTTTGGTATGTGGGTTTTGAAGCCAATGTACAGGCGCTACGTGAAACCGTTGAAACTACGCACTTTCTAAGCTCTGGGTTTTCAGCCATTGTCGACAACAAGGGAAGAATTCGCTACATATCAGATCATATCGACAAAGCCAAAGCCGCCGCTCTCATCAATCTAAAACCTGACAATTGGCAGTTTGTCACCGAAAATGTGCCTAAATGGGATTTTCAGGTTATATTAGCCTACCCTAAAATTGAAGCAAAATCAGCAGGTTATGCAAAAGCATTCTACATTATCTTAGCCGCATCTATGATCATACTGGTCATACTTTTAATGATAGGCTTGCGCTTTAAACAACTGGTGCTTAATCCAATAGGCGCTGATCTTTCCACCGCCACCAGCTTAGTTAAACGGATTTCAGAGGGCGATCTGGTTGAGGATCAACTCTCCGCAAAACCCAACACTTTAATGTCAGATATTCTAAAAATGCGCAACAAACTCAGCGCTATGGTTGCTGATATAAGACACAACAGTGACCGCTTAGCCCTTGCTGCTAGCGTATTTGAGCATACACACGATGGTATTTTTATTACCGATGCACATGGTGTAATTGTGCAAGTGAATCCTGCTTTTGAGCGCTTAACAGGTTTTACCAGTGAAGAATGCGTTGGGCAAAATGTGCAAAACCTCAACTGCATATCGCTCAACAAAAAAAATCTCTCTAAGATCATTGTGGATGTTCTAAAGCATGGAATATGGCATGGGGAAATTGAAAATCAGCGCAAAAACGGTGACATTTATATCGCTGACCTAGAAGCCTCTATTGTCAGAGATGAACAAAAAAAACTACGTCATTATGTTGGTATTTTTTCTGATATTACTTTGCTTAAAAATCAGCAAATCAGTCTTGAGCATATGGCTTACTATGATTCACTCACCCAGCTACCCAACCGTGTTTTATTTATGGAGCGGCTGAAACAAGCATTATCCCTGATCACACGCACCAACGAAAAGTTTGCCACCTGCTATTTTGATCTAGATGGATTTAAACCCGTCAATGATCGCCTTGGTCATGAGGCGGGTGACCTGCTATTAAAAGAGCTCGCACAACGAGTACGCCTATGTCTAAGATCAAGCGATACCTTTGCTCGTATCGGCGGTGATGAGTTTGCACTTCTAGTTTGTGGTATTAAGTCAGAAGATGAAGCATTTAACGCTATTGAGCGGTTATTAGAAGTGATTAAAATCCCATTTTTCATTAAAGATGAAGTGATTAATATTAGTGCCAGTGCTGGGTTAGTCACCAATCTGAGTTATCAGGCTGATGTAGAAAGGGTCTTGGATATCGCAGATAAAACCATGTACAAAGCAAAAGTGCTTGGCAAAGACATGTATCAGGTGTTTAATTGGAGTGACATTGAATTAAACGAATAGCCAATTGAATACACACGCTTCTCAAGCAAATACAGCACCTAGCACCGCTAAATCAGTAAGCTATCAAATTACTGGTATGCATTGCGGTGGATGTGTGAGCAAAGTGGAGAAAATACTCTCGAGCTTTGCCACACAGGTCAAAGTGACGCTCGACCCAGCCCAAGCGGTTATGTCTGAGCCAAAAGCTGACATTATCCAGCTAAATCAAGCATTAGCTAATATTGGTGACTACAAGTTAAGCGTAGCAACCCCAGTCACTTTAACTCAAACTCCTAGTAATAGTGTCGCACCTGATAGTGAAAGCTGGTTAACCACTTACCAGCCCTTACTGCTGATTATTGGCTATATTCTAATCACCACTATTGCTATTGAATTAACGCAAACCAACAACGACTTGAGCCAATTTAGCATGCATCGTTGGATGATGAATTTTATGGCTGGGTTCTTTTTAGTATTTTCATTTTTTAAGTTACTCAACATTAAAGCCTTTGCGAGCAGTTACGCTATGTATGACTTACTAGCGCAACGCATTCCTAGCTATGGATTCATATACCCGTTTATTGAACTAGTACTTGGCTTATCCTATGTGCTGCACTGGCAGCCTACAATAACCAACACCATCACCTTGGTCGTGATGGCCTTTTCTAGCCTAGGCGTGATTCGCGCCGTATTGAACAAGCAAAAAATCCGCTGCGCTTGTTTGGGTAGCGTGTTTAATTTACCCATGAGCACAATTACCATTATTGAAGATTTAACCATGGCTGGCATGGCCGCATGGATGCTCGTATAAGCTGAGTTAAGACGATGTCAGGCGACTACTATCAGCTACCCACAGGCAAAGTCGTGGCACTGTATGACAAAACGCCTTTTCCGCCACTCACTCAAGCCTTACATGAGCCCAATGGCTTATTAGCGATAGGTGGAACGCTCACCGCCGCTCGCTTACTAGAGGCTTATCAACAAGGTATTTTCCCTTGGTTTAATGAGGGTGATCCAGTGCTATGGTGGAGTCCTGACCCACGTATGGTGCTTTTCCCTAAAGAGTTAAAAATATCGCACTCATTAGCCAAGCGGCTCAAAAAAACCGATTATGAGGTTCGCATCAATACCGCATTTAAAGCAGTCATTAGTGAGTGTGCCAACACTGCGCGACGCCAAGAGGATGGTAGCTACACTTATGGCACGTGGATAACCGAGGACATCATACAAGCCTATACCGAACTGCATCGTCTGGGCTATGCGCATAGCGCTGAAACTTGGATAGATGGCAAGCTGGTGGGCGGTCTATATGGCGTGACCATTGGTAAAATGTTTTATGGCGAGTCTATGTTTCATCATGTGACGGATGGCTCAAAGCTTGCTTTTGTTCATTTAGTTAAACGACTACAAGCAGATGGGTTTGGCATGATTGATTGTCAGATGAAGACGTCACATTTAGCGTCACTGGGTGCTCGAGAAATCTCGCGCGATGATTTTTCTCGTCGATTGCAAACATTGACAAGGACATCGGCATGACCCTACCTAGCGATCCACCTTTGCAAAAACTACAGTTTTACGCCACCACCCCATATAGTTGCGGTTACCTGCCTAACCGCGCGGCGCAATCCCTCATCGCCACGCCGCAGCATTTAATTAACGCCCAAACCTATAGCGGATTAATCCAACTTGGCTTTCGTCGCAGCGGAAAATTTGTATACCGCCCCCACTGTGAAAAATGCAATGCTTGCATACCTGTGCGCTTACCTGTCGATCAATTCAAACCTAATCGCAGTCAACAGCGCGCCTTTAAAAGGCATCACATGCTTGAAGTGAGTATTCATCCACTTGTCTTTCAAGAAGAGCATTACCAACTATATGCAGCTTATCAAGCAGCTCGCCATTCCAGTCATGAAGAGGAAACTTCAGACCAATATCGCGACTTTTTAGTGCAGAGCAATGTAAAGAGTCAAGTGATTGAATTTAGGCTGAATGGTGAGCTAAAAATCGTCAGCATGGTTGATGTTGTAGAAGATGGCATTTCTGCCGTCTACACCTTTTATGATGCTGCGATAAAAACATCTGCAGATAACGCTAATAGCTATGGCACTTACAGCATCTTATGGCTAGTTGAGTGGTGTAAAGCGCTAAAACTTCCCTATTTGTACTTGGGATATTGGATACAAGGTAGTCAGAAAATGGACTACAAACAGAATTATCAGCCGCAACAAGCGTTGATCGATAACGAATGGAAGTTACTAAAAGTCGAATAAAATCAGTTTACTCTAACAATCTCAACACCACCGACATGCCACACTATTTGAAGTTGCGCAGCTGGATAAGCGCTAGTAAGTAAGGTGAGTAGTGCCTGATGATGCTTTTCATAAAGCACAACCGTATCACCCAGCTTAGGGTCTTGCTGTGGAATGACCCGTTGCGCCGCAAATGACAGGCTAGGTGAAGCTAAACGCCAACTCACCACGGGTGATTGAACCTGTGCCACTTGTTGCGCCGCTAGCAGAATAGGGGTTCTTAATTGTGCAATCACTGTAGGGACAAATATCAAATGAATACATACAGCGATTGCAATTGCCCCCACTGATAAGCGCCAAGCACCAAATTTAGCGGGCAAAAACAATGCGACCAAGCCTATTGCGGCGATAACTGTCATCACAGCCCATTGCCACACAAAAACAGCGCCAGCGCTTTGCAAAACCCAGTAGTAATAAGGATCATGCGTTAAACCTGCTAATTTTGGTGCCCATGAAGAGGTAAAAGCAAATACTAGCAATAACAAACCCAGCCACACTCGATCCAGCAACAAACTCGATTTTTCTTGATGTGCTTGCCCCGCCGTAATCGCCATCAATACAAATAAGCCACTTAAACCGTAAAAGCCATAATGCGGTAATTTGGTAGATGAAAACGAGAAAAATAGCAGCACAAAGAGTGGAATGGCCCACATAAAGCGAAGTGCAGGATGTCGTAATATCGAGCTTGGCTGACGCACCAAATTAACTAAACTACGACATAGCATAGGCACCCATGGCAAAATCGAAATAAGCATCCACATAGGGTAATACCAAAAGCCTCCGCTAAAGCCAAGCATAGTGCCTGTGTAGCGTCCCAAATTGTGTTTACCAAAAAACCCAGCAATAAATGGCATGCCTTGCGCTTGATATTGCAAAACATACCAAGGTAAAGCAATGACTAATACAATCAACCAAGCGAAGGGGTCAAACGCAATTTTTAACCATTTTTTATATAAGCTTGGGCGCATCATGATGGCAAACAAGCTCGCTCCCGCTGGTACTAAAATAGCAATCGGCCCCTTGGTGAGTAAGCCAAAACCGATAAAAATGGCAGCGCATCGGGTGTATTTTTTTAATGAAGCGACTGCAGAAGACGATGCCTCATCGGACATCAGCGCTCGCCACAGTAAGTAGAGCGTAGTGGTTAAAAATGCATTGAGTAAAGCGTCAGCAGTGGAAACACGCGAGATAACAGGCAACGCAATCGAGGTTACCGCAATGACCAATACAAACTGTGGGGCCTGCGCGGGAGCCTGAATTAGCTTGATGGCCTCACGTGTCCAGCGCACAACAATCCAACACCACCATAGACCGGCCAATGCGGAAGGCAAACGAGCTGCAAAAGCATTAATACCAAAAGCTTGCATCGCTGCGATTTGCAGCCAGTGAATCATCGCTGGTTTATCAAATCTTGGTGCGTCGAATAACCATGGCGAAATAAAGTCACCACGACTTAACATTTCTCGACTGGCCTCGGCAAACGCGCCTTCATCTACGTCAGTCAGTGGTACGCTGCCCAAGCCCCAAAGCAAGATAAAGCTGGCAACCAACCACAGTAGCCCACTCACTAACATTTTATTTTGTTTCATTTCACCCCCAGATCGGGCGCTTTTTTCAGCCAAAAATAGATACCCAGCACACCTTGCAGCATTCCAGCCAATCCAAATAAAAATGAGGCTGAAAAAGCCGACTCTGCATTCACACCAATTAAACTTAACACTGCGACAGCCGCCAACTCACGTGCACCAAAGCCACTAATCGAGGCTGGGACAATTGCCGATAAAAATATCGCCAAACTGAGTGCTGCAACTTCAAAATAAGAAATCTCCACGCCTACTGCACGCAAACAACAATATAGCGTGAACACAGCAAATACCTGCACCAATAGAGACTGACCGAGCGTGACAATCAACTGATGAATATTGGCTGAAATCACGGCAAGTGTCTGTATCAGTTTGCGCACCCATCTGTTGGCTAAATCACTCGCCAAGCTATGTAATTTTTTAGCACTTAACCAAGACATCATAAACAAAAGTGGCGAGATAGCTGCGACTACCAACAAAGCTGCATATGTCTCCAGCAACCATAACAGATTATCGTTATAGTCGTTTAGCGTTGAGAAATACACCATCACTAAGGCTAGTAGGGAAAATATACATAAACTCCACAAGCCTCCCACACGGTCTAACAATACGCTTGCAGCCGCTTCTGCGTGGCCAAACTCAGTTTGTTTACCTTGTTGCTGCGCTATTTTCACCAGCCCCAAAGTTCGCCAAACATCCCCACCAACGATACCTCCTGGCAACACAGTATTAGCAGTAATCCCTTGCGCATACAAATACAATGCTTGTTTAAACTGAATGCTAAGCCCCATCTGCGTAGTAATTTTTTGCCAACGCATCACTGAAAAAAGATTGGAAACAATGAGTGAAATGCAGGCAAGCGCAAACCAAGCCCATGAAAGCTTTGAAAAAACGGTATATAGCTTAGCTGTATCTAGCTGCCTAAGCAAAAACAGAATAAGTAGCACCCCAAACAAGGAGCGTAGAACAGAACTCAACGAGATATTTTTCACGTGGGCTTAATTTCTTAAAACACTTTTACGCAGTAAGCGATGAGTAAGCATAGTTCTTACCGAGGGAAACAACATGAACAGCGCTAATATAGAAAAACCCTGCCAGAAGTAGATGACCAGTAGAATATTTGCCATTTTACCGAGTGCTAAATAGACAATCGCGATAAGCAATAAAACCATACCTAAAAACGTTAAGTATTTTTCGGCTTTTTGCGGTATCGCATCAGCTAAAGTAATCGCTAAAATGCCAGCACCCCACCCGACCAAAGCGCCAATCAGCACATCTGCTGGCCAGTGTGCGCCGACCATAATGCGCGAAACGCCTACTAGTGCCGCCACCAGAACTGCACAAAATACCCAGCGTGTTTGATAGCTATAAAAGACTAAAGACGCCACTAAAAACGCCGTCAGCGTGTGCCCTGAAACAAAGCCATGCGTTTGCAAAGCAGGCCCTACTACGACTACAGAGTTACCCAACACACCTAAAGGGCGCGGGTAATCAAAATAGTGTTTAATCAGAGGAGACAAAATACTACCGAGCACAAAAACAAAGCTCAATCTGACGAGTGCCTGCGAATTTTTAGGTAAAAACAACCAAATAAGGACTACTGCGACTGAGGTATCACCTAACGACGTCATCCAAGCCCAAAATACTGGCCCACCAATTGCGGGCGTTAAGCTGTTCATGCTGGTAAATATCAGCTGATTAGCATTTGATTTTTCAAACATCAAACCCAGTGGCAATATCACAGCCAACAGCAACACATACAACGCTAACGCGCGTAATACGCGTATATCCGTCATGCTAACTTACTCAGGCTTTCTTAAAATGTATTGTTTACGGCCACCAGGTTCGTGATAGATACGAATCAACAGTTCACCTATTAAACCTGTGGCTAATAGCTGCATGCCAACCAATGTCACCAGTACGCCAAACATTAATAATGGGCGACCACCGATACTCATACCAAGTACCAATTTTTCGAAGCCCAACCAGCCTAGCGTACCCAAACCGACTAATAACATCAGCATCGCAATACCGCCAAAAGCGTGAATTGGGCGATGCAAAAAGCGCATGGTAAAGCGTATCCACAACAAATCGAGAATAACGCGTATGGTGCGGTCGATGCCATATTTGGAAACGCCCGCCACACGTGCGCGATGATTAACAGGCACTTCAATAATTTTGGCACCCACCTCTACTGCCAACGCAGGGATAAAGCGATGTAGCTCACCATACAATTTTAAATCACGAATAATCTGTCCACGATAAGCTTTTAAGGCACAACCGTAATCATTTAATTTAACCTTAGTGACTTTTGAAATCAATGCGTTTGCAATCATCGAGGGTAATTTGCGATTTAGCGCTGCATCTTGACGCTCTTTACGCCAGCCACTTACACAGTCTACGTCAGGACGCTCATCTAAAATTTCTAATAATTTAGGGATATCATTCGGGTCATTTTGCAAATCACCATCCAACGTCACAATATAGTCACCATCAGCATGGTCAAAACCTGCTTGCATCGCTGTAGATTGCCCATAATTACGCGCAAAGTACAAACATTTGAGCCAAGGAGTTTCCTTTGCCAGTTGCTGCATAATTTTGGCTGACCCATCACGTGAGCCATCATCCACCAGCACTAACTCAAATGAGCGCTGTGTAGGCAGCATTGCATCACCCACAGCTTTCACCAAGTTAGCAACATTTTCCACCTCGTTATACACAGGAATCACAATAGATACCCGTTTTAATTGACCACTCATTTACTTGACCTCTACCTTTAAACACCGCAGCGTCAACGCTGCCAACAACCACGTCATGATCGCGGCTGAAATAAACACAACAAAAAAAGAAAACAATACATCACTAAAAAAATGGGCGCCATTCATCATACGGCTTAGACTGACCAATCCGCCAAACAGCAATCCGCCATTTAACCAAATTTTGCGTCGACTGACAAAAAAGCCAATACATATGGAAAAACCTGCGGCAGCATGACCCGAAGTAAATGCACAGTTATGCGTACATTGATCTGAAATCACCCATGCAGGAGTGAATTTTTGCGCACCACCAAACTCCACCACATCACGCGGGCGCGCTCTACCCCAAGACTCTTTAAGCCCAGCATTAACAGCCAGCATGGGGCCTGCAATCAAACTAAGCAACACTACAGCCGCATAAAAAGCCTTAGCATTCTTTCTAACGAGATACCAAATTAACATTACCGCAGAAACAACTAAGGCAATGCGCGACATCACATCTATTGCATGGTAAAAGCTCACTAACACAGGGGAGTGACTGAGCCAGAACCCACTCACCTCAGCAGGAAAGCCTGCATCTTTTGCTCTAAAAAATAAGGCACTCAAAGCCAAATCAATTTGCGGAATTTGAATAAGTAAAATCGCACACAATACCGCCGCTGGCAAACCATACTCCAACGCACGTTTGGCACGTTTACGAGAAAACTTTGCGTACTCCAGCAGTGTTTGGGTTTGCATTATGGATAGCCCTTAAATCCACTGACCTCAAACGCAAAAGCGTGGCGATGATTACCACCAATTTCAATTGCAGATAGGCTAGCATCCGCTATGGGTCGCACTTGCTCAAAACGCTGCTGCAAAGTATTAATTGGCGAAGCCCCCTGTTCTGCAACTAACACCATCAACATAGGCTGTGGTGCAGGTTTTACTTTTGCCAAATCATAAAACCAGCGATAGTGATTATCTTGGTGGCGAGTCGGGTTCCATGCTAAGGGTGGATAGGCAACTGGGTAGGCATAGACCGATAGCGCAGCCAGTAAATCACGGTCTTCGGCAATCACGCGCATATGGCTTTTACTTTCACGCGCCTTCACCCATAGGGCGACCTCTTTCCAGCCCTGTAATTTACGCAAAGGATTGAGGTGAGATATTTGCAGCTCAGGTGTTGACTGGGCCCAATGCGGCAAAGCAATCATCAGGGCTGTTAAAATCAAACCGAAAAACACTGACGCTTGCAAAGCACGTTTACCAAATAAAATTTTATGCAAAAAACCACCATAAAAATATGCCTGCATCTGCCTAACCCAAAAGGCCGAAACCAATATCGTGCCCGCCACGTAGGCAGGCACCGCCCAGTTACTATGGGCACGACTCAGTGTTGCCTGTAATAAAATCAAACCCAACATGGGCCATGTAAACATCAACAAAAACCGCATCGCTTTTCGATCTCTTTGCGGCATCACCTGATCTGAGATATTAGTAAAGCTAATCAGTAGCAAACTCAAAAATGCCCAAGGCCCAAACACGACAAACTGCGCTGAGAAGAAAGTGAGCAGTTCAACTAAGGCATGAGAAGCCGTCCAAGCACCACTTGCCGTCTCGCTCACCTGTGAAATGGCGACATGATGCTGAAGGGTAGGAAACCCATTGTGCATATTCCATAGTAAATTAGGTAAAAACACCAAAAAGGCCACAACGGCAGCAAGCAAAGGTTTAAGCAATGTGGGTTTAGGCTGAAACAAGGTTTTATTTTCAAACAACTGGTTCTGACGCCACATACAAAGCAAGGCGCTCACGGCAAACAAAGCCATTGAATACTTGCTTAACATCCCCATACCAACCGCTAAACCGCAGACCAACCACGCTAACCAGGAAGATGGATTTTTTTGCGCTACTATAAAAGTAAATAAAGCGAGCGACCACCACAACAGGAGCCATGCATCGGTAGTAGCAACCAAAGCATAAAAACTGGTCAGGGGTAAGATTAAGAATAATACGGTACTAAATAGTGCAATTTTTTGATCATCAAACAACTGTCCCGCGCTCGCCCCTACCAAGAGCCCTGTCAATAGAAAAGCAGGCGCTTGTAGCATGCGCGCGCAGCCTTCTATATTGTCGATCTGAAATATGTCACATGTGCCTTGCGCAAACCCTAGCGCCCAAGCAACAAACGGCGGTTTAGAGTAGTAGCCAGCGGCCAGATCATGCGCCCAGCCTGCATACTGTGCCTCATCCACTTGCAATGAAAAAGGGGCAAAAAAGCCTGAAATCAGGCGTAATGCCGTCAAAGCGAACAAAGCCAGAAGTACGCTTAACACAAATTTTGGTTGCAGGGAGTCTGTAAACAAAGAATAAACCTAAGGTTTAAAGATTGAAAAATGAAATGCCATCTTGAGCATTATAAAGTGAAGTGCTTGGTTTTGCTAAACTTGGTTTTGCTTAAAGCGCTTTTACTAAACTATAGTTTCCAACATGTTACAATTCGAGCTTGATAATTTCCTGAACTCTACACAATTGAACAAGCTCGTCATTTTTGGCGTAGGCTTAATCGGCGGCTCGGTCGCTTTAGCCTTAAAACGCCATCACCCTAATTTGCATATTGTTGGCATCGGTCGCTCTGAAGATAACCTACAGTCAGCACTTGACCTCAATGTAATCAATGAGGCACAGACGAATATTCCCGTAGCAATGAGCAACGCAGATTTAGTGATTATTGCAACGCCAGTTGCGCAAACCAGCAATATTTTAAATGCAATCAAACCCCACCTGAATCCGAACACGGTGATCACCGATGTTGGCAGCACGAAGTCTGACGTGATTCAAGTCGCAAAAGAAATATTAGGCGAGCAATTTAGTCAATTTGTTGCAGGCCACCCCATCGCCGGGGCGGAAAAAAGCGGCGTCAATGCTGCAAAGGCTGACTTATTCGATGGCAAAAACATCGTGCTTACTCCAGAACCCAGCACCAACCCAAAGGCATTAGCATTAGTTCGCCAAATGTGGGCTAGCTGTGGTGCCAACCTCAGCGAGATGACGGCTTCGCAGCACGATAGTATTTTTGCTGCTGTTAGCCATTTGCCACATTTGTTAGCTTTTGCCTTAGTTGATGATTTAGCCGCCCGCTCCAATGCCAAACAATTGTTTGACTTTGCCGCCAGCGGCTTCCGTGACTTTACCCGTATCGCAGGCAGTCACCCAGAGATGTGGCGCGATATTAGCCTAGCAAATCGCGATGCGCTACTAAGAGAGCTGGATGCTTACCAAGCAGAGTTAAATCAAATCAAAAACCTACTCACCAACAATGATGGCAACGGCCTGCAAACACTGTTTGAACGCGCCAGCAAAGCCCGTAATCAATGGGCAAAAGATAGAGAAAATCAGTAAATAATGGAATCGATCACCTTACAGCCCGCATCAAAAGTGACAGGCACAATCAAACTTCCTGGCTCAAAAAGTATTTCCAACCGAACATTGTTGTTAGCGGCACTTTCTAGCGGCATAACAGAAATTCGCGACCTACTAAAATCAGATGACACTGACAGAATGCTAGAGGCCTTAGAAACCTTAGGCGTTAAATTAGAAAAGCTTAGCGAGACCGATTGGCGAGTGCATGGCTGTGGCGGCAATTTCCCCAACAAAAACGCAGATTTATTTTTAGGCAATGCTGGCACCGCCTTTCGCCCCCTGACTGCTGCATTAGCGCTATCTGATGGCAACTATCATTTGCATGGCGTACCACGGATGCACGAGCGCCCGATTGGCGACTTGGTGGATGCCTTACGCCAGATTGGCTGCAATATCGAATACAAATGTAACGATGGGTTTCCACCTTTGCAAATTTCACCTGCCAACATTGATGTCAGCAAACCGATTCAAATTCGCGGTGATGTTTCCAGCCAGTTTCTAACCGCATTACTGATGGCCTTACCTCTGACAGGTAAAGCCGCCACAGTTGAGGTTATTGGTGAATTGATTTCAAAACCATATATCGAAATTACACTTAATCTAATGGCGAAATTTGGCGTCGATGTAGAGCGAGAAGATTGGGAACGTTTTACAATCCCCGCAAATAGCTCTTATCAAAATCCAGGTCGCTTTTTTGTTGAGGGTGACGCTTCTTCAGCTTCTTATTTTTTAGCAGCAGGTGCGATTGGCGCCGGGGCAGTGCGAGTTATAGGCGTAAGCAAAGACAGCATTCAGGGTGATGTGAAATTTACAGCAGCCCTAACCTTAATGGATGCCCTTATCAGTTGGGGGGATAATTGGATAGAGTCTCGTGTTCCTGTTAGCAACAAACTTCTACCATTAAATATTGACTGCAACCATATCCCCGATGCCGCGATGACACTAGCCATTCTAGCATTGTTCGCCGAGGGCACAACCACGTTACGCAATATCGCCAGTTGGCGCGTCAAAGAAACGGACCGCATTGCAGCCATGGCAACAGAATTACGCAAAGTGGGCGCAACGGTGATTGAAGGGCATGACTTTATTACCATCACGCCTCCAGAAAAACTTACGCCGAATGCGGTGATTGACACTTATGACGACCATCGCATGGCGATGTGTTTTTCGCTGGTATGCCTAGGAGGTGTACCGATTACGATTAATGACCCGAAGTGTGTCGCCAAGACGTTTCCTGATTATTTCGAAGTATTTAAATCCATTATTCAGGCTTAATCAATGACGCAAAACCCAACCATCCCCGTCATTGCCATTGACGGCCCTTCTGCATCAGGTAAAGGCACTGTCGCGCAATTAGTTGCTCAGCAACTAGGTTACCATTACTTAGATTCTGGCGCCCTGTACCGCATTGTGGCGTATGCCGCAAAATTACAGAAAATCAGTTGGCAAGATGCACCAGCCGTTGCCGCTATTATTGACACATTACATATTGAGTTTAAGTACGGCGATATCTTCCTTAACCAACAAAATGTAAGTGACGAAGTGCGCTCTGAAGAAATTGGCAAGGGCGCATCGCAAGTTGCGGTACACCCAGCTGTGCGTGATGCATTAATGGATTTACAGCGCAGCTTTCGACAAGCGCCAGGCTTGGTAGCGGATGGTCGTGATATGGGTACCGTCATTTTTCCTGATGCAGGGACTAAAATTTACCTCACTGCGAGTGCAGAAATTCGTGCGGAAAGACGCTACAAGCAACTATTGGCAAAAGGTATCAATGCTGACCTATTAGAAATTTTACAGGACTTAAAAGAACGTGATGCTCGTGACCAACAGCGCGCTGCCGCACCCCTTATGCAAGCTGAGGACGCAGAGCTACTGGAAACCAACCAACTTAGCATCAGCGAAGCAGTTGAAAAAGTCCTGCAAAAAGTCACAAAATAACTAAAAACTAATGTCTGTAACAAATAATTGAAAATATTCAATAAAAAAGTGCAATAATTGATTTTTTTGATGTAAAATTAGCAACATAGTTTAAGTAACAAGCAGCAATGTAACAGGCGCCGTGAACCACACAAGTTCATGGCTTTTTTAATTTT
The DNA here is from genome assembly GCA_036504995.1 of Methylophilaceae bacterium. Lineage (GTDB taxonomy): Bacteria > Pseudomonadota > Gammaproteobacteria > Burkholderiales > Methylophilaceae > DASXUG01. The sequence goes on along the minus strand of DASXUG010000015.1, from coordinate 175,737 downwards.
CCCCGTCGCACGGCGGGATTTATAGGTAATTTCTTAAATGACTAACGTTTCAACCTCAACTCCATCCTCTTCTATGGATAGCTTTGCAGCTTTATTTGAAGAAAGTTTAGCACGCCAAGAGATGCGCTCTGGCGAAGTGATCACTGCTGAAGTTGTAGCAATCGACTCTGACCACGTAACCGTTAATGCTGGCTTAAAATCAGAAAGCGTAATCGACGCTGCTGAGTTTTTAAATGACCGCGGCGAAATGGAAGTACAAGTCGGCGACTTCGTTAAAGTATGTATCGAGTCACTAGAAGATGGTTACGGTTCTACTAAACTATCTCGTGAAAAAGCTAAACGCTTAGCTGCTTGGATTGACCTAGAAGAAGCGATGAATGAAGCGCGCGTTATTAAAGGCCAAGTCAATGGTCGCGTTAAAGGCGGCTTAACTGTGATGGTGAACGGCATCCGTGCATTCTTGCCTGGTTCATTGGTTGATTTACGCCCAGTTAAAGACACAACACCATTCGAAAACAAAGAGTGGGATTTCAAAGTAATCAAATTAGATCGCAAACGTAATAACGTTGTGGTTTCACGCCGCGCTGTATTAGAAGACAGCATGGGTGCCGACCGCGAAGCATTGATGGGTTCATTGAAAGAAGGCGCAATCGTTAAAGGCGTGGTTAAAAACATCACTGATTACGGCGCATTCGTTGATTTGGGCGGCATTGATGGCTTGTTGCACATTACAGATTTGGCATGGCGCCGTGTTAAACACCCATCAGAAGTGTTAACTGTTGGTGAAGAAGTTGAAGCAAAAATCTTGAAATTCGATCAAGAGAAAAACCGTGTTTCATTAGGTATTAAACAAATGGGTGACGATCCTTGGGTTGCGTTAACTCGCCGTTACCCAGTAAGCACACGCTTGTTCGGTAAAGTGTCTAACTTGACTGACTACGGTGCTTTCGTTGAAATCGAACCAGGTATTGAAGGTTTAGTTCACGTTTCTGAAATGGATTGGACTAACAAAAACATTCACCCAGGCAAAATCGCACAATTAGGCGATGAAGTTGAAGTCATGATTCTTGAGATTGATGAAGACCGTCGTCGTTTATCACTCGGCATGAAACAATGCCAAGCTAACCCATGGGATGATTTCGCAGCGACCCATAAAAAAGGTGACAAAGTTTCTGGTCAAATTAAATCAATCACTGACTTTGGCGTATTTATTGGTTTGCCAGGCGGTATTGATGGTTTAGTTCACTTGTCAGATTTGTCATGGAACCAAACTGGTGAAGAAGCTATTCGTAACATCAAAAAAGGTGACGAGTTATCAGCAGTTGTATTGAGCATTGATGTTGAGAAAGAGCGTATTTCATTAGGCGTTAAACAAATGGATAGCGATCCATTTACTGCTTACACTTCAGTCAACGACAAAGGTGCGATTGTTAAAGGCACTGTAAAAACGATTGAAGAAAAAGGTGCTGTCATCACTTTAGACGGCGATGTTGAAGGCTACTTACGTGCTGGTGACATCTCTAAAGAAAAAGTGACTGATGTAGGTTCAGTACTTAAAGAAGGCCAAGAAATTGAAGCGCGTATTACCAATGTTGACCGTAAGAGCCGTTCAATTACTTTATCAATTAAAGCTAAAGACATCGCTGAAGAAGCAGATGCAATGCAGAAGTTCAACAATGACAATGCAGGTGCAGCTGGTACAACAAATCTCGGTGCGCTGTTAAAAGCTAAACTTGATGGTAAAAATAACGAGTAATCTGCAGTTAATTTAAGGTAATAACTCATGACAAAATCAGAACTTATTGCAAACTTGGCTGCGCGCTTTCCGCAATTGGTCGTTAAGGATGCCGAACTTGCAGTTAAAGCAATCCTTGACTCTATGTCGGATAACTTGGCAGCTGGGGAGCGAATCGAGATTAGAGGCTTTGGTAGCTTTAGTTTAAACTACCGTCCGCCACGCCTTGGTCGCAACCCAAAAACAGGCTCTAAAGTGCAAGTACCTGAAAAACATGTACCACACTTTAAGGCTGGCAAAGAGTTACGTGAGCGCGTAGATTTAATCTAAACTCCTCGCAAACGTAGTGTTTGTCAAAAAGCACATCTCAGTCTGAAACTGGATGTGCTTTTTTATTTTTAGAATTCAGCACACTTCGCAACCAGCTTTCTCTAGAAAAAATCTGCAAATCTTCACCGCCAACCACAGAAGATGATAATTAATTATCAATTTTCGATCTGCTTTAGGTAAAATCCAACCATGCGATTGATTTATCTTATTTTGTACTCCCTACTTTTTATCCTGCTATTAGGTTTTGGCCTCAAAAATGCAGAACCTGTTGTGCTGCACTATTATCTGGGTATCGCCTGGCAAGCGCCATTAAGCTTGATGGTGTTAATTTTAATCAGCATAGGGGTAGCCGCTGGAATTATTGGCTTATTACCGATTTTCATTAAACAACGACGCGAGCTGGTCGCGTTAAGACGTGAAGTCAAGACACTAAAACCAGAACGCTAAATTTGCATAGCCTATGCTTAACGCACTCATACAATACAAAAAGAACACAATATAATGATGGAACTGGATTTCTGGTGGTTGCTTGCGCTACCGCTATTTTTTACTCTAGGCTGGCTGGCTGCGCGCGTCGACATTAAACAATTACTTTCTGAGTCAAGCGCCTTACCTGCGGCGTACTTCAAGGGTTTAAACTTTTTAATCACAGATCAGCACGATAAAGCCATTGAAGCTTTTATCGAAGCGGTGCAAGCCAACGCCGACTCACTGGAGTTACACTTTGCTTTAGGCAGCCTATTCCGCCGCAGTGGAGAAGTTGACCGCGCAATTAACCTACACTTGAACTTGCTAGATAAGCCAGAATTACCTCAAGCGCAACGTCAAGCCATTAAAGCAGAGTTAGCCCAAGATTATCTAAAAGCAGGTTTATTTGACCGCGCAGAAGAGTTATTTAGCTCACTGGATGATAGCCGTTATCAGCAACCCGCTTTACGCGCCTTACTAGAAATTTATATCCGTGAACGTGAGTGGGAACAAGCGATTAAAAGCGCGACTGAATTAGAGCGCATTTCAGGCATATCATTCCGTAAAGAAATTGCCCATTTTTACTGCGAAATGGCAATGAAGTCGATTATAGATCACGACACACACACCGCGTTGCATGAGTTGGAAATGGCACTAGATGCAAACAAAAACTGTGTTCGCGCCAACCTAATGTTAGGTGATATGGAGGCGAGCACCTCATCCCATAAAGAGGCTATCTCATTTTGGAAGCGCATTGAATACCAACAACCTGATTATCTCGGGTTGGTCGCTAATAAACTGCTGAATAGCTATCGCACCTTGAATAAAACTGATGAAGGTGTAGAGCTATTACAACATTACTTTAGTACCTATAAGCTGCCAACTCTGTTAGGTGTTGTCTACGAAATCACCTTGAACGAGCAAGGCGCCGAAATGGCCGCAAAATTTGCCCGTAATGAGCTAGAAAGAAAACCTAGCTTGCAAACCTTAGAATACTTACTAAAAGCCAACGCCATACTTAAAGCCAGCACCATCAACGGCACCGAGCAAACCAGTACGCACCTTGCACTGCATGATAATCAGCTGGTACAACAAACTGTGCGTAGCGCCATTGGTTCACGTAGTGCTTACGTATGCACCCAGTGCGGATTCAAAGCACGCAACTTCCACTGGCAATGCCCCGCCTGCAACGCCTGGGAATCGTTACCTTCGGAACCTAAAGATACCAGCCAAGCATAAATACCATTCGATCATAAAGACCTAAAATATGACAGATCCAAAAATTATCGTAGCGCTAGATTACGCAGATGCCGCCAGTGCGCTTCAGCTAGCTAATCAGCTTGACCCAGCACAATGTCGCTTAAAAGTAGGTAAAGAGCTGTTTACCGCCGCTGGCCCACAACTTGTCGAAGCCTTAATCAAACTGAAGTTCGGTATTTTCTTAGATCTGAAATTTCACGACATTCCTAATACCGTGTCAAAAGCCTGCCAAGCCGCCAGCAATTTAGGCGTTTGGATGCTAAACGTGCATGCTTCTGGTGGGGTTGCCATGATGCAAGCTGGGTTAGAAGGGGTAGATAAAGCCAGCCACCAGCCACTTCTGATTGCAGTAACAGTACTGACCAGCATGGATCAGGCGACGCTTAACCAACTTGGCATCAATACCAGCGTGCAAGATCATGTACTCAAGCTCGCCAAACTTACACAACAGGCAGGCTTAGCAGGGGTCGTGTGCTCAGCCCAAGAAGCGCCTATCCTTAGGCAAACATTAGGCCCTGATTTCTGCCTAGTCACGCCAGGCATTCGCCCTGCTGATGCAAGCTTAGATGACCAATCACGCGTAGTGACACCCGCCCAAGGCATAGCACTCGGTGCACACTACTTGGTTATTGGTCGCCCAATTACGAAATCCGCAAACCCCAATCTAGCCCTTGAAAAAATCATCAAAGAAATCCAAAGCTAAGTCAACCAAGCCCACTTTTACACGTTACTAGAATGGCGTATGATACGCTCACGCTGCTTGGCTAAATGTCCAGACAAGCACCGATAAAAACAGTAATGCCTTAAAACTTAGATGTACTTTACACTTGGAGATTCATAATGAAAAAAATGTTACTCGTATTACTGACACTACTAAGCTTCTCATTCAGCGCATTTGCTGCTGTTAATATCAACACCGCTACCCAAGCTGAATTAGAAAGCTTAGATGGTATTGGTCCAGTCAAAGCACAGGCCATTATTGATTACCGTAAAAAGAATGGTAATTTCAAATCAGTAGATGATCTTGAAAAGGTGGATGGCGTGGGTCCAGCAACCTTGGCTAACGTTAAAAAAGACGTATCAATTAGTGGTGCGACCACTGCAGTAGCCCCAACCACAAAAACCGCTGACAAACCAGCCAAAGCCGAAAAACCTGCAAAAGAAGATAAGGCAAGCAAAGCTGATGATAAGGCCGCAAAAAAAGCTGAGAAAGATACCGCTAAAGCCGAAAAAGCCGCCCCAGAAGTTGCAAAAGTAGATGACAAAGCTGCTGCAAAGCAAGCTAAAGAAGACGCAAAAGCAGCAAAGCAGGCTGAAAAAGATGCCGCAAAAAAAGCAAAAGCTGATGCTAAAGCCGCTAAAGATGCAGCTAAGACAACAGAAAAACCTGTTGCTGATAAAAAGAAATAAACCAGTAAAACATTAGCACTATAGTTTGGTTGAGCATTTACTTAACCAACCAAGCTATAGTGGCTGAGCAATGAAAAAAGGCCATATTCTAAGTGAATATGGCCTTTTTCCTATCGGTAACTTTCAAAATTGTACGTGGCCCTGTGCCTGTAATTTTTTTACACCGAAAACCCAGAGAGCAACATTGATGTTAGGTTACCAAAACTGCCACTCGGCCTCGCTAAAAGGGTAAGTTTTACAAGTAATTAATATTTAGGACAGATCGTATCGACCTCTTTTTGTGCAGCTTCTAACTCTTTTTTAATCGACGTTTCATCTAAGTACTGGTGCTCACCTTTTTCATTGTCGCGGTAAATACTGCCACCTGCTTTAAGTTTTTCGAGATTGGACTTAGCCACATCACAGGCTTTTGCACGATTTTGTCTTGACTCCATGGTTTCAGTTTCTATCACATCACCATTCCCTGCTTTTTTTGCTGCAGGCGTTAAAGCGACAGGGGCTTGGTTAGCTTGCGGCGCAGGCACAGGAGGAGTTGGAGGTTTGGATTTTGCCTTAAGCGATTCAGTTTGCACCTTGCCCTGAGGGGGGATGTCGGAATAATGCATCTCGCCATTTTCACCCTTCCACTTATATATCTCTGCATAACTTGCTGATGGAATGAGGGCTAACAGCATCAAGAGACTTATATTTTTATACATACATCCTCCACTCAGAGTTAAATAACTCTTCATTTAAAGCGCTTCACTTGTTTGTTATGGTATGACAAAAGTTTCAAACACCTAACTTATTAAACCACCATTCGCATTTTTACCCAATATGAGATTTCATCGTAGTGACAATTTCGGTATAATCTTGTTTTGAAAGCAAGGAATATCAAAATGCGTCTATTGCAACAAGCGCTCACTTTCGATGATGTACTGTTGGTTCCAGCACACTCAAACGTGTTGCCGCGCGATGTTAGTCTAGCTACACAACTTACTAAAAAAATTCGTCTTAACATTCCATTACTGTCAGCAGCGATGGATACCGTTACTGAAGCTCGCTTAGCCATTGCGCTCGCACAAGTAGGTGGCATGGGCATTATTCACAAAAACATGTCGATTGAGATGCAAGCTTCTCGCGTGTCACGCGTTAAACGCTTTGAGTCTGGCGTGGTGATTGACCCAGTAACCATCCACCCCAATATGACAGTACGTGATGTGATTGCACTGACACGTCAACACAAAATCTCAGGTTTACCTGTGGTACAAGATGGCAAAGTGGTGGGTATTGTGACCAACCGTGACTTGCGTTTTGAAACTAATTTAGACCAACCTGCCAGCAATATCATGACCCCTCAAGCACGCTTAGTGACGGTACGTGAAGGGGCTAGTCGTGAAGACATTATGGGCTTATTGCACAAACATCGCCTTGAACGCCTACTGGTGGTTGGCGATGATTTTGAGCTAAAAGGCTTAATTACCGTTAAAGATATTCAAAAATCATCTGATTACCCATTAGCATGCAAGGATAGCAAAGGTCGCCTCCGCGTAGGCGCAGCTGTTGGTGTAGGTGATGGCACGGATGAACGCATCGCTGCCCTAGTTGAAGCTGGCGTTGATGCCATCGTAGTGGATACCGCACACGGTCACTCTCAAGGCGTGCTTGATCGCGTTACTTGGGCCAAAACCCGCTACCCAGAACTACAAGTGATTGGGGGTAATATTGCTACCGCTTCAGCAGCTTTAGCATTAGTGGACGCTGGTGCTGATTGCGTAAAAGTGGGCATTGGTCCTGGCTCAATCTGCACTACACGTATTGTGGCTGGTGTAGGCGTGCCGCAAATTACTGCAATCAGTAATGTTGCTGAAGCCTTAGCCAAATCTGGCACGCCCTTTATTGCGGATGGCGGCATTCGTTTTTCTGGTGACATTTCTAAAGCAATCGCAGCAGGGGCTAACCTAGTAATGCTAGGCGGCATGTTTGCGGGTACTGAAGAGGCTCCTGGCGAAGTAGAGTTGTTCCAGGGCCGCTCTTATAAATCGTACCGTGGCATGGGCTCTGTTGGCGCTATGCAAAAAGGCTCTAGCGACCGCTATTTCCAAGACAATGAAGGTAATGCAGACAAACTTGTACCAGAAGGCATTGAAGGTCGTGTACCTTACAAAGGCAGCGTAGTTGCTGTCATTCACCAATTGATGGGTGGTTTACGCGCTTCTATGGGCTATGTAGGTTGCAGCACCATTGATGAAATGCGTAGCAAAGCTGAGTTTGTACAAATTACATCTGCAGGCATGCGTGAATCACATGTGCATGATGTACAAATTACCAAAGAAGCACCCAACTATCATATTGATTAATCAAGAAATTTAATTGAACCTGATTTGGGCAAACAGTTAATCGAATATAGCTGTTTGCCCTTAACCATTTTATGGCGTTTAAAATGTCTCACTCAAAAATTCTCATCCTCGATTTCGGCTCACAAGTCACTCAACTTATCGCACGTCGCGTGCGTGAGGCACATGTGTATTGTGAAATACATCCTTGTGACGTATCCGATGACTTTGTAAAAGCGTTTGGCGCAGATGGCATTATCCTATCTGGCAGCCATGCCAGCGTGTATGAGGAAGAAACTGACAGAGCGCCTCAAGCCGTGTTTGAGTTAGGCGTACCCGTACTCGGCATTTGCTACGGCATGCAAACCATGGCGCAACAGCTGGGAGGCAAAGTAGAGGCTGGGTCTAAGCGTGAATTTGGTTATGCGCAAATTCGTGCGCGTGGTCACTCGGCATTATTCCGCGATATTCAAGATGCTACTAATCCTGAAGGCCACGGCTTTATTGACGTATGGATGAGCCACGGCGACAAAGTGACTGAATTACCGTCAGGGTTTAAAGTCATCGGCAGTAACGACAGCACGCCGATTGCGGCAATGGCCGATGAAGCGCGTAAATTTTACGCCGTACAATTTCACCCAGAAGTTACCCACACCAAACAAGGTCAGGCCATGCTTGAGCGCTTTGTGTTGGAAATCTGTAGCGCAAAACCTGATTGGATTATGGGTGACTACATCAGCGAAGCGGTAGCAAAAATCAAAGCGCAAGTAGGTGATGAAGAAGTCATTCTGGGATTGTCTGGTGGTGTAGACTCTAGCGTTGCTGCTGCATTGATTCACCGCGCGATTGGCGACCAACTCACCTGCGTATTTGTCGATCATGGATTGCTACGCCTGAATGAAGGCGACATGGTCATGGATATGTTCGCAGGCCGTTTGCATGCCAAAGTGATACGCGTGGATGCCACTGAGCAATTTATGAGTAAGCTCGCAGGTGTGAGCGATCCAGAAGCTAAACGCAAAATTATTGGTGGTGAGTTTGTAGAAGTATTTAAAGCGGAAGCCGCCAAACTCAAGGCTAGCGGAGCAGGTCATAAAGGGGCAACATTCCTGGCACAAGGTACTATCTACCCCGATGTCATTGAATCTGGCGGTGCAAAATCTAAAAAAGCCGTCACCATCAAAAGTCACCACAATGTCGGTGGCTTACCTGAACAACTAGGCCTAAAACTGCTAGAGCCATTACGTGATTTATTCAAGGACGAAGTGCGTGAACTAGGGGTAGCCTTAGGCTTGCCCAAAGATATGGTCTACCGCCACCCATTTCCAGGCCCAGGTCTAGGGGTGCGTATTTTAGGGGAAGTGAAACGGGATTACGCCCTACTCTTGCAACGTGCTGATGCAATTTTTATTGAAGAACTACGCAACACCACCTGCGAAAAAACTGGCAAAACCTGGTACGACCTCACCAGCCAAGCCTTTACTGTATTCTTACCGGTGAAATCAGTCGGCGTTATGGGCGATGGCCGCACCTATGATTACGTAGTAGCCCTGCGCGCCGTCGTCACCAGTGACTTTATGACCGCGCATTGGGCTGAGCTGCCTTATAGTTTACTGGGCAAGGTTTCGAATAGAATTATTAACGAAGTGCGCGGCATTAATCGTGTCGTATATGATATCTCAGGTAAACCGCCTGCGACGATTGAATGGGAATAACTGTCCAGCGATGAGCCGCGGTTTTGTTAAAGAAGATGACTTAGAACACGCAGGGACTGACCTTCCTGAACGACCGATTAGCACACATCCGAACTATGTAACGCCAGCAGGTTTACAACAACTCAATGCGCAAGCAGAAGCGTTAGATCAAGAGCGTGTTTTGTATACCGCAAAAAAAGAAGACGCTATCGCCATACAAAAACTCGCCATGATAGATCGCGATTTGCGCTATTTATCGTCACGTATTGAGCAAGCAATATTGGTTAGTCCGAGCAGCCAAGCAAAAGATACAGTATTATTTGGGTCACACGTACTGGTAGAAGATGAAGAAGGTCAACAACATAGCTTTTATATTGTTGGCGAAGATGAAGCTGACATTAGCCTAAATAAAGTAAGCTGGGCTTCCCCACTCGCTAAGGCATTAATTGGACATAAAGTTGGCGAAAGTGCACTGTGGAAGCGCCCTGCTGGTAATATGCAACTTGAAATTATTAAGATAAGTTATTGAAAGACTTTTTAGATGAATGTAATCGAAGCCATCCAGACACGTCGTTCCGTTAAAGCGTACGACACTGAGCATAAAATGACACAGAGTGAAATTGACCAGTTGATGTCATTAGCCGTGTTGTCCCCCACCGCCTTCAATATTCAGCATTGGCGTTTTGTTGTAGTGCAAGACCCTGTGCTACGTCAGCAAATCCGGGCAGTTAGCTGGAACCAAGCGCAAGTAGAAGAATCTTCATTGTTAATTGTTTTATGTGCGGATGTCAAAGCCTGGGAAAAACAACCAGAGCGCTATTGGCGCGATGCCCCAAAACCAGTACAAGATATTTTAGTGCCTGCGATTAAAAACTACTACACTGATAATGAACAGGCCCAGCGCGATGAAGCGATGCGCTCATGCGGCATGGCGGCAACCACGGTCATGCTAGCCGCGAAAGCAATGGGCTATGACACTTGCCCGATGGATGGTTTTGATTTTGATGCAGTCAGCAAATTGCTCAACCTACCTGCCGACCATATCCCTACCATGTTTGTGGTGGTTGGTAAAGCGCTACAACAGGCACGTCCTCGCAGTGGCCAGCTCGGCATGGATGAAGTCGTTATTTATAATAAATTCTAATTACCCTCACTTTAAATACTTTGTAAGAAAGTCCTATGTTAATCAGTAACAACATCACCATGCAGTTTGGTGCAAAACCCTTGTTTGAAAACGTCTCGGTTAAGTTTGGCGATAATAATCGTTATGGCCTAATTGGCGCAAATGGCTGTGGTAAATCCACTTATATGAAGATTCTAGCAGGCGTGCTAGAGCCAACTTCAGGCAACATCTCCATTGATAGCAACGAACGCATGGCCTTTTTGCGCCAAGATCAATTTGCCTACGAAGACCAGCGTGTGCTGGATGTTGTGATGATGGGGCATGAGCAGATGTGGCAAGCCAATGTAGAAAAAAATGCCATCTACATGAATCCAGAAGCCACTGAAGAGGACTACATGAAAGCCGCTGAACTCGAAGCGGTGTTCGCTGAGTACGATGGCTATACGGCAGAGGCACGTGCAGGTGAGCTATTGCTGGGGGTGGGTATTCCCATTGAGCAACATACAGGCCCTATGAGCGCCGTTGCCCCAGGCTGGAAATTGCGTGTGCTACTAGTACAAGCCTTGTTCTCTAACCCAGATATTTTGCTGCTCGACGAACCAACCAATAACTTGGACATTAATACCATTCGTTGGCTGGAAGATGTGTTAAATAATCGCAACTGCACTATGATTATCATCTCGCATGACCGCCACTTTTTAAACCAAGTGTGTACACATACTTGCGATATGGATTACGGTAAGCTGACTATTTACCCAGGTAATTACGATGATTACATGGAGGCCAGCACCGCCGCACGCGCACAACAAGCTAAGGACAACGCCAAAGCCAAACAACAAATTGCTGACTTGCAAGACTTTGTGCGCCGCTTCTCAGCCAACGCTTCAAAAGCTAAACAGGCAACGAGTCGCGCTAAACAAATCGACAAAATTAAAATTGAAGAATTTAAACCTTCCAGTCGCCAATATCCATTTATCCGCTTTGAATACGATGAGCGCGAAAAGCTACACCGCAACGCAGTCGAACTCAAAAAGCTATCGCATGGTTTTGATAGGCCATTATTTAATGATATTGATTTGCTATTTGAAGCAGGTGAAAAGGTCGCCATTATTGGTGAAAACGGGATTGGTAAAACTACCTTTCTACGCTGCTTGGCTGGGGATTTAAAGCCCAATCACGGCGAAGTAAAATGGGCAGAAAAAGCCAATATCGGTTACTTTGCACAAGACCATGAGTATGAGTTTGAGAAAGGCGATAATCTATTTGATTGGATGTCGCAATTCCGCAAGCCGAATGAAGATGACCAAGCTGTGCGTAGCATGTTAGGGCGCCTATTATTCTCTGGCGAAGACACCAAAAAATCGGTGAAGGTGCTTTCAGGGGGTGAAAAGGGTCGCATGCTTTATGGCAAACTCATGTTTGAGCGTACGAATGTCCTATTGATGGATGAACCCACTAACCATATGGATATGGAGTCTATCGAGGCACTTAATACCGCCTTAGATAAATACAAAGGTACTTTATTTTTTGTCAGCCATGACCGTGAATTTGTAAGCTCGATTGCTAACCGCATTATTGAAATTAAAGCGGATGGCATTGTAGACTTTAGCGGCAATTATGAAGATTATCTCGCTAGCCAAGGAGTTGAATAAACTCATCACTGAGCTTGCTTTTATCGTTTTAAATAGCAAGCTCAGCATAGCTTAACAATTATGGTCACCCAAGACTTTATTTAATGCATGCTCATTGTTAAAGTAAGCGTTACCACCCATAATCTTAGGTAACCCTAGGATTATTCTGCCCTTGAAACCAACACCTAAATCTCACATTTTAAAACTATCCCCGCTAAAAATTACTTTAGCGTATGTGCTGCTTTGCTCTATTTGGATATTAAGTAGCAATAGCCTAAGCACGATCTTTTCAAGCTCACCGCAATCCGATAAACATGCATTTAGCTTAGCAAGCATTGTATTGATGATGCTCATCAGCGCGAGCATTTTATATTTTTTTGCACGCTCTTTATTTAAAAAAGTCCACAAAACGAAAACGCAATCCGTTGTTTATAAAAGAAAAATAGATAGCCAAATTTTTTACTTATTAGGCATTTTATTTTTTCTGTTGTTACTTATTCCTATTATTAACTACAGCGTTATTCACTTTTATACCCCGAAAATAAAATCCACCACATTTAACAACCTATCTGAGATTGCAAAGGTGCAATCCGAAAGACTCAATAGATGGTTAACCTATCGCACAGGGGATGCTGAAATTATTGCCAGCGACGAAGACTTTGCTGTCGCTATCCAACAATTTTCTGCTCCACAAAGCAGACAACAGGGTGAACTGGCCAAGAAAAAAATATTGCATCGTTTCGATGCAATTATCAACGCATATGGCGCTCAAGGCATTGCGCTATTAAGCGCATCAGGCGAGATAATTCTTGGTAGTGGCAACATTGAGACACTTGAAGTACCACACACACTCTTAGACACCTCTGCCAGAACTAGACACGCAGTACGCAGTGACATTTACCTCAATCCAAATCAACACTTACAGATTGATACGGTTGCGCCAATTCAATCGCTAAACAACACTAAAATTATTGCTTTCGTACTTATACGCAATGACATCTATGCTTCGCTACTCAAAAATATCAGCGTGAGTGACGAAAGCAATGTTTCTACCACAACCCTGTTAGTAAAAGCACCAACGGTTGATAAGATCCTCATTAACACAGGGTTAGCCCACTCAGGTATGGGCGAAATACTCACTAGAAACCTCAGTCAAGGCTCGGTATATCTGGAAAGCGGTGTACAAAAATCAGGGACGGATTATCAAGGCAAATTAGTCTACGGAGTTGAACACGTACTAGATTCCGAATGGAAGCTGTTTGTGCAAATTGAGCAACAAGAAGTATTGACTTCGCTTAAAACATTATTACTTTGGATTAGTGGTATTGCGCTGCTCGCCATAGGTTTTATCGCCCTTGCATTGTTAAGTTTATGGCATCAACTTATACGCTCTCATCAACTCGCGCTTAAAGCAGAGAGTACCGAGCGAGACCGATTGCTAAAGAAATTTTATGACATGCCATTTGTAGGCATGGCGGTGTGTAGCCCAAATAATAAGCAATGGCTGAGTGTCAACGGGATGTTTTGTCATATCCTTGGTTATAGCGAAGACGAGTTACTTAAGCGTACATGGTCAGATATTAGCTCTGCCGATGCGCCAGAAATTGATCACTTACTTTCGTCAGCCCTGCATCCAGAATTTGACCACCCTATCCAACAAGAAACTAAGTTAGTACGTAAAAATGGTGAGATCGTTATCGCGCGCGTTGAAATTAATGTAGTTAAAAACGCGCAGCAAAAAACTGAGCGCATTTTACTTGCGATTGAGGATATTACAGAACGGACAAAAGCGGCAGAGGCACTTAAGCGACAGGAGGAGTTTAATCGCGCCTTATTAGAGAACTTATCCGATGCTGTAATTGCCTGTGACGCAAACATGGAACTCGTGCTGTTTAACCAAGTCGCGCGCGACTGGTTAAATACTGAAACCACAGACATCCCAGCATCTGCATGGGCAACACAGTTTGGCCTCTATAATGAGGCAGGCAACTCATTGCTAAAGCCTGAGGAAATTCCACTGGTTAAGGCATTTAATGGTGAGCGACCGAGAAACACGCATTTAAGCATTCAGCGCAATAATAGAACACGCATCATTTCATCTAGCGCTGCTCCATTTTTTGATGCGCAAGGCAATAAAATTGGCGCAGTATCCATCATGCGAGATATTACCGATGTCATCTCTCATGAGCAGGCATTGCAAGATCGTGAAGAGCTTTACCGTCAAATGTTTGATGCCAACCCCAACCCCATGTTTGTCTATGATGTGCAAACATTAGCATTGCTCGCAACCAATGATGCCGCAATCACACACTATGGCTGGAGTCGCAAAGAATTATCTCAAATGTCTGTAGAGGATATTGAAGTTAAGCAGCAGTTCAGCCCAGATGAAGCCGATATTTTCAGTACCACATTTCTCCCCATTCAGCGCCAACACAAGAAAAAAGATGGCATTGTTATTGATGTTGAATGTAGCTCTAATCCAGTGAGTTTTGGCAGCAAAGAGGCCAGACTTCTACTAGTCAACGATGTTACTGAACGCAGAATAAATGAATCAGAGATACGCGCGACCAACCGCTTACTGCTGATGTTAACCAATATCAACCAAACCATTGTCCGTCGTTTAAGTACTATAGAAATGTTTCAAGAAGCTTGTACTGTGGCGGTGCGGGATGGTGAGTTTAGTTTTTCTTGGATTGGACTACTCACCCCAAATGGTCGCGATATAAAGACGATGGCGAGTGCTGGTGAGCATCAGAGCTATCTAGATCGATTTAACATCAACGTATTGGATACAACACATCAAGGCCCAACGGTAACTGCTTTACGCACGGGCAAGCATTGTATTTGCCATAACATTGCGGAAGTAGACCCGGCATACGCTTGGCGTCAGGCCGCATTAGATCAGGGATTTAAAAGCTTGGTGTCTTTGCCATTAATTGTAAATGAACATGTAGTCGGCAACTTTAACCTTTACAGCGAGCACTTAGGCGTTTTCAACCCCAGAGAAATGAAGCTGTTAGAAGAGTTAGCTCAGGATATTTCATTCGCACTATCTGTAGCAGAGGTTGAAACTGAAAGAGCGATGGCTGAAAGTGCATTACGTGCCAGTGAAACTTTATTCCATACCTTAGCCCGCTCCTCCCCTGTTGGCGTTTTTCACACCAATTTAGCTGGGCATTTTCTTTACATTAATCAAAGCTGGTTTGAAATCACAGGTATTAGTTTTGAAGACTCCATGCAAGATGGATGGTTGAAAGGTGTGCACAGAAAAGACCGCAGAGGTATAGAAAAAGCATGGCGACATGCTATTGAAGCCAGCCAAGCATTTAGCCATGAATACCGATTTGTGCGGGCAGACAAGTCCATTGCATGGGTAAAAGGTCAGGCTGCTCCAGAGTTTGATGATGATGGTATGTTAATTGGCTTCGTGGGTACTGTCACCGACATTACCGCCATTAAAATCAATGAAGAAAATCACCGTATGTCTAACGCTGTATTCCAAAATACACGTGAAGGCATCATGGTCACGGACATGCACAATAAAATTGTAACCGTCAACCGCGCCTTCACTGAAATTACGCAATATCAAGACGTTGAAGCCATTGGCATGTCCCCTAGCATACTCGCGTCAGGTCGCCATGATCGTGATTTTTACACTGCCATGTGGGCATCACTTAGACTGACGGGTCACTGGCAGGGCGAACTATGGAACCGCAGAAAGAATGGGGATGTGTACCCAGAGTTACTCAGTATCAGTGCAGTTAAAGATGAATCTGGCATCGTCATTAACTATGTAGGCGTATTTGCAGATATTTCCAACATCAAGGCCTCTGAAGAGAAGTTAGAGTATCTTGCCCATCATGATGCGCTCACACACTTGCCGAATAGATTGATGCTGTTGTCTCGTATCGACCACGCCATCTCAGCATCAAAGCGAGAAGGCTCAAAAATTGCTCTGCTGATGCTAGATTTAGATCGCTTTAAAAATGTGAATGATAACTTTGGCCATCTCGCAGGCGATGAACTATTAAAACTCGTGGCTGCAAAATTAAACAGTAAAGTTCGCAATGTGGACACGGTGAGTCGCTTAGGGGGTGATGAGTTCACCATATTGCTAGAAAATATCGCCAGCCCAGAAGATGCATCCAGAGTCGCTAACAACATCATTCAATCGCTGGAAGAGCCATGGTTTCTATCGGATAGCATCGAAGTGCGAATCGGCTGTAGCATCGGTATTTGTCTGTATCCTGGTCATGGGGAAACCGCACTGGAATTGCTTCAGCATGCTGATGCCGCGCTGTATCAAGCCAAAGCTGCGGGTAAAGGCTGTTCCAGATTCTTCTCAGAAAAACTCACCCAAGCCGCGCGCAACCGATTCAATACGGAAACGCGCTTGCGCCTCGCCATAGAGAATCAAGAGTTACGTGTTTTCTACCAACCCAAGCAGGATATTAAAACAGGTAAAATTATTGGCGCAGAGGCACTAGTGCGCTGGATAGATCCGCATAAAGGCATCATCTTACCTAGTGCATTTATTGGCGTTGCCGAAGACACGGGCTTAATCCGCACCATAGGCGAATGGGTATTACGTGAGGCTTGCCAACAAGGCAAAAAATGGCTGGATGCAGGCTTGCCAGCCCTCAAAATTGCTGTCAACTTATCTGCACACCAATTACACCATACCGATATTGTAAAAACATTGACCGACGTGCTGGAGGAAACGCAATTCCCTCCCCTGCTGCTAGAGTTAGAGCTTACAGAAAGCATTCTGATGCAGCGCGAAACTGAAATTATTGAAACGCTACAACGTATTGGGCATATGGGCATTAGCCTTGCGATTGATGACTTTGGCACAGGTTACTCATCGCTGTCTTATCTAAAGAGCTTCCCGCTGGACGTACTTAAAATTGATAAGAGCTTTGTCTCAGATTTAGAGAAGGATGAAGATGATAGAGCGATTACAGCCACCATCATCAAGATTGCCCACACTCTAGGTTTACAAGTCGTGGCTGAGGGGGTAGAAACACAAGAGCAGCTACTGTTTCTAAAACAACATGAGTGTGACACTTATCAGGGTTATTTGCTCAGCGAGGCGATTCCCGCTGAGCAGTTTATTGATTTTTTAAATACCACACCAACACAAACTAGAACACCTCGCCTGAGTAGCAAATAATACTACCAAGGCCGAGCACCATTAAATATGCTGCTTAATCGTCATGCTTATCATGGCCATAGGCATGTCCGCGACCATGGTGATGGTGATGACGACGGCCTTCACCTTCATCGTCATAGCGACGGCCATCATATCGACCATCAGAGCCGCCTCTTGACGGCTCGGCAATCACCTTACCCACTACCGCACCACCCGCGCCACCGACCCCAGCACCGACCACAGCACCAGTAGAAGAACCACTGACTTTTCTACCAACTATTGCGCCAGTTGCACCGCCAGCAGCCCCTCCGAGTACAGCGCCAGTCCTAGCTTCGCCTTGCGTGGTCACAGCACCGCCAACACCACCGCCTACAGCACCACCAATCACTTCGCCTGTTTTACCGCCCAGCACGTTGCCGATTGCAGTTCCAGCAGCAGCGCCTAAACCACCACCTACTGCTGTTTTAGCATTACTATTTTCTGCATGGGCAGATGTAGCTGTCACCAAAAATAATGCGGTTATTAATAACTTCACTTTCATGTATTCTCCTAATATTTTTAAATTTCCCCGATGTTTACTTAACGCGCATGCCTGGTTGTGCGCCGACATCTGGCGACAAAATAAATGGTCCGCCACGCTCATCTGACGCAGCCAGCACCATACCTTCGCTCATGCCAAATTTCATTTTTCTTGGTGCTAAATTAGCCACCATGACCGTTAATCGGCCTTTTAATGTTTCAGGGTCATAGGCAGATTTAATACCTGCAAAGACCTGACGCGGCTTTTCTTCGCCAATATCCAAAGTCAGTTTTAACAGTTTTTCTGCACCTTCTACGTGTTCCGCATTTACAATTTTAGCAATGCGTAAATCAACCTTGGTAAAGTCGTCGATAGAGATATAAGTGCTTTCTTCTGGTTGAGTTATAGTTGATGTATTTTTTACTGTAGGAACTAATGGTGCTATAGCTTGTAAATTTTCTTTGTTCGCTTCTGTCATTGCTTCAATATCTTTACTTTCTATTCGTACCATTAAGTGCTGAAAATTACCAATCACATGATTATCAAGTGGCTCAGTAATATGTTGCCAATTTAACTCTGGGATATTTAAAAATCTCTCAATTTCTAAAGCTAATGAAGGCAGTACTGGTTTTATATAAATAGTTAGCAGCCTAAATAAATTTAGGCTAACAGAGCATACCTCATGTAACCTTGAAGCATCCTCCTCTTGCTTAGCCAGCTCCCAGGGCTTTTCTTGAGCTATATACTGATTAGCTATATCAGCCAATATCATAACCTCACGAATCGCCTTACTGTAATCTCGCTGATCGTAGAACGATCGTATTTTGTCCGAAATTTCCAAGAAAACAGTAAACAAATCAAATGGCAGATGCCCTAACTCAGTCTCCCCCATATTGGGTACATATGGATTTAATTGCTTAGATGATGCAAGCGCGCTTAACTTATCCCCCGAGTCCAATAAATTTCTTGCTGCATCAAAAACCACTTTTCCATCTAAAAAAGCTAATCGCCCATCAAAATACTTATTAATAAACCCAGCTGTACGACTGGCAATATTGATATATTTACCTACCAAATCACTATTGACGCGGGCAACAAAATCTTCAAGATTTAAATCAATATCTTCCATGGTGCCGTTTAATTTTGCTGCGTAGTAATAGCGTAAATATTCTGGGTTTTTAATATGATCTAAGTAGCTACGTGCAGTAATAAATGTACCGCGTGACTTAGACATTTTTTCGCCATTAACCGTCAAAAAGCCGTGGGCAAACACACCCGTTGGCTTACGGTAGCCGCTGTATTCAAGTGTTGCTGGCCAGAACAGGGCGTGAAAATACAGAATATCTTTACCAATAAAGTGATAAAGCTCGGTAGTCGAGTCTTTTTTCCAATACTCATCAAAATCTACCCCACTCTTGGCACATAGGTTTTTAAAGCTCGCCATATAGCCAATCGGCGCATCTAGCCACACATAAAAATATTTACCTGGTGCATCGGGGATTTCAAAACCAAAATAAGGCGCGTCACGCGATATATCCCAATCACTTAGCTTATTCTCACCGACTTCACCCACCCACTCGCTCATTTTGTTGGCGGCTTCGGCTTGCAAGGTTCCGCTACGCGTCCACTCACGTAAAAAGTCCGAACATTCACTCAATTTAAAAAAGTAATGTTCGGTTTCTTTACGCACGGGAGTTGCTCCCGAAACAGCAGAAAATGGGTTGATTAAATCTGTTGGGCTATAAGTTGCACCGCAAACTTCACAATTATCGCCATATTGATCTTTGGCATGACACTTAGGACACTCACCTTTGATAAAACGGTCTGGCAAGAACATCGTTTTAACTGGGTCAAAATATTGCTCAATTGTTTTGGTAGCAATCTTGCCATTGGCTTTAAGCGCCTTATAAATACCACTCGCCAACTCACGATTCTCTTCTGAGTTGGTTGAGTAATAATTATCGAAATTGACCAAAAACCCAGAAAAATCGGCGTAATGCTCAGTATGCACTTTAGCAATTAAAGCTTCGGGGGTAATGCCTTCTTTCTCCGCGCGCAGCATAATCGGCGTACCGTGGGTATCATCAGCACACACATAATGCACAGTGTGTCCCTGCATTTTTTGAAAGCGCACCCAAATATCGGTTTGAATATACTCGACCAAATGGCCTAGATGGATACTGCCATTAGCATAAGGGAGTGCAGAAGTGACAAGGATTTTGCGGGTCATAATGTTTACGAATCAAAAAGCTATAAAGCGATATTCTACCAAAAAGCGATACATCACCCCAACAAAACCATAGGAATACTTAATGATGAATACAGTTAAATTACGCATGCCTAGAAAGATAGAAGAAGAAAATAAAGTAGAAGTACTCAACAATGCGCGACAAACTTAACTACCAGGGCAAAAAATAGCCAAAAAAAAGCGGCAAACTTGAAAAAGCTTGCCGCTAACACGGGGACATGCGATTGATTAAAATCATCATGCGCCCCGATAATATCAACAACACCACAAAGAATCCATAGTGCTTAACATTTCTTTACAATCTCCCACACTTTGCTAATTACCCTATGACGTATCGACGTGCTTGGGCTACAATAAACCAACAGTGAATCTATTGAGAGTTAAGTAATGCCTATTTCAGAACCACAAGTCAAAGCGTCATTAAGTACGATTACAGATCCCAATACTGGTAAAGACTTCATTAGCAGCAAGTCGGCCAAAAATATTCAAATCCAAGATAATAATGTGAGCGTAGATATTGTGCTGGGCTACCCTGCCAATAGCGTCACCGCTGAAATTAAAGCCTTGGTTGAAAACCAGCTGAAATCTATTGATGGCATCGGCTCAGTGACAGTAAATATTGGTAGCCGAATTGTCTCACATAGCGTACAGCGCGGTGTACCATTGCTACCGAACGTCAAAAACATTATTGCCGTGGCTTCTGGCAAAGGGGGGGTGGGAAAATCAACCACCTCAGTTAACTTAGCACTGGCACTGGCGGCAGAAGGTGCAACGGTAGGCATTTTAGATGCAGATATTTACGGCCCTAGCCAACCACAAATGCTTGGCATTACTGGCAGGCCAGAAAGTGCCGATGGCAAAAGTCTACAACCGATGCTCGCGCATGGTATACAAGCGATGTCGATTGGCTTTTTAGTCGATAATGACACGCCCATGGTATGGCGCGGCCCCATGGTCACGGGTGCGCTTGAGCAACTGCTGCGCGACACGCGTTGGAATAACCTAGACTATCTCGTGATTGATTTACCACCAGGCACAGGGGATATTCAACTGACTCTAGCACAAAAAGTGCCTGTGACTGGCGCAGTGATTGTTACTACGCCACAGGACATTGCTCTGCTGGATGCACGTAAGGGTTTGAAAATGTTTGAAAAAGTAGGCATCCCTATTTTAGGGATTGTCGAGAACATGAGCACACACATTTGCTCTAACTGCGGTCATGAAGAACATATATTCGGTGCAGGCGGCGGTGCCGCCATGTGTCAAGATTACAACGTAGATTTATTGGGTAGTTTGCCGCTGGATATTAGAATCCGCGAACAAACCGATAGCGGGAAACCGACTGTAATAGCAGATCCTGATGGCACGATTGCTACGACCTACAAGCAAATTGCTAGAAAAGCTGCCTATAAACTTTCTCAGCTTAGCTTAGATCACAGCAGCAAATTCCCCAACATTGTAATCCAAAATAGCTAATCACTAGATAAAGGCATTCAAGTTATCAACCGTCGAATAGAAAAACGTTAAACCAGCCAGAACCTCGAATACAACTTCAGCAAGTAGTGAAGTAAAAACAAAACACTGCAACTTAGAGAATGCCTGTTCAAGATTCTCTAGCATAGTATATCGGCGACGATACATCGCACGCTTATTAGATGAAACCTCGGTAATTTCTTTGCGATGCTTTGCTACTGGAATCTCGAAAAAACCGTTGTCTAATTTTACACCGCCATGATCAAGCCAAATTGAATCATACTGTGACTTAAGATCGAATTTATGCGTATCTGCAAAATATGGGTGACGGTGATGACGATTTTCATCACTGATGGCCCATATTCTTTTAGCCCCCACTTTTTCAGCAATATTGCGTAACATCTCAATCACTAAGCTTCTTGGGCGTAATCCTTCAAACTCTTTGGTAAGAGACTTGAATAGTCCAAGAGTATCATCGTCGGCATGAATCCCCTGAATCGCCCCGACATAAATCACCAGTTCATTATTCACTTGCCCCAAGCTAAAAGCGATGGACTTTACACGCTTATCACCTTTAAACAGATTGAGCACCACCTCACCCTCGCGCGCAAACCATTTTGCACGATCTACTACAATAGAAGCCCCTTCAGAATACTCGCTGAGATCTACAATCACCTTAGCTTGTGCATCAGAAACATCTAAAAACTTAGGTTTTGTGTGTAAAAGCTCATAATGACCTAGAATGCTATGAACACGTTGTTGAACAGTCCACTTATTGTGGATATAAGGCCACTCTACAAGCCCCAACATGTAAGGGTATTGCTCAAGAATATGGGCATATCCAAGTGCCTCTAAACTTGTAACAAACTCATCCAGCAACGGCTGTTGTTGCTTCGCTCTTCTTAAAAACCTCGCTCTGAATATCAGACTTTTCAGAGATTTAAAATTTACTCCATCCACTGGATAAAGTTTTTTTGCAGCGCTAGTAATTTCTTGACGCACCTTTAATACCCCATATGATTAGTTTTTATTGCAATAGCGTTATTGAGTTCCGAGTTTTAGTAACGCTTTTTGTTAAAAATCTAACAGGTCATTAAGACTTACCCAACAAACTGTCTTAAGTAAAACGATTAAGAATTCATTATAAAACCACTTAATCTTGTATTGATAGCAATTTTTACACCAATTTAACACCAAAATAATACACATCCACCCCATTTTTGGGTCTTATAAGTGTTGCGGGAATATTTTCTCCATTGTACCAATCAGTTACCGCTGATTGCTTACCTGCGCCCGTCACCAAAAATATAACCTCATGCGCATTGCTTAATCTTTTTTGGCTCATCGTAATACGGTTTGCGGGTGGTTTTGGTGCATCAAACACTGGCACAACCTCTGCACTATTATCCAATGCTTGATTGGGGAACAAGCTTGCCGTATGTCCATCCTCACCTAAGCCCAACAATACCAAATCAAAAGTGCCAACATCCGCAATCGCTTTGGCATAGGCTTTAGCTCCTTCAACATTGCCTAACTCTGCTGGAATATCATAAATTTGATTCGCTGGTATCGCCACGTGGTTTAGCCATGCCTGACGCGCCATTAGACTATTACGTTCGGGGTGATCCGCAGGCAAGCATCTATCGTCATTATGAAACACGTGCCAATTCGCCCAGTCAGCCTGTTCTTTACTTAATAACTCATACACACTTTTTGGCGTACTGCCGCCAGCCAGGACGATTAAAAAACTACCGTACTCTTCAATAGCTTCATCGGCAGCAGTTAAAATACGGGAAACAGTTGCCTGGTTGATGTCATCCTGACTATCAAAACTATGCCAACGGCAAATTTGAGGGTTTGCTGTATTTTCTTGGTTTGTATTTTGCATCCTATTAGACCTTCACGTTATAATCACATACAGAGTAGTCACGACACACATCACGTCATGCTCTCAAATATAGACCCACTTAATTAATATAGACCGTCATCTTACCCAAAAGGGCGATGACACACTATCCTCAACAAGGAAAAAACAATGAAATTAGCAATGATTGGCTTAGGCAAAATGGGTGGCAACATGGCAACTCGCCTGCTTCGCAACGGCATTCAGGTTGTTGGTTACGACCGAAGCGTAGAAGTGGTGAATGAGTTAACCTCAAATGAAGGCATGATTCCAGCGAGCTCAGTGCCTGATGCCGTATCTAAACTATCTCCAGATGGTAGCGAACAACGCATTATCTGGCTGATGCTACCGAGTGGTGCACCAACAGAGATCCAAATTCAAGATTTGGCCCCTATGTTATCAAGAGGTGACATCATTATTGATGGTGGTAACTCTAATTACAAAGACAGTCAACGCCGTGGGGCGTGGTTAGCCGAGCGTGGTATTGGCTTTATGGATTCAGGTACTTCAGGCGGCATCTGGGGCTTGGAAAATGGCTACTGCTTGATGGTAGGTGGCACGCCAGAAGTTGCAAAAACAGTTGAGCCGATTCTAATCGCGCTTGCGCCTGCTAAAGATCGTGGCTGGGGTCACGTAGGCCCTATCGGTGCAGGCCACTTTACTAAAATGATACACAATGGTATCGAATACGGCATGATGCAAGCGATGGCTGAAGGCTTGGATTTACTTAAAGGTAAAGAAGACTTTCATTTGGACTTAGCACAAATCACTGAAATGTGGCGTCATGGCTCAGTGGTGCGTAGCTGGTTGCTGGATTTGACTGCTGACGCTTTGAAAGAAGATCAAGAGTTAGCAGCAGTTGCACCATATGTAGCAGACTCAGGTGAAGGCCGATGGACAGTCATGGAGTCAGTCGAACAAGGGGTCGCAGCGCCAGTATTAACACTCGCCCTGCAAGCTCGTTTCAGAAGCCAAGATGCAACAGGCTACAGTTATAAACTGCTATCCATGATGCGTAATGGTTTTGGTGGTCACTTCGTTAAATCAGTGTCTGATAAATAATTGACACCATGCATGTGAGGTGCATGGTGCCTCACATGCCTATCACCAAAAATCACACCGTCAATATGCAATAGATTGCGCTTCATCACCTGCGTCACTCCAAATAGAAGTGGCGCAATCTATTACATATAAAAAACCAGATACAACTTTTATACTATTTGATTATTTAAACTTGAAAGCAAAGTAATGAGCAAACAAATCGACCCATGTACCCTTGTTTTATTTGGCGCTAGTGGAAATCTCTCGCGTGTGAAATTGATGCCAGGTCTATTTCGCCTAGACTCACTAGGCAGATTACCAGAGCACATGGCGATTTTATCCGTTGGCCGCAGCGAAGTCAGCCGTGAAGATTGGCTCGCGGACATCAAAGGCATGCTCGACGCCAAATTCAAAAAAGGCTATGACCAAAAAGTATTTGAGCGATTTATCGCGCGTAATCACTACCACGCAAACCCACCAACTGACCCAGATGCGTTTAAAAAACTCAAAGCCACATTGAGTGATGAAAAGGTGTTCCCGCAAAACTTGGCGTACTTTTTATCCGTGCGCCCTGTCGATTTCGCACCCGTGGTAGATCAGCTAGCGGCAGTGGGCCTAACACAAGAAGATAAATACTGGCGCCGCGTGGTCATTGAGAAGCCATTTGGCACAGACTTGCCTTCTGCGCAAGCATTACAAGCCTCTATTACCAAACACCTAAAAGAGAGCCAAATTTACCGTATCGACCATTATTTAGGTAAATCGGCCCTGCAAAACATTATGTTGCAACGCTTTGCCAATGCAATCCTTGAGCCGATTTGGAACAAAGACTATATCGACCATGTGCAAATTACCAACACCGAATTTTTAGGCGTGGGTGAGCGTACCCAGTTTTACGACAGTACAGGCGCATTACGCGATATGATTCAAAGTCACATCCTACAAACCATGGCTTTAACGGCCATGGAGTTACCTAAAGATCTTAGCCCAGATGCTGTGCGTGCTGAAAAAATTAAGGTATTAGAAGCCATTCGCCCTATCCCAGTTGACCAGCTTGAGAAGTTTGCCTTCCGTGCGCAATATGCCTCTGGTGAAATTAATGGTGAAAAAGTCCCTGGCTATTTAGAAGAGTTAGGGGACAACTCCAGCGTTGTTGAAACCTATGCTGCGTTAAAACTATTCGTCGACAGTCCACGCTGGGAAGGGGTGCCTTTCTACATCCGCACCGCAAAACGTTTACACGAAGCTGATACTCGCATTTCGATTCGCTTCAAGAAAGCGCCGATGCAAATCAATGGCCAAGACCAAAACTGGTTGATTTTAGGCGTACAACCACGTGAGTGCATTAAGCTCGAAATTCAATCTAAAATTCCTGGCTTAGATATTAAAACCAGAACCATTCAACTGGATGCGGCTAACCGCCAAGAAGGCGACGAAACCGTTGACGCTTACGAGGCTTTATTACTAAACCTAATGGAAGGTGACAATTCACTGTACCTACATATTAGTGAAGTAGAAGCGCAATGGCGCTTGGTAGACCCAGTGGTTAAAGCATGGGCCGCTAACAAGGCCCCAGTCTGTCAATATCCTGCTGGCTCTAGCGATCCTGCAGAATCAAAAGTGATCTTTGAAAGCGAAGACCAATTTTGGCGCTACAGCATTGAACTGGGCGGCGACAAACACTAATTAGCCGCAACCCTAAAAATCCTCATTTTGACGCATGTTGAAATGAGGATTTTTTTCGTCCAAAGCAGTTTAAATTCGTTTATTTTCTGTATTTAAGCCTTATAATGCGTGTCACTTTTCACCTCTTAAACGTTGAATAATTATGAGCATCAAATCAGACAAATGGATACGCAAAATGGCGGAACAACACGGCATGATTGAGCCGTTTGAGCCGCAACAAGTTAAAATGAACGCAGAAGGCCAACGCATGGTGTCCTATGGCACGTCTAGCTATGGTTATGATATTCGATGCTCTAAAGAATTTAAGCTGTTTACTAACATCAACAGCACCATTGTTGATCCTAAAAATTTCGACCAAAATTCATTCGTAGAAGTGAACGCAGATTACTGCATTATTCCACCCAACTCTTTTGCATTGGCACGTACAGTTGAATATTTTCGTATTCCGCGCAATGTGTTAACGGTATGTTTAGGCAAATCCACCTATGCTCGGTGCGGCATTATTGTCAATGTGACACCGTTTGAACCTGAGTGGGAAGGCTATGTCACATTAGAGTTCAGCAATACTACCCCGCTGCCTGCCAAAATTTATGCAAATGAGGGCTGCGCGCAAGTACTCTTCTTCGAGGCAGATGAAGATGATGTCTGCGAAACCAGCTACAAAGACCGTGGCGGAAAATACCAAGGTCAAGTTGGTGTCACACTGCCCAAGATTTAATATCAATATTACTTATATCAAATGATTTCACTACAGCGGCACAGAGCTTCAACCCCATTGATTCTCTGCACCGCCGTATCTCTGTGGTAAAGGATTCAATACTATGAAGTTCCGCTTTCCTGTTGTGATTATTGATGAAGATTTTCGCTCTGAAAACTCTTCAGGCTTAGGCATACGCGTACTCGCTAAAGCCATTGAAACTGAAGGCACAGAGGTCTTGGGCGTAACCAGCTATGGCGATCTCACCTCTTTTGCGCAGCAGCAAAGTCGTGCTTCTGCTTTTATTTTGTCGATTGATGACGAAGAAATCGTCGAAGAGAAACCCGAGGCCATTGAACAACTACGCACTTTTGTGCGCGAAATTCGTTATCGCAATGAAGAGATTCCAATCTTCTTGCATGGCGAAACTCGCACTTCACGTCATATTCCTAACGACGTATTACGCGAACTGCATGGCTTTATTCACATGAATGAAGACACGCCAGAATTTGTAGCACGTCTCATTATCCGTGAAGCCAAAGCTTACTTAGATAGCCTACCACCACCATTTTTCAAAGCACTCACCCACTACGCGGCAGATGGCTCGTACTCATGGCACTGTCCAGGTCACTCAGGTGGCGTAGCATTCTTAAAGTCACCAGTAGGGCAAATGTTTCATCAATTTTTCGGTGAAAATATGCTGCGCGCGGACGTGTGTAACGCGGTGGATGAACTAGGTCAATTATTAGATCACACAGGGCCCATCGCAGCATCAGAGCGTAATGCCGCTCGCATTTACAACTGCGACCACTTGTATTTTGTCACCAATGGCACTTCAACTTCCAACAAAATTGTATGGAACTCGACCGTTGCCCCTGGTGATATTGTCGTGGTTGACCGCAACTGCCACAAATCTGTCTTACATGCCATCATCATGACAGGCGCTGTGCCTGTGTTCTTAATGCCGACTCGTAATCACTTCGGCATTATCGGCCCGATACCAAAAAGCGAATTTACCTGGGAAAATATACAGAAAAAAATTGCACGTAATCCATTTGCTAGCGATAAAAATGCTAAACCGCGCGTACTCACAATCACCCAATCTACTTACGATGGCGTGTTATACAACGTAGAAGAAATTAAAGAAATGCTCGATGGAAAAATCGACACCCTGCACTTTGATGAAGCATGGCTGCCACACGCAACCTTCCACGACTTTTATGGCGATTATCACGCGATTGGCGCAGATCGTCCGCGTTGCAAAGAGTCTATGGTGTTCTCGACACAATCCACGCACAAATTACTCGCTGGTTTAAGCCAAGCCTCACAAATTTTGGTGCAAGATGCACAAAATAATCAACTAGACCGTGACGTATTTAATGAAGCTTATTTAATGCACACGTCCACCAGCCCGCAATACTCAATCATTGCCAGCTGTGACGTAGCTGCCGCCATGATGGAAGCCCCAGGCGGCACTGTTCTAGTGGAAGAATCCATTAAAGAAGCCCTTGATTTCCGCCGTGCCATGCGCAAAGTAGATGAGGAATGGGGTGCAGACTGGTGGTTTAAAGTGTGGGGGCCAAATGACTTAACCGAAGAAGGCATCGAAGAGCGTGCTTCTTGGATGCTCAAGGCAGGTGAAGCTTGGCATGGCTTTGGCAACTTAGCCGAAGGCTTTAACATGCTAGACCCGATCAAAGCTACCATCATCACCCCTGGCTTAGATATTGATGGAGACTTCTCTGACGAGTTTGGCATTCCAGCCGCGATTGTCACCAAATATCTGGCTGAGCATGGCGTGATTGTAGAAAAAACAGGCCTCTATTCATTCTTTATTATGTTTACCATCGGCATCACAAAGGGTCGCTGGAACACCATGGTGGCGGCCTTGCAACAATTCAAAGATGACTACGATAAAAATCAGCCATTGTGGAAAGTATTGCCCGAGTTTGCACAAAAACATGCGCGCTATGAGCGTATGGGTTTACGCGACCTATGCACGCAAATCCATGAAGTTTACAAAACCAATGATGTTGCACGCTTAACCACTGAAATGTACCTATCAGACATGGTACCTGCAATGAAACCTACCGATGCCTTTGCAAAAATGGCGCATCGCGAAATTGACCGCGTGCCGATTGACGAACTTGAAGGCCGCATCACAGCAGTATTGCTCACGCCCTACCCACCTGGCATTCCATTGCTAATCCCAGGCGAGCAATTTAACAAAGTGATTATTAACTACTTGAAGTTTGCTCGCACCTTCAATGAGAAGTTTCCAGGCTTTGAAACCGACGTACACGGCCTAGTAAAAGAGCTAGTAGATGGTAAAGCTAGCTACTTTGTGGACTGCGTGAAACATTAATAATCCAATCACACACCCCCAACAATCACACTTACACCTCAATATAAAAAAATCAATAGTCCGAACGGACTATTGATTTAGCCTTAAATGCTAATAAAATACCAATCAGCACTTATGGATTCTTTAAAAAGCTCCATAGTTATTGGTGCGATTCTTGAATTACCACTGGCATTAGCTGGCAGTAGATCCCACACTCAACATATAGATGAGTGCTGTGGTTTTCAAATGCTGTGTTAATTTTTTTATATTAATCTGGGGGAAACAAAATCATGAAAAAAACTTCATTTGCATTAGCAGTATTATTAGCTTCTTCATTCATCACGTTTAACGCTCAAGCGGCAACCATTGGCAACTGCCCCGTTGTCGGTGCAGCAACATCTTGTGCGGTAGTATACACATTCAACGGAGATGGTTCAGTCACTACAACAACAAATTCTAGCATTCAATCTACCGATGGTATCGAAGATACACTAGTAGGCGTTGTTAATAACTCTGGCAAGACTTTAGATAGCTTTACATTGAATGGTGGCTCTTTAGATATTTTTGGTTTCGATGGGGATGGTATGAGCACAGTGCCAAACCCAGGCTCTGGACCAGGTGACACCTATTTTGGCTACTACTCAGATGCTAAAAACAAACAAATTGGTACAGTTACATTTAAAACAACCAGTGTTTACGTGGGGGATGTTTTGTTCCCAGGGTTAACTGACGGTGGTACGGCTTGGTTTGTCTTAGAAGAGCAAATTGATTTCACAAAACCACCAGTTGTAGTTGGTGTTCCTGCATCATCGGTACCAGAAAACGATATTTATGCAATGATGTTGGCTGGCTTAGGCTTGGTAGGCTTGGCTGCTCGCCGCCGCCAAATTTAATTTATTCGGCAATAAACTAAAAGCCTCGCTTAGCGGGGCTTTTTTGCCATTGGGGCCGAATTTAGAATTAGCGCTGTTAGGCAATTTATTCAAAACCATAAGCTTAATGTGAGTTACACTAAATTTTGCATATATTTTGACGATATAACTTTAAATTGGTGAATGTACCAAAACTCAGAAGGTAATTAAGGACTTGTTACAAAAAGAATAATAAGTTGCATTGTAATTACCTGTTAGCACAAAAATTGCATCTAGCAATTGCTATAGCTGTATATTTAAAATCGGGAGAATAATTTTGCACTTAAAATTTGAAATAAAATATATTTTATTCAAGTATTTAATGGCATTTTTGTGCTTAAATTTGAGCAACTCCGCACATGCTGATGACTCACCCTATCTGTCAACTAATCAGCATACAGACGAAATTTCGTCAGCGCAACCAACACAAATTGATACTGTCAGCAACAAATCAAACGCTACAGAGAATAATAGCAGCCCTAATCAAGCACAAAGCAATCCTCAGCCAAGCGCAGTGGAAAACTCACTTGCTAAAAGTTCACTAAAAAACCCGTACGCATTACTAGTTAATCTGGCCTTTAAAGGCAAAAGTGCCCAAGGGGTGCATGATTATGCAGAGGCAGCAGCCGTCTACTGCCGTGCGGCGCGTGATGGCGATGCAAATGCACAATATGCGATGGGCTGGCTGTACGCTAATGGACGCGGCGTGCCAAAAGACGACAATATTGCCGTAATGTTTTATAGCAAAGCTGCAAAGCAAAACCATACCAGTGCAAGAGAGGCGGTTATTGCTAGTGCTGGAAACCCAAACCTGGCCGAATTACCCAAGTGTATGTTGCCAGATCCACCACCCGCAGTTGCGGTAGCCACACCTCAAGCGGTTACACCAGAAGTTGAATCAACTCCCTTTTATGCCAAAGGACCGATCTTTAAACTAGTGAATAAAATTGCGCCAAACTACAAAATCGAAACCGACCTAGCCATGGCGTTTATTGCAGTGGAATCTGGCTTCAATCCGCAAGCCACCTCGCCTAAAAACGCACAAGGTTTGATGCAGTTAATCCCAGAAACAGCAACGCGCTTTAAAGTCAAAGATGCTTACAACCCTGAAGATAATATCAAGGGTGGCCTAGCATATTTACAATGGTTGCTGGCCTATTTTAAGGGGGATGTTTCATTGGTAGCAGCGGCTTACAACTCAGGTGAAATGACTGTGGAAAAATACAAGGGCATACCGCCATACCCAGAAACACAAAATTACGTTAAGAAAATCACGGCGCTATACAAAAAAAGCTATCACCCCTATCGGGAAGACATGGGCATCAGCGCAGACATGTTCAATCTGACGAACACACCTAATAAGCTTAACGTCTATAAAACCAACCCTTAAATAAGCTAATAATTGTTAACTGCATCTGCAGTTAACAAATTACTTTTGTATAAGTTACATAGCTATAAGCTAAACCATTCACACTAGCATGATGCTCACGAGACTCTTCTCGCCATGTTTGATCATCCCAAACAGGGAAGAAAGCATCGCCAGCCACATCCAAATCAATTTCGGTAATATAGAGCTTATGCGCATACTGCAACCCTTGTCGATAAAGCTCGGCACCACCAATAAGAAAAGCCTCACTATCATTACCGCAGGCTTCTATCGCTTCATCCAATGAATGCACAACAATTGCACCCTCTACCGAGTAGCCTAAGTTGCGCGTCACAATGACAGTGGTTCTGCCAGGCAATAAGCGCCCTAGAGACTCATAAGTTTTACGCCCCATAATGATATGATGCCCTATGGTTAAAGCCCGAAATCGCTTTAAATCCTCAGGTAGATGCCAAGGTAATGTGTTGTTAATGCCGATAACGTTATTTTGCGCTATCGCGACAATAAGAGATAATGAAGTCATAGCCGTATTATACTAAGCATTTTAGTGCTCAATGCACTTTGTGGAATAAATGCTTTCGTAAAAGAGTAAACTTCTTATGTATCCAAAATCGTTTCTAAAGCTATTGCTATTAGGGTTTGCACTTGCCATACTGCCATTAATATTCGCGTTTGCGAACGCTTCTATTCATGTGGACCGCCTGGCAGAGCAAAGTAGAAATACTGTAGCACGTGCTGTACAAGCCACTCGCTCTAGCAGAGTATTGGTCGAACAGCTCAGCCAAATGGAACGCAGTGCCCGACAATATTTTGTACTGCATGATGATAGCTTTTTAGATAACTTCACCATTACCCACAACAAATTTTTACTCCACTTACAAGAACTAGAGCGACTACCCATTACCAAAGAGCAATCTCTACAGCTAAAAAAAATGGGCGTAGATGAGGTTGCACTTTTCAATGAAATTCACCTTAAAAAAGATGAAGAAACACTCCCAGAAACCATCACGACACAATTTGCCAATCTTTCCGAGCAGGCACAAGGCATACTTTCAGACAATAACTTGCTGATTGATCGGGAATCAACCGCACTTTCCAAAATGGCAGAGCGCACGCAATATATTTTGTTTTGGCAGTCACTCACATTATTACCTGTTGGCTTAGTCGTTGCGCTAGTCATTACTTACCTGGTAGCACAACCTATACGCCGTATGGACGCGGCGATTAAGCATTTAGGTGAGGGTCATTATGAAGATTCCATTAGTATTGAGGGGCCCAATGACATGCGCATTCTGGGTGAGCGTCTGGATTGGTTACGTAGCCAATTACAGCACGTTGAACAGGAAAAGCAACGATTTCTACGTCATGTCTCCCACGAGCTCAAAACCCCACTAACAGCCATCCGAGAGGCTAGTGAATTACTAAGCGATGAAGTCGGCGGAACCCTAACGCCGCAACAAAAAGAAATTACGCAAATTTTACGAGAAAGCAGTCTCCGACTACAAAAAATGATTGAGAACTTATTGCACTACACGGCGGTGCAATTTAAAAAACCAGAGCTCAAACTAAATAAGCTGTTGTTATCTGATGTTATGCAGAATGTATTGAAACACTACGCCCTATCGATTGAAAGCAAAAACATTAGAGTTGTGTCAGCATTTGAGGATGTCAGCATCATCTGCGACCAAGAAAAAGTGCATACCATTATCGACAACCTGATCTCAAATGCAGTTAAATATACGCCTCAAGCAGGTATGATTAATTTACGCATTTATCTAAGAAGAGATCATGCGGTGATTAAAGTGCAAGACAATGGGCATGGCATTCCCACTGCAGATCATGCGAAACTATTTGACCCGTTTTATCGAGGACAGCGCGTGCATGATGGCTTAGTGAGTGGTAGCGGATTAGGGCTATCTATTGCAAAAGAATATGTCGAGGCACATGGCGGTATGTTAAGCTTAATACCTACAAATGCTGGGGCGCACTTTAGAGTGCAACTACCCTTAGATGCTACAAAGGACACTACCAAGAAAAATGAAGTTGCAAAAAATAAATAAAACGCTTTTCTCGTCAATCTTACTGTCTGTAATGTTGAGCATGAGTGTTTGCGCCTGCGCGACAAAGACCACCAAGAAAGCAGTTGTCAAAGAAGCACCTGAAGCTAGAAGCGAAACGCCAGTTGAATCAGCAACATTGTACCCATCAAACTCTGAAAGCAGTGTTGGTGGGGAAGATGCCGTCACTGAGTACATTAATAAAGTGCTTAATATGTCAGCCGACGCACAGAAAAAAGAATTACAAGATCTTATTCAAGCGCAACAAAGCAATAAACAGGAAATATATACTAGAACAAAGTTAGCACTACTCTACGGCTTGCCTACCAGCCGCGTAAGAGATTACTCAAAAGCACAATCTCTTGCGGAGGAACTGCTCAAAGAAAGATCACTTGATAGTGAACGCAAGGCTATTTTGATAATAATGCGTGACTATCTTGCAGAAACCATTAAAATTTCAATAAAATTACGTGAAGAGCAAAAAAAGGGCGATGTATTGCAAGGCAAATTAGACGCACTGCAAATAAAAGCGGATGCAGCACAACAAAGAGCTGATAGCCTTCAACAAAAACTCGATGAATTAAAAGATATTGAAAAATCCATGATTAACCGTAATCACAGCAATAAAAAATGACTGCTTTAAAAGCCACCATACCTCAGCAAAAAATCCTCACTGTCGATGACGACCCTGACATACTCAGCCTGTTGGGGATGCGTCTACGCGCAGCTGGCTACGAAGTAATCGCAGCCAAAAGTGGCGAAGAGGCATTAAACCATCTAGCAGTCAGCCGCCCCAATCTTGTGATTAGCGACTTACGTATGCCTGGCATGGATGGCATGGAATTATTTGACGCAATTCATCGTGATGACCCAGCCCTGCCAGTCATCATGCTCACCGCTCACGGCTCTATTCCCGAGGCAGTGGAGGCTACTCAACGTGGAATGTTTGGCTTTTTAACCAAGCCATTTGACAGCAAAACCTTATTACTACAGGTAGAGGGCGCGCTACGCATGAGCGCTTTTGCCCACAACACCTACGATACCGCTGAAGAAAGTCAGGCTTGGTGTGCTGAAATTCTCACACGCAGCCCACAAATGGAGAATATGCTCAGTCAAGCCAAACTGATGGCAATGTCTGATGCCAGCATTTTCATTCAGGGTGAAAGCGGTTCAGGTAAAGAACTACTCGCGCGTGCCATTCACAAGGCCAGCCCAAGAAGCAATAAGCCATTTGTTGCCATCAATTGTGGCGCCATTCCAGAGGCATTACTTGAATCAGAACTATTTGGTCACAACAAGGGCGCTTTTACCAGTGCCGTACGCGACCACATGGGTTTATTTCAAACAGCTGAAGGTGGCACACTGTTCTTGGATGAAATCGGCGACATGCCACACCAATTGCAGGTAAAGTTACTACGTGCACTACAAGAACGGGTCATTCGTCCTGTTGGCAGCAATACCAGCATCGATATTGATGTCCGTATCATTTCAGCCACTCACCGTAATCTGACTGATGAAATGCGAGAAGGCCGGTTTAGAGAGGATTTATACTACCGCATTAACGTAGTCGGCCTCAGTATCCCTAGTCTTGCTGAACGCAGAGAGGATATCCCGCTGTTGGCGAATACCTTCTTGGCAGAACTCAATGACAAATACAACAAAGCGCTCAACGGCTTTTCGCCAGAAGCCATGGAGTTGTTGCTGTCAGCGCCTTGGCCTGGGAATGTGCGCCAATTACAAAATATAGTGGAGCAATCCGTAGTGCTATCTACGACTACACTGGTACCCGCCTCGCTCGTTAAAAAGGCTTTACAAGATAATATTGGCAGCATTATTTCATTTGAAAGCGCACGTAAAGACTTTGAGCGTGACTATCTCATTAAGTTATTAAAAGCTACCAATGGCAGCGTTACGCAAGCGTCTCGCCTAGCTCAACGCAATAGAACCGAGTTTTATAAGCTGCTACAACGTCATCAACTTACCCCTGCACTATTCAAAGAC
This sequence comes from Methylophilaceae bacterium, assembly GCA_036504995.1. Taxonomy (GTDB): domain Bacteria; phylum Pseudomonadota; class Gammaproteobacteria; order Burkholderiales; family Methylophilaceae; genus DASXUG01. Next base: position 140,351 of record DASXUG010000015.1, on the reverse strand, counting down.
GACGCAGACCCATCCGTGCAGTAAAAAAATGTGTCTGCTTTTGGATACACATAAATTCAATTAAAATCATAAACTTATAAAACCACCAGACCATCCGTCTCAAAAAAACGACAATCCTCACTGCACCCCACCCTCAAAAAATCAATAAGCAATTGATTTAAAAAGAAATTACAAAGCTGGCACACCAGTTGCTATATACCTAACAAGAAATTGAATTAGGCATAACTTAACATGAACGCCTCGACGCGAAAAACACACCCGATGGTATTAATAGCGGCAACTGCCCTAACTGTGTTTAGCATATTAGGCAGTGCAATGATTACTGGTTTAATACCAAGCGCACGCTCAGAGAGAGTGGATGATGGTGCCAAGTTAGAGTTAAATGACACAAACACCATAGAAAAAACAAAAGCTGGCGAGCAAGATATACAAGCAGATAAAAATACAGCTTCTGGCAAAATTTCTCTGGGCAACAAGACTGACAGCGCGAAGTCAGGAAATGTTGTAAGTAATTCAACTAACCAAGTTGTGAGCTGCCAAGATTGTGGAAGAATTATTTCCATTAAGCATATCACCACTGACGGAGAAGCTACAGGCCTAGGTGCTGTAGCTGGTGGGGTAACAGGTGGTGTGATTGGCAATCAAATTGGCAAAGGCCAAGGCAATGTATTAATGACGATTTTAGGTGTAGGTGGTGGCGCGTATGCTGGCCACACGATTGAGAAGAAAGTAAATGCCGAGACGGCTTATGTAATTAAAGTGAAGATGGAGAATGGTGAATATAAAACAGTAAGACAACACCATGAACCAACTTTTGCAATAGGTGATGCTGTTAAAGTTAAGAACGGATCGCTTACTAGCGCGTAGTAAACACTTTTACCAGTGGTTGTTTCCTCACAGCGGACTATTCTTTCCCCGAGATAGTCCGCTTTTTTTATCTATTTTCTGCCTTTATTAAACAAAAAATAAACAATCTCACCAGCAGCTAAACCGCAACTTGCCCTTTAATAGCTGGGTACGGATCGTAATTTTCCAACGTGAAGTCTTCAAACTTAAATCCAAAAATATCTTTCACTGCTGGGTTTAAAGTCATGCTTGGCAGGGCGCGAGGGGAGCGTGTCAACTGCTCTGCCACCTGCTCCATATGGTTTGAATAAATATGTGCATCGCCCAAAGTATGCACAAAATCGCCCAACCTCAAGTCGCAAGCTTGCGCTACCATCATGGTAAGCAAAGCATAAGAAGCAATATTAAACGGCACACCTAAAAAAATATCTGCACTTCGTTGATAGAGCTGACAACTGAGTTTTGATCTTTGATCTTTGTCATCAGGAGATGCAGGTGCTACATAAAACTGAAAAAAAGCATGGCATGGCGGCAATTTCATCTGATCCACATCAGCGACATTCCAGGCCGAGACTATCAAGCGCCGTGAATCTGGATTCTTTTTAATCGACTCCACTACTTGCGCAATTTGGTCAATATGTGTGCCATCTGGCTTAGGCCAATTACGCCATTGATATCCATACACTGGACCTAAATTACCATGTTCGTCTGCCCACTCATCCCAAATTCGCACACCATTTTCTTTCAGATAGGCGATATTCGTACTGCCTTGCAAAAACCAAAGCAGCTCGTGGATGATAGATTTCAGATGCACTTTCTTAGTAGTAAGCAAAGGAAATCCCTGCGTCAGATCAAACCGCATTTGGTAACCGAACACTGAGATTGTACCCGTGCCCGTGCGGTCTTCCTTCTTATTGCCATGCTCAAGCACATGTTTTAATAAATCATGATATTGTTTCATGCGCTTTTATACATTCTCAGTAATATAAGACTTAATAGCATCCACACTCACTTCCATCACGCTAGAGCGCTGTGGTAAATCTTCCAAACCCTGCAAGCTTGCTGGGCGACTTGGTTTTTCGCCTAGCGCCTCTACAATGGCATCTTCAAACTTCGCAGGCAAGGCGGTTTCCAACACCAGCATCGGTACATTTTCATCACGCTGCTCTAGTGCTACTTTCAGTCCATCTGCAGTATGTGTGTCGATGGTAACGCCATATTTTTGTTGAGTGTCACGTATGGTTTGCATACGGTTTGCATGATTGCTGCTGCCTGAAGCAAACCCATAGCTTGGTACTTTAGCAAAGTAACCGTCGGCGTTTAAATCAAACGCGCCCCCCGTATCTACCTGCTGCCAAAGTTCACGCATTTTTGCGCTATCACGCCCTACTAAATCAAACACAAAGCGCTCAAAATTCGAGGCCTTGCTAATATCCATGGAAGGGCTAGAGGTGTGATAAGTATTAGCGGAACCGCGTGGTTTATAAACGCCAGTTTTGAAAAATTCATCCAGTACATCATTTTCGTTGGTCGCCACTATCAGCTTATCGATGGGCAAGCCCATCATACGGGCTATATGGCCTGCACATACATTACCAAAATTGCCACTAGGCACGGCAAAACTGACTTTTTGTGTGTTGCTTTGCGTAACGGCCAAATACCCTTTGAAATAATAAACAACTTGCGCAGCAATACGTCCCCAGTTAATGGAGTTCACCGCACCAATTTTATATTTAGCTTTAAACGCGTGGTCATTCGAGACCGCTTTTACCATATCTTGGGCATCGTCAAACACGCCTTTGACGGCGATATTAAAAATGTTTTCGTCCTGCAAACTGAACATTTGTGCAGTTTGGAAACGACTCATTTTACCGTAGGGGGAGAGCATAAATACGCGCACCCCTTTTTTGCCACGCATCGCGTATTCCGCAGCGGAACCTGTATCCCCTGAAGTCGCGCCTAAAATATTGGTGGTTTCCCCTTTTTTGGCCAGTACATACTCAAACAAATTACCAAGCAATTGCATGGCCATATCTTTAAAGGCTAGCGTCGGGCCATTAGAAAGACTCAATAAATAAAGATTATTTTCTAGCTTCAGCGTTGGTGTGATGTCATCCGCGCGCTGGCCTGCGCGAGTAAAACTGTAAACGTCTGCCGTATAGGTCTTATCAATAATTGCTTTTAAATCGGCAGCGGGAATGTCATCTATCAAGCGAGACAAAATCGCAAATGCCAAATCACGATAGTTCATCGCGCGCATGGCGGTTAAATCGGCATCACTAAACTGCGGGTAAGTTTCAGGCAGATATAAGCCACCATCTGAAGCTAAGCCACCTAATAAAATTTCGCTAAAACTTAAAGCAGGCGATTGCCCGCGGGTTGAAATATATTTCATTGTTTACTTAACCTAACGTTTACTTACCTAATTCTTCCATACGAATCTTAGTTACGCTACCATCAATTGCACTTAACGCTTCAATTGCGGCGATTGCCGTATCCATGTTTTTTTCTATGGTCACATGTGTCAATATCACAATATCTGCTTCTGACTCATTATCCATTGGCTCTTTTTGCATCATGGCGTCAATAGAGATTTGTCTATCACCTAAAATTTTGGTGACTTCTGCCAGAACGCCTGGTTTATCCATGGCACGCATGCGCAAATAATAGGCACTGCTCACTTCAGCAATTGGCAGAATCGCTAGCGTTTGCTGTTGGTCTAATTGAAAGCCTACATAGGCTACACGTTGCTCAGCACTTACACCTTGCAAGCGAGCTATATCGACCAAATCGGCAACTACCGCGCTGCCAGTTGGCTCTGCACCAGCGCCAGCACCGTAATACAAGGTTGGGCCAACTGCATCGCCTTTTACCAAAACAGCATTCATTGCACCGTTTACATTGGCGATTAAGCGCTTTTCTGGGATTAAAGTTGGGTGCACACGCAACTCCACACCCGCCTCTGTTTTTTTGCTGATACCCAGCAATTTCACGCGGTAGCCGAGCTCTTCAGCATATTTAATGTCTTTGGATGTAAGCTTGGTAATGCCTTCTGTATAGGCCTTGTCAAACTGCATAGGCATGCCAAATGCAATGGCAGCCATGATGGTAAGCTTATGCGCAGCATCAATGCCTTCAACGTCAAAAGTTGGATCCGCTTCTGCATAGCCTAAGCGTTGTGCTTCGCCAAGGACATCAGCAAAAGCCAAGCCCTTTTCGCGCATCTCGGTGAGAATAAAGTTGGTTGTGCCATTGATAATGCCCGCGACCCACTCAATCTTATTCGCGCTCAAGCCTTCACGTAATGCTTTGATAATAGGAATGCCGCCTGCAACCGCAGCTTCATAAGCAACGATGACATTTTTATCAGCTGCTGCTTTAAAAATCTCGTTACCATGCACAGCAAGCAAAGCCTTGTTGGCGGTGACCACATGCTTACCATTGGCAATGGCTGTTAACACCAAATCTTTTGCAATCGTGTAGCCGCCAATGAGTTCCACAACGACATCTACTTCAGGATTATTCACCACCGCAAAAGCATCATCAGTCACCGCAACTTGACCGCCAGTGACCTGTTTAGCCAACTCAAGGTTGCGATCCGCCACTTGCACAACTTTAACGTTGCTGCCTAGGCGACGCGTAATCTCATTCTGATTGCGTGTGAGGATATTGTATGTCCCTCCGCCCACTGTGCCGATGCCGAGTAACCCTACTTTTAGTTCTTTCATAAGCCTATCTTTCAACTTTCTTTATGCTTTTTTAGCCTGATGCTTTTTACGATAACTTTCCAAATATCTTGCAATACGTGTAATCGCCTCGGTTAAATCTTCAACGTTGGGCAAGAATACTACACGGAAATGATCTGGATTTTTCCAGTTAAACCCAGTACCTTGCACCAACAAAACTTTTTCCTCTAGTAGCAAATCTAAAATAAATTGCTGATCATCCTCAATTGGATATATCTTCGGGTCTAATTTAGGAAACAAGTACATCGCTGCTTTTGGCTTAACACAAGTCACACCTGGAATTGCGGTCAGCATGTCATAAGCCAAGTCACGCTGTTTGCATAAACGTCCACTTGGTGCAACCAAATCTTCAATGCTTTGATGGCCGCCAAGCGCCGTTTGTATACCCAACTGCCCTGGCACGTTCGCACACAGACGCATTGAGGCAAGCATATTCAGGCCCTCGATATAGTCAGCCGCGTGTTTTTTCTCACCTGAAACAATCATCCAGCCTGAACGATAACCACAGGTACGATAATTCTTCGATAGCCCATTAAACGTCACAAACAACACATCATCCGCTAGAGAGGCGATAGATGTATGGGTGTTGCCGTCATACAAAACCTTGTCGTAAATTTCATCAGCAAACACCACCAAGCCGTGATGACGAGCAATTTCGATAATACCTAACAAGGTTTCTTCCGGGTACAGAGCGCCGGTAGGATTGTTTGGGTTAATAATCACAATACCACGTGTATTGGCAGTAATTTTAGACTCAATATCTTTTAAGTCAGGTAACCAGCCAGATTGCTCATCGCACGCATAATGACGTGCTGTGCCACCTGCCAAGGTCACTGCCGCGGTCCATAAAGGATAGTCAGGCATAGGCACTAATACTTGATCGCCATTATTCAATAGCGCTTGCATAGACATTACGATCAATTCCGAAACACCGTTACCAACAATAATGTCGTCTATCGTCACACCTGCAATTTTCTTTTGCTGGCTGTAATGCATAATCGCTTTACGCGCGGCGAACAAGCCTTTGGAATCGGTATAGCCAGAGGCCTGATCCATATTGTGAATGACATCCTGCAAAATCTCTTCAGGCGCAGCAAAGCCAAATGGCGCAGGGTTGCCAATATTAAGCTTGATAATGCGATGACCGTCTTCTTCCATTTCTTTGGCGCGCTGCAGCACAGGCCCGCGAATGTCATAGCAGACGTTTTTTAGTTTTAGTGATTTGAGTATTGGCTCCACTACTGTTTGCCCTTGTCTTTGCGTTAAGCTTAGTTTCTCTGGTGTTTGCAAGCCTAAAGGTTTGCAAAAGAGTAAAATACTCATTTTAACCCGTAGCGCCCACTTAGGGCAATGAAAGACCTCGCCAGCCATGAAGCTACATCTCACACAAGCCGAAGGAAATCAACTTATTACCGCATATGAACGCGGTACTGTCTCAATTAATCATCAACGCTATCAACATAGCGTAATGGTATTACCCACAGAAGTGATTACCGATTGGCAAATGAGCAGGTTTGACGATCTGAATGCGGATGATTTTGTACGCATCTCCAGCTACCAGCCAGAGGTTGTACTATTAGGTACAGGAGAGACGCATCGATTTATTCACCCCAAGCTGACTGTGGCGTTGACGAACAAGGGCATTCCCGTCGAATGCATGACCACCGATGCGGCATGCAGAACTTATAATATTTTGATGAGTGAAGGTAGAAAGGTGTTAGCGGCACTGATTGTTTAACGCGCGCAGTCATACTCAGAAACACATCAGAGCCTTATCAACCTGCGCACCTCAGACGCTCATCAGCAAGCATAGTGCCAGCATTTTGGCGTACCTACTTTTAACCGACTGAAGTGCTAAGCAGAAGCTACAAACCTTTGGTAGAAAGTGTGAGTGTGGCGTTAGTACCGCCAAAACCAAAGCTATTAGACAAAGCCGTTTCGATTTTGACATTATCAATACGTTGGCGCACAATGTTTAAACCTTCTGCCGCTGGATCTAATGTTTCGATATTGGCCGAAGCAGCGATAAAGTTATGTTCCATCATGATCAACGTATAAATAGCTTCATTCACCCCCGCCGCACCCAAAGCGTGACCTGATAGCGACTTGGTCGATGCAATTGCTACTGGGTTGTTGTCACCAAATACCGCGCGTATCGCTTCCAGTTCTTTGGTATCGCCCACCGGGGTTGATGTACCGTGGGTGTTAATGTAATCCACTTTTTCAATTTTATTGCCATCATGGCCTTGCAAAGCAAGGTTCATACAGCGCACTGCACCCTCACCGCTTGGAGCAACCATATCATAGCCGTCAGAAGTTGCGCCGTACCCCACCACTTCAGCATAAATTTTTGCACCACGTGCTTTAGCGTGCTCGTACTCTTCAAGCACCACAATGCCACCGCCCCCTGAAATCACAAAGCCATCACGGTTTGCGTCATAGGTGCGAGAAGCTTTATCAGGAGTATCGTTATATTTGCTTGATAGCGCGCCCATGGCATCAAACAAGTAAGACATGGTCCAATGCTCTTCTTCGCCCCCACCAGCAAAAATAATGTCTTGCTTACCGAGTTGAATTTGCTCAACACCAGCCCCAATACAATGTGCGCTGGTAGAACAAGCTGAACTGATACCGTAGTTAATACCTTTGATTTTCGCACCCGTTGCCAGACAAGCCGCAATACCACTACTCATGGTTTTGGTCACCATATAGGGACCTACGCGGCGTATGCCTTTTTCTGCAAGCGTATTCGTGCCCTCTAACATACTCTCAGTTGAGGTACCACCTGCGCCGACGATTAAGCCAGTACGCACGTTAGAAACCAAATCTTCACTTAGTTGAGCATCAGCAATCGCCTCTTGCATAGCGAGCCATGAGTAGGCATGACCTTTGGCCATAAAACGCAATAATTTACGGTCTATTAAGGCTTCAATATTGAGCCCTTTGATAGAGCCAGCCACATGCGAGCGCAAACCACGCTCTGCATACTCAGGTTGAAAGGTAATGCCCGAGCGGCCGTGATACAAACTATCTTTAACTTCTACTTTATTGTTACCTAAGCTGGATACAATGCCCATGCCCGTAACTACTACACGACGTAACATCGTGCTCTCCTCATCAAAATAAACATTTACAACTAATTACTTAAAACCAACTACCACCTAGAAATTATCTGTTCTGGTAAACAAGCCAACGCGCAAATCTTTTGCCGCATAGATTTCGCGGCCATCCAACTCCATCGTCGCATCGGCAATACCCATTACCAGCTTACGCATCATAACGCGTTTCAAATCAATACGATACGTGACCAACTTACCTGTTGGCAATACTTGACCGCTGAATTTAACTTCGCCCGCTCCTAGTGCGCGACCACGGCCAGGACCACCCATCCAGCCTAAAAAGAAACCGACTAATTGCCACATCGCATCTAAGCCTAGGCAACCTGGCATGACAGGGTCGCCAGTAAAGTGACAGCCAAAAAACCACATATCCGGCTTAACATCTAACTCAGCAACAATTTGTCCATTACCGTATTTTCCACCATCTTCAGTGATAGAAACAATACGATCAAACATCAACATAGGAGGTAATGGCAACTGTGCATTCCCCTCGCCAAACATCTCCCCACGACCACAGGTAAGCAACTCTTCATAGGTAAAACTATTTTGTTTTTGCATTCTTATAAACCAGCGAAATTGAATCAAACGCTATTTTCGCTGGAAATAGCAATTAACGGAAGTATTATTCTTTTTTTCAATAAAATTGATAGAAAACAAGCAAGGGGTATACAGATCTGTTTACACCCAGCAAAAATACAGTTAATATCTCACAAGAAATGTAAATAAATTGTAAATCTTTAACACTTTAACGTCAGGAAAGTCAATGAGTGACCGTCTTTTAGCCGATTGGCGCGTGCATGCACAAACCCTAGAAACAGAAATCAACAAGGTAGTCGTGGGACAACAATCGCCGATTCGTGCCATCACCACTGCGATTTTCTCACGTGGTCATGTGCTACTTGAAGGTGACGTTGGTGTCGGTAAAACCACGCTACTTCGGGCTTTTACGCGTTGTATTGGGGGTGGTTACCAACGTATTGAGGGCACCATTGACTTAATGCCGAATGATTTGGTGTATCACACCTACTTGGGTGAAGATGGCAAACCCCATGTAAGCCCTGGCCCACTGCTCATGTCTGGCGAGAATTTATCAGTATTTTTCTTTAACGAAATTAACCGAGCGCGACCACAGGTACACTCATTATTGCTACGTGTCATGGCAGAACGCACCCTAACAGCGTTCAATAAAGAACATTACTTTCCGCATATGCTAGTGTTCGCAGACCGCAATCAGGTGGAAAAAGAAGAGACATTTGAAATTCCATCCGCTGCACGTGACCGTTTTATGATGGAAATTCCGATTGTCGTGCCTGACGATGCAGCCATTATGGAATCATTAGTATTTGATACCAAATTCCATAACGTCGATGCACTGATTGAAACCTTGCCAGAAAATGTGTTGCAGTTTGACCAATTAAATAATTTCTCAAACACATTACAAAATTCTGTACAAGCCAGTCCAACGCTGCGCCAATACGCACTTAACTTGTGGCGTGCAACTAAGTCACCGACCAGCTTTGGTGTCAAGGTGAGTGGCGTTGAAATGAACCGCCTAGTATTAGCAGGGGCTAGCCCACGCGGCATGGCGATGATGCTGCGCGCGGCACGCGTAAATGCATGGCTGAGCAATCGTGAAGCTGTTATTCCTGAAGACATACACGCAGTATTTCAAGAAACCATCGCTCATCGCTTGGTGTTTAGCCCTGTATATGAGATGCGCCGTACCGAAATTGCGCGTGAGTTGCTATCAGGCATTGTTAATGCGATTTCTGCGCCTTAATTTAGCGTACAAACCTTAGTTCATAATCTCAAATATGATTTCTGATATTCCAGAATTTAGCTACCACATCGGCTGGCGCTCACGCGGACGCCACGGTGGCCGACATGCCAGTACCCAGCGTGGAATGGGGATGGAGTTTCGTGGGCATACCACGCTACTGTCATATCCTGACCCGCGCCGCATTGACATACGCCAAACCATACGTGACCCGATGGAACAAGTGTACGTGCGTATTTTTAATCAAAAAAGCGCAACCCCTGTCTATGCGATTACCGATTTATCGGGCTCAATGAATTTTGGACATCAACAACGAAAAATCACTACGGCAGCACAAATAGCAGCATCCATCGCGCAATCAGCCACCCATAATCAAGATCCATTTGGTTTGATTGGCTTTGATGAAACGGTGCGCGAAGATTGGATTTCAATGCAATCGTTCAAGCCGCATTATGCGCTAGAACTTATTGAAAAACTCAAAGACTACCATCCCCAGCCCGTTGGTGGACAAGGCTTAATGGAGGTCAATCGTTATTTACCACGCGAGCGCGCCCTGGTATTTTTGATTTCCGACTTTCACATGCCCTTGCCTGAGTTGGAAAGCGCTTTGTCATTACTACTGCGCCACCACATTGTGCCCGTTGTATTGTGGGATGCTGCTGAGTACAAAAGCCTCCCAGAGTTTGGCATTGCCAGTGTAACTGACTGCGAATCTGGCGCACAGCGCACCTTGTTTTTGCGTAAAAATTTACGTGATCAAATTATCAAAAACTTTGAAGACCGCCGTGCGGCAATTCAGGCTTTATTTATGCAATACGACATGCCACCTTTCTTTGTAGAGGGCGGGTTTGACGCCAACGCATTAACCGAATATTTTCATCAATTTGTGGCTGCCTAAGTATGAATATGCGTCTATGTTTAAAATTTCTTTTACCGCTAATTTGGTTATGCCTGTGTTTGGCTAATCAGCCTATTTTTGCCAATGACGAACCTGTAGCTAGCATGCCTGAAGGTGCGGTGAGTTTAATTACCCTCACCCCTACCCGTGATGTAGCCTACACAGTGGGCGACATTGTTGAGCGCACAATTATTTTAGATGTTAAAAAGCCCTATAAACTTATCCCCACCTCTTTGCCAATTGTGGGCTATGAACGTCGTTACAAAGGCCAAGTGACAGGCATAGAGCTGCGTAGAATTGAACATAGTGAAGTAGACAACGATACATCAACAACCTACACCATCAAGCTGGCACACCAAGTATTTACCAATAATACTGTGGCTAAATTTGTATTTTTACCCGCTGAAACTTTACGCTTTACCAACGACAAAAAGGGTGAGATTAAACAATACCGTATCCCCGAGTGGATGTTCCGCGTATCGCCAATTGCGGTGTATGGCTCAGTCGAGTTAAAAGATGACATGAGTCCATTTCGCACACCTTTTTTGTTAAACGCTAAGCCTGAACAAAAACGCTTAAATATTGCACTAATTACACTGAGCTTAAGCTTATTGGGCTTGTTATATATTTTGGGCAAACGTGCTTGGTTGCCGCTCATGGGTAGACCATTTGCACGCACTTATCGTCAACTAGGTAAAATAAAAAATACCCCAGAAGGCATAAAACAAGGGGTCAGCAAGGTGCATGCAGCCCTCAACACGACAGCTGGCAATAGCTTATTTAGTGACAATATAGCAATCTTTATAGCCAACAACCCGAGCTTTAAGCCTGTGCAGGCTGAAATTGAGCGTTTTTTTGGTTTATCACAGAACGTGTTTTTTGATACGCAAACCCAGCACCAAGCAGGTAATGACCCTATCGCGTGGCTAAAGCAGTTTTGCAAGCAATGTCGTGATTGCGAGCGCGGCTTACGCCCAGAAACAAAAAGCAAGGCAGCAAAATGATCTTTATGAATCCATGGCTACTGTGGCTGTTGCCGCTTGCAGCTATTCCGTTTCTGCTTAATCGCACGCATAGCCGACAATACTCCTGGGTAACGATGTTGCCGCACGATCCGCTATCGAACCTGATCGGCTTATTGCTCAAAACTTTAGCGCTACTAGCCTTGGTGTTTATCATTTTAGGTTTAGCGGGCCCACACAGCTTGCAACAAAAGATTGAACGTATCGGCATAGGGGCACAAATCGCTTTGGTACTGGATAGAAGCGCTAGTATGGACGATCCCTTTTCTGGCAGTAATAATGGACGCGTAGGCGAGACTAAATCAGTCGCGGCCAGCCGTTTGATGCTGGAGTTTGTAAAATCTCGCAAAAACGACATGATAGGCATGGTCACCTTTAGTAACTCTGCCATGTATGTATTACCACTCACTGACAGCCGTGAGGCTGTTTTGGCAGCCATACAGGCCACTAACGGTGGAGCGCTATTTCAAACCAATATTGGTAGCGGCCTGACCATGGGCGCAGGTTTATTTGATAACGTGCCGGATTCTGGCTCGCGCGCCTTGATTTTGCTATCAGATGGCGCAGGCCGCATGGATGCTAACACCCAACAAAAATTACGCGATTGGCTAAATCGTCTACATGTAAGTTTGTACTGGATTGTGCTACGTCAGCCAGGTGGACTAAGTATTTTTGATACTAATTACGTACGCCCAGAAAATGCTGCACTACCCGCCGAAATTGAGTTGAACGATTACTTTAAGACATTGATCACGCCATTTAAAGCCTACGAGGCTGAGGATCCAAAATCACTCGCTGCAGCGATTGCCGACATTAACCAAAAAGAGCGTAAGCCTATCCGCTACTTTGAAAAGATTCCAGGCAAAGACTTTACATCCTTATGTTTTTTAATGGCCGCCATCATGGTAGGCATGCTGTTAGCGGTGAAATATATAGAGGTTAAAACATGAACACCACCACATCCCCCTTATGGCAGCAGTTATGCCAAGGCTTAAGGCTCGTTAGGCAGTTTTTCACCACCACCAAACTCACTTGGCTATTGGCGATTGTCGCTATCGTTAGTGCGGTCAATATTAGTTACGAAATGAACCGCATCCATCAAATTAAGGCGTTTAATACGGCCATTAGTCACGGCAAACCACCTAAAACGGATACCCAGAGTTTTGAGGCTAGATTTGCCACCGCTTATTGGCTAGCTAAGAATGAGCGCTATAAAGAATCTACTTTGCTGTTTACCCATTTAGCAGAAAACGCGACAGCTCCGCAAAAAGCCGCAATTCTTTACAACGTCGGCAATATCTTTTTTCTACGCGGCATCGCCATCAACGGCACCAATGGTACGGTACGCAATGAAACTGAGTATTTATTTACGCAGGCGAAGACTTCTTATTTGCAATCTCTTCGTTTAGACAATAATCATTGGGACGTTCGTCACAACTTAGACCGCATTCTTACCATCGTACGCGGTGACGCTACCCCAGGGGTGGGTGAATCCGATACCCCAGGCCTAATTATGGGCAATATCCCTGTTGGCCTGCCTTAACCAGATAGCCAAAAATCATGCAAAGAGTTATTCAATACCTACGCCACCGTCGCGATGCTAGCCTGTTAGGCGCTGCATTTTTATTATTGCTAATCGCGTATTTTCAGCCAACTATCCCTTTAAAGCGCAATATTTATAGCTATTTACTCGTGGTAGATATTTCACAAAGTATGAATGTGGTAGACACCACGATACAGGGCAAACCTGCCAGCCGTATCGCTTACACCCAACACATGCTGCATGAGATGGTTTCATCTATGCCCTGCGGTACGCGCGTCAGTATCGGCTTATTTGCAGGCGTCAGCATCGCAGCTTTGTATACGCCTGTAGAGGTATGTGCAAACTTTTCTGTGATTAATGACACCATAGACCATCTAGATTGGCGCACCGCCTGGTCTGGCAATAGCCGTGTGCGTGAAAGCCTATTTAATATGGCACGTGTACTGCGTGCTTTCCCCGAACCTGCTCAGGTGGTTTACTTTAGCGATGGCGAAGAAGCCCCCAAATTACACGCGTTTAATACCAAAGAGCTAACCAACTTTCAAGGTGCTGGCGGCTGGCTATTCGTTGGCATCGGTAGCGATAAAGGCGCGCCCATCCCCAAACTCGATGATAAAAATCAGGTGATTGGCTATTGGTCTAATGACAGCTTTGCTATGCAACCTGGTATCGCACAAATTTCGGAAGCTAACTTGGGTGTGCGTGATAACAACGTCGCCAGTGGCGAGGGAGATAGATTTATCTCAAGGCTGAATGAAGACTATATGATAGACATTGCAAAACAGATTAGCGCGGATTATGTACGTGGAGATAGCCTGCAAAAAGTACTATACGCCATGAAAGCACAAAAACCCGCAAGGCGTGATACCGCGCCCTACTCCATCAACTGGCTGTTGGCGAGTATTGCAGGACTATTGGTAATTGCGGCCTATTTACCTAAACACCCGATGAAGAAATTGAGCCAATATTTGGCTGGATTGAGAAACAGAAAAACTCAAGTTCCCTCAACTAAACCTTGATTTTCCTCAATCGGTTTTAGATGAAAACTCAAACCCCATAATAGCCAAACTCGTAGCTGTCTAAAGCTCGCCTCTGACACACTATCAGGCAAAATGAGCAAATAGGTTTGCCAGCGGCTAGTATGCGGCTTTAAGTGTAATATGGTTAAACTACTCGTTACATAACTACTCGGCATAATTTGCGCCAACTCAATCTCTCCATTTTTTCGTGTGAGCTTAATTTCACCCTTCTGGGTCAACTCCAAACGCTGCACAGAGCGCGGGATACAAAGCCAAACATCTCTGGCTAGGACATAACTGGCGATTGGCACACTAGCTGCTAATATGAATATACGCAACCACCCAAGCATAGGCATCATGCATACAATCAACAAGGCAACCACTAACAGACTCTCAATCGCAAAAGTTAATCGGCGCGAGGGCTTGAAATCCAGCACAATTGGCCTTACCTTATGTTGAATTGGCAAGTGAATAGATCCTATCTATCTAAAAGTTAACGCATCAACCGTTTACAAAAGGAACACGCATGAATCCGTGGCACGCATTTTTAACGACACAAACCGCACACATCATTGAAAGCAATGCGACACAATTTGCGCATATCGAACATTTTGGCAAGCCTCTTGATGAATTACAAGCCATTAACGCACATGCTGGTAACACACAAGATATCATCACCGATTTATCTCACTTAGCCTTGCTTGAAGTATCGGGCGATGACGCAAAAACCTTCTTACAAGGTCAAGTCACCAATGATGTTATGCAGCTTACGGGGAACAATAGCCAATTTGCTGGATACTGCACTCCCAAAGGCCGCTTACTAGCCCTATTTCAAGCATTTGCACACAAAGATCATTTACATTTACAGTTTAATCGCACCTTGCTTGAGTCTATCGCCAAGCGCCTCAAAATGTATGTAATGCGCTCAAAGGTAATGATTAAAGACGTATCAGATGAAATCATCCGCATCGGCGTAGCTGGCACGGGCGTCGAGGCAAAACTAAATGCTTTTTTTGCACAAGATCCACAACTCACTATCCTTCCGCAACAAGCAAACGGCTTAATCGACCTGAGCAATGCGGTCATTCTGCGCTTGGCAGGCGAGTTACCAAGATATGAAGTGTTTACCAGTTTAGAACAGGCCACCGCGCTGTGGTCTGCTTTCACCAATCAAGCTACTGTCGCTGTTGGAAAACCAGTATGGGATTATTTAGAAATCAACGTAGGTATTCCCGACGTTACGCCAGCTACCCAAGAAGCCTTTGTACCGCAAATGATTAACCTCGATGCACTCAACGGTATCAACTTTAAAAAAGGCTGCTACACAGGCCAAGAAATCGTTGCCCGCACACACTACCTAGGCAAGGTAAAACGCCGTACTTTAATTGCCAATATTAACAGCACAGTTGCTCCACAAGTTGGGGATGTATTAACAGGCACTGATGGTGCAGAAGCGGGTCAACTGGTACGCGTAGCGGCCGCTCCAAGGGGTGGTTTTGATGTGTTAGCAGAAGTTAGACTAGATAGTAAAGACCTGGGGGAGATTAAGTGGCAAGGGGTAGCAATAGACTTTAAAGAGATGCCTTATATATTCCCTGAGAAGTAAGCGCCGCACCTAGGGCGCAAAGCGTTTTATCTTGCACACCTTACGTTTGCTGACAAACTGGGTGAATACCACAACTAATGAGGCACTGAAATCACCTGATTCTGCGTCTGAGGCACTGCATTATTAGACGGATTAGGCGCAGACTTATCCATCACTGTATTTTCAACCACTTGATAAAACACTTCGTCTTGCTTGACCATCCCCAGCTCGCTGCGTGCACGCTCTTCGATGGCGGCAAAGCCATGCTTTAGATCGCGCACTTCTGCATCTACGGTGTCATTTCTTGCTTTTAATTGCGTATTTTTGTCTTTTTGCTCAGAAATTAGGCGGTTTAAATCCCACACCCGCAACCAGCTACCTTTGCCCAACCACAGCGGGTACTGTAGCAGGGCAATGAGGGTGACAAATATCAGGGTGAGGGCTTTCAAAATGCCACCTAATCTATATGCTCAACAATAGACTTAGCGTTTGATATTGTAAAACGCGTCAAGACCAGCGTAGCTAGTTGCATCGCCCAACTCTTCTTCGATACGTAGCAGTTGATTGTATTTAGCTACGCGCTCAGAGCGACAGAGTGAGCCAGTTTTGATTTGTAACGCATTGGTAGCCACTGAAATATCAGCAATAGTCGTATCTTCTGTTTCACCAGAGCGATGTGAAACCACAGCGGTATAACCCGCACGTTTTGCCATTTCGATGGTTTGGAAAGTCTCAGTTAAGGTACCGATTTGGTTTACTTTAATCAATACAGAGTTTGCCACACCGCGTTGGATGCCTTCACGCAGGATTTTGGGGTTAGTTACGAACAAGTCATCACCTACCAATTGTGTTGTTTTGCCTAGGCGCTTGGTCAGAATATCCCAACCATCCCAGTCAAACTCACCCATACCATCTTCAATGGTGATGATAGGGTATTTGTCGCACCAAGTAGCTAGGTAGTCGGTAAATTGTGCAGAGGTGAGTGATACGCCTTCTGACTCCAAGTGGTATTTACCGTCTTTATAAAATTCGGTACTTGCACAATCTAGGCCTAAGTAAACGTCTTTACCTGGCTCGTAGCCAGCTGCTGAAATTGCTTCTAAGATCAATTGAATTGCGGCTTCGTTTGAAGGCAAATTAGGGGCAAAACCACCTTCGTCACCCACGGTAGTTGCCAAGCCTTTTTTATGCAGTGTCTTTTTCAGTTGATGAAACACTTCTGCACCGCAACGTAGCGCCTCACGGAAACTTGGCAAGCCTGCTGGAATAATCATAAACTCTTGCATATCCACAGAGTTATCTGCGTGCGCGCCACCGTTGATGATGTTCATCATTGGCGTTGGCAATTGCATAAAACCAGAACCGCCTAAGTAACGGTATAAAGGCAAGCCGCTTTCTTCTGCCGCTGCACGTGCGCAAGCGAGTGAAACGGCTAAGATTGCATTGGCGCCCAGGCGGTCTTTGTTTTCTGTACCATCTAACTCGATCAATGTTTTATCGATAAAGCTTTGCTCTTCGCAATCTAAACCGATAATCGCTTCTGTAATTTCAGTATTGACATGCTCAACGGCTTTTAACACGCCTTTACCTAAATAGCGGCTGCTATCGCCATCGCGTAACTCCATTGCTTCCTTAGCACCTGTTGAAGCACCTGATGGCACTGCAGCGCGACCAATCACACCACTTTCAAGCAATACATCAGCTTCTACCGTTGGGTTACCGCGTGAATCCATAATTTCGCGGGCAATAATGTCTACAATTGCACTCATGTTTAATCCTTAAAATATAAACTAAAAGAAAAATTAACTAAATATTAGATAAAACGATTACCTACAAGGCATTACAAGGTTTGCTCGATGAAGCCTGCTTTTTTAACAAGTTTATCTAAATCTACTAGCAAATGCAGCAAATCTTGCATTTTGTGTAATGGCCAAGCATTAGGCCCATCTGACATTGCTTTGGCTGGGTCTGGATGGGTTTCCATAAACAAGCCCGCAATGCCACTTGCCACCGCAGCACGCGCTAATACAGGCACAAACTCGCGTTGACCGCCGCTTTTGTCGCCTTGGCCGCCAGGTTGTTGCACTGAGTGTGTAGCATCAAACACGACTGGACAGTTGGTCTCACGCATAATCGCTAAACCGCGCATATCTGAAACCAGCGTGTTATAGCCGAATGAGGCACCGCGCTCGCACACCATAATCGTATCGGCACCGCCATTAGCTTCTTTGGCTTTTTGCACCACTTGGCGCATATCACCAGGCGCTAAAAACTGGCCTTTTTTAATATTCACAGGTTTACCACAAGTCGCCACCGCAGTAATAAAGTCTGTCTGGCGACACAAGAAAGCTGGTGTTTGCAAGACATCTACCACTGCAGCCACATGGGGCACTTGCTCTTCAGTATGTACGTCAGTCAAAATGGGTACGCCAATTTGCGCACGTACTTCGTCTAAAATCTTTAAGCCTTCTTCCATACCGAAACCGCGAAATGTCTTGTTAGAGCTGCGGTTCGCCTTATCGTAAGAAGATTTATAAATAAACGGGACACCCACCGCTGCCGCAATTTCTTTCAACTGGCCTGCGGTATCAATCGCCATTTGCTTTGATTCAATGACGCATGGGCCAGCGATTAAAAACAGCGGATGCTCTAGACCAACTTCAAAACCACAGAGTTTCATGATGCTGCTTTCGTATTCAATTTAGACTTTAGCGCTGCGCGGATATAAGCCGTAAACAATGGATGACCTGCACGTGGGTTGGAAGTGAACTCAGGGTGGAACTGACATGCCACAAACCAAGGGTGCACATTCTGCGGCAACTCTATCATTTCACACAGATCTTCAGTGGGTGTACGGGCAGAAATCACCAAGCCTGACGCTTTTAACTGCTCAACATAATGGTTATTCACTTCATAACGATGACGATGGCGCTCATTCACCTCTTTACCGTAAATGCTGGCGGCTAAAGTATCAGCAACAGTTGGGCAGCGTTGGGCACCCAGGCGCATGGTGCCGCCTAAGTCCGAGTCTGCATCACGCACCTCAACCTTGCCATCAGCGGTTTGCCACTCGTTGATTAAACCAACCAAGTGATGCGGGCTTTCCGGGTCAAACTCAGTACTGTTGGCTTTTTCTAATTTGGCGACGTTACGCGCAAACTCAATCACCGCTAACTGCATACCGAGACAGATGCCAAGATACGGCTTTTTGCTCTCACGGGCATATTGAATAGCAGCGATTTTGCCCTCTGTACCACGTTTACCAAAGCCACCTGGCACTAAAATCGCGTCCATAGTTTTGAGGGCATCAATGCCATCGCGTTCAATATCTTCTGAATCGATATAATGAATTTTAACTTTTGATTGGGTATGAATACCTGCGTGAATCAAGGCCTCAGTCAGCGATTTATAAGACTCAGTTAAATCGACATATTTACCAACAAATGCAATATTGACCTGATGTTGCGGATTAGCTAAGGCGTGGACAATTTTTTTCCACTCGCTTAAATCTGCCGCTTTCGCCAAGATGCCTAGCTTATGGCAGACGATTTCATCGAGCATTTGATCGTGCAATAAAATAGGAATTTCATAGATTGAATTAGCATCTACCGCTGAAATAACAGCTTCAGACGCCACATTGGTGAAGAGCGCAATTTTTCTACGCTCATCATCGGGGATAGGGCGATCTGCGCGGCATAATAAAATATCTGGTTGAATACCAATCTCGCGCAACTCTTTTACTGAGTGCTGAGTAGGCTTGGTTTTAAGCTCACCCGCGGTTGGAATCCACGGCAACAAGGTTAAATGGATGTAGCAGGCATTGGTTTTGCCTTCTTCAAAGCCCATCTGACGAATGGCTTCCAAGAACGGTAAGGATTCAATATCACCCACGGTACCGCCGACTTCAACAATGGCGACATCGGCGCCTTCGGCACCACGCTTCACGTGGGTTTTGATTTCATCGGTAATATGTGGAATCACTTGTACAGTTTTACCCAAATACTCGCCGCGACGTTCTTTTTTAATCACGGTTTCATAAATTTGGCCTGTGGTGAAATTGTTGCGCTTACCCATGCGTTGCGAAATAAATCGCTCATAGTGGCCTAAATCAAGATCGGTTTCTGCCCCATCATCGGTCACAAATACCTCACCATGCTGGAATGGTGACATGGTGCCAGGGTCTACGTTGATATAAGGGTCTAGTTTGAGCATGGTAACTTTAATACCACGCGATTCTAAGATAGCACCCAGCGAAGCTGCTGCAATGCCTTTACCTAAGGAAGAAACTACACCGCCGGTGACGAATACATATTTAGTCATTGAAAACACTTTTTGGACATTGCGGACGGGAAACCATTTTACTGCAAAGCCAAGCTTGCCACAATTCAAGCAAGCGGTGATTTGCAAATTTATTACAACAAACTACAAATATCCTACAACTTATTAAAAAATCACCAACCAAATAAAACTGTTTATGACTCATCTCTTATGCGACTTACCATAAGCTTGGAATTAGCGGACTATTACCCATTATTCTCTCATTTTGAGATTACCTAGGCCACGCTATCATTTACATAACCGCAACTAACATTATGATTAGCCACGCTTACGTGACCTCATAAAATATTACAAGTAGAACTTATGTCGATTGTCCGCAATAATCATAGATTACAATCAAAACAGGCCATCATGGCTGATTGTCGAATACTGCTCATCGAAGATCAACACTCTATCGCCACCATGACTGAAGCGATGCTACATGACAAATGGGGTTGTGAAGTGCTGACGGCTAATAGCTACCAACAAGCAAAAGCTATTTTGGAGTCTACCTCAGAGCCTTTCTTTCTGGCGATTAGTGATTTAAATTTGCCAGATGCAAGCAATGGCGAAATTATTGATTTACTGGCCGAACATCAACAACCTGTGATTGCAATTTCGGGTTATTTTAGCCAAGATTTACATGAGCAACTCACCTCAAAAGGCGTTATTGACTACGTACTAAAAAACAATATAAACGCCTACGATTTTTTAGTTAACTTAGTAGGCAGGCTATATTTCAATCACAATATTACCGTACTTATTGTGGATGATTCTGAATCTGTCAAAAAACTGACAGGGGCATATCTTGAAAAGCAATTTTTAAATGTAATGTATGCCAAACATGGTGAAGAAGCGCTCTCCATTTTGAGCAAGCACCCTGAGATTAAACTGGCATTAGTGGATGCAGAAATGCCAGTGATGGATGGATTAACCTTTACAGCCAAAGCGCGCTTAATCAGCGACAAAAACAAATTATGCATTATCGGCATTTCAAGCTCGCTACAAAAAAATCTTTCTGCTCAATTTTTAAAACATGGCGCCAATGACTTTATTTCCAAGCCTCATACCTATGATGAAATCACTTGCCGTGTGAATCAAAACTTATCCATGTTGGAATATATCGAAAAGGTACAACATATTGCAGATTATGATTTTTTAACTGAAATCCCCAATCGTCGTTACTTCTTCGTGTGCGGGTCACCTATCATCGAAGAGGCCATAAAACTTAAGAAACATATGGTAGTGGGCATTATCGACATCGATTTATTTAAAAAAATTAATGACACATATGGACACGAGGCTGGTGACGCAGCGCTAAAACATGTTGCCGCAACAGTTGATGACCATTTGCGAGATCACATCACGGCACGCTTAGGGGGTGAAGAGTTTGGTTTTATCCTTAGCACCAAAAACTTCAGTGAATCGCAATCAATATTGGAAAACTTAAGAAAAATATTTGAAAACAGCAGCATCCATTACGGTGATCAAGAAATTAAATTCACTGTCAGTATTGGCGCAAGTTATGAACTCAAACAAGATTTAGATGAAACATTAAAACTGGCAGACCAACATTTGTATCTGGCCAAAATGTCTGGGCGTAATAAAGTGGTGTGGAATCATGGTCAACCAAAAATCGAGAACTCAATAAAAACGGGAACCTAAGCCCCCGTTTTTCACAAAACCTGCATAGCGCAAATTTAGCCGTTATTACGACGGCGCATAGTGAAGCCAAGCACACCTAAGCCAGCGATTAACATGGCATATGTATCTGCCTCAGGCACTGGTGCTGACAGCATAATTAGTTTAGATTGCACTGTGCCGACCTGAGTACCATCTTGCACTTGCTCAGCCACCATGTAAATATTACCGTACTGATCAACCGTCAAGCCTTCGATCGCATTATGTGGTAGCAGTGTCGACAAATCGAGTGAGCTCAACACAGCCCCCGCACGATTAATCTCGATTAATTTACGTGAGTCTAAGCTCAATACTAAAATATTATCCGCTGTTGACGTGCCAATCAGTGAGTCAATAGGTGATAATGTTTGTACATCAGAAAGACTTGCTAAACCAAATACCGATGAGTTGCTATTGGGGCCAGTAAATCTCGTGGCAAACGTGGCGTCAACACCGCTATTGTTAAATGACACAGCACCCGCATTATAAATGCTTAATTGCGCAGGATCATCTTGTTTTACGGTAATAAAACCACCATTTCGTGGATCGTAGCTAATCCCCTCAATACCAATATTGCCAATGGTTGGGCCGAATGAAACTGCTTGAGCATTGCTCCCACCTAACGCCACTACGCCAAGGTCAACATTACCTGCCCCGCCAGTAGTTACACTTGCACCATAAGTGAATTTATATGCATCTTGCAGGCGCTCTTCACCAACGACCAATTGACCATTACCCAAGTACGTAAGTGCTTCTGTATCGTGCTTAGAACTCGAAGTGTTGGTCCAATCAAAAGTCATGCTGCTCAGTGTTTGACCCGTGCGAGAAACTTCGATTACGCCAGTGCCTTCATCCCCTACAAAAAACAAAGTACCCATTTGACCCGTAGTACGGTCATAACGATCCTTTGCATAAGCCACTGCTGAGCCTTCTAGACCTGACAACTTTAACTCTGGAGTCACGCCATTAAAAACGTCTAATGAGTAAACTTGTGCATTAGATACTGAGTAACTATCTAAAAAACCCGCTTGCGCAGAAGCAGAGGCGGCAAATGCTGATACAGCAATAAATAAATATGAGAGTTTCATGGTAGATTAATCTTTCCGAACTATTGTTGACGTTTACGTGCAAATGCACCGAATACAGCCAAACCAGCCAACATCATTGCATATGTTTCTGACTCTGGAACAGCAGCAGCTATACGACCTGGCGAACCGACTTCACTTGCACCAGAAGCTGTAAATGCTCCGTTAGCACCAACAACACTTAATGTTGAGATTGCTGCATTATCTGCACCTGCAGCATTATCAAAAGTTTGCCATGGAGCAGCAGCGTCCGCATTGCCAAAAGTTACCTTAGCCTGCAATACGCCACTGGCATTAAAAATACTCACCCCATCACCACTTGTACTCAAACCAACACCAGCTCCAGTACCATCGTAGAAGCCAACTTGCAAACCAGCTGGTGCATTTGCACCAAACCACAAACTTTTAAATGAAGCACTTAGTGAAGTTGCTGACTCAATAAAAATCACAGACTCACCAGCGCCGATTGATGTAATACCATTTAATGCTACAGAGGTTGAAAAAGCACTAGAGCTATCATCCATTTTCCAGCCAGTGATGTTAATTGCGCTTGTGCTGGTATTAGTTAACTCAAACCAATCAGCTGCTAATGGTGAGTTACCACTGCTCCAAGGTGCAACTTCTGTAATTTTGATTGCAGTTGCAGCGTAAGCAGGAACAGCAAGGGTCGCGGCAACAATAGCTGCGACACTCAGTAATGTTTTGTTCATGAGAATTCCTTTAGTTGTTGGGTTGAATAAATATAGTTTTAATAAGTTATTGGTATTATTTGAGTGGTCTTAAAATCTTGATGCAAAACTCTCTAACATTGCCTAAAACCTAACACCTAATATATTTAAGTGAAGTGATCAGCATATGAGACCCCGAAAGAGAAGCTTTACCAATGGAGAGTAAAACGATTTGATGACAGAAAAATGTCACAGCCATGACAAAGTGTCGAAGGTTTTATTAAGCTTATATTGATAAGAACTAGTGTGTGGGTCAATAAAAAAGGGAGCCAAGCTCCCTTTTTTATTGACCCATATTTTCTTAGCAGCTATGCAGCAGACTACTTCGACC
The DNA here is from genome assembly GCA_036504995.1 of Methylophilaceae bacterium. GTDB lineage: Bacteria > Pseudomonadota > Gammaproteobacteria > Burkholderiales > Methylophilaceae > DASXUG01. Next base: position 116,655 of record DASXUG010000015.1, on the reverse strand, counting down.
AGTTTCCATAACCTTTAAACTGCTCATGTACCGCTTGCATTTCAGCATCACTTAATAAAACAGGCTCACCAATTTGCAAGGCTCGCCAATACTGCTCACACAGCGTCTCTACCTCAACACTGACTTTTAAAGCATGCTCGAGGTCACGACCAATCGCAATCATGCCGTGATTCGCCAATAAGCAAGCATTTCGGTCAGCCAGTGCTTGTACAGCAGCATCTGACAAAGCTTGTGTACCAAACAAGGCATAAGGTGCGCAGCGTATGGTATTGCCGCCTGCTAAAGAAATCATATAATGAAACGGGGGAATATCTTTTCTCAAACAGGCTATCGTAGTCGCAAACATGCTGTGGGTATGTACCACCGCTCCGACTTCTGGCCTAGCTTGATAAATATCTCGGTGAAAACGCCACTCAGATGATGGTCTACCCTCGCCTATAACTGAACCATGCATATCCAACTGCACCATCCCTTCGGCATGCATCTCCTGAACGGAGGCGCCTGATGGTGTAATCAAGAGGCTATTATCAACACGCACGCTCACATTGCCCGCCGATCCGCGCATCAAACCGAAATCTGCAAGCTTTAAAGCCGCCTGCAATAAAGCCTCACGTTGCTGCATCATGATATAAATTTGCCTCCAGCGCGTGGGGTGAAAACACACCATTTTCGGTAATAATCGCGGTAACCAAGCGTGCTGGCGTCACGTCAAATGCGGGGTTAAATGCCGCACTTCCTTCTGGCAAAATATTCACTTGCGCTACCTTGCCATCTTGCAAGCGTCCTTGTACCCAAGCCACCTCATCTGTATTGCGTGCTTCAATGGGGATTTCTTTTAAGCCATCGGCTATCGTCCAATCAATGGTCGGCGTTGGTACGGCGGCGTAAAATGGAATGTGATTATCAAAAGCCGCCAACGCTTTTAGGTAGGTGCCAATTTTATTGCACACATCGCCAGTGCGCGTCACGCGATCTGCCCCCACAATCACCATATCCACTTCACCATGTTGCATTAAGTGCCCCCCAGCGTTATCTACAATCACAGTATGCGGCACGCCATGCTGACCTAGTTCCCACGCGGTAAGGCTGGCGCCTTGGTTGCGCGGACGCGTTTCATCCACCCACACATGCACAGGAATGCCCGCATCGTGTGCCGCATAGATAGGCGATAGTGCTGTACCGTAATCTACAGTGGCAATCCAGCCAGCATTACAATGCGTGAGGATGTTGATGGTTTTGTGTGGTTGTTGTGCGTATATAGATTGAATAATCTGCAAGCCATGCTGACCAATGGTTTGATTCAGCACAGCATCTTCATCGCAAATATTGGCAGCTTCCTGCAAGGCGACGGCGAGGCGTTGATTCGGCAACGCACTACGCAATGGCTTTAACATACGCTCAACAGCCCAACGTAGATTCACTGCGGTTGGGCGGCTATCTAACAAAGCCTGTGCAGCATAAGCTAACCAATCGTCATCTAGCTGTTTTTGCATGGCAAGCACCAAACCGTACGCCGCTGCTGCACCTATCAGAGGCGCACCACGCACTTGCATAGTTTTAATGGCAGTAACCATTTTTTCCAGACTATCAATCACTTCAACTTTAAACGTGTGAGGCAATAAAGTCTGATCGATAATCTCTACATAAGTCCCTTCAGAGTTATACCAGATGCTACGGTAATGCTTCTCTTTAATCTTCATAAAATTTTTTCATTTTTCAACATAAATTTTTATATTTTTTATCATTATTTTAAATTTTTTGCTTGCATTTTTTTGTAAGACAAAATCTTACAAATCCTATCCACAAAAACTGTGGATAAAACTGTGGATTACTGTGACTTAAAACTGTAACCTCCCATTTATTAACGATTTTTTACATTCGCCTATTTTTTAACCTTAAATTTAACTGTTTAAAATCAAACAGTTAAATTACACCCATTGATTGGTAACGGTTTTTTAGAATAGTTAAAGTAACACTTGAGGTCGTGTGCATAACTAAGCCTTTTTCACTGCAAATTGGGCAATATTTCACGCGCATTCTTTGTTGTTATTTCAGTGACTTGGCGCACATTTACCCCTCTAATCTCAGATAATATTTTTGCAATATAAGCTAGTTCTTTCGGACTATTACGCCCGCGATTTTTAATCCATTCTGGAGGTATATCAGGCGCATCAGTTTCAAGCACAATGGCCTCTAGCGGGAGTGTGGCAGCTAATTCACGAATATGTAATGATCGACTGTAGGTCATCGCTCCACCGAATCCTAATTTAAAACCCAAGTCAATCAGAATATCGGCTTGCTGGCGACTACCGTTAAATGCATGAGCAATACCCCCCTTCACCTTGATGCGCCTTAATTGCTTAAGTATTTCATCGACAGAGCGTCGTACATGTAGAATCACGGGTAAATCAAATTGCTTAGCTAATTTTAATTGCGCAACAAAAAAGTGCTCTTGCCTGGCACGATCATATTCCACGCCAGATCGCTCTGCAAAATAATCCAGCCCAATCTCACCCACTGCAACGGGTGGTTTGTCTGTTTGCATCTGCTGCTCAAGCAAAGTTTCAAGTAGCGTTAGATCGGCCTCGTCAGATTTATCTACGTACATGGGGTGTATGCCGAGCGCATATGCACAGTAAGTATATTGAAGTGATAAATCTATCACTGTCTGAAAATTAACGCGGTGGACCGCTGGAATTACTATTGCACCAACCCCTGCATCTAAGGCTGCCTGCGCTTCGATATCACGATCCGCATCAAACTCGCTTGCATCTAAATGGCAGTGGGTATCGATCAGCATAGTTGAAGCTTAAGCAGGTTTTAAGCGTAGTCGAATATCTTTGCCGACTTGGCGCATATCCAGCAGTTCAAGTTGGGTACGTTGCGACATGCTTTGTAGCGGCGGAAAGTCAAACATGCCTTTAGCGGAAGCGCCCATCAAAATCGGTGCGTAATACACCAACAATTCATCAATTAAACCCTGCCTCAACAAGGCTCCGTTTAAACCTTGCCCTGCCTCGACCATCAACTCGTTCACGCCCAGCCCTGCAAGGTGGCTTAACAAGCTACTTAGACACACATGCCCATCTTCACCTGCAAGCTGAATACAGTTCACACCACCTGCTTGGAGTAACGCTAATTGCTGGTGCGCATCCTGAGCATAAGCCACCAAGGTGCTGCCACCTTGCACAATATTAGCGTGTGAGGAAATTTGCAATTGGCTATCAATCACCACGCGCAGTGGCTGCCTATAAGGCCCAGGGAGATTAGCCACATTGCGCACCGTCATTTGCGGATTATCGGCTAACACGGTGCCAATACCCGTAAGTATGGCACAAGACTGCGCGCGCCAATGTTGTACATCTGAACGTGCCGCTTCGCCCGTAATCCATTTGCTTTCACCGTTAGCAAGCGCAGTACGGCCATCTAAACTTGCCGCTATTTTGCTGCGCACAAAAGGCCGCTGACGGGTCATGCGTGAAATAAAGCCAACATTCAGTTCACGTGCTTGAGTTTCCAGTAACCCAGATTGAACACTAATGCCAGCAGCTTGCAAACGTGCTAAACCATTGCCTGCCACTTGTGGATTGGGGTCTTGCATAGCGGCAACCACGCGCGCAACATTGGCTTGTATCAAGGCATCTGCACAAGGTGGTGTGCGCCCGTGATGACTACATGGTTCAAGCGTCACGTAAACATCGGCACCCTGGATATGCTCGGCATGTCCGTTAGCGACCGCCTGACGTAATGCGTGGACTTCAGCATGCGGCTCGCCCGCCTTCAGATGTGCGCCCTCACCAATCACCGCGCCATCTTTAACAATTACACAGCCTACACGCGGGTTGGGAGTAGTGGTATAGAGACCCTGCTCAGCCAGCCTCAAGGCACGGGTCATAAATTGATGGTCATCAGGGGTAAACATACGCATCAATTTTCTATAAAAATAAAACTAGCGTTAATGTTGGGTAATGCGACTATGCGTAAGCTGGTGTTGCGCATTAAAAAATAGGCGCAAACCATGCTCAACCTGCATGCACTTGCCTAAATCATATTCGATTTGATTGCCGTCATCCCATGTCGGCCTGCCCAGCATCAGCGTTATTTTGTCTAAAGTTAGGCCTTGTTGCAGAATATTTTGCTGTAAATCATAGGCCATATCGCCACGCTTGCAAGGTTGCTCGGCATTTTCAAGCGAGGTCATCCAAGCCACTTGGTCAAATTTTTCATGCCCAAAAACGATGCGGTCTTTAAACCCCCACCAAGCAAAAAAAATCAAAGTTGCAATCACAGCCAGAATAAAAGAGGCAATGCACAGCTTTGTCACAACATTCATGATGTGATTTGCGCTTGCCTGTTGACGATTAGCCTGCTCACTCATATTGTGCCTCATTATCCTATTGAACGTTTTGCACAAAGTAACTTCAATATAGCAAAAATCATAACTTCGTCATTCCCACGAAAGTGGGAGTCCATTCTAATCAATCCAGCCAAATGGATCCCCGCTTGCGCGAGGATGACTAAAATTGATGGTTTTGCTAGAAAATTATGATTATCTGATTCGCGCAAAACCTCTTAATTATGGTTTTACTTTTACAACCCTATTGTTACAGGTCGCGAATTACGTCCTGAAAGTCATCCACATCTTTAAAGCTACGATACACCGACGCAAAACGGATATAAGCGACTTTATCCATCAACTTAAGCTCTTGCATCACAATCTCACCCAAATCACGCGCCATAATTTCGCGATCACCCTGACCTAGAATTTTTTGCACAATATGGTCGAGCGCTCTATCGACATACTCCGTTGGCACTGGGCGTTTATGCAGGGCACGCGTAAAGGAAAGCCGCAATTTATCGCGATTAAATTCTTCACGCATCCCATTTTGCTTAACTACCTGTGGCATATGCAACTCAGCGGTTTCATAAGTGGTAAACCGTTTGTCACACGCGCCACATTTGCGGCGACGGCGAATAGAATCACCTACCTCATTAACACGCGAGTCAATGACTTGCGTGTCATCTACACCACAAAAAGGGCATTTCAATTTTTATTGTCCAATATCGCTTTATTTTCAAATAGAACTTAAGCGCCGTACACTGGAAAGCGGCTAGTTAACGCATGCACTTTAGCTTTAGTCGCAGCAATCACGGCTTCATCCGTTGGGTTATCCAACACATCGGCAATTAGATTTGCTACCAACCTCGCCTCTTCTTCTTTAAAACCACGCGTGGTAATTGCAGGGGAACCAATGCGGATACCTGAAGTAACGAATGGGCTTTCAGGGTCATTAGGAATCGCATTTTTATTGACGGTAATATGTGCTAAACCAAGCGCAGCATCTGCCGCTTTACCCGTTAAACCTTTAGGACGTAAATCCACCATAAACATATGAGATTCAGTACGGCCAGAAATAATGCGTAAACCGCGTGCAGCCAAAGTCTCAGCCAATACCACAGCGTTTTTCAACACTTGCTCTTGGTAGGCTTTAAAGTCTGGCTGCGCAGCTTCTAAGAATGCCGTGGCTTTACCTGCAATCACGTGCATCAAAGGGCCGCCTTGCAAGCTTGGGAATACGTTTGAATTGATTGATTTCTCAAATTCAGCTTTTGCCAAAATAATACCACCACGTGGACCACGTAGCGTTTTATGGGTGGTTGACGTCACAAAATCCGCATGTGGCACTGGGTTAGGGTAAACACCCGCCGCAATTAATCCTGAGTAATGCGCCATATCTACCATGAAATAGGCGCCCACTTTTTTAGCAATCTCCGCCATACGCGCCCAATCAAAACGCAAGGCGTACGCTGAAGCACCACCAATCAACAGTTTAGGCTTGCACTCGAGGGCAATACGTTCCATTTCGTCGTAATCAATTTCTTCTTTATCGTTCAAGCCATAAGGCACGATATTAAACAGCTTGCCTGATAAGTTAGCAGGTGAGCCGTGGGTTAAATGACCACCATGACCTAAGTTCATCCCCATCACGGTGTCGCCAGGTTTAAGAATAGAAAAATAAACCGCTTGATTGGCTTGCGAGCCAGAATGCGGTTGCACGTTGGCATATTCTGCGCCGTAAAGGGCTTTTACGCGATCAATCGCTAATTGCTCGACTTGGTCTACAAACTCACAGCCACCGTAAAAGCGCTTGCCTGGATAACCTTCAGCATATTTATTGGTCAATTGTGAACCCTGCGCTTGCATTACTGCTGGGCTAGTATAATTTTCAGAAGCAATCAGCTCGATATGTTCATCTTGGCGATGACGTTCCGCTTCCACAAACTGCCATAAAGCTGGGTCGGCAATACTCAGGTTTTTTGACGTGCTAAACATAATGAAACTCTTTCAAGGCGATCAATAATATAAAGGTGAGATTTTAACATATCACGCAACAGTCTTCACCCTCAACAAAACAACTGGTTGAATACAACCAACTGGTTGAATCAATCATACAAACAACCAACCTCATAGCCAGGCAGTCCATTGATTTTATTGAATAAAATAATTGGCACACGGATTGCAACTCTACTTACGTAGTGCTTATCTCCAATAGCTACTCCACACTAGCCGTCATCTTGTTTGTTTTAGACCGTCTAAAGCAGTGACAAGATGACGGATTTTTTTGCTAATCGCACGATGCTAAGTTGCGCGCTATAATCAAACATTCAATTTGCGCAGCCATTCGACGCTTACTCATGACCACCATTCAACAAGAAGATTTCATCACCAGCATAAAAAATGCGCTGCAATATATTGCCTGCTATCACTCACCAGATTTTTTAGCGGCCATGCACAGCGCATGGCTAAAGGAAGCCGCCCCCGCTGCTAAAGACGCGATTGGACAAATACTCATCAACTCTTATCTATGCGCACAAGGCCAGCGTCCGCTATGTCAAGATACAGGTATTGTGGTGGCATTTATTCAAGTCGGCATGGATGTGCGTTGGGATGCCAAGTTAAATTTGCAGGAAATGGTGGATGAGGGAGTACGCCGTGCATATCAAGATACCGACAACCCCCTGCGGGCCTCCATCGTGGCAGACCCTGCGGGCAAGCGTACCAACACTAAAGACAACACGCCTGCTGTGGTGCATATGGAGTTGGTGCAAGGCAATACAGTACACATCAACATTGCAGCTAAAGGTGGCGGCTCTGAAAACAAGGCCCAATTTGTGATGCTGGAACCCAGCGACAATATAGTCGACTGGGTGCTTAAAACCGTGCCAACCATGGGTGCAGGCTGGTGCCCACCAGGGGTACTCGGTATCGGCATTGGTGGCACGGCGGAAAAAGCCATGTTACTAGCCAAGCAATCGCTATTTGCGCCGATTGATATTCAGCAGTTAAAAACACGTGGGGCGAGCAATCGGGCAGAAGAACTGCGCTTAGAGATTTATGAAAAAGTGAACCGCCTAGGCATAGGCGCACAAGGCTTAGGCGGCTTAACCACCGTGCTTGATGTCAAAATTTTAGATACCGCCACCCATGCGACTTCGCTACCTGTAGCGATGATCCCCAATTGCGCGGCTACGCGCCATGTACACTTCATATTAGATGGTAGCGGCGTTGCGCAAATGCCTGTGCCGCAATTGGCAGATTGGCCACAAATTGCCTTAGATGCCAGCGTGCCTGCGCGACAGGTTAATTTAGACACGCTGACCAAGCAAGATATTATGCAATGGCAATCGGGTGAACGTTTATTACTATCAGGCAAATTACTTACAGGTCGCGATGCGGCGCATAAAAAGATAGTTGAACTGATTGCACAAAACAAACCAATGCCAGAAGGCGTTGACTTTACTAATAAATTCATCTACTACGTAGGTCCTGTCAATGCCGTGCGTAGTGAAGCCGTAGGCCCAGCGGGACCAACCACGGCAACCCGCATGGATAGATTTACCCATACAATGCTGACAAAAACAGGTTTATTAGGCATGATAGGCAAAGCTGAGCGTGGCGACGAAACCATCAACATCATTAAACAGCAACAATCCGTATATTTAATAGCAGTTGGTGGCGCGGCCTATCTTATCTCGCAAGCCATACAATCAGCGCGTGTCGTCGCTTTCCCTGAGCTTGGAATGGAAGCGATTTATGAGTTTGAAGTGAAAGATATGCCAGTTACTGTGGCGGTCGATAGCAATGGGCAATCGGTACACAAAACGGGACCCGCCAAATGGCAGGCGATGATTGCGGACATACCGCACACGCGATTAACACATAAGGAATAGACTACGATATGAAATGGACTGACACCTTACGTATTGCTGAAGCACTCTGTGATGAACATAGTGAAGTAGACCCCAAAACCATCCGCTTTACCGATTTACATAAATGGGTACTGGCGCTTGATGGGTTTGACGACGCGCCTAACAATAGCAACGAAAAGATTTTAGAGGCCATTCAACAAGCATGGATTGATGAAGCCTAATCACTGCATAAAATACCCTTCATTTATTTCCCTCATTTATTTATAGAGACCATAAATATGCAAGCACCTAAACAAGTACCTAAAGAGATTTTTAAAGCCTATGACATTCGCGGCATCGTCGGCAAAACCCTTACCCCAGAAATTGTAGAGGCCATTGGCCAAGCCATTGGTAGTGAAGCGCAAGTGCGTAAACAAACCACCATCTGCGTGGGCTACGATGGTCGTTTATCTGGACCAGAATTAGCTGCCGCGCTCTCACGCGGCATCCGCAAGGCAGGTATTGATGTGATTAACTTGGGTTTAGTCGCTACGCCTGTGGTGTATTTTGCTGCCCACCACTTAAACACCCACTGCGGCGTCATGGTCACTGGCAGCCACAACCCGCCTGACTATAACGGCCTAAAAATGGTATTGGCTGGCGAAACGCTATCAGGTGAGGTGATTCAAAGCCTGCGTAACCGTATCGAAACAGGGGATTTGGCACAAGGCGAAGGTAAAGAAAGCAGCTACCATATTGATGACGAATATATCGCCAAAATCGCCTCCCATATCAAACTCGCACGCCCCATGAAAATCGCTGCTGATTGCGGCAATGGCGTGGCTGGCGCATTTGCTAAAAAACTATATGAAGCACTTGGCTGCCAAGTACAAGAGTTATTCTGCGAGGTGGATGGTCACTTCCCCAACCATCATCCAGACCCTTCCGTGCCTGAAAATTTAGAAGATTTAATCCACGCGCTTAAAACAGGCGATGCTGAAATTGGTCTTGCATTTGATGGTGATGGCGACCGTTTAGGTGTGGTCACCAAAGAAGGCAATATCATCTACCCAGACCGCCAATTATTGCTGTTTGCAGAAGACGTACTCAAGCGCGAACCTGGCGCCACCATTATTTACGACGTAAAATCCACGCGTAATTTGGCTCCATGGATTAAAGCCCGCGGTGGCAACCCGCTGATGTGGAAAACAGGCCACTCACTGGTTAAAGCCAAGATGAAAGAAACAGGTTCTGCCCTCGCTGGTGAAATGAGTGGTCACGTGTTCTTTAAAGAGCGCTGGTACGGCTTTGATGATGGTTTATATTCAGGCGCACGCTTGCTAGAAATCTTAAGCCAGTTTGCAGATGTCTCAGCGGTGCTCAACGCCCTGCCAGATAGCGTTAGCACACCAGAGCAACATATCAATATGAAAGAAGGCGAGCCACATGCGCTCATCGCACATCTGCAAAAAACTGCCAAGTTTGAAAATGCAGAGGTACTTACTATTGATGGTTTACGTGTGGAATATGCAGATGGCTTTGGCTTAATGCGCCCCTCTAACACCACACCAGTGATTGTGTTACGTTTTGAAGCAGACAATGCAGAAGCGCTTGCGCGTATTCAAAATGATTTTAGACATGTGATTTTAGCGGCAGCACCTGAGGCTAAATTACCATTCTAGATAAATTGGGTGTGCGAAATAAACCAATTTTGCACACCCTACTTGCTCTAGGCACCTGGGTCACCCAACAAAATTTATCAGGCAAAACTTACTACATTAAGAAATTGCTGCTCCAAGAAATTGCTGCTCTAAGAAAAAACACTTTTTTCCGTGCGCTCCGTGACTATGTAGTAAAAATTAGCGTTTACTCACTCGCATCACTCTAAAGTACATCCACACCCCAGAAATCGCTAGACCCAGTAAAATAATCGCGACTGCATCCATCAACAATGGACCGTAGTTTCCAAACATACGTCCGCTGTGTAAATCTAAAATCACACGTTCTAAACTCACAGAGGGGGCAAAGTGCGTCATAAGTACCGCATGCATCGTGCTGGGCAATGCACTAGGTATCGCCCAGCTCAAGTTTTTTGCTGAGGCTTCTGTGTCTGTTAATAGTTGCCAGTGTAATGCATCAGCCGTTTTGAAATTGCCTTTTGCAGTTTTTAGCACTAAGCCATCCCCCATCAAACCCAATCCCAACAACGACTGTTGGGGTAGATTTTCTGCACTCATATGATCCACCAAACTACCTTGCGAATCATACAAATAAAGCGTGTTATGGTCTGCCACAGCCACCATGCCATTCCAAGCAACGGCCCCCAGCACAAGACTACGCACATTCACCAGATGCTTATCGCCAAGCAGCGTTTTTTCGTCCGTACTCACCAGATATTGCTCGCCCACGTGGTAACCTTGACTAGGCAGCTCAGTACGCAGCCCCATCCAAGCCATTAGCCAGGGGGTGCTTACTGTGCGTTGATTTAACTGCAATGATGAAGTGTGATTAAGTGCTAGACCGGTTACGACCATTAATATAAAAAACAGTGCAGCAAGTGCGCCTAGTCGTGCATGCCAGTGTCTGACTGTGCGTAAAAGTAGTGTCAATTTACTCATAATGTATTGTTTTTATTTGTTTTTAAGGTGTTTGTTGAATATTAAAGTTTTCGCCTACTAACGCAGTTTAAACATCATGACTCCAATACTCAGACATACCCAGAATATACGGTCATTCCCGCAAAAGCGGGAATCCATTTAAATAAAATACAGTAAGTGGATCCCCGCGTCCGCGAGGATGACGAAATTGTGACGATTGCTATATTGAAGTTAGCACTTGCAAATACCTCACTCAAGCCAGTCAACAAGTTTATTAAATAAGCCTATTTAGCAGGCTCTTTGCTTAACTCATCCATCAGCAAGGCTACTCTTGCCATGCGACTCATGGCATTGACCGATAGGGTTGCGCCTGAAATACCATCAATATTATGGCTAAGCATGCCACTGCTATTCAGTTGTGCGCCGATATATTGCTTCAAAAATACTGGGTATCTAATCTCCCCACCGCGACTTTCACGGTAGACCAAAACTCTTGCAGCAACAATCTTACCATTTTCCACCACAAAACCAGCGCTAATCGGCTCCTCTTTACCAATTTCATCGAGTACCCAAGCGGTTTTATGTGCACCTTTCCAATAACGCTGGCGCAGTTGTGCTGGCTTGTGCCCGAGTATTTTTTCTACTCTTTCAGCAATCGTTTTAGTTACCCACAGTACGCTTAATTCAGGGGTCTCTGTGCCAAAAGCTTCTTGTATAAATGCTTCTTGCGACAAAATTTGATCGTCAGCATAGGTGCTATTACACAACAAAAAGCTCCAGCTGAGCATAGCCAGCTGGAGCAGTCGCAATTGCCTACTTTGAAAAATCGACACCAAAAAACTAAACATTAAAACATATAACCCATACCTAAATTAATACGCTTATCCCCTAGGCTGTTACCACCAGCATCGATATCTTGTTTATCAAACACTTGATAATCGGCTTTTAACACCACTTTCGGATCAGGCCAAAAACTAGCGCCTGCTGTCCAAACTTTATTTCTGCTACCTGGTAAACGCACACTACCATTGGGCAAGCTTGCTTGAGTATCATAGGATTCGTAGCGTATAAATGGAGCAAAATCCATATCGCCCGATTTCCACACATGATAGGCAGCCTCGGTAAACCAGCCATAGAAGCTGGATGGTGCGTCAAAGCCTGTCACAGTCTTAATATTAGCTGCATCGCCTAAATGTCCGCGTGCATACAATGCGCGCAAATCCCAGCTACCTGTTTGATAACGCGTATGTAAATCCCAAAGAGTTAAACGCGCATTACCTATATCTGGATTACCTTGCCCAGTATTGCCCGTAAACACGGAACCGCCAACTAACAAACCAGGTACACCTGAATAGTTAAGGGCAGCAGATAAAGCCAGATCTTCAGCATCTGCTAATTGACCTTCTTGATGCGCTGATTTGATGCCATATAGCGCATCATCAAACTTTGCAGCGCTAAAACCAGTCGTCACGCCCACTTGGTATTTCAAGCCTTGCACTGCCTCGCCATATACACTCACCCCAGCCTCACGCCATGTGGTGGGGATGATGCGGCTTTCAATTTGGTTACGCTCTACCCCGTAAAAAGTAGGTGGCTCATGGGTTTCGTTGATAAAGCCAGCAGGAATCAGAAATAAGCCCACTTTTGCATTCGCTTTATCATTAAAGTGGAAATCCAAGTACATTTGCTCGACCTCTGCCTCGCCTTGGTCATCGGCACTGGAAATCGCGTGTTCGACCTCAAACTCTGTCTTCAGGCTGATCATATCGTTAAAACGATGTCCGAAGAACAATACAAAACGCTGCACGTCGATCTTATCTTTCACCGTTGCGCCGCCACTGTAGCTGTTGTAATTAACATTACCGTAGCCACCTACAGTGGTACGATCGGCGAGAGATTGAATACCTTTTGCCCGGTTGCCGCTCGGTGCTGTCGCCAATTGATCTTTAAGCGATTCAATTTCCTGCTGCAAGATTTCAATCTTCTCTTCAACCGTTGCTGCCATTACATTGCTTGAAGCAAACCCTAACACACCCAATAGTGCAACACTCAACGCTTGGGTGTAATTTAACCCCAACAACTTAACCATCCCCTTACCTTCCCTATTTATTTTTAAAAATTGAATGTCTTTAATAAATCCACTTAATCAAAGCACTTAACGCAAATGATAATGGTTATCATTATATCGCCAATTACTTTTTGCAGCAATGTTCGTGCGGTTCCGTTTCAGTTAAAATCAAGCCCATGAAAATCACAAAAAATGGTCTACTTTTCAGCGCAATATGGCTATCGCTCGCTTGGTTAGTTTTTAATTTGGCAGATCACGCCCTTCATCCCAATAAACTAGAAAGTATTGGTCAGAGTAAAACGGTAACCTTGCAGCGCGGACCAGATGGACACTACCGTGCCGAGGCATTGATTAACGGTATAAAAGTGAATGTACTGGTTGATACTGGCGCTACGGGCGTAGCCATTTCACAGCGCCTAGCGGATGTTCTACATATACAGAGCCGTACCGCAATCAACACCACAACCGCGAATGGCGAGAGCGTTTCTTATATGACGCGGCTTGATACCGTTGAATTAGGTGGCATACAAGCCCATGACGTGGGCGCAATCATCGCGCCTGGCTTGGAAGGCGATGTGCTGCTCGGGATGACTTTTTTGGGGCGGATGGATGTACGCTTATTTCAAAACACCATGACAATCAAACAAGTTGAATCCAATTAATAATCGCAACTCATTGTAATAAAACCCATTTAAAACGATTTAAAAAATAATTGTAAGGTTTTTTCATCATCACAGACTAACGTTTGCTAGCAACAATCGTTACGTGACCTTTGAAATTTAACCTTTAACTTTGGCAATTTTTTTAAACTATTTATTTGGGAGTTTTATTATGAAGATTCAATTAAAAAACGTAGTTTTAGTAGCATCAGTTTTACTTTCTACCTCAGCTTTTGCAGATGCCATGTTCAGCACTGGTGGTTACAACCATGAGTTGCATAAAATGGATATGATGAAAATGTTAGATGCTGATGGTAATCACATGGTGTCAAAAGCAGAAGCAGATAGTTTCTACAGCTCACTATTTGATGCTTTAGACACTGACAAAGATGGCACAATCGACGCTAAAGAATGGGTAGGCACCAAAGGCAACCAATCTATCAGTCTTGCTACAGGCGGATTTAGCCGCGAATTACGCACAATGGCAATGATGAAATTGGTGGATACCGATAGTGACCATACCGTTTCAAAAGAAGAGTTTTTAAAACTGAATGAAACACAATTTACCGCCATGGATAAATCAGGTGATGGTCAACTGGACCCGCAAGAATGGTTAGCCAAGCAAACTGGCAACAAAAAATAAGTTAAATCTTATGCGGCAGTAACATCACAATAGGTCAGCTTGCTGGCCTATTTTTTTGCTTATATTTGATATAGCACAATTAGAACCACGCAATAAATCTTGCGCCCCCATCGCGACAAAACTACAATGCCTTAGCTAAATTTAAAGCAATCATCATGAAATATATCGTTCTCGCCCTATACGCCTCTTGTATCCTGTATGTTCACTTTCGCGGTAAAGCCAAGTTGCCCTTTTTTAGGCAGATTTTTGACCACTCATCTGTCGTGTCACCGATTAACATTTTTATCTATCTATTTTCCAAAGTACCGACTAACAAGGCGTATTTGCCTGTGAGTGATTTCCCCAGTCTGAAACTGTTGCAAGATAACTGGGAGATGATACGAGATGAAGCACTAGCCCTCGATCAGCTAGAAAAGATCAAAGCCGCAGAAAAAAATGATGATGCAGGATTCAACTCATTCTTCAAAAAAGGCTGGAAGCGCTTTTACCTCAAATGGTACGAGGCCAGCCACCCCTCTGCACTGCAATATTGCCCGAAAACAGTCGCACTGCTCAAGCAGGTACCAGATGTAAAGGCAGCCATGTTCACCGAACTACCTCCTGGCGCCAAGCTTAACCCACACCGCGACCCCTATGCTGGCTCGCTGCGCTACCACTTGGGCTTAAGTACCCCTAATGACGACCGTGCGTTTATTAACGTCAATACAGAAAACTATAGCTGGCGTGATGGTGAAGGCGTGATGTTTGATGAAACCTATATACATTGGGCACTGAATGACAGCGACAAAACGCGCATTATTTTACTGTGCGACATAGAGCGCCCAATGAAATACCGCTGGACACAAGCCATCAACCGCTGGCTAGGCCGCGTGGTCATGACCGCCGCAAGCTCACCCAACGAAACAGGGGATGACACAGGCGGCATTAATAAAGTATTCCGCTTTTTTTGGGCGGTAGGCAAATATCGCCGCAAGCTCAAAAAATTTAGCAAGCCTTTGTATTACATAGTAAAGTTTGGCTTAATTATTGGCATTGCGGCAGCGATTTACTATTTATAGGATTAAGTAATTACCGTTGGCGTATCACGCCCAGTTCTTAGCTTTAACTCAGAAATTTGCAGCGCGATTTGTATCATCTCAGCTAAGGCATCTTGCGCATCCATATCGTGTTTGCTATGGTCTGGTTCAAACGCTTCTAGGTAAATCCGTACCGTCGCGCCTTCTGTGCCTGTGCCTGAAAGACGGAACACGATGCGAGAGCCGTCCTCGAACAAAATACGTAAACCTTGTTTAGTGCTGACTGAGCCATCTATTGGGTCGGTGTAACTAAAATCATCGCAAGTTTTAACAGTGTAGCGTCCAAATGCTTGCCCAGTTAATGCGCCAAAACTATCGCGTATGTGTGTAATCACGCCATTTGCAGCCTCTAATGGCAAATCTTCATAATCATGGCGTGAATACACATTGCGCCCAAATTGCAACCAGTGACGTTTAACAATTTGCTCAACCGATTGGCGTTTAATCGCTAAAATATTCAGCCAAAACAGCACCGCCCACAAACCATCTTTTTCTCGTACGTGGCTAGAACCCGTGCCAAAACTTTCTTCCCCACATAGCGTCACTTTATCGGCATCCATCAGGTTACCGAAAAATTTCCATCCTGTTGGCGTTTCATAGCATGGGATACCCAAGGACTCTGCCACTTTATCCACCGCGGCACTGGTCGGCATAGAGCGCGCAACACCCGCAATGCCCTGCGCATAGCCTTTAGCCAAGCGCGCATTCGCAGCGATGAGCGCCAAACTATCAGATGGCGTCACAAAAAAGTGATTGCCAAGAATCATATTACGGTCGCCATCACCATCTGAAGCGGCGCCAAAATCTGGCGCATTGTCCCCGTATAAAATTTCCACCAACTCGTGCGCATAGGTGAGGTTGGGGTCAGGGTGACCATTACCAAAATCAGGCAGCGGAACGGCATTCATTACACTATCAGGCGAGGCGCCTAGCTGATTGATAAAAATCTCTTTGGCATAAGGCCCAGTCACCGCATGCATGGCATCGAACTTCATTCTAAAACCAGAAGCCAGCAATTTTTTAATTTCATCAAAATCAAACAGAGATTCCATCAACGCTGCATAATCAGCCACCGCATCAATTACCTGTACGGTCATACCAGCTAAATCAGTTTCGCCAATTACGTCCAACGCAACATCTGCCGCCTCAACAATTTTATAAGCGGTGATTTGTTTACTCACTGCAAAAATGGCTTCTGTAATTTTTTCTGGTGCTGGTCCGCCATTTTCCGTATTGTATTTAATACCGAAATCGCCGTTTTCACCCCCTGGGTTATGGCTGGCCGAAAGAATAATCCCGCCATAGGTTTTATATTTGCGAATCACGCAAGAAGCTGCGGGGGTAGACAAAATACCGCCCTGCCCCACCAGCACGCGACCAAACCCATTCGCAGCGGCCATTTTCAGAATAATCTGTATGGCCTCACGGTTATAAAAGCGGCCATCGCCACCCAGTGTCAGCGTAGCACCCTGTGGTACTTGAATAGAATCGAAAATACTTTGAACGAAGTTTTCTAAATAATGCGGCTGCTGAAACACTTTAACTTTTTTACGTAAGCCTGAAGTACCAGGTTTTTGATCTTGAAACGGGGAGCTAACAACAGTTTGCAAAGCCATAAAGCAACTTTCTATAAGTCATATTTTGATGATGGAGGTTTGATTGCTATAATACGCGCTCTAGAACACGATTCTCAAGCACTTTTATGTTCAATCGGGGGATTAGCTCAGTTGGTAGAGCAGCGGACTCTTAATCCGTTTGTCGCGAGTTCGAGCCTCGCATCCCCCACCAACACCCTAGCAGGTTAGAGAAGTTTCGCATCAAGCCGCTTTTTCAGTAGCGTGACTAAAACGCGACAACGGAATCACCTTAGCAAGTTGACCAGAGTCGATCCGAGTAGCTGCTAGCGCTAAATGTTCAGTTGCAAATTTAGCATAACGATCTACCATTGGACTCTGAAGGCTTAAGCTCCCTACCGTGCCATTTCCCATCAACAGCACAAACTATTGCTTTGAAAACAGAAAGTTTACCTTTGTGTTGCATAATGTAAAATTGCAAGGACTTATTCCCATACTACTTTAATAAATCATCAAGACCCATTAAGTTAAACTTGGCTTATAGCTGAAACGATTAAATCTTAAGAAGTAAGTAAGCTTATCGATTTTTTCATTACGAAAAAATATCCCCTTAAGTTAGATACACTTTTGATGTTGTTTGCCTACAGAATAAATTTCATTTTTACAAAAAATAAAAAGTAGATTTATCGTGAATAGTAAATTTTTCGCCTGGAGTTACACTACATATTGCTTTTTCACGAAGCAATTGCGAATCAAATTCATTTGATAATCTTATATTCTCGTGATTAAAAACTGTCAGACATTCCCAATGATGCGAGAAGTAAAGTTTTCCTATCAATAAACTAAATGCCAGTGGGGTTAACCTTTTTTCCACAGTCCATCTATCTTCCCCATGTGTACCAATATGAAAATGTGAGGCAGGATGAACTCCCGGACGATATTGATCAGTATTATATTCATACCGAATAAGGGATCTGGAATAGTTTTTGTTAATTTCCTGAATAAAAGTTGTGTACGCCTCGGCATCTATCTCATCATGCTCCAGCATCCCTTTAAGCTCTTGTATCTGAGCTAGTTCTGAAGGGCCATATGGTGAAGGATAAAAGGCATATCTAATATCATTTTCACTGTTGTAACTAAACTGAAAAAAAGAATAGTCTTGCAATTGGAAATTGTAGTGATCTAATTTTAGTCCATGAAAAAAAACATCTGGGTATGGCACTGACGTGTCTAAGGCTAGAGAGTTAAAACTCTTGTTTACGGGCAATGATGCAAGACTGTTGCAACGCGATATTTCCCCCATACCTTCGTATACTGCAAAACTTTTTATCATAGAAGAGGCGAAGTCTTTGGGGGTCAAATGCTTTTCTCCTGAGAGCCGCTGCTTGCTAATGCCTCTTCTTCACTAAACCCTAATTCAGCCATTTTTTTCATATAGTCGCTTTTAAGTTTTTTTGCTTCTTTTTGCCGCGTACTAATGTCTCGTTGCAACATTTCAACTACTGCCATATCAGGCCAGTTAAAAACTAGCTTAGGAGAGTTGCCAAGAGCCTGCTCGATCTCATCAAAAATTGGTGCTGCATTATCCATTCCACTAACTCTCAGCCAACATTTTGCGCGAGTGAATGCTGTAAAAATCTTATTTCTGGCCTTTCTTCCGTTCAAACTATAAGAAAGTGCATCAACACCCGCTGCAAAAACCACTGCAGCTTCATTTCCCTTTGCTCTATGGACCGTGCTTAAAGTTACCTTGCCTTCTACTTTGAAATATGATGTAGTAAAGGGATTCGCTAATGCATCGTGAGTTGAAATGTTGTTATTTGCAAATCTAGTTGATAATGCACCAAAATAAGTTTTTGCATTTCTATCATCTAAACAAATCACTAAAATATCGTCTGGTAGCAATCCTCCTTTGAATAATGAAAGTGTCTCATTAACTATCCAATCAAGCTCATCTGATAGATTGTTTGCTTTAAAACATTTAACAATTTCAGTTCTTGATTCATGTTCCAAAATAGACAATGGGCTATTTTGCTCAGGTCGTCTAATAATAGTAGGTGAGTTTGTTACAAACTCACCTACCTCAACCTCATAACCGATATCCTCCCAATGATCTTTATCTTGTAGCATTTGTACAATTGCACCACCGTAAATCCCCAATCCTAAAGCATGACTGCAAACTAGAACATCCAGTGGATTTCTATAACACTTGTACAATACAAGATCATTACTCACAAAATCAGACAGCCCATTAACTTTTGCAGATCTATCAAGATCTACTCTATAGGAGCCGTCAGCATCTAAACCAAACAACTCTCCTGGGGTACGCATTTTGGGTTGAAAAATGGATTGAAACTCATCGTAAGCCCAAATAATTGTCTTCTCATCGCGCTGACCTTTAGTTAAATGGAATAAAAGATGAAAAAATGAGTCAGGTAAATCTTGAGCCTCATCAACAAGAACTACGTCATACTTGGGCTCGATATTTGTTTTTTTAGTTAACTCTTCACAAATAAATTTAAAAGGATCGATTAAATTTTTAACTGAATCCCATCTTTTTGGAAAGACGCCATGCTCCATACATGTGTTGTAGTAGACTCCTGCCTCCTGACTTCCTCCCCATGCATGCAGGACGTGTAAATTACTCCAATCTGGATCAGAATCTCTAAAATGCCTATAAAATCTTGTAATTTGCTTTCTTATCAGGTCGTACAAACTTTTAGTGTAAAAAGTAAAAAGGATCTTTTTTGTTGGATCAGTCAAAAGAATATGAGCGGCTTTCCATGCCAATATAATAGTTTTACCTGACCCAGCTAAACCTCTAATTCTTTGAGGGCCCAATGCAACTGTTAGTGCAGCAGTTCTTTGATGTGCATCAAAGTTTGCTATTTCTTCTTCAAGTTTTCGTAGAACCTCCGCTTTAGGTTGGGATCCATCTGGAGCTATATCTCTGGCCTTAGTTTTTGCTAATGCTTTGAAGCCTTCTATTATTGACCTAATTTCCTGGAGGTCATCCGCAGTTAACTGTATTCGCGGAAGACTCATTAAGTCTGTTTGCAAACTTTCGAGCGATTTGACAATGTGATTTTTATAATCGATTGCCAATGGATTTGAGTCTGATGGTAAATATAAGATAGTATTAATTTCAAACTTGAGAGAAGTAATGCTTTTCCTTAGGCGCCTGCTAGTCAGAAATTTCGCATGCAGAAGTGCATGGAACTCTTCTAATAAATCATCATCTCTGGCGATATCAAACGCTGTCTCAGATACACTTATTACAACCACTCCAAGTATTGCATCTAATATTAACAATGAGGGTTGATATAACTCATCATCATAGTCCCGGAATAATGGGAAGTCATAATATAAGATAGCATTATCAAGTCCAATAACATTAGACTTATCACCAAGGTAGGTAATTATACTTCGGCAAACTGGATCTGTTTTTAGTCGAGTGGATGAAACAACTTTTTCCATTATTTGTACCTAAGGTTTCAATAGTTAGTAATATTAATATGTTTTGCTTTCAAAGTGGTTATTTCTCGTACAGTTATTGACAGAACTCCAAGGGGGCTCCCCTCTGAAGCAGACGCCCCCCTAGAGGGGTCTAATGGGGCGCTCTTTGATAGATTCAACTCTCACTGATTGATATCGAACTGCCCATTGATAGAACCTAGTGGGGATGGTAACGCTACCAAATGAAATGCCGATGACTCCGTTTCCTTTGGGCTCATTATAGTAATTAGTCTTTGGACTTAACCCATTTTAGTAGACGTTTACAGACTTCCACTTTGTAACTTTTCGAACGCCATCGTACTTAGTTCAATCAAGATACAACTTACAACCACTTACCTCATCTCAGGAAGAGTTGTAATTTTTATGCCCAGAAATAGCCTGTTTTGAGTATTGCAGTCGTACTCACATTCAGAGTCGGTATCTCATTATTACAAATGGGAAGCTAATGTTCAGGCTGGTCAGCCCATCCACCGCCCAAAGCGCGTATCAACTGCACACTGGCTTGTAGCCTTCGTGTATTGAGATCAAGCAGATCACGTTGTGTCTGCAAGGCTGCCGTTTGCGAAGCGGTAACTTCGAGGTAGCTGGCAGCGCCTTGGCGGTAGCGGCTGATTGAAAAGTCTAAAGACTGTTGTGCTGCAGTGGCGGCTGATTGCTGCGATTCAGCCGCTTTGCTGTAATGATTGAGCAAGGCAAGGTTGTCTTCTACCTGCTGGAAGGCGCCGATAACCACACCACGGTAACTCGCGCCCGTCTCTTCCAGCACGGCCTGTGCTTGAGCGACTTGCGCTTTACGCTTGCCTGCATCAAATAAATTCAGTAATGCGGATGGGCCTATTGCCCAGAAAGTGCTTGGTGCAGCCAACCAATTGCTAGCGGATGCGCTCTCAAAACCCAACGCGGCATTCAAGGTCAGGCTGGGGAAAAAAGCAGCTTTAGTCACGCCAATCGTGGCTGTAGCGGCTTCAACACGGCGCTGGGCACTAGCAATATCAGGACGACGCTGCAGGAGTGTGGATGGAACACCAAGCGGTATTGCGGGTAAGGAGATTGCGTCAATACGGCTGGTAATCGAAAACTCTGAAACTGAAGCCCCTACTAAAGCTGCAATGGCATGCTCAGCTAGCGCACGTTGCGCCAGTGATTGCTCGACTTGCGATTGTGCCGTTTCATATTGGCTTTTGGCGCGGGCAACATCTAATCCAGGCGCAATACCATTGTCATGGCGCACTGTTGTTAAATCCAGCGTCTTACGATAAGCGGCAACGGTATCATGTAATAGTGCGATTTGCTGGTCGATACCACGCAAGGCAATATAATTTTGAGCGAGTTGAGCTTGCAAGCTCAAACGAGTGGATTCAAGGTCCGTCTTTCCAGCTTGGGCAGAGGCTTTGCCTGATTTGACCAAATTACTGACGCGCCCCCACAAATCAACTTCGTAACTGGCCTGTACCCCAGCTGAGTAATCGTTGTATTGGCTAGGGCTGGTTGTGCTACGTAAAGGGCGATTGTCCGACTGCTGCAAACGCTGGGCATTCACCGACCCATCAATACTGGGAAATAAGCTGGAACGCAACTGCCGACTGTAGGCTTCTGCTTGGGCATAATGCGCCACGGCAGCCGCCAGATCTGGGTTATTAGCGATCAGACGTTGCTCAAGTTCATCTAGCTCTGTATCCGCATAGACTTTCCACCATGCGCCACGAGGTAAATCATCAGCGGGTTTTGCCACCATGCCATCTGTGCCAAGCATCCATGAGGGCGTTTCTTTATAGCTGGCGGCTACAGGCACCTCAGGTATTTTCATCTCGGGCGCCATGGAGCATGCCTGTAGCATTATGGCAATGCCTAAAGCGGTTATTGCAGTTGGGTTCATCGGCTTCATCGTGACTAGCTTTTCTTATCGGCAACAGGCTTTGATCCTGCACCGTCAGTTGGCTTGGCTGCTGGCACAACCACATGTACAGCATCACCATCGGAAATGCCATCTGGCGGACTTTCAATCACGCGATCGGTGGCTTCAATCCCCGATGCTAGCTGGATAACCTTGCCTAAATCGCGTGAGATCGTGACCGTTTTCAAACTCACTTTGTCGCCTGCATTAACAACCGCAACCCGCAATCCAGATTGATCAAAAATAAGTGCACTCGAGGGGATGCTAACGCTGCTAGTCAGACCAGTTTGATGCAAGCTGACATTGGCATAACCACCAGGTAATAGCTCTCCCGCTTTGTTATCCACCACAAGCTGAACCAATGTTGAGCCTGAAGCAGCATCTACTGCACCAGAGGTCGATTCCACCGTGGCTGTGTAGACTTTATCTGGATGCTCAGGCACGTTAATATCAGCGGTGGTGCCAGTCTTGATATTGTTAACGAAGTTCTGCGGCACATTCACATACAATCTGAGTTTATGCGTATCCGATACTTCAAACAGTGCTGATCCCGTGCCGCCTTCAGTGATAAGGGCGCCATTATCTGTGGTACGTGCGGTCACTGTGCCGCTAAATGGGGCAACAATACGGGCAAAGCGCTTGGTGGCAATCAACCTATCCAGATTCGCCTGTGAAGCTTTAAGCATCGCTTCTTTGCTGGCGAGATCGCCCGTTCTATCGTCCACTTCCTGACGTGAAACAGAATCGCTCTCGAGCATGCCCTGCCAGCGTTTTGCCGTGGTACGCGCCAAAGCTACGTTGGCCTCAGCACTCGCTAAATCAGCACGTGCTTGCAATAATTGCTGGTCAAGGTCTGGGGTTTCAATTTCGGCTAACAACTGCCCTGTTTTCACCTGACCGCCAATATCCACAGTCCAGCTTTTGAGATACCCACTGACACGGGCATAAATAGGCGCATGCGCGTAGGCCACGAATCGGCCGGGCAAATCTAGTGAGGATGTAGCCCCTTGACCTTCTGGACTGACCACGCTTACAGAGGGAATCGCGCGCGCATTTGTCCAATCCTTAAGTTTATCATCACTATTTGCGCGACTGGCTATGCCATAGGTAACGAGCCCTGCTGCAATGAGCACCGCCACCACTGCAGTGATCCATAATTTACCGTGTGAATTTAATTGAGTTTGATTAGATTGCATGTGGCTCTCCAAGGATATGGGGGGTTGCTATGGGTTTTTTATAGTTGCGATGCACAATGCTGAACACAACTGGTACAAAAATCAGGGTGGCGATTGTCGCAAAAAGTAAACCACCAATCACGGCACGGCCAAGAGGCGCATTCTGCTCTCCACCATCACCAAGACCTAAAGCCATCGGGCCCATGCCTATGATCATTGCGAGAGCGGTCATTAACACTGGGCGGAAGCGCACAAAGCCTGCCTCAAGTGCCGCTTTGGTGGCATCACCAAGCTCCTCCAGTTTTTCGCGCGCAAAGCTTATGACCAGTACACTGTTTGCCGTGGCGACGCCCATACACATGATCGCGCCCGTTAACGCGGGCACAGATAAAGGCGTAAAGGTGATAAACAGCATCCAGATAATACCTGCCAACGCTGCGGGCAAGGCCGTGATGATGACGAAAGGATCACTCCATGACTGGAAGTTGACCACAATCAGCAGGTAAATCAGCACGATTGCCCCTAGCAGCCCAAATAACAGACCTGAGAACGCATTGTTCATGGTTTTTACCTGTCCAAGCAGCTCGACTTTAGCCCCCTTAGGCACTTGATCCGCCGTGTCATCGATAATCTGCCTAATGTCTTTAGCCACTGCACCCAAATCACGCCCTTGTGTGGTGGCATTAATCTGCACCATGGATTGAATGTCGTATTGGCTTACCACCGCATTAGTGATGCCGCGCTTAAAGCTGGCGATTGCGCCTAGCGTTTGTGGACTGCTGACATCATCGCCATTTGCATTGGTGCCGCTGATCGGTAAACTGGACAATGCAGACAAGGTATCCATACGATATTGAGGCGTTTGTATCACGATAGGGTAAGACACCCCATTAGTCGGATTGAGCCAGAACGTTGGTGAAACTTGCGAGCTACCTGCCAAATTCACCACCAGATTATTCGTCACATCGCGAGTAGAAACGCCAACTTGCTGCGCGCGGGTACGATCTACATTAATTTCAAACAAGGGGCTCTTGCGTGACTGCTGTATACGTGCGTCGGCCACCCCAGGCACTAAACGAATCTTGCTGATGAGCTTATTCGCATAGTCAAAATCCGCATCTAACTTACCGCCACGAATCTGCAAATCAATTGGCGCAGGCGAGCCAAAGTTCAAAATCTGGCTGACAATATCTGCCGGAGGAAATGAGAATGTAGTACCCGGAAATTCACGTGGTAAACGCTCACGCAATGCACGGACATATTCATCTGTTGGGCGATGGCCCTCTTTCAACGCAATCTGTATATCGCCATCTTGCGCGCCAATCAGACCAGTATTGTTATAGGTCATATTGATGCCACTCACTGGCATACCAATATTATCCACCATAGTGGCAATTTGTGATTCAGGGATCACCTGCTTGATTGCCGATTGGATTGCTGCAAAACTTGAGGCGGTATCCTCCACCCTAGTACCGACAGGTACACGTGCGTGCATCAATATCTGCCCACTATCGACAGTTGGGAAGAAGTTACGGCCGAGAAATGGGATCAACGCGGACGACAGTAGGATAAAGCCCATAAAGACCAACACAAACAGCTTGCGATGGTTAATCGCCATGGCAAGCAAGTCTCTATACCCTGCGCGTATATTCTCAAAGTGCTTCTCAAAACCACGCTGAAAAGTCACCAATGGATTGCGTGAATTTGCTTTTTCACCATCACCATGAGACAAATCATGCTTCTGGAGCAGATATTTAGCCATGGTGGGCACTAAAGTACGCGAAAGGATAAACGAGGTCACCATAGCAAACATAACCGCTTCAGCCATCGGTACAAATAAGAAACGGGCCACACCATCCAAGAAGAACATCGGCACAAATACGATACAGATACATAGCAGCGATACAAACGCTGGCGTAACAATCTGCGCTGCTCCATCCATAATCGCTGTTTCGACCTCTTTACCATGCTCAAGATGCCATTCAATGCTCTCGATAGTCACGGTTGCATCATCCACTAATATCCCCACCGCCAGCGCAAGGCCGCCTAAGGTCATGATATTTAGTGTTTCACCAATACCCGACAAACCGATAATCGCGCCGAGAATAGACAATGGAATAGAAATCGCAATGATGATGGTAGAGCGCCAGCTACCAAGAAACAGCAATATCATTAGGCTGGTCAAAGCAGCAGCAATGATCCCCTCTACCGCAACGCCAGAAATGGCAGCGCGTACGAATAAAGACTGATCATTAATTGGTGAAACAACCAAGTTATCTGGCAAGGTAGGCTTAATTTCTTCAAGTTTAGCCTTGATGCCAGAAACAATATCCAAAGTTGATGTTGCCCCATTCTTAAGTACCGACATCAATACAGATCGGCTACCATCCACATGCACGATATTGGTTTGAGGCGGATTGCCATCCCGCACTGTAGCCACGTCGCGCATATAGATAGTCGCGCCATTTACGGCTTTAATGGGTAAATTGTTAAGCTCTTGAATATCTTTGGCCGAGTTATTCAGTCGCATACTATATTCATAACTGCCGATTTTTTGTGTCCCAACAGGCAGAATAAGATTTTGTGACGCTAACGCATTAGAAATATCCTGCGCAGAAAGTCCGCGTGCCTGCATTGCTTGGGGGTTAAGGTCAATTTGCACTTGGCGTGTCTTGCCGCCGAATGGGTATGGCACGGCAGCGCCAGGAACAGTCACCAAGCGGGTACGAATATTATTTAGGCCAAGATCTCCTAATGCTTGCTCAGACAAACCCTTGCCCGACAATGCCACTTGCAGAATAGGTACGGTAGAAGCACTGTAGTTAAGGATTAGCGGAGGTGTAGTACCTGTCGGCATTTGTCTTGTTACAACCTGAGAAACCGCCGTCACCTGAGCGTTGGCTGTTGCAATATTAACGCCAGGTTGAAAGTAGATTTTAACGATACCAAAGCCCGTGTAAGAGTTAGCTTCGATATGCTCAATATCGTTAACTGTGGTAGTGAGTACACGCTCATATAAGGTAGTAATACGACCCGCCATCTCATCTGGTGGCAAGCCCGTGTATTGCCAAACCACGGCAATCACTGGGATTTTGATCTCAGGGAAAATATCCACAGGGGTGCGGAGCGCGGATAGCACCCCTGTAATTAACATGAGCAAAGCCATTACCACAAAGGTATAAGGGCGTTTTAAGGCAATGCCGACGATTCCAATCATGCAAAATTCCTTGGCTGGGGTAAATCAATAGTTGAGTTAAATCTAACTCGAAGTTGAGTTGACTCAATTAGCACCAGCATTGGCCAGCAATCACCGAGTCTGCAATGAACTAGCGGCAAAATAATGGGTTAGTATATTGTTACTTTATAAAAACCATTATTGCTGCATTGACAATTACTGCATATGCAGTATTATATACCCACGATGACAAATAAAACAACACCTATTAATGCTGATTTCGCAACAACGCAAACTGAATCAAAACATTCTGATCAGCTTGAGTTTTACAGTGGTCATAACTATATAATCGAGGAGTCGATTGGTTATTTGATTAAGCATGCGCAGCTGGCGTTGAATCGCACCATTGATAAAAAAATGGCACAAATGGATCTAACTGCGCTGCAGTGGGCTCCACTTTTGCTCATTGCACATGAGAAAGCGCGCACCGCGGCTGAGCTTTCTCGATGCGCAGGCGTGGAAACAAGTACGATGACACGCATGCTAGATAGACTGGAATCGAAAAACTTGATAATTCGCAAACGCTGCAAGAAAGATCGGCGGATTATTTACCTTGAACTGACTGAGGTGGGTAAAGAGTTTGCCACAAAAGTCCCTTATTTTATTGCAGAAAGTTTCAATACCCATTTGCGTGGATTCTCCCAAGATGAAGTCAACACGCTCAAAACATTGCTTCGCCGTATCAAAGCAAATGAAGAGGCTTAGCCCAAATGTTTATGCAACACACATAACCCCAACTGAAGAAATGTCGAATGCCAGATAAGTTGCAAAAATTCGGAATATATAGAGACACGGCCTATTATTAAAGCGATGTATTTTTTAATGTCAGCTTTGTGTCAAGCCAGCTCAAAGATCGTGGGGCAAGATTCGGCCCATAGCTGACCTTCAGCTTGCAATCCAAATTGATTAACGGCAAGATGCACACATAAAAACTCCTTTTCTACTGCTTAGTTTGGACTTTAGAGGATATATGTCAGGTATATTTTTCTACTTTCTTGTTATCGTATTTGCAATTATTCCAATATTGATCACATTGCGCATGAAGGTGTCTGACAAAAAAAGATATTGGTGCGCGTTCTTATCACCTGCAATTCCTATATTCACTATAATTTTCATGCGCATATTGACGTCTACTGGCTTAATCAATGGTGCCCCATATTCGGAAAATATGTATGTGCAATCAGCTACTTGGTTAGTGATTCTTGGCCCATGGCTTCCACTACTTATAGTTGCACTTTTCTATAAGCGTGAGCTTTAGCCCGTCCCCCCTGATGGATGGGTTGGGTGGCCTTAACTTGTGAACGGGCATGGTTTCCCTTTAACCATTTCGAAATGATGGACCCGACAGAACATGCTCGAAGTAACCCTGCCTCTAAAACAGCCTTCTTTTTGGCAGGGTTTATTGAGAGACTCATTGCCTAACAAGTCGAAAAACTCTCTATCTATTTTTGAAATAAAATTTTCTGATGGAGTTGGCATATAGCCCCTTTTTGGTAGAAAGGCATCGTATTTGTAATAGTAGAGGAAAGCCTCAAGCAGTAGGCTATCAGATGGTGGATTTTCAATACCTTTAGCGCCTCTTGATACATCTTCAATTGTTTGATTGTCTAACGACTCAACAAGATTCTGCTTAGCTATAAGAAGTGCCGCCTCTTTATTTGAGTCGTTGTCTTCTAGCTCATCAATATCTAGCAGAAAACCGGATGTATCCATGTTCCACTCTTGGTTACGTGGCAGATAAAGCCAACCCTTCTCAAGGTTGGTGTTGATAGCACGCTGTAGAATACTAATTAACGATTCCATTACTTTGACGCCCAACGAAATTGAAGAAAATCTCTTATTGGACATCATGCCGTTAATCCATAGGAACGGCAAGCTTGAGGAATTACACCATTCAAAAACTGACCCTGAGAATCTTCACTGTTGGCCCTTAGCGGCCATTCTCCAGCTGTAAGTTCCCAATACAAATAACTTGGATTAAAATTAACTCATTGTTTCTAAATCGCTATAATAAATCTAAGGCCTAAAATGTCCCTTGCGCGTTTTCTTTCAACCGATGGACCCTACCTCGAAGCAAAAATTGAGGTTGGCGGGACAACCTTGTGTATTATGGATGAGTTCAGTGACGACAAAAGAAACATCCCAAAAGTTGGAGCGGAGTTTGAGTTTGAATTCAGTGCTTACATTGATGAAGGCGAAACATGGGAATTCATATTCTCTGGTAATCCAGACAAAAAAATTGGAATTGAGCAGTTAATTGGCTGGAAATATCGAGCTTACGGGAAGATTGTCTCAATAAACCCAGTTGTCGTAGATTGCGGGCTTTTGAAAGTTGAGGGCGTAATTCACACAAATGACCCAAGAGTTATTGGTGAGTTTGTGGCTTTCACAATTAGCAGGCTTGGTGGGGTGGCATATACATAGCTGTCGTTAACGACCTGACTTGTGGCCCAAAGCCGACCACCAGCTTGCAGTTCTAACCAAATATCGTTTGTTATCATGTGGACGTACGAACTTTCAATGATACCGATACTGCAGACCAAAGCTTCGCATTAGCCTTACTGCCTTCTTGTTCAGCCTTTTCAGCTAGTTTTTTCGCATATGAACTAGCATTACGTCCATGGTCAATCTCCAGTTGATGTGCTATTCGAGTAACTTCGATCCAATCAATTTCGTCTGGTTTATCAGTCAATTTTTTGCCTCGATTGATGTCATGCTTGAATGCAGGATTACCACATCATAATTAATAGCATACTGGCGCGCAATTATTAGGAAAGCTAAATAAAAAACCAGATTACTAGAATGCCTGCTATGGGCCAGAAGTCCATGTTGCGAACGACGGTTATGTAGCCCTTCATTAAATAAATGTAACTTAAAATATAAATAGTAGATGGTATTATCACTTCATATGAACATCTATTTGATCGTTAAAACTATCCACATCATTAGCTCCACCATTTTATTTGGAACAGGTATTGGCATTGCTTTTTTTATGTTCCGTGCTAAATTCACCACTAATTTGGCTGAAAAATTATATGCAACTAGGTCTACAGTATTAGCTGACTATCTCTTTACATTCCCCGCTGTTATTACACAGGTACTCAGTGGAGCATGGCTAGTGAATGCAAGCGGGTATGGTTGGATGGATTCGTGGTTGCTTATTACTTACGCAATATATACCTTGGCTGGGCTATGTTGGTTGCCTGTTGTATGGATACAGATTCAACTAAAAAATATATTAGTAAATTGTGTCGAAAGTAACTCTCCACTTCCAGCGCGCTATCACAGATTGTTTAAAATTTGGTTTATCCTAGGATGGCCCGCATTCATAGGGTTAATCGTAATATTTTTCTTGATGGTAACAAAACCAGTATGAATCAGTTAGTTCAAAAAAAGGAAATATGGTTTGTATATGATGGCGATTGCCCGTTGTGTAAAAATGCAGCTCAAGCCATAAGGATAAAAAAAGAATACGGTACGCTTAACCTGTTAAATGCCAGAGAATCAGTTGATCATCCACTGATGCAGGAAATTAACAAACGCGCCTATGATCTTGATGAAGGAATGATCATTTATGACGGCTCGCACTACTATCATGGTAAGGAAGCCCTAAGATTTATGTCGCGTTTCGCTGAATATAAAGGGTTATTTAACCTATTGAATAAATCTTTATTTTGGTCTGACAATATATCAAGATTAACCTACCCTTGGATGCGCGGCGTTAGGAACCTATTAATTAACCAAAGTAAAATTCCACGCATAGACAATTTAAACCTTAAGTCCGAACCTATATTCAAGAACATCTTTGGTAGTAGCTGGCATGAACTGCTTCCCGTCATGCATAAGCACTATTTAAACCGTCCATACTCTGATGATGTTAATACTGTTGATGGGACTTTAGATGTCATGTGTAAAGGCCCGTTAAAGCTCTTTTCGCCGCTGTTCTGGCTATTAGGTGGGATACCACCTCACAATGAAAAAAATGTACCAGTAACTGTCAGATTCGAAAGTAGCAGGGACACTAAGGAGTTTACATTTAAGCGTATATTCCATTTTAAAAACAGAAAACCTTACCAGTTTAAATCTCGAATGATTCAAACAGTAGGCAATGAAGTGATAGAAATTATGCGCTTTGGTATTGGCTGGAAAATGACTGTGCATTGGGAAGATGGATATACCAAGCTCAAGCACAAAGGATACGTTTTAAAATTATTTGGTCACTTCATTCCCATCCCCTTAACCTTGCTAATCGGTGAAGGAAATGCTTGGGAAAAGGCTGTGGATGAAAACAGTTTTGATATGCAAGTAGAAATTACACATCCATGGTGGGGCAAGATTTATGAGTATAAGGGTCGATTTAAAATAAGGGACAATGTTTGAAGCAACGAGTCCTTATCATTGGCGGATATGGCAATTTTGGAAGCTTCATTACCAAATCGTTAGCGCAGGAAATCGACATCCAAGTGATCGTAGCTGGGAGATCCTTAGAGAAGGCCCAGCAATTCATCTCGAATATTAATGCCAAAAATAAGCCTGAAGCGGTAACTTTAGATATTAATATTGAAATTACCAATGTTTTGAATATCATAAAGCCAAACATTGTTATTCACACATCGGGCCCCTTTCAAGGACAAGGCTATGATGTTGCCAAAGCATGCATTAACAATAATATTCACTATATTGATCTAGCAGATGGACGCAGCTTTGTTGAAGGAATAGTAAGTCTTAATGAAGCCGCGAAGGAACATAATGTATTAGCTATCAGTGGTGCCAGCTCTGTTCCTTGCTTAACCTCTGCCTTGATGGATTATTACAAAAGTCAGTTCAAATCAATTGAAACGATTGATTATGGAATTACCACCGCCCAAAGAACGGCAAGAGGCTTGGCAACTACTGCCGCAATTCTAGGTTATACGGGTAAACCCTTTAAAACACTTATTAATGGCCATCAAGCAGACATATACGGCTGGCAAGGCTTAAGGGCAAGGAAATACTCAAAAGTGGGTTGGAGACTCTTGGGTAATTGTGATGTACCAGATTTGGCCTTATTCCCTAAACTATACCCCGAACTTAAGACAGTTCGCTTTTATGCAGGATTAGAAATCCCATTTATCCACGTCACTCTTTGGGGATTATCGTGGCTGGTACGCATTGGGTTGATTGGAAAGCTAGATAAATTTGCACCACTGTTATTACATTTATCATTTTTGTTTGATTGGTTGGGTAGTTCCAATAGTGCATTTCATATGGACTTGTTTGGTAAAGATGAATTGGGCCACGATAAATCAATTACATTCGAACTGACGGCTAGGTTAGGTGACGGCCCGTTCATCCCATGCATGCCAGCAATTTTACTCACTAAAAAATTAGTGCGTGGTGAAATAAATAAAGTTGGTGCTTATCCATGTGTAGGTTTTATTTCCCGAGACGAGTATCTAAATTCACTAAGTGATTTAGATATATCCTGGGAGGAGTGTTAATTTTTTTATTATCTGCTTTGGGCCATTAGCGGGCATTTGTAGAATTTAATTTTTTCACTTTAATCTGGCAACAACCTCTATTCAATAACTCAATTAAATTAAAAAGACTTAATAATCAAATTTCCAGTCACTAAATCAAGCCTAGCACAAGAGCTAGCTTGCGCCAGCACTTTCAATTCATTATCATATCCTATCGGAAATACGCAACTTCAAGGTTTAACAAGAAAAAACTAGGTCATAACTCGACATTCTAAAAGTTACGATTAGCTACCTAAGGAATTTTGGCAAAAATATCGGGAGTGTAATGTTAGTTAAGAATAACAAAAAGTTGTCATATAAAGCATCTAGTTATCAATATTTTACATTTGAAGAATGAGTTTACTCCCCCCATCTTCTAAAGATGTTGCAAAAAGAGCGCGCCACACGCTTGCCCCTTCTTTTGTAAGAGTATTAGTCACCAACATCACAGGGCTAGTCATAGTTTTGGGATTAGTCTTATTGGGTATCATGGTGTGGCAAGGGGTATCCAGCACCGAAGAGGCATCGCGTCAAGAGGTGCTGGAAACACTGGATCGGGGAACAGAGCGCATAAAGATATTAATCAGGGCTGCGGAATTGACAGCGGACTCTGCGGAGCGTGTAGTTCGATTCAGTGAAGTCACACCAGCAACATTACGGGAAAGGCTGGAAAGTGCGTTGTCAGCCTTTGAGCAACGACCAGAATTAAGCTACCTAGGCATCGTGTTACCTGAAACTGGGGAGTACGGAAATTTAGAACGAACTGCTAGTGGCCAGATACTGTTATGGCTTTTTCCTGGAAAAAGAGTAAATGACCAAGTCACTCGAAACTATCTTCTGACTAACAACGGTTTTGTTCTCAATGAGCAACATCCATCCAGTGGATATGATCCGCGTGTACGGCCCTTCTATATTGCTGCTTTGAACAGCCCAACCCAAGAAACCTGGCTTAAATCCTACCAATGGATTATCCACTATGCCAAAAGTGAGCCTTTATGGGGAATTAGTTATGTCAGGGCGCTTCGTAATGCCAGTGGCCGTCTGATAGGTGTGCTCGATACCGACCTGGATTTACCTGCAATTAACAACTTTATGAACTCCCTTAACAAGGGATACCAGACACAATTCCAGATCATTGAGCTCGGGGAAACCCCTCGCATCATTTGTGATTCAAAAGTAAAGCGGATACCACTTCCTCCGCCCCAAGAGCTGTTGCCGTTAGATCAATATTCCAACAAGGCTTTTGTTGGCAAAATGAATATGGATGGCGAACGGCGCTGGGTTGCTGCCCGCCGCATCACGCTGAAAGGCGGTATTTCATGGCTGGTAGTCGCATCACGTAAAGATGCGCTTATAGAACTCCCACTTCGTCAGCAACTATATCAAATTGTTGGCATGGGGCTGGTGCTAGTGATTGGACTGGCCTTAATCTCGGCCCACGTGGCTCGCCGTCTGTGTAAACCGCTATCCGATTTGGAGCAACGCGTTTCCAATATTCTGGATGGTGCGCCTGATGCCCCTTTGACGACTAACACTAAGGGTTTTAATGAAATACTTCTGTTAGACAAAGCACTCGACAACCTGACCTCCGCCGTTCATCAACTTTTAGAAGCCAAAGAACATCAGGCCGCTTCACTGGCATTAAAAGGTGCCATTTTTGACTGCTCCAATATCGCCATTCTTAGTCTTAATTCTCAGCAGGCGATTATAGAGTGGAATAATGCAGCAGAGTCTATGTTTGGCTATTCAAGGGAGCAGGTACTAGGTCGCCCAATCGCTGAGGTTGTTAAATCAGCACATGAGGTGATTGACTGGTCTCAAATGGCAGCCATTCTAGGCACCGACACGCTAACCCTTATCGGAGCTCAAAACGCTTTTGACGCTGAACTACGCGTAGCGAGTTTTAAGCAAAACGGTCTGGAATTACATACGCTGTTTATTAATGATATTTCTGAGCGCAAACGAGCAACAGCCGCTTTGCGAGAGAGCTTAGATCGGTTTTATGCCGCTGCCCGCGCAACTGGTGATATCGTCTGGGATTGGAATCTTGCGGATGGTCGTATTTGGTGGAATGAGAATTTTCAAAGTTGCTTAGGCTATTCATCTGGGGATATGGATCCCACCATAGAGTCATGGGTTACCCGTATCCACCCAGATGATCGCGACCGAGTGGCAGCTAAAATCCTCACAATTCAATCTGGCGAGCTTGAGAGTTGCAATGATAAATACCGCTTCCTGCGCAAAAATGGAGAGTATGCCAATTTACTAATTCGCGGCCATTTGTTGTATGACGACGAGGGCCGTGGCATACGCGTGGTTGGTGCAATTCAGGATATTACTGAGCGCATGCTCTCAGAGCAGCATATCCGCTATCTTGCAACGCATGATGGACTGACTGGATTGCCCAACCGTGAGTTAATGCTAGAACACATTATTGAATCAATTACCGAAGCACGCAAATCCAATACCCTTTTCGCCTTACTTTATCTGGACTTGGATCGCTTCAAAATCATCAATGATGGTTATGGCCATACCTTCGGTGACGAAGTCTTAAAAGCCACGGCACACCAGCTTGCCTCTTTGGCCACACAAGACTGCATTATTGCGCGACAAGGCGGAGACGAATTTCTCATTTTACTTAAAAACTTGAATAGCACTGATAAAGCCTACACCATTGCCAACACCATTCTCACTAATCTTGACCGTCAAACCGTTGTAGATGAGCGCCTGATTCATTTATCTGTGAGTATAGGCATCAGCTTATTTCCACAAGATGGTGAGTCACCCGAGGTCCTAATTGATCGCGCGGATGTGGCGATGTATCAGGCGAAAGGTGTCGGGAGAAACACCTTTCAATACTTTACTAACCAGATGAATGATGAGTTACAACGTCATGTAAAGCTAGAAAACCAGTTACGGAACGCAATCAGAAAAAACCAACTGCATCTTGTCTATCAACCAAAGGTCAACCTGAAAAGCGGTAAAATCTGTGGCTGCGAGGCATTGCTGCGTTGGCAGCACCCTGAGCTGGGGATGGTGTCACCCGCAGAGTTTATCCCTATCGCAGAGGAGTCGGGCCTAATTTTACCCATAGGTGACTGGGTGTTAAGGTCTGCGTGTTTGCAAGCCAAATCATGGCTAGACGCTGGGCTTCCGCCAGTGTGTGTCGCTGTCAATATCTCTATACGCCAATTTCTACATCAGGATGTGTCTAAGTGGGTCATGGAAATTTTAACGGAAACTGGCTTAGACCCTAACTTACTGGAATTAGAACTTACCGAAAGCTTAATCGCTCAAGACACTGACAAAGTGATAGAAACTTTCAGCCAACTTAAAGCTATAGGGGTTAAGCTTTCCATTGACGATTTCGGCACTGGATATTCTAGCCTAAGTTACCTCAAACGCTTCAGAGTAGACACGTTAAAGATAGATCAGGCGTTTGTACGCGATATGCTTACAGACCCTGATGATGCAACTATTGTGCTTGCCGTCATTTCGCTGGCTCATAATCTCGGCTTTAATGTCATCGCTGAAGGAGTAGAAACAGAAGCACATTGTATTATTTTGCGCCAAAACCACTGTGATGAAATACAAGGCTATTACTTCAGCAAGCCGCTACTTGCGGCTGAGTTCGGCAGCTTGCTGTCTAGCGGAAAACAATTGCTTTTAAAAGAGTCGCCGCAAAGTAGTTTATCTTGAGCGCGTTAGCTTTATTGATCGCCATAAACCACTTGCCAACAGGCTCGGCAAGAAGGTAAGTAATAGCGAGACGACTGCCAATAACAGATATAGCCATCGTATTGAGTATGCAGTTACAAAACTTGCTGCAGGCTTTTGGTTTTGTACAAACGTATAAAACGCTTTGTTGTCCTGACCCTTGATGTATTTTGCATTAAATTCGCTGGCTAATGACTTTAAGTAATCTTCCTCTAGCTGTGATAAAAATCGATCATACTCTGCATAAGCTACAGGCGGATCTGGTTCATCTTGGCTAGGGTCAGAGTAGGTTACACCCACTGCACCAGCATTATTGTTGTCGCTCACTGGCCAGTAGCCGACTCGCTTGTTGGCTGAGTTATACCGAGGTACAGCCACTTTTGACGGCCCGCCAACCCCAACAAATGCGAAATTCTGTCCAATTTGTATGGTACTTAAATCCTGTTTAATGGTAACGTTAACTCTCGGCGCCTCATCACCATCAGTAAAGAACAGCATTTGCGCTGGAACGTTGAGTGAATCAAACACGTTGGCGGAAGCCTTGACGCCAAAACTTAAACGACTGTTGCCTTTCCAGGCCATTCGCCACTCCAAATGATCAATTGAGTCTGTAATCACATCGAGGTTTGCACATACTTCCAGCGGGTTAATCAGTAAAGCTACATTATCCGACGCAAAGATACCGACGCTAAAATAGGTGCCACAAGGGGATGTTTGCACAATATTTTTCATGAGATGCTGGGTATAAGCTAACCGACTCACTGCTTGATGATTTAGTTTTTCATCTTCGGCATTCATACTTTGTGACACATCAGCCACCAGCAAGTAGTTATGAACCTCTTGCTTTAACTGGATGGTGGGCTTAATGAGCGCTAGCGATAAAAAGACCATGACGGCTATATAAAGTAGCGTCTCATGCTGCTCTTTTAAGATAGTGATAATACTTTTCATGGCAATCCAATCGGCAAGTTGCTTAATTCCATCGTCGATTGATCTTTGGGCGCAGGCTTCATATTGTTCGCCATCACTGAATGCAATAAGCTCAGATTGAATTTAGCAGGTGAACTTTGTGGATTTAATCTTAAGGATTGCTCGTATGCCAATTTAGCTTGGGTGTAGGCGTATCTGGCCTCATCTTGCAATGTGCCATCTTCATTAATTCTGCGTATCAGCCCAAATTCAAATAAGTTATTCGCAATATTGTATTGAATTTTGGCTTGCTCACTTGGCGATGGCGAAGCGTCTAATAATTGACTATAAGTTTGTACCGCATGCTTGTAATCTTTTTTTAGGCCTTGGTCGTAAGCTGCTGTGAATTTTTGCAGTAGCGGGTAAGCGTCATCCGTCACTAATTGCCCACTGCGCATCAAATGATTTACTTTTGTAATCTCGATGCATTGGTATGACTCATAGCCAGCGCCGACCAGGCCTGCCATCAAGAGCACTCCCAGAACCGCATTTTTGTAGGTAATTGAACTTATCATGTACGCACCTTTAGATTTTTAATGAGCAAGATACAAACACTAAGTATCAATGCCAAGGTAATTAAATTGGCTGAATAATCATGCCCAGGTATCGTGACCGAATACTGAATCATGTTTTTCTCTTTTGAGTCGATGTCTTGCAAAGCCGACTGCAGCGTTGTTGGGTTATCTGCCTCAAACGCCTTATATTTAATTTTAAGAGATTTGAAATAACGGTCTAAAGCGATTGAATCAGGCACAGCGTCATCAGCGTAGACGTCTTTGGTAAAAATACTGATGTCATCCGGTTCACGCAAAACAATCCAGTACAGATTTAACTTCTTAGCGACTAATTGTTGGGATAGTTTATATTTGACGTGCGGACTCAGCTTGCCTGCACCATCTGACAATAAAATCACCGCGCGTGAGCCAGAGCTTTGAATTTTGTCAAATAAGCCAACTGCATCAGTAATGCCAGCCCCAATGTTGGTTTGATTGAGCGCTGGCCCAGTAGCCGCTTTAATAGCAGAATGAATCGCATCCCGATTGGTGGTGATTTTCATGCCATATAAGGCTGAATTGGTGAAGCCGACCACTCCCATCATGTCATCAGGCCGCGAGTCGATAAAATTAGTGATTAACCTTCTGGCCGCTGCTGATTTAATTTCCGCAGCACGACCACTGGTGCTTTCCCCTGCAAACGGGTGATCCATGCTAACACTTCGATCAATCACCAATACGACCTGTGCGCCTTTACCAATTTTGGTTTCTTTTCTGCTGGCTCCTTGAGGGGATGCGAGTGCTAATACTATGCTGAGGAATATCAAGCTGGTGATACATTTAACGATTAGGTTAGCGATCTCTGAAACCCTATCTTTTGGCATAATTTCTAGCCAAGAGTACATTTGCCCTTGAAAACTTTTAAATACAAATGGCGCGGCAACGATAGGGAGCAGCAAAAGTGCCCATGGTTGTAATAGTGTCATTAAACGCCTCTTTCACAATCTCTGAGGCGCTTGCTGAGCCTGACCAGCTCACCTAGATGGGAAGCCTGATTGCTCTGGCGTTGACCAAATAGAGTCATATTCGACTCTTTAAAAAAAGCATTAATCTCTTGTTTTACCTTCGTAAATTTGGGATGCTGTATTAGAAATGTATCCACTTCATCTGCAAATAAGTTTGCACCATAAGTTTTGTTAAAGGCCTGATGCAGATACATCAATGCAACTTTCTCAGCTTCTGGTTGCTTGGATAGTTGCTTAATACGTCGATGCGCTTTGGCAAAAACACCACCCATAAATGGCAGCCAGCGCTTATCTGCGTTCACATAAATAAGCCCAAACGCGCCAACAACCAAAACTACTACCCACATTAAGAGCTTGCGATGATGGGTGTTTAAGTCTAGCAATGTCGCCTTATACTGGGGCTGAAGCTGATCTCGAGCATTTTTAATGCCAGCTGAGACGAGAGGCGAATACCAAAAATGCCAGGCAGGGATATCGATTGATAATGCTTGTGAACTGCCAGTTAAGATGAAATGCTCCGCGGGTAACTGCATCACTACAGGATGATTCGCATTAGCAAACACCTGATAGCTGATGGTGATCAGATAGCGTTGATGTCCATCCTTCTTTGAGCTCTCAACCAAAATATCTTGGAGTTCGATCCCATTGCGATTGTCACCTTTCATGGGCAATGAGGTTTTAGGGAGTTGCACACCGTCTGGCGCATCAACCTCGACCACACGCTGCAGTATGTCCCCAATACGAATCCCATTACTGGCTGGGGGATTAGTCAGGCTAATTATTGTAACTTCACTGGCTTGCAGCGCCGCCCAAGGCATTAGGCATGCAAAACCAATCACCATTAACTTTTTTATCGTTGAGACTCTCATATACTCTTTCATTGTTATTTAGCCCATCGTCTCTTCAAAATATTTCGACATCACTTCGGGGTCGAATCTATCCTTGAGATAAATAGCCTGGCTTTCAAAACGATCAAATACTTTATCCAATGCCTGTTTCCGCGCAATAAAGGCAGCCTCAAATTCAACTCGAATGGATTCGCGAAAGAAAATAGTTCTACTCGCACCAGTTTCGGGGTCAAGCATGTTGCCAAATCCGAATTTAGGTAGTTTTTTATGCTCCATGTCATCCCACAACACCACAGGGATCACCTGATGCACTGACATTGCGTTTAACGCCTGTTCAATCTGAGCGATGGGCATGTGAAAATCGGAAATCCAGAACACCAGACTTTTCTGCTGAGACAGGTATTCGGGAACCTCTAATATGCCCTCAGCGCCTACCTGCATTTTTTGATATTGACCAAGTTGCTCAATCACCTCGAACGATTGATGTAGGTGATGGCTAAGCTCAAGCGTTAATGCCTCAATCACATGTTGGTTGTAAGCAATCACACTAAAAACATCGCCCATCTCGAACGCTGAGTAAGCCACTGACGCTGCAATTTCTTTAGCAACATCCAGCTTTCTGACTTGCCCTTTAAATTGCATCGAGCTCGATAAGTCGCAGATCGCATAAATAGGGGTAGTGTTATCCTGATTAAACAGCCTGACTTGCACCTGCTCATAAGGGTCGCGCAATGTTTGGCGCAAATCGACCCGCCTGGCATCAGGGTAGTCAATCAAAGACACATGCCCCCTGAACTCAAACCCTAGGCCGCGCTGGGTGCCGCGATGTCCACCGTAATGGATGCTGTTGGATTTCCAGGGGATTTGATAGTTGAATGGTTTAGCGTAAGCTGGAATCATGCTGCTTTCACTTGTGATGGCACAGCAACTGTTCTTAATATCTCCCCTGTCAGCTCTCTTGCTAGCTGAGTTCTGCGGTTCTCATACATAGAGTTAAACACTAAGCGGTGCGCAATCAGCTCATGGAAAACTGCATGAATATCTTCTGGATATAAGCTATCTCTGTTCATTAACCATGCATTCACACGTGCTGCTTTTAGCAACATCCCCATGCCACGCGGACTTGCACCTGTATGAATCAATCGGGTGACGTCAACATTATCCATTTTCACGCCAAATTTTTCTGGATTTTGCGTTGACTCCCATAAATCAAGTGCATATTCTTCAAGCACATCGCTCGATTTAATGTGTTGCTGCAAAATATCAGAGAAACTATTTAACTGATCAAACTGTAAAACGTTGGATTCAACTTGCTTGGTCAAATTTTCTGCATGCTGGAATTTCACATCAAACATCAACGCTTTTCTTAGTTCGCGGTCAGCAGGAATATCTATGGGAATTTCCATCATAAAACGATCTCGTGCAGCCGAGGGTATCTCAAAGGTTTCGTTTTTTTCGACTTGGTTTCTATCTGCGAACACCACCATATGCGGCAATCGGTATTCTTTTTTAAACGCGCTGATATGGCGCTCTGCCATGACGCGCAACATTAGCGCATGCACTTGTGGCCTTGCTCGGTTAATTTCGTTAAAGAAGAAAACGGATAAATGTTCACCAGCTCTTAACAAGGGACCTTCATCAATCTTTGGACGCCCGTCTTCCCCTAGGTAGGTATGGTAGATTAGGTCATTTGGCATTAAATCTACCGTACCCTCGATGCGCTCATAAGCACCACCAATGCATCTTGCGATTGATTGCAACAAGGTTGTTTTGCCTACGCCAACGCCGCCTTCCAATAGCACGTGGCCTCGGGCAAAAATAGCAATATTCATCAGCCGAATGGCTTTGTCTTGCCCTACGATGACCTTCTTGACTTCATTTTCCAGCTTAACCGCATGAGAACGCCAATCTGCTAACTGGCTATCGTGATTTGCAATTTGCATGATAATCCTATATAAAATATGAGTTTAAAGTGTGTTAACGATTGCTTTTAATTCAATGCTCAGGTAATATTCAGACAGGTCTGTTCATTTATTTACAGTCTACTTGAAGAATTCTGAATTTGGCAAGCATATTTTTTAAGGAAATTAAGATTGCGTAAAACTCATAGTTTGCGAATGGATCATCTGAAATACCTGATGATAGATAGGTTTATTGCGGCTATTTTTGCTCGTTGTTCAGGCGCTTATCCATTTAAAAGTAACAAGCCATTGCTTGAGCTAGCCACAAAATTGAGTCATTGGAACGATGAAAGATTAAGCAAAAAATCAGCAACTCAGCAGATACCTCAGCTGTCTTTGGAGGATTTGTCTGCGATCAAACAGATCATCTTAAACTCGGCCAATTCCGCCGCATTAAAATCTCCAGAGGTATTCTTAGATCAAATGTTTTTTCTAAGCATTGGTGCAATTCAAACACAAGCTCAAACGGGGTCTGATCAGGCGTGGCGACTGGTTAATCAATCTATTGCAAGCTATGTAAGCACACAGCAGCAGCGAAAAACATATTTGATGGGTTTTTTAGCAACGACTCTTGCATTATGTTTTAGCCTTACCATTATGGTTCCCACGCAAATACACCATCAATCTGAACCATTTGGCGACTCTCCACTTGCGACCAATGAGGGGACTACTGACCCAGTCACCATGAGCATGTTATTACTTGCTTATAACAAAATGAAAACTGGCACATGCCAGTTGCCGCAGGCCGCGATGCTCCCCCCTGAACAAAGACAAGCATATTTATTGTTTGTGAATCAGGGCTATATTGAGGTGGAGCATGTGGAAAATCTTAGGTTAGCTTTAGGCTATGTAAACTGTCTCTATCCACAAGAACTAATGCATCCAGTCAATTCTGACGGAAATAGGCTATAAGGAAATATCATGAAAATGCGCGATAAAATTTTAAATACAGCGACCGTACTTTTTGAGTCTAGAGGCATTCAAGCTTCTGGCGTGGACACTATTATTTCTGAGGCAGGTATTGCAAAAGCAACCCTTTACAACCACTTTCCTAGTAAAAATTTGCTAGTCACCGCCTACCTAAGAGAAAAATCAGACCGATTTTACGCGTGGCTAAATGCTAGATTAACTACTCAAAAAACTAACTCACTTGATGTTTTGGTTGCGCTTTGCGAGCTGGTTGAACAGTGGATCATGACCCCTGAGTTTCATGGATTACCATTCCATATTGCATCTGTGGAGTTTCCAGACCCCGATCACCCAATTAACCAGTATTCAGCAGTTTTGGCAGCAGAACTACAAGGCTATTTATCCAAGATTGCATCTACAGCTGGCGCTAAAGACCCAGTAGCGCTTGGTCAACAGCTCACGATTTTGTTTGAAGGCGCGGCGCTAGTAGAGAAATTAAGCCCAGGTTCTGGTGCTGCTAGTCGTGCTAAAAATGCGGCAATTACCCTGATAAAAGCCTCCATTTGAGGCCAAAATTGGAAATCACCTATAAGTGAATGCGATAAGACAGCTGAACGGTCACCTAGCGCCGAAACAGTTTAATGTCCGTGAGTTACCAACCATAGCCCAGTGTAAATAACAGTTTAGCATCGTAGTTGCTAAGATTATTAACGGGCCTGCTATCCCATAAATAATCAAACTCTGTTGTCGCATTAAAATTAAATATTAGCGGAAATCGCAGGCCCGTTTTACTTCTTAATGTGGTTTGACTGTTTTCAGTAAATCCAGTGAGCACCTCATGTTCGTGAAACAGGCGTGTGGTGGTATCAAACAATAGCTGATCATACTTAAGCGCCCACCGCATACCAGGATAACTTTCATTTTCTAGTACATAAGAATTTTTAAGTGTGTAATTGATACCACCCTCAACGGAAAGATTAAGTTCTGGACTTTCGTATATCTGGTAACCACTACCAATACCAGTCGTTGTAAACAGCTTGATATCCCTAAACCGATCATTCTCAACAGAAGAGTTTGCATAGCCATACCACTTAGACGAGAAAAAGTAATCGTATTTAGCATATGCACGGCTGTTGAATTGAGAATTCACACTCCGATCAGTTGCACGATTATAGGTACCACCTAAGGTGTATCGGTTATTGAGCGTTCTAGCAATCGTCTCTCCATCAAATCTCACGGCCCGTGTTTGAGTGTTTCCTTCGGAAATAGCACCGCCAGCATTGATGTTGCCTGACCATTTAACCTCATCGACAGCTGCATCTGGGGTTGAATTGATATAGATAATTTCAGCCATGCTGATTTTTTTTACTGGAGAGGTGTTTTGAGTGTCAATCACCATCATGTCATTCTTGGTGGCTTCATCACTTGTTAATACACCATATGACTTATCCCCATTATAAGTCACTATATGCATGGGTTTTTCCGATGTCAGGCTCTGTACTTCAGATGCTGTGATTTTGATTTCGCCAGCATAGTTGGTTTTAACTATGAGCTTTTTATTACTGAACTTTAAAATATCTCCCGTGATTACATCACCATTTTTAAGCTTCACTTGATCAGCAACAGCATTAATGGAAACTAATCCCAATGCAAAGAGCAAGCA
Organism: Methylophilaceae bacterium; assembly: GCA_036504995.1. Lineage (GTDB taxonomy): Bacteria > Pseudomonadota > Gammaproteobacteria > Burkholderiales > Methylophilaceae > DASXUG01. The sequence continues at coordinate 72,944 of DASXUG010000015.1, read as the reverse complement.
CAGGCGAATAATTACTTTATGGCGAGTTTGAGCATCACCGCCACGAATACTGGTATGGGTTTTTAAAAGGCTAATAGCTTTTATTTTTTCACACTTCAAAACTGCTTTTCCACAAAGTTTACCCACGTAAATAAATCAATGGAGACTAAGCCCATTGATTTATTAAGCACGTTATGAGCCATCTTGCTCAATTGTGCGCTCTATACGTTTGTCTGGTACAAGCCACATAAGCGCTACCAAAACGTAGATCAGTTGCGCCAGCCAATGGGCGACGAAGGAAGCGCCGATTGCGGTAATGTAGAGTAGCGGAGAAAGCTTTCCTTTCCAGTCTGATCCCAAAGCCTGTCGAAGCACTGAAGATTCGCCATCGACAGCCATGATGCATCGCTGTAACAGGTAGTAGGCAATGGCAGCCATAAGAAGTACAAAGCCATAGACTGCAGACGGCAGCGGGGCAAAGTGATTTTCGCCCATCCAGCCAGTGGCAAAGGGAAAAAGCGACAACCAAAACAAGAGGTTTAGATTAGCCCAAAGCACACCACCTGTGACATGTTTAGTGGCATGGAGTAAGTGGTGATGATTATTCCAGTAAATACCAACGTAGATAAAACTCAAAACATAGCTAAAGAAACTAGGCATCAACGGCGAGAGTGCATCGAGGCCCGCGCCATGTGGAACCTTTAGCTCCAACACCATAATGGTAATGATGATGGCGATGACCCCATCACTAAATGCTTCTAAACGACTTTTTCCCATCTACTACTTCTTTCTAAGCATAATGTTTAAATAAGATATTTTTCGCAATGAACTTGTAGCTACAAATAGCTTAGCTGATTGGCGAAGAGTTCTTTCGGCCTAACGTGTCTCGCCAGGGCGAGCAAGTTGTTGGCTAGTATATTTCATTTTCAGTTGTCCCTGCAGGTTGTGCTGGAGCATCACCAGCGACGCCAACCCGAGATCTAGACGAAAACATTGGCCCCTTAGCTAGCTGTATCGGTGCAAATGCTTTAAATCCCATAGGCGAATTGGAATCATCATAAATGGCTTCCATACCACCGCGCATAAAATAAGTTTCATGCCAAAAACTTGTACCCCCAGAGTTTTTCATAAAATCTTGCCACCATTTACGATGAGGTTCAGATCTAGTCCAAGCTTCCATAGTCTCAAAATCCCGCCAATACCAGCGCATACCGATATGCAAAGGGAAGAAGCTAAAGATAATATTATTTTCATAATGCAAAAGACCATCTGGCTTATTGGCCGCCGCCTTATCAATTTGAGGGCCTAAACCCAATAGAGTTTTAATGCCCGCCATAGTTCTTACCTTCATGCCTAAATAGATAACAACTAAATCAGGATAGCTTGATAAATCAACAGTTTGACGCAATACTGGCGTTTTCATGGTTTCTCCTAAAGCTTGGCAGTTGGTTTGAAGACTAACTTTTTACGTTAAATAGCGTTTTACATTAAATTAGGTGGCGACAACAAATTCGAAACCAATGTTTGCACCATTATTTCAAAACGGATGCGATTGCACCAGCACCATATGACGAATGCATTAGCGGATTAGTACATACCCAGCAACAAAAATGGCGACTACAGACAGCAAGGCAAATATGAAGGTGAATACTCTTAACTTTTGCGCCGTTTCAGCGGTAACTTTTAATGCATTACTGAGCTCAATAATAATTTCGTTCTGCTCTTGAATGATTGCCCGATTATCCGCAACCTCGGCAGTCACTTCGGCAAGCTTTTGCTTTTGTATATTAACCTCAGCTTGCAGTGTTTCAATGGTTACAGAAATCTCTGCCTTGTTCACGGTTTCGGTTTTGTCTGCACTCTTTGAACTGAAAAAATGATTTTTTACCTTGATGGCAGCATCTACCGCTAAATCTGCAGCTTGGATTGCACCAAAAATTGTTAACGGGCCCATATGGATATCCTATTTGCTAATGTTTAAAAGGGGTACTTTAGTCCATAGCCCTACTTGAAAGATAGCTTAGGCGAGCTATGTGACTCAACATAAACATCCACCAAGCGCCTAATCATACGCTGGTATTGAATATGGTTGTTAGTAGCCTCAGACTTAAAAAATCAATGCCTTTTTACTCAAGACTATCGTTACTTTGACAGACTCTTCATTAAACGCAAGCTCAACTGGGCTTAGGGTTGCTATTGTCAATCAATTTGCTGAGTCACCACACCTAAAACTTTTAACTTACACCCTCTCTATATGTAATGATTGGCACGTATTTTCTGCCTTTTACTGAATTTGTTTAGGCGGCTACCTGACTGCCTGACGCAGTTGTTGGAGAATATTTTCCGCTTGCTCCTGGTCATGAAAAACACCCATCACGATCGAGCTTTCTGGCAAGACGGCAACTACCAAGCTGTAGGTAGCAGCCTCATCTTCAGACAAATTCGCCACAATCTTTATATTAGAGATCGCGCTGAACTCGTACTTTTTCTCTTTTATCCCAAATAGCGGCGTGTGCGCAATATAGACAATCTGCCTGCGTAGCTTATCAAAAATGACTGTCTGCCTCGGGATGAGTAGCCCCATCTTTAAACAGTACCCACCGAACAGCCAAAATACAATGATTGCTAGGATCGAGGCAATAAGTCCGCCTATCTTGGCTGCACCCACAATCTCGCCCATGCTGTGGATGACCTCAATAAAAACATACGAGCATGCAATCGCCGTAACGCCCACGACCACAAACACCGTTCGTAACCACATCAGACTAGCTAATTCTTCGTAGCATAACTGGGCTTCAGAGTCAGTGAATGAAAAGTCCATACGTCCTAATGAATCGATATAAAAGGTATCATGACATTACCTTACCAGCGTATGAATTAATAGCAGAATCAATGGGGAAAAACGCTGATATCCCACAATTTCTGGCTCAAATTCAATGATTAAATGCCCAACGGTCGAATTAAAGGATGCCGCTAGGCGTCCCTCTTGAGGGATGGGTCAGGTAGCATTTGCTGCGCTGCTGCTTGTAATCTGCGCTTAAGGAGCATGACAAGGCGCTTTTGAGTATCTTCATCGATGACCTCTTGAACTGGTACACATTCAAGTGCCGCCAACAGTTTTTCACCATCCATCGTGTCGGCGAAACGTTTATATCTTTCAATGTCCCGAAGATTGTTTGGACTCGGCCTATCTGCCCAACCCTTCCCGTGCTTTGCACCCCGAACATTCTCGCATCCATATTGCGTGGCAAATTGTATTGCGATCATGACTTCCGCTCGCTCGTGAGCGCAGTCAGAGCGAATTTGGTAGTCAATCATTCGGTATACAACCTCTACAGAGACTGGACAACATTCTCGCGTTGCGATGGCTCCCCCTCGGGAGAAATGTGTCTTCATTCTTCTCTCTATACTCTTCGTGGATCCAACGTACCAACGACCATGCTCAAGACGGAGCACATAGATGAAGTATGTTTCTGGCTTTGCTATCGAAAAACCCATGGTGTTGGCTATTGCAATCGAACCTTTGAGTTAAGGGTTAGGGGTAGTTTAGAAGCGGCCGCACCTAATGCGGTCCGCTTGCACAATTTGCTAGTTCCCCCTATGCCCCAGACCACAGGTCCTGTGCCTTTGCGTACGCCGCATTGCCGACCTTTTCACCAAGTTCCAATCCAACCACATTGCCTTCATAGAAATGAATGCCACCGTAGAGGCGCGACTCCCCAGCCTGCTGTGCCGCCGAGCTGAATGTGGGCCAGTGCAGAACAACATCGGTCACTGGCTCGCTGGGGTCGGCCTTAAGTGGCGTACTCTGCGCATAGAAGAAACCAAACTTGTCACTGCCCGTAAAACGCTTAAGTACTGTGGCAGCGGCCATAGAGAAACCACTATGGCCCGAGGTAAACTCAGAGAACGGCGGGGTTGGGAAGGATGGGACCTGAAACGGCTTCCAAGTTTCACCTAGTATTTCTTGTGTGCCTTTGCCTGCCCCTGCCCAGCCTAAGATGCGCTTGCCTCGGAACAGGTGACGAATGGCCGTAATGGGGCGAACATAATCAAAAGCGCGTTTAGCGTCCCAAGTTGCAATGCTGGCATCAAAGATAGCGTTAGCTAGCGCAAAGTAAAGCTTGACAGTTTGACTCATGTCAAAGTTGTAACGCTCGGTTACAAAGGCGGCGAACTCAGTCCAGTGGCCTGGGGGCAGCTCTGAGTTCGGACCATCAGCCCAGTATTCGGCAATCACTTTCTGTTCAGGAGTCAGCCGCGCCTGAATATCAATCACATGCTTAGCTTGATCAAGATAACCTTGGCTCAGTGGCGACTGCGGCGGCGTGGTCGGGCGGAATTGACTGCCACTTGTAAGAGCAAAGGGCTTAACATTACCCCAATACGGGGCGATAAACTTGGGCGTCTTGGCTTCGTGAGCACTGTTCAGATAGGTCAGCGCCTGCCAGCGACCTGGAAAGCTTATAGCATCTGGCTCAGCGGGCAGCAATACGGCCATGGGCTTATTCACTGAGGAGTAGCCACTGGTGTCCGCATACAATCCTGACTGATTCGCGTTGTCATGGTGTCGGAAGGCCAATACGTCATCGGCTGCCTGGTTGCCAACATCTATTGGCGCAGTAGTGGGTCCACCTATGGTAATGCCTTCCTTAGCAAGCTGAGCCGCCAGCATGGCTTCGTAGGCGGGACGAAAACCGCCTTCGTAAATGGCTGGTGGAAACTGGTCGATAAGAGCTCGATAAGCCGCTTGACTGATGGCTTTTCGACGATTTGTGTCAGAGTGCTGCGCAACTGGTTTGCGCGGAGTGGTACGATGCACTGGCTTGGCAACCGCATCGTAGGCACTCCAAGCGTCGTAAACGGCGGTGTAGACGACACCGATTGACCGCGCCACCTGTGGCGGACCACCGCGAGAAAGATCGGGACTAGTGGGCGGCAGTTTGCCCACGTTGCGAATGGCTTCAAGCAGAATGTAATTCCATTCCAAAATCAGGTTCATTTCAACTCTCCTCTCTTACGTATTGTGCAGCAAAACCGTTGCTGCTATGGCAATCACGATGCATAGATAAAGGGGCTGGCGTTAACTAGTCCCGCTTGAATGATAGGTTCAGATAAACTGTAACAAACATAAAAAAATACCAAAACCAACCAAACTAGAATTTAAAAAATACCACAAAATTCACTACCAGCGCAAACCAAAAAAACGGATTCACACATAACTAGCAATATGGTGGATATGGAAGTGAGATGGGGCCATTAACAAAGAAAACTCTGTTGCGCCAAAAAATGGCGCTTTAAACTCCACTATTTGTGTACATTTGAAATTGATGGTGAGGGTAAATTTGTAATCGTTACTTTTGGGTGGAATAAAGCTAGCTAAAGTGGATCAACGGCTTTTATAACAAAAGATGAAGATTGAGCCGATAAGCAATTTAATTACAAGTAACAATGAAAGGAGTCTTAAAGGAAACTGCATACTCAAACCTAACGCCAAGTTACCCAGCAGAACGAAACCAGTCTGCTGGCGAAATGGTTTGCAGCGTGGCGTAAAATTTGCGAAGCGAATGTCCCGCCACAAACTGTCCGCGTTGAACACTTTTGTTAGGCATTCTTTCTTTTCTTTGGTTTCGGAGCTGGAAGTTCGGCTGCCGTAACCTGAATTAGCTTAGCAAGCCAGTCACGGTCTTCCCACAAGTCAGCTTCGATAAGAAAGTGCGGTTTGGCTTTGGGATACGGTGACCCCTGAATTGGACTCGAGATCAAAGACTGGACTGCCTTCGTAGGTTTGAGAAATAACTGGTTGTCGCAAACCAATCCGACTGGCTTGCCCGCAAAGTACAAGCAGAACTCACCAAACATTTTCTTTGCGCTGGCGTCACCTGAGCCAGAAAGCTGGTCGAGCAAATAATCAACGGTAGTTTGGGATGTTGCCATGTCTTAATGCCTAACGTTTGAAGTAAGGGGCGCCCTTAGGCATCCCGCTTGAATGATGGGTTAGGCATTAAAAATCGTTGCTCCATTCAATGTTGTTAATAAAATCTTTTACGCTTTTTGATATGACTTTATCAGAATTGCTTTTATGCTCCCAATATCTAACTGATCCATCAGAATGTCGTAAGAAGAAATTGCCATTTATATCTGCCCCAATAATACAAACTTGCTTACCCCGCCACCAATCAGCTTTGAGTGGATGCCAATCACTTTCATGAAGTAGGAAGGCAATTTTATAGTTCGTTTCGTCAACTTTAAAAAGGTTCTTAACACCTAAGTTTCTAATAGCATCCTCAATTGGGTTAATCGTCATTTTCGTAATGCCTAACGTTTGAATTAAGGGGCTGGCTTTAGCCAGTCTCGCTTGGATGATGGGTTAGGTACATTAGCACTCCCATGGCTGTTTAGCTTTTTCATACTTTTTCCGTCTTAGCTTGTCCATTTCCATGGCAACTATATTTCTTCTTTTGCCAATAGGGCCAATGCCCCAGCTGCCAAATATTACAAGTAAAAACCCAATAAAAGACAGTATTGCTAAAGCGTAAGCTAAAAAGCCTAGTGAAGGGGGCAAGATTTTGGGTAGATATGAAACTGAAAAACCAAATAACAAAAAGAAAGCAAGTCCAAGCAATACAATTACTAATTGCTCTAGAAGTATTTTCATCTGAGCGTTCATTTATACCTAACGTTTGAGATAAGGGGCGATGCGCGTCAGCGCAACGTCCCGCTTGATGGATTGGTTAGGAGTTTGCACACTGAGTACCGTATGGCGTGAGCGCCCCGAAAGCTTTTGCATCAGGATTTGCCGCGCGAATGGCACTTGCTTCTTTGCGTTGACCCGAAGCCTCAGTTGTTTTACCTGTTTTTTCCAGCGCAGTAGCATATCTGTCATAAGCGTCAGCGACACCCAGCGGATAGCGGCTTTGTAACCCCTCTTTTTTCATTTCTGGAATTAGTTGAGCAAAGTAAATTGCGGCGGCTGGATATTTGCCTTGTGTTTCGCTGAGAAGTCCGAGTTCGTAAAGAGCTAAATACGGTGATAGACCTAGTTGTTCTTTCAGCTCTTTAGAGCGAAGTAAATATTTCTCGGCATCTTCATATTTACACAGCACACCAAGAGAGCGACCGTACTCATAATTTACAATTGACTTGCCTTGTGGGTCGGCATCTCCAAGGTCGGCGTTGACAACTGCCTGCGCGAATTGACGCATAGAGTTTTGCCAATCGCCATTTCTCTGTGCAGCATAGCCAGCTTGGGCATGATTTTCAGCATTTTTCACATTCAATGCGCTGGCACACCCATACAGAATGAATGCGGTTAATATTGCGAGGCCTAGCGATTTCATATGACTCCTAAAGTTTGAATTAAGGGGCGCCGTTAGGCGTCCCGCTTAAATGATGGGTTAGGGTTTGCCATATATCTCAGGGGTTGCCCATTCGCTTGCACAAAGCCAATTTACTGGTAATTCCTCGATAGCCTCAACTGGAGCTTCTATATCCCAACAGTGCTCCCAGCCACCTGAAGAATATGCAGCCACTTTAGCTTTTCCTTCCCACTTGAAGAGCCAATTCTGAACCCAGTCGAAATCAGCGGATGATTCAACATGATCTACATAAACTGTGACTCTTTTTAGTTCGCTCAAGTTAAAAACCCTAACGTAAAGTAGACACCAAATCCGTCCCTAAAATTTTAGAGAGGCAGGTGTATAATATATTTTTAAATATTAAATTCATCATTAAAATCAATTGTTAGTTTGTTTATATAGCACCCTACTTGAGTGATATTAATATGTCAAACACACCTATAGAAGTCACCCCCCCAAACTGCTTGACCAAGTTGCGACGCGTATTCGTGTTAAGCACTATAGCCGCAGAACAGAGCAGGCATATTTAGATTGGATTGAACGCTACATTCTGCATCATGGCAAGCGGCACCCTAAAGACTTGGGTTCGGCAGAGGTGGAGGGATTTTTGAGTCATTTAGCTGTCGCCCGCAATGTGTCATCTAGCACACAAAACCAGGCCAAAAGCGCCATATTGTTTTTATACAAAGAGGTGCTGGGGGTCGATTTACCTTGGCTAGATAATGTGACTCAAGCTAAAGCGCCTAAACGCCTGCCAGCGGTGTTAACAAGGGATGAGGTAAACGCGGTGCTGACTCGTTTAGATGGTACGATGTGGCTAATTGTAAGTTTGCTTTATGGGAGCGGTTTGCGGGTGATGGAATGCCTGCGCTTGCGGGTAAAAGATGTCGATTTAGCCAAGCGCGAAATTTTGGTGCGTGAAGGCAAAGGCTTTAAAGATAGAGTAACCATGCTGCCTGCAAGTTTGGTTGAACCTTTAAAGCAGCACTTGCTTAAAGTACGAGCTTTGCACGCAGAAGATTTGCACACAGGCCATGGCGAGGTATTTATGCCGATGGCTTTAGATAAAAAGTACCAAAATGGCGCAAAAGATTGGGCTTGGTAGTATGTGTTTCCATCAATTAAGCTGTCGGTTGACCCGCGCTCCAACAAGATTAGACGGCATCATGCGGATGAAAAAACTGTGCAACGTGCGGTTAAAAAAGCAGTCAATTTGGCGGCTTTAACCAAACTTGCCACACCGCATACCATGCGCCACAGCTTTGCCACGCATTTACTTGAAGGCGGCTACGATATTAGAACTGTACAAGAACTATTAGGGCATAGTGATGTGGCAACCACCATGATTTATACCCATGTTCTTAACAAAGGCGGGCGTGGAGTCACTAGCCCGCTGGATCATCTTGCATCGCAATAATCAAAATCCTTCTTTAAAGCAAGAAGTGTTGAGTTCATTCATAAAAATGATGTAAATATTTTCATTTTCGTGAAAGCTGGAATCTGGGTTAGATGAGTAAAGTGGATTCCCGCTTTCGCGAGAGTGATGGGTTCGTTACAATCAATGGATATGCAACCACCACAAAGGTAAGTGTCAAAATGGCAAAGCCCAGCAATTTAGATCAATATCGCGTTACTACAGGCTTTTCGCTTAGCGCATTTGATCCGCAAGATAAATCTCAACGCAATGGCGATAAAGCTTCTGATTTAGCAGAGTTGGAAAAAATAGCGATTGAAATTCGTGCGCTGCAAAATACCCTGCACGCACAAGGCAAACATAAGGTTTTGGTGATTGCGCAGGGCATCGATGCCAGCGGTAAAGATGGCACTATCAGCCAACTGTTAACTGGTTGCAACCCACGTAGCTCGCGTGCGGTGAGTTTTAAAGCGCCCAGTATAGAAGAGCTCGCTCACGATTACCTATGGCGCGTACATGCCCAAATACCCCAAGCGGGCGAATTAGTCGTATTTAACCGCAGCCATTATGAAGATGTACTAATAGTCAAAGTACACAATTGGATAGACGATGCAGAATGTAAGCGACGCTACGCGCAAATTAACGATTTCGAACGCATGTTGACGGAAACTGGGACGACTATCATCAAATGCTTCCTACATATTTCAAAACAAGAACAAAAAACCAGAATGCAGGAGCGCCTGACCGACCCTACCAAAACATGGAAATTCAACCCTAATGATTTAGAGGAACGCAAACTGTGGCCGCAGTATATGCAAGCATATGAACAAGCACTGGTAGCCACCTCCACCAAGCATGCGCCTTGGTATGTAGTCCCTGCTGACTCAAAAACCAACCGCAATTTAATGGTTTCGCGGCTATTACTCAACGCACTAAAAAGCTTAAATTTAAGCTATCCACCAATTCCAGATAACTACCAAAACATAAAAATCGAAGATTAATTCAGCTTGTCATCATACTTACATGCTGATATTGAATTTTTGAGTTATACTCATGGGCTCAAATTTATGAAGCTTTTGTAACAAATCACAGCTATTTGATTACAAGGCGGTATTGAAATGGGTTGATGTTTAACTAGCAAGCCCTTGCTAAGACCTATTATTTAGTTAGAAATTTAGTCGATTTACAGTTAAAACTCGGAGGAAACTATGGCGAATTTATTAGACCAACTTAAAGGCATGACCACTATCGTTGCAGATACTGGTGATGTAGAAGCAATCAAAAGCGTTAAACCAGTGGACGCAACAACCAATCCATCACTCGTTTTAAAAGCTAGCTTAATTCCACAATACGCACCGTTAATTGAAACAGCAATTGCATACGCAAAAGCACAAGGCGGTACTAAAGAACAACAAATCGACAATGCTGCAGACAAATTAGCAGTGTTAATCGGTGCAGAAATCACTAAAGAAGTACCAGGCCGCATCTCAACAGAAGTTGATGCACGTTTATCTTTCAACCTAGATGCAATGGTAGCTAAAGGCCGTAAATTAATCGCTCTTTACGCTGAATCAGGCATTAGCAAAGATCGCGTGTTGATTAAATTAGCTTCAACATGGGAAGGCATTAAAGCTGGCGAAATCTTAGAAAAAGAAGGCATCCAATGTAACCTCACATTGTTATTCGGTTTCGGTCAAGCCCGCGCTTGTGCAGAAGCTGGTGTATTCTTAATCTCACCATTCGTTGGCCGTATCTTAGACTGGTACAAAGCTAAAAACCCAAGCACAGAATACACACAAGAAACTGACCCAGGTGTGGTTTCAGTGCGTGCTATCTACCAATACTACAAAGAACACGGTTACAAAACTGTAGTAATGGGCGCTTCATTCCGCAACACTGGTGAGTTAATCGCTTTGGCTGGTTGTGACCGCTTAACTGTTTCACCAAACTTACTACAAGATTTGGCTGCAACAGAAGGCACTTTAGTGCAAGTATTGAAAGATACTGGCGCGACTAAAACAGCACCAGCAAAAATGACTGAAGCTGAGTTCCGTTTTGAGTTAAACCAAGACGCAATGGCAACAGAGAAATTAGCTGAAGGTATTCGTGGTTTCGTGGCTGACCAAAACAAATTGGAAGCAGCTTTAGCCGCTAAGCTTTAAGCACCACATTAGTGCCAAACAACTCATTAGCATTAAACATGCTAATGAGCGTTGACATGATGAGTGATAGCGCTATAAGATAGCGCTTCAATTTTGGTAGCAACCATTTTTAGTAGTTCAATAGTAGTATCAATGTAAACCCTTTGGAGGAAATATCATGGCATTAACACAAATGGCATTAGATTCATTAGATTTTGACGCAACAGTGGCTTTAGCTACAACAGTAGCTCCACACGTTGACATTTTGGAAATCGGTACACCATGCATCAAGCACAACGGTATCAAATTGCTTGAAACATTGCGCGCTAAATTCCCAAACAACAAAATCTTAGTTGACTTAAAAACTATGGATGCTGGCTTCTACGAAGCTGAGCCATTCTTCAAAGCTGGTGCAGATATCGTTACAGTTTTAGGTACTGCTGACTTAGGCACTATCAAAGGCGTAATCGATGTTGCTAACAAATACGGCAAAGAAGCTCAAGTTGACTTGATCAACGTAGCTGACAAAGCTGCTCGTACTAAAGAAGCTGTTAAATTAGGCGCACACATCATTGGCGTGCACACTGGTTTAGACCAACAAGCTGCTGGTCAAACTCCATTTGCTGACTTAGCTTTGGTAAACGGCTTAGGCTTAGGCGTTAAAGTTTCTGTAGCGGGTGGTGTTAAAGCTGCAACAGTTAAACAAGTTAAAGATGCTGGCGCTACTATCATTGTAGCTGGTGCTGCTATCTACGGCGCTGCTGATCCAGCTGCTTCTGCTGCTGAAATCACAGGCTTGGCTCACTAATATTTAATTAAACTAGTTTCTAGTTTAATTACATTAGTAGTTAATAAAATCCACCATCTCGGCGTAATCCGATTTGGTGGTTTTTTTATTTAGAGAATCAAGATTAACCCTCATTAAGATCAGGTAAAAAAAGGACAATTAAGATGGATCATCAACAGTTTATTTTAGATAATTTAACACGCATTTTAAACGTAACAGACAAAAGCAAAGCTGGCGAACTACTTAAGTTAGTCGCTGAAGCTGGCAGCACATTTATTGGTGGTGCGGGGCGCTCTTTATTGGTTTCACGTTTCTTTGCAATGCGCTTAGTGCACTCTGGTTACAGCGTTTTCATGGTAGGTGAAGTAGTCACGCCTGCAATTAAAAAAGGCGATTTATTGCTTTTAGTTTCAGGCTCTGGTGGCACTGCAACCCTATTGCCTTTCGTTAAAAAAGCAAAAGAAGTGGGCGCTAAATTAGCGGTTATTTCAATGAAAAAATCATCTGCAATGGCGGATGTTGCTGATTTAGTGGTTCAAATTGGTGAGGACGACAGCTTCCCACTAGTAAAAGGCATGCCAATGGGCTCACAATTTGAGCTATCAACATTAGTGTTCTTAGAAGGTGCGATTTCTGAATTAATCCACGCTAAAGGCTTAACTGAAGAAGGCATGCGCGCGATTCACGCCAACCTTGAGTAATACTTAGCGTTGCATTTTTAGCAGCACAGCACTAAGCTCACCACCATCGGCCATATTGACCATGGTGGTTTTTTCATTTATTTTTTCATTAAAATGTCATAGATCAAATTAATAATGTTGAAATAGGGGCTTTCTACCGCTTTAATTTAGCAATCAATAATCTTATTTTTCGCTATCATCAAGCGCATTATTTGAACTTGAATGTTAAATTGCCTTAGCGAATCACTCAAGTTTATGTGATAATAGTGCAGATTTTTTGGCTTATTGTTAAACAGACGTGAGCTGAGGTACGGCATCGCTAACAAAGCAATGCTTTTTCGTTTCTTAGGAAACTTTAAATTTTGGAGAAAATAAATGGCTGTTATTGATCGTGTTTTAATTGGTGAGGCTTTAGTAATTGAAGAGCGTCCAGACCACAGTGGCTTGGATCTATTGAACGTAGCGCATATCGATTTAATTTTAGGGCCACGTGGCAGTGCTGCTGAAGATGCATTTTGCCGCACTTTAACTGACCAAAAATACGGCGTTAATGGTCTTTTGGCTATTGTTGCGCCTAACATGATGGTTAAACCAGCAACAGTTATGTTCAACAAAGTAACAATCAAAAATGGTCGTCAAGCTGTTCAAATGTTTGGCCCAGCACAACGTGGCATTGCGATGGCTGTGATGGATTGCGTTGCTGACGGTACTATCCCTCAAGACGAAGCTGACAATGTATTTATCTGTGTAGGCGTGTTTATCGACAGCCGTGCTGATATCGACGAGCGTATTCAAGAGTGGAACTACAAAGCAACAAAAATGGCATTGAAAAATGCGATTGCACGTGAGCCTAAAGTTGCTGACGTTGTTAAATTGTACAAAGAAACAGCTCACCCATTTGCTGCTAAGAACTAATCAGCAAACCACTGACTGTTTTACTGAAAAGCCCAACGATGTTGGGCTTTTTTATTTACTCGACAACCCTTAAACAACAGATAGTTTTATTCCCCCCGCATGTAAGGCGCTCGCTACCAGCGCGCCCGCAATACCCTGCCCTTGTAACATCAGTATATCGGCCTCGTGTCTAACGCCACCCGCTGCAAAAATATGGGTAGACTGTAGTCTGCTTTTATCCGCTTCAGCTAACAGCTTAATCGCTTGCAACTGCGGCATATCTGGCCCAGCTTGACTACCTACCTTGCTCAAGGTCATTGCAATCACACGACTTGGCCAAAAATCTGCATTTTGCATTAGCTCTACGGGGCCCTGATATTGATTCGCCTTAAAGTCTAAAGAGAGTATGGCGTGGTGATCGCACGCCGCAAGCAGTTGCTGATAATGCGCAATGTCTTGCAGGCTTTCGCTCCCCAAAACCACTTCAATGGCTAGTGCTCTAAAATGAGCGATACTGGCGACGTCCTTAAAACCAGCATCTACCCATAGTTCCAATTGCGGATACCGCTGTTTGATGGCCGTGATGGTGTCTTGATGATGCCCAATATTCTGAATGGCGTTAAGATCAGCAATATACAAAATCTTGAAGGGATGTAAGCCCATAATCGCGTCAAGCATCGCCATTGGCTCGCTAGTCGGGCATAATTGCGACTGTATTGGCTGGTAACTGGCTCGATCACCATGTTTAGCGTGAACCACTTGCCCGTTTAATAAATCAATCACTGGGATAATCTGCAAAGTGCTCTCAATCTATAATTTTGCTGAATTTACAATTTTTACTGAATTTAACAGTCACCATTAAAAAGGGTCGGTTTGAACATATTTGTCTGTGAGTTTATCACGGGAGGCGGTCTATCGAGAGAGCCACTACCCACCAGTCTTGCCAAAGAGGGCAGCGCAATGCGAGATGCCTTACTGCGTGATTTGTTACAAATATCAAACTTAACTATTTTAACAACGCATGATGCACGCTTACCAGCACCCACACAGCAATCATTAGTCCTTTCAGAAGTCATTGATGAAAAAGCCGATAGGTGGAAAATCTGGGAGGAATGTATCTCACACTGCGACGCCACTTGGGTGATTGCCCCAGAGACTGATGGTATTTTATTGCGCTTGACTAAAATGATAGAGCATCATGGTAAAGTGTTATTAGGCTGTGGGTCGAGCGCGATAATGCAGTGCGCAAGCAAAGAGACAAGCTACCAACTGTTTAACACCCTACCCTACCCTACCCCCGTTACCTATCGCCGGCAAGCCTGGCAAGCACTCCATGCAAGCCAACAACTGGGCGCTTGGGTTTGCAAGCAAGATGATGGCGTTGGTGCAGAAGATAGCGCGTGCTTTGAAAACATCGACGCACTCAATACCTTTATGCAAACCAGACAGCATAGCCATGTGATCCAACCTTATGTGCAAGGGCAAACTGCCAGCCTATCTATGTTGTGCAAAAAGGGGCAAGCATGGTTACTGAGCGCAAACCTACAAAAAACTGAACGCCTTGCTTCACATAACCTAGAAGCTACGCAATTTATTTACACAGGTAGCATTGTGAATGGTATGGTCGAACATTGGCAGGCATTTGAGGAAATCGCTCAACAGATTGCATACGCCCTACCCGATTTATCAGGCTACGTAGGAGTCGATGTTATTGTCAATGATCAAACCATATGGTTGTTAGAAATTAACCCTCGCTTGACTAGCTCTTACCCTGCATTAGCAGAGGCGACGGACTGCAACCCTGCACAACTAGTGATTGATTTAATCTGCAAAAATGATTTTAAAATGCCCACTATTACGCGTAAACGCGTTGAAACTTTTGTATAACCACCTGAACTAAAGCTACTTAAAAGTATGACACAACAAACATTTATTATTGGCTGGGATATAGGCGGAGCTCATGTCAAAGCCGCACTGCTTGACCCCACAGGCAAAGCGCTGGCGGTTATACAAAAAGCCTGCCCATTATGGCTGGGACTAGATCAATTAACGGCGGCGGTTAAAGCCATTATCGCAGAAATGCCGCGACAGGCTACTCAGCACGCCATCACAATGACAGGCGAGCTTGCTGATATTTTCCCTGATCGCCTCACTGGCGTATGCGAGATTGCACAAACCATGCAAAACCTGATCAATGGAGATATTTGTTATTACGCGGGTTTATCTGGCTTTGTCTGTTTTGAGCAAGTACCTGCCATGGCAAACAATATCGCCTCCGCTAACTGGCTCGCTAGCGCCACTTACTTGGCGCACGAGTTTCAACAAGGGCTATTGATAGATTTTGGCAGTACGACAACAGACTTTGTTTTATTGGCCGATGGCGTGCCACAAATTCGCGGCTTTACCGATGCTAGCCGCTTACAATATGATGAACTGGTGTATACGGGCATGATACGTACACCACTCATGGCAATAGCACGGCACATTGATTTTGCTGGTGAACGCTGCGGGGTCGCGGCAGAGCACTTTGCCACCACCGCCGATGTCTACCGCTTGCTGGGCTATTTAGACGAAGCTGACGATATGAGCAGTACCGCAGATGGTGCAGACAAGTCCACAGAGGCTACTGCACGCCGTATCGCCCGCATGATAGGGCGCGATCTCGCAGAGGCTGATGTCCAGGTTTGGAAACAGCTTGCCTGGGCTTTCCATGACCAGCAATTATCACTGATGCAATCAGCCGCGCTAAGACATCTCTCTAGAAATCTGATCAGTGCAGATGCCCCGATTATTGGCGCTGGCGTCGGTAGGCAGGTGCTGCAAGCGCTAGCCACACGCTTAAATAGAACATATTACGATATTCAACAAGTCATCTCCGCTGAAACAGAAATCACACAACACTGGGCTGGCGTCTGCTTTCCAGCTTATGCAGTAGCCTATCTTGCTGTAAAATAGCGCCAATCCATGCTTACACTCAAACTCCCCTACACTTCAGATAGCGCGAGCCTATTCACGCGCATTGCACACTTACCGTGGGCAGTTTTTTTAGATAGTGGACAGCCTGGCAGCCAATATGGACGCTATGATGTGATGGCTGCCAAGCCATTTATCACGCTAACCACTCAAGGCGATAAGACAGAGATTTGGCAACGAGATGGCATTACGCAAAACAATGGCGACCCTTTTGCATTATTGAAACAAGCGTTAGAGCCTTACGCCACAACGCAAAGCTCATTTATATTTGAAGGCGGGGCGATAGGCTATTTTGGCTATGATCTAGCACGCAGAGTTGAACGCTTACCCGAAACCGCAATTGATGCGGAACATATTCCCGATATGATGGTGGGCATTTACGATTGGGCGCTAGTGGTGGATCATCGTGAGAAAACCGCCTGCCTTATTTCACATGGGTTTGATGCGCAAACGAAGCAAGATTGGCCGAACTTGTGTGCGTTATTTGAAGACACACAGGTAGCGATCCCTCGTGAATCATTTGAGGTGCACGCAGAAGTCACTTCCAATATGTCTTTAACAAGCTATGAATCGGCATTTAATCGTATAAAACGCTATATCGTTGAGGGCGATTGCTATCAGGTCAATCTAGCGCAACGTTTTAGCGCCCCAGCCACAGGTGATGCATGGCAAGCGTATTTGCAATTACGCAAAATATCCCCAGCGCCATTTATGACTTATATGAATTTGCCGCATCTGCAAGTGCTATCGGCTTCGCCAGAACGCTTTTTACAAGTAGTAGGGGACCACGTAGAAACGCGGCCAATCAAAGGCACTCGCCCACGAGCAGATGATGCTGCACAAGATGCTGAGAACGCTAAAGAACTACAAACCAGCTTAAAAGACCGCGCTGAAAACCTGATGATTGTGGATTTATTGCGTAATGACATTAGTAAAAGTTGTACGCATGTACGCGCTGACCGCCTATTTGCACTGGAAAGCTTTGCCAATGTGCATCATCTAGTCAGCACAGTCACAGGCAAACTCGCCCCCAATATGACCGCCATAGATTTATTGCGCGGCTGCTTCCCAGGCGGCTCAATTACGGGTGCGCCTAAACTACGCGCCATGCAGATTATTGAGGAGCTAGAGCCTAACCGCAGAGGCCTATATTGTGGTGCAATCGGTTATATTGGTTTTGATGGCAATATGGATACCAACATCACCATTCGCACCGCAATCTATAATAATAATGAAATTCGCTTTTACGCTGGCGGCGGTATTGTGGCAGATTCTGAAATGCAAAAAGAATATCGTGAAACATGGGATAAAGCATCCTCAATGCTGTCACTTATGAAGACCTTTTTCAGCCCCAGCAAATAAGCATCCAAAACGGCCTTAACGGCCAATTTATCCCGCATTGGACTTGGTTTCACAAGTCCATGACCAGTCAATTTCTCCTTTAATATTAAGCTTTTATGAAGCTTATGTGAATCAACCCTAATCGGCTAAAGATTAATTCTATTTTCTCGTTATGGCTTCTGGCAGACATCACTTCGTAATGCTTGCCAGTCACTTTAACCCGGAGAAAATATGATCACTGAGATAAATCGATCTAATGCAGGCTTAACTGAAATTGAGTCCGAATATATTGCAAAAAACTTATTGATTAATGTTCCTGTATTGTCCCCTGTACATACGAACGAAGATGTAGTGACGGCGTTTACCATGCATGAAAATGTCATTGGTTTACCCGTGATTGAAAATAACAGGCCGATAGGGCTGATTAACCGAAATATCTTTATGGATGGAATGGCTAAGCCATTTTATCGTGACTTATTTGGCAGAAAAAGCTGCATCGCTTTTATGGACAAATCACCGCTGATTGTTGATGAGTCCATGAGTATTGAAGAGCTCAGTTTTAAAGTAGCTGGCTCTGGTAGAAAAACACTCAACGACGGATTTATCATCACCAACGCCAGCGGTCAATATTTGGGTGTTGGTATAGGAGAGGATCTGGTTAAAGTCATTACCAACCTGCAAGCAGAAAAAAACAGACTGGTGATGGAAAGTATTAACTATGCCAGCGTGATACAAAACTCATTCTTAAGAAGCTCAAAGCAAGATTTAGCTGCCAGCCTTTCTGATTACTACTTGCATTGGGAACCTAGAGATAAGGTTGGTGGCGATTACTATTTCTGCAAGAAATTTGATGATGGCTTCTTTTTAGCGCTTATAGATTGCACTGGTCATGGGGTACCTGGCGCATTTATGACGCTTATTATGGCGTCGTTTATTGACCATGTTTTAGTAGAAGATAATCGTCACGATCCAGCAAGTGCACTGAGTGTAATGAACCGCAAAGTTAAAGCCGCGCTTGGTCAAATTGGAGAAGCTCGATTCACCTCTGATGCAGACCATAAGTTTAACAAAATGGCGAGCAAAGACGGCTCTGACGATGGTATGGACGCCGTGTTTATCTGGGTGAACACCGCAAAGAAAAAAATCACCTACGCTGGCGCTAAAACACCACTTTTTTATATTAACCCAGATGAATCTGAAGTACACGTATTAGCCCCTAGCAAAAAAGGGGTGGGTTATATCGACACCCCAATGGATTTCAAGTGGGCCAACACAGAAATAGAGATCACTGAGGGAATGTGTGTGTATCTCACTACAGATGGAATTATTGATCAAATCGGCGGTGAGAAAAGCATAGCATTTGGTAAAAAACGCTACTCCGAGCTACTGCTGAAACACCATGCGTTGCCTATGGCTGAACAAGAAACTGAGCTGATGAATGCCTATTACCAATATCAGGGCAAGCAAAAACGCAGAGATGACGTCAGCGCTATTGGCTTTAAACTTTAATTTAGGAGAACTTTGTGGAAATTGATTTATTTAGTAGCTTCAAAAATCAGGCCTTAGAAAAAGGTATTGTCTTTTATTACAGTGGCAAGATTTCTCAAAATGCAATAGCGACAATGGGAGACGTGCTTAAGCATCGTTTTGAAAACTCGGAAAACCCTTCAAGCACAAGAAAAGTTTTTTCAAGTTTTATCGAGATGATACAAAATGCCTTGCATTACTCCCCTCAGTCTTTAGATGGGAATGCAGAAAAAATTGGGGCGGTTGCTGTGGGCAAGCAAGATGGTCAGTACTTTATTATATGTGGAAATGTAGTCGGCAGAGAGTTCGTGTCCCGTATTTCTGACAAGATTGACATGGTCAATGGCATGAGCAAAGAAGAGGTAAAAGCGGCCTACAAAGCACAGTTGCGAAGTGATGACACGACTGGCGATGAGACTAGCAAAGGGGCTGGGCTAGGTTTGCTGACCATCGCCAGAGACTCGGCATTACCTATTGAATATCACTTTAAATCTATCGCTGAATATGACAATCAATATTCAGAATTACATTTAAAAACAATACTTTGATTTAATATTAAGACTAGGAATTAAATATGGAAGATTTATATATCAGAGCAACCAATGATTCACCGGAAGTGGATTTTAAATATACATTTAACCAACTAACCATGTCTGGCGAGGCCTATCCTGAAGATGCCAGTCGATTTTTTTACCCCATCATCATGGGCTTGGTTGATTTTCTGAAGGTCAACACAAAACCGATTAACTTCAACTTTAAGCTGACCTATTTTAATAGTGCCAGCACGAAAATGTTATTCAACATTTTTCAGTTGCTCAATGAGCATTCAGCACATCAACAAACGGTAACGCTTAATTGGATTTACGATGAAGAAGATGACACCATTAAAGACTTTGGAGACGATATTGCAGAAGAGTTTCCTAGCCTCGACTTTAACGCGGTAACCATTAGTGCTGCGTAAATCTTTTAAGCCTTCACTGAAAAGCGCATGGTTTGCGTTTTTCAGTGAACGTAGTATTGTTATTAGGAGGTAAAAGCTGATGAAGTGTCTAAATGAAGATTATGTAGACGGCAACTCAGAGGTTCTGAGCCTGACTGATCAGTTAAGACTATTGCAATTGGAAACCGAAACCATCTCTAAGTTACCAACATTGACGAGTGAAAATCTAACTATTCAAACACAAGCCTATGCCGGCGATATTAAAAAGATTGCGTATAACATTAACCTCATACTTGAAAGGTTAATTGATAAAAAATCGGAAAAAGAGAAGCAAATTTACGATTTAGCTTTTCATGACCCGCTAACAGGGTTGCAAAACCGAAGATTTATCATGCAAAAGTTAGAGGCAATCACCACAGCAGAGGTCGATAACCAAGAGTTCAATGCATTGATTTATATCGATATAGACAAATTTAAAGCATTGAACGACACAAAAGGTCATGAGTACGGTGACATGCTGCTAATTGAAGTAGCGCGCCGTATGAAGAACCTGGTTCGCGTAGTGGATATTGTTTCCAGATTTGGTGGAGATGAGTTTGTTATTTTGGTACAAAAAATTAGCGAGTATGAAGAAGACGCCTCTGCCATCACTTGGGAGATCACAGAAAGAATTAGAGACACACTCGCGGCTCCATACGAGCTAAACAATTACGTGCACCATAGCTCGCCAAGTATTGGCATCTGCTTATTTAATTCTAACCATCAATCATCTGCGGGAGAGATTATTAAGTGTGCCGATATTGCGATGTATCAGGCAAAGCAGGCTGGGGGTAATCGCAGACAGTTTTTTGATCCAGAAATGCAAAAAACCATTGAAGACAAAGTAGCGATACAAAATGACCTCAAAGATGCGATTCAATCCAAGCAGCTATCTTTGCACTATCAACTGCAGGTTGATGAAAATTCACAACCGATTGGCGCCGAAGCACTCATACGCTGGCAGCACCCAGTCAAGGGCAACATCTCTCCCGTTAAGTTTATTGCCATTGCAGAAACGACTGATTTGATTATTGATATTGGTAATTGGGTTTTGGAAACCGCACTACGGCAACTTAAGACTTGGGAGCGCGACAGCATAAAAAATCAGCTCACATTGGCCGTCAATATTAGTGCAAAACAATTTAATCACCCTGATTTTATTGAGTATATTTCTAAACTCATCAGCAAACATAAAGTAAATTCAAAATTGTTAAAATTTGAGTTAACTGAAGGGGTTGCGGTGTCAGATATTGATAGCGTTATTGAAAAAATGAATGTGCTCAAAGATATGTTTGGAATACGCATATCACTAGATGATTTTGGCACTGGATTTTCATCTCTTTCTTATCTTAAAAAACTACCGATTGAACAGGTAAAAATCGATCGTAGTTTTGTCAGAGATATGACTGTAGATCAAAATGACGCCTCCATGGTGAAAGCGATTGTGGATATGGCAAAAACTTTTAACTTGGAGGTGATTGCTGAGGGAGTAGAAACAGAAGAGCAACATGAAATGCTGGCAGCCTACGGTTGCAATTTTTATCAAGGATATTTATTCAGCAAACCCCTAGCCATTGAAAAATTTGATGCGCTTTTAGATTCATTTAGTGTTGTGAATGAACTATCATAGCTAATTAAACAAAAAGCCTTATAAAATCAAGAATTCAGACCACAATCCGTTATCAGTAAATAGTAATAGCGCTGCATTAAGGAAAGATATGTGGGTCATCAAACTCGGGGGTAGCTTGCTAGGTAGTGGCGAGCTACAAGCATGGCTAGATTTAATCGCAAAACATGGGGATGGCAAAGTTGTCATCGTACCAGGCGGTGGCATGTTTGCCGATGCCGTGCGTCAAGCACAACTCGACACAGGCATCTCTGACCACACAGCGCATCAAATGGCAGTTTTAGCTATGGATCAATACGGCCTACTGATGAAAGGGCTGAATGATAACCTAGCCACTGCCGCCAGTGAGCTTGAGCTCGCCGAGCGTGGCTGGCAGCATCGAGGTATCATTTGGTTACCCTCAAAAATGGTGTGCGCTGATGATGACATCCCCGAAAATTGGCAGATGACCTCCGACAGCCTAGCCGCATGGCTTGCACAAAAACTCAATGCATTGCATTTAGTGCTCATAAAGTCTACTCTACCAACTGAACGTGAAGCTACGGCTAAAACGCTAGCGCAGCAAGATTTAGTCGACGCCTGTTTGGCGGATTTTATTGTCGGCCAAACCTTTAATACTTGGGTGTTAGATAAGCATGACTACAGCTTATTTACCGATGGATTTAACCCAGCACAGTTGGCACAATCTGCACTACACGTCATTTAAAGCCCGATGCACCATTCGCCTGAAAGCACCCGACAAGTACCAACCAAGTTAACGTGAGGAAACAAACCATGAGCGATTTAATCGACGAAGAAAACACCAAAGACCGCGTATATAGCATTGACGAAATACAGGCAAAAATAGCCGCTGAATTTCCCCATTGGTTTTATGAAGATGGCTGGATACGCCGCAAATACAAAACCAGCGGCTGGAAAGCCACATTAATGGTCGTCAACACCGTTGGCCACCTAGCAGAAGCCGCTTGGCATCACCCAGACTTAACCGTTTCATACGCCTTTGTTATCGTAAAACTCTGCACCCACAGTGCAAAAGGCATCACCGATAAAGACTGGCAACTGGCAAAAAAAATGGAAGAAGTGATTCAATGGCAGCCTGCCAAAGAAGGTGGTGCGCTAGAGGGCACACCGAATGAAGATGCGCGCTTTAAATATATGAAATACGATTAGCTTGCCCGCTATTAATAAGTACGGCGCAATGCGCTTCACTTATTGACGCCCTACGGAATAGTGTGCCGTTCGTGTGATAGGAGGGGGTGCTCTGGCGCAACCTGCTTAATGGATGGACTAGGCTGGATCATATGGAGCCTGAAATTTTGGCCATTGATTATATCCAATAGATGGGTCATTCGATCGGTAAAGTTTTATGAACTCAACTTCCTTTTGGCTGACTTCAAAGCGAGAGGCTATTTCTGACTCCCATAAAATTTGGCGTGTGATGGTGAAGCTTTGTCTTTCTTCAGGGCTGAAGTCCTTGGCGATTAAGTCATCGTCAGGACTACCAAAATAATTAATCGAATTGGTGCGATCTTGACCAATATAAATTTTGCCGTTTGGATAAAGAATTTTATAAATAACGTTCATTGATTAGCAAGTTATGCTCAACGCAAATTGACCACCCCACGAGATGCCTTATTGTAATTAAATAACAAAACCACTAACTATAAACTTCCTCCAGCGGCGTCACCGTAACACTAACTTTCAAATGCTGCTTACCCCCACCCAACACTACCCCACGCATCGGTGATACATCACTAAAATCCCTCCCCCATGCCACGGTGATATGTTCATTTTGCACCAGACAATTATTGGTTGGGTCAAAATCTACCCATCCATAGATAGGGCAATACACGGAAACCCATGCGTGTGATGCATCTGCGCCAACCAGCCTTGGCTTGCCTACAGGTGGGGTGGTTAATATATAGCCACTGACATAGCGACAGGCTAAACCAATGGAGCGTAAACAGCCTATCATCAGATGGGCAAAGTCCTGACACACGCCGCGACGACCAGCTAACACTTCATTGAGCGGGGTGGATACATCGGTGGCATCTGGGTCGAATTCAAACTCTCTGAAAATGCGCTGGGTAAGGTCAAACGCGGCCTCAACAATCGGACGACCCGCCCAAAAGCTAGGCATGGCATAGGCGGCCAAGGCATCATTGCACGGCACATTGGGGGAGTTAAAGCGATAGGTCATCACTTGCTTATGTTGATGATGATCGGTGTTAAGGGTAAATTTGACGCTTTCCCAAGCAGGGCTATGCATTAACTGTTGTAGTCTTGGGCGTGGGCCTAGTATCACTGTTGATTCAGACAATACCGTGAGCTCTTTATGCGGCGTGAGAATAGCGATGCAGTTGGTCACATTACCAAAATAATCATTGCGTTCGATGGATTCATTTGGCGTAGGGCTGACCGTTAACTGATTCGACACGCATTGCTGCAGCTCAAATTCACGCGGCTTCATATGCAGCATTTGCTGCGACAACGTAGCGTTGTAGTCGTATTTGTACTTGGTTTCATGTACTACGCTGTAATGTATCATGACTGACGCTTTGCCGTGGGGATGCCGCTGTAACTAAAGAAGCGCAAACTAAGGCGATCTGAAATGTCGATGCTCGCTTTGTAGGTATGGCTCAGCCAAGTAACCAGCATAGCACTGCCATGATAGAGCACTAAATCTGGATCAAAGGCATTAAGCGTATTTAAACATTTGGTTAAATCATCTTCAAATCGCGTTGGTTCACCCGCTTGAAGGTGAGTGTTTGAAATTTCAGCCAAATACTTAATCAAGCCTTTTATCTGGAATATCATGGAGTTAGGGTTGTTTTCATCCATTAATAACAAATCCAGCACGGGTAACCACTCTGGCTGAGCTGAGTAGCGCGCGCGGTACGTCACAATGCTATCAGTGAGTTCTAGTAGCCAATCTAAGTTACTCTCAGCAGGCATAGCGAGCGCTTGTTGCAACAGTGTGGAGAGGAACTGTAGGCGCTCAATACGACGACCGATGGACATAAAACGCCAGCCTTGATCACGCGTCATGCCATCAAGGGTAAAACCCGTGAGCGTAATCAGCGAACTAGTGGTTTCGTCTAAATACGTGAGTGTTTGCGCGATCGTTGGCTTAGCTTCAACTTGCTTAACGCGCTGGGCCATTTGGTTGACGATACGCCAGTTATCGCTTGAAAGGCGCTCACGCAAATTAAATGTCAGTTGAAAAAACTGCTGAATATTACCTGCAAGGCTGATGCTGTCTTTTGAAAATACCGCTTTGATAAGAAGATTTTCGATCTCTTCATCTGTCAAAGCTTTGTGCTCGACAGGCAAAGACTCATCTTCATCATCGTTTTCTTTGATGAGCGGCATTAGGCTATACCAAATACACAAATGATGCACCGCTGGCCACTCTATCGCTCGATGCTCGGCTGTAAACTCTAATAGAAAGCGAATCGCAGTGCGCAGCAAACGTGATATAAGCGTGTTACGCACGGTATAACGCCCAAACCAGAATAGGTTTTCTACCATACGGCTAGAAAGATGTGTATTCCCGCGCACTAAATCTTTACTAGAAGTGGTTTTGCGTAGCAGACTAAATTGACTGGATATATAGGGCGAGGTGATCCAAGTATCTTTACTAACGCCACCGCGCTGCATCGTAATCACTCGCTCATCCACACCACTGGCCACGCGCGTCAAGCCGCCTGGCATTACCACATAGCCATTTGGGGTAGCACAGGCGTACACACGCAGGCCCACGGCTAATACATCTAAGGTTGATTGATGCATTTGCTGGTTATGCGCATTGTTCCATACTGGCGCTTCTGAGATTTTCACTAACTCTTGGGCAATATAGTTTTGCGGTGCAGTCCGTAGTTTTTGTATCAGGGCTTCACGTGCTTGTGCGTTAAGATCTTCCCCAAAAATCGGGAACTCCTGTATTTGCGGAAACGCGGGCTTAATGACTAGCCGATGTAAATTTGAGATCACCGTTTCAAGGGCGTTAGCTTGACCACACCACCAAGTGGCCACCGATGGCATCAACAAACTTTGCCCCATCAAACGCTGGCTTAGCGCTGGTAAAAACCCTAACAATGCACCCGATTGCAAAATATTGGAGCCTAGCGAGTTTGCAATCAGCACATGCCCTTGGCGTACCACTTCAGTTAATCCCGACACCCCTAGCAATGAACTCGCATTTAATTCAAGCGGGTCGCAAAAATCATCATCCAGCCTGCGTAAAATTACGTGTACTGGCTTAAGCCCTGAAATGGTTTTAAGTAGCACCACACCATTACGCACGGTAAGATCATTACCCTGCACCAGCGGGAAACCCAGATACCCCGCCAAGTAGGATTGCTCATGATAGGTTTCATTAAAAGGGCCAGGTGTAAGGATCACGATAAGTGGTTGCTCACCTACACTCAAAGGCTCAACACTTGGGTTAGCTTGATGCTGTTTTTGCGCGCATTGTCTACCCCAGTGGGATAGGCTATCGCGCATACTGCTGAAGAAACCACTTAGACGTTGAATATTTAAATCGCGGAATAACTCTGGAAAAGCACTTGAAATAATCGTGCGATTCTCAAGTGCATAGCCGGCACCTGTTGGCGCCTGCGTTCGATCTGAAACAACCCACCACTTGCCATTCGGTGCGCGCGCAATATCCACCGCGTAAGAGTGCAAAGCAATGTTATCTAAATGCTGCACACCATGGCAGGGACGCAAAAAACCCGCGTGTCCGTGAATCAGTTCAGCAGGTAATAAACCATCGTTGAGTATGCGTTGCTCACCATAAATATCGAGCAAAATAGCATTCATCAAGGTAGCACGCTGTACTACCGCTGCTGAGATTTGTGCCCACTCTTCATGCGGCAGAATAAATGGCAGCACATCCAGACCCCACGGGCGTTGCAGACCATCGGTATCATGATAAACATTGTAGGTTACACCGTTATCACGCACTTGGCGGCGCACCGCCTCCACGCGTTGACGCATCTGCGCGGGATCTTCATTGGCGAGCGTTTGCATGCAAGCCTGCCAGTGGGAACGTGGCATGCCGTTATGATCTAGCAATTCGTTATAGTGATCGCTATGACTAGGGGCTAAGTTGAGTGACGATTGCAACATATGACTAGGATAATGCCTCGCTCTATAAATGCAAAGCGAAAAGCACTACCCCGATTGTTAAAACTTACAAATTCAACATTTACACGCGGCATGTTAGGTCATTTGCCAGCGTAAATCCAAAGTGAATGGGAAGCGCGGATTGCGCTCTTGCTCTGGTACATCCACCTTACCTGGCGTATGCCCATAACCCCAAAATCTAGCAAATCGGCGCGCTTCGGCTTCGTTTGCATTAATAGGAAAAGTGTCGTAGTTACGCCCACCTGGGTGTGATACATGGTAAGTACAGCCACCAATCGCGCGACTACTCCAGGTGTCGACCAAATCAAACACTAATGGCGCTTGCACGCCGATAGTGGGGTGCAATGCAGACCATGGCGCCCATGCCCTGAATCGCACCCCAGCGACGTACTCGCCTGCAGTGCCAGTCGGCTGTAGTGGCAAGGGGCGACCATTGCAGGTAACAATATGCCGGCCATCCGTTAAGCCTCGCACGCGTAATTGCATGCGCTCGACGGATGAATCCACATAACGCGCTGTACCACCGCCGCTCATCTCCTCACCAAGTACGTTCCATGGCTCAATCGCTTGGCGTAACTCTAACTCAACGCCCTGATAAGCCACCGTGCCATAGCGCGGAAAACGGAACTCTACAAACGGATCAAACCAGTGTTTTTCAAACTTGTAGCCATAATCGCGTAAATCTTGCACCACATCGGCAATATCTTGCGCGACAAAATGCGGCAACATCCAACGGTCGTGCAGCTCGGTACCCCAATGAATGAGTTTGCCTTGGTATGGCTCCTTCCAAAAACGTGCAACCAGCGCTCTTAACAACAGGCTTTGTAACAAGCTCATGCGCGCATGCGGCGGCATTTCAAAAGCACGGAACTCCACCAAACCTAAGCGCCCTGTGGGGCTATCGGGTGAGTATAATTTATCAATTGAAAACTCCGAGCGATGCGTATTGCCTGTAAGATCAATTAATAAGTTACGCAACAATCTATCTACCAACCACGGGCGTTCACTTTCTGCCATATCAGGCAGCACTTTATCCATTTGTTGAAAGGCGATGGCGAGTTCGTACAGGTTATCATCACGCGCTTCGTCTACACGTGGTGCTTGGCTGGTGGGGCCAATAAATGTGCCTGAAAATAAGTAAGATAAGGCGGGGTGATTTTGCCAATAGCTAATCAGACTTTTCAGTACATCGGGCCTGCGTAACATGGGGCTATCCGCAGGCGTTGCGCCGCCAAGCGTGACATGGTTGCCGCCACCCGTTCCCGTATGGCGACCGTCCAGCATAAACTTCTCTGTACCGAGTCTGGTTTGCCGTGCTTCTTCATAAAGCAGCGTGATGTTGCTGACCAAATCTTTCCAACTGGCTGCAGGGTGTATATTTACCTCTATCACACCAGGATCCGGCGTCACGCTTAGTAACTGAATGCGTGCATCACGTGGTGGGGTATAGCCTTCCAACCACAATTTCAAATTAAGCGCTGCTGCTGTATCCTCGATGGCTGCAACGAGTGCCAAATAATCTTCTAGGCGACTTACTGGCGGCATAAATACATGCAGGCGGCCATTACGCACTTGTACACACAATGCGGTATGTATCACTTCACGCGGCAATGGTTTAGGCGTTTTGTGTTTGGTTTTTACGTTGATTTTTGCTTCATCGTTTAGGTCTGCGCGAGTATCGAACGGGTCAACTGGAAACTCTGGCTCCATATCTTCTGGCAACACCCAAGGCAAAGATGCCAATGGCAAACGCAAGCCCATAGGCGAATCACCCGTAAGCAAGTACAAATGCTCACGCTTGAGCGGCCACTGGCTGGTCAGCCAATGGCCAGCTTTTTTAGTTTCAACTGGCTTAATCGGCATAATATAGCCCACAATACTGTCCAAACCCGTTTCAAGCAGACGCGCTAAACGACGGCGCTCTTCACTATCTTTTAAGTTGGCTTTAAGTGGGTCGATATTTTCGGGCAGTTTTTCCTCAAACTGCACTTGCGCCAGCACATCTTCATAGGCTGGAATTAAACACGCTTTAGGAAATCCCAAAGTTTCGGCTAATTTATCGGCAAAAGCGGTGGCTTCTTTTAGGCTGTAATTGTCAGTAACGGCTTCATCAGAAAACAAGCTCGCGTCACGCCACATTGGCTTGCCATCGGTGCGCCAATAGATATTAATCGCCCAACGTGGTAGCGGCTCTCCTGGGTACCACTTACCTTGTCCGTAATGCAGCATGCCACCTTTGGCAAAATACTCCTTCAACTTAATGGCTAGTTTGCCTGATAGCTCACGCTTTTTCTCACCATGCGCCAGCGTGTTCCACTCTGCCCCTTCCATATCGTCTATCGACACAAAAGTGGGCTCGCCGCCTTGTGTCAAACGCACATCTTGTTTTTTGAGATCAGCATCGACTTTACTGCCGAGCTTATCGATTTTAAGCCAATCCTCCTCGCTATAAGGTTTGGTCACGCGTGGGTCTTCATGGATACGCGTGATCGTCATTTCATGCGCAAACTGTGTTTCGCAAATATCGGTAAAACCCGTAATTGGGGCAGCAGACGATGGCACGGCCGTACAAGCAAGTGGTATATGACCTTCGCCTGTCAACAAACCAGAAGTCGGATCCATACCTACCCAACCCGCTCCAGGGATATAAATTTCCGTCCATGCGTGCAAATCGGTAAAATCGACCGTGGTCCCACTAGGGCCATCTAGCGCTTTAATATCGGCTGTCAGTTGAATCAAATAACCAGACACAAACCTAGCGGCCAGACCTAAATTGCGCATAATCTGCACCAGCAACCATGCCGTGTCTCGGCATGAACCAGTACGGTTTGTCAGGGTTTGTTCAGGCGTTTGTACGCCTGGCTCCATGCGCACCAAGTAGCCAATATCTGCTTGCAAACGCTGATTAATCGCCACCATAAAATTGGCAATACTAATTTCTTGATTCAGCACATCGCGCTTGGCGGCCATCAGCCAATCTTGCAATAGCTGACAAACTGGTTCTGGCTTTAAATATGCACTTAATTCGACCGCTTGCTGCTCGGTATATTGAAATGGATAGTGCTCTGCATATTTTTCCACAAAGAAATCAAAGGGATTGATGACCGTCATGTCTGCCACCAAATCAACCGTAAACTCGAGCGCACGCACCTTTTCGGGGAATACATAGCGGGCAATGTAGTTGCCGTAAGGGTCTTGCTGCCAGTTGATAAAGTGTTTTTCTGGATTAACAGTGAGCGAATAAGACAAAATCGGTGTGCGTGCATGTGCGGCTGGCTTTAAGCGCACCTCATGCGGTGACAGGCTAACAAGCCGATCAAATTGATAACTGGTTTTATGGTGCAGTGCTACGCGTATTGCCATGTTTTCCCTTTAATGACGCAAACTAGATTATGACTACATCTCATGATCATCAGCATGATTTATGCCAGTACATGATTGCTACTTGTCGCGATGCAAATAGTATCCGCTTTTTTCGAATAAGATGTATAAATAGAGTTGTCGCCTGCTAAGGGCGTGAGTATGATTGATCCTTTCACCTTCATTTTACTGTTAAATTATGACTTATTGCGTTGCCCTATTGCTCGACCAAGGTTTAGTATTAGCCTCTGATACCCGCACCAATGCTGGGGTAGATCAAGTGGCGATTTTCCCAAAGATGAATATTTTTGAAGTCGAGAATGAGCGCGTCATCACTATACTCACGGCTGGTAACTTAGCCATTACGCAAGCAGTGGTAACCAGCCTGAGAGAAATGGTAAAAGCAGATGAAGGCTCGCATTTGCATAATGTGCCGAATATGTTTGAAGCAGCAAAATTAGTAGGCGATGCCATCCGTAAAGTGTTTGAACGCGATGCAGAACACCTCAAAAATCAAAAAACAGACTTTAATGCCAGCATGCTACTTGCTGGGCAAATCAAAGGCGAAAGGCCGCGTTTATTTAATATTTACTCGGCTGGCAACTTTATTGAAAGCTGCCCAGAGACCCCATACTTTCAAATCGGTGAAACCAAATACGGCAAGCCGATTATTGACCGCGTAGTGCGCGCCAACACCGACATGATGGACGTTGTAAAGTGCATATTAATTTCTTTCGATTCAACTATACGCAGTAATATCTCCGTGGCCGCGCCTATTGACTTACTACTCTACCGCACCGATAGCTTCAAAGCCAATGATCAACACCGCATTACCGAATCAGACCCCTATTACGCTTCTGTGCGCAAAGGTTGGGGCGAGGGTTTGAAAAAAGTATTCTCAGAGTTGCCCAGCCCTGATTGGAAATAATCCGCAAAGTTACATGAATCGCGTCTTTTGCCTATCCGCTTAGGCAAAGGACAACTGCACAATCACTCATGCTATAAATTCTAGCCATAAGCATGGCAACCTAAGTCTTGACCAGAAAGCCCTTCTAGCAAACTTAATCTCGCACAAATCAAGCAGATCAGCGCCTATATATATTCGTTATTGATAAAAAACTAGTTGATTATTTTAATGAGAATCATTATCATTAATATTATCTATCACAAATATTCAGCCAGCCATCCTTTATCGTTAAAGGTAGCCAGCCAAGGAAGTTAGATTGGACGCTACTAATTAAGGGAAATGTAATGAATAAATTAAATAAATTTTATCCGCGTAAGCAGTTAATTGACGCAGTTGTCAGCATATTCAATGCCGAATCGGCAGGCATGAACAAACAACCAATATTGAATGCTTTTCCATTGGGAGCTTTATTGGCGTCATTGGTGCTTCCTCAGCCTTTACATGCTGAAGAAGCAAAGGCCGTAACTCAGCAAACTACAAACTCTGACAAAACGCCGAATGCAGAAAATAGCAAAGAACAAACGCTACCAGAAGTCAGCGTAAAGGCTGGTAGCGAAGTTGAAAAGAAAAGCTATCAAGCCACTAAAACGCGTGTCGGAAAAACCGTGCAGGACCCACAAGATATTCCTCAAGCCATCACAACGATTACGCATGACTTGATGCACGATCAGCAGGTAGGCACTTTAAGAGAAGCTTTACGTAATGTTTCAGGCCTTACTTTTAACGCGGCAGAAGGTGGTCGTTCTGGTGACAACTTCAATTTGCGCGGCTTTTATACCTTCGGTGATATTTACCTAGATGGCATACGAGACACCGCACAATATAATCGCGAGACTTTTAACCTTGAACAAGTAGATGTATTACGCGGCTCTGCGGCAATGCTGTTTGGTCGTGGACAAGCGGGCGGCGTGATTAATCAAGTATCAAAAATGGCGAAGTTGAAAGACGAGAATGTGGTCACAGGCAGTGTTGGTAATTATGGTTATCATCAAGAAACTGGAGACTTTAATAAGAAACTGTCTGACACGATGGCCATCAGACTTAATGTCATGGATAGGGACGAAGAAACCTATCGCACAAACCCTTCAAATGGTGCTCATCCTGAGCTAAAACGACAAGGCATTGCATTGAGTTTTGGCGCTGGAATTGGTACTGATAACGAGTTTTTCCTAAATCATGTTTATACCAAAACACGCGATGTTCCTGATTACGGCATTTCATTTGTGAGAAAAACACCAATTAGTACTAGTGCGATTAATGACAAAACATTTTATGGTAGCTCAAATAACTTTGATAACAGTGATACAAATATCACTACTGCGATTTTTACCCATAAGTTTGACCAAGATAGTGAGTGGCGTACACAATTAAGAGCCGCGCAATATGAGCGCAGTTATTGGGCAAAAACACCGAGCGCAACCTTAACCCCCACCAGTAATGGATCGGTTGGTGGCAATGTCACCAGAACCTCAATCTATGAAACTGTCACCCTGCAATCAGACTATAGCAATAAGTTCGATTTAGCTGGAATGAAGCATCAATTCTTAGGTGGGGCAGAGTATATGAATGAAAACTCGAAGCGGAATAGTTTGCAAGCGTTTAATCCTGTTACTGGTCAAGCATATCTAACTAACCCTACAACCACTCAATTAAATGCAAACGGGATTGTGTACTACGATGGTGTAGCCTCATTGACAGGAGCTGGCCTCAATCAATTTACAGCTGATAACTATGCGGTATATGCACAAGATACCGTCACGATTGCGCCAAAATGGGATGTTTTATTAGGCGTTCGCCGTGATGAGCTACGTGCTAATTACTCAAGTTCAACGTCGCCAAAATTAAATTACGGTGAAAATAGCTACCGCACCGGCGTATCTTGGCATCAGTCTGAAACGCAACATTACTACTTAAGCTATAGCGATTCATTTAGTCCGACAGCAGATTTGTATCAGTTAACGACATCTCCATTACCGCCAGAGCGCAGCACAACATTAGAGTTAGGCCATAAGTGGTTGTTACGTGATGGCGACCTTGCATTTAGAACTGCCATTTACACAACCACTAAGGATTGGGAGAGAAATGCTGACCTAGAAGCTACTGCTGCCATATTGACCAAAAAACGTCGCACCAATGGTGTTGAGTTCGAACTCTCAGGTGAGCTCACAGATCGCTTAAATGTGTTTGCAGGCTTGTCATTAATGGACGCTAAAATTTTAGAAGCTGCAGAGAATGTGAATGCTACGACAGGTGCTATTACCGTGTCAGACCCGCGGTTTGTCGGTCAGCAAGCACGTAACACTCCCGATGCAACACTGAATGTTTGGGCGACTTACTCTCTGCTTGATAACTGGAAAATAGGCGCTGGCATTGAAGCAAAAGGTGAGCGTTATGGTTACGTGCCTTCACAAACTGCAGCACAAACATCTGCAGCTAATGGCGTATTTGCCACAGGTAGTTTCGACCCGAACAGATTGCCAGGCTATGCACGCATTGACGCGATGGTGGCCTATGAAGAGAAAAAATGGGCGTTACGCTTAAACGTGAAAAATCTGTTAGATAAAACCTACTACGATGCACTGTATGACAATGGTAACTTTAGTACACCAGGCAATCGTAGACAAGCCATCTTAACCGCCGAATATAAGTTTTAAGGAAAGCTGATGCTGCTACACGTACCAGAAGTGTTGACGACAGATGAGTTGGGGCAATTACGTTTACTGCTATCAGCTGCCGACTGGACTGACGGGAAAGTAACCGCTGGCACCCAATCGGCACAGGTAAAGCGTAATTTGCAATTACCAGAAACCTCAGAGTATGCAGAGGAAGCAAGGCAGATCGTATTAAAGGCATTAAGCCGAAATGCCTTGTTCTTCTCGGCAGCATTACCCAAAAAAATCTATCCACCGTTGTTTAATCAGTATCGGGAAGGCATGGATTTTGGGGCGCATATTGATAATGCAGTGCGCACGCATGCGATTTCAGGTATGCATGTGCGTACTGATATTTCGTGTACTTTGTTTATTGCCGATCCTGAAAGTTATGAGGGCGGAGAGCTAGTGATTGAGGATACCTACGGCCACCAGATGGTGAAATTAGCCGCAGGCGATATGGTGCTTTACCCTGGCACCAGTTTGCACCATGTGCGCCCTGTCACAAACGGGGCGCGCCTGGCGTGCTTTTTCTGGGTACAAAGCATGATACGCGAGGATGGTCAAAGAACCTTGTTGTTTGATATGGATGCTGCCATTGCTACGCTACGACAGCAGCATGGTGATAGCGCGGCTGTAATCAGATTGACTGGTAATTACCACAACCTGATTCGCATGTGGGCAGATACTTAAACCACCTCTCAAGTTTTTAATACAAGGAATTAGGAATGAAATCATTTCTTTCAATATTAGTTTTATCTAATGTGATTTTTTTATCCACTGCTGCATATGCTGAGGCTGATTGCCCCAGCTACCCCAAAGAGCAATGGGCTTCTGAAGCCACACTCAAGCAAGCTTTGGCAGACGAGGGATATACCATCAAGAAATTCAAAGTAGATGGTAACTGCTATGAAATTTATGGAAAAAATAAAGAGGGCAAAAAAGTAGAGTTTTACTTTGACACTAAAACCCTAGCAATCGTAAAAGCCGAAGTAGAGCGTTAACTGGATAGCAATGCAAGCACAAGTATGGAGTATTTGGGTACGTGTTTCACATTGGTTAGTCGCTATTGGTGTAGTTAGCGAGTGGTTAAACGAAACTGGCTATTGGCATCGAAGCCTAGGTTATTTTTGTGTAGGGATCGTTGCGATGCGCTTAGTTTATGGCATATGGACAAGCTCAACTACTGCGCGTTTTTATTGGCCGACTTGGCATCAAGTTCATATGCATTGGAAAGCGCTAGTAAACGCTGATCACGCAGATTATGCAGGTCATAACCCATGGGGTCAGTGGGCGGTATATTTGATATGGAGTTTAATTGTGTTGCTGGCGTTGACAGGCTTTATTAGCAGAACCGACTATTTCTGGGGTGAAGATTTGCCTGTCAATTTACATAAAATGTTCTCAAAGGCATTGATGCTTGTTGTGATATTGCATGTGCTGGCAGTGTGGCTCATGTCATATATCACCAAGCGTAATCTAGTACAACAAATGCTAACTGGCAAAGCCACTACTTTTGCTAATAAAGACATTGATTAGTCAGAATGCGAGACGGAATAATGAAGCAAGACAAAAGTAATTCAGGATTATCGCAAGCAGCACTGGGCCAAGCAATATTGAGCCCAGATGCTAAGGTTTTGGCTTTGCCAAGAGTAAGTAGCGAGATCTTGTTTAGTGGCTCTCAGCAACTAGTGATTGAGCATGCTGGTGAAGAATATCAATTACGTATCACCAAACAAGGTAAGTTAATTCTAACTAAATAAGGCATAACGTGGAATTAAAATTAACATCCCATCAATCTGCGCCATCCGCAAGCAAAGCTGCCAAATCAGTAGCACGCAATATATCAGCGTACTCTCCAGCCTATTTCGCAGCGAATCTTTTGCGTGGCGCGGCTGTATCCAAATCTGGCAACAAATGGATGCTGATTTTAGTAGTGGCCTTGCATATTGCAATCATTAGCTACTTGCTTTTGCATGTAAGTGTTAAGCCTCAGCCCATCATAGAAGTACCGATTGAGGTAAGTTTGCTGAGCGAAGTGCCAGAAGCACCTGTTGCACCAATTATTAAACCCGAGCCAGTGAATAAGCAACAGCCAGTAGTGCAAAAAACCAAACCTACACCGCCGCAACCTAAATTAAACAACTTGCCCGTCGCTCAAACGCCTACGCTGCAGCCCGTTGCAAGCGAGGAAAAAGTCAGCAATCCAGTACCAGAGGTGAGCCCTGAGCAAACAACCACACAAACTACAACGACAGAAAGCAAAGCT
This sequence comes from Methylophilaceae bacterium, assembly GCA_036504995.1. Classification (GTDB taxonomy): domain Bacteria; phylum Pseudomonadota; class Gammaproteobacteria; order Burkholderiales; family Methylophilaceae; genus DASXUG01. The sequence goes on along the minus strand of DASXUG010000015.1, from coordinate 36,846 downwards.
GCGCCTGAGAAAGAGAAGCCAGCACCTAAGGAAGATTTAGTAGAACCACCTAAATTTGGCGTTGCTTATTTAAACAACCCTAAGCCTAACTACCCCAATTTATCTCGCCGTGCAGGCGAGCGTGGACGCGTGCTATTAAAAGTATTAGTCGATGCCAATGGCTTGCCTGCCAATGTAGAACTCGGCACCAGTTCTGGTTTTGAGCGTTTGGACAATGCTGCGCTAGAGGCAGTCAAGCAATGGAAATTTATCCCAGCAAGGAAAAATAATCAGGCGATGAGTGCTTGGGTAACAGTGCCCATTAGCTTTGCTTTGGATTAATGAGTTTTAAGAATATATTTTAATAAAGGAAATACCATGGAAAGTGCAAATCAGTTTGATTCTTTGAGTTTTATTATAAATGGTGGACTAGTGTCGATTGGCACGGCGTTGATACTTGCAGCAATGTCAATCAGCAGCTGGTATTTGATATTGACCAAAACCACTCAAGCCGTTCGTTTGCAACGCTTATCACAAAAATATATACACTCGTTTTGGCAGGCGGCTACTGTGGAGCAAGCGTTAGACTTGAAAACTACGCCAATACCAGCTTCACGCTTGGCTGAGCAGGCCATACAAGCAGCTGAGCATCATCAACGTCAAACTGCTACACAATTGGCGGACATTTGTAATCAAGATGAGTTCATTGCCCGCAGCATGCGCCGCAATGTAGTTGAGGAGCAAGCGCAATTGGAATATGGTTTAACCGTATTGGCTTCGGTGGGTAGTGTGGCTCCTTTTGTTGGCTTATTCGGAACGGTATGGGGCATTTACCATGCACTTGCCAACATCAGTGCTAGTGGTCAAGCCACACTAGATAAAGTTGCTGGCCCAGTGGGTGAAGCATTAATTATGACAGCACTTGGCTTAGCCGTAGCGATTCCAGCCGTGTTGGCGTACAACGCATTAGTACGCAAAAATCGAGTGTTAATGGGTCAGTTAGAAACCTTTGCCCATGATTTACATACCATGCTAACTACAGGCAGCAGTTTACGCGCTGGGCACACCCTCAAGCCAGTACATTTAAAAGAGGTACAATCATGATAGGCTCAGACAAAGGCTTTAACGTAGGTAGCCATCAATCTCCGATGGCCGAGATTAACACCACGCCATTGGTCGATGTGATGTTGGTGTTGCTGGTTATTTTTATTATCACCGCGCCACTGCTCACACACGCAGTCAAAATAGATTTACCAAAGGCCAGCAGCACCTTGTTGAATGAAAAACCTGAAGTAATTTCACTTTCTATTGACGCTGCTGGGCAAATGTATTGGAATGATGTCTTGGTATCGCCTGATACGTTAACGCAAAAACTGGCTGACGCGTCAAAGCAACAACCACAACCAGAATTTCACATTAGGGCGGATAAAGAAACGCGTTATCAGGTTTTAGCTGAGGTGATGGCAAAGGTACAAAGTGCTGGATTGCAGAAGTTAGGATTTGTAAGTGTGCCTCAATAGGCAAGCTAATCAAGGATAAGAGTGGATATTCAACGCATTAACCCCAGTGCAAGATGGTCTGATGTGACCATCTTCAATAAGACCGCCTATTTTGTAGAGGTGGCAGCAGACTCAAGTGGCACAATTGAAGATCAAGTTGCCCAGGTATTGAGTCAAGCGGAGCAAACATTACTTAGTAGTGGCAGTGACAAAGCAAGCATACTTTCAGTCACTATTTACGTGACTGACTTTAGTCATTTAAGCGTGCTAAACCCGATGTGGGAGAATTGGTTACCTGAAAATTGCGCCCCCAGCCGAGCATGCATTAAAGCTGAGTTAGTAGACCCTAACCTATTGCTAGAAATTGCATTTGTGGCAGCTGTTCATCAGCCATGTTAATGTTCAAACCACAAGTCAATTACTTGGCTTGAGTTTTTGTAGCAGCGTCACCAAGCCCAAGGTTAGCGCACCCACCAACACACCTAAGCAAGCATCCAGCACTACTCGCGTGACACTTTGTGCGTAGCCAACCAGCCCCCACATTTCCAGCATATGGTGTGTGCCATCATGTATTGGTGGTATAGCATGTGCAATAATACCGCCACCCACCATAAACATAGCAGCTGTGCCGATAATCGCTAGTGTACGCATCAAATACGGTGCAGCACTTACCAACATCTGTCCCAGTTTTCGCTTGTACTTTGCTATTAAGCCGTCACCTTGCGCTTGCGCCAAAAACAATCCTGCGTCATCCAACTTGACGATACCTGCCACCAAACCGTACACGCCTATCGTCATAATGATAGCAATCCCCGCAAGCACCATCACCTGCTGAGTAAAGTTGACTCCCACCAGTGTTCCCAACGTGATCACCACAATCTCAGCTGACAGCACAAAATCAGTACGAATAGCCCCTTTGATTTTATCTTGCTCGTAGCTGGCAATATCAATGCTGGGATCGTCTAATGCCTTTGTTAGTGCTTGATGATGCTCGCTATCCTCCGCCTTTGCATGCAGAAATTTATGCGCGAGTTTTTCAAAGCCTTCGAAACATAAAAAAGCTCCCCCCAACATCAGCAAAGGTAATATTAACCACGGCACCACCGCACTGATAAGCAAAGCACTAGGGACTAAAATCAACTTATTTTTAAAGGATCCCTTAGCCACCGCCCAGACCACGGGCAACTCTCGGTCGGCACTCACCCCCGCTACTTGCTGGGCGTTAAGCGCCAAATCATCGCCCAAAACCCCCGCTGTTTTTGTGGCAGCGACTTTGGTCATTACCGATACATCATCTAACAAACTGGCAATATCATCAATTAACGCAAGCAAGCTACTTCCAGCCATAAATCATCCCTTTTGTCTGGCAATACAAATCATTAAAGCACATGTTTTAATCTCCATAGCGAAGTCACTTCGGCAGCTCGCGCCTGATGCAGCGGATCATCCGCATCGGCCACTTTAGGGTGATGCGGCTTGATATCATGTTTTTCTATAACTGCTAACTTAGCGTCGGCAATCCACTGTAGTAATTGTTCACGTGAGCGCAAACCTAAATGCTCAGCAATATCCGATAAAATCAGCCAAGCTTCCCCATTTTCGTTTAAATGGTTGCCAACACCGCTTAAAAACCCTTTAAGCATTTGGCTATCCGGATCATAAATCGCATACTCAATTGGTGAGCTTGGACGTGCAGGTATCCAAGGTGGATTACACACAATCAAAGGAGCTTTGCCTTGTGGGAAAAGATCAGCTTTTACAATAGTCACGTGCGCTGTCAAATTCAGACGCGCAATATTTTCAGTGGCGCAAGCCAGCGCACGCGGATCCTGATCTGTGGCAATAATATGCTTAACCCCACGCTGGGCAAGTATCGCGGACAATACCCCTGTGCCGGTACCTATATCAAAAGCGAGTTCTGTGGTGGACAATGGCGCTTGTTGTACCAAGCTCAAATACTCACCACGCACGGGCGAAAACACGCCATAGTAAGGGTGGATTTTAGCGTTCAGCGCAGCAATTTCCACGCCCTTTTTACGCCATTCGTAAGCACCGATTAACCCCAAAACTTCACGTAAAGACACGACATAAGGTTGATGACTCTCGCCATATACTGCTTGGCAAGCTTCAGCCAGTGCAGGAGCGCGACGCAAACTCAAGACATGATGCGGCTCAAAAGTCACTAACAACATCCCCAATATCCGCGCCCGATGCGATTGCGCTTGGCGATGTAGATGGAATGCCGCAGCAGGATCCGTAGGTTGCGCTTTAGCTTTACGCGGCTTGTGATCAATACGCCGCGCCAGCGCTTGCAGCAATTGCTTGGCATTTTGAAAGTCGCCACGCCATAGCAAAAATGTACCCTCGCTCGTTAATTGATAGGCACGATCAGCTTTTAGCGTATCATCGACCACCATTACCCGCTTAGGCACCGCCACATGAGCCTCTGAGCGCCACATAGCGCTTTTTTCAGCCTCATTTTCAAGCCAGGTAACATGAGACGGCAGTTCTGATATTGGGGAGTTTTGCATGTAAGCAGTCATTGATGGATAAACAGCATTCTAACAAAAATAGCGAACACACATTTGATTAAGCATGACGCGTATAATCTCGCCTAGCTTATGCATATAACACCTAGGTAATCTGACCACCCAGGAACTAAACCGATAAAACCCCAGAGGCGCTTTTGAGTGATTTAAACAAGGTTTTTGCAGCCGACGGCCCGTTAGCCCAAACCATTGCTGGCTACAAAACTCGCCAGCAGCAACTTGAAATGGCGCTCGCCATTGAAGAAGCGATTAAAAACAATCAGCAACTGATTGCCGAAGCAGGCACAGGCACGGGTAAAACTTTTGCCTACTTAGTCCCTGCCCTGCTGTCTGGTGGCAAGGTGATTGTTTCCACTGGCACGAAAACCCTACAAGATCAGCTCTTCACCCGCGACTTACCTGCGGTACGCGATGCGCTTAAAGTGCCTGTCACCGTAGCCATGCTCAAAGGCCGCGCCAATTACGTATGTCACTTTCATTTAGAGCGCTCTGCCAATGAAGGTCGTTTTATTTCGCGAGAAGACGCGAACTACGTGCATGTTATTCGTAATTTCGTCGAAAATAGCTCAACTGGTGATAAAAGTGAGCTAGTAGAAGTGCCTGAAAATGCTACCATTTGGCCTGCAGTCACCTCTACCCGTGACAATTGTATCGGCCAGGAATGCAGCTATTACAAAGACTGCTTTGTGATGGAAGCGCGCAAACGCGCCCTTGCCGCCGATGTGGTGGTAGTCAATCACCACCTATTTTTCGCCGATGTGATGTTACGTGACGAGGGCGTAAGTGAGTTGCTACCCAGTGCCAACACGGTAATTTTTGACGAAGCACATCAACTGCCCGAAGTGGCAGGGTTGTTTTTTGGTGAAGATGTTTCCACCAGCCAACTGATGGAACTTGCCCGAGACAGTGAGGCGGAATATGTCACCACTGCAAAAGATTGCCCCGCCCTACAAGAAGCCGCCAAAAAACTGGAAAAAGCCGTACGCGATTTTCGCTTAATTTTTGCTTACGAAGGCTCGCGTATGCCCGTACAAAAAGCCCTTGCCCTTAAAGGCTTTGATGACAATTACGCCGAAATGCAGGCTAAGCTAAAAGAGTTAAGTGCTGTATTAGAAACACAAGCAGCGCGTGACCCAGCGTTAGAAAACTGCTGGCAACGCGCCATGGCACTTGAAGTGCAATTGCAGCGCTGGCAAAAAGCGGATAACGAAAATCTTGTACGTTGGGTGGAGGTGTTCACACAAAGCGTGCAACTCCACGCCACCCCGCTCTCAGTGGCCGAGGGCTTTAGCAAACAACTTAATGCCCAACCACGTGCTTGGATATTCGCCTCCGCCACGCTTGCAGTAAAAAGCGATTTTGGTCATTACATTCACCAGATGGGATTGGGCAATGCCGCTACAGGGCACTGGGACAGCCCATTTGATTACGACAAGCAAGCGCTATTCTACGTGCCGCCTGACATGCCAGACCCGAATAGCCCAAGCTATATCGCCTCAGTGGCTGCAGTTGCATTACCTGTGCTGCAAGCCAGTGGCGGACGTGCCTTTGTGCTTTGCACTAGCCTAAGAGCAATGCGCGAAATTCATGCCTTACTCAAAGAAGCTTTTAGCCAAAATGGCATGGAATATCCCCTGATGATGCAGGGTGAAAGCTCACGTAGCGAACTGCTAGAGCGCTTCCGTAAGCTAGGCAACGCTGTATTGGTAGGTAGTCAAAGCTTTTGGGAAGGCGTCGATGTGCGCGGTGAAGCGCTTTCATGCGTCATTATCGACAAACTCCCCTTTGCACCACCCGACGACCCAGTGCTCTCCGCCCGCATCGACAAAATGAACCAAGAAGGTAAAAACGCCTTTATGGAATACCAGCTCCCCTACGCCGTGATCACCTTAAAACAAGGGGCAGGTAGATTAATACGCGACGAAACCGACCGAGGCGTATTAATGATTTGTGATCCACGCTTGATAACCAAGCCCTATGGCAGACGCATTTGGCAGAGTTTGCCACCGTTTAAGAGGACTAGGGTACTGGCGGATGTTGAGGCATTTTTTGCAGAAAATGATAGTTCGGCTTGAGAAAAATCCAATGCAACCCCGTTCTCACGGGAATGACGGTAATGCGGGTTGCGTTTTTGGAACAAGCCTAGGGTATGCAAAATACTTTATCTTGCAAACCAACATCGCCAATTAACACAACTGGTGGGCTAGCAGTGCTTGCCCACCTTAGCTCCTTAAGCACCTACTACATGGTTAAACTTTACACTTTTTGCTCAGCCAAGCATCCACACTGATCTTACCTGCGCCACCAAACAATAAGGGCAAGAACATCACTAGGTAAATCAACGGTAATTTATAGTTACCAAAACCATCTCCATCTTCATCGACTATGCGATAGCCTTTTAGCAATTCGGCTAACGTGTTCCAATGTTCTGGCCAATGCACGGCACTGATTGCCACCACGGTTACTACCATCAGGGAAGCACTGAAAAAGCGGGTCGCGAACCCCAGCACTAAAGCTACAGCACCGGCCAACTCAAAAATCATCGACAAATTCCAACTAAACGAGGCTGGAAGCAAGTTAAACGGAAATGGGAAGGTAACATCGGCAAACCAGTTAACCCCAGTGAATTTCTCGTAACCCGATTCGCCAAATTCCCAGGCTAGTAATAGGCGCAAAACGAGTAGTGGAATAAATGGTGCGAGTGCTTCTAAATATTTAATAGCTAAGCAATACAGGCTTGCTGCAGATTTGATTGTGGACGACATAGTGGTTTCTCCCTAATTAAATTGAACTTACATGACTAAATTGAACTTACGAAACTTAGTCGTTTAATGGGAGAAACCCTTACAACTTTTTAGCTTTGTCTTGTGCCTAAAATCACGCCTTGCGCTTGCATATCATGCAAAATCTGCGCGCCAAAGTTGCTGACGGCTTCTGGCTCGGGATGTTGTAACTCTGTGGCAATCAACGCTAGCGCAGCGTGACCTGTATGCTCACCTGTTTGCAACAACGCCAGCAAACGTGCTGTAATGGGGTTAGTTTCAATAAACTTAACCTCAAACGCCATATTACGATATACCAGCAAATGCACAGGATTTGCAAGCGGCTCGGCAGGCTTGATGCGGGGAGAGATGAACTGCACGAGATAGTCATAATGTAACAGCGCTAATGCAGGATTTAACACTGGTCTATTCTCCAACAAGTCCCCATGTGGATTAACGTCTGCTAAATCTGGCACTTGCATGGTTGAAACCGCCAGCTCGACCCACTCATAATGTGCAAGCGAGGCAAGGCAAGGCGGCAAATCATTTCGTGTATTTAAGTAGTTTAAAAACTGCTCGGGGATTTCTCTAAAAACCGGCGTTTCAGATTGATAATCGCTAAAAAAGCCGCGCACTAACTTTTTCCAAGCGCGTTTTCCAAGTACCTTTTGGCTCACAGGGTAACAAGCTGAGACAGATTCAAACAGATTGTTAAATACAATTTCAGCATAGACCCGCATGCGTTTGGTGGTCACGCCTTTAGGCATTTTTTGCTTGGGGTTGCGTAGATAACCTGTAAAAGCCTGCTGGTAAGCTTGAAAGCTAGGGATTTGCTCTAAAGCACTCATCCGCAAGCAACCTTAGCATCGGTTGAAGCGGCCTGATAATTTGCAATACGATCGACCTCTTTCATCACCTCTAGTAGCGGCGGAATATTATTATCGCGCTCTAACAAGGTAGGGAAACTGCCGAACAATGTATAGGCTTGCGCTAACATCTGCCACACGGTGTCGATAACGTTTTCGCCATGGGTATCAATGATTAAATCTGGCGCCTCTTGATAATGGCCCGCGATATGGGCGTAAACAATGCGCTTGCCCAAACCTGCTGACTGTATGCCACGCAAAAATTCAAATGGGTCGAAGTTAAAGTTAACGCTATTCACGTAAATATTGTTAATGTCTAAGTGCAAATCACAATCTGCTTCTTCAATCACGGCTTTGATAAAACTAAGCTCACTCATTTCAGAAATGGGTGCAGCCACGTAAAATGAAGCGTTTTCTACTGCAATACGGCGCTCTAAAATATCTTGGGTACGACGGATACGTGCCGCCACGTAATGCACAGCCTCTTCAGTAAACGGAATAGGCAGCAAATCATACAAATAGCCACTTTTGCCATTGCGTATATCTGAGCAATAGCTCAAATGTTCGGTATATAGCGAGATTTGATTAGCATGTAAAAACTGCTTTACTTGGCCTAGAAAAGCTTCATTAAGCGGATCAACACCGCCTAATGAAAGGGATAGCCCATGACAAACAATAGGAAAGCGCTCAGCAAACCATGCCAGTTGCTGCTCCGCACGACCACCAGCGCCTATCCAGTTTTCAGGCGCAATCTCAACAAAATTAAGGTGAGCGAGACTCGCCTGACCAAACTCTGTTTGAATCTGGGGGATCAGTTCACGCTTTAAGCCTAAACCAGCCCCCGAGATAATATTTGCCTTCATGAGATTACTGCTTGTAGCGATAGCGTCGCGACAATATTAACCTTTTGCAGCCTCTGCTTTTTTCTCGGCACTGCATGAACCTTCTTTGTCTTTCTTATCGGCGCTGCATTTACCTTCGTGTGCTTTTTCTTCCATCGCTTTTTTCTTATTAGCGCCACATTTACCAGTTGAGCATTTACCATCTTTCATTTTGCCATCTGTTGCATCGGCAACCATATAGCCAGAAGTTAATGTTTTAACCGCAAATGGATTTTCTGCTGCGTGTACTGCGGTTGTTGCGATAGAAGCTGCAAATGCGCCGCCAACTAAAAGTGCTAAAGTTTTTGAAGATGTATTCATGATATTTTCCTTATTTAAAAATTAAAAAATTAACGCTGCTCAAAGTTACTAGGCATCCAAATCAATACGCGAATCGCTATTGTTTAGATGCAATTTTCTCAGCGATGCGTACCTTGGCCGCTTGAGATAACTGGATAGACTCATCTTGCTCACTTGCGCTCACCCAATCTTGCATGGCTTTTTGCATAATTTTCAATTGCTTTGCAAAACGTGTGCACATATCGCAAAGTAGCAAATGAAAACGCAACGCTAGACGCTCTTTCCAAGACAACTTGCGGTCTAAAGATTGAGAGAGCAATTTGCTGGCTTGTTTACAACTTAACATTTTACACTCCTCTCTTTATCGACCTAGCCAATGTAGCTCTAGGCATTGTCTTAATCCCATTCGGGCTCGATACAACATCACCCAAGCATTGGTCGTGGTAATTTCCAAATCCTTACAAATTTTTTCGTTATCCTCTTCAATCACTTCTCTTAACATAAATAAACTGGCTAATTTCTTAGGCAGCTTATCCATACAGCTTTGTAAAATAACAAGAAATTGTTTTTGTTCAAGTGCGCCATCAGGCACACCCCACGCTTGCGGTGCATCGTTCCAGTGGCGATTATCTTCATCAAAATACTCATCGCCTGCCGTGTCTTCTGATAAATCTTCGGCAAGGTCTTCTGTGGGGCGCTCTCTGATTTGCTGACGAATCGTGTCGATAATTTTATGCTTGAGGATGCCTACCAGCCATGTGCGCGGGCTAGATTGACCCGTAAAACTTTTACTTTGAATGGCGGCTAACATAGTTTCTTGCACTGCATCTTCCGCCTGCACTGGGTCACGCAAACGGGCTAGGGCAAAACGATAGAGGTAATCGCCGTGGTCGTTTAACCAATCATTGACGTTTGCGGTAGTGGTCATTTGTGCCTATTCTAAATAATTACTTTTAATAATTGGTATGCTATTTATGTAATTTTAAGCAACTTTGCCAGCGTATCGAAAAAAACGCAATAAAGCATAATGGGAAGAGGTAAACCAAACAGGCAAGCCAACAAATAATCACGAAACTTTACGCCTGAAATTGCCAATACATAATTCAATGGTGGCGCCGTTTGCAGCAGGGTTCTCAACACCACCATGCTTAAAATGGGTCTGGCGTCTAATTGTTTAAGTGCTTTGAGTGCGAGAGGATTAGTGAGTTGCCTAAGCGCGTTTCCGCCTACCCAGCGAATCAGGAAGAACGTAGTGGTACAAGCTGTGACTGCGGCAATATACGTCGCCAAGCCACCCAACCACTCACCTAAGGCCAACACTGCCGCTGCCAGAAATACCCAGCCAGGGATTTGAATTAAATTTCCCAAGGTAAATAATAAAACGAATAATAACAAACCTGCCAGCTCGTGCGACTGAATAGCCTGTTTGATAAACGTTAAATTAAACTGCGCTCTTAACCCAGAGTATTGAAAAATACAAAAGATAATGAGTAGAAAAACAACCAGAACAATTAAACGGCTGTGTTTTTGGATGCTACGTAGCATTTATTTGCATCCTTCGATTTAAATGTAAGTGATGCTTGATTGAGTATGCTTAAGGTAATAAGTAGCTAACCCCAATATTAATGCGCTTTGATGACACTAATGTTGCATATGATCACCATGTTTACGCACGTTAAGCGTAGCACCCTCTTTCGTGGCTGTCGAGCTTGCATCCTCCGCTTTGGTAGCCTCTGGCATCACGGAATCGTCCCCTACCCACTCATACGCTACCGTTTGTTTAGGCGCTTGATACCAGCCAGGGTCTTTATAGTCATGTGCGGCCAAACCTTTGCGCACCTTTACCACGCTAAACATACCGCCCATGCCAATGGCGCCATAGGGACCTGTCCCTGTCATCATGGGTAAGGTATTTTCAGGCAGCGGCATTTGCATCGCCGTCATATCCTCACCACCCGACTCACCCATTGCCATATAGTCGGGGATTAGGTTATTGATTTTTTCTGCCACTTTATCTTGGTTTACCCCTAGCATGTTAGGCACTTGATGCCCCATGGCATTCATGGTGTGGTGCGACTTGTGACAATGTAATGACCAGTCGCCTACCGCATCCGCCACAAATTCAATTTGGCGCATCTGCCCAACCCCAATATCGGTAGTGACTTCTGGCACGCGCGCCGCTTTGGGCCAAGGACCGCCATCACTACCTGTCACCATAAACTCATGCCCATGTATATGTATGGGGTGATTGGTCATGGTTAAGTTGCCTATGCGGATGCGTACTTTGTCATGTTGACTGACCACCAGGGGGTCGATGCCTGGAAAAGCTCGGCTGTTCCATGTCCATAAATTAAAATCAAGCATAGTGTTGGGTTTCGGGGTATAACTGCCTGGGTCTATGTCGTAAGCGTTCATCAAAAAACAAAAATCGCGGTCAACTTGGGTGATCAGTGGATGCTTGCTCTGCCTAGGATGTGTTACCCAGAACCCCATCATGCCCATGGCCATTTGCAGCATTTCATCCGCATGTGGGTGATACATAAAGGTACCTGGGCGCTGGGCGATAAACTCATACACGTAGGTTTTACCTGTGGGAATTGCAGGCTGGGTTAAACCCGCCACCCCATCCATACCATTGGGCAAACGCTGACCGTGCCAATGAATGGTCGTGCTTTCGGGCAATTTATTGGTCACAAAGATACGCACATGGTCACCCTCTACCACCTCAATCGTTGGCCCAGGCGACTGTCCGTTATAGCCCCATAAATTGGCTTTCATGCCAGGAGCAATCTCACGTACCACGGGCTCAGCAACTAAGTGAAACTCCTTGACGCCATTTTTCATACGCCATGGCAAGGTCCAGCCATTTAAGGTCACTACAGGGTTATACGGCTGACCATTGGGTGGCAGCAGAGGGGAGTGGGTATTGGCATCTTGCATCATAACGGCTTCTGGCAAACTTGCCGCGCCTGCTTTGGTTACAAAGCCAGTGCTTAAAATCGCCATCCCTGCATTAGCTAAAAAGTCGCGACGGTTTACCATGAGCTTACTTCCTTTTGCGAACTGCTTGCGCCACTGGAAGGGTTGCCCAACATCACCATTTCAAGGTCCGATGTCGCCACCCAATAATCTCGCAGCGTTTGAATATATTGATGCGTGGTGCTAACTTGCAATTGTGCATCTTGCAGTAACTCAAACACGCTAATCAACATACCGTTATAACGTAACAAGCTTTCGTCTGCCATGCGCTTTCTGAGCGGAATAATTTCATCCTGATACTGTTTTGCCAACACATACTGGCTACGATAATTTCGATAGGCTAGACGCACTTGTGATCGCGCATTGACCGCCTGCGCCGCAAGGCGATTCACCGCTTGCATATAAATGGCCTCAGCACGGGCAACCTTCGCCTCACCAAAATCAAAGATAGGTAATTCAACACTGATATCTACGCCATTTTTATAGCCATCGTTACGCCCACCCTCTAGTACGCGTGCAGGGCCAACTTCTAACACATTAATAAAACGCGTGGTCTTGGTTAAACCCAGTCGCTTAGCTAAGCTCTGAGTTTCTTGCTGCATGGCTTGAATATCCAAGCGCTGCTTCATGGCAAGCGCTTCCACCTCTGGCTGCTGCGCAAATTGACTGGGAATTTCAGTCGGTAGATTTGGCAAACGATTGGGCAATTTAATAGCTGTGTCATTCACCAAGCCAAGTAAGCGCGCCAATTGCTCGCGCGCTTCTACCGATGCCTGCTGAGCACGCTGATATTCAGCCATGGCTTGCGCATAAAAAAGTTGCTCGCGCATTTGGTCGCGCTGACTAAAATTACCAGCTTTGGCCATCTCTTTCGCCAGAGAGGCGCTAGATTCCGCCGCATCCTGAACTTGCTGCATATAGACCACCGCTTGCTCTGCCGCAATGCTATTGAAATATGCTTTACGCGTTTCCGCGGCCAGCTTCAACACCTCTAATGTCACCATTTGCTGGGTTTGCGCTAGTTGTTGCTCGCCTACTTGTTTAGCGAGGGAGCGCGTAAACAGCGATAAAATATTAAAGGTGATACTTTGTTCTATTTTGTATTGGTCGCGATTTTTCGCATACAACATCGAAAAACGTGGGTTAGGTAAACTGCTGGCCTGAGCTAGATCCGCTTCAGAAATACCGACCTCATATAAGGTCGCTTGCAGATTTTTATTGTTAAGTAACGCTAACTGAACGGCATCATCCACCGACAACTCACCTTGCAATAGCTGCTGGATACGTTGATTGGCAGCAGTGTGTTCTTGTTCAGTTTTAATAAGAGCGAGTTCTTTACCCAAATACGCATTGGTTGACTGTTCAACCGACTTAATCGCATTATTTGCTGGCGAAGTTGCACAGCCACTTATCACTAAAACGATTAGCGCTAGGTTGATATAGACAAACGTTTTATACATAAAGCGGATATTCCTACCAATCAGTGAGCTCAGTATAAATCTTTTTCAAGCCTGCGCTTTGTCTTGTATCAACTGTAAGTAAGTCGCTGAATCCAAACCCTGTCCGCTACGCTGCGCTTGCCAAATGATTTCTGCCAAGCAATCCATCAAATCATGTTGTGCCATATGTGCATCTTGATGTTTTAATTTAAGCTGAGCGTAAGTTGGCGCGATGCCCGTTGGTTGGTTAATATTGATTTGCTCTAGTATCGATAAATGCAAACTCATATGCAAAAACGGATTGGTTTCGCCCATCTCTGGAAAATACGCCTGCTCCATAAAGCGCTCTGGCGCATCTAACACCGCATGGTACTCAGGGTGCATTTGTATGGTTTGAATGGTGATTTTTTCTAAATCGGAAAGTGCTTGTTGCTGGTTAAACTTCGCCCATGTATCAAAAAAGAACTGGCGCACTTGGTCGCGGCTAGGATTGAACAATGCCATCTAACTTTTAGCCTTATACTCGCATAAATCGTGAATCACACATTCCCCACATTTTGGTTGCCTTGCGGTGCAAGTGTAGCGGCCATGCAAAATTAGCAGGTGATGTGCATCTTTTAAATAGGCTTTCGGTACCGCTTTCATCAATTTATTTTCCACTTCAAGCGGCGTTTTTCCTTTAGCGAGCCCCAAGCGATTACCCAAGCGGAATAAGTGTGTATCCACCGCGATGGTTGGCTGACCAAATGCAGTATTCAGTATCACATTAGCAGTTTTGCGCCCTACCCCTGGTAAGCGCTCCAGCGCTTCACGCGTATCAGGGACTTGGCTATTATGCTCGTCCATCAACATTTTGCAGGTCGCGATTACATTCTTAGCCTTACTGTGATACAGACCGATGGTTTTGATGTAAGTTTCCAAGCCCTCAATGCCCAGTGCATAAATGGCTTCTGGCGTATTGGCCACTGGGTACAATTTGGCGGTAGCAATATTGACACCTTTATCGGTCGCCTGCGCGGAAAGGATAACGGCAATCAGTAGCTCGAATACCGTATTGTGATTAAGTTCGGTAGTAGGTTCAGGGATCGCCAGCGCGAGACGGCGAAATAACTCTTCGCGCTGGTCAGCATTCATTTTATGGTTTACCTATTAATGACTGGCAAGTGCTGCCATAGTTGGGTCCAAACTTGCCTTCGCAGCTTTACGTTGCTCCAACCAGTTACGCCCTGCAATCAGGCACGCTAAACCAAAGAACGCACCAGGCGGCAAAGCTGCCAGCAAAAAGCCTTGATAGTGTGGAATTACCGTAATGATCCAGTCTTTTGTCATCGGCCCAAGAAATGGTCCCAGTGCCAGATCTACACCAGAGAATAAGGTACCCTTGGCGATAATTTCACGGATACCACCGAGCAACGCTAATACAAGCGCCAAACCAAAGCCCATCATAAAACCATCAAGCGCTGAGGGCGTGATTGGGTTTTTCGCCGCGAAAGCCTCCACCCTAGCAAGGACAATACAATTAGTGACGATAAGGGGAATAAAAATACCCAAAATTGCATGTAACGCTTGTAAGTAAGCATGCATACTTAAATCAATCAAGGTGACCAAGGCAGCAATAATCAAAATAAATACCGGAATGCGAATTTCAGTCGGCACGAAACGGCGCACAGGCGCAACAGCCGCATTGCTGGCAGCCATTACCAGCGCGGTCATCAAGCCAAGGCTAAAACCATTAACCAAGGTGACCGTCATTGCCAAGGTTGGGCAAAGTCCGAGAAATTGCACTAAGCCAGGGTTTTGTTTCCATAAGCCATTTTCTACAATCTCGCCGTAACGGATTTTTGGAGTAGGTTTGTTGTTAGTTTGGCTTGCAGGCGCCTCGCTCGCGCTTGCTTCAGCATTGTCTAATTGGGCTTCACTCATTTTTGGCCTCCTGCTAAGTTTTCGTTCCCTACTGGCGCAGCGCTCAATATCTCGTTTTGATGCTGCTGATAATACGCCAACACCTTGTGTATTGCCTTAACCACAGCGCGTGGAGTGATGGTAGCACCAGAAGTGTAATCAAACACGCCGCCATCTTTTTTTACATGCCAGCCATCCTCACTGGTTTTGGACAGGGATTGCATATCAAAGTTTTTAATCCATGGGCTATGCGCAATATCAATATAATCGCCCAAACCTGGCGTTTCCTTGTGTTCCAACACACGCACGCCTGCAATCTCACCATTCACTTTTACTGCTATCAATAAGCGAATATCGCCACTATAGCCATCTGGCGCAGTGGCTTCTAGCACGATGGCAGAAGGTTCGCCTTTTAAGCGCGCGCGATAGATCTCTGTTTCAGCGCGGTTACCCAGTTCGCCGCCTGCTGGCACCTTGATGCTGTCTTTCAGTAAATCATTATCGTACAACGCTTGTGGCAATACCTGACTAAATAAAGCCATACGTACCTTGGCTTCAGCATCCTTAATCGGCGCCCTAGTGACCTCATGAATCACCGCTAACAAACCAGTACCAACCACGGCAAACACCACCATAATGGCGGCTGTAGTTAGCGCGTGTTTTACGATAGATTCTTTCATTTTTTATGACCAAATACTCTAGGTTGCGTGTAGGCATCAATCAGCGGCACGCAAATATTCATAAATAAAACAGAAAATGCTACGCCATCTGGATAGCCGCCATAGATGCGGATTAAATAGGTTAGCACCCCAATACCCGCGGCAAATATTAGCTTGCCCTTAGGTGTGGTCGGGCCACTCACTGGGTCGGTAATAATAAAGAATGCCCCCAACATGGATGCCCCTGAAAACAGATGGAACAAGGGATTGGCAAAATGGCTGGGGTTAACCAAGAAAAATATACCCGCCATCACCCCCAGTGTCGCCAAAAAGGCTACTGGCAAATGCCAAGTAATAATACGTTGCTGCCATAAAAACAAACCACCAAGCAAATAAGCGCTGGTTACCCACTCACCACCATACGCACCAACATTGCCAAAAATAGGCGATTGGGTGATATCTTGGAGCGGATGATGTAACATCAATTGTGTTTTCAAATAGTCCAAAGGCGTTGCCATGGTGATGGCATCCACATGCACATTGCTAGGCAAAATCGCGCCAAAAATATACTGCATTTGCTCAGCAAAGCTGAGCTTTGCTTCTGCCAATTCTAAAGGCGCAGGCCAGTGTGTCATGATGACGGGGAAGGAAATTAGCAATACGGCATAACCCACCATAGCGGGGTTAAATGGGTTGTAACCCAAGCCACCATAGAGCTGTTTTGACACCACAATCGCAAACAAAGTGCCGACCACGACTAACCACCAAGGCGCCAGCGGTGGTAGCGATAAAGCTAGCAACCAAGCCGTTACTAGGGCGCTGCCATCAAGCAAAAAAGGCAAGATTGGTCGGCCACGCAATTTAAGCATGGCCGCTTCGGAACCTAATGCGGTGATAGTGGCTAAGGTTAGCGTCACCAGCACGCCACCACCATATACCCACACGTAGGCGATAATGGCAGGGATAAGCGCCAACACAACTTTGAGCATAATAACGCTCACACTTGGGGCGCTAGAAATATAGGGGGAACGTGTCATTCAAAATCCAATGTTTTTTGTTTGTTTTCTACTTTATTATCGATTTTATTTTCAACTACACTCTCGGCTTTATCCACTATCGACGGCTCTAAGTTTACGGATGCGCGACGCGCATCAATTTCCGCGATTTCCGCTTGCACCGCAGGCTTGGCATCGTCTATATTTTTAGGCGCAGCTTGCGCTTTTTGTGCTTTTGCACGCTCTATTGCAGCAGCAATTGCGGCTTTTTTTGCTTCGGCTGCTGCATCAGTCGTCGCTGACTCGCTCTTAGTAGTCTCAGTTTTAGCGGCTTCGGCCTTAGCACCAGCCGCTTTCTGAGCATGCTTTTGCGCGCGCTCTTGTTTCTCACGCTCAATACGCATCAATCTAAATTCATTGCGCTCACGCGCTAAATCCGCCGCTTCTTTTGCTTTGTCCTGCGCGATAATTTCGCTCTTGGCGTAGCGATAATATTGCACTAAGGGGATGTTGCTAGGGCAAACATAAGAGCAACAGCCGCACTCGATACAATCAAACAAATTGTAATCACGCGCTTTTTCAAAGTTGTCTGACTTGGCAAACCAATAAAGCTCTTGCGGCTGCAAACTGACAGGACAAGCGTCTGCACAACGCGCGCAGCGTATGCAAGGCATGGCTGGTGGCGCCTCAGGAAATAAATTAGGTGCACTGGCAATAATACAGTTAGCCGCTTTAGTAATCGGCACTTCGCTTGATGGCAAGCTAAAGCCCATCATTGGGCCGCCCATAATATAGTCATCGGTGCCTGCCAAGACTCCACCCGCTGCCGCAATTAAATCGTTCACAGGCGTACCAAATGGCACTTCAAAGTTAGCGGGTTGCGCCACATTGCCCGTCATGGTGACAATGCGCGATAACGCTGGCTCACCAAAATCAAAGAAACGGTACATCGCAAGCACGGTGGCCACGTTAAAGCACTGCACGCCAACATCGGTAGAACGCTTATCACTGGGGACTTCCATGTCCGTCAACAGACGTATCAACTGACGGGCATCACCACTCGGATATAGCGTCGGCACGACTTTGACGGTGATAGCAAAACCGCTCTCGGCACAGGCTTTACGCATCGCCTCAGCCGCTTCTGGCTTATTATCCTCAACACCAATAATGCATTGTTTTGCACTTAATAGATGCTGCGCAATCTCAGCACCTTTGACGATTTCAGCCGCACGCTCACGCATCAACATATCGTCACAAGTGATATAAGGCTCACATTCAGCCGCGTTAATCACCAAAGTGTTAATCACGGTTTTTGCATTGGTTTTAAGTTTAATATGGGTAGGAAACGCAGCGCCACCCAAGCCGACAATACCAGACTCGCGCAACTTGGCTACTAAGGCTATCTTTTGTTCTAACGTATTTTGACCACGCCATATGGTGGACGTGTGCTCCACCCATGTATCGTTACCATCGGGCTCCAATACGATGCATAGATCAGGCAACCCTGATGGATGCGGAATGACCGCTTCTTCTATCGCGGCGATCACGCCTGAGGTTGGCGCATGCACAGCAGCCGAAATATTGCCTTCAGCCTCCGCTAATAATTGCCCCTTCAGCACATACTGACCGACTTCAACCAGCACCTTAGGCAAGTTACCCACATGCTGACGTAAAGGCAACACCAAACGCTTAGGCATAGCGATTTGGGCAATAGGGCGCTTGGTAGATTCAAGCTTATGCTCGGGAGGATGTACGCCGCCATTGGCGCCTGTACCAACACTCGACTTAAAAAAATTAACTAGATTAAAAATTGCGCTCATAAGCCTATTGCTACTAATGACTAATTGCCGCAGGCTTCATCGCTGCGGGTTTGATTTCAAAGACAGGGTAACGCCACTTCCAATTATCTGGCGATTCGGCAATCGGCTCCATGGTGATGCAATCGACAGGGCAAGGCGCTAAGCACAACTCACACCCAGTGCATTCAGAAGCGATAATCGTATGCATATGTTTTGCCGCACCGAGAATGGCATCCACAGGGCAGGCTTGTATGCACAAGGTACAGCCAATACAGGTGTTTTCATCGATAAAGGCAACCGATTTCGGTTTAGGGGCGCCATGTTCGGCATTAAGTGGCTTATACTCCATGCCCATTAAATCGGCCAAAGCATGTACGCCAGCATCGCCACCTGGCGGGCATTGATTAATATCGGCTTCGCCGCTGGCAATAGCCGTTGCATAAGGCTTGCAGCCTGGATAGCCACATTGCCCACATTGCGTTTGCGGCAAAATAGCATCAATACGCGCAATCAGCGGATCACCCTCCACCTTAAATTTAAGCGCAGAGTAACCCAACAAAATGCCCAGCGCCAAGGCTAGGCCTATCATGACATAAATAGCAGTTAACATAGAATAAGCCTCAGCGGACTAGGCCAGCGAACCCCATAAAAGCTAGGCTCATCAACCCTGCTGTCACAAAGGCTATCGCAGCACCTTGAAAAGGCACAGGCACGTCTGCCGCTTCTAACCTTTCACGCATAGAAGCAAATAAAACCAGCACTAATGAGAAACCCACAGCGCCACCAAACCCAAACACCATAGACTGCATAAAGTCATGGTTTAGATTGACATTCAACAAGGGAATACCCAATACCGCACAATTGGTCGTAATGAGCGGCAGGTAAATCCCTAACACCTGATATAAAAACGGAAAGTGTTTTTCCAACACCATCTCGGTAAATTGCACCACACCCGCAATCACCACGATAAAGGTCAAGGTACGCAGATAAAATAAATCTGTACCTAATAGATATTTATTGATTAAAAAACTAGTGCCCGAGCCAATAGTCAATACAAACGCAGTGGCAAGCGCCATGGCGATAGAGGCTTCTAGCTTTTTAGAAACCCCCATAAACGGACACAGACCAAGTATCTTCACCAACACAATATTGTTGACGATGGCCGCACCAATGAATAATAAAATGTAGCTTTGTTCCATCACAAAGTTTCTTTTAAGCCTAAAGGATGAAATTATACAGCGTTTATGCCACTAAAATAATGGTTTCGTTGATGTATAGCTTGATAAGAATCAACAAAGTCTACAACTCTATAACGGCTTTAATTGAGATGCAAAGAATGAATAAACATACATATATAGTAATAAATTCTTAACAAGCTGATGATTCACATAAAAACCGTATTCTTATTAGGCTAGTTTAAGTTAAAATATAACGCTTTATGACTCATTTAGGTAATCCATGTTGCAAGGCAGTTTAGTCGCAATCGTGACTCCGATGCATGACGATGGCTCGCTTGATATTCAAGCGCTCACCAATTTAATTGACTTTCATATTGACCAAGGTACGGATGGTATCGTCATTGTAGGTACAACGGGCGAATCCCCTACTGTCGATGTGGATGAGCACTGCATGCTGATTAAAACCACCATTCAACATGTAGCTGGACGTATTCCCGTGATTGCGGGCACTGGTGCAAACTCGACCAAAGAAGCAATTGAGCTTACGGAAAAAGCTAAAAAACTAGGCGCTGACGCTTGTCTATTAGTAGCTCCTTATTACAACAAGCCAACACAAGAAGGCTTATATCAACATTACCGCGCCGTTGCAGAGGCGGTGGATATTCCCCAAATCTTATACAATGTACCTGGGCGTACGGGATGTGACATCAGTAATGATACTGCGCTACGCTTGGCTAGCATCCCCAATATTGTTGGCATTAAAGATGCCACAGGTAGCATAGAGCGCGGCACAGATTTAATTTTACGCGCCCCTAAAGACTTTGCTATTTATAGCGGCGATGATGCTACCGGTATGGCTTTGATGCTATTAGGCGCGCATGGGGTTATTTCCGTCACCGCCAATGTTGCCCCAAAACTTATGCATGAAATGTATTTAGCAGCTAGCACAGGCAAAGTAAAAGAAGCCTGTCAGATTAACGGCCAGCTATTTGCATTACATCAAAAATTATTTATTGAGGCCAACCCTATCCCCGTAAAATGGGTATTACAACAAATGGGTAAAATTGGCGCAGGCATCCGTTTACCACTGGTACCACTATCAACCCAGCACCATGAAGTTTTACGTAGCGCAATGAAACAAGCCAGCATTTAGTATTTGTCATCAAAAATAGTAAAATTTATTATATAGAGAACACCTATGAAACGTATCAACAAGCCATCACTCGCCTTGTTAGCATTAGCAACCATTGCTGTTAGCGGATGTGACTCGCTCCCATTTATAGATAAAACCCCAGACTACAAGAGTGCAGGTCGTGCGCGCCCACTTGAAGTGCCCCCTGATTTAACATCTATCTCGGCGAATGACACTTACAGCGTACCAGGTAGCTCCACCACTTACTCAAGTTATAGCCAAGGGCAAAATGAAAGTCCGCTAGAACAAGAAAAGATTTTACCCAACGCAGACAATGTGCGTTTAGAGCGTGCTGGTGCACAGCGCTGGCTGGTAGTGCAAGCGCCGCCTGAAAAAATCTGGCCAGTAATACGGGAGTTTTGGGCTGAGTTAGGCTTTGCTGTTCGTGTAGAAAATCCAGAAACAGGGGTGATGGAAACCGAATGGTTAAACCCGCAAAACCTGACCAAAGACGAAAAAGGCGGTTATCTGGATAAATTCCAAAACTGGCTAGACAGCCTTAACACCATTCAGAATCGCCAAAAATTCCGCACCCGTTTGGATCGCGGCACCACTGAAGGCACCACTGAAATCTACATGAGCCATCGTAGCGTAAGTGATGCGCCACCAGATGATGGCAAAGTCAAAGTGCGCACCCGCTTCGGTGACATTGATAACGGTTATGCCCCTAAAAACATACGCACCCAAGAAGAAACTGCCCGAGCTGATGCGGAAGATATTGATGCGGAATTATTGCGCCGCCTCATGGTACGTTTAGGGGTTGAAGAGAAAAAATCACATAGCATTGTAGCGGCCAATAATGCTGAAGTACGTGCAAAAATCACACAAGACAAAGACGGCACAGTCAACTTATCAGTGACGGATGAGTTTGACCGCGCGTGGCGTCGTGTTGGCTTAGCGCTTGACCGTGTAGGCTTTGTGGTTGAAGATAAAAATCGCTCACAAGGTCTCTACTATGTGCGCTATACCGACCTTGATACCGCGGCACCGCCAGAGAAACAAAAAGGTTTGCTGGACAAGCTAAAATTCTGGGGTGACGACGAAAAAGATGCAGCAAAAAATAGCGCACCTGAAACAGCCCCCGCAAAAGAAGAGGCTGTACCTAACAAGAAAGAAGACACTGGCCTTGTAGATAAACTCAAATTCTGGAAAGCCCCAGAAAAGGCAGAAAAAGTGGATCCATCTAACCAGTACTTAATTCACGTAGAATCTAGTGATGACGGCTCAACTGTAAAAGTTGTGAATAAAGATGGTAGCCAAAACCGCTCTGCAACAGCTAGTCGTATTACCAAACTACTATTTGAGCAACTTAAATAAATTGAGCGCCACAGACCATTGTCAGCACGATAGCCCTCTACCAGCATAATGCGTTTTGCTTCCATCGGTAGTGGCAGTGCAGGCAATGGTTTAATCGTTGAAAAAAATAACACTCGACTATTAGTCGACTGTGGTTTTGGCCTAAAAGACGCAGTCGAGCGTTTAGCAAAGTTAACGCTAAATCCTGAGCAACTTACGGGGATTTTAGTCACTCACGAGCATGAAGACCATGCTGGCGGCGTATTCAAACTAGCCCGCAAATACAATATTCCAGTTTGGCTCACACATGGCACACTCAAGATGCTCGAGCGCTTTCTGCCAGCTGGTCATAACATCCAGCTACACATCATTGATAGCCACCAAAGCTTTAGCATACAAGACTTAAATGTCCACCCCTACGCAGTGCCGCACGATGCGCGTGAGCCCGTGCAATTTACTTTTGAGGATGGCGCCTACAAACTGGGTGTACTAACGGATACTGGCATTAGCACCCCGCACATTGAGTACATGCTCACCGCTTGTGATGCATTAGTGCTGGAGTGCAACCATGATTTAGATATGCTAATGAGGGGGCCCTATACATGGTCGCTCAAAAACCGTGTCAGCAGTCGACTTGGTCATTTAGATAACAACACTTCGGCAGCCTTGCTCGCAAAATTAGATAACCGCAAACTTCAACACCTGATCGCAGCCCATCTGAGTGAAAAGAACAATCATCCAGACATTGTAAAGCAAGCACTGAGCGCAACACTTAATTGTGAGCAAGAATGGATTGGCATTGCCTGCCAAACTAAGGGCTTTAACTGGCGCTCAATACAATAGGACTGTTCCACCAAGGCTAACCACAGCTTAACTCGGGTCAAGAGAGCCGTACAATACTAGAAAAACAAAAAGCCAGCATTACGCTGGCTTTTTGTTCAGTTTTAACTACTAAATGCTAGTTTAAACTTATTTCTTTTCTTCAGCTGGAGCAGCAGCTGGAGCTTCAGCAGCTGGAGCAGCAGCGTCAGCAGCAGGAGCAGCTTCTGCAGGAGCAGCAGCGTCAGCAGCAGGAGCAGCTTCAGCTGGAGCAGCAGCAGG
Source organism: Methylophilaceae bacterium (assembly GCA_036504995.1). Classification (GTDB taxonomy): domain Bacteria; phylum Pseudomonadota; class Gammaproteobacteria; order Burkholderiales; family Methylophilaceae; genus DASXUG01. Next base: position 13,470 of record DASXUG010000015.1, on the reverse strand, counting down.
AGCTTCAGCAGCAGGAGCTTCAGCTGGAGCTGGAGCAGCCTCTTCTTTTTGACCACAAGCAGTTAAAGCGATAGCGAGCAAAGCAGCAAGCAGAGCAGAACGTGTCATTTTTTTGTTTCCCTTAACGTTATATAAAATTAAACCAGTTACGGTTAACTCTTAAAGAAGTTAACCGAGTGACAAAAATTTTACCAGTTTCAAAAAAAAAAACCACCATTTTCATCAATGTTTAAGAGATTTTCTTAAGAAATAACCTTATTACCACATTTTTTAGTGGGTTTTACTACTCAACCATAATCAAAAGACTGTTGTGCCGTTGATCGCTATCTTGATATCCACTCAAAATTGCTCGACTGACGTCATCTTTTGACTGCATAACACCACCAATATCTAACCATGTTCCAGGCACAACCCTGACAACAGTCGACAACTCTTCAAAATCAATATAACCACCAGCATTGAGGCTAGCAATTCTTGGGGTAATTTCCACTTCCACTTGCTGCCCAATATAGCGAGGGCGTACCGCGAACCCAGTCGTAATATCACGAAATTGAGTGGTACTGATACTGGAGTAAGCCTTAGGATAGCGCTGTGAGAAATTAACCCACTGCTGAGTATAAGGTACAGATTGCCCAACACGGATAAATGCGCGCTGCCCATCTAAAACAGTAACAAACTCTTGCCCAGATTGACTAGATGCAAGCTCACTCTGACTGATGTCAATTTCCACGCCTTGCGGTTGATACTGGCGTGATGATGGCCTCACTAGCTGTCCCTGATTCTGTTTTTGCAATTGCACATCACCTGTCTGCAAACTGCCAGACACCCCTACTCCACGCTGCCTGCTGATCACTTGACTATCATGGCTGACGGTAATGCGAATATTCTTTTGCTCGGTATCTAAACCAGCAACTAACTGTTCGATTTGCTTCATATTTTCAGTGCTTGCACGCACGATTAGAAAGTTTTGCGTTGTGCTGACGCTACCATCAGCCCCTACTAGCGCTTGCACTGACGGCAATATCTCTTGAGGAAAACGATGTTGCAGGGTGATAATCTTCAACTCCGTTTCTGCCCACGCCACCGCATGCTGCACTACTGCCAGAAAAAACACTGCTAACACCCAATATTTTTTAATCATCACAAACCCAATGCAGAAATTGAAACAGAGTGCGCTGTACTTGCCAACAACTCATCAAATCGCATTTTTAATCCGCTCACCGCTGCTTTATCATCTAATGAGAACTTGAAGCGAGCATGCTCTATATGAAAGCGCCGAACATAAGAAGTTGCATCCGCTATCACAAACACGTCTTTCACATGCCTCATATAGTCGGGCGTCACATAGACTTGTATCGCGTGATGATAAGTCTGCATAAGGCTAATTAACCGTGGGCAATAATTTAGAAAAAATGTTGAGTCATGCAAAACCAAAGTTAACTGCCCCTGATTTGCCAAGAAACTTCGCAACACTTCCGCACGCGCCATGCTTGCATAAGCGCCCTGTGATAAATTCTCATCAAATATACTTAAGGTTTTTTGCGCGCCTTGAATCACCAAGTCCAAAGCCTGCTCATAGGCGCGAATGCCTGTAAGTATTTGATCGGGGGCTAAGTCTGTCATCGGCATCCCACCTAGTGTAGCCGCTATTTTAGCTTAGGCATAAACACAAGATAACCTGCCTGATACCAGCTATGTAACAGCGGCATCAACTCAGCATAAACTGCATTATCGGTTTGCGTCTCAGCTAATTGCTCCGACGACAGTTCTCGTATATCTGCAAGCTTGCGCATTAATACAGAGAGAGACTTACTCACAACCACCTGCTCGCCATTTAAGTAAAAGTCATGATTGTGAAATAACATCTGACTCTTAAGGTCTAGCGCTACACCCTTTACCAGTGCCTGCTTAGTAAAGGCAGCTAAACCTAGGGTACGTGGTGGAATAAAGACAACATGTGTTTTAGGTTCGGTTAAATATTGCCCCAAAAACTCCGCCACAGTTGGCTTATCCCACTCAAGCTTGCTGAGCATCGCTTCGACTTGATCCACCATAGCCTCACTAATTTTAGCGGGATGCTTTTGCATTTTAAGCTGTGGGTCAGCATAACGACCCTGTAACTGACAACGATCTTGCAAAAAGTTTAAGAACTCAGAAGCCAGCTCTTGTGTAGAGGGCGCCCGAAATCCTATGGAATAGGTCATACAATCACCCACCGCAATCCCCCAATGCGCAATATGTGGGGGCAGATAGAGCATATCGCCAGGGTTTAACACCCACTCATGCTCGGTGGTGAAGTTTTTCAAAATACGCAGAGGCGCATCTTCAAGTAATGATAAATCCCATTGCTCGCTGATGCGCCATAACCTCTGACCTAGGCCCTGTAATAAAAACACATCATATGAATCAAAGTGCGGCCCGACACCGCCACCATCTGGTGCATAGCTCACCATTAAGTCATCCAGACGCGCATGTGGAATAAAGTTAAACTGCTGCAACAATGCTGCAGCTTCGGGCAAATGATGGTTAAGCGTTTGTACCAGCAAGGACCAGTCTTTACGCGGCAACTTTTGAAAGTATTTTTCATCAAACGGGCCATCAGTTAATTGCCACTTACCTTTACTAAAGCTAACGACTCTTGATTGCACATCCTCCTCACAAGCAAAACCTGCTAACTCTTCCGGACTAAGCAAGCCGTTAAAATCGGCAATCGCCCCTCGAATCAGCAATGGTTTTTTGTGCCAATATTTTGCTAGAAACTCAGCCGCACTGATGCCGCCTAATAAAGTCAGTGGAGATTCAGCTTTTTTAGATACTTTGTGAATTTTTTTCATTGTTACTCACTCTCCCACTACTTTAATTAAGAATAATTGAGGTAGAATTTAACTACCTTATCACGGCTTATGAATTTATGTTGCAATCAGGCTTACCTGCCCCAGACTTTACCCTTCCAGATGCTGATATGGAAACCTTCGATTTATCAGACTTTCTGGGGAAAAAAGTCGTATTATATTTTTACCCTAAAGACGATACCCCAGGTTGCACAATGGAGGCAATCGAGTTTAGCGATTTAGACGAAGAATTTGCCAAACAAAATACCGTGATTTTAGGTGTAAGTAAAGACGACTGTATGAGCCACGCAGCGTTCCGCGACAAACATGGCCTTGCCATCACACTGCTTTCCGATGAAGAAGGCAAAATATGTGACTTATATGATGTATGGCAGCAAAAAGAGAAAGATGGTGTCAAAAAAATGGGCATCGTGCGCTCAACCTTTATCATTGATGAAAAAGGCATGCTACAGCATGTGCAATATGGCGTTGTCGCCAAAGGCCATGCGCAAGAAATTTTGCAGCTCATCAAAAGCTGCAGATAATTAAACCTCAACTGAAAGAATATAGAAATGCAAATTACCATGAACACTGTGGTCTCTATGACCTACGAACTGCTCGATTCTGAAGGCAATGTACTTGAATCAAGCCCACAGCCTGTGAGCTACTTGCACGGCGGATATGACAATATTTTCCCACGTGTTGAGGAAGAGTTTCACGGCAAATCGGTAGGTGATAGCATTGAAGTGACGCTAGAGCCAGCGGATGCTTTTGGCGACTACGATGAAGAGTTGGTACAAATCGAACCTCAAGCAGCCTTCCCAAGCAAAGACTTAAAAGTGGGTATGCAGTTTGAAGGTGAAGATGAAACAGGTGAAGTAATTTTATACACCATCACCAATATTGAAGATGGCAAAGTGGTAGTAGATGGTAATCACCCATGGGCTGGGGAGCGTGTATTATTTAAAGCCAAGGTAACAGGCGTGCGCGTTGCCAGTCAAGAAGAAGTGGCACACTCACATGTGCATGGTGAGGGTGGTCATCACCACTAAACATCGGTTGGCATTTAGTCATGCAAAATAAAAAAGGCTGCAATTGCAGCCTTTTTTACTATCATTATTCAACTATCAATCATTTAAGCTTTACACTCAATCATCGCTAGCTTCATCTTTTCCATCGCTTTTTGTTCAATCTGACGGATACGCTCAGCAGACACACCAAACTCAGCCGCCAAATCATGCAAAGTAGCACTATCTTTTTCTTGCAACCAACGCGCCTGTACAATACGGCGGCTACGCTCATCTAGGCTTTCCAAAGCATGGGCTAAACCCGTTGCTTGCAAATGTTCACTTTCTTGCTCAGCCAAAAATGTAGAAGGCTCAGGGCGTTGATCTTGCAAATAAGCAATTGGGCTAAAGCTCTCTTCAGCATCATCGTCATTGCTACCCTCAAGAGAAATCTCATGTCCACCAATACGAGACTCCATCTCAAGCACTTCTTCAGGCTTAACATTTAACTCACTAGCAATATGTGCCACTTCATCAGGCTGCAAACTGCCCGCACCTTGTTTCATGCTGCGTAGATTAAAAAATAACTTACGCTGCGCTTTGGTTGTCGCGATCTTGACCAAGCGCCAGTTTTTTACGATATATTCGTGAATCTCAGCCTTAATCCAATGCATTGCAAATGAAACCAAGCGTACACCGCGCTCTGGATCAAAGCGCTTAACAGCCTTCATCAACCCAATATTACCCTCTTGCACCAAATCCGCTTGTGGCAATCCATAGCCTGAGTAGCCACGCGCAATGCTCACCACTAGGCGCAAATGTGAAACGATTAGCTTTTTAGCCGCTTCCAAATCATTATCGTTTTTAAGGCGAGTACCCAACTCGTACTCCTCCTCCGCGCTTAATAAATTAAACGCACGAATCGACCGCATGTAATGATTAAAGCTGTCAACTGAGGTAATCGCTGGTAATGTTAATGCACTGTTCATAGATTTAATCCATTTATGTTCATTAAAACTGGTTAAGTAAAATTATTTTAGCACTCCCTCTTCGAGAGTGCTAGAAAAATAAAGTTCAATTTACCTCTTTTTTTGACCTATTAATAAACAACTAAATAGTGAGGATTAGTGTATCTATATAAGATGGCTTATTTTATATGTTGCATTTAATATGCAACATATATAGAATCCGATTAATCATGCAAATTACAAAATTTACAGACCTTAGTTTAAGGGTACTAATGTACCTGACCCACGATGCTCATGGGTCGATTGTAACGATTAATGAAATCGCTCAACAATTCGATGTTCCAAGAAATCACTTAATTAAAGTGGTGACAAGGCTAAACAAATTAAACTGGGTCATTACATCACGCGGGAGAAATGGCGGACTTAAGCTTGCTAGGCAAGCGAGTGAACTCAAGTTAGGCGATATTTTAATTGAGCTTGAAAATAAAACCTCGCTCATTAACTGCGATGAGCCACCCTGCGTTTTAGCGGGGCGATGCAACTTAAAACAAATTTTAGATCATGGTTTAAATGTTTTTTACCAAGAAATGAACAAATATACATTACAAACGATTATGAATAAAACGACCCAAAACGCAGTCATACAGCTACATCAACGCTATACGCTTGCCTTGTAAATTTGTTGCTTTAGTACTTTAGCTTATATCCCAACCACCACTCTGACGAGTGTTTTTTTGAAGTTAAATGTTGCATATAATATGCAACTTAATAGGAGTCATGATGTTATCTGCAAAATCTAAACCTTATATCGACGCCAGCGTTCCTGTTTTAAGAGCGCATGGGATCGCCATCACCACTGTGTTTTATCAAAATATGTTTGCAGCGCATCCAGAACTAAAAAATATCTTTAATATGGGCAATCAAGCAAACGGTTCACAACAACAATCACTTGCCGCAGCGGTATTTGCTTATGCTGCTAATATTGAAAATAGCTCTGCCTTAGCCCCTGTAGTAGAGCGTATCGTGCATAAGCATGTGTCAGTTGGTATTAAAGCCGAGCATTACCCGATTGTGGGGAAATATCTACTGGGTGCAATTAGACAAATATTAAGTGATGCAGCAACGACAGAGCTAATTGATGCCTGGGCGGAAGCTTATGGACTACTGGCCGATGCCTTAATCGCAGCAGAGGTAAAGCTTTACCAACAAAACAATCAGCAGCCAGATGAATGGTTAAAAGTAAAAGTGTTGGAAAAAATCCACCACACCAATGATATAGCCTCCTTTATATTACAGGCAGAAAACGCGGCTACTCTACCTAAATTTAAAGCAGGTCAATATATCAGCGTAGCTGTGCAATTGGCTGAATTAAATTTAAGACAGATTAGACAATATAGCTTGTCAAACGCTACAGGTGAAAGCACTTACAGAATTACGGTTAAACGTGAAAATGCCGATGAATACAAGCCCAAGGGTAATGTGTCAAACTGGCTACACCAACATGCCAGAGTTGGCAGCCTATTAGAAATTAGCCATCCTTGCGGTAACTTCACACCTGAACTGCTAAGCCAAAAACCAATTGCGCTTATTTCAGCTGGTGTCGGCATCACACCAATGTTATCTATATTTGATACATTAGCTTTAAGCAATCCAAACAGGCCAGTTTTATTTGTACATGCTGCAAGAAACCAAAATCATATAGCGTATTTTGATGAAATCCAAAAAACCAAAAGCTTGCTAAGTAATGCAAAGCTAGCATTCTTTTTGGATGAGTACGACGAAACAAGCACAGATAAAATAAAAGGCAGAATGAACCTAAACAATCTTGAGATAGAATCCTACAAAGAGGGTGTTTTTTACATTTGTGGACCTCAAGTGTTTATGGATGACCAACGCGACGCGCTGTTAGCGCTTGGCGTAAGCCCAAACCAGATACATAGAGAGGTATTCGGCCCAGAAAGTCTTAATCATATGGTCCAGTAAGCAAAGGTGAGCTACCTTTTAGCGCTCACCTATTATTGGAGATCGCAGCACCAATATCCATTGGAGACACTTTAAATAATGAACTTAGCTATGAGTAATCGTTGTGGATGGGCAAATAATAACCCACTTATGCAAAAATATCATGATGAGGAGTGGGGGAAGCCACAGCATGATTCGCGCATGCTTTGGGAAATGCTGATGCTTGAAGGATTTCAAGCAGGGCTATCTTGGATCACGGTGCTGCGTAAACGTGAAGCGTTCCGTAAGGCTTTTGCGGATTTTAACCCAGAGACTGTTGCCAACTTCAATGACGATGACATTAAACGCCTCATGAATGACGAAGGCATTATACGGGCACGCGCGAAGATTGAAGCAACGATTACTGGTGCTAGAATTTATTGTGAAATGATGAAGCGAGGAGAAAGTTTCAATAACTTTTGCTGGTCTTTCACCGAAGGGCAGGTTTTAGTAGGTGATGGAATGGTGGTGCCTGTAATGACAACTCTTTCTGAAAAAATATCAAAAGAATTAAAACGTCGCGGATTTAAATTTGTCGGGCCCACAATCGTCTATGCCTGGATGCAGGCAGTGGGGATTGTAAATGATCACTTGGCAGATTGCTTTTGCCGATAGGGGATCTGGCAAATTAAATTCTATAAATGAACGCATTCGACACATTAAGAGACCTTCAGCTTGCAGATCGAATTAATTAACGGCACGCTAAGTAACTAAAAAACACTTTCTCTACACTCGGGGTTGCCCATTCACTAAACGGACTTTTAATAGTTGTCTTCGTTGACCTAGAACCACTCTATGCAGTGCCGACAGTCGGGGCGTTGCGGCCAAATATAAAAAGTTTGATCATTTTGCAAATAACCGAGAATACTCATCTGTTACCGCAGCGTAACACTCACATACGCGCTCTTCAAGTTTGGTCCGATTTAGCACTGTTATACGGCCGCGAGCATAAGTAATTAACTCATCTTTTTGCAATTTTCTAGCAACTTCAGAGACACTTTCTCTTCTAACCCCAAGTAACCTAGCAATTAATTCTTGGGTCATCAACATAGTATTATCATGCATCCTATCTAGACTCATAAGCAACCATCGGCAAAGTTGCTGATCTATTGTGTGATGTTGATTACATACCGCTGTTTGTGATGTTTGTGCAATCAAGGCACGAGTGTAAAGTAAGGCGATTTGCTGCAGTTGACCACCCATAGCAAACTCTTGCTTAAGCACCTTTCTACTTAGCCGAAAAGCATAACCCGAGCATTGCACTTCAGTACTACTTGGCATACTTTCACCACCCATATAGATTGATATACCAATCATCCCTTCATTTCCAACTATTGCAATTTCACTTGATGAACCATCTTCTAAGTCGTAAATCAGTGAGACGACTCCACTTATCGGGAAGTGTACATATTTAACATGATCTCCCGCTTGGGCAATCTTCCATCCTAGAGGCATTTCTACCAATTTTAAGTCGGGAAGAATGCGCTCATAATCCAACTTATTTAGGGCTGCAAGTATGTTATTTTGCTTAGGATCATGAAGTAATTTGATCGATATTGTCATCCGAGGAATTTTATCTTAGAGTATAAAAATAGTTATTATGATTCACTGGCTTACAGTGTATCTCACTTTTTAAGCTCCATAGGGTTGATTTCACATTTAGGTGAGTTCTTCTTTGTGCCACCCGTAGCATGTTTTACACATCATGACGTTTTAAGCCGCTTTATTAGATGTTTATAAACTTACATTTTTTAGTTAAAACGGCAGAGGACTTGGCCATGTCACCTAGTTGAAATGGGATAGCGCTTGATTAATGAGTGTGTGGTACCGAACTTACGCTATGGCGTTATTCGTATAAAGTAGGTTTTCTTCCCATCCCAGCATGTTGTTTTCTCTGCGGTGGGTTACTCATCATCTAAGATCTCCCTGCTAGGAACTACAATAATGAATGATACCAACCGCGAATATGCTCAAATAGAACATACGGTTCAGCAATTGGACTTTCGCCAATTTTCTACTTTAGAAGATATTACCTACATCCTTGCCATCGGGTTTGTGGTGTTTGCCCTCCTATATGTATTCTTTGCTAATTAAATGACAGCGAATTCCTACGCGCTTTTAATCATATTACCTATAAAAAATATTGCTTCCAGCGTGCATCATATGCACACGTATCAAACTGAATAATCAAATATATTTAATCAAGTGTTAAAAATGTAGGAGTCAAAGAAGGGTAAATACGTTTCAGCATGGATACTTGGTGTTCCAAGGTTTGTATTAGTGATTGTCTACTTTTTATGCACTAATCACAAAGGTTTTTTAACAACCTGACGTTCGTCCGTGGAGGTATGGGTATGGCGCAACTAATATCATTTGATGTAGTAAAAACTGAATCCATTAAGGTTGATGATGAAGTTTTTTATGTTCGCTTTATGAAATCAAAGAGTGGTGACGACTATATGATTCAAGCAACAAATGAGGCTCATACCAGAACTTACTCAGGTCACTTTTCTCAAGAGTCCTATATGCAATTTGGCGAAATGAAAGCTGAGGATTTAGAAGAGATAGTGCGTTTGGAAATGCTAAACGATACTCAGCACGACGCTATTAAGCTTAATTAGCAGTAGCCTCGATTATGGTAACTAGGAATTTAATGATAATGACATCAAAACTCCCCGAGTTCACGCCTGAAGCTAATATCTTATGGGATGCTATGACAATAGAGGCAAAGACTGAAATATTATCTTTTTTCTACTGTGGAGTATGCAAGACCACCGTCAGCATAGTTAGCTTCAAGGGTAGTGTGTATAAGGGTTATCTATATTTAGAGGGGTATTGTGCTGTGTGTGGTGATGAATTAGCTAAGTTACTTAATCAGTAAGTGAAGTAACTCAGTCAAATCAATACATACTAAAGCCACTTATACATCACTAGCGCGTCAACATAACCTTTAGATGGGGAATTAAATACTTTTGGTAATCATCCCGCCATATCAAAGCCGAGCTTACTCAGAAGTCTAACCGCACCATCATTGGTAGATGCGGCGAAATTGAAATACATCAAAACCATCAAAACATAAAAATCTTTAGATTCGTCACGATAAAATATTCAAGCAAGTAGTTCCCAGGGAAACTTACCGTGCTACAATGGTTTCCTTAGAAACCATTAAGCAGTTTGTTATGAAAAATAATGAGATTACACAATCTGATTCACCAGACAATGAATCGGATATAAGCTCACTTGAGTCACATATTGGCTTTTGGTTACGCTTTGTCTCTAATCACGTATCAAATCGGTTTGCACTCCTAGTTGAAAAAGAAGGGGTATCAATTTCAGAGTGGGTCGCGTTACGTCATTTATTTGAATCAACCGAATCATCGACCACTGACCTTATTGACGCCTTAGGGATGACCAAAGGCGCAGTCTCAAAAATAGTGTCGCGTTTAGAGGAAAAGCAATACGTCAAACGTATTAATAGTGAGACCGATAAAAGAGAAAAACGTCTCGTCTTGACCCCAATTGGAAAAAAAGTAGTACCAAAACTAGCCGCCTTAGCTGACCAAAACGATGCAGAGTTTTTCGGGCATTTACCTCAATCAAAACGCAATGACCTCATAGAGGTGCTGAGAGACATTGCGGTTGCCCATCAACTCAAAGAACTACCTGTTAATTGATATGAGACATTGAATAATCAAAGGAGAAAATATGCAAATTTCAATTCGTAATACAATAGAGGAATGTGCACGTCAATCTTACGAGGGATCAATTAGCTTTGGCCAAGTCGTCGGCAACTTAATGCAAGCTGGTGTTGAGTCATATCATGCGGATTATCGTCAGCCCTCAACCACTTATTACTTACCGACCGATGAAAATGTGAGGCTAGTTCTAGAAGTACCTGAAGCACAGATAACTGAGCAATTTGATAAAGCGGCGTTGCAAGATGCTATACGGGGCGCTCAGCGTGGCGAACTAAAATACCGTCAGTTTATGGAGTTATCGATGAAAGCTGGCTGCATTGGATATTTTGTATGGATTAAAGGTAGGCACGTCACCTATTACGGCCGAAAGGGTGAAGTACACATCGAGCCATTTCCAGATGCCAATTGATGTATATGACAAAATCCGAAGAAATAACGGCTGCGCAATATGTAAATGCGGTTAAAAGCACACGCTTGGGGTTTGGTGACATACCAACCAATAACAACGCCACTTAACAAGAAATCACACAGCTTGGAATTTACCAAAGGTAGAGAAAGTCCAATAGCTGCGGCGATTTCAAGGTCCAACTTTTCACCATACTTGTTGGGTATTTCAAGATTAACTTCATACTGGTCATTAGTCAGAAGTGATACGAAACATCTAGGGCCAGACAGCTGTTTTAACAAATAGTAAAGCCATATAGCGCTACCCCGCCGTTGGACTTTTGTATCGAGATAACCAATGCGCATACGGAGGCGGAAGTACCCATGCAGGACTTTCTTTACCTAGTGCTTTTGCTGCCTCATATGGCCAGTTAGGATTCTCTAAATGCGCCCGTCCTATCATCGCAAGATCCAACTGTTCAGAACGCACTGCTTGATCGGCAAGCTTAGGGGCACCAAACCCCCATGCTGATGAAACGGGAATATTAGCCTCCTCTCGAACACGCCTGGCAATTGGTGCAAGAAATGCTGGGCCCCATGGAATATTGGTTTCAGGAATGGTGAATCCAACACTCACACTAAGCATATCAAGGCCTAATTGCTTCCATTCTTTAACCAACTGGATAGACTCACTTAAGGTTTCCTCATCTTTACCATCGAATTCTATTACACCAAATCTAGCTGTTAATGGTAGATTTTCAGGCCAAACCTCACGTACTGCGGATAAGGTCTCGCGGCTAAAACGAGCTCTGTTTTCGTAGCTACCACCGTAGTTATCTGTTCTATGATTTGAGTGAGATGAGAAGAAACTCTGAGCCAAATAGCCGTGAGCAAAATGCAGCTCTAGCCATTCAAAACCAACTTCAAGTGCTCGTTTTGCAGCGGCAACATAATCATTTTGTACGCGTATGATATCAGCCACCGTCATTTCTGTTGGCACACGCGGCAGATCCCCACCAAATGCTATAGCCGATGGTGCAATCGTTTGCCATGCACGCACATCATCTGCTGGGATATGATCATCTCCTTCCCACGGGACATTGGCGCTGGCTTTACGCCCAGCATGGGCGATTTGAATGCCTGGGACAGCACCTGCAGCTTTAATTGCAGCTACAATTTCTCGCAGTTGGTCAGCTTGAGCATCATTCCAAAGACCTAGGCAATGTGGCGTAATGCGCCCCTCTGGGGCTACTGCAGTGGCCTCTACGATGACAAGCCCGCTACCACCTCGCGCCAGGCTCGCATAGTGTACCTTGTGCCAATCATTCACTACACCATCGTCTGCCATGTATTGGCACATAGGCGGAACGGCGATTCTATTTTTTAAGCTGATACTTTTTAATTGAAAGGGAGAAAATAAATCAGTCATGTTAATCCTTTATTGAGACTCATGGTTGGTGTGGTCAAACACATCTAACGATACATTTGTATTGTAGTTCTAATATAATCGAACTATAGAATATTATCAAGGCTTGTGGTAAATTTTGTACATGCGACAAATAAAACACCCCAACATTGAGCAAGTGGAGTTAACGGACATTATGTATGCCCTTGCTGATCCTACACGCCTAGAGATCGTTTCCCTGCTTGCAAATGCGGGAAGAAGAATGACATGCGGTGAGTTAGACCTGAATCGACCAAAATCCAGCATGTCGCATCACTTCAAAATATTGCGCAGCGCAGGCCTGGTTGAAACGGTGGTTGAAGGGACCGAACATATGAATTCATTGAGGTACGAGGAAATTGAACGCAAGTATCCAGGGGTTCTACACGCTGTATTAAAGGCTACTTCAACTAAAGTTTAATTGGACTGCTTGACCTCAATCGACAAGAATCGTCGACCTTGAAAATCACAGAAAATCGTAAACTCTGTGGGAATAACTCCCAACTGTTCTTGGCAACAAAAAGATAGTTTGAACACGTGGCACAAATAAAAAAACCCCTTCTTGAGCAAAAAGAAGGGGAATAGACCAACCCTAATGGAGTAAAGAATTGTCTATGGAGATTCAACCCAGCGTAGGTTCGTTGACCTAAGCTGGGGTACTACAATTACAGATTTACTTCAGTTACTAACTAAAGACTAAATACATTCAATGTGCCGCCACCAGGAGCGGCATTGTACTTAGTTAGCTCTTTGTAACCACCAGCAGCACCAAGTGCGTCTGTATCGTTAGTCATACCTAAGTTCATCGCTACACCAGCCCAACCACCGATGCCTGAAAGCACACCAACGTATTGTTTACCTTTGTTGCCGTAGGTAAATGCATTACCGATCACGCCTGAACCTACTTGGAATTTCCAAAGTTCTTTACCTGATTGTGCATCAACAGCTTTGAACCAACGATCTAAAGTACCGTAGAATACTAAGTCTGAAGCAGTAGTTAACACACCACCCCAAGCAGAGAATTTCTCTTTGTTGTACCAAACTGATTTACCTTTGATTGGATCCCAAGCAGTGAAACCGCCCATTACGCCATCAGGACCAGCAAACATAGTCAATGTAGCACCAACCCATGGTTGA
>DASXUG010000014.1:0-22228 GCA_036504995.1 Methylophilaceae bacterium | reverse complement strand
TACTCGATGCTACTCCTGAATCTTTTGAAGCTATCATCATGCAGTTAGAACTTTGGTATAAATGCAGGAACCCGTGCTGAATATTCCTGATAATCTTTACCAAACTCAGCATTTGCTTCCTTCTCTTCAGACTTTGCAAGGCGAAAGTACATGTAAACAAGTACAGGGAACATGATTACCATCACGATAGTAGGTCATTGTAATAAAAATCCAAACATAAGTATCATAAGAAAAAACACACCTGAAGGTGCCGGGCGTGCCAGTGTTGGCACTTTTATTCAGATCTTCTGCTCGCTTTGCCCCAGAGCGTCGGCTGCACCAATTTTGTATACTCCATCTTTAAGTAATGGATTGTCGAGAATATAAACGACCCCAGCTACGCCATGGTTTTGCTTATAGTTATTGCTGTACCTTGATCGTGCCATATAATGATTATCAAATAAGGTTTCGATTATTGATAATCGAAACAAGAAAATTTGATGGCTGCTAATGCAATTGATCTAATAAAAAAACTAAAGGAGTGTGATTCTGCATATGCCGTGGTTTGGCTTATACCTTCTTTGCTCTGGGTCGAAAAACTTTGCGTCTTGGTTCTTTTTTCTTTTGATCTCTCAACATGGCCAAAGGACTTATTGCTGATTGAGGCGATAACATTAATAACCAATCCTCTCTACCCAAAATTCTTAACACTTTAATCATTGTTTTAAGTGTTGATCCGCGACCATTCTCAAGATTCATCAGTGCTCCGAGACTTATATTGGCATTGCTTGCGAGACCTTTCTGATCAAGCTCCCTCTTAATCCTCAAATTCCTAACTTGCTCTCCAAGCTCAAACTCAAAGTCTTCTATTGACCTCATTATATTATTCATAAATATGTACCTAAAGAGTAATTTTACTAATAAATAAACATTTATGTACCTATTAATAATCTTTGTAATAGTGGGGGAGTTCAGTTATTTCCATCCCTTGTTTCAGGTTGATATATTCTCGATAACGTACCGAAAGCTCGTTGGCAAATTACAGAATACCTACTCTTCTCAACTTTGTGACAAGCTCATTCTGAGCATTCAAGCAACCCAGCCCATTGTCTGGATCAGTTAATACTAAGTGATCGCTCATATCTTCAGGCCAAGTCTCAGCGCCAGAATGTAAATCATCGATAGCTAACCACTCTTTGGTTGGATGGCGTTTTAGATACCACTCTATTTGTTGAAATCTACTCATCTGAAGGAACGGGTCTAATAAACTATTTCGGAAATCATTTTGACGTTTCACCATCCCAGAGTGCCAGGTAGCACCAATCACTCGGCTAGCTAAGCCGTCACTTAGGTATTTTTTTGTGCGATCAAATCCTTTAATTCGTACCCAAGAAGTGGAGAGAATAATTTTAATGTCCCCATGCGGATCAATCTCATCGAGGATGGTTTGCAAAACAGGCGCATGCATCATCAAGTGTCCAGGAGCTCGAAGCTCAAGCCCACGCTTTGAGTTATAAACATCATCTGGGTGAAGCACGCCGTCAAAGTCTAAAAAAATTTTCATTTCAATATTTTATAGGAGTCATTGTTATTAGGTTTACTCAGAATCAAAGGCTTTCACGAGCTCAATAGATCTCAACGAGTCTTTCAAATTGGCTTCTACAGCCTGTGCAACAAACTTATTTACAGTTACACCTGAAAAATCAGCTGCCATTCGAAGCTGTTCTAGCTGTAGTTCAGTCACCCTAATCACAATTCGTTTTTTTGTTTCGGCGGGCATAAATAACTCTATATTGTTAAAAAATAAAACGGGCAAATTGTCAAATAACAAATGCCATATCACCCAGACCCATATTTGTTATAGCGCAGCAAATCGATCTGTAAGTTCTTCAAGAACACGTTGATCAAGTGCAACTTCAGGATTGCAAACAACCAACAATTCAAAATTTGGCGGGAATTCATGTGACGAATCATCGATGGCTAGCCATTTTCCTTGATACTTAGTTTTCTTGATCCAAGCCATGATTTCTTCGTGTCGCCAAAAATCAGGTTCAGGTTCCCATGGCAGTTGTGGGCATTTATCGATGATGCGTGGTCTGATATCTTCAGAGAAAAAGCTTTGAAGTTTTTCAACGCTCATCGTATCTCGCCAACTTGAACTAATGACAACGTTTATTTCAGCGTGATCTCTCAACCACCCTTCTAACAAGGCCAGTTTTGTAAATTTTGGGCCATCAAATCTGTCTTTTATAAATGGGTGCAAAACACCATCAAAATCGACAAATAGAATCATTATGAGATTTTACTTTAAATCATGTAAAATTTATCTATATTTAGGAAAAAATATTTATTAATATCATGATGTTACGTTTGTTTTTAGTTCACAAGTGAAACAAAAATATAAATGTAATTGTATTATTCTTTGAGAATTAACTTGAGTGATGACGATATTAAATTCCGACTAAATGAGCAACTAATTACATACAAATCTAACATTATGAAAATTCTAATACTTAGCGAATTGCACTTAGAAATATCCGATATGGATACTCCTAAAGCTGATGCTGATGTGGTTGTTCTTGCTGGCGACATTGCGGTTGGCAATGCTGGTATTTATTGGGCAAGAACAATATGGCCGCCGACTGAAATTGTATATGTGGCTGGTAATCATGAATTTTATGGCAAAGAACGTAATGCAACCATTCAAGAGTTAAGGCGTGCAGCTAAAGAGACTGGCGTGCACTTTTTAGACAACGATGAAGTGATGATTAATGGTGTTAGGTTTCTAGGCGCCACCCTGTGGACTGATTGTTTGCTGTTTGGCTTAACTAGGCAAACGCAAGCGATGGAGCTAGCTTCAGTAAGTCTTAATGACTTTAGAATGATTCGTGAAGGTGATGATAAATTCACGCCACCCAAATCAGTGAGTCTTTTTAACGAGAGTGCACGATGGCTCAAGTTAAAGTTGTCTGAGCCATTTGATGGTAAAACTATTGTTGTCACGCATCACTTACCTTCAACTGAGTCAGTTGCGGAACGTTACAAGCAAGACCTTCTCAGTGCATGTTTTGCCAGCAACGCAGATTACCTCTTAGGTTATAGCGACATCTGGATTCATGGTCATACGCATGACTGTTTCGACTATGTTTCAAAGGGTACTAGGGTGATTTGTAATCCGAGGGGGTATGTATTGAGAGGTCGTGAGGAGAATTTAGACTTTAATCCAGAGTTGGTGATTGAGGTTTGATTTGCACAACCTTTGATCAATTTTTAACTAACTGCAACTTATTGATTTTTATTGATTATACTCAATTATCCCAAAAAATATAATTTATATATTTCTAGATAATTGTATTTAATTAACATTCAGCAAGAATAGTACTGAGGTCGCTGGAAATCGAAGAGTCAGTGTTTTATCTGTTAAAGCTATAACGGCATGTGCCTATTTCAATCATCTATTGTTATTCATTGCCTCTATTCTAAGAATACAACTTAAATGATAGAAAACTAACGTATTAGACCCTTAAATAAAATTGTCATTAAATAATGAATAAAGAGTTAGATTAAAAACATATTTGAAATATTAATTCTAATAAATTTGTATTAGATTTAATAATATTCATATTTATTCAAATAGTTATACTTAAAGCTAACTTTTCGCACCCGATAGTCGCGTAACCTGGGGCGATGGTGGTTACGGCGATACCATAGTCTTGCATTTCAACCCGCAGACTTTCTAAATAGTTGATCGCTGCAGCTTTACTAGCAGAGTAAGCGCCTGCCCCTGGCAAACCCCTTATACCAGCAACGCTGGCAATACCCACTAGTTGACCCTGTTTAGCTTGTTGCATACTCGCAATAAAGGGTTGAAAGGTATGTACCATGCCCATAACATTGGTATCCATCACGGCTTGAAATGCTGCTATATCTTCCGCATGCTCGGTTAGCGTGCCGCAACTGACGCCAGCATTGGCAATCACAATATCTATCCCACCATGTTTGGCGATAAAATCTTGTGCCGCTTGATTGAGCGCATGATGATCTCGTACATCCAGCACATAAATTTCACATGCGCTCAAAATGCCAGCTTTAAAATTTTGCAGCGGCTCCGACCTTCTCGCCGCCAAACCAAGTATCGCGCCGTTTTGCGCAAATTGCTTAGCGAGCGCAAGACCTATGCCGCTAGAAGCGCCAGAAATAAAAACCCGCAGCGGTTTTGATGCGTCTGCGGGTGGATTAGTTGTTAACGTCATTGGCTATTTAGCTTTGCTTGCTGGCTTAACACTGACTTTAACGTTGCCAGCAGTCGTTCTAGCAGTTACTTTTTTGCTGATTTATCTTTTCTGACATTAGCAATTAAATAGTCTGCAGTTTTAAGCGCTTCGGTATTGCCGCCAGCCATGGTGCTTGAGGTGATATATTTACCATCAATAATCAAAGTTGGTACGCCAGTTGCGCCAGATGCGCGGAACACTTGCATGGCATGGTTGAGCTTGGTGTTAAGTGAGAAAGATTTAAAAGCCTCGTCCACTTTCTTACGGTCTAGGCCACTTTGTTTTGTAATCCAGTCAATCGCACCTGCTTCGTCATCTGGACGTAAAACCTTATCTTTATGAATCGCATCAAATAATTTTGTATGTAATTTTTCGGTGATGCCAAGCGCTTCCATCGCATAGAAGGCTTTTGCCATCGGCGCCCAATCTGGTCTTGGCAAGCCAGGAATACGTTTAAAATAAACATCTGCAGGTAACTTCTTTACCCAAGCAGATAATTCAGGTTCCATCGCATAGCAATGTGGACATCCATACCAGAACAACTCTGTAACTTCGATTTTTGCAGGATTATCAGTAGGAATCACTTGCGCAGTCTGGCTGTATTCCGTATCCAATTTAGGTTCTGCAAACACTTGGGTAGAAGCGAGCATTGCCAGAGCAATTAATAAACTTTTATACATGTAAATTCCTTAATAATTAACAATAACTGTCCGACTAGTTGATAAACGATTAATTCAATATTTAGCTGACAACTTTATTGATTAGTTGCATCAATTTTAACTTTGATCAGATCCGCTTTAAACCCGTTTTGCGTTAAATCTTCTTTAGCTTTGTCCGTTTGCGACAGCTCGGTAAATGGGCCCACACGCACGCGATGCCAAACCCCTTTATCTGGGACACTAGCGGTTTGAATCACTGATTCCATGCCCAACAACGCTAATTTAGCTTTCATATTGTCTGCCTCTTGCTCAGTCTGAAAAGCCCCAACCTGCAAGTAATAATTAACGGCTTGATTCGCCTGATCTGCTTGCTGCTCGTTCTTTTTGATTTCTTGCTCGCTGACAGCACTTTCACTACCTGGCAGAATTTTATAAAAATCAAATCTAGGTTTGCCATTCTCGCCAGCTTTTTCGCCTTGACCCTGTGAAGGCTTAGTTTCTTGGCTATGGGCAGGCTTATCCTCAGTCTTTTTATCTTCTACAGGCTTAATTTTATCTTCAGGCTTTGAAATCTCAGAGAACGGGCTACCACTAGATTTAATATAGATGGTGAGTCCAACAGACAACACTACGCCTATTAAGAGACCGACCAAAAGGCCAACAAACATCGGGCTACTCTTGCCGTTAGTTTTTTTCTTATTGGGGGATTTGTAATCACGACTCATATGCTTTTCCTTGAACTGGCTTACATTTTTTCAGGTGCAGAAACACCTAAAAGCGTTAAGCCATTTTTAATCGTTTGTTGTGTTGCCTGGATAAGTGCGATTCTTGCAAGCTTCAACGCGTCGTCTTCAATCAATATTTTATGCTCATTGTAAAAGCTGTGCAGGCTACTTGCCAATTCTTTGAGATAGTTAGCAATGCTATGCGGCGCTAACTCAGTCGCTGCATTTTCAACCACTTCGGGAAATTCACCTAATTTCTGCATCAACGCTGTTTCATGGGTGGATTGCAAAGGACTTAACTCAACACTACTCAATGCCGCAACATCACCGCCCCATTGCGCTAGCACGCTGCAAATACGGGCGTGGGCATATTGAATATAGTAAACAGGGTTATCATTGGTTTGCGCGCGTGCCAAATCAATGTCAAAAATAAGCTGCGAATCAGGACGACGCGCCGCCAAGAAGTAACGCGTTGCATCACAACCGACTTCTTCAATCAAATCACGCAAGGTCACATAACTACCCGCACGCTTTGAAATTTTAACCTCTTCTCCACTACGCATTACAGTCACCATTTGATGCAACAAATACTCAGGCCAAGCTTGGGGGATACCCAAATCCAAGGCCTGCAAGCCTGCGCGTACACGTGTGATAGTGCTATGATGATCCGCACCTTGCTCGTTAATCACACGTGTGAAACCACGCTTCCACTTTTCCAGATGGTAAGCGACATCAGGCACAAAGTAGGTATAACCACCCTCGCTTTTACGCATCACACGGTCTTTATCATCACCAAAATCGGTCGTGCGTAACCACAAAGCATCGTCTTGCTCGTAGGTATGGCCGCTTTTAATCAAGGTTTGAACGGCATTTTCAACTTTGCCTTCAGAGTAAAGTGCGCTTTCCAATGAAAACACATCAAATTTGATTTGAAAGGCTTTTAAATCTAAATCCTGCTCATTGCGCAAATAAGCCACGGCAAATTTGCGTATCGCTTCGGCGTCATGAATATCGCCCACCGCGGTGACTTGCATATCATCTGCCGTTACAGTTTGTTTGGCGAGGTATGCATTGGCAATATCCGCAATATAAGCACCACGATAGCCATTCTCAGGAAAATCTTCACTTTCAGGACTAATCCCGTTTAAACGTGCTTGTACTGATAGCGTTAAATTATCAATTTGTGCGCCCGCATCGTTATAATAAAACTCACGCGTCACATCCCAACCATTCGCATCTAATAATCGGCATAGACAGTCGCCCACAGCGGCGCCACGCCCATGCCCTACATGCAGCGGGCCCGTCGGGTTGGCCGAGACAAACTCAACTTGCACTTTTTTAAGTTGACCGTTGTTGTTATGGCCAAATTTATTTCCTAAGCGCTGAATATCACGAATGATAGAATACTTGGCTTGGTTGTTTAAATAGAAATTGATAAAGCCAGCGCCTGCAATTTCAGTTTTGGCGATGTAATCGGAGGCTGGTAAGGCTTTAATTAGTTGCTCTGCCAGAGTACGTGGGTTTTGACGCAATGGCTTAGCCAACATCATGGCGATATTGCTTGAAAAATCACCATGTTGCGTATTTTTTGGACGTTCCAGCAAAACATTCAGATTGCTCGTGTCAATCTGTAAAGTTTGCGCGGCGGTAGTCAGTAATTCGGTAAGATGTGCTTTCACGACAGAATAATCTAATAAAATATCTAAACCGCCATTTTAACCTATTGTGAAATAAAACTTTAATTTAATGAATCTTCCGCCTGCAAACGCCACCTCAACAATCTTACAAGTCGCCCTTGATGTACCGCTGGATAGACTTTTTGATTATCTAGATGGTGGGTTTCAAGTGAAAGTGGGCCAGCGTGTCGTAGTGCCGTTTGGACGGCGTCAGTTAGTGGGTGTTGTGATAGCGAAGGTAAGTGCCAGCGAGTATCCACTGGATAAGCTTAAATCTGTCATTTCTGTGTTTAATCAAGAGCCAGCCTTTACAAAAGAAACCTTCAATTTAATTAAGTTTTGCGCCAACTACTATCAATACCCGTTTGGGCAGGCGCTATTAAACACGCTCCCTTCACGCCTAAGACAAATCAAACCTGCCGAAGCGCGTAAGCAGTATTTGTATGTATTGACGGCGCTGGGCACTCAATCAGCGATGGAATCTTTACCCGCCAGAAAAATAGTCATGCGTAAAGTAATGCAGACTTTGTTGGCGCAAATCACGGCAACAGAAAGCGAGTTGGGTGAGTTATCGCCGGTATGGCGCAAAGCCGCACAAGCACTACTGGAGCTGGGCTATGTTGAGCGAAGAGAGGTCTTGGCAGGGTTACACGCAAGCCATACAGCGCAAGCGTCGCCCAAACTCAATGCAGAGCAGAGTACAGCAGTGCAGACTGTATTAAATCAGCGCGATACGTTCAAACCGTTTTTATTACATGGCATTACGGGTAGCGGCAAGACTGAAGTTTACATGCAAATTTTACTGCAAGTATTAGCCGAAGGTGATGGGCAAGCGCTTGTGTTGGTACCAGAAATTAACCTTACCCCGCAATTGGAGGAGCGTTTTCGAAGCAGGCTACCTCATCTGCCGCTGGTAAGTTTACACAGCAATCTTGGGGATAGTGAGCGCTTGCAAAACTGGCGCTTAGCGCAATCGGGGCAAGCTAGAATCATTATAGGCACGCGCTTGGCCGTATTCACGCCATTGCCAAAATTGAAAATTGTCATTGTAGATGAAGAGCATGATAGCTCGTATAAACAGCAAGACAGTATGCGCTATCATGCGCGGGATGTTGCCATGGTACGTGCACAGCGCGCCAAAGTGCCGATTGTATTGGGTAGTGCAACCCCTGCCCTGGAAACTTGGCAACACGCACAGACGAACAAATATCAATTATTGAGCTTGCATCAACGTGCGGTCAATCAATCGTCTTTGCCGGATATTCGCTGTATTGATACCACCAAGACCCAGCTGACCGATGGCTTTACCCCACAGTTAATTGAGGCAATACGCAAAAGATTAAGCAATAGTGAGCAAAGTTTACTGTTTATTAATCGACGCGGCTATTCTCCAGTGTTGCTATGCAGCGCTTGTCATTGGATAGCGCCATGCACACGCTGCAGTAGTCGTTTGGTGGTGCATTTAAAACAAGGTCGATTGCGCTGTCACTACTGTGGTCACGAGCAAAAAATGGTGCGCCAATGCCCAAGCTGCGGCAACGCAGATTTACACCCTACGGGTCAGGGCACGCAACGCTTAGAGCAGACATTACAGGGTTTATTCCCACAGGCGCGCATCCAGCGCGTAGATCGCGATTCAACACGCAACAAAGATGCATTGACCGACATTTTGACTGCGGTAAATGCGAATGAAGTAGATATTTTAGTCGGCACACAAATGTTGGCAAAAGGTCATGATTTTCCAAACCTCACGTTAGTGGGCGTCATCGATACAGACAGCGCATTATTTAGCCCAGACTTTCGCGCAGCAGAAAGACTATTTGCCCAATTGATGCAAGTATCTGGGCGTGCGGGCCGCGCCAAAAAAGCGGGAGAAGTCTTAATTCAAACGGCTTTTCCTGACCATCAGTTATTTAATGCCCTGCAATTACAAAACTACTCAGCTTATGCAGAATTACAAATAAAAGAGCGCGAAATTACCGCATTCCCTCCATTTGCTTACCTTGCCTTGTTGCGGGCAGAGGCCAGTCAATATGCAATGGTGCAGCAGTTTTTAAGCGATGCCATGACCTGGGGCAGAGACTTATCGAGTGAAGTGATGATTTACGACCCGCTCAGGCCGCAGATGGAAAAATTAAAAGGCATGGAACGCGGGCACTTACTGTTTCAGGCAAAGCAGCGCAATGTTTTACAAATACTACTGCAAAATTTGGTACACCTGCTTAGAGCACATGCTTTATCCAGCAAGATTCGCTGGTCGGTTGATGTGGATCCGATTGAGTTTTAAAGACTCTTAGCTTTAAGAATATATAGTTTAGGAATAACTAACCTGGCCATACCTAGTTTAGCCATACTACCTACTTTAGCCATACTACTTAGTGATGATGCATGATTGCGTCATCGTTATGATTTTTAATTGCATATTTCTCATTAATAGCGCCATCAGGCTCTAGTATTTTTTGTTCTTTTTTCCACATGAATAGTGCTTTATCCCGCATCTCTTCATTTGGATAAGTGCGCTTTTCAACAGGGATTAACCCAAACAGTAATTTAAATTTTACCGTCAAGTTTTGGCGCCGCTCTTCCCGATTTTCTTTTTCGGCTACTACTCCGCCTGACTCACGTGTTGTAGCCTGACTTTCTTTTGCCTCATTTGCAGTCACTAAGTGAGTTGGTTGCTCAGTTTTATTATCTACTTTTTGCTCGCCATTGATGGATTCAGTTTTTTTTTCTGAATCCGCTGGCTTATTGTAGGGGTTGTTAAAAATGTCCTGTATGGAGTTATTGCTCGGGGTAGGCGCTGGGGAGTTAGTATTGCTTGGATTTATAGCTGCTTTGTTTTCGCTGCCGCTTTTAACAACACCATCGTTTGAATTGATCACTTTGTTGTTTTTTACGTAACCACGAGCCACGGCCTTATCTAACGCTCTGGTTGCATCAATTTGGGTTGCATAGCAGCCCACTTGCATCCAGCTGGCCCCATTATCATTACTAAAATAAGCCCAGATTGGTTTATAACTTGGGCAGCTTTGATCTGTTATATGATCGCTTTGTTTTGCAATACATGAAAACTGCTGTGGCGGACATGGCGCTTGGGGATTTAGAAGCTGAAATGTAGCCGGAGTCTCGTTAGCCAAATTGTCAGAATCTTTTGCGTTATTAGCAGAGTGCACACTACTCGGGCCTATCTTCGGTGGGCTAAGACTTAAAGATACATCAGCCTGTATGTTTGAATACCATGGCTTTAGGTTGTAAATAATCCATACTAATAAAAGACTTAGCAGCGCAAGCATACTTGCCGCAGCTAAACTTTTTACCGCATTATTTTTGATGTAGCTGAGAATGAACATGGGTTCACAATAGGGTAAATTGGTATAGGCCTATCAATTTACCCTAAAACACCACGTAATGAAATATTGCTGACACAAAGCAAGCACTGGGTCAGCAATTGATGTCACTTCACAATATTTAGCCGTGATACTGTTTACTATGCAATTTAACTGCGTTGATCATGGCTTCAGCATTTTCTGGTGGCGTCCACTGGGTAATCCCATGGCCAAGATTGAACACATGGCCATTGCCATGCCCATAGCTGGCTAAAATACTCGCCACTTCTTTTTCAATGGCTGTAGGCGTACTTAATAAAATCGCTGGATCCATATTGCCTTGCAGTGCGACCTTATCCCCTACACGCTTACGGGCTTGACCAATATCCACAGTCCAATCCAAGCCTAACGCATCTGCACCAATTTCAGCCTGTGCCTCAAGCCACAATGCGCCACCTTTGGTAAACACAATACTTGGTACTGTGCGACCTTCAGCCGTTTTTGCTAGCCCAGCTACAATTTTTTGCATGTAATTAAGTGAAAACTCAAGATAAGCGTTATGTGAAAGTGCCCCGCCCCATGAATCAAAAATCATCACCGCTTGCGCACCTGCTGAGATTTGCGCATTCAGGTATTGAATGACCGTTTGTGCGGTTGTTTCTAAAATGTGATGCAGTAATTCTGGGCGGGCATAAGCCATTTTTTTGGTGGTGAGAAAGTCTGTACCGCCCTTGCCTTCAATCATATAAGTAGCGAGGGTCCAAGGGCTGCCTGAGAAGCCAATGAGCGGTACACGACCATCAAGCGCTTTGCGTATGCTGCTAACCGCATCAAACACATATTGCAGCTTAGCCATATCTGGGATTGATAGCTTGAGAATGTCCGCCTCTTGTTGCAAGGTACGCTCAAATTTTGGCCCTTCACCTTCTTCAAAATACAGGCCCAAACCCATTGCATCTGGTACGGTTAAAATATCTGAAAATAAAATAGCAGCGTCCAAAGGGTATCTATCCAATGGTTGCATCGTGACTTCTGTCGCAAAATTTGCGTTTTTACAAAGCTGTAAAAAACTACCAGCCGTTTTGCGACTTTCTCGATACTCAGGTAAATAGCGCCCTGCCTGGCGCATCATCCACACAGGGGTGTACTCAGTTGGCTGGCGCATCAAAGCACGGAGAAAGGTATCGTTTTGCAAAGTTGTCATAATGTACGCTTAAAAAAATTGAGGATACGCAAATGGTATCCCCAATCATTTTATCCTAATTTGATTTTAGTCTAAGTCTGTTAATTTTGTTGTTAAATAGATTACCTGTTAAGTAGCGTCTATCTTGGTAATGTCGATGAACCCATCAAGAACTCATCAACCGCGCGAGCGCATTGGCGGCCTTCACGTATCGCCCATACCACTAATGATTGACCGCGACGCATATCACCCGCAGCAAACACTTTGGCTTTGCTGGTGGTATAACAGCCTTCACCATCGGTGGTGGCTTTGGCATTACCGCGATTATCTTTTTCTACGCCAAATGCATCGAGTACTTTTTGTACAGGTGAAACAAAGCCCATGGCAAGTAGCACTAAATCGGCAGGAATGGTAAATTCGCTGCCCGCAACCTCAATCATTTTGCCGTCTTTCCACTCTACTTTGGCGCCGACCAAATGGGTCACTTTACCGTTTTCGCCAATGAGTTTTTTAGTCGTAATTGACCAATCGCGGTTAGCACCCTCTTCATGTGAGCTTGAAGTACGCATCTTGAGCGGCCAGTTTGGCCAAACCAGATTTTTGTCTTCCTGCTCGGGTGGTTGAGGCATTAATTCAAATTGTGTGATGGAAAGTGCGCCATGACGATTTGAGGTACCGACGCAATCTGAACCCGTATCACCACCACCAATGACCACAACATGTTTACCTGTTGCCATGATTTGGTTTTCAATCTTGTCACCCGCAACGACTTTATTTTGCGGTGTAAGAAAATCCATTGCAAAGTGCACGCCATCTAGCTGACGGCCTTCTACTGGCAAATCACGTGGGTACTCAGCACCGCCAGCCAGAATAACTGCGTCATATTCCGCCACTAAATCGTCTGCAATCACATTGACGCCCACATTGTGGTTAGTACGGAACTCAACACCTTCGGCTTGCATTTGTGTCATACGGCGATCGATATGGCTTTTTTCCATTTTGAAGTCAGGGATGCCATAACGTAACAAACCGCCAATGCGCGTCTCTTTTTCTAACACCACGACATTGTGGCCTGCGCGCGCAAGTTGCTGTGCAGCAGCCAGACCAGCAGGGCCTGAACCTACAACAGCGACTTTTTTACCAGTTTTCTTCTCTGGCGGTTGTGGCACTACCCAATTATTTTCCCAAGCCTTATCAATAATCGCATGCTCGATAGATTTAATCCCTACGGCATCGTTATTAATATTGAGCGTACAGGCAGCCTCACATGGTGCTGGGCAAATACGGCCTGTAAACTCAGGAAAGTTATTGGTTGAATGCAATACATCTATCGCGGTACGCCAATCTTGTTGATAAACCAAATCATTCCAGTCTGGGATGATATTGTTGACTGGGCAACCCGTAGTACAAAATGGAATGCCACAATCCATACAACGCGCGCCTTGCACTTTGGCTTCGTCATCCGTTAAGTGCAGCACAAATTCTTTATAATTTTTAACGCGATTTGTAACAGGCAAATAACCCTCAGACAAACGCTCAAACTCCATAAATCCAGTAACTTTACCCATTATGCTGCTTCCTTACTTGCTGCCGCTGCCATCTCAGTGAGGGCGCGTTTATATTCATTTGGCATGACTTTTACAAATTTGGCACGTGCACCGACCCAGTCACTGAGAATGTCTTTCGCACGTTGACTATCTGTGTACAAAGCATGCTGCTCAATTAGTGTCTTAAGTGTCACTTCATCTGGTTGATTCAAGTGTTGCGCTGCGCTGACAGAAACAGATTCAGCGGCTTCTACTTTCTCGAGACTCACCATGCTCATATTGCAGCGTTTTGCAAACATGCCATCTTCGTCATAGACGTAGGCAACACCGCCTGACATACCTGCAGCAAAGTTGAGGCCAGTTTGCCCCAGCACCACCACAGTACCACCAGTCATATACTCACAACCGTGGTTACCAACGCCTTCAACCACTGCAAATGCGCCTGAGTTACGTACGCAGAAGCGCTCGCCTGCTACGCCGCTGAAAAAGCTATATCCAGAAGTTGCGCCATACATCACGGTATTACCTACGATGATGTTGTCGGCCGCTAATCCTCGGAACGCGGCTGGCTTCTTAATCACAATACGACCGCCGCATAGCCCTTTACCTACATAGTCATTACCTTCGCCAGTTAACTCAAAGGTAATCCCCTGCGTGAGGAAAGCGGCAAAGCTTTGACCTGCCGTACCAGATAATTTGACGGTAATGGTGTCATTTGGTAAACCCGCACGGCCATAACGGCGTGCAATTTCGTGCGACAACATGGTACCCACGGTACGGTTAGTGTTGACGATTGGGGTTTCAATGACCACTTTCTCGCCTTTTTCTAAGGCTGCGGTGGCTTGCGCAATCAATTTATTATCCAAAGCTTTTACTAAGCCGTGATCTTGAACATCGTTATTGCGACGTGAAACATCTGATGCAACTTTTGGCTGATGGAATACTTTAGTAAAGTCTAAGCCACTTGCTTTCCAATGGTCGATGCCTGCACGCATATCAAGCAAGTCTGCACGGCCAATTAAATCGTCAACTTTACGGATACCCATAGCCGCCATGAGTTCGCGCAACTCTTCCGCTACAAAAAAGAAGTAATTGACCACGTGTTCAGGTTGACCAGTAAATTTTTGGCGTAATATTGGGTCTTGTGTTGCCACACCCACCGGGCAAGTGTTGAGGTGACACTTACGCATCATAATACAGCCCTCAACAACCAGCGGCGCGGTGGCAAAACCAAATTCATCTGCGCCTAACAATGCGCCAATCAGCACATCACGGCCAGTTTTCATTTGACCATCGACTTGCAACACAACGCGTCCACGTAACTGGTTGAGCACCAAAGTTTGCTGTGTTTCAGCTAAACCAAGCTCCCAAGGTGTACCCGCGTGTTTCACTGATGAAATCGGTGACGCACCCGTACCGCCATCATGACCAGCGACCACAATATGGTCAGATTTTGCTTTTGCTACACCTGCAGCAACGGTACCAATGCCTGTTTCTGACACTAACTTCACAGAAATCGAAGCTTTTGGATTTGCGTTTTTCAAATCGTGAATCAATTGCGCCAAATCTTCAATCGAGTAAATATCATGGTGCGGTGGTGGTGAGATCAAGCCCACACCAGGCACTGAGAAGCGTAATGAGGCAATGTAAGGACTAACTTTGTGTCCTGGCAACTGGCCACCTTCCCCTGGTTTTGCACCCTGTGCCATTTTAATTTGGATTTGATCCGCATTCGCCAAGTATTCTGCAGTCACGCCAAAACGACCAGACGCCACCTGCTTGATGCTTGAGCGCATAGAATCGCCAGCTTTAAGCGGAATATCGCGTTCAATGTTGTGTGCACCGATGACTTCAGCCATTGTGGTGGCCACGCTCACTGGAATAAAGCGTTTAGGGTCTTCACCACCTTCGCCCGTATTCGATCTGCCGCCGATACGATTCATCGCAATCGCTAATGTCGCATGGGCTTCGGTTGAGATAGAGCCAAGTGACATCGCGCCCGTCGCAAAACGTTTGACGATTTCTTTAGCCGCTTCCACTTCTTCTAGCGGAACTGGCGCACCTGCTGCTTTTACTTCAAATAAGCCACGCAATGTGAGATGACGCTTGGTTTGGTCATTAATTAACTTTGCGTACTCTTTATAAGTTTCATACTTGCCCGTACGTGTTGCATTTTGCAACTTCGCAATCGAATCTGGCGTCCACATATGCTCTTCACCACGCACACGGAAGGCGTATTCACCACCCGCATCCAAGGAGTTACTAAGCACAGGATCATTACCAAAGGCAGAAGTATGCAGACGTAGACTTTCCTCGGCAATTTCATTGAGGCCAATGCCTTCAATGCTTGAAATGGTGCCAGTGAAATATTGGTTAATGAACGGGGAATTTAAACCGATGGCTTCAAAAATTTGTGCGCCACAATAAGACTGATAGGTAGAAATGCCCATTTTAGACATGACTTTATGCAAGCCTTTGCCTATGGCTTTTACAAATTTCTTAGCGCACTCTTTACCATCAAGCTTGGCTTCTGTCGCCATTTGCTCAATAGTTTGGAAAGCAAGCCAAGGACAAACCGCTTCAGCCCCGTAACCACCCAGCAAAGCAAAATGATGTACTTCGCGCGCGGAACCTGTATCCACCACTAAGCCCGTACTTGTTCGCAAACCAGCGCGCACCAATGATTGATGCGTTGCTGAACAAGCTAGCAATGCGGGGATTGCCATGCGATCTGCACCAATGTTACGGTCGGATAAAATTAACAAATTAAAGCCGCCATGCACCGCATCCGCAGCCGCTTTGTTAAGTGCATCAATCGCCGCTGCCATGCCTTGCTTACCTTCTGTTGCAGGGTAGGTAATATCCAGCGTAAGCGAACGATAGCCATTTTGCGTGAGCGTATCAATGGATTTAAGTTGTTCTAACTCTTGCAGGCTTAATACTGGTTGGCTAGCCTCTAAACGTATGGGTGGATTAGTTTCATCAATCCCCAGTAAATTCGGTTTAGGGCCGATAAATGTCACTAAGGCCATCACCAACTCTTCACGAATTGGGTCTATGGGTGGATTAGTTACTTGCGCAAATAGCTGTTTAAAGTAGTTATAGATGACTTTTGGCTTGCTAGAGAGGACAGGCAACGCACTGTCGTTACCCATAGAGCCAGCACCTTCTTCACCATTGTTAATCATAGGCTGTAAGATAAATTTTATATCTTCTTGTGTATAGCCAAATGATTGTTGTAAGTCGATCAAGCTGGCATTATGCGCAAACTTATTCTCCACTTGCGGCAAATCGCCTAAGAAGTAGCGAGATTTCTCAATCCACGTTTTGTATGGTTTAGCTTGTGCAAGCTGTTGTTTGACTTCTGCATCATCAATGATACGGCCTTGCTCCATATCAATAAGCAACATCTTACCTGGCTCTAAACGCCATTTTTTCACAATTTTCTCTTGCGGGAAGGTCAACACACCCATTTCAGATGCCATCATGACATGATCATCATCTGTCACCAAATAGCGCGCTGGGCGCAAGCCGTTACGGTCTAATGTTGCACCAATCATGCGGCCATCGGTAAATGCAACAGCAGCTGGGCCATCCCATGGCTCCATCAACGCTGCGTGATATTCGTAAAATGCGCGACGCTCTTCATCCATCAACGTGTTGCTTGACCAAGCTTCAGGAATCAACATCATCATGGCATGTGGTAGAGAATAGCCACCAGCCACTAACAACTCTAGCGCATTATCAAAACAAGCAGAGTCAGACTGACCATCTACTATTAGCGGCCATAATTTGTCTAAATCTTCCCCGATTAATGCTGAGCGCATCGTTTCATGACGCGCGGCCATCCAGTTAACATTGCCCTGCATAGTGTTAATTTCGCCATTATGCGCAATCATGCGGAATGGATGTGCTAAATCCCAAGCGGGGAATGTATTGGTTGAGAAACGCTGATGCACCAGAGCAAGCGCTGACGT
Organism: Methylophilaceae bacterium; assembly: GCA_036504995.1. Classification (GTDB taxonomy): domain Bacteria; phylum Pseudomonadota; class Gammaproteobacteria; order Burkholderiales; family Methylophilaceae; genus DASXUG01. The sequence goes on along the minus strand of DASXUG010000014.1, from coordinate 4,882 downwards.
CATGGTTTCATCTTGCAAATCTTGGTAGTAAATGCCAACTTCAGCAGCTAGCAACATACCTTTGTAAACCAGCGTACGGCTGGAAAGTGATGGGATATAGAACTGGTCAATATCGTCTAATTTAAGCGCACGCACCGCATGTTCAATGCGCTTACGAATCACAAACAATTTACGTTCAAAGGCATTTTGATCAGCTAGTGTAGCGCCTTTAGCGATAAACACTTGGCGCATACATGGCTCAACATCGCGTGCGGCTTGGGCAATATTACTGTTATCACGCGGCACATCGCGCCAACCCAATAAGACTTGCGCCTCCTCATGGATAATACGTGCAATGATCGCTTCGCAGGCTTCTCGACCGTTTTGAGACTGAGGCAGGAACACATTACCGCAGGCGTACTCACCTACCGCAGGCAGGTTAATATTGAGCTTAGCCGCTTCTTTGCGCAAAAAGGCATCAGGTAATTGAATTAACATACCTGCACCATCACCGAGCTTAGGGTCGTAACCTGTTGCACCACGATGGGTCAAGTTAGCAAGAATCTGCAAACCTTGCTTAACAATGTTATGACTTTTTTGACCTTTAATGTGTGCTACAAAGCCTACACCGCAGGCGTCACGTTCATTTGATGGATGATATAAACCTTGTTGCTCTGGCATTTCTCTGCCTATTCCTAACCCTCGTCAGTACTGATAGCAACGGGCACCAAATCGAGGGTTTTGGTGCCCGCATATGTCACAACTTATTGTGATAATTAATTTTTTAAAAAGTAATGGTTAATTTTTTGGTGAAACCTTGTAATTCTACTGATATTAGTGATTTGCTTCAACCATTATGCAAAAGCAACTATCTTGCCAAATTAAGAACAAGATCAGAAACTTGCTTTTGCTACCTCTAATGTTTGATTGATTTCAGCATCTCCATGCGCAGCGGAAACAAAGCCCGCCTCAAAAGCTGATGGGCCGAAGTAGATACCTTTATCCAGCATCGAGTGAAAAAAGCGATTGAATGACTCTTTATCAGTACGCATCACTTCTGCGAAACTGGTGGGCGGTTTTTCCGCAAAATACAAACCAAACATGCCGCCAACGGATTGCGCGCTAAAAGCAATGCCCTTTTCTTTTGCAATGGCAGTTAAACCATCCACCAATTGCTTAGTTTTTAGGGTTAACTTTTCATAAAATCCAGCTTCTTGCACTAATTTTAACGTCGCCAGCCCTGCCGTCACCGCTACTGGATTACCTGACAGCGTACCCGCTTGGTAAACCTTACCTACAGGCGCCAAACATTGCATGATGTCTTTGCGACCACCGAACGCAGCCACTGGCAAGCCGCCACCGATCACTTTACCCAACGTAGTCATATCGGGCTTGATGCTATATAAGGCTTGAGCACCGCCTAAACCAACACGGAAGCCTGTCATGACCTCATCAAAAATTAGTACTGAATTGTATTGGGTACAAAGGGCACGCAAGGTTTGCAAGAATTCAAGATTAGGCACAATCAGATTCATATTGCCGACAACAGGCTCAATAATCACACAGGCAATTTCATTACCTACTTGCGCGAATAAGTCTTTAAGCTGCTGAACATTGTTGTACTCCAACGTGAGTGTATGCGCAGCCACGCTGGCAGGCACACCACCAGAATCAGGCTCGCCAAAAGTGAGTAAACCAGAACCAGCCTTCACCAGCAAGCCATCTGAGTGCCCGTGATAGCAACCTTCAAACTTGACTATCTTATCGCGCCCCGTAAAGCCTCGAGCAGTGCGGATGGCGCTCATCGTCGCCTCTGTGCCGCTACTGGTTAAGCGCACTTGCTCCATACTAGGCACCAACCTAGTCAACAACTCAGCCATTTCCAGCTCCAACCCCGTAGGTGCGCCAAAAGAAAGACTTTTGGCCGCCGCCGCTTGCACCGCAGCAACCACTTCTGGGTGCGCATGACCTACAATCATTGGCCCCCAAGAGTTGATGTAGTCAATGTACTCTTTGCCATCGACATCCCACAGTTTTGCACCCAAGCCTTTTTCAAAAAACACTGGGGTACCGCCCACCGAGCGGAAAGCACGCACTGGCGAGTTAACTCCACCTGGAATGAGTTGTTGAGATTTTTCAAAAAGTTGTTGATTACGTGTAGTCATAAAACTGTATGTTCCCAGAGGTTTTAAAGTCAATATTTAACAAGATCGCAAGTCCGATTAGCCCAAACAGACTATTGCACAATTTTCCATAACGCAGATAATTACTTCCCATATAGCAACTTTAGCTAGGGAGAATCATGGCAAGCCAGCACAACAATTCAAAACACCAAGACAATGACAAGCAAATTTGGCAAGACAAATGCCGCGTCTGTCTGGTGGATGGCTGTTTGGTCGCTTTACCCTATATTGAAGCCTCCTGCGTGGATGATTACGAGCTTGGCGCAACTTTGTCTGCTATCAGAGCAAACCGATTGATTCGCCGACTCATTTCTTCAACTGCCATAAATCAATAATATATAGGCCAATAATATCAGGTCCAGTAATATTAACAGCGCCTGTCAGTTAACACTGTTCAACAGCCGACAAAAGTCCATCGCCTGAGCCTTCACATCGGGTGCACTATAAAGCGCACTAATCACAGCGACTGCGTGTGCGCCTGCGTCTACCACATCACCAGCGTTTTCTAATGTTATGCCACCAATAGCCACAGTGGGGATTCCCAAGCCACTTGCCTGTTTAAATAAACTCAAATCGGCTTTAACAGCATTAGGTTTGGTGCTGGAACTAAAGCAAGCACCAAAGGCAATATAATCAGCCCCCGCAGCCTGAGCCTTGCGTGCCAACTCAAGCTGGTTATAACATGAAGCACCCAAAATTTTGTCACCAATACGGGCTTTCGTAGCCGCGATATCACCGTCAGAACTGCCAATATGCACGCCATCGGCATCAATGGCTAAACATAATTTAACGTCATCATTGATAATCAAAGGGGTTTTGTAATTTTTACAAACAGCCAACAAAGCTCGAGATTGAGTAATACGCAACATTGAATCTGCTTGCTTATTGCGATATTGCACAATACGCACGCCACCGATAATGCTTTGTTCTACTATCTGACATAACTTCTCCGTGTCATTTAGATCAGGCGTAATTGCATACAATCCAGCAATTAAGTGTACGTTACTTTTTGACTTTATCATCTGCGTCTGAATCATCCTCATCGGATTCCCGTGCCCAAAACATACGGTCTGGGATATATTGCCCCATTCCTGGGCGGAAAGCCCCTTTCAGGGTTTGCCAGGTAAATTCTTGCGCTTCTAACACGGCCTCTTCCATGGTTAATCCGTGCGCCATGCACGCTGCAATGGCAGAAGTTAAGGTGCAACCTGAACCATGGTAACTGCCAGGCAAGCGCTCCCAGTTATAGGCTTTGATTAAGCCATTATCGCCATAAAGTGTGTTGACCACTTCTGCAGAACGCTCGTGGGTACCCGTAATAAGTACATACTCACACCCCATCGCAAGCAAGCGTTTAGCGGCATCATCTAAAGATGCATTTTCCAGCTCATCGGTATCATCCACATCATAAAATGCCAAACGACGGGCTTCTAAACTATTGGGCGTAATAAGCGTGGCTTGCGGAAAAAGCAGATCAATCATCGCCGCTTGAATTTCATCATTGGCCAACTCATCACCACGACCAGAAGCCAACACAGGGTCGATTAGCAGAGGCACATCAGGGTAGTCGGCCATAATTTCTGCAATCACAGCCACATTTTCAACAGACCCGAGCATACCCAGCTTAAATGCAGAAACTTGCATATCTTCTAAAATGGTACGCGCTTGCTCGTTAATCCAGTCGGCATCAAACACCAAAATACTATCAACACCCACGGTATCCTGTACCGTAATCGCAGTAACAACAGACAAAGGGTGGCAGCCAATACTGGCAAATGTCAGAATATCTGCTTGCAAGCCCGCACCGCTACTTGGGTCGGTTGCTGCAAAAGTCATGACTGAGGGAGGCATTGGGTTAATCATATTATCAAATTTCGGATTTAAAGCTGCTTCAGCGAGGGGCAGTTTGATTAAAAAAGCAAAATTACCAAGTATTTCACTGGGTTTTTGCACATAAAAAGCAACTTTAAAGTATTATTCAAGACCTTCTATTTTAACTTATTTTAAACATTTAATAATCATGAAAACTTGGATATGCAATATTTGCGGTTGGATTTACGATGAGGCAGCTGGTTGCCCAGAAGATGGAATTGCGCCTGGCACCGCATGGGCCGATGTTCCGCCGAATTGGACTTGCCCAGAATGCGGCGCGAGAAAAGATGACTTTGAGATGATCGAGTTCTAAAAAATCGAACTGCTGGAGCGGGCGACGGGAATCGAACCCGCTCATCACGCTTTCATCAACAAATTGATTGTATTAGATTTTATTTAAGCTGCTTTGTGATTTAAGTTGTTTTGTGTACCACTATTGTGTCTCACTTGGTAGAGTGATAAACACATGGTAATAAATTTTAACAGACTTAGTAAACATTACTTTTTTAAGTCTTGTTTTTTTCATGTTTTCTAAAATAACCAATAGAAATTACTTGATGCTAACTAACAGGCTAATCAATTCAAACTTAATTGCAATAGTTTCTATTACTCTCTGGCTTACTTCTCTTTGCTTAACTGGCTTTAGTTTGCATGGATACTATCAAGCGCAACAACTGATAGGGGGCGCAAGTATTCTCGTTATGGGGTGGCTCGGCCCATTGGAAGGAAATTTTGCCTGGTATGCCAACCCTTTCTATATTTATGCAGTCCTATCGGTCTTAAATGGCAATGTACCTTTTAGAACAACCTCAATTGCCCTTTTTTTATCACTCGACACATTACTATTT
>DASXUG010000013.1:0-51728 GCA_036504995.1 Methylophilaceae bacterium | reverse complement strand
AGCTGGTTCATACTACTTCAAAGTATCAGGCTTCCAAGATGAGAAATCAGGTTCTTACACCTTCAACTTAGCGACAACGGCAGCGACTGCGGTACCAGAGCCAGAGGCGTATGCCATGATGTTAGCTGGTTTGGGCTTGATCGGCTTTGCAGTGCGTCGTAAACAAGCAGTTTAAATAACTTGCTAAAGCGTTTTTAAAAGTACAAACAATAGTTCCCTTAAGTTTGTAGTGTTTGGGCACACCAATTTGGTGTGCCTTTTTTATTTCTGCGTTTTGTTATTTCCATGTATGCAACCAACCTTTAGTGCGATAGTAAGCAAGTGGTTTAAATGTTTTTTGCAAATTGGTTCTATTAAAATCTCATATATATGATTTATCATATTGCCAATTACAAGACACTATAGGTGTTAAGTTAACAATTTTCGGGAGTATCTGGCATGGATCACGGCTTTGCTTATGTCACAAATGGTGGATTTTTGGGCGTGCCTTTTGAACATGAGGGCAACTCAAATAAAAAATTTGCTGTAGCAGGTATATGCTGGGATGGCAGCGTCACCAATCGGACAGGCGCACGCTTTGGCCCACGCGGCATACGTCAGGCAAGTCATATGTTGTGTGGAGACGAACATCCATTTTTTGATGCCACGCCTGTTGACGATCTAAGTGATCTGGGAGATTTGCTTTTACCCAATACCAGTATAGAGACGATGCGCGCTGCACTTATCCCGCAGGTGAGCAGTCTGTTAGCAAAAGGTGCGAGTCAGCAGCAGGAAATGGTGTGGCTGGGTGGTGATCATTCAATTACTTTGCCTTTGTTGCGTGCCTACCACGCGCACTACAAGCAGCCTTTAGCGGTCATTCACTTTGATGCCCATTGCGATACTTGGGAAAACCACTTTGGCGAACCTTCAGGCCATGGTACTTGGGTATATGAGGCGATTAATGAAGGCTTGGTGATCCCCGAGGCGTTTATCCAAATTGGCATTCGCTCTTCTGGCGTAAAAGAGGCGCGCGAGTATGTGGATACGCAAGGTGGCCGTATTTTTACCGCGCGTGAGTTGCGGGGCAAGGATGGCGCAGCCCTGCAATATGTGGTGGATGAGGTGCGTGCACGTTTGGCGAAGGCGGGTAATCCACCTGTCTATTTAACTTTCGATATTGATGCGCTAGACCCAGCGTTTGCCCCTGGGACAGGCACGCCAGAGGTGGGCGGGTTAAGTACTGCGCAAGCGATGACACTGCTAGAGGCTTGGCATGATCTAAACTGGGTGGGCATGGATTTAACGGAGGTTGCACCAGCCTACGACCATGCTGAACTGACCACAAATGCTGCGTCGACCCTGATTTGGACGTGGTTGTGTGGTCGCATGGCAGTTAAGCAGAAAAAACACCATGCTGGCTAATGACCTTAAGCTAACACAAAACTCTTACTACGCCGCTAGCGCGCTTAGTCAGCCCGATTATCCGCAGCTCAATGAAGCGATCAGTGCGGATGTGTGTGTGGTTGGTGGCGGGTTTGCGGGGCTATCCGCGGCAATAGAGCTGGCTGATAAAGGCTACTCTGTGGTTGTGTTAGAAGCCAAGCACATTGGCTATGGCGCGAGCGGGCGTAATGGTGGGCAAATTATTGCTGGGTTGGCCTGTGAGCAATCTGTAATCGAAGATCTGATAGGGTTAGATGCCGCCAAACAAGTGTGGAATATATCGCTTGAAGCATTGGATTTAGTCCGTGAGCGCGTCAAGCGATTTAATATTCACTGTGATTTAACCGACGGGTTTCTAGGGGTGGCGGTGAATGCACGCAAGGGTGAAAAATTGCGTCGCTGGTTTGATGAAATGGCGCAAAAGTATCGCTACGATAGCGATGCAAGTTGGATAGAACCCAAGAATATACGTGAGTGGATAGATAGCCCAAGTTACTACAATGGCTATTATGATAAGAGTTCAGGCCATATACACCCTTTGAATTACTGTTTAGGTTTAGCACAAGGTGCGGCGAGTTTGGGCGTGAAGATTTTTCAACACTCAGCCGTTGAAGATATACAGTATGGTGATACGGCAACGTTGAGTACGGCGCAAGGTCAGGTTAAAGCTAAGTTTGTCGTGTTGGCGGGCAATATGTACTTACCTGAAATTGCACCGAAGTTGGCACCCACTTTGTCTAAACGCATTATGCCTGTTGGAACTTATATTGTGGCTACCAAGCCCATTGATGCTAATTTGAAAAATCAACTGATCCCAAGCAATGCCGCGGTGTGCGACACTAATTTTGATTTGGATTATTTCCGTTTTTCGGCGGATAGCCGCATGGTATATGGAGGACGCATCAGTTACACCACTATGACGCCGCCAAATATTCAAGCTAATTTACAGGCGCGCATGGCAGCCACGTTCCCGCAGCTCGCTAATATTTCTATAGACTACACATGGGGCGGTTTTGTCGACATTACCATGAATCGCGCGCCTGATTTTGGGCGTATTGCCCCTAATGTATATTACCTGCATGGTTTCTCTGGGCATGGCGTAGCCTTGACGGGGATGGCGGGTAAGCTGGCGGCAGAGGCCATTGCGGGGCAAGCTGAGCGCTTTGATGTGATGGCCAAAATTCCGCATCGTCATTTCCCTGGAGGTAAGCTATTGCGCATGCCTGCACTTGTGTTGGGAATGGCGTGGTATCGCTTACAGGATAAACTGGCTTAGTTTTGATTTTGAGCCTTTGTAGCAAGGTTCAGGTTGTAGGATAAAAATACCTCGTCTCTGACCCAGCCTAAAGACTCATAAAGTTTTTGTGCGTTTAGGTTGGTTTTTGCAGTGGTTAAATCTAGGCGCGCAAAGTTGTTTTGTTCGGCATAGGTTTTTGCCGCCAGCATAAGCGATTTCCCCGCCCCCGTTTTTCTTGAGCTTACATCCACAAATAAGTCATACAGCACGGCAATACGTGCAGCAATGACCGAACAAAAGCTAGGATAAAGCTGACAAAATCCTGTTGGCTTATTGTCTGCGTCAACTGCAACAAGAATGACAGAGTTTTGTTGATTCAAGCGTGCCGAAATGAACTGGGTCGCAAGTCCAATATCTGGCGCTTGCTGGTAAAACTGGCGGTAAGCGTCAAATAGTCTGGATAGTTGCGCTAAGTCGCTTACCTGCGCAAGGCGCACAAATGTTTGACTGGAGTTTGCAAGATTCAAATTAAGCACCTAAATGCTTGGTTGCATGGTCAATCGCGCCATCACCATAAGCGCGCATGATTTGCGAAACATAAACTTGATACCCCTGCAGCCAATTGGCCTGCTTTGCTTTCGCTTCGAGGTGTTTGGGATGACGCATGAGTTCTTGCAGCCCATCCATACTTTGCCAGTAATACACATTACAGAAGCGTCCTGTGCTGGGGTTTTCCCAACTCTCTTCGCCGATATACCCCAGCGTTTGCTTAGCAATTTCTGCGATTATTTCGTCTAGTGCATAAAATTCTGCATCAAACTGTTTTTTGTCAAAGATGAATGTGGCTGAGTACATTAGTGCTTGCGATTAAGCCAATGAAACTATCGCTTCAATTTCAACTAAAGCATCGCGTGGCAATTTGGCGACTTGCACTGTGGAGCGTGCTGGGGTGTGGGTGCCAAAGGCCTCTGCATAAACACCATTCATTGCCACAAAATCATCTAAGTTTTTAAGAAACACGGTGGTTTTAACCACTTTTGATAAATCAGCGCCAGCCGCTTCAATGACGGCTTTGAGGTTGGCGAGTACTTGCGTGGTTTGCGCAACGATGTCGCCGTAGTTTAAAGAGCCATCTGGACGTAGCGGAATTTGACCTGAAGTAAAGAGCAAGTCGCCTACGATCATGGCTTGGCAATATGGGCCGATCGCGGCTGGAGCATTTGTTGTTTGGACTACTTTCATGGAAACTCCTCTTGTAAAATTAGATTTTGTAAATTTAAGCCTAGTAGCTTTCAATCTTATAGTTTTAACTTAAGTTAAGTGCAGCCTTGGTTTGTGCCATGACACTTGTTTTAGTGTCTAAATATATATTGTTATCTAAGTACGTAAATTGTACACGTTTTACATTGCAAAATAACTCATAAGCAATGGTGCCCGCAGCCGTTGCCACGGCGCTGGCTGGTATTTGATCACCCCAAAGCTCCACTTGGCTGCCAACATTCGCTTGTGGCATGTCGGTGAGATCGACAAACAGCATATCCATGGAAACGCAACCGATCACTTTAGTAATTTTACCATCGACCGCGACAGGCGCGTTAACCGCTCTGCCACTGGCAGCGCGCGGGTAGCCATCTGCATAACCGCAAGCTACCACACCGACAACGGTATCGCGCTCAGCCTTAAATAGACTACCATAGCCCACCACGTCGCCTTTTTTGATGTTGCGTACAGAAATGATGCGTGAGGTAAGTTGCATGACTGGGCGCAGTGCGTGGGCCGTCGCTTCTGTGGGTTCGCTCATCGGGCTGGCACCATACAGCATAATGCCAGGGCGTGCCCATTGTGTGTGGGTCTGCGGCCAGCCAAGAATTGCTGCCGAGTTAGCCAGGCTGTAGCCTTTAATTGCTTGCTTATCAGGCAAGGTCTGCATGATTTGTTGAAAGCACGCTAGCTGCTGAGTAGTGTTGTCTGACTGCAGTTTGTCTGCATTGGCAAAATGGCTCATGGCGGTGATGCTAGCAACATTCGCGTGTTGTGATAGCGTATTGTAAGCTTTGGCATACTGGCTTGGTGCCAACCCTACGCGGTGCATGCCCGTATCCATTTTTAGCCAGACATGAATAGGGCGTTTTAATTTAATATCTTTTAATAGCTGAATTTGCCATTCGTCATGAATCACAACCCATAAATTTTGTTCAACGATGAGCGGCAATTCATCCGCCACAAAAAAACCTTCAAGGAGCAATATTGGGCGCTGAATACCTGCTTGTCGCAAAGTGAGCGCTTCCTCAATGCATGCAACTGCAAAGCCATCTGCCTTGTCTGCAATTGCTCTCGCGCACTGCACCGCTCCATGACCATAGGCATTGGCCTTGACGACCGCCAGCGCCTTACCACCATGTAGTGATTTTGCCAGTTGATAATTGTGTCGAAATGCATCCAAACGGATATGGGCTGTGGCTGGTCTAGTCATGATACGAGTGCTTTTTTATTTGGAGTTGATGCTTTTGATAATGCCTGATTTGCTATTGCAGGAACGGTCTGGTTTGTAGCTAAGTTACTTTTATAACGATTTAAGCTTAGGTCGTCTGCACGAATCGCAGGTTTCTGATTGGACACTAAATCAGCCAATAGTTGTCCCGAGCCACATGCCATCGTCCAACCCAAGGTGCCGTGCCCAGTATTCAGCCATATGTTGTCGTGTTGTGGCGCGTCGGAGGCGCGGCCAATAATTGGGGTGCCATCTGGCGTCATTGGCCGTAAGCCTGTCCAAAAAGTGGCATTGGGTAGATCACCAGCGTTTGGAAATAAACTTTTGGTCACCATCTCTAATGTTGCACGACGCTTCGGATTCAGACCTAAATTAAAGCCCATAAGTTCAGCCATACCGCCTACTCTAATTCGCTCATCAAAGCGAGTGATGGCGATTTTATAAGTTTCGTCCATCACGGTTGAAATGGGAGATGCCTCAGCATTAGTGATCGGAACGGTAAGTGAGTACCCCTTAACTGGATAAACTGGGATGTCAATCGCTAAAGATTGCATGAGTTTACGCGAATAGCTGCCTAGCGCAATCACGTATTGATCGGCTTCAAGTAGCTCTGGGGTGTCATTTTGGAGAATAAATACTCCTGCTACTTTGCCTTGTTTAAGTAAGAACCTTTGTATGGTCACTTCTTGGCGGAATTTAACGCCAAGCTTAGCTGCGGCTTTGGCTAAGTTGGCGGTGAACATTTGGCAATCGCCTGTTTCATCGCCGGGCAAACGTAAACCGCCAGTTAGTTGCTCTTTTACCAACCCTAGTGCGGGCTCTGCACGTGCGCAACCGTCCCTGTCTAAAAGTTCAAAGGGTACATTACAGCGACTTAGCACTGCGATGTCTTTTTGCGCATCATCTAATTGTTTTTGAGTGCGGAAAACTTGTAGTGTGCCCTGCGTGCGCGCTTCGTAATGAATGTCATCTTGATCACGCAAATCATCCAAGCGGTCTCTACTATATTCTGCAAGGCGCACCATGCGCTCTTTGTTAATGTCGTAGCTGGCAGTGTTGCAGTTTTTGAGTAATTGAAACATCCATTGTAGCTGCCATAAACTGCCGTCCGGGCGGATGCTCAGGGGTGCGTGCTTTGTAAACATCCACTTTAAGCCCTTAAGTGGAATGCCAGGTGCGGCCCATGGTGCTGAGTAGCCTGGTGAAATCTGCCCAGCATTGGCAAAACTTGTTTCCATCGCAGGTGCAGGTTGACGGTCAATCACTGTAACCTCGTAACCTTTTTTGGCTAGATAATAAGCGCTACTCACGCCAACTACCCCAGACCCAAGAACTAAAACGCGCATGACACTCCCCAATGCTAAAAGCCGCTAAAAAATCTAAAGCTTCGACTAGTTTAGAGGTAAATTACATAGTATATTGGCTAATTATATGCAGTAAGTTGGTAAATAATTCTTTATTATAAAAATAAATAGAGATTATCTCTAAAAATATAAAGTTTAAATCTACAAACCACTTCTGAGCAATATCCAGCAGTGAACAATGGAGTCTATCAATGCGTATTCGTACCCATGCTGTTCGTGAATTAGACCGTATCGACATTAAGATTTTATCTATTTTGCAAGAAGATGCACGTATCCCCGTGACTGAGCTGGCTGAGCGTGTTGGTCTTTCGGTCACGCCTTGTGGGGAGCGTATAAAGCGCCTAGAAAAAGAGGGCGTGATTTTGGGTTATCACGCACGATTAGACCCGCAGGCACTGGCACTTTCATTGCTGGTATTTGTTGAGTTAAAGCTTTCTAGTAAATCAGGCGCTATTTTTAGCAAATTCAAACAAGAGATTCTCAAGCTGCCGAGTGTGTTGGAATGTCATTTGGTCTCGGGGGATTTTGATTATCTGATTAAGGCAAGAATCGCGCAAATGTCGGATTACCGGACCTTGTTGGGGGATATTCTACTTACCCTGCCAGGTGCTCAAGAGTCGCGCAGCTATATCGTGATGGAGGAAGTGAAAGAAGGATTTGCATTGCCCTTAGTTGAGCTAAACGCCTCTGCGCCATCTGTTTGAATACAAACTAAACTCGTACTACTATATACTTTTAATTCAGGTAAGTGAGCTGGATGATCAACATAATTGGAATTAATTAACTTTGAACTTAAGACTTAAAAAAATATTATCTGGAACGGCTTTTAAAATCGTAGCGAGTGTTATTGCTGGTTATTTCTTGTTTGCTTACTTTGCCGTGAATCCGCTAGCAAAGCGTCTCTTGCCTTGGGTGGCGGAAAAGCAACTCGCTAGTCGAATCACCGTCGACAACGTTGAGTTTGACCCGTTACGTTTAATTTTGCGTGTGCATAACTTGCAACTCACTAGACCCGATGGCGCACCCTTGGCTGGGTTTGATCGCTTATTTGTAAACTTGGAAAGTTCGGGCATATTTGACTATGCTTGGAAACTTAAAGATATACGACTTAGCAAGCCGCAAGTGTTGTTTGAGGTGGCACCTGACGGTAAGCTCAATTGGGCGGATTTAATTGCCAAGCTAAACGAAGATAAGCAGCCAGATACGGGCATGGCACGTGTGCTGATAGAGCATATGTTGATTGAGGGCGGTAACCTTCAATATATCGAGCGCAATCGTGCTACGCCCTACGAGTTTGTTTTGAAACCCCTTGATTTGGCCCTAGATGGGCTATCTACGTTGCCCAAAGATCGGGGTGATTACTTGATTTCAGCAAAGTTACCCGAGCAGGGCGGTACGCTTAAGTGGAAGGGTAGCTTAGCACTCAATCCTGTAGTCTCTACGGGCTCAGTCAGTATAGAGGGGGTCAACCTTGCCAAGTTGCTGCAGGTGCTTGGTAAGCAAGCGCTGCCTGTTAATGTGACGGCGGGTGAGTTGATGACAAATTTCAATTATCACTTTGCAATGGAGCAGGTAGCGATAAATCCGCCAGCGCTAAACAAGCCTAATACTCAGACTGAAAAAGCTTCGCTAGCAACCTACCCCAAAGCGACGCTTGAAAATTTTGTGCTTAACCTGCGAGATGTTGCTGGAGAGCTCAATAAAAACGCTGAAAATCCAAGAGAAAATACGAAAGTGAGTGCATACTTAGCAAGCGTAAAGCTGCCTAAGCTGGATTTTTCTATGCAAGATCATGCGCAAGTACAATTTAACGGCTTAGATTTCTCGGCTGAGAAGTTAGCACTAACTCACGATGGGGTCCCAGCATTTAAGCTGGATCAGGCAAATATTCAAGGCATGGCGTTCAACTTGAATGATCGTCAATTGCAAATAGCAGACATCAACTTAAAACAAGGCGAGGCGAATACACGCCGCGATACGCATGGGGTCACCAATTGGCAGCAAATAGCTACAGCTTTTGAATCGCCAGCGCATGATACAAAGCAAGCGGCAGAAAACGCGCAACCATTTCAGTTTAATGTTGCCAATGTCCAGCTTCAGCATTGGAAAGCCACGCTGCTTGATGAATCGTTTAAGTCGCCACTACAAGCTAATATCGGCGATATTAATATTGGCTTCAATTTAGATAATGCAGCAGGGTTAAACGTTGGGCAGTTGAGTGCGGACTTTAACGCTCTGAGCATGAAATCCCCTATGTTTGCACAACCAATGGCGAGCATTGCCAAAGTCAGCCTGCAGGATGGCCATATTAGTCTAAACGAAAGTTTGATTAAATTTTCCAGCTTGGCTATTTCGGGTTTGGACACGCAGGTATTACATGACGTGAATAAGCCTCTAAACTGGCAAGTTGCACTAGAGCAATTGCCAGTGAGCAAAACTGCAAGTAATGCCACAAGTAATGCAAGTGAGCGCTCAGCATGGAAGTTTGAACTGGCGAATTTGCACTTGGATAAAAGTAATATTCATATTGAGGATAAGTTAGCACGAGCACCAGTGGTTTTAGATGTGCAAAATGGAGCAATTGATCTGCGCAACCTTTCTCTGGACTTGACTAAACCGCTGCCAGTGACTGCCAAACTACCGATCAAGCAAGGTGGTCAGCTTGAGCTTGCAGGCAAGCTAACACCTATGCCTTTTAAAAGTGATTTGCAGTTGAAGCTACAAGCGTTGTCACTAAAACCGTTTTCTCCTTATTTGAATCAAACTACATTATTAAAGCTCGATGATGGAGCAGTCAGTGTGAATGGCAAGGTCGCGTTAAAAACAGACCACACGTTCGATGCACAGTTTACGGGTGGGTTTAGCGTAGATAATTTAGCGCTCAGCGAAGAGGCTGATAAAACGCCTTTTCTTTCATGGCAAAAAGTATCGAGTAACTCGTTGCAATTTGGCTTGGCTAAACGTCATTTGCATATGGATGATTTGAGCATACAGCAGGCTAATGGCAAGTTCATTGTGTTTGAAGATAAATCGCTCAATGTCAAGAAAATCTTAAGAGATCAAACAGCCGATAATGCCGCTACACCCAATGCACAAGCTGAAAGTAAATCAGTGGCTCAGGCGCAGCAAAATACAGATACTTTTCAAGTCGACATTGATCGGGTGAGCATTAACAATGCGCAGCTAGAGTTTGCTGACTTATCGCTTACCCCGCAATTTGGCACCCATATTAACTCGCTATCGGGGGTCATTAATGGCTTGTCTAGTCAGCCTAGTGCCACTGCACAAGTAGAGCTAGATGGTAAGGTTGATGAGTACGGTTCTGCAAAAATTCGAGGCTCGCTACAACCTTTTCATGCCACAGATTTTACTGATTTAAAATTGGCTTTTCATAATATCGAGATGAAGAGTTTAACGCCTTATTCAGGCAAGTTTGCAGGGCGTAAAGTAGACTCGGGCAAACTCTCAGTGGATTTAGAGTACAAAATAAAACAACGCCAGCTTGCGGGTGAAAATAAATTTGTGATCAATAAGATTAAGCTGGGTGAGCGGGTAGATAGCCAAGATGCGCCGAATTTACCCTTGGATTTAGCCATCGCTTTACTTGAAGATAGTGACGGCGTAATTGATTTGGATTTGCCTATTTCTGGCAATTTGGATGATCCTCAATTTAGCTACGGCAAAATCATTTGGAAGGCCTTTGTCAATGTCATCAGTAAAATCGCTACCGCCCCATTTCGCGCACTAGGTAAGCTGTTTGGTGCGGGGGCCGATAAGCTGGATGCTATTCTATTTGAGCCAGGCAAGGCCACGCTTGCACCAGAAGAACAGGAAAAATTGAAAAATATTGCAGCGGGCTTGGAAAAACGTCCGTCACTTATGCTTGGCATATCGCCAACGGTGGATGTGGTTGCCGATACCGCCGCCTTACAAGAGTTAGCAACACGCCAAGATGTGGCAAATGAAATGGGGTTAAAGATAAAAGAGGGCGAGCAAGCAGGGCCAATTGACCTGAATAATGTTAAGGCGCAGTCTGCAATTGAGAACTTGTTTAAAGAGCGGAGTGGTGAAGGGCGCAGTTTGAAAGCGATTGAAAAGCTCAAAGATGCGTTTAAGAAAAACAAGCCAGAAGATATGCCCAAATACGCATCAATGCTAGAACAATTAAAGCTCACTGCAAAAGTCACCGAGGCAGATTTAACTGCGCTTGGCAAAGCTAGAGCAGAAAATCTACAAAAATACTTGTTAGATAATGCCAAACTAGACAACACTCGAGTGCAACTGGTTGAGGCGAGCAAAGTCAGTGGGGGTGGCAAGTCTGTGAGTCTTAAAATGCAACTTTCTGTGCATAACAAATAAATATGTAAATAAACATAGGCGGAGCTGTTCTGATTTTAGAATTGGTTCCATTCAATTTCCAAAAGTGGTACTTGATATAAGGTCAACTAAAGCAAATAATTCACTCGGGTAAATCTAGTTGACTGTAGTTAACTAAGTCGGTCATCTATACACAAAGCTATACTCTTTTAACCAGCTAGGACTTTAAGGGGAAATTTATGTCGAGAAGCTACTTTACGGAGTTGAGTTTTAAATCAACGATTACGATAACGTTACTTGCCATGGGGGTTGCTCACGTAGAGGCTGAACCCTTGAGTAAAGTCGGAGCGGGTGAAGGCAGTTTAGATGTGGTGGCTTGGCCGGGTTATTTTGAGCGAGGTGAATCTGACAAAAATTATGACTGGGTCACAGCTTTTGAAAAAAGCTCAGGATGTAAAGTTAATGTAAAAACGGCAGGCACCTCCGACGAGATGGTTGCTTTGATGAACAAGGGTGGTTATGACTTGGTAACCGCCTCGGGAGATGCAAGTCTGCGTTTGGTTGCTGGAAAAAAAGTACAAGAAGTTAACACTGCACTTATTCCCTCTTGGAAAAAAGTCGACGCACGTTTGATCGATGGTGCGTGGCACACCGTAGGGGGTAAGCATTATGGCGTTCCATATCAATGGGGACCCAATGTGTTGATGTATAACACACAAGTTTTTAAGACACCGCCTACCTCTTGGTCTGTAGTCTTTGAACCACAAAAACTCCCCGACGGCAAACCCAATAAAGGCCGAGTTCAGGCTTACGAAGGGCCTATCTATATTGCGGACGCCGCTTTATATTTGATGAAAAAAGACCCATCCCTTGGCATTAAAGATCCGTTTGAGCTCAATGAAACGCAATATGCCGCTGCATTGAAGTTATTGCGTCAACAAAAAACACTGACCCATCGCTATTGGCACGACGTTACCGTCCAGATGACCGATTTCAAAAAAGAGGGCGTGGTGGCCTCAAGTGCGTGGCCTTATCAGGTTAATGGCTTGAAAGCTGAAAAACAACCGATCACATCCGTAATCCCGCAAGAAGGTGCCACAGGTTGGGCCGATACCACAATGCTGGCCGCTAAGGCGAAACATCCTAATTGTGCTTATATGTGGATGGAGTATTCTTTGAACCCAAACCTACAGTCAAGTCTTGCTGAGTGGTTTGGTTCTAACCCCGCGGTACCTGACGCCTGCAAAACAAAAGCGCCAGGTGGAAGTAACTTTTGTAACGACAACGGGTTTAGTCGTTTTAGTGAAATTAAATTTTGGAAAACCCCTCAGGCATCGGGTGGCGTAGTCCCTTATAGCCGCTGGACAAAAGACTATATAGCCATCATGGGTGGAAATTAGCAGTCATTTCAAATTGGTAACGGTGAGCAGGATGAATCACTGGGCAAGTTAAATGTGTCGAGCAGCAAGCCTTGGTTTTTTTTGGGGGACTTTGATAGATCTGACTATTGTCTTTCGCTCGTTTTAAATCTGAATTGAGGCTTCTAGATGGGATTAGCGGTTGAGTTTTCTGCGCTGAGTCGATATTTTGGTGATGTGCGTGCATTAGATGGCGTATCCCTTGCTATTCACGAGGGGGAGTTTTTTTCAATGCTGGGGCCAAGTGGTTCGGGTAAAACCACTTGTTTGCGATTAATTGCAGGGTTTGATCAGCCCACCAGCGGTAGCTTGAAAATTTTCGGCAAAGAAGCGGCTGGCACGCCGCCCTACGAACGTGCTGTGAATACGGTTTTTCAAGATTATGCGTTATTCCCACATATGAGCGTGCTGAAGAATGTGGCTTATGGGCTGATGGTGAAAGGGGTTGCCAAGGCTGAGTACATCAAAAGTGCGGAGAAGGCGCTAGAACAAGTGGCACTGGCGGATTATGGACATCGCAAGCCGAGCGAGCTTTCAGGCGGGCAGCGGCAGCGGGTTGCATTGGCGCGAGCTCTGGTCAACAAACCACGGATATTGCTGCTAGACGAGCCTTTGGGTGCGCTTGATATGAAATTACGTGAGCATATGCAGTCCGAATTAAAAGCGCTACATAATCAACTGGGCATTACGTTTATTTATGTGACGCATGATCAGGGAGAGGCACTGTCAATGTCTGATCGCGTGGCCGTTTTTAATAAAGGTCAAATTGAGCAGGTGGATACGCCGCGTCAGTTATATGGCCAGCCTAACACCAGCTTCGTTGCAGACTTTGTCGGCACCTCAAACATCATTTCTGCGGATTGTGCTTTTCACATTACAGGGAAACAACAAGCTTTCGCGATTCGCTCGGAACATATTAAACTGATTAAAGACCCGCAAATCGGTGAGTCGATTCAGGTAGTTGGCAAGGTGTTTGATACGCAATTCCATGGCGCATACACTAAAATCTCCCTACATCTAACACAGCAGGCAGTCGATCAAAATCATCCACCATTGGTACATGTGGTGTTAGCGCACGATGAATTAGGTGAGCAACCGCTGCCACAAATTGGTCAAGTCTGTAACCTAACTTGGTCGCCGCAACATATGGTCATGCTGAACCATTGAGTGCCATGATGGAAGCTTCTGTTTATCCTCCAACGCAACAGCGCAAACACTTGGTTAGAAGGCTTGCGAACAAGCTACAGCAGAAGCCAACGTTATTTTTGCTATTTTTACTGACGCCACCCATCTTGTGGTTTTGTGTTGTATATCTAGGCTCCTTATTTGCCTTGCTGTGGCAAAGTTTTTATACCTTTGACAGCTTTAGCATGACAACCACGCCAGAGCTGACCTTTGATAATTACTTGAGTTTATTCGAGGTCACCAATCTCGATATTATTTTGCGTACGCTTGGAATGGCCTGCGTTGTGACGTTTGCGTGTGCCCTGCTGGGCTTTCCCATTGCCTATTACATGACGCGGTATGCTGGTGCAAAGGAGCGTGGTTTTTTTTATATTGCAGTCATTTTACCAATGTGGGCTAGTTACATTGTGAAGGCCTACGCTTGGACCGTTATTTTATCGCAACAAGGCATGATTTATTGGGTGGTCAACAGGCTTGGTTTGATGCCCTTACTCACCAGTGTGCTGCATATTGATGTGGTCGGGGGAAATACCTTGGCAACTTCTAATCTCGGTCGTTTTATTGTGTTTACCTATTTGTGGCTACCATTCATGATATTACCCATACAAGCGGCTTTAGAGCGGGTGCCATCAAATCTATTGCAAGCCTCTGCCGATTTAGGCGCTAAGCCAGCGCAGACCTTTTGGCGCGTGCTATTGCCACTGGTGTTTCCGGGCGTTGTGGCGGGTTCTATTTTTACCTTCTCGTTAACGCTTGGCGATTACATTATTCCTCAATTAGTCGGCCCTAGTGGGTTATATATTGGCAATATGGTGTATAGCATGCAGGGTACTGTGGGCAATATGCCACTTGCTGCGGCATTTACCGTGGTGCCGATTATCCTGATTTTTGCCTATTTAGCGTTGGCTAAACGTGCAGGGGCTTTTGATGCGCTCTAAACAAACAGTTCACGCATCAACTGGACCTCTCTGGCTTAAGTGCTTAGCTTATGGTGGCGTGTGTTTTTTACACTTCCCCATTGTGGTGATTATCATCAATGCGTTTTTAGTGGACGATGGCGCCAATTGGCACTTCACCTTACGTTGGGTGTATGAGGCAATGGCGCGTGAAGATGTATTAAGCGCCATTATGCTATCTGTTCAAGTGGCAACTTATGCCACACTGATGGCCATGGTGCTAGGCGTGATGGCCGCTGCGGCCATGGTCAGGCAGGATTTTTTTGGTAAACAAGCGATGACCACCATGCTTATTTTGCCCATCGCTTTACCAGGGATCATTACAGGCATTGCGCTTATTTCTGCTATGAATTTACTGGAAATTACGCCTAGTGTCATTACGATAGTTGTCAGTCATGCAACATTTTGTGTGGTGATGATTTATAACAATGTGGTTGCAAGATTTCGACGCATGCCGCATAGCTTGGTAGAAGCATCTATGGATTTAGGGGCAGACGGACTCACAACGTTTCGCCGCATTGTGCTGCCGCAATTGGCAACGGCCTTATTAGCAGGTGGGTTGCTCGCTTTTGCTTTATCTTTTGATGAACTGATTGTGACCATATTTACTGCTGGGAACGAAATCACCTTGCCCATATGGCTGCTGAATCAACTCTCACGCCCCCGGGATGCGGCGATTACCAATGTGGTTGCAATGATGGTGATGCTGGTGACGGCTATCCCTATTATTGCAGCCTATTATCTCACTCGTGGTGGTGCCGTGTCTGAGGGTGGCGGTAAATAATGGAAACCCTTGTGGATCAGCCTAAAGTGCTTGGACATGATTCACACGATGACGTGCGGCGTCATTCCTCACGGGTATACTTGTTGGGTTTTGATATCGGCTCAACGACAAGCAGTGCTTTAGTCGCCAGTGCCTTATTAAGCCGAGGCGTGACAGGTCGCATGCTGTTTTCAGAAATATGTGTGGAATACAGAGCAACGCCTATGTTTACGCCATTTATCGAAGATCGCATTGATGTGGACACGCTACGCAAGCAGATACAGGTTTGGTTGGCACAAGGCGGTGTAAGCAATAAAACCGTGTTTTCTGGGGGCAGTATTATTACTGGTCTAGCAGCGCAAGCACATAACGCAGAAGCTCTTGTGGCCATGATCAACGAAATGATGGATGACAGCATTATTGCGACTGCCAATGAACCTAACTTGGAGTCTTGGCTGGCCTTTATGGGTGGGTGTGCCGCACTCAGCCAGTATCATGCGGATATCCCAATACTTAATTTTGACATTGGTGGAGGTACCACTAATGTCGCGCTAGGAGTCAATGGCGATGTGCTCTCGACGGGATGTTACTTTATCGGTGCGCGGCACCTTCAGTTTAAATCAGGCACTTACCAGATACTCAAGCTCAGCGATTATGCGTTAGTGTTACTCAAGTCGCTCAATATTCATAAAGTGGTTGGCGAGACCTTAGATCAGGTTGAGCGCGAGAAAATTCTACAATTCTATATACAAGCGCTAGAGGCGATTGCCAGTCATCGAACAGATTTTTTTGCTGAAACTCCAATTGATGCGTTAACTGCCACATCAGCGGCACATATGCATCAGCAGGTAGGCTTAAACTTTATGTCCAGCGTTTCGCCAAAAATCACGTTTTCTGGTGGGGTGGGTGAACTGATCTATCAAGCTTTGCTAGGTGAGCCGTTGCCTGAAGCTACCTATTTTGGCGATTTCGGCATTGATTTAGCCCTTGCCATTATAGACTCTCCAATTCTTTCTGCTGATCTGCGTCACTATATGCCCGAAAACAAAGGGCGCGCTACGGTGTATGGCCTGACTTTACACAGCACGGAGGTTTCAGGGCAAACGCTCTATCTGTCAGCTCATGTTTGCCTGCCATTACAACATATTCCAATTGTCGCTAAATTAAGTATGGAAATGCCTGATTCACAGTGGTTGAGTGCCTTTACCTTGGCAGCGGGTCGGCATCAAGGTGCTTGCATCCAACTCGTGGTCGCAGCTGGTCCGCTTTCAATAGAGGCTTTAAGGGCTTTTGCCTATCGGGTGAAGCATCATTATTTGAATAGCCAATATCCATCGTCTCAAACATTGATTGTTTTGCTGGAAATGAATGTAGGTAAAACCTTGGGGCAATATATTTCAGATTGGGGTGCGGGCATACAGAACCTGATTGTGATCGATGAAGTACCGTTGAAACATGCGCAGTTTGTACATATTGGCCGAATTTGCCAGCAGATGGTGCCAGTTTCATTTTACGGAATGCATTAATCAATATCTTGGAAAATATCGGAGGGCAAAATGCACAATTTGAGTGATGTTCAAACGATTCGTTTGCCAATGCCACAGGAGGCGCTGCCTTACTTCATCACTTTGCATGATCGTACATTTACTTTTCGTGATCTCAAGCATGTGCTGGGTGCGGCTGATATCAGCAAAGCAGGTGATAGAAAAGCGGGCTTGGCTGCGACGGATGAGGTAATGCGCGAGGCTGCTCGCATGATACTTTCTGAGCTGACCTTACAACACTTATTTGACCACCCTTTACTCAGCAAGGATGGAAAAATTGATAGCGTAATGCAGGTGAATTATGACATCAACCATCAAGTGTTTGCTGAAATTGCAAGCATGACCTTGGGTGAGCTTAAAGATGGCTTAATGCAGTCAAATGGGGCGCGTATTCGGCAAGTTGGCACAGCCTTAACTGGCGTGATGGTGGCTGCGTTAACAAAGTTGCTGGACGTGCACGAGCTTATTTATCTGGCGAAAAAGTTAAAATCTGGTGCCTCGGCCACAGCGCGCACGCAAGTAGGTTTGCCTGGGACGCTATCTTCCCGTCTGCAACCCAACCATCCAACGGATAATTTAGATGGCATCACGATGCTCTTGTACACAGGGTTAAGCATGGGGTCAGGGGATGCTATTTTAGGATTAAACCCGGCAATAGATACGGTTGCTAATATCAGTGCGACTTTATGCCATCTGGATAAGGTTCGCAGAAAAACAGGTGCGCCAACGCAGATTTGTGTGCTGTCACATATCAAAACCCAAATGGCCTGTTTAAAGCAGGGGGCGCCAGTAGAAATTATGTTTCAAAGCCTAGCAGGTACCGAACGTACACTCACCGATGAGTTTGATGTGACCGTGTCTTTATTAGATCAGGCCTATCACCTGATGCAGACAGCGGGGCCGTTAGCGAAAGTGGCTGAGAACTTTATGTATTTCGAAACAGGCCAAGGCAGTGAGTTGAGCTACGATAAACATGAAGGCATGGACATGGCGACCACCGAGGCTTTATGTTATGGCTTGGCACGGCGCTACACGCCTTTTATGGTGAATAATGTGACGGGCTTTATTGGGCCAGAAACGCATTTAGATAATCACGAAATGATTTATTCGTGCTTGCAAGATCACTTTATGGGCAAGCTGATGGGGTTGCCGATGGGAATGGCGCCTTGCTTTACCCTGCACTCGCAAGTCAATGTGGAGGGCCAGCAAATGGCAACCGAGCTGTTGACAGCGGCAGGGGCTAATTTCTTTATGGATGTGTACTTGGGTGCAGATCGAATGCTGGCTTATTTTGATACCAGTGGGCATGACGATCAAACACTGCGCGAAATCTATCAGCTACGCCCTGCACCAGAGTATTTAGCCTGGGCCATTGCACGTGGCATTTTTGTTGAGGATGACGAAAGAAATGTCCAGCGCGGGCCAAATTGGGGTGACCCAAAAATATTTTGTGATTCTGTGAGTGAGTACCAACAACTGCAAGCGTCAGTGCCCGCTTGTTACGGCTTTGACAATGCAGGTGCGCGACCTGTTAATCACATCGCCAGAACGCTTAAAGCGAATCAAGCGGTAGGGCGGGAGGCTATTTATGCTGACTTAAGGCCAGCTGAAATCGCTAATATTAGTTTGCGTGAACTGCATACATCTGCCAGCAATAAAGTGGAACATCTGAACGACCCCACATTAGGTGCCAGCATTAGTGTAGATGAGCTCAGTCAATTGACGCCTGAGTATCAAGATGTGCAAATTGTGATCTCAGACGGCCTGAGTGCTGAAGCCATTCACCATAACATTCCCACCTTGTTGCCTGTGTTAATGGATGGATTAAACAGCCATCATTTAAAGATTGGACAGCCAATTTTAGCGCCATTTGGGCGCGTTAAATTGGCTGAGTGTATCGGCGATGCACTGCAGGCTAAGCTGGTCGTTACCCTGATTGGAGAGCGTCCAGGGGGTGATGCACTGGCCTCTCGCAGTATGTCCGCCTACTTCTCTTATCGCTTAGCCGATGCAGATACGCAAAGTGCGGCAGCCCAATTTAGTGGAAATCCTGAGATGCGCTATGAGTACTCGGTACTTTCTAATATTTATTCGGGGGGATTACCTCCAATGGAAGCTGGGAGTGTCATTGCTGAAAAGATTTTTGAGATATTGCTACATCAGGCTGCTGGTAATCGCTTGGAATACTTACTTCAAGCTTAGCTGGCTTCAAGCTTAGTTGGCTTCAGGCTTAACTGGCTTCAAGTTTAGCCAGGCCTTCAAGTTTGGCTAGGTCGCATAGCATTTGGTTGGTTGAGTTTATTGTTGGATTTTTATAAAAATGGGGTTGAAAAATGCAAACACAGTTATTGATTAATGGACAATTTGTTACTGGTCTTGGACCTGCGGAAACTATTATTAACCCAGCGACTGGCGAGGTGATAGTTAAAGTTCAAGAAGCTTCGGTTGAGCAGGTAGAAGCAGCAGTAAATGCAGCGCAGACCGCGTTTGTTGAGTGGAGAAAAACTACGCCACGCGATCGTGCGGCTATGTTGCTAAAAGTGGCGGATGCCGTTGAGTCGAATGCAGCAGCGTTCGCGCAGCTAGAATCTCAAAACTGTGGCAAACCCTATTTGGCCGCACTCAATGATGAAATACCTGCGATTGCAGATGTTTTTCGGTTCTTTGCGGGGGCTGTTCGCAATATGACAGGGCCTTTATCAGGTGAGTATTTGGCTGGTCACACCAGTATGATTCGGCGCGATCCGCTAGGGGTTGTGGCTTCAATTGCTCCCTGGAACTATCCATTGATGATGGCAGCTTGGAAACTAGGCCCAGCCTTGGCAGCAGGCAATACTGTAGTGATTAAACCCTCAGAACAAACTCCGCTGACTTTGCTTAAGTTGGCTGGGTATTTGGCGGAGATTTTCCCACCAGGTGTCATTAATGTGGTCGCAGGTCGCGGCGCAAGCACGGGGGCTTCGCTGATTGGTCATCCACAAGTGCAAATGATCTCAGTGACTGGCGCAGTTTCCACTGGCCAAAAAGTGTTAGAAGCTGCGACCAAAGGTGTAAAGCGCACGCATCTGGAGCTAGGTGGCAAAGCCCCCGTCATTGTGTTTGACGATGCTGACTTGCAATCTGTGGTCGATGGCCTACGTACTTTTGGCTATTACAATGCTGGACAGGATTGCACAGCGGCCTGCCGTGTGTATGCGGGGAAGAAAATATACGACAAACTGGTTGCCGACTTAAGCTCAGCCGTAAGTACGATTCAAATAGGCGAACAAAATGATGATGGTGTGGAGATGGGGCCCTTAATTACTGAGAGTCAGCGTAGTCGCGTGGCAGGTTTTGTTGAACGCGCCGCTGCATTGCCGCATATTGAAATCACAACGGGCGGCAAAGTTGCCAATAGACGCGGTTTCTTTTACGAGCCTACGGTGGTTGCTGGGGCAACGCAGCAGGATGAAATTGTGCGCCAAGAAGTTTTTGGCCCCGTAATTTCAATCACCCCGTTTGAGGATGAAGACAGCGTTATTCATATGGCAAATGATTCAGATTATGGTTTGGCGAGTTCTGTGTGGACGCAAGACGTTGGTTGCGGTATGCGTGTCGCCAGTCAGTTAAATTATGGCTGTACATGGGTCAATACCCACTTTATGTTGGTTTCAGAAATGCCACATGGCGGCACCAAAAAATCAGGGTATGGTAAAGACATGTCGATGTATGCGATTGAAGATTACAGCTTAGTCAGACATGTGATGGTAAAGTTGTAAGTGTTTGTTTGTAGTGGAGTATAGTGGCACTTAAGGCACAAAAGATGCTTGTAGGAACTGATGATTTTTTTCATAAACTTGTAAAAAAGGGATAAA
Source organism: Methylophilaceae bacterium (assembly GCA_036504995.1). GTDB lineage: Bacteria > Pseudomonadota > Gammaproteobacteria > Burkholderiales > Methylophilaceae > DASXUG01. Next base: position 31,174 of record DASXUG010000013.1, on the reverse strand, counting down.
AATGAGTGATTCCGCTAATTTGATCGACCATGATGCTGAGCATCTTAAAAAAATGGGGTATGAACAAGAACTTCACCGCCACATGGGGGCATTTTCTAACTTTGCTATTTCGTTTTCGATTATTTGTATTTTGGCGGGGGGTATCACTGCATTTCCGCAAGCGTTGGGTGCCGCAGGGGGCGCTTCTGTTGGCATCGGTTGGTTAGTCGGCGCATTGTTTGCTGTTATTGTCGCTTTGGCGATGGCGCAGATTTCATCTGCTTACCCAACTGCGGGTGGTTTGTATCATTGGGGATCCATTCTGGGTGGTAAGGGTTACGGCTGGTGTACTGCTTGGTTTAACTTACTAGGTCTGATTTTCGTGGTTGCTTCGGTCAATTTCGGTGTCTATGATCCCTTCTTTAAAACCTTGATCGCACCACTATTGGGCATGGATGTTTCGGCGTTAGGATTTACTCAGCAAACCTTATTTATCGCAGGCTTCACCGTACTGCAGGCTATTCTCATTTATCGATTCCCAAAATTCACAACCAAGATTACCGACATTTCTGGGTATTTGATTTTTGTGATTGCGGTTGCACTTACCGTGTCTTTGCTGGCCTTTCATCAAGGTCCGTTGGATTTTTCACGCTTATTTACGTTCACCAATTTCACGGGCACTGAAGGCAGCGTCTGGCCAAAAACAGAGGGTATGTTTTACCCATTTTTAAGTGGCTTATTACTGACTGTTTACACCATTACTGGCTTCGACGCTTCTGCACACACCTCAGAAGAAACAAAAGACGCGGCGAAAACAGTGCCTAAAGGTATCGTGTCTTCAGTCATTTACTCCGCTATTTTTGGCTATGTGATGATTTGCACCTTCGTGTTGGTGATGCCAGATCTGGCTGAAGGGGTAAAACAAGGCTTAGGTTTTTTTGATGCCTTGCTGGGTTCATTGCCTGTTGGGCTAAAGGTGTTATTAGGTATAGGCATATTTGCCGTTAACTTTCTGTGTGGTCTTGCTTGTTTAACTTCATGCTCGCGCATGATGTATGCGTTTGCACGTGATGGTGGGTTGCCTGCTTCTAGCTTTTTGCGAAGTGTAAGCCCCACCTACAAAACACCTGCAGCTGCGGTGTGGGTTTCTGCCATTCTGGCGATTTCAGCCACTATGTACGGGGATGCTTTTGTCGTACTCTCAACGGGCTGTGCGGTGTTTTTATATCTATCTTACGTGATGCCAATTGCCGCAGGGGTTTTAGCAGAAGGTAAAACCTGGATCCACAAAGGGCCGTTCGATTTAGGTGGGCTTTCTAAGCTTATCGCCACACTGGCTGTAATTGGCGGCGGGTTTTTAGTGTTTGTTGGGGTACAGCCACCTAATGAGAAAGTGCTGTACTTGACCATTGCCATGCTGGTTGTGATGGCGGTGTTTTGGTTTGCATTTGGGGAAAGTAAGCGGTTTAAAGGTCCTCCAGCCATCAAAAAATAAAAACCTAATATCTTAGCGGTATTACGAAACTGATGCAGAAGGTCATTTTTTATCTTTCTGCATCAGTTTTTTTATGTGCCGATTATCAAAAAGCTAACTGAAAGTTAATGTTTCTGCGTGTTTAAGTGCCGCGACTCTTGGACTAAAACGAAATAGGGCGCACATTATGTGCATCCTTAGACTACAATATATGCCACCAGATACCACTTAATCTCGATAATGTTGAAATGATAGAAACTGATAGATTAGTCGCCCCCGCTCCCGAAAGTCCGCAAGAAGAGGCGGTAGAGCGTGCTCTGCGCCCCAAGGTTTTAGATGAATATGTAGGGCAGGAAAAAGCGCGCGGGCAACTTGAGATTTTTATTGGTGCAGCACGTGGACGGAGTGAGGCCTTAGATCACGTTTTACTGTTTGGCCCGCCAGGTTTGGGTAAAACTACCCTCGCGCATATTATTGCGCGCGAAATGGGCGTGAATATGCGTCAAACTTCTGGCCCTGTGCTGGAGCGTGCAGGGGATTTAGCGGCATTGCTGACTAATCTTGAGCCTAATGATGTGCTGTTTATTGATGAAATTCATCGCTTAAGTCCGGTGGTTGAAGAAATACTCTATCCAGCCATGGAGGATTACCATCTAGACATTATGATCGGCGAGGGTCCTGCGGCGCGTAGCGTACGTTTAGATTTGCCGCCGTTTACATTGGTGGGCGCCACCACCCGTGCGGGTATGTTAACTAACCCGCTACGTGATCGTTTCGGTATCGTTGCGCGTTTAGAGTTTTATACCAACGAAGAGTTATCCCGCATCGTACATCGTTCAGCGGATTTAATGAATGTGAAAATTACAGCAACTGGCGCGCATGAGGTTGCCAAACGTTCGCGCGGTACGCCGCGTATCGCCAACCGCTTACTACGCCGCGTGCGCGATTATGCGCAAGTTAAAAGTGATGGTGTGGTGTCATCTGAAATTGCCGATGCTGCGTTACAAATGCTAGATGTCGATAAGCTCGGTTTTGATGTGATGGATAGAAAGCTGCTGCAGGCTGTCCTGGAGAAATTTAACGGCGGGCCTGTAGGGTTAGATAACTTAGCCGCGGCAATCGGTGAGGAGCGCGATACCATTGAGGATGTGCTTGAGCCCTATTTGATTCAGCAAGGCTACCTGATGCGCACTCCACGTGGGCGTGTGGCCACTGGTTTAGCGTACCAACACTTTGGTTTAAAAGTGCCTGCAAGCTTAAATGCAACGTCGTTATTTGATGAGTAAATGAAGCAAGTTTTTACCCTGCCCATACGTGTTTATTATGAAGATACCGATGCTGGAAGCGTGGTATATCACAGCCAATACTTGAACTTTATGGAGCGCGCCCGCACAGAAGCATTACGCAGCTTGGGTTTTGCGCAATCTGAGCTTAGAGATAAAATGGGTATATTGTTTGTGGTGCGTGCACTTGAGGTTCAATATCAAAAGCCTGCTGTTTTTGACGACGAACTAAGTGTTGTGACAGAGCTAATTGGTATGCGGCGTTGCCTGTTAACCTTTAAGCAAAGTATACAGCGTGGTGATGAGCAACTGACCCAAGCAACAGTTGAAGTGGTATGTGTGGATATTGAGAAATTCAAACCCACCAGCATTCCTTCAGAGATTCGAAACAGTATGCAGTGACATCATCCCTAGTTGAAAAATGATTTTTTAGAAGTTTAAGTTGGAGAAATAATGCCTGAAGCTATAGCTACGAATGCAGCCGATATGTCGCTGATTACCCTAGTCACTGGAGCCAGCGTACCTGTGCAGATTGTGATGTTGATTTTGCTGCTGGTATCGGTATTTTCTTGGTGGTACATCTTTATTAAAGTGGCAGCATTAAGCAGCGCTGAGAAAGAAGCGCTAAGTTTTGAGGAAAACTTTTGGTCGGGCGGCGATTTAACCAAATTATATGAAGCCGTGAATAATGGAAAGCGTAAACCACAAGGTATGTCGAGTATCTTTGAGGCGGGCTTTAAGGAATTTGCGCGGTTGAAAAGGCAAGAAGGCTTGGAGGTAAGTGATATTACCGAAGGTTCGCGTCGTGCTATGCGCGCAGCCTACAACCGCGAGATGGATGACCTCGATGCCCACTTGCCCTTTTTAGCCTCAGTGGGCTCAGTCAGTCCATATATCGGTTTGTTCGGTACCGTGTGGGGCATTATGAACGCGTTCCGCGGCTTATCAAACATGGCGCAGGCTACATTGGCGCACGTTGCCCCAGGCATTGCAGAGGCGTTGATTGCAACTGCGATTGGTTTGTTTGCAGCGATTCCCGCCGTGATTGCTTACAACCGATTTGCTTCTAGCGTAGATCGTCTAGCCGTGCGCTACGAAAGCTTTATGGAAGAATTCACCAATATTCTGCAACGTAAGAGCTAAGTATGGCGAGAATTCGTAAACGTAGAATGATGAATCAAATCAACGTCGTTCCTTATATCGACGTGACTTTGGTGCTGCTCGTTATTTTTATGGTAACGGCGCCCATGACCAATCCTGGTTTGGTTGAGTTGCCAAAAGTTGGTCAAACACTCAAGCAAGCAGGTGCGCCTTTGATGATCACGGTCAAAAAAAATGGCGCCACTGAACTGGATGGTAAGTCTGTCGAGCGCGATCAACTGCTATTTGAGATTAAAAGCGCGCTTCAGAAAACCCCTGAACGTTCTGTCGTCGTGGCCGCTGATGAAAAAGTGGAATACGGTAAAGTGATTCAGGTGATGGACATGCTTAAAAAAGCGCAAGTGGAAAAAGTGGGTCTGCTATTTCAGCCTACGCCCAATTAATATCCTCTATGGTTAAAAGTTTAAACATCGGTGAATCCAAAACATAGATGATAAGAAGTTACGAAAATCCTTATGCATGGCGCGCAGGGGCGATGTCACTGTTCGTGCATGCGCTGCTTTTGACGCTGTTGCTGGCTTCATTTAACTGGAAAACAACGCAACCCATGAGTGTGGCGCAGGTTGAACTGTGGGACAGCCTACCTGCAACTAAACCTGTGGCAAAAGTGAAACCCGTGGAGGTTAAGTCAGAACCACCAGAGCCACCTAAACCTGTCGTTGAAGAAAAGCCCGAGCCGAAGCCAGAACCAGAACCAGTGCCAAAGGCGGATATTCAGGTTAAAAAAGAAGTGGAAAAGCCCAAGGAAAAAGTGGTGAAACCTGAAAAGCCCGTTGAAAAGGTGAAGGAAGAGCCTAAACCTAAGGTCGATGATAAAAAACAGAAGGAAGAAGCATTAAAAAAACTGCAACAAGAGTTGTTGGCAGAAGATGCTAAACCAGTTTTGCATGAGAGCAAAAAGCAAGAGGGTAAGCCAGATGCGGCCATCAACGTGGCGGCTGCACAGGCAACTGCTAATGAGTTAAATACAGCCATGGCAAATGTTCGTAATAGGATTCGGCAATACGTTAACAATCAGCCTTGCGGGGCAGATGATATTGAGTTGATATACAAAATCGTTGTGATTCCGACGGGTGAGGTTACTAGTATCAGTCTGGTTAAGTCGAGCGGTATTTCCGCTTGCGATGAAGCAATAGAGAGAGCAATTCGTGCGGCAGGAGCGGGAACAGGTTTGCCTATGCCAAAAGATCCCAATTTAATCAGTCAGTTTCATAACTTAATTTTACCATTTAGACCCAATGGTAAAAACTAGATTACAAAAACTCACAACTATTTTGATAGAATGGCATTAAGCTTGCTAAGTTAACTTGCTACAAGACAAGCTAATTTGGATGGGTCAGGCATTTCTCGGGGAACTTTTGAATCGCTTTCATGACTTAATTAAGTAATTTAGGATCCAAGAATAACATGATGAAATCTAGACATTATTTAATATTTTTACTGATGATGTTGCCATTTGCCGTTAAGGCAGAGCTCACTATCGATGTGGTGGGTGGGGCAGCACAGCAAATTCCAATCGCTGTTGTACCATTTTTACAGTCTACAGGTCAGCAAGATACCATTGCCAATATAGTGGGTGCCGATTTGCGCCGTAGTGGCTTGTTTCGAGTGCTGGAAACACGCGGCGTGAGCAATCAGCCGCATGAGGCATCTGAGATTAACTACCCTGAGTGGTCATCTATTCAAGCGCAAGCGTTAACCATCGGTAAGGTCGAGAGTTTGGCGGGTAATCGTCTCAAAGTCAGTTTCCGTTTGCTTGATGTGTACAAGCAGAATCAGCTCACTGGGTTTGAGTTTAATATTGCTCCCAGTCAGCAACGTGCTACAGCGCATCGCATTGCCGACATGATTTATCAGAAACTAACGGGTGAGACGGGCGTATTCTCCACTCGAATTGCATACATTAATAAAGCGGCTGGGCGATACTCATTGTTGGTGGCGGATGCCGATGGATATAATCCGCAAGCGGTGGTTTCTTCTAAAGAGCCTTTGATTTCGCCAGTTTGGTCGCCCGATGGCTCAAAATTGGCTTATGTTTCCTTTGAAAAGAAAAAGCCAGTGGTTTTTGTACAGTCCTTATTGACTGGTCAGCGCTATGTTTTGGCTAACTTTAAGGGTAATAACAGTGCGCCATCTTGGTCACCTGATGGCAGGCGTTTAGCAATTGTATTGACGCATAGTGCCAATTCACAAATATACTTAATCAATGCCGACGGTACTGGTTTGCAATCTTTAACCAGTAGCAGCGCTATTGATACCGAGCCAGTCTGGTCACCAGATGGCAGTACTATTTACTTCACATCCAATCGTGGAGGTAGCCCACAGATTTACCGTGTTGGTGCTGCGGGTGGCGAACCCAAGCGTGTGACTTTTGATGGGGCATATAATGTCAGCCCACGCCTGTCACCAGATGGAAAGTTGCTTGCCTTTATTAAGCAGGGATCTGGTGGTTTCCGTGTGGCCGTGCAAGATTTGACGAACGGACAGGTGCAAGTGTTGAGCGATACCTCGCAAGATGAATCTCCTAGTTTTTCGCCTAATGGTCGTATGATTATTTATGCAACCAATATCGGCGGCAAGGGCGCTTTGGCGGCCGTGTCTAGCGATGGGCGTGTGAAACAAAGATTAAGCGATAATGGTGGCGATGTACGAGAGCCAGCTTGGGGATCGGCCGCTAATTAAAGATTTTTCTGGTGCAAGCCAGTATCCGTATCAATGTGTTAATTGATAATTTTTTTGTAATGTAATTTTAGGAGAGTAATGATGAGTAAAAGTTTATTAGTCAGCGTATTGTTGGCAGCCATGTTGGCAGCATGTTCAAGCAAGGCTGTGAAAGAGGCCCCTGTTGTTGATAAAACACCAAGCGCGCCAGCTGTGACTGAAACTGCTAAGCCTGCAATGGCTGATGACTCAGCCACAACCACGGGTGCAACACAAACTGATATGTCAGTGAATCCGTTGAAAGACCCAAACAATATTTTGTCAAAACGTAGCGTTTATTTTGACTTTGACAAGGATGAAGTGAAACCTGAATATCGTCCATTGATTGAAGCACACGCAAAATACTTAGTTGCTAACCCAGCTGCTAAAGTATTTATTCAAGGTAATAGTGATGAACGTGGTACACGTGAATACAACTTATCATTAGGCCAACGTCGTGCGGTAGCGGTTAAGAAAATGTTGAGCTTATTGGGCGTGCAAGACAAGCAAATCGAAACAGTAAGCTTTGGCGAAGAAAAAGCAACGCCTGGTTGTAAAGATGATGCTTGCTACCAACAAAATCGTCATGCTGACTTTGCTTACGAAAACGAGTAATTGTTATGTGTAAATTGATTCTGAGTATTTTGTTGTTGTGTGGCTTATCACAAACGGCGTCCGCTGCTTTGTTTGACGATAAAGAGGCGCGCCAGCAGATTCAAGACTTACAACAAAAAGCGGATGCTCAGAATCAGGCAACCCAGGCAACACTTGATGCTATTCAAAAGAGTCAACAGGCCTTGGAGCAGCGTGTTTCTAAAATAGAAACCACGCTAAAAAGCCAAGGTCTGGTGGACTTGTTGGGTCAGGTTGATCGCCTCAATCAAGAGTTGAGCAAGGTCAAAGGTCAACTGGAAGTTGTTACACACGATATTGAAGTAACGCAACAACGCCAAAAAGATTTATATACCGATGTAGATGGTCGTGTGCGTAAGTTGGAGACGGGTTCGCCTGCGGCGACAGGCAATGCTGTTTCCCCAGCGACATCCACAGCCGCTACACCATCAGCTACCGAAAACTCGGCAGAACAAAAAGATTTTGATGCGGCACAGGCGCTTACCAAAGCGGGCAAGCATAAAGATGCTTTTGATGCTTATGAGAAGTTTTTACAAGCCTATCCAAATGGCAAGAATTCGCCAGAAGCGATGTATTTATTGGGCTACTCACAGTTTTCTCTGAAAAACTACAAGGCCGCCATTGCTACACAGCAAAAAATGATTAAACAGTTTCCAGATAGTCCTAAGCTGCCAGACGCCTACTTCAATATTGCCAATGCGCAAATTCAATTGGCTGATGTAGATAGCGCCAAAAAAACCTTGCGTGATTTGCTGGCAAAATATCCAGACAGCGAAGTTGCACCAAATGCTAAGCGCAGGCTAGCCGTGCTGGAATCCATTAAAAAATAATGTTGGTGCTCTAAATGCCTAATATTTCAATATACTAGGCCTTTAAGAGATATTCCCTGAATTTATGTCTTTAAAAATCCATGAAATTTTCCACTCCCTGCAAGGGGAGTCTTCACGTGTGGGCTTGCCTACGGTATTTGTGCGCCTCACAGGCTGCCCGATGCGTTGCGTTTATTGCGACACTGCTTATGCTTTTAGTGGCGGCAGTAATATGGAAATTGCCGATATTTTAACGAAAGTAAAAGAGTACGGCGCACAGTATGTCACCGTGACAGGTGGTGAGCCGCTTGCCCAGAAAGAATGCTGGCCGCTACTTACGCAACTCTGTGATGCCGGCTATGATGTCTCGCTCGAAACAGGCGGCGCGATTTCTACCAATCATATAGATGCGCGTGTCGCTGTGATATTGGACATTAAAACCCCTGCTTCTGGCGAGCTGAAGAAAAATGTTTGGGATAATCTGAACAATCTTAAAGCCAAAGATGAAGTGAAGTTTGTGCTATGTAATCGTGAGGATTACGAATGGGCAAAAGTCATCATGCAAGAACATGCCATCAACCAGAAATGTAGCGTGTTATTTTCTCCTGTGTACGCCAACGTAAACCCCACCGAGTTGGCCGAATGGATATTGGCGGATAAGTTGCCAGTACGTATGCAAGTGCAGTTACATAAAATATTGTGGGGTGAGGTAGCAGGTAAATGAGTCAAGTCAAAAAAGCGGTGGTATTACTTTCTGGCGGCTTGGATTCAGCTACCGTATTAGCAATCGCAAAATCACAAGGTTATGAGTGCTATTGTTTGAGCTTGGATTATCACCAGCGTCACTCATCAGAGCTTGAAGCCGCAAAGCGTGTGGCAAAAGCCCATGGTGCGGCAGAGCATAAAACTGTTCAGCTGGATTTGTCGTTATTTGGAGGCTCTGCGCTGACTGATAATAATATTGCCGTGCCAGAAATTGAAAGTGTGGGCATTCCTGTGACTTATGTACCAGCGCGTAACACCATTATGCTCTCGTTAAGTTTGGCTTGGGCAGAGGTGCTGCAGGCACAGGATATATTTATTGGCGTTAACGCATTAGATTACTCAGGTTATCCGGATTGTCGTGGAGAGTATGTTAAAGCGTTTCAAGCCATGGCAAATCTAGCCACAAAAAGTGCGGTGGAAGGTAAAACCATCACCGTGCACGCGCCTTTGATTGATATGACAAAAGCCGAAATTGTTAAGCAAGGGACTGCGCTTGGCGTAGATTACGCCATGACGGTGTCATGCTATCAAGCCAATGCACAGGGCGAGGCTTGTGGGCTATGTGACTCATGTCGATTGCGCAAACAAGGCTTTGAGGCCGCAGGTCTGGCTGACCCAACGGCATATCAGTCACAGGTAAAATAATGAGGCAACTCGTTGCTCAAAAATAAATTTGCGAATAAATGCAGATTTACGAAGATTTACCTTGCCAAACCATTCAAAAATAACGTAAAATCCGCCCCTTTCTGTAAAAACGATTAGAGAACAAAATTATGGTAATCATTCGACTAGCCCGTGGTGGCGCGAAGAAAACCCCTTTCTACAGCGTAGTGGTTGCTGATTCACGCAATCGTCGCGATGGTCGCTTTATTGAGCGCGTAGGTTTTTATAACCCACTTGCTAAAGCAGGCGTAGAAGGTTTGCGTTTAGATAGCGAACGTATTCAACACTGGCAAAAAAATGGCGCGCAATTGTCTGATTGCGTTGCTCGCTTGGTTAAATTCCACGCTAAAGGCCCAGAAGCTGCTGACGCTGCACGTGCAAAAGATGCTGCTAAAGTCGCTGCCAAGGTTGCTGCTGCTGAAGCGAAATTAGCAGCTGAAGCTAAAGCTGCTGCTGAAGCGCTAGCTGCAAAAGAGGCTGAAGAAGCTGCAGCTGCTAAAGCCGCCGCTGATGCCGCAGCCGCAGAAGCTGCTGCCGCGCCTGCTGCTGAAGAAGCGCCAGCCGCTGACGCACCTGACGCTGCTTAATTTAACTGGCGGTGTGAGCCGCTAGCTAAATAGCTTAAAACAAGCAAGCAGATTCAAACTGTGGAAGAAATGGTAGTAATGGGGCGCATAGTCGCCCCTTATGGCATTCTAGGCTGGCTAAAAGTTGCGCCAGAAACTGAATCACTTGATAGTCTATTTGACTACGAAGATTGGTGGGTTGGGCGGCAAGATGGCATGCGCAATATGCCGTGGAAAAAGTTTGCGGTCGAGGTCGTAAAGATTCATGGCGATGGCTTAGTGGTTAAGCTGTTTGGTGTAGATGACCGTGACGCAGCTTTGGCGCTCAAGAGTAAACACATTGCAGTTCCGCGTGATCAACTGCCAGCGCCTGATGAAAATGAATACTATTGGGCTGACTTAATCGGCTTGAGTGTTAAAAATCAACAAGGCGTGGATTTTGGCTTAGTCACAGAATTATTTGAAACTGGTGCGAATGATGTGCTGGTAGCAAAAGGTGATCGCGAGCGCTTGATTCCGTTTATTGATCAAGTGATTATTGAAGTGGATATGGCAGCCAAAACAATTTTGGTGGATTGGGATGCTGAGTTTTGAGTGAAAATTCAAAACAATATGATGTAGTCACCTTGTTTCCACAAATGTTTGATGCAATTAGCCAGTTTGGCATTACATCAAGAGCATTTGAGAAAAAAATTGTTGAGTTAACCCTGTGGAATCCGCGTGATTTCACCGCGGATAATCATCGCACGGTAGATGATAGACCTTACGGTGGTGGCCCAGGCATGGTGATGCTAGCCGAGCCGCTTGAGCAAGCCATAGCTGCGGCGAAAGCAAGGCAACAAGTTGCAGGTGTTGTGAACCCGAAAGTGATTCACTTATCGCCTAGTGGTAAGCCGCTCACGCATGAAATTGTGATGAACTTGGCAGCTGAGCAAGGTTTTGTATTGTTAGCCAGTCGTTATGAAGGCGTAGACGAGCGCGTGCTGAACCGATTAGTCGATGTGGAATACTCGATAGGCGATTATGTATTATCCGGCGGTGAGTTACCCGCCATGGTGTTGATGGATGCAGTGATTCGGCAATTGCCAGGGGTTTTGGGTGATGCAGATTCAGCGATTGAAGACTCATTTGTCAATGGTCTGTTAGATTGCCCGCACTACACAAGACCAGAAGAATATGCAGGAATGCGCGTGCCAGAAGTGTTGTTATCTGGTAATCATGCAAAGATTAAGCAGTGGCGACTAAAAATGTCATTGCAAAGAACTCGGGATAAACGTCCCGATTTATTGGCCGAAAGGTCGTTGTCAAAAGAGGAATCTCGGCTGCTAAAAGAGCTCAACACTGAGCGCGACAAGCAGGAACAAGATTCGCAAAACTAGAAGGAGCAACAAAGTGGCAAATATTATTGAAATGTTAGAAAAGGAAGAGATTGCCCGCTTAGGCAAAACGATTCCTAGTTTCGCCCCAGGTGACACCGTAGTAGTAGGTGTAAACGTGGTTGAAGGTACACGTAAACGTGTGCAGGCTTATGAAGGTGTTGTAATCGCGATTCGTAATCGTGGCTTAAACTCATCATTCATCGTGCGTAAAATCTCATCTGGTGAAGGCGTTGAGCGTACTTTCCAAACTTACTCACCTTTGATCGCAAGCATCGAAGTGAAACGTCGTGGTGATGTGCGTCGTAGCAAGTTGTACTACTTGCGTGAGCGTTCAGGCAAATCTGCACGTATTAAAGAAAAATTACAAGCCCGCGAAAAAGAAATCATGGCGCCAGAAGCAGCTGCTGAATAAACTGCTGTTAAGCAATCTAAAAAGCCCCGCTAACCTTAGGTTTCGGGGCTTTTTTATTTGAGTTAAGATGTCTCAATATTATTTACTTGGTGAGCCAGCATGAGTCAAACTTACGATGCAGTCATCTCAGCCCCTTTTGGTGCGGTTGCTATCATGACGCAAGATGATTATTTAATCTCTGTCCAGCTGTTACCAAGCCAAGTGCCCGCTAAGCTAGTTAATAATCCATTTTCCAATCTGGTGTTGCAACAGATTGAGCACTATTTTGCAAAGCCCAACGTAAAGTTTGATGTGCCTTATGCGGTTAATGGCACGCACTTTCAAAAACGCGTTTGGCAAGCGATTAGCGAAATCCCATATGGACAAACCCTGACCTATAGCGAACTGGCGCAGCAAGTTGGCTCGGGCCCTCGTGCCGTGGCGAATGTGTGTGGGGCTAACCAAGTACCACTGGTGATTCCTTGTCACCGTGTAGTGGCTAAAAGCGGCTTGGGCGGCTATATGCAAGGAGTGGAAGGTGGCCTCGCCATTAAGCAATGGTTGCTTGCACATGAGGCAAAGGCCTAATTTGAGCGCAGCTCCTCAAACATCGACTAATCAAGCGATACTTGATGACTTTATTGACCGCATTTGGTTAGAAGAAGGTCTCTCACGCAACACCTTGGATAGTTATCGGCAAGACTTAACCCAGTTTGCCACATGGCTAGAAAAAGCCGCCGATAAAGATTTGTTTCAAGTAGAGCAAGCCGATATTCAGCGCTATCTAGCCTTTAAGTTCCCCACCAGCAAGCCGCGTAGCGTCAGCCGATTAATTGCCAGTTTACGGCGTTTGTACCGCTTTGCCTTGCGCGAAAATAAAATCAGTATAGACCCCAGCTTACAAATTGAATCGCCCAAGCTTCCACGTTCACTCCCTAAAAGCCTTAGTGAAGAAGATGTAGAGGCTTTGCTTAACGCCCCTGATGTAGAAAATAGCATCGGCCTGCGCGACCGCGCGATGCTGGAGCTACTCTATGCCAGCGGCTTACGTGTAACCGAGTTGGTCAGCTTAAAAGTGACGGAAGTCAGCCTGAGCGAAGGTGTGGTGCGCGTCACAGGCAAAGGCAGTAAAACTCGTTTGGTCCCCATGGGCGAGGAGGCCACAGATTGGATCACCCGCTATTTGAATGAAGGTCGCCCGCCTATATTAGAAAGACGGTTGAGTGATAGTCTATTTGTGACCAACCGAGGTGATGCCATGACACGCCAAGCCTTTTGGTACCTGATTAAGCGCTACGCTTTGCAAGCAGGCATACATAAGCCTATGTCACCCCATGTGTTACGCCATGCCTTTGCCACACATTTGTTAAATCACGGTGCGGATTTGCGTGTGGTGCAGATGTTGTTGGGTCATGCGGATATTTCGACCACACAGATTTATACGCATGTGGCGAGGGAACGGTTGAAATTGTTGCATAGTATGCATCATCCAAGAGGGTGACGGCGTAGTGTGTGATTTGTGCTTTTCCGTCATTCCCACGAAAGTGGGAATCCAGTTTGAATTTGTGGCGGAGGTTGGGCTGTGTCGGTTTCGCCCGACTGGCGAGGTGCTTTCTTTTGCTTGTCCAAAAGAAAGTACCCAAAGAAAAAGACACCCTCTACCGCTTATTCCCTGCGTTGCTCATTCCAGTGGGCGGCAATCGAACTCGCCCTAGTGGCTTGCATACCCCGCAAGCCACCGCGGCGCTCAAACAGGCGATTGCCGAAATCTCCCACTTCCATTGTGCTACTCGGCGCGATAGAAGGGGGGAAGCCAGTGGTGCTCCATTGGGGTGCTTCGCACTCCCCTTGCGCCTTGCTCGATGGCTGGCTGTTGGACTGCCCCCGACAATGGCTGCTTAAGACTTGTATATACGGTTATTTACCCCTCTCAATCACCACCCCCAACGCCTTCAGTCCTGGCAATATCCCTGGCTTCGCCACTTTAATCTTCACCCACGGCGCACCAAATTCATTCAACACAATTTGGCAAATATGTTCTGCTAAGGCTTCTACCAATTTAAAGCTATTGTCTTTGAGGGTTTGACGTATGCGAGCAACCACTTCGCCGTAATCTATGGTGTCGTCGATCTCGTCGGTTTGGCAGCTACGGCTGTGCGGCATGGCGATTTCTAAATCTAGGATAATGGTTTGTGCAACCATGCGTTCCCACTCGGGTACGCCGAGTTTGGTTTGTACTTTTACTTCACTTAAAAAAATAATGTCCATGTGATTGCGGCACCCAGATGGTTTAGAATGTTTCTTTTGGCAATTTTAGAGCATAAGTGATGAATGAGTTAGGTTTTATTCCTGTGGTGGCGATTCCCATTGTATGGATTGTGATGGGGTATTTGTTGGGTTCCATCTCGTTTGGCATTTTGGTGTCTAAGCTATACGGCTTGCCTGACCCGCGTTCTGTGGGGTCTGGTAACCCAGGTGCAACCAATGTTTTGCGTAGCGGTAAAAAATCTGCAGCCTTGCTTACATTATTGGGGGATGCGTTTAAGGGTTGGTTTGCGGTGTTTTTAGCATTGCAAAGTGGCATGTTAATGTGGGTTGTCAGCGCTGTGGGGATGGCGGTTTTTATCGGGCATTTGTTCCCACTATTTCATCGCTTTAAAGGCGGTAAAGGCGTAGCAACTGCCTTGGGTGTGATGATGGCGGTCTCGGTAGATTTGGGCTTGGCGGCGATTATTACTTGGGTGGTGGTGTTTGCAATTACCCGCATTTCATCACTTTCTGCCTTAGTGGCAGCACTACTTGCGCCTGTGTTTGCGTATTATTTATTGCCTTACACTGATTATGTATTGATGACTTTTGTGCTGTCTGTGCTTTTGATATGGCGTCATAAAACGAATATTCAAAAGTTGCTGGCGGGTACGGAATCAGGTTTCGGCCAGAAAAAATAAAGCAAAAATAAATCAGTTATGGCGTTTGCAGTTCTGCCAAATCCCAGCGTGGTCGTACGGTAAAGCTGTGGTTGGTTTCTTGCGCGTTGTGCATACGCATGGCGCCTGCAAAGGCTATCATCGCTCCATTATCGGTGCAAAACTCCAGGCGCGGATAGTGCACTTTGCATAGTTTGCGCTTGGTGGCGGCATTGAGTTTTTCACGCAGACGTTTGTTCGCCCCCACTCCGCCTGAGACGATTAAGTTATCCAGCCCTGTTTCACGCAATGCAGACATGCACTTGATGCTTAAAATATCAGTGACAGCTTCTTGAAACTCATAAGCGATGTCAGCTTTGGTTTGTGCGTCGACCTCGCCATGTTCATTTTTGTGGTTGTTTACCAAAGTCAGTACCGCAGTTTTTAAGCCGCTAAAACTAAAATTTAGATCGCCACTATGCAGTAACGGGCGAGGCAGTTTAAAGCGCTCAGCTAGGCCTTGTGCAGCAATCTTGGCAACAGCAGGTCCGCCAGGATAGCCCAGACCCAGCAGTTTTGCGGTTTTATCAAACGCTTCGCCAGCGGCATCGTCTAATGTATCACCTAGTAACTCATAATCACCAATGCCTGTAACACGCATCAACTGAGTGTGGCCGCCTGAGACTAGTAACGCTACAAATGGAAATTTAGGTGGATTTTCTTCTAGTAGTGGCGCAAGCAAGTGGCCTTCTAGATGATGCACACCGATTGTTGGCAGATTTAAGGTAAAGGCGAGTGCTTCGGCAATGCTGGTTCCCACTAGTAACGCCCCGGACAAGCCTGGGCCTTGTGTGTAGGCAATGCCATCTATGTCTTTTAGGGTGAGCTTGGCTTGGTCTAGCACCATTTGCGTCAGAGGTAGTGCACGGCGGATATGGTCGCGGGAGGCTAGTTCTGGCACCACGCCACCGTATTCTGCGTGCATATCAATTTGGGAGTGGAGCGCGTGCGAGAGCAGGCCGTGCTCAGTATCGTAAAGCGCGATACCAGTTTCATCGCACGACGATTCAATACCTAAGACTATCATGGTGTTGCTAAACCTTTGTTATCGTTTGAAGTGTTATAATTTGCAGCGATTTAAATTTAGTGGTTGATAAATTCAAATCAAGCCGATAGAATAGCAGGCTTTTCGTAATTTGTTACGATTTTAACGTTATTCTTTGGGCGCGAGCCTAGATTAACGAACCCCTAAATAAACGAATTTAAAGTATATCTTTTAAAGTAAAGAGAGCCTGAATGTCTAGTGTACGTGTAAAAGAGAATGAGCCGTTTGACGTAGCGTTGCGCCGTTTCAAACGCATTATTGAAAAAACTGGTTTGTTGACAGATTTGCGCGCGCGCGAATTCTACGAAAAGCCAACATGGGAGCGTAAGCGTAAAGCTGCCGCTGCTGTGAAACGTCATTACCGTCGTATTCGTAGCCAAACATTACCAGCTAAACTTTACTAAGTCTTCTTAGGCTTAGGAGTTTAAAGTGACGTTAAAAGCGCGTATCTCTGAAGATATGAAAAACGCAATGCGCGCTAAAGATAGCGCGCGTTTGAGTGCTATTCGTCTATTACAAGCGGCTATTAAGCAGCGTGAAGTCGATGAGCGCATTGAGTTGAGCGACGATCAAGTGATCGAAGCTATTGAGAAAATGCTCAAACAACGCCGTGATTCAATCGCCGCGTATGAGTCTGCTAATCGCCACGATCTGGCAGATGTCGAAAAATTTGAAGTGACTGTGTTGCAAGAGTATTTGCCGCAGGCGTTTACTGAAGATGAAGTCAACGCGATTATCGAGCAAGTAGTTGCTGATACTGGCGCTGCTGGTATTAAAGATATGAGTAAAGTCATGGCGGCGGTAAAACCATTGGTGGTTGGGCGTGCTGATATGGCGAAAATATCGGGGTTAATTAAAGCTAGATTGGGTTAATTTGCAATTATTGCTGGGCTAAATTGAGTTGTATTAATTTTTCAGTTGTTTAAAAAGGGAGCTATAAGCTCCTTTTTTTATTTTTGGCATATACTTACCTTTGTGATTCCTGATTCCTTTATACAAGAGCTTATTAACCGCGTTGACATTGTCGATGTGATTGATAAAAGTGTGCCACTGAAAAAAGCGGGCGCGAATTACTCTGCCTGTTGCCCTTTCCACAACGAAAAATCTCCCTCTTTTACGGTTAGCCCAACTAAGCAGTTTTACCATTGCTTTGGTTGTGGCGCCCACGGTACGGCCATTAGTTTTTTGATGGAGTATCAGGGCGTAAGTTTTGTTGAGGCGGTACATGAGCTTGCCAAAATAGCGGGCATGATCGTGCCGCGTGAAGAAACGCCAGCAACGGAGGCGCAGCGCGAGCAACAAAAAGCCATGCCAGGCATGCAAGAGGCATTGCAAGAAGCGCTGAATTATTACCGCGGTGAGCTAAAAAAGTCTGAACGCGCGATTGAGTATTTGAAAGGCCGCGGGTTGAGCGGGCAAATCGCTGCGCGATTCCAGGTGGGTTATGCACCTGCAGGCTGGCAAAATCTGGCAGCTGTGTTTCCAAAGTATGAATCGGATATGCTCGAAACTATCGGCTTGGTAGTAAAAAACGAGCAAAACCGCCGCTATGACCGTTTTCGTGATCGCATTATGTTTCCTATCCATGATCAAAAAGGGCAAGTCATTGGTTTTGGTGGGCGCGTGATAAACCCTGAAGATACACCCAAATATTACAACTCGCCTGAGACGCCTCTGTTTCAAAAAGGACATGAGCTGTACGGTTTGTTTTTAGCGCGCCGCGCAATTCGCGATGCAGGGCGGGCACTGGTCGTTGAAGGTTATATGGATGTCGTGGCATTGGCGCAGTACGGTATCGAGTACGCAGTTGCGGCGTTGGGTACGGCGACAACTTCGATTCATATTACCAAGCTGATGCGCCAAACCGATGACATCGTATTTAGTTTTGATGGCGATAATGCAGGGCGAAATGCGGCTTGGCGTGCGGCGATGAATGCGTTGCCAGTGCTCAAAGATGGGGTGAAATTAAGCTTTTTGTTTTTGCCTAGCGAGCATGACCCAGATAGCTACGTAAGAGAGTTTGGTAAAGAGGCGTTTGAAGCTGCCATGGCAAGTGCAGTGCCACTGTCCCGCTACATTGTGGAGCATTTGAGTGAAGATAACCCACTGCAGTCGCAAGAAGATCGCGTACGCTTTTTGAATGAGGCGGAACCTATTTTGCAGCAAATTCAGGCGCCACGTTTGAGTCTTTTGTTGGGTAAGCGTATAGCTGAGTTATCGGGCGTTTCTATGGAGGAAATGAAAGGCATGATCAAAATGCCTACGCCGCAACGGCAGCAAAAAGCCATGCCCAAGCAAAATAGAACCACCATGTCTTTGCAGCGCAGGTTTGTGTTGATGTTGTTGATGCGGCCAGATTTAGCAAATGTGGATGATCTGAGCTGGGCGCAACAAGGTAGTGATGAGGATATGTTGGTAAAAGCTTCACTTGAGGCGGCCATTGCTTACCCGCAATCTAAGCCCGCCGCCATATTGCATCATCTGCGTGACAAGGTAGATGAGCGCCTTATGCGTGAAGTTGAGCGAGAGTTGCACTTGTTGGATGAAGGCTTGGATTTTGCCCTAGGATTTACGGGCGCACGCAAGCAAATTAAAGAGCTGTATCAGCAAAGAGAGCACAGCAATTTATTGGATAAAATTAAAGAGAGGCCGTTAAGTGAACTAACTGACGAAGAAAAGGCCTTATTACGGTCAGTAAGAGCAAAATAGAGGGGTTGATGCCCGCAGCTTTTGACTGGGTAACGCATTAAAAAGATAGGCATTTTTAAGTTATTTCATTTTCAGGTAAGTGATTTTCGGGTATAATACGCGGTTTTCCGTAATTCTTTGGCGAGCATTTTTTTCGCTAAAGCTTGGGGCATTTGGGGTTTAAGTATGGCGAAAGATAAAGATTTGCAAAACGAACAACTCAGCGATAAGGATATTCAGGCGGCTGATGGCCGCACCAGATTAAAGTTATTAATAGTTTTAGGTAAAGAGCGCGGCTACCTTACCTACGCCGAAATTAACGACCACTTGCCCGATGACGTTCAAGATTCTGAACAGATCGACGGCATTATCGGCATGATTAACGACATGGGTATTCAGGTGTATGAAGAAGCGCCTGATGCCGAAGTATTGCTTATGTCTGATGCCCCTGCAGCGGTGACCGATGAAGACGCAGTTGAAGAAGCTGAACAAGCACTTTCAACCGTAGACAGTGAATTTGGCCGCACCACAGACCCAGTGCGTATGTATATGCGTGAAATGGGTACGGTAGATTTGCTTACCCGTGAAGGCGAAATTGAAATCGCCAAACGCATTGAAGATGGCCTCAAACACATGGTGCAGGCGATTGCCGCTTGCCCAACAACCATTGCAGATTTATTGGCAATGGTGGATAAAGTTGAAAATGACGAACTCAGCGTTGATGATTTAGTTGATGGTCTGATTGACTCGGATGTCGGTATCGACGACAGCATGGCCATGGAAGAGGCTGCTGAAGAAGAGTCTGCCGATGAAGAGGATGAAGATGACGAAGATGCGGACGGCGCAAAAGCGGCTGCCATCTCAGCGGAGGCTTTAGCTAAACTTAAAGAAGAAGTGCTCACTCGCTTCTCCAGCATTCGCGTGTCAAACAAGCGCATGACCGAGATTTTGGCAGAAAAAGGCTCACAAGATGCTGAGTATCAAACTTTACTAAGCTCTATTTTGGAAGAGTTAACCGCATTCCGCTTCTCAGCAAAACAAGTTGAGGCGTTGTGTGGTCAAGTGCGTGATATGGTTGAAGAAGTACGTGGCCATGAGCGTAAAGTAATGGAGTTCTGTGTTGATAAATCAGGCATGCCTCGCACCCACTTCATCAAAGTGTTCCCTGGCAATGAAACCAATTTGGATTGGCTGGCTGGTGAGTTGGCAACTGCTAAACCTTATGTGGAAAAAATGGAGCGTTTTAAACACTCTATCGTAGATCAACAACAACGTTTGTTAGATTTACAAGCACGTGTTGGCATCCCCATCAAAGAGTTAAAAGATATCAACAAGCAAATGACCACAGGTGAGGCTCGTGCCCGCCGTGCAAAACGCGAAATGATTGAAGCTAACTTGCGTTTGGTGATCTCTATTGCGAAAAAATACACCAACCGTGGTTTGCAATTCTTGGATTTGATTCAAGAAGGCAACATCGGCTTGATGAAAGCGGTTGATAAGTTTGAATACCGCCGCGGTTACAAGTTCTCAACTTATGCCACATGGTGGATTCGTCAAGCGATTACCCGGTCAATCGCTGACCAAGCACGTACGATCCGTATCCCCGTGCATATGATTGAAACTATCAATAAAATGAACCGCATTAGCCGTCAAATTCTGCAAGAAACTGGGTTGGAGCCAGATCCAGCACTGTTAGCAGAAAAAATGGAAATGCCAGAAGACAAGATTCGCAAAATCCTAAAAATCAGCAAAGAGCCGATTTCAATGGAAACGCCAATCGGTGACGACGACGATTCACATTTAGGTGACTTTATCGAAGACAACGCAACTTTAGCGCCTGTCGATGCAGCGGTTTACGCCAGCTTGCGCGATGCGACAAAAGAAGTGTTGGAATCGCTCACCGCACGTGAAGCGAAAGTGTTACGCATGCGTTTCGGTATCGAAATGAACACCGACCACACGCTAGAAGAGGTGGGCAAACAGTTTGATGTAACCCGCGAGCGTATTCGTCAAATCGAGGCCAAAGCTTTGCGTAAACTACGTCACCCAACACGTTCAGAGCGTCTACGTAGCTTCTTAGAGACAGGTCAAGACTAGTCTCAACTCAGTTTTGGCCCCCTAGCTCATGCTTGGTTAGAGCAGCGGACTCATAATCCGTTGGTGCTGTGTTCGACTCACAGGGGGGCCACCATTCCAGACGACTTAGGGAGAAATCTCTAGGTCGTTTTTGTTTCCATAAACCATAGAGGGAAAGTCCATTTGTCGCCGCGTTTTGCTTTGGTGGCATAGTCAATTCTATAATGGCTAGTAACGAAAATCTGGCTTAATCGTGAGGGATACCAAGAAGCGCAGCTTATCTTTTTCAGCATCGTTCATTTGCCCATATCTTACAATCAACTTGGCCAACTCATTATCTCTGGTATAAAAATATGGCGTTGGTACATTCAGCACTGAAGCCAAACGCTCCACAGTAGCGAAGTCGGGAACATGCACCCCGCGTTCATACTGATTCATACGAGAGCTCGCTGAGAATTCATCAATCCCCGCTTCAATACCAAGCTTCTTTTGTGACAAGCCAGATGCAAGTCTAGCTTCAAGCAAACGTTTCGAAATAACAGTAGAGTTATCCATTAGGTCTCTGAGTAAAAATGAATGACTAAGAGATTCTTAGTTTTTTGCTTGACCCGATACTAAGGAATACTTAGCATGAGTAAATAAGCTACAAACAGACAAGAGGATGCCTCTTTTGTACCAAAATACAAGAACTCAATAATGAAACGATAACGCCCCGTAAGTGTCGAATTGCGTTGAAAATTGATCCGATTCACACAAATAATTTCATATTTAATTGCCCCGTTAATTTTCTGATTATTTCTGATTTACTCCTAAAGAGGTTGAATCAGTCGTGAAAAGAACCTAAACCTCGGTCGTCACCGTTTGGAGTTGTGGATTTCATATCCTAAAGTTTAACACCTGCGAGAGATTTGCCTGCTTGGGTTCGATTCGTTTTTTGGAATCTAAAAGATTGTTTCACATAGATTTTTAGTTGATAGATAAGCAAGTTCTGGTACAAAAGAGTTCGGCATAGGTTCGGATTGCAGGATACATCAGAACCTACCTCAAAAAAGCACTTAAAATTCTTCAGCTTTGTGGTCAAATAGTGAATACACACTTGTACTCATAAAACTCTAAAATCCATTGTTTCTTAGTTGTGTTACAGCCATATGAAAAGGAAGGCCAGTATTAAAATTAGTTAAGCTGCAATTAATTTTAATAATGCAAAACCCCAAACGTGAAAATTCAATAATCCACTGACGAACATTGGCGAGCAAGAGCGAGTTTAAAGTTATAAAAATCAGCCAGTTACAACAACTCATCATCTGTTGGTACTGTGTTCGACTCACAGGGGGCCACCAATTACGAACGACTTAGAGAGTAATCTCTAGGTCGTTTTTCTTTTAAGCTACAGTAACCCGCCACGCGATTTGGCAAAGAGCTAGTTTAAAAATTAGCTACATCTGTTTAAAGATAACAAGCCCAGCATATTGCCTTAGTAATTTCAAAAATACCCTAGGCCAGAGTAGATTACGCATCACTCTGACAAGCCAGATGCAGGTGATGCTAAGCATTTCTCTGTCTACCATGTAGGAGCTAGCTGACAACGATGTAAGACATATACCAAGTTCTTTTACTTACAGGACTTGGTACTATCTGAAGGTGGAAGCAATTGAATGGAAAGAAACCTATATGATCCGTGCCCCGTATTTAGCTCTATTGCTTATTTTTACCAGCCCTACTCAGGCAAAAGATATTGTAACCGTAGACCAAGCATTTATCGCGTGTAAAAATAAGTATCCGAATAGTTTTGAAGCGAAAAAACGCTTGGCTTGTTACGACAGCATTGAAACCCCCGCGACAATTGCCTCTGATACTCCCTCATCGGAAAGCACAATCACTGCTACAGATGTGGAAAACAAACCCAAGCCCAGCAATATCGCTGTTGAGGGCCCTAAGACTGAGCTTAGCTATCTGGAGCGTACTTGGCGTCTCACCTCAGAAGGCGATTGGGACATTAGCGATTTTGAGGCCTACAAGTCTAACTATTTGCTGGTTACTTCTAGCACAGACCCCAATAATACGCCTGTTTCACCTACCCGCCCGAATACCGCCGATCGTAACTTGCAACACAACGATTTAAAGTTTCAGTTCAGTCTTAAAACACAGTTAATGGACAATATTCCTGTGATACGCAATCTACCTTACGTCACAAGTTCACGTATTTGGGCGGCTTATACGCAGCAATCGTATTGGCAAATTTTTGATGGTGATCACTCTAGACCACTGCGCGAAAATGATTATCAGCCTGAGCTGATTTTATCTTTGGGTATTGATAATCAGGTGGGAGGTGTACGCTACCGCAGTATTCCACGCATGCTGAATTTAGGTTTGGTACATGAATCTAATGGTAGTAGCGATCCTTTATCCCGCAGCTGGAATCGGCTTTATTTAGAAAGTGGCTGGGAGCTCAGGGACAATCTGACTTTAATGGTAAGACCTTGGTTACGCATATTTAATGATGGTAATAACGACGATAATCCAGATATTGATCAATATATGGGCTATGGTGATATGCGCTTGCGCTGGGAAGACACAGCACGCAAAAACTCCGCGTCCATTTTGTTGCGTAACAACTTACGTTCTGAAAACAAAGGATTTGTGCAGCTAGATTTGCAACGTAAAATGTTTGAATCCGCCAAAGTCAAACTGCATTTAATGTTGTCCAGTGGTTATGGTGAGTCTTTATTAGACTACAACCATTCCCAGACTACTTTAGGGATGGGGATCTCGCTTGGTGAATAATTTTGTCTGCGTGCTAATACTTACAAAATGGTTTAGGTTAATTCAATGAATCATTCACCTAGCTAACACTTACCATGGGGTTCATATAATTCATGGATACTGTGCCAAATATGGTGCTGAATGACGTGTCAGAAGCATCACGACCAGTCGCTATTCTTACCAGCTCATCCACTGGTGATAACTGGGTAGGATCAAACAATATCCATCTACCACCTAAATACGCTTCAAAAATTGCATGAAAATCGTTAGGTGGGCTGTCGAACTTTGCATAGCCAGTAACAAATCTAGCGGGAATATTCAGTGCCCGACAAAAGCTGATGCCTAAATGTGCAAAGTCTCTGCAAACTCCAAAACCACCATCCAGTACATTACGGGTAGAGGTTATGGAGTTGGTCATTCCAGTTTGATATTTAATATTTTTCCGTATCCATTCGCAAATAGATTCCACTCTACTGTAGCCTGGGGTTATGTGGCCAAAATTCTGATTTGCTATCGTTAGAATGGCATCAGACTCACAGTATCGACTAGACCATATGTAAGGGATAACGTCTATAGGCAGTTCATTGATTCTTACTTCCGCCTCATAGCCTGTGGGCTTTGGGTAATGAACAACAACGGTCGCTTCATATCGAATACTAAATGATCCGCTACAACAGCTCACTCTCAGCAGTCTGTTGTCACCGATATGGTTATACCCAAATGTTGGAGCAGTGTTTGGTTCAAAAGTAAGTTTCTCACTGTATATTTTTTGCCACTCATGTGTTGAGGCTTGAATATTAAAAACTAGATCTGAATTATTTTGGATTAAATATTGTAACTCGCAATCGACTTGCACTTTTTTCATGTTGATTCCTTAGTGGTGATTTTTTGTCGATTTAACTTACCAGTTTCAGCACGGATTGATGATCGCTTGAAGGGTGATACGAAAATCAGGGGGAGGAGTTGAAGTGCGTTGAAAAATGCTAACTCAGATGAGAGCTAGCATTTCATCTCTTATTTTTTTGCGTCTTCTGCCGTGGTTTCAATTGCGGTGCCGCCCGCCTTTATATCTTTACCAGCGCCAGAAATCGTATTGCAAGCAGTAAAGCTCAATGCGACTAATCCAACCATTAAAAACTTAATTAAAATGCTCATTGCTATGCTCCTATTGAGTTATCCAATTGTGATAAACCTTAGCTTGTTGCAAGAACTAACCAGCCATTTTTATCAGCAGCTGTATCAGTTCTTGTCTTGCACTTCTTCAGCTTTATCTTTTACTGCATCTTTTGCGCTTTCTACTTTATCAGAGGCTTTTTCCGCCGCAGAATCTATCTTTTCTCCAGCAGTTTCTGCTGCGTTATCAATTTTTTCGCCAAGCTGCTCGGCGGGCCCTTTCTTTTCACAAGCTGCAATCCCAAACAACAACGCTGTTAAAGTCAAACATATGGTCAAAAAACGTAATCTCATTTAAATCTCCTTTAGTAAAATTGTCATAGATATCAATGCTTAAGCAACACTCATCCAGTCTGATAGTTCATCTGCATGCTCTTCCTCTTGCGCAAGGATTTTCTCCAAGATAATACGTGTTGTTGGGTCACTGTCGCCAATGTAGCGAATCAAAGCATGATAGGCATCTATCGCAATACGCTCTGCCACTAGATTTTCTTTAATCATATCTTTCAGTTCCAGGCACGGAGCATAGTCTGCGTGACTACGTGACAATAACGTATCTGGTGAAAAATCTGGATAACCGCCAAGTTGAACTATGCGTTCAGCGAGCAAATCTGCATGGGCAAGCTCTTCTTGTGCATGAATATTAAATTCAGTGGCGATTGATTTTGAATGGATACCCGTAGCCGTGAAGTAATGGCGCTTATAGCGCAATGCGCAAACGATTTCTGTAGCAAGTGATGCATTTAATAAACCTATAATTTCGGCTACATTACCTGCATAAGACGCAGTTTTGGCACCATCTTCAACATGCTTTCTCGCATCTGCTCGAATTTTTTTAATATCCAAATTAAATGGCTTTACTTTCTCATGTAGCGCTTCTCTCATTGCTTATATTCTCCAATAATCAGTGCATAAAAAAGTAAATGATTACTAATACAATCCCTGGAACACCAAGTATCCATGCTAAAACGTATTTACCCATCTTTGCCTCCTATAGTTCTATCAATTGATTAAACATCTCAGACTATTAAGCTTTAAAACGTGTGTTGATGATGTACCCTAAAAACAATATTTCTTATAGGTGAAATGATTAAAAACATGTAGGAATTCACTTTCATTTGATTTTTTACGACACCAAATTTAGGGATAGGTAAGGTCAGCGGAGAGCAGCGATTGAACGTGCTAAAAGGAAGGACTCAGCTTAAGAGATTACTAGCTGAATTGCGCCTTGCAGGACCAAGTTGTGCAAAAAAATGGCTAGAGCATAAATAATGCTTTGCTTGATTTTGATCAATTAGTTTATTATTACCACGCAAGAAAACAACCTAAATAATATGAATAAAAATCAAATGGAAAGTTGAAAATGGCTGTCGACTTAGTTTTTTGTTTAAGCAACTTTTGTTTAAGCAACAGCGGTGAGTAAATCCGCCTTCAAATATATTCAGAATAAAAAGGCTTTCTTTCTATTCTCAGTCGTATTAGGCATTTTGCTGGTTTCCGCATCCATTTTTGTTTCAGTCCATATTGCCAAAAATCAGGCGATCCTTAAAGAAGCTTCACGTCTAGAGGTCATTACTAATAGTGTGCTTGATCGCATGCGTAGTACGCATGATCAATTTGTGTTCTTTACCAACAAAAATTCGCAAATCCCCGCATCTGAGGCTTGTTCAGCTGCTAATGTCAGAAAAATGCAAGAAGAGGATGTGTCAGCATTCTCTATTCAGGCGATTGGCCATATAACAGGTAACACAATAGACTGCTCTTCATTAGAAATTTTCAATGGTATGAATCTTGGGGAACCCTATAGAGTTGATAAGGACGGAAACCGTGTTTGGGCAAGCCTAAAAAATAGAACAATAAATTCATACCCTTATGCAGTAATGGAGCGCAATGGGTATGTTGCAATACTGGTTCCGCAACATACAATCGAAGCGCTAGGGAGCCCAGAGGTTGCTGTCGGGATATTCAACGTTGATCACCATGTCATTTTTACGTCCAGAGGCAAGATAAACCAGCAGTGGATTGCAGACTATCAAGGGGACAAGCCTAAAACGATTATTGACTATACTAATAAGTTTATTGTTTACATTGCACCCAACACTACAAAGATGTTGGCTGTGGTTACAGCAATTCCAATGTCTGAATTGTCAGATGAAATTAAAAACTTTGCAGTAATTTTCATTCCGCTCGGTATTTTAATTGCTGTTGGGTTAACGTTAGGGTTCATCTATATAGCTAAAAATCAGTCCTCATATCGTTCAGAACTTTTAGTGGCTTTGGCACGTAATCAGTTTTTTCTTGAATATCAACCCATCATTGACCTTAAGAGTAAGTCTTGTGTTGGTGCAGAGGCATTAATTCGTTGGCGAAGCCCGCATGATGGATTGGTTAGGCCAGATTTATTCATCCCATTGGCAGAAGAGAGCGGTCTGATTTGCCAAATAACACATAAGGTTTTTGAGTTGGTTGAAAATGATATGGGTGAAACACTTCGTAATAATCCTCATTTTCATATTGGAATAAACGTCTCTGCGGCGGACTTGCAGTCGGATCACTTAATCTTGATTATTCAAAATCTCATCAAAAATACAGGGATTTTAAGTCATCAAATTATTATAGAAGCCACTGAAACAGGCTTACTCAATGATGGCAATGCATTAACCTTGCTCAAGCAGATAAGAGATTTAGGCATACAAGTAGCTATTGATGATTTTGGTACGGGTTATTCCAGTCTTTCTTATCTTACAAAATTTGAATTAGATTATTTGAAAATAGACAAAACCTTTGTCGATGCGGTTGATACGGATGCAGTGACTGGACAAGTGGCGTTTCATATTATTGAGATGGCAAAATCACTGAATCTTGAAATGGTTGCGGAGGGCGTTGAAACGGAAAGGCAAGCGCAAGTGTTAATTGAGCATGGTGTAAGGTATGTACAAGGCTGGTTGTACTCCAAGTCGTTGAGCGCTAAAGACTTCATCATCTATTTACAAAATAACGCTAAACATCAATAAAGGTTTTTAAAAAGACATCTCGAACTTCGAGCAGTCATTGGGTATTATTTAAACGCTTTAAAATATTCCTCAATTTTCTCTGATGACATAGGTCTGCTGAAGAAGTAGCCTTGCACCTCATCGCATCCTTGACTACGCAAGTAGGATAGTTGCTCAGCTGTTTCTACCCCTTCGGCAATAGTTTGCAAGCCCAGGCTTCGAGACATACTAATAATTGCACTCACAATAGCTTTATCTTCTGGATCTGTACTTATATCTCGCACAAAAGATTGATCTATTTTTAGCTTATACACTTTAAACTTCTTTAAATAACTTAATGAAGAATAGCCTGTACCGAAATCATCAATAGACATGCGGATTCCAAGGTTGTGCAAGCTATTCATCATCTCAATGGCGCCATGAGGATCATACATGGCTACTCTTTCAGTAAGTTCTAACTCAAGATACTCTGGAGCTAGGTCTGTCTCCTTGAGTATCTCTGCAATCATATTAGGTAATTCTCGATGCCGAAACTGAATTGCAGAGATATTGACGGCCATGATTAATGCGGGATGACCTTGTGCTATCCACGATTGCGCTTGTTTCACGGCTTGGCGCAACACCCATTCGCCGATGGGAATAATCAAACCTGAGTCTTCAGCAATGGGAATAAACTCAGCAGGTGAAATAAAACCAAGATCAGGATGGTGCCAACGCAATAAAGCTTCTACTCCGATAATGCTATTATTGGAAATCGATATTTGTGGTTGGTAATGCAAGCATAGTTGATCGCGCTCTAACGCGTAGCGTAAAGCCGTGACTAGCTGTAGGGTTCTCGATGACTTGGCTTGCATCTCGGCCGTAAAAAACCGATAGCTGTTCCTTCCCTCGCGTTTTGCTCGGTACATAGCGGTATCTGCTTTTTGCGAAAGCATCTCAAAGTCAGTGCCATCATCAGGATAAAGCGCAATACCAATTGAGGCGGTCACTGTCAGCTCAAAGGAATCGACGGTGTATGGTTTCTCCATAGTGTTGAGCAGTTTTTGCGATACGTTAGCTGCCCCTTGAATATCTGTTTCTGGTAATATCAAAACAAACTCATCCCCACCTAAACGTGACAGCGTATCTACTTCACGTAACGCCGACTGTAATCGATTTGCAACCTCTATTAATAAAAGGTCGCCTACGCTATGGCCTAGTGTGTCGTTAATGTCTTTGAAGTGATCGAGGTCGAGAAATATCACGGTTAATTTGCTATTGTTGCGCTTAACGATACTTAATGCATGCTTGAAGTGATCTTGCAATAAAACCCGATTCGGTAAACTGGTTAATGCATCATAGTGTGCGAGTTTCTGAATTTGACTTTCAGATAGTTTGCGCTTGGTAATATCTCTAACAAAGGCACTAAAAAATACCAGGTCGCCAGCTTGAATTTTTGCAATAGACATTTCAACGGGAATTTCAGAGCCGTCAGATCGCAATGCACTGACTTCAACTCGCCGCCCCGTCATTTTTGACTCGTTAGTGGCGATGACTCTATTCATCCCAGCCATATGCGCCTCTCTGTCTCTAACTGGAATGATAAGCTCTGATAATTTTTGACCAAGCGCGTATTCGCGGCTATATCCGAATATTTTATTGGCGGCGCCACTCCACTCAATCACCTCTCCTTCAGTATTCATATTGATGATGGCATCCAGAGAGTTTTCTAGCATTAGTCTGAATACATCTTCTCGCTCTGATAGCTTTTCTTTAAATTTACTACGTTCATTTTCGACATTAAAGTTATCAAGGGCAAAATCAATATCAGCAGCCATTTCCAGAAATAGATTCTGACCTTCACGATCAAATACGCTTTGATCATTTGCATATATGTTTAATGTACCGACAACTTTGCCATTAATATGCAGCGGTAAAGCTGCAGAGGAGCTCCATTCAAAGTTTGTACCTAGTTCATACCAAAGTTTTGTTGCAGGGTCGCTCGAAAAGTTAAGGCACCAAAACGGCCTATCTTCACGAAATGCGATGCCGCTTGGGCCGTGACTAGAAATATGGGCAGCATCCACTGAGATTTTAAGTAAATCTAAATACTCAGTGCCAGTACCATAAGAGGCAACGGGGACTAATAACTTGGTTTCGTCATCCGCTAATCCAATCCACGCCATTTTCATTCCGCCAAACACTACGGCATCGTGACAAATTTTAGGGAATAATTCAGACTGATTTTTACTGCGTACAATAGCCTGATTGCATTGGCTCAAGGCTGCGTAAAGTTGTGTTTGCCTGTGACTTCGTATTTCGGATGTTTGGCGTTCAACATCCGCCTGATATAGCTTGATTTGCGTTTGAGATAACCAGCCCATGACGGTATTTTCCATACCTTGACCGACTGGAATCTTAGATAAGAAATCGCCACTACCTAGCTTTTCTATATGCTCGTGAAGCTCATCTGCAGAGGCTCCAAGCACTTTATACATAGCTCTATAGACACGCCATAGTGAAATAGAAACCAGTATTCCAAAAAATATTACAAATATCCTCAACACCAGAGCGATTGTCTCAGCATGACGAACATTGGCTAACGTTCGTTTATCCATCATCTGATTGAAATGACTGATCGGCTCCATAATCGTAGCCTTAGCCTGATGATAAGCCGCATCATGTAGCATTAAGATCGCTTGATTCCGATTAACCTCCGTATTCGTGTTATTTTGCTCGATTAAGCGCATTGCAGCGAACTCAGTTTTAGTCAGCAAATCAGAGTTTGCTTTGGCTTTTGATAGCTCGGCAAATTCGACACTCGAAAACCCAGCATCTTTCATGAGATCTATTAATGGCTTCTTATCAGCATAACCGCGTGGTCTAATGTTGTTAAGTAATACTAAATCCCAATAGATATTGTTGTACGCAATTGGACGAGGTCGCTTGCCATTTCGTATGTCTAGAATCTCTTGATAGTGCTGTTTATAAATACTATTGCCAGTAATAACATAAGTTCGAGCCATTCGAGTCAGGTCGTCAGATGATTGGCGTAGCTCTTCAACTAAAAAGTAAGATTTAATTCTTAATTGATTAGCCCTATCAATTTGCTTTTCTGAATAAATATACGTAATAAATAACGCACAGAAAATAACCAGCATGACCAGCGTTAACTGATAGCTCTCTGAAATGTTATACGATTTAATATTCTTCATAATATTTATATCGTTACTGTAGTCCACTTCTTTAATTAATGCATATTTAACTGACCAGAATTCGTTGGTCCTGCGTTTGATTCAGGGGGCATTAAGAGCGACTTTGGGAGAAAACTCTAGCTTGCTAAGCTATTAAAGCTAGTCATTATTTGAAAGTTAATTATTCAAGCTTAGCTTTCTCTAGCGTTGTAAAAATAAAAATGGGGCCTAAACGCCCCATTTTTATTATATTTACATTGATGGAGTCTTACCCTTCACACTAGAACTCCTCCCAATCCCCCGCATCATCAGTCCCTGTTTTAGCAAAGGTTGCCTGCGCCTGCGGAGCAGGGGCAGCCTTCGCTTTACTTGCAGCCTTCCCTCTCAATGGACTATTACTCGCACGACGCTCTGTGGTTGTAGTGTGACTAGTGTGGTGATGCGTACTGTGGCTAGCCTTATGACCTCGACCACCAGACTCATTCCCCAGCTTA
>DASXUG010000012.1:0-251425 GCA_036504995.1 Methylophilaceae bacterium | reverse complement strand
CTATGAACCGACTATGAAAGAGTCTGAGTTCTTCCGTTCAAGGGTGGTGAATGATCTGACTGAGTTTAAACAACTGGCGGATGTGATTGTGGCGAATCGGGTCACTGATGATATCCAAGATGTGGAAAGCAAGGTCTATAGCAGGGATTTGTTTGGTAAAGATTAGAAAATAACGTAACGCTTTGAATGATAAGGACAACAATGACGGGTAGCCATGAAAATGTTGAGTGTTCTGGATTATTAATACACTGTTTTGTTGAGTCCATTAATCAGTTAAATATCATTCC
This sequence comes from Methylophilaceae bacterium, assembly GCA_036504995.1. Taxonomy (GTDB): domain Bacteria; phylum Pseudomonadota; class Gammaproteobacteria; order Burkholderiales; family Methylophilaceae; genus DASXUG01. The sequence continues at coordinate 251,138 of DASXUG010000012.1, read as the reverse complement.
CCAGTCTTTTTTAGCCTTGAAAGTGTCTGGTTTTGATATTGATGCTTGGTACCCCGTCAGCAAGTTTACCGAAGTGTTGCAATCCATAGGGCAAGTAGCGTCTGTTGCTAATAGTGTTTATTTTCAAGCTGGAATTCAGCTCGCTAGTATCGTCAATAAACAAACCCCGACAGATCAGCCATTCAAAGCGCATGATTGGTTAAATGCCAATACAAGGGTTTACGCTAACAGCACTGAACAGCATAGTGATGCTTATCTGTTGCAAGCGCATGATGCTCAGGCGGGTGAGGCCTTATATGCCTGTGCAACTTATCTGCCATTAGCGTATTTAAAAGGATACTTCTATGGTTGCTATACTCAGAGTCATTTAGAGTACGTCGAAGTCAACGAGTTGCAGCAGCAAAACTCGTTGGAAAGTTTCAAGATTTCAGTTCGCTATTCCGCCAGCCCACAGGCTAGCTTGCTGGGGATGAAGGACAAGCTACAAGCAGATTACCAACAAGAAATCAGTCAGCTACTAAAAGACAGTCTCGCTAAGCAAATAGAAACCTCAGTGATGGTCTCTAGATTAAATGCTGAACTGATTGAGCAACGCGACAGAATTGCCCGACTGGCCAATCATGACCCAGTCACAGGCTTGGCGAGTTTGCGCTTGGGTCGCGATAGGCTAAGAATGGCGTGTAATAGCGCAAAGCGTAATAATGTAAAAGCTGCAGTGATGCTGATAGATTTAGATGGCTTTAAACAGGCTAACGGTCAGTATGGACATGTGGTGGGAGATATTATATTAAAAACAGTGGCGGATCGGATTGGCAAAAGTATACGTGCAACGGACTCCGCCGTTCGGCAAAGTGGTGATAGCTTTTTGATTATATTGAGCATGTTTAATGAAGTTCAGTCACTTGCCATCGTTGCAAAAAGAATGATCTCCGCAATATCAGCACCTATTGAATACGAAGCACTTACGCTCAACATAGCCTGTAACATTGGTATAGCCATCTATCCAGATGATACCAACGCCGCAGAACAAATGATTAAATGTGCAGACAAAGCCATGCATACAATCAAAAAACCGTTAAAAAATCAATTTGCGTTTTATGAAAATACAAATTGAAACATGAGGGAGTAGCGTAACTTTAAATATTTAAGGTCTTCGTAAAGTTTTGTGAATATATTCAGCTAGATAGCCACTTTGCGAATATTTTTCCTGTGATTGGGTACACAATCAATTGCGTTACTGGAACAATCACTAGCACCTCGACCAAGGTGGCTAGTGGCATCGATAAATGATGCGTTATCCCTCTTAGCAAATATAGAATGATTAATAAGGTTGGATATAGCGCAATCCAACCCACAATCAGTCGCTTCATAAGATGTTTTTTAAAAAAGCGCATGATTGGTACTCAAACAATAAATTGCGCAATACCATCACTAAATGACCAGTCAATATCGTGATTTTCTGTAATAGTAATCAATACGTTAGCTGCTGGAATGCCAGGATTTTTCGCTAGATTTTCAGTAACTTTCTTGTAGAAGGCCAGTTTTGATTTGTTTGAGCGTCCAGCTCTCATGACCAAGTGCATCATCAAGCGGTCACCCTCACGACTCTGCAACTGCAGGCATTCGGAATCTAGTTGATGAATAATCTGGTAACGGTCATCATCAGGAAAGTTCATGGTTTCAATCACGGCTGAGTTGACGGCATCGGCCACAGCTTTGATGTATTCAGGCGACTTTCCTTTAAGTATCGAAATATTCACGAGAGGCATAATCTCTTCTCCTATTGGTTTGCATTCCAAATATGTGTGCGAGCTAGCCAATGACCATCTGTTCCCAATTCCAGCACACTGGTGGTGATGCCGCCAAATGTTGGCTTTTCACCGTTAACTTCTGCACCCTGAGCACTCCATCTGGCAACCTGATAAATTATTTTATCTGAACCACCCACTTCGACGATCTCTAACGTATGGTTATGGACGCCGCCATCAACAAAGCTTTTAAATAGATTGCCGATTTCAGCACGACCAACTAACGTCTTCCCATCGCCAGGAGACAGCGTAGCATTTTCTGCATAAAGCGCGGTTAAGCTGTTAAGATTTCCGCTATTGAATGCCTTGTTCCATTCAGTATTAGCGGCTTCAATGATTGATTTGTAATTCATTTTATCTCCTTCAGGGTTAAAAACTTTAAATAATATTATTCAATTTTCAATTAATTAGCCGCCTAACTATGTGGCTAAAAAAAGTTAATCGAATACTTGGCTTTGCTCTTTCAAAAGTAATAACTGCTTTAATAAATCTTCTCTTTGTTGCATGGGAATGACGCTCATCATCTTTTTGACACGCGGGTAGTAATCAGGCATTACTTCATCCAGTTTGTTTTGCCCTGCGATAGTTAGCTGTATGGTATAGCTTCTGCGGTCCTTGTTATCGTCTTGACGAGCAACCAAGCCATCTCTTAACAGGCCGTTAATGAGTCCGCTCATCGTGGCTCTGGTGACGCCAGCCTTCTCAGCCAACTCAGACGGAGTCGATGTCAGATTCTCCTCACGCATTAGCAAGATAAGCACCCACCATCTGCCTTGAAGCAATCCGTGTGTGGCAAGAAAACGATCAAGGGCCTCAGTTAGTTCGGTACTAATGCGCAGAATATTCAAAAAGTGAGTCACTGAGCGTGAATCTACATCCTCGTACCTTTCGGCAAATTTTCTGAGTACTTTTTCGTCTGGCAGGTCTTTTAGTTGTAACATGAAATGCATTTTAGTTAGCTGACTAACTATTGTCAATGACAAATAGCAATATTTTTGCTCAAGATGGTTGCTGTCAGCAGGAAAGTTTATTATAGTTGATTGATAGTAAAGGATAATATTGTGAAAATAGTAATACGTTCCGTTAGTTTATGAGTTGAAGTAGCTATTTGAGGGCAAATGAATGTCAAACATGATATTACTAGGTACGCGTAAAGGCACAGTCATATTCGATCGTCTAGATGGTGTCTGGCAGCCTCGCCCAATTACCCATGCGGGCATTCCAGTCTGCTATGCGGCACGTGATCCGCGTGACGGTACACTGTGGGTTTCCTTAGATCATGGTCACTGGGGCCCCAAGCTTTCGCGTTCGCGTGATAACGGTGCCACTTGGGAAGACGTGATGTCTGTGAAGTATCCTAAAGATGCGCGCTATATTGTCAAATATCTGCCTAGCCCAGACTTCAATCCAGAGTCACCGACTGCCCAAGCTGAATACGCCAATGCAACGGTTTATAAGATATGGAACATTGCCTTTGGTCATGCCAACCAGCCTGGTAAGCTATATGCGGGTACGATCCCAGGCGGATTATTTGTCAGCGATGATGGTGGTGATACCTGGGAGCTGAACCAACCACTATGGAGCCATGACAGTCGGGGCGGTGATTTGTTTGCAGGCGATGCAACAGCCGAAAACCGCTGGTATGGCACACCAGCGAGCATCGATTATGGCGTATTTGAACCTGGAATTCATTCCATTATTGTAGACCCGCGTGATTCAAATCATCTACTTGTCGCTGTATCATCCGCTGGCGTTATCGAGAGTAAGGATGGTGGCCTTACTTGGCATGGACGTAATCGAGGTATGTTGAATGATTACATACCAAACCCAGAAGCAGAGTGGGGTCACGATCCGCATTTTGTGACGAGTTGCGCTGGGCAGCCAGACCATCTGTGGCAGCAAAACCACTGTGGTGTTTTTTACAGTAGTGATGGCGCGCAGCACTGGAAAAAAGTGAGTGTGCCTGATGCTGGCGTGCATTTTGGTTTTCCTATCGTGGCTGATGCGAATGATGGGCTTACTGCATGGGTTGTCCCCGCGCACGCGGATTCGGAGCGTATGGCGATTGATGGTGGTTTGTTCGTTGCGCGAACAACCGATGGTGGGCAGTCGTGGCAAACTTTTAGAAAAGGACTGCCGCAAGATAACGCCTATGACATTGTTTTGAGGCATGGTCTTGACGCGGCAGGGGATTGTTTATGCTTTGGCAGTACCACGGGAAATCTTTACTTGTCAGAAGATCGTGGTGAAACATGGCAATGCCTTGGTAATAATTTTCCACCGATTTACTCAGTAAGATTTGGCTGAATAACGTGCCTAGCGTAAAAATGACTCAGCATCTTTATCGGTTCTTTCCAATATTGGAGAACAGAACGATTACGGTACCAGCTAGCTCTGTCGCCGAAATTTTAGTCGCTGTTAACGGGATTGCCCCAGGCTTTACTGACTATGTGCTTGATGAACAGGGTGCGCTGCGTCGGCATGTTAATTTATGTATCAATGATGCGACCGTGGTGGATAAGAAAACACTCTCGGATTTTGTACCAGAGGATGGAACCGTTTATATCTTCCAAGCCCTAAGCGGGGGCTAACTGTCCAACGATAGGCAGTGGTAACTTGTTTAGTAAAGTAAGAACGCTGTAAGTGAATTTTCCCTAGCGAATTTTTCCAGGTGGATTGATCCGAAATTTGGAATTCTCAATTCCAAATTATTCCACACCATGATAGCTAACACTGTGCGATAGTATGCAACAGCGATATAAGTTGCTGCTAAATTCTCTAATAGATTACTGACATGGCGCAATCAATTAGGACCAGGCTACATCGAGATAAATAAAGGACATCCAACATGATCACTTTGAATATTAACAACCAAGACGTACAGATTGACGCACCAGAAGATATGCCAATATTGTGGGCATTGCGCGATGTTATGCATCTGACAGGTACCAAGTTTGGTTGCGGCATGGCGCAGTGCGGGGCTTGTACCGTGCATCTTGATGGTCAAGCCATACGCTCTTGCCTAACACCAGTCACTGCCGCCGTCGGTAAAAAAATCACCACCATTGAACATATGCAAAATGACAAAGTCGGCCAGGCTGTGCAAGCAGCATGGAGTAGCGTTGATGTAGTGCAATGTGGCTACTGTCAATCTGGTCAAATCATGGCGGCAACCGCTTTACTCAGTAGCAATCAAAAGCCAACGGATGAAGAGATTGATGCGGCAATGAGCGGCAACATCTGTCGCTGCGGGACTTACCCAAGAATTCGTGCGGCTATCCACGAAGCTGCGAATAAATTAGCTTAAGGAGCCAGACATGAACTTACCTTTAAATATTTCCAGACGCACTTTTATTAAAGCTACCGCATTGGCTGTTGGCGGCTTGGTGATTGCCTTTTCTATTCCCAATGCCAAACGCTTTGTATTGCCAGGTATTTCAGATGCGAATGCAGGCGAAGAAGGCAAAAAGCTTCCGACGCCTAATGCCTATTTACACATTGGGACAGATAATACGATTACCGTTATGTTGGCCCACAGTGAAATGGGGCAAAGCATTTGGACAACTCTGCCAATGCTAATTGCAGAGGAGTTGGATGCGGACTGGAGCAAAATTAAAGTTGTGCATGCGCCCGCCGCGCCTGCTTATATTCATACTGCCTATGGCATTCAAATCACGGGTGGCTCTTCAACTACGTGGTCAGAGTTTGACCGTTATCGTCAAGCTGGCGCTTTAACGCGCGCGCTATTAGTCAGTGCAGCCGCGCAGCAATTAGGTGTGGCGGCTGAAAGTATCAAAACAGAAAATGGTTTTGCCATTAGTGGCGATAAAAAAGTCAGTTATGGCGATTTAGCGGAAGCTGCGGCTAAGCTGGAGACCCCCAAAGCGGTGACGCTCAAAGAGCCAAAAGACTGGAAAATCATTGGCAAGGCCACTAAGCGTCTGGATGGCCCTGAAAAAATTAACGGTACGGCAATCTTCGGTCAAGATATACACTTTGATGGCTTGATGACCGCGATGGTCGCTCGCTCTCCCGTATTTGGCGGATCAGTGAAGTCTTTTGATGCGAGTGCTGCAAAAAAAATTAAAGGCGTACATCAGGTAGTGCAAGTACCGACAGGGGTAGCAGTAATTGCAGACAACTATTGGGCAGCAAAAAAAGGGCGTGATGCGCTCAAAGTGGAATGGAATCTAGGGCCAAACGCTGGTTTAGATTCAAAAGCTTTACTCAATGAGTACCGTAAAATGGCGACTACCCAAGGATTAACGGCGGCTAAAGCTGGTGACCTTAAAACGGCTGCATCTAAAGCCAAAAAAACGATTGAAGCAGAATATGTTTTACCGTATTTAGCGCACTCGCCGATGGAGCCACTCAATTGCTCAGTGAAAATTACTAAAGACGCCTGTGAAATTTGGACGGGTACGCAAATGCAGGGTACCGACCAACTAGCTGCTGCGAAAATTCTTGGATTAAAGCCTGAGCAGGTCAAGATAAACACCTTATTCCTTGGTGGTGGTTTTGGCAGACGTGCAAACCCAGCGGCAGACTTTGTCTCAGAAGCGGTTCAGGTAGCTAAAGCGGCGGGTGTTCCTGTGAAAACCGTGTGGAGCCGTGAGGATGATGTGAAAGGTGGATACTATCGCCCGATGTACTTACATCAAGTTAAAGTTGGGGTTGATGCTAAAGGGTTACCAATCACATGGGAGCATACCGCGGTAGGCCAGTCCATTATATTAGGGACACCCTTTGAAGCCTTTTTAATTAAAGATGGAATTGATGCAACCTCTGTAGAGGGCGTTGCAGACTCCCCTTATGTAAAAGGCACGCCCAATCATCTTGTCAGCCTGCACACGCCAAAAACTGGTGTGCCTATACTTTGGTGGCGTTCTGTTGGGCATAGTCATTCTGCTTTTGTCATGGAGAGCTTGATTGATGAGCTGGCACATGCTGCAGGAAAAGACTCCTTAGATTATCGTCGTGAGTTACTGAAAGACCACCCGCGACACTTGGCTGCGCTAAACTTGGCCGCAGAGAAAGCTGGCTGGGGTAAAACCTTACCTAAAGGTGTATTCCGCGGGATTGCAGTGCATGAATCTTTTGGCAGCTTTGTGACACAGGTTGCAGAGGTTTCAGTAGATAAAGGTGTAGTCAAGGTACATCGTATGGTCTGCGCGATTGATTGTGGCTTGGCGGTCAATCCAGATTCACTGAAAGCACAGATGGAATCGTCTATTTCCTTTGGCCTTGGTGCTGCCATGCAAAGTGAGATTACCTTCAAAAATGGCAGGGTAGAGCAATCAAATTTCCATGACTATAAGGTCATGCGCATGGCTGACATGCCTAAGGTAGAAGTCTATATTGTGCAAAGTGCTGAAAAAATGGGGGGCGTCGGTGAGCCAGGCCTACCGCCTGTAGCACCAGCTGTTACCAATGCAATTTTTGCAGCGACAGGCAAGCGCATACGTACTCTGCCAATTGGGGATCAACTGGTTTAGAAAAATGAAATCGCTTGATTGGGAAGTGCTAAGCCGCGCTATCGAATGGCTAGATAGCGGCTATAAGGCGCATTTATTTACCGTGATACACACTTGGGGGTCAGCACCACGTCTGCCTGGCGCATTACTGGTGGTGCGCGAAGATGGACATCTTGTGGGCTCGGTGTCGGGCGGCTGTATTGAAGATGACCTCGCAGACAAGGCGCGCCATCAGGAATTACCGCAGACACCAACGGTAGTGGAATACGGCGTGAGCAATGATGATGCGCATCGCTTTGGTATTCCATGTGGCGGTCGTTTGCAGATATTTGTGGAGCCGTTAACTGATTCAGTACACTTATCGTCGCTGCTAAAAAGTATTGAGCAACGTAAGTTGATCAAACGCTCTGTTAATCTGAGTACAGGACAAGCAAAGATTAACCAAGTGCTACCTGAGGGGCCGCCAAGAATCGATGGCGACTGGTTTCATAGCTACTTTGGTCCACAATGGCGCTTGCTGATTATTGGTGCTAACCAGCTTGGCTCTGTGTTGGCAAGCATGGCGCAAGCACTGGATTTTGAGGTGCTGATTTGTGATCCGCGTGAGGAAATTCGTGCCGAGTGGCACGTAGAGGGTGTGGAGTGGATTTACGAAATGCCTGACGATGCCGTGCTAGATATCAATCCCGATGCATATACAGCGATTGTTGCCGTCACCCACGACCCTAAGCTGGATGATATGGCATTACTCGAAGCGCTCAAGTCCAATGCATTCTACGTGGGGGCGCTGGGTTCAATCAAAAATCAGGAGAAACGACGTGAGCGTATGCGCATGTTTGACCTGAGTGAATCAGAGATTGCGACATTGCATGGGCCCGTCGGTCTATCTATCGGCAGTCGCACACCCGCTGAAATCGCGGTGGCGATACTTGCCGAACTTATTCAAGTGAGAGCGCAACAATTAAAGGCTAATACCGCAAATCCAATCTATGCCTATTGCGCAGCCTAACACTTAAAGTCTCAAGTCTGCTGGTGTGTCAATATCGGCCAGGATCCCAGCGTCATCACACTCAAGAAAGATAATGTCTTCTGGGTAACGTTTAAGTATCGATCGCGCGCCCTCATCGCCATGCAAGTTCTCAAGCTCGGCGCGAAATTTGGCAGAAAACCCGACAGGGTGACCCCGCTTGCCTTGATAAGTAGGTACAACGATGGCCGCGCCTTCTCTAAGTTTAGCCGCTATCGCCACTATGGTCAGAGAGTCAATATATGGCATATCTGCCAGTGCAATCATAAAGCCATCGTTAGACTCGCTAAAGTCAGCAGACAGTTTTACTGCTGCAGATAGGCTGTCTGCCATTTCTGTGTCTTGCTCCCCACAGCAAAACACCTTCAGTCCAGCCTCTTGCAACAACTGCGCTAGCGCCTTATTTTCCGGCCTAACGATAGCAATCGAAAGTGGGATAGCTGCAACAAGTCGCTTAGCGGCCGCCAGCCCGATAGGGCACCCATCAGGTAAAGCTTGTAAAAGTTTGTTAGATGCCCCAAACCGTCTAGAAAAGCCAGCCGCTAATAGAATGCCAACCATATGTTGCAACCTCTGTTTTGATTATAGTGAATATATTGCCATAATACCTCGCGTTGCTTTTATCAGAGCTATTTGGTATTTCGGTTTTATATTTTTCTAGTCACAGTTTTAAGGTTTATTGACCAGTTAGCCCTTATTCCCAGCTTAACGCCCCACCTGTTTGATACTCAGTGACACGCGTTTCAAAGAAGTTTTTCTCTTTCTTTAAGTCCATCATTTCACTCATCCAAGGGAATGGATTATTTGCGCCAGGGTACAATGCATCCAAACCAATTTGCTGGCAGCGGCGGTTGGCAATAAAGCGTAGATACTCTTTAAACATCGTTGCATTTAAACCTAGCACGCCACGGGGCATGGTAGCTTCGGCGTATTGGTATTCCAGTTCAACGCCGTGTTGTATGAGTGTTTTGATTTCGTCTCTAAATTCGGCTGTCCATAAATGTGGGTTTTCAAGCTTGATGGTATTAATTACATCAATCCCGAAATTACAGTGCATGGATTCATCGCGCAGAATGTATTGGTATTGTTCGGCTGCCCCCTGCATTTTATTTTGGCGACCAAGCGCTAGAATCTGCACAAAACCCACGTAGAAAAATAAACCTTCCATAATGCAGGCAAATACGATGAGTGAGCGTAGCAATTGTTGGTCAGCTTCTGACGTGCCTGTTTTGAAGTTAGGGTCAGTCAGCGTGTTGATAAACGGAATTAAGAAATCATCTTTGGCTTTAATGCTAGGTATTTCTTGGTAGGCATTAAATACTTCGCTTTCGTCTAAGCCCAAACTCTCTACAATATATTGATAGGCATGCGTATGAATCGCCTCTTCAAAACCTTGACGCAGCAAGTACTGGCGGCATTCTGGTGCAGTAATGTGGCGATACGTGCCGAGCACGATATTGTTGGCTGCCAGTGAATCAGCCGTGGTAAAAAAACCCAGATTGCGCTTTACAATTAAGCGCTCATCCTCTGTTAGTGCAGTGCTGTCTTTCCACTGTGCGATATCGCGGCTCATGGAAACTTCTTGTGGCATCCAATGATTGGCGCAGCCAGCTAAATATTTATCCCACGCCCAGTGATACTTAAATGGTACTAGTTGATTCACATCAGTTTGACCATTGATCATGCGTTTGTCGGAGGCGTTCACACGGCCTGAATGCGTTGGCTGATTGGCAGCCAACGGTGCTAATTTAACTTCAGTTGCTGGTGCAGCTACAAATTGCGGCTTAACTGGTTCTAGGTAAACTTCATCTTCAAATGAAAGCATATTTTATTTTCCTTAATTCTGGGCTGTCATTCTGTGCTTGACACGGAATCCAATGACTTAACGTTATATGGAAAGTCGTTGGATTCCGGCTTTCGTCGGTATGACGGATTTGGTGTTTTATTTAAACTATTGGCAAGACTCGCACTCAGGGTTATCAATCGAACACATTTTCGGTGCCTCTTCTAAACCTGATGAAACCGCATTCAACTCCCCGCCTGACCCTGTCGATTTCTCTGCTGCTGTTGCACCTAATGAGCGTAAGTAATAGGTGGTTTTTAAACCACGTTGCCAAGCCAGCAGATAAGTGTCGTTTAGCTTTTTACCAGATGGCACGGCAAAGTACAGGTTGAGCGATTGCGCTTGGTCTATCCATTTTTGACGGCGGGATGCCGCTTCAATCAACCAAGTGGGATCAACATCAAACGCGGTTGCGTATAGCTGTTTTAAATCATCTGGTACGCGGTCAATTTTTTGTAGTGAGCCATCAAAATATTTTAAATCAGACACCATTACCGCATCCCAAAGTCCACGCAATTTGAGGTCGCTTACCAATTGCTCATTTACAATAGTAAACTCACCAGACAAATTAGATTTAACGTATAGATTTTGATATTCAGGCTCGATGCTGGCAGCCACTCCTACAATATTAGAAATAGTTGCTGTCGGCGCAATCGCTACGCAATTGGAATTACGCATGCCCACTTGTTTAATTCGGCTACGAAGCGCATCCCAATCTAACGTTTTTGTTCTATTTACTTCTACGTTGCCACCACGCTCATTTAATAACAAATCCAGCGTGTCTATTGGCAGAATGCCTTGATCCCATAAGCTACCTTTAAAGCTAGAGTATGCACCACGCTCCTCTGCCAGATTGGTAGAAGCCCAATACGCACAGAAACAAATGATTTCCATGGAGTTGTCGGCAAATTCGATGGCCTCTTGCGAGGCATAGGGGATTCTTAGCGCATGTAATGCATCTTGAAAGCCCATGATGCCTAATCCCACTGGGCGATGGCGTGTATTCGAGTTACGTGCCTTGCCGACAGGGTAAAAGTTAATATCTACTACATTATCCAGCATGCGCATTGCAACATTGATTGTCGCTTCAAGCTTGGGTTTGTCTAATGCTAGCTTCCCATTTTCTTGTTTGAGGTGCGCCATCAGGTTAACTGAACCTAAATTACATACGGCAATTTCAGTATCAGAAGTATTCAGCGTAATTTCAGTGCAAAGATTAGAACTATGCACTACCCCTACATGTTGCTGTGGTGAGCGAATATTACAAGGGTCTTTGAACGTAATCCAAGGGTGGCCTGTTTCAAACAGCATCGAAAGCATTTTTCGCCACAACTGCAAGGCTGGCACGCGCTTAAATAGCTTTATTTCGCCACTGTCTGCACGACGCTCATACGCTACATAAGCCGCTTCAAAGGCTTTACCGTATTTATCATGCAAATCTGGCACGTCCGATGGTGAGAACAATGTCCATTCACCCTGCTCTGTCACGCGGCGCATAAACAAATCTGGAATCCAGTGCGCAGTATTCATATCATGCGTGCGACGGCGGTCATCCCCTGTGTTTTTGCGCAAATCCAGAAACTCTTCAATGTCTAAATGCCAAGTCTCCAAATAGCCGCAAACAGCGCCTTTACGTTTGCCGCCTTGGTTGACTGCAACCGCCGTATCATTGACCACTTTTAAGAATGGAATAACGCCTTGGCTTTTGCCATTGGTACCTTTGATGCGCGCGCCTAGCGAACGTACTGGTGTCCAATCGTTACCCAAGCCGCCTGCGAATTTTTGTAGTAAGGCATTTTCTTTAATACCTTGATAAATGCTGTCTAAATCATCGTTTACCGTGGTTAAGTAGCAGCTTGATAACTGCGAATGCAAAGTGCCAGCATTAAACAGCGTTGGTGTAGAGCTCATAAAGTCAAAACTTGAAAGCACGTTGTAGAACTCAATCGCGCGGCTTTCGCGATCTATTTCGTTAATTGCTAAACCCATAGCCACGCGCATAAAAAAGATTTGTGGCAACTCGATACGGCGCTCTTCTATATGCAAAAAATAACGGTCATATAAAGTTTGTATACCTAAATAGCCAAACTGGAAATCGCGCTCCTTGACCAAGGCTGTTGCCAGTTTAGTTAAGTCAAATTGTGCTAAGCGGTGATCTAGCAAGCCAGCATCAATACCCATTTTGATATATTGCGGAAAGTAATCTGTGTAATGCGCATCCATTTCGGCATGGCTCACACGCTCGCCCAGTACCTCTGCACGCACCAAGTCTAACTGCAAGCGTGCTGTCACATAGTTGTAGGCAGGTTCAGTTTCTATCAGGCTACGAGCCGATAAAATGAGTGCCTTATATACTTCTGCAAATGGAATGCCGTCGTATAAATCGCGCACCGCTTGCTCAACGACGAGGCTAGGGCTTACTGCATCCCCTAAGTTTAAACAGGCTTCACTGACCATTGCATGGAGCTGCTTAATATCAAGAGGCGTCAATTTCCCATCAATATTCACGTTAATCGCTTGGCTTGGTTCAGGATGTGTAATTTTTTCAGCAGCGCGTTCAGCATTACGCTTTTCTCGATAAAGCACATAGGCACGCGCCACGTCGTGGTTGCCGTTACGCATCAGTGCAAGTTCAACTTGGTCTTGAATATCCTCAATATGAATCGCACCGCCCGCAGGTAATCGACGTATTAATGCGTTATTCACTAATTGGCTTAAAATTACCACTTGGTCACGCACCCGTTGCGAAGCCGCGCTTTGATTGCCTTCAACTGCTAGAAAAGCTTTAGTAATGGCAATGCTAATTTTATCGAGATGAAAAACCACCACCGCGCCATTGCGACGGATCACTTGTAGTGTAGGGGTTGCTTGTGGTGTGGTTAATAGTGCTGATTCGGCACTTAGTGCGCCTGCAGGTGAACTAATACTTGATGAAGATACATCATCCATTTTTAAAACTCCCTTTATTTTAAAGGGCAGGACTATCTCTATTAGCGAAAACTGCCGCCATGGCGACTTAAACACCGATAAAGACCAGCATAGAAGAGAGCGTATATGAATACTCTCCATCTGCCGAGGACACCCCGCCTCAAACGTTATAAAAATACTTTCATCTATTAAAAAAATAGATGAAAAATGTCTACGGCAGGTCTCCTGGCTTTCAGGTCAACATTATCTGTCAGCCTTCCCACATGATGATTTATGCAGTGGCGGTGTTATGACAGGTAACTCGCTGATTACAGTTGCGGGGGCAGCTTCGGCATTAAGGTTTTATCGTAAAAACCTTGCACCGTATTCCCTTTTATCTCAATCTTTGATTAAAAATTGAAAACCGTATGGACGAACTATAGCGCAATATTGTGTGTTGGTTCAACATAAAAACACTATATATTGATAATATTTTTAAATGCTACTTTATGCGATTGTTTAATATGATATTTTTAACTGACCCGTTTTCGTCATTCCCGTGTGTGCAGGAATGACGAACTAGGTTAATGAAATAGATATTGATGAAGAGGGCTAGGCCAATTGTGCACGCAACCCTTTAGCCACACTCACCATATTTTGCAAAGCCAATTTCGTTTCATCCCAACCACGGGTTTTTAAACCACAATCAGGGTTAATCCAAAGTCGCTCTACTGGGATGACCTTGATTGCGCGAAGCATAAGTTTTTCCATGGCTTCAAGCGTTGGTACGCGTGGTGAGTGAATATCATAGACACCAGGGCCAATTTCATTGGGATATGAAAACTCACCAAAAGCATCCAGTAACTCCATAGCAGAACGCGAAGTTTCAATGGTGATCACATCTGCATCCATGGCGGCAATGGCTGGTAAAATATCGTTAAACTCTGCATAGCACATATGGGTATGAATCTGCGTGTCATCATTCGCCACGCTGGCACTTAGTTTAAATGCACGTACAGCCCAAGTTAAATATTGTAGCCAGGCAGTCTTTTGCAATGGCAAGCCTTCACGCAATGCTGGTTCGTCGATTTGAATAATTGCAATGCCCGCTTTTTGTAAATCATCCACTTCATCGCGTATTGCTAAGGCTAATTGAAATGCCGTTGTTTCGCGGGGTTGGTCATCACGTACAAATGACCACTGCAGCATGGTAATCGGACCAGTAAGCATGCCTTTTACTGGTTTTTTAGAAAGTGATTGCGCAAATTGTGCGGTCGCCACAGTCATGGCTTGCGGTCTATACACATCGCCATAAATCACAGGCGGTTTAACGCAGCGTGAACCATAGCTTTGCACCCAGCCATTTTCTGTAAAAGCGTAACCTGCTAACTGCTCGCCAAAAAACTCCACCATATCATTGCGCTCAGCTTCGCCGTGCACTAGGACATCAAGCTCTAAGTTTTCTTGCTCTCGAATCGCATATTCGATATGTGACTCCATGTCTGCATCGTATTTTTGCTGACTAATCGCTCCTTTTTTTAAGGCGGCGCGACTCGCGCGAATGTCAGGTGTTTGCGGGAATGAGCCAATGGTTGTCGTTGGTAATAGGGGTAGATTTAAACGCGCCTTTTGGCTGATTTGGCGCACCGCAAATGGACTGTGTCGATTTTCATTTACAGTTCTTAATAGGGCGATTCGTGCCTTCACACTGGCTGAATGTACCCGCCCAGAATTGTTACGCGAGGCAATTGCAGCACGTGAAATCGCCAACTCATCCGCCACCGATTCAAGCCCATGGTTCAAAGCTTTAGCAATGACATTAAGCTCATTCAACTTCTCATCGGCAAAAGCTAACCAAGATTTAATTTGGATATCCAATTTTACTTCATGCGCTAAAGTGACAGGCGTATGCAGTAATGAACAGCTAGGGGCTACCCACAAACGTTCACCTAACCTTTGCACCCAAGGGGCTAATAATGCAAGCGTTTTGTCCAAATCATTGCACCAAATATTACGACCATCAATTACCCCCGCTGATAACACCCAATGGCTAGGAATTGCATTGATCCACGGGCCTATTTGCTCAGGCGCTCGCACTAAGTCAATATGAATGCCATCCACAGGCAGGCGGGTAATTAGCGCTTGATAACGTGAAACGTTAGCAAAATAGGTCGTGAGTAATAATTTGGGGCGTGATGTTCTAAACCAGGCATAAGCGCGCTCAAAGGCCTTTAACCAAACATCATCTAAATCCAGTGCAAAAATAGGCTCATCAATTTGCAGCCATTCTATTTTTCTGGCATGAAGTTCTTGCAATAAATACGCATATTGCTGAACCAAGCCATCTAGTAGGTCCAGCTTGTTAATATCACGTGCTTTACTCAAATACAAAAAGCTCACTGGTCCCAGTAGTACTGGTTTTACATTCGCGTGTAATGTTTGTGCTTGGTCTAGCTGCGTTAGATAATCATGTGCGTTAATTGAGAACTGCGTGTCAGCATTGAGCTCAGGTACGATGTAGTGATAGTTTGTGTCTAACCACTTAGTCATCTCCATTGCCGGCTGCTCTATGTTGCCGCGCGCAAGTGCAAAATACGCATTTTCTGGAGATGTGTTTTTTGCGCCAAAAGGCGTTTTGCTAAAACGCTTAGGTGATGCTCCAAACAATACTGTGTGATCAAGCACATGGTCGTACAAAGAGAAGTCGTTACTTGTAACAAAGCTTAAACCAGCCGTTTGCTGTTTTTTCCAATGTTCGGCGCGCAGTGTTTTTGCTGTTTGCTGTAAATAATCTGGCGATGACTCACCACGCCAAAAAGACTCTTGCGCAAATTTTAGCTCGCGTTTTTCGCCAATGCGAGGGTAGCCTAAAATGTGTGATTTTATTGTTTGTTGTGCCATGCTTCTATTCTCATCTCAAAGTAAGGCGTGCATTTTGTGATGAGAAAATAATTTAATAAAGCGAAAGTTTTTGTGATAAATTTGAATTAAATTCATATCTCATAATGAAACTTATAGAACATGATTGAAATTCGCCACTTAAAATCCCTTAAAGCCATTGCCGAAACAGGCAAGCTTGGCTTGGCCGCAGAGCGTGTGTTTCTCACGCAATCTGCACTGTCTCACCAAATACGTGCATTAGAAACACACTATGAAGTCACTTTGTTTAAGCGCAATGCACAGGGTTTACGCTTTACGCCAGCAGGGCAACGGCTTTTAGATTTAGCGCATGAGTTATTACCACTCGTCGAAAAGTCTGAACGTGATTTAATGCGTTTGAAAAGCGATCAATCAGGTGAACTTAGAATTGTACTCGAGTGCCACACTTGTTTTGACTGGCTAACGCCTGTGATGGATGCGTTTAGACGTGCTTGGCCAGAGGTTGAAATTGACTTGGTTGCTGGCTTTCATAGCGATCCTTGGCACTTATTGGGTGAAGGTAAAGCAGATTTGGTGATCGGTGGTCTACCTGAAAAGATACGTGATTTGCAACATCAACCGCTATTCAAGTTTGAAATAATGGCTGTTCTGCCACCAGATCACCCAAAACGCAATAAGATTCGATTTCTAGCCGAAGATTTTAGTAGCGAAACGTTGATAACCTACCCTGTGCCTGAAGCGCGTATCGACATTATTCGCCATGTGCTTAAGCCCGCCAATATTACGTTTGAGCGGCGCGTGGCAGAGCTCACGGTCGCCATTATGCAACTTGTTGCCAGTCGCCGCGGTGTGGCTGCTTTACCAAGCTGGGGTATTCAAAACTACATAGATCATGAATATGTGATTGCAAAACCAATTGGAAAAAAGGGCTTATGGTCTGAATTGTACGCAACAGGTACGCAAGACATCATGACAAAATCATATGCCCAAGATTTATTACGCATTATTAGAGAAACTTGTGCCAGCACTTTATCTGGCATTAAATTGCTTTAATTTTGTTGAGAAATAAGCGCTACATAATTTCTATAATGATTGCAAATTTGACTGCGGCTGTTTAATGTTTATTATCATCCCCGCACCATTTATACTAGCTTTATTCAGTTAACTTAACAGTGAGTACAGGCACGCTGCTGTTTCTAACCACAGCCTCTGCATCGCTACCTAGTAAAAAATGATTAATGCCACGATGACCATGGGTGCCTATCACAATCAGATCGGCTTGCCAGGTTTTAGCCTGATTAACAATGGCATCAGCAACCTTGTTGGACATGGTTTCAGTTAGTTCAATTTCCACCTCAAGACCCTCTTTCTGCGCTAAGTTTTTGGCTTGTTCCAAAATAGATTTGCCTCGCTCACGCATAGCCTCTAAAACTTGATTAAAATTGGTGAGTTCTATTCCATCTAAAAATGGATAAAAGCAGTCAACAATATGCAAGATTCTTAATTTTGCCTGACAGGATTTTGCTAGTTTTATGGCTTCGTTCAATCCCTTAGTTGATGTGTCGCTACCATCAAATGGGCATAATATTTTTTTAAACATGGTAGGTATCCTCTCTGTCTAACGTTCCACGATGGGACTCCATCGTTAAATAAAATGATTACCAAGCTGATTGCGATAGCGGCCAGACTACTCTTTATGGCGACATTTACAACTGCCCCAAACATTTAATATGTGCAATTACGCAACGCTTTAATGCTTGTATGGCATAGCCACCTTCTAAAGATGAAACAATGCGGCCTTGGCAATGCTGCTTGGCAAATTCGCGTAATGTTTCTGCAAGCCATAAAAAGTCTGCATCTCTGAGCGCTAGTCCCCCCATATCATCCTCATAATGCGCATCAAATCCTGCGGAAATGAGTAACAGCTGGGGATTAAATGCGCTTAGTGTGGGTAGCCATTGCTCCATAATACTTGCACGGAATTCTACGCCAGCGCAGCCTGCGGCTAGAGGCACGTTGATAATATGATCATTACTGCTATCAGCACCAGTATACGGGTAAAACGGATGCTGAAAGCTGGAGCACAGCATTACCTGAGGATTGTCTTTAAATATATCTTCAGTGCCATCTCCATGGTGTACGTCGAAATCTACAATGGCTACACGCTCTAATCCGTATTGTTCCAGTGCGTGGGCAGCACCTACCGCTATATTGTTAAACAGGCAAAACCCTGATGATTTTGCGTAGCCTGCATGATGTCCTGGTGGGCGAATGTTACAAAAAGCATTGGGTGCAATGCCTTGCATGACTAAGTCAACAGCCTTAACCGCAGCACCTGCTGCATGCAGCGCTGCATCTAGGGTGAAGGGGTTCATAATGGTGTCGCCATCAATATCAAGCGTGCCAGAGGTGGGGGACAGGGCAAAAATCTCCTCAATATATTGCGGTGAGTGTACGCGGGCTAATTGCTCTGGAGTGGCTTGAGGGGCATCGTGGTGCGCCAAGTAATCGAAAAGACCAGAAGCAATCAGTTGATCATTGATGGTCGTGATGCGCTCTGGGCATTCTGGGTGGTTATGCCCCATGGTGTGCAATAAGCAGCTAGGATGTGTGATGTAGGCAGTCAGCATTTTCTATCTCATAGCGCTTTACATACATTTTTAACATGATAATCGTCTGGGCTGGTTTTAATCTCGAAATGCAAGTGTTTCATCAGATTTAGCATATGCACATTATTACTTAAGACTTCACCTTGTATCGACTTAAATCCTTTTTCTCTAGCCACTTCCATGAGGGTATTCATCAACTTATTGGCGAGGCCTTTTCCACTCATACTGTCGGCAATGACCAAGGCAAACTCACAACTCTCACCATCTGGGTTGGTAGCATAGCGCGCCACACCAAGTTCAATTTCTTGTCCTGTATTATCTTGTTTGACCGCGATGAGTGCTGCCTCTCGGCTGTAATCAATTTGTGTGAAGCGCACTAGCATTTCATGGCTAAGCTCATGGATGCTATTCATAAATCTAAAATAACGCGATTCTTCAGATAGATTTTTCACAAACGCTTGTACCAGTTTTGCATCTTCAGGGCGAATCGGGCGTATGGTGATGTTGGTGCCATCAGCCAGTTGCCAATCGCTCATCATATAAGTAGGGTAGGGGCATATCGCCATATGGGCATAGCGATCTATGCTGGGGGATTTAAATTCAACGATCACGCGTGCGTCAGCCGCTAATGCCCCGCTCTCATCGACAATCAGAGGGTTAATATCCATTTCGGCGAGCATGGGTAGCTCACAAACCATTTCAGATACCCTGAGTAGTACGCTTTCAAGCGCTTCCATATTGATCTCAGGCATATGACGGAACGCTCCCAGCATTTTTGCAATATGGGTGCTTTGGATAAGGTCTTTCACCAGAAAGGTATTCAGTGGTGGCAAAGCCACAGAACGATCACCCATGACCTCGACCATGGTTCCACCTGCGCCAAATGTAATCACCGGGCCGAACACTGGGTCACTAGTCACGCCTATCATTAGCTCTCGGCCATTGGGTTTGATCACCATCCCTTCAATGGCAACGCCATCAATTTTTACATTGGGGCGGTAGCGTTTTACATTTTCAATAATTTGATGATAGGCGTTACGCACAGCTTGGGCGTTATCAATGTTCAGTATTACCCCGCCAGCATCGGTCTTGTGGGTAATGTCTGGTGAGTGAATTTTCATGGCCACTGGAAACCCAAATTCTACGGCGATAAGTAGCGCTTCATTGGGCGTTCGTGCAATCATAGTTCTGGCAAACGGGATATGAAAGCAAGACAGTAATGCTTTAGATTCCATTTCATCCAGTATCTTACGTTTGTCCTGTAATGCCCCTTCGATAATCATCCGTGCGCTTTCAATATCAGGGGCTAAATGATGTGAAATCGACTCAGGGACTTGCATCAACAATTTCTGATTACGATAGTAGGCCGATAAGAAAGCAAAAACCTCGATGGCGGGCTCTGGCGTTCTGAAATGTGGCTGATTATGCGCTTCAAAAAGTGCCCGTGCACCTTCCACTTGCTCCCCACCCATCCAGCAGCTGAGCAAGGGCTTTTTATATTGCTGTGAAATTTCAAGGACAGTTTGTGCTACCTCTGATGGTCTTGTCATCGCTTGCGGCGTAAGTATGGTCAGCACACCATCGATGCTGGGATCTTCCATGCAGGCCGTCACTGCATGGTGGTAGCGATCCGCTTGAGCATCGCCAACAATATCTAAAGGGTTGCCATGTGACCAATTGCTAGGCAAGGCTGCGTTCAGTTTTTCTATGGTAGAGGCTGATAAACTGGCCATGCATAACCCCAAGTCAGCCGCATAATCCGTGGCCAAAATGCCTGGGCCGCCACCATTGGTCACGACTGCCAGTCGATTACCTGTAGGGTGGAAGCCGCAAGATAGCGCTTTTGCCACTGAAAATAGCTGGGTGACGGACTTCACTCGCACCACGCCTACACGCCTAACGGCTGCATCGAATGAGTCATCTGAGCCGACCAGTGAGGCAGTATGTGACATGGCAGCTTTGGAGGCTACTTCATGCCTGCCTACTTTAACCAGTATGACGGGTTTAATCTGTGCTGCCGCTCTAATGGCACTCATAAAGCTGCGGGTGTTACGAATGCCTTCAATATAGAGCAGGATACTCTTGGTATTATGGTCGGTAACTAGGTAATCAAGAATCTCCCCAAAATCCACATCAATCGATGAGCCCATGGAAACTACCGTGGAAAAACCGACATTGTTAGACTTTGCCCAGTCTAAAATAGCCGTACATAAAGCGCCAGATTGCGAGATAAAGGCTAAATTGCCAACGTTAGCGCTACCATTGTTGAATGTGGCGTTTAGGCCTATATCTGGGCGCATCACCCCCAGACAATTAGGACCAATCAAACGAATATTGTGACGGCGCGCATTCTCTAAAACTGTATGTTGTAACGCTAAACCCTCAGTGCCAGTTTCGGCAAACCCAGCCGAAATAATTACCGCCGCTTTTACATTGTGTTTTCCACACTCGTCGATGATTTTTGGAACAGTCGCAGCAGGGGTTGTGATGATGGCTAACTCAACCTCAGCTTGAATCTCTCCAATAGCATTAAAAGCAGGCTGCCCTTGCACCTCACTGTGTTTTGGGTTGATGGGATAGAGTGCGCCATGATAACCACCTTCCAGCATGTTTTTGAAAACGATACCGCCAACGGCATCGGCATCATTGCTGGCGCCAAACACTGCCACTGATTTTGGTAAAAATAGCGGCGTTAGGTAATGTGGTCGCATGGTAAACACACTTAGAAATTGAAATTTAGCTTTTATTTTAGTCTTAAGCCATGCGTTTGCGTTGATAAATGTCAAGTAGCTAACATCAATTTGGGACTAATCTAAACTCATCGTTAATTAACATTACGCATGCAAAGCAAATGAGGGGTGTATTTGACGATCATCAACACGCAATTTAGCCTGTATGCCTTATAGTGTGAGGTGCTCGTTTTGAGTATTTGCTGGAATTTTTATGCGTAAGGCGCATCAAATCAAACGTCACCCACTGGAAAGGAATACAGGATGCTTTGGCAAACACTGACTGCAATGCGAGACCTTGGGCGTCTGCATGAAATTGCATCAATACTCATTCGCTATGGCTTTGGCGATATGGTGCGGCGCATGGGTCTCTCCAATGCTTTAGAGCGGGCAGGGCGGGCACTGCACTGGACTGAGGCTTCCGATTATACGCATATGAGTTCTCCTGAGCGGGTGCGACGTGCACTGGAGGAGATGGGGCCAACATTTGTGAAGCTAGGCCAAGTGCTTTCGACGCGTGTTGACCTTTTTGAGCCAGAATGGATTGCCGAATTTAGCCGGTTACAGGCCAATGTGCACGCGGAGTCTTGGGATGCGATCAAGCAGCAACTGACCGAGGATTTAGGTGCCCCGCCTGAGGAGGTGTTTGCGGCAATCGACCCCAAGCCCTTGGCAGCGGCCTCTATTGCACAAGTACATCGTGCACAATTAGAAGATGGCAGTGAAGTGATCGTAAAGGTACGTCGCCCAGGGATTCGCCCAGTGATTGAAGTCGATTTGCGCTGGCTCGCCCGACTGGCCGAACTTATAGAGAGCGAAAGTCCAGAGTTGCGCGTTTTTCATCCGCGTGAAATCGTGCGTCAATTTTCGCAATCCTTGCGACATGAGCTGGATTTTGCCAGTGAGTGTCGCAACGCTCAGCGCGTAACTGAGAACTTTAAGGGATATACCGACGCCGACTCTCCGCCAACAAGCACTGCTGAGGGTGTCGAGCCTGCTCCCATTATTATTATCCCCCGCGTTCACTGGCAGTGGACGGGCGAGCGCGTTTGCGTGCAAGATTTTATCGAAGGAATCTCCGGTTGCAATCTACAGGCGGTAGATACCGTAGGGCTGGACCGCAAAATCCTCGCGAGGCGAGGCGCAAGTGCGGTGCTAAAAATGATCGTTGAAGATGGCTTATTTCACGCTGATCCGCACCCAGGTAATGTGCTTTACCTACCAGGCAATCGGATCGCGCTGATTGATTTTGGCATGATTGGCAGGCTTTCGGAGGAGCGGCGTGATCAGTTGATTCGATTAATGCTAGGGTTAGTAAGAAACAACCCACAAACCGTTGCCGACATTATGATTGAATGGACGGGCGACAGTGTAGTCGATGAGCAGACTTTGGTATTGGAGATACAGGCCTTTGTTGATCAGTACCATGGCGTTCCGTTGAAGCAGCTAAGACTAAGCTCCATGCTCTCAGATTTAGTGGCTATTTTACGACAACACCGCCTCGCACTGCCCAGTGATTTAACCTTGCTGGTCAAAGCATTTATCACGTTAGAAGGGTTGGGTCGTGAGCTGGACCCAGAGTTTGATATGGCTGGGCAAGCACTGCCCTTGCTAGAGCAAACTTTAAGGGCACAATATACGCCCGCTGCTTTTTTCAAGCGCGGCTGGCGTGCGCTAGATGATACCTTCTCATTGTTGACCAGCCTGCCACATGATTTTTCGCGGCTTTTGCGCACGGCTCGGCGTGGTAGATTAGAGATTCATATCGATGTTACACACTTAAAACGCATCGGCGATCAAATCAACAGTGCAGCCAATCGCTTGGTGGTTGGCGTCATTGTGGCGGCACTTATTATTGGTTCTTCTATCGTCATGACGGTGCCTGGAGGGCCTACTCTGCTCGGGCTGCCACTATTCGGATTGTTAGGATTTACCTGTGCTTTAGTTGGTAGTTTGTGGGTGGTGATCTCCATATTACATAGCCGTGGTAATAAGTAAAAAGCGGGTTGTGCTAGGTCGTCTAGGCCCTAAGTTGCGATGGTCAAATAAATAACTGGCAATATGTATATAGCAATTAAGTATAAGAATTTTTAACAACTGCCCTTTTTAAAATCTATCAGCGGGTGTATATTTAGCCCAGCTAATAACAGCTGACCGGACAACCGGAAGCCAGTGCGTCGAGAGACCACTGGCTTTTTTATTGCCGTTTACTTTGAGGCTTTAGACATGACTTCGCAAGACGAAATTGCCTTAACAGGCGCTAAAACACTAGGAATAGAAGGTATTGTAAGTGGCTTGCGTGCGGTGCGGATGGCCTCGCTTGAGCACAGGCAGCGTCGCAATAAGCCCCCCAAATTGCCATCGCGCAAAATTCTACAGTCGGTGATAGAGGGCTTGAGTGCTGCACTTTTCCCTAATCGCTTGGGCTTGCCAGACCTCAAGGAAGAAGGCTTGGATTATTTTGTAGGGCACACGCTGGATACCTCGTTACGTGAATTGTTTAGCCAAATCAAACTAGAGCTACATTTTGCCGCAGATACACAGCAAACCAAACAACCCACAGACGAATTAGCCTTTAGCAAAACCCGTGAATTTGGCAATCGATTACCGAAAATTCGCGAGATGTTAGACACCGATATTTATGCGGCTTTTGAGGGTGATCCAGCTGCTCGCAGTTTGGACGAGGTATTGGTGTGTTACCCAGGGATACAGGCCATTATTCATCACAGAATTGCTAATGAATTACACAAACTTGGGCTGCCTTTAGTGGCGCGCATTGTGTCTGAAATTGCGCATTCAGCCACAGGCATAGACATACACCCAGGCGCGACGATATCTGAAAGTTTTTTTATTGACCACGGTACAGGGGTGGTGATTGGAGAAACCGCGGTCATTGGTCGTCATGTGCGACTCTATCAGGCCGTTACGCTTGGTGCTAAGCGTTTCCCAACAGACGAGCAAGGCCACTTAATTAAAGGTAGCCCAAGGCACCCCATTTTAGAAGATGACGTAGTGATCTACGCAGGGGCAACCGTGCTTGGTCGTATCACTATCGGCCAAGGTTCGGTGATTGGCGGTAACGTGTGGCTGACCCATAGCGTGCCACCGCGCAGCAATATCACGCAAGCGACTACACAAACTTCACCCATACAAGCAGCGCCCCGCAAGCAGGTTAGCGAGTAATCGTTTTAAATGATTTTTAACAGGAGAGAGTAACAATGGCAGATCAACAAATTCAAACCGCATTAGGTGATGTAGCAGCACGCACGCTATCCAATGCCACTAAAACCGTACCAATGCTTAGCACCATCAGCCCGCGTTGGCTGGTACATTTGATGAATTGGGTACCCGTTGAGGCAGGGATATATCGCGTCAATAAAGCAAAAAATCCAGGTGCGATTGAGGTCGATTGCTCTAACAAAGATGAGCGCGAACTGCCTGCGACATTTGTGGATTACGAAGAGTGGGGCCGTGAGTATGTGTTGAATGCGGTTAATACCGTGGTGGATGTGCACACTCGTGTGTCTGATCTGTATAGCAGCCCACACAACCAAATTAAAGAGCAACTACGCTTGACCATTGAAGTGGTGAAAGAGCGCCAAGAAAGCGAACTGATCAATAACAAAGAATATGGTTTGTTAAATAATATCGTCGCCTCTCAACGCGTAAAATCACGTACAGGTGCACCAACACCTGATGATTTAGATGAGTTGTTGACTAAAGTATGGAAAGAGCCAGCATTTTTCTTGGCCCACCCTAAAGCCATTGCGGCATTCGGTCGCGAGTGCACGCGTCGCGGTGTGCCACCGCCAACGGTTTCATTATTTGGCTCACAATTTATTACTTGGCGCGGGGTGCCGTTGATTCCTAGCGATAAATTGCCAATCAATAAGGGTAAATCCAGCATTCTGTTGTTGCGCGTCGGTGAAAGTCGCCAAGGGGTGGTTGGCTTGTATCAGCCTAATTTGCCAGGTCAACAAAGCATGGGCTTATCTGTGCGCTTTATGGGTATTAACCACAAGGCGATTGCTTCATATTTGGTGTCACTCTATTGCTCATTAGCGGTATTGACGGAAGACGCGATTGCCGTGCTTGAGGATGTCGGAGTAGACAACTACTATGACTACAAGTAATCCCTTCGATTTATCATCGTTTGAGCCCGAGGCGATTTTAGCAGCGTTGCCTGGCGATCATCTGAAGATGGCGGCAGCGCTCGGGGTTGGCAGAGGTCTAGAGCAGACAGGTCAGTTGGACATTGATACTCTCACTAACATTGTCAATGATTTGTATGCAGATGGATTTCCAACGGAATCGCCTTTTGCACAAAAAACAACTTTACCTGCGACTGATTCGTTATCGCAAGATATTGCCTTGCAACCTGTGAATTTGCCTTTAAACCAGCCCCCTGCGTTAGATACAAATGTGGGGCAGTTGGGCGGTTCACCATTAGATTTTGCTACGCTAGAGGTGGCAAAACTGCCAAATCTGGGTGCTGACTTGCCTTATCAGGATGAGCTTACGCAATTGTTGGGTAGCCAACTGCCAGTAGGTACTTTGACCAGCCCTCAGTCATCCAACTTGGGTTTGGCTAGCTTGCCGCAACCTAATTTAGGTGGGGCAAGTTCATCACAAGTTGCAAATCCAAATCCAAGTGTAGGGCAGTTTTACTTCTTGCAGGCGAATGGTCTTGAGGCTTCACCTTTTCAGCAGTCAGGAAATCTTGCACCATCAGCGCATCCGCCGTTTGATGCCAATTTGGTACGTAAAGATTTTCCGATTTTGCGTGAGTTGGTCAATGGCCGCCCCTTGATCTGGTTTGATAATGCAGCCACGACGCAAAAGCCACAAGCCGTGATTGATCGTATTAGTCATTTCTATCAACACGAAAACTCGAATATCCATCGCGCTGCGCACGAATTAGCTGCACGTGCCACAGATGCTTATGAAGGTGCGCGTGAAAGTGTACGTCGATTTATCAACGCACCTTCGGTGGATAATATCGTATTTGTGCGTGGCACGACGGAAGCGATTAATTTAGTAGCGAAAACCTGGGGTAAAAAACACTTGGGTGAGGGAGATGAAGTTTTGATTTCCCACTTAGAGCATCACGCTAATATTGTCCCTTGGCAGCAGCTTTGCCTAGAAACAGGGGCAAAACTCAAAGTAGCGCCAGTGGATGATAGTGGCCAAGTGATTTTAGAGGAGTACCAAAAACTACTCACTTCACGCACCAAGTTGGTTTCATTCACACAAGTATCCAATGCTTTAGGAACGGTGACTCCTGCAAAAGAAATGATTGCGATGGCACATCACGCTGGCGCAAAAGTCTTGCTTGATGGCGCACAGTCTGTCTCGCATATGCGTAGCGATGTGCAAGCGTTGAATCCAGATTTCTTTGTGTTCTCAGGGCATAAAGTATTTGGGCCAACGGGCATAGGCGCGCTGTATGGCAAAGCCGATGTGCTTGCAGATATGCCCGCATGGCAAGGTGGCGGCAATATGATTCAAGACGTGACCTTTGAAAAAACCGTCTTTCATGCAGCCCCTGCAAAGTTTGAGGCAGGGACTGGCAACATAGCCGATGCAGTGGGTTTAGGTGCGGCCTTGGAGTATGTTGAGCGTATTGGTATCGACAATATTGCGCGCTACGAGCATGAGTTGTTGGTGTATGCAACGGCTGCGATGTGCCAAGTGCCAGGTTTAACTTTGATTGGCACCGCTAAAGAAAAAGCCAGCGTTTTGTCATTTGCGTTAAAAGGTTACAAGAGCGAAGAAGTAGGCGCTGCGCTCAATCAAGAAGGGGTTGCTGTACGTTCAGGCCATCATTGTGCGCAACCAATACTGCGTAGATTTGGCGTGGAAACTACAGTTCGGCCTTCATTAGCGTTTTATAACACTTATGCTGAAATTGATGTGATGGTAAGTGCATTGCATCGCTTGAGTTCGGGTACCGTGGTTTAAAGCGATTTACTTGGACTGGTTATCAGGTGATCAGATAAGGGCTTAGCCATGCGGCTAAGCCCTTATTCAACTCCTATATTTAGCGTTAAACAAATAGCGTTTTGTTGGTTTCTAAATAGTCAGCTAGTTTTGTTAGCGGACGACCTAGTAATACTTCGCCATCTGGGCTAACAACGGCTGCTTGGTTTGAGGCGAACACTTCAAATAGTTCAAGCACGCCTTTAGCTTGCCATTCTGGCCATCCAGCACCCAATAAAGATTGTAATGTGGTGTTTTTATCTGGAGACACATAATCAATGTTGCGGTTAGTGATCTTGCTAAAAATATCCGCAATTCCTCGACCAGATAAAAGTTCTGGGCCCGTGATGTTGTAGGCTTTTTTATTGTGGCCGTTGGTTGTAAGAATATTGGCCGCAATTTCGCCGATATCTTTGACATTTAATGGCGCAAATTTACCCTCTCTCACGCCAAAATAAAATGCCCCTTGTTTTATACCGTCAGCCCAGCCAAGAAAGTTCTCTTGGAACCAAATCGTGCGCAAGTGCGTCCATTGCAGGCCTGAGGCTTCAAGATACTTTTCAGCCTCGCGGAATTGGCGAGCAAACAGGATAGCCTCCCACTCAGCCCCTACTACGGAGTAAAGTACAACTTTCTCTACTGAGCCAGAAGCGACGGCAGCATCAATCACATTTTTTGCATGTTGCGCGCGGTTTTCAACATTACCAGGAATGATAAATACCCTCGAGACTCCCTTCATAGCAGGCGCTAAAGTGTTTGGTTCGTCTAAATTAATTACCGCTGTTTCAATAGCTGGGTATTGTTTTTGCAGTTGCAACGCTTTTTCTTCAGTTCTTACCCCAGCACGCACTTTAAAGTTGCTATTGTCTTTTTTAACTAGCGATTCGATAGTCGCCAAACCGTTGTTACCCGCCGCACCGATAATCAAAATTGTTTCTGTAGTCATGGTATTGCTCCTTTGCATATAAAAAATATAAAAGTTATCTGGTTAAAATTTAGTTTGGAAGATCGAACAATAAAAACTCAACCTCAATTGCGTTATTAAACTCAATCAAAGCAATATCTTTAATCTTTAATGCATCTCCAGTTTTTAAGGTGTTGCCACACACATCTACTTGCCCGCGAATTACGTGCACATAAGCTAGACGACCCTCTTGCAGTGGGTACTTAACTTCATCTGACCCATTAAGCACAGAAGCGTAAAGATAGGCATCCTGATGGATCAGTACAGAGCCATCGCTACCATCTGGAGAGCCGATTAAACGTAAGTGCCCAGTTTTAGAAGCTAAGTCAAAATGTTTTTCTTCATAGCTAGGTTCAATATTTTTAACGTTTGGCTCTATCCAAATTTGCAGAAAATGTACGCGTTCAGTAGCAGAGTGATTAAACTCGCTATGACGCACTCCAGTGCCAGCGCTCATTCTTTGCACATCCCCATAACGAATCACTGAACCAGTGCCCATACTGTCTTTGTGCTCAAGCGCGCCATTGATGACATAGGTAATAATCTCCATGTCTTTATGGCCGTGTGTGCCAAAGCCTTGGCTTGGTTGCACGCGATCTTCATTAATGACGACTAATGGACCAAACCCCATTTCTTCAGGGTTGTAATAATGACCAAAAGAAAATGAGTGGTTAGATTGCAACCAGCCATGGTCAGCGGCGCCACGATTACTACTTTTATGAATCTTTAACATGATTAACTCCTTTGGTTAAGTTACAAGGCTTTTTTCAACATACGTTCATTAATTTCGAATACAATTAACTTGTTAAATCAGTTGTTTCTAAAGCATGTGTGAAGTATGAATGAATGCTGTGTGGATGAAAAACGGAAAAATTATCAACCTATCATCGAAAAAATTGAATGTTTAGAATTAGCTTAGATGCCTTGCTGATATTGGATGCGATTGATCGCTTGGGATCATTCGCAGCCGCAGGAAATGAATTGTTTAAAGTGCCTTCAACAATTTCCTACACGGTTAATAAGTTGGAGCAGGATTTAGATGTAAAACTGTTTGAGCGGTTTGGGCCAAAAGTCACCATTACTAAAGCAGGGAATGAGTTGTTAAAAGAGGGGCGACACTTGCTTAAGGCCGCCACGGATTTAGAGCATCGCGTGCGCAGGGTAGCTTGTGGCTGGGAAACCGAGCTCACCATAGGCATGGATTCTATTTTTTCACCCTCAGCGTTGATCCCTGAAGTGGCTGAGTTTTATAAAATTGCTGATTTGACGCGGTTAAAATTCTCTCAAGAGGCTTTATCAGGCACATGGGAGGCCTTGCTGGACCGTCGAGTTGATTTGCTGATAGGCGCAGCGGGAGAGGGGCCATCTGGCGGAGGTTACAATAGTTATCTGATCGGGCATATTGAATTTGTTTTTGCGGTTGCTCCACAGCACCCTTTAGCTAACCTTGACACGCCAATAACAAAGTCAGATCTGGCTAATCATTTAGCAATTAGTGTCAGTGATTCGGTAAGAAAATTGCCGCCACGAACGGTTGGGCTGTTATTTGGCCAGAACACCTTAGCCTTGCCAGATATGCAAACTAAATATGATTATCAACTAGCAGGCATGGGCTTTGGTTTTTTGCCAGAACCCATGGTGCGTAATGCCATTAGCAAAGGGCTATTGATTATAAAAAATGTTGAGGAGCCCAGAAAACCTGAACCTATCTATATGGCATGGCGATCAGAAGAGGTGGGTGCTGGGTTAACCTGGTGGATTAATAAGGTTAAGAGTGCCCCTTTTATCGAAAGGTTATGGGCTGCTTCCAATCAATACTAACCCCGTTACCGAGCAATATGCAGTAAGCTTTGGCAGTCGTTTAGCTTAGTAATTGCACCAAAACAATTTTTTACAGGAAAGTATAAACAAAATGGTAGCCAATATTATTAATTTGATTCAACAATATGGCTTATTCATCGTCTTTGCCAATGTGTTTTGTGAGCAAATCGGTCTGCCAGTCCCCGCATACCCGACCTTGCTGGTGACTGGGGCACTGTTAACTCAAGGTAATTACTCTGCAGTAGCACTATTATTAATTGCAGTAAGTGGCGCATTAATCGCAGATTTTTTTTGGTTTTTTAGCGGCCGTAAGTATGGCAATAAAGTTATGGCAAAGTTATGCAAAATATCGTTATCCCCAGACTCTTGTGTGAGGCAGACCGAATCAATTTACTTGCGCACGGGCCCTGCCACCTTGCTATTTTGTAAATTTATTCCTGGACTCTCTACTGTATCTAGTGCCTTGGCGGGTACGCTAGGCACAAATGTACTGACATTTCTGGTTTTTGACGCTTTAGGCGCAGCGCTCTGGGCTGGTTCTGCGATTCTTTTAGGCACACTATTTAGTAACGCAATTGATGATTTATTAAATGTATTAGTACAAATGGGTAAGTGGGGCGGCCTTTTGATTGCGCTAGGTCTTGCTGCATTTATTGCCTCTAAGTGGTGGCAAAGGCATAGATTCTTAAAGTCGTTGAGGATGGCTCAGATTTCTGTCTCCGAGCTTAATCGAATGCTGAGTGGGGGCTTAAAACCTACCATTATTGATGTAAGGCCGTTACACTTGCAAGATAGTGGAATCATTCCTGGAGCGATTGCTGTTTCAATTGAAAAAGTGGATACGGTGATATTGGATGCTTCAGTAGATGATGAAATTATTCTATATTGCGCCTGCCCCAACGAAGTCACCTCCGCAAAAGTGGCAAAAATGCTTATGAAAAAAGGCTATAAAAGGGTGAGGCCATTAACGGGCGGTATTGATGCCTGGGTTAATGCGGGCCATCCAACAGCCATCTAAATTTATGATTAAAGGTCTTGATGAATTCATCTAATTTTCTTGTTCAAGCTGCGATATATCTCGCTTCCGCTATATTTTTAGTTCCATTGTTTAAACGGTTGGGCTTAGGCTCAGTGCTCGGCTATTTAATTGCAGGCGTTTTGATTGGCCCTTATGCCTTAAAGCTTATCGCAGACCCAGAGCAGGTATTACACTTTGCAGAGTTTGGGGTGGTGTTGATGCTTTTTCTAGTGGGGCTGGAGCTTGAGTCGCAAAAAGTATGGGAACTACGCAAGCTTTTATTCGGCTTAGGTGGCCTGCAAGTGACCCTCACGATGGGATTGGTCACCGTAATTGCGCATTTGATGAACTTTCTCTGGACTGAGGCGCTCGTCATCGGCATGGGCGTAGCGATGTCCTCCACAGCAATTGGGCTAACTGCGTTAACTGAAAAAAAACAGTTAAGCACCGCAGGCGGTCAGGCTTCATTTGCGACCCTGCTGTTTCAAGACTTATCCGTTATTCCGCTATTTATGCTGCTCGCATTTATTGCGCCAAACAGTGCTAAGTCGAGCTTTGATATTTGGGCTGTGGCCAAGGCCATTGCAGTTATTTTAATCATTATCTTGGCCAGTCGAACCTTGCTGCGTCCAGTGATGCGCATCATCGCTCAAACTGGCGTTAGAGAGATTTTTGTCGCATTTTCATTGCTACTTGTCATAGGCGTCTCGTTGGCCATGCAATCGGTTGGCTTATCTATGGCGCTTGGAACTTTCTTGGCGGGAGTGCTATTGGCAGATTCAGAATATCGGTATGAGCTTAGATTAGACATTGAACCAGTCAAGGGCTTATTGCTGGGCTTGTTTTTTATTGCAGTTGGGATGTCTGTAGACCTATCTTTATTGGCGAATAAGCCATTCTTGATTTTCGGCTTTGCACTGCTAATCGTCGTGACTAAGCTATTGGTTTTAGTGGGTCTTGGCAGGCTGTTTAAGTATCCCTTGCGAGATACATTGCTGTTCGGGGTATCCCTTTCCCAAATCGGTGAGTTTGCCTTTGTGATCTTTGGCGTTGCATTAGCGCAAAATTCTATTCCACGCGAAACCTACAATATCCTCAATGCCATTGTTGCCGTCTCTATGTTGATTACACCCATATTACTGTTGCTTTATGATCGCTTCTTGAAGCTGCAATGTGGTGTGCGTCCAAAAGACTCTATTTCAGAAAGTAACGCAGTTATCATTGCAGGTTTTGGTCGTTTTGGACAAATTGTTGGCAGGGTGCTTTTGGCAAAAGGCATGACCCCAACCCTCATTGACAATGACCCTAACCAAGTTGATTTAATGCGCGAATTTGGCTGGCGTTGTTATTACGGAGATGCTTCTAGGCTGGATTTGTTGGAAGAGGCTGGCATCGCGGAAGCGAAGTTATTTGTTATTGCAGTCAATGACCCAAGTGCTGCTTTAAATATGGCTAAATTGGTGCAAGCCCGATGGCCCAAGGTTGCCGTTGTGGTGAGAGCCAGAAGCCGAACTGATGCATTCGATCTTCGAGAGCTTGATTTAAACCCGATCAGAGAAACTTTTTACTCATCGTTAGAGGCGGCCAAACAGGCATTGATGGCAATTGGCGAGACAGCAAGCTCTGCTGCAAAAGCCATTAAGCAGTTTGAGAAATACGATATAGAACAACTCGAAGCTACTCGTAAAATTAGACATGATAGGAGTGCTCTAGTAAGCTTAGCTGAACAAGGGCGCCAAGATCTTAAAACACTGTTTGAGCTAGAACGCTCAGAGCCTGAATAGTAGATGTTAATGCCATATCACTTGAAATTATTATGCCATACATTATGCAATCAGCGCCGCCATCTACGCCAATGCAAGAGGTAATCGGCCTCATCGCTTGTGAGCATTGCGACGCGCTCCACACCAGAGTGCCATTGGCCAGTGGCGAGATTGCCCGTTGTTCGCGTTGTCATGCGGAGCTAGAGCGTAACCTAGGAAGGCGCTGGCAGTATCTTTTACCCTTAACCCTATCTGCCCTTATTTTATTTATTATCGCCAATGCTTTTCCGATTGTGGCGTTGGATATTCAGGGGCAAGTTAATCAAACCACGTTGATGGGTGCAGTCTTGGCGCTAAGCGAGGAAGGCACATCGCTAATAGCCTTGCTGGTGCTGATCACCATCATCTTATTGCCTTTGCTACAATTGCTGCTACTAATATATATTTTGCTTGGGCATCAAAAAAAGCAGCGCCCGCCAGGATTTCAGTTAATGGTCAGAACACTGCAATTGATACAGCCGTGGGGAATGGTGGAAGTGTTTATGCTGGGTGTGTTAGTCGCATTAATTAAATTAATGAATATGGCGGATATTATTCCTGGTATCGCTTTATGGG
The DNA here is from genome assembly GCA_036504995.1 of Methylophilaceae bacterium. Lineage (GTDB taxonomy): Bacteria > Pseudomonadota > Gammaproteobacteria > Burkholderiales > Methylophilaceae > DASXUG01. The sequence continues at coordinate 217,701 of DASXUG010000012.1, read as the reverse complement.
CATTTAGTGGCTTAACGATTTTGCTCACCGTTATTATTTCGTTTGACCCAAGAAATTTTTGGCAATCGGAGTTTCCTAGTAGTGCAAAAACAACCTCTACTGCGGCCTTGAATGATGAGCCTTGATTACTCTAGTCTGAGAAAGTACGCTGATGACAGAAGTTGAAACGGCACTTGGTCAAAATATGCTGGCATGCCATCACTGTCGCAAGTTGTGGCAGCATGCAGCTGAGCATGATAAATGCATGCATTGCGGTAGTGAGTTGCATGCCAGAAAACCGAGTAGCTATCAGCGTTGCTGGGCTTTTTTAATCGCAGCATGTATCGTCTATATCCCTGCTAATTTGATGCCTGTGATGGTGACGCAAACTTTATTTGCAGAGCAGCAATCTACTATTCTAGGTGGCGTGATTTTCTTTTGGGTGGCAGACGAGTGGGGTTTGGCCGCCATCGTGTTTATCGCTAGTTTTTTAGTGCCTCTGGTTAAAATATCCACCTTAATGTTTTTATTAATTATGTCGCAGCGTGCTAGCTTATGGCGTTTACAGCAACGCGCTAATCTCTACCGTATGCTGGAATTTATAGGGCGCTGGTCTATGTTAGATGTATTTGTAGTCTCTATACTGGTAGGATTGGTGCAAATGCCAGGCTATGCCAGTATTACTGCTGGTGTCGGCATCGTTGCGTTTGCAGCCGTGGTGATATTTACCATGCTGGCTTCACAGAGCTTTGATCCCAGACTCAGCTGGGATGCGCTGAATAAACAAGTGAAACACCAAGATGGAGTCCGTTGATGAGTAGTGACAATCCAAATCCAGCTACTACTGGCGCACAAGAAGGTTCTAGCACAGGCCAACCCCTACAGCCAAGTGTCAGTCATGGACAGCGCTGGCTGCCTTCCTTAGTGTGGTTGATTCCTATTGTTGCAGCATTGGTGGGGATCATTTTAGTTTTTAAGATTATTATGGATCGCGGCCCTACGATCACCGTCTCATTGCGCACGGCCGAAGGTCTGCAAGCAGGCAAAAGCAAGGTTAAGTATAAAGATGTAGAGATTGGCGAAGTGCAAGCCATTAAACTTAGCCCCGATAGGTCCGAGGTGTTAGTGACTATACAGTTATCTAAGGATGCTAGAAGCTTCACTGCCAGCGACACTACTTTTTGGATCGTTCGTCCGCGTGTCGATGCCTCGGGTATCTCGGGTTTAGGAACTTTGTTTTCTGGCGCTTATATCGGTGCAGATGCGGGCAAATCTGAGGAAACCTCAAGGCAGTTTACAGGGATGGAATCACAACCCATTGTTACGCGCGACGCAGCGGGTAAGCAGTTTATTTTACATGCACAAGATATAGGCTCGCTGGATATAGGCTCCCCCGTTTTTTATCGTATGATTAAAGTCGGTCGCGTAGCTTCTTACAATCTGGATGAGGATGGTAGAGGCATCAGTCTGCATATTTTCGTAGATGCGCCTTATGATAAATTTGTAGGTTTGAACACCCGTTTTTGGCATGCCAGCGGTATCAATCTAGAGATTAACTCCGATGGCATTAAAGTCAACACCTTATCCCTTGCTTCTCTTGCGGTTGGAGGTTTAGCCTTTCAATCTGTCGATGATGATACGGGCACATTAGCCAACGAAAACACAGTATTTGATTTGGCAGATAATCAAAGTGATGCCTTTCAAACTCCCAATGGGGTAGCAGAAACCGCTGTGCTGTACTTTAATCAATCGCTACGTGGTTTGAGCCCTGGTGCCCCTGTGGATTTTCGTGGTGTAGTGATAGGTAAAGTAAAATCGCTCGGCATAGATTACGACAGCAAACGACATCAGTTCCAGATGCCTGTAGTTGTAGAAATATATTCAGATAGACTAGGGCGAAAATATAACGAAGATCAGCAATCCTCATCCTCTAAAAAACAAAGACTCAAGCTATTTATTGATAATGGCATGCGCGCGCAATTACGCACAGGCAGCCTGATTACAGGGCAACTTTATGTGGCGATAGATTTCTTTCCTAACGCCCCGAAAGTACAGATTGATATCAATAAAGAGCCGCTTGAGTTACCGACTATGCCAGGCAGCTTGGATGAACTGCAAACACAAATAGCCACCATCGCAGGCAAACTTAGTAAAGTGCCGTTTGACCAAATTGGAGCAGAGTTAAACAAAACTTTGATTAACTTCGATGTCACTTTACAAAATGCGCAAAAACTGACGCAAAGTCTGCACAACGATGTTGCACCCGAAATTATCGCTGCGATGAAGGACGTGCGTACCACCTTACATAGTGCCGAGCAGACTTTGCACACGGCGGATATTACATTAAGTACCGCGCAGCGCAGCTTAGCTGAGGATGCGCCATTGCAACAAGATTTGCGGCAAACTTTTCAAGATTTATCGCGTGCGGCCGTGTCATTAAAAGTGCTCACAGACTATCTTGAGCAGCACCCAGAATCATTAATACGCGGCAAGCCGGCGGAGCCTAAAAATGAATAAACGCAATATGCACAACATAAAACAGCTTTTGCTTTCTGTCTCTTTGACTATGACTATGACTGTTACGGCCTGCGGCACCACCGCGCCAACCCGTTTTTATACCTTAAGCAATACTTATCAGAGTGCGCCATCTCCTACTAGCTATAAAACTATTGACCTGCGTCCCGTCAAGGTGCCTGAACGCTTTAAGCGGCCACAGATCGTTTTAAATTCTGCCACCAGCCCACAGCTTATATTGTTAGAAAACGAGCGCTGGGGGGCTATGTTTGATGATGAGTTACATGACGCTATTTACAGCGAGTTAACTCATTTGGTAGCGCCTACTCAAAAGGCTTATCAGGTCAATGTGACATTGCAGCAGCTACAAGTAATTAAAGGGCAATCGGTACAAGCTGACTTTAGCTGGAAAGTACAAAGCCTAAACACTATCTCAAGTGACGTAAAAGCCGACGCTACTTTATGTCAGTTTGACACTCAGCAAATGATAGGTAACTCAGTAGATGCCGTGGTGCAAGGCATGCAAAAAGTGGTGACCCAGCTCTCAAACAAGATTGCCCAGCATATCAAAACACTTGATACGGGCACTGCCCCAGATTGCGAACCATAAAAATTATCGTTCGTAAATTAAGTTGATATTATAAATTATAATTAAATCATTAACTTATAAAAATTATCGCAATGCTTAAAACACTGAAGTTCGCAAGGTAACTCGAGATTTTTTCGTTTTATCGCAAACTAACCTGAGATTATTCATTATTCTATTGCGGAGAATTCTCCTTGGGTCTATCAAAGCACCACTAAAATATTGGTCGCTTACTCTTACGCTAATTAATAAATTGAAAGGGTCTCAACGGGGCCGAATTTTTTGATTCTGAAAGTCTACAATCAGGCTATAAAAGGATTCTTAATGAACTAATATTGACTTAACAGCACCAATACATGCATGTTAACTTTCTTTTGTGGTGCACCACATGTAAGTAATATTGATTACTTGCTAAGAACGACAAACGTGGTGGAAAAGACTAAAAATAGTGATTTAAAGTAAACAATCCAATGACAAGATCTATTTTTAAATGGCACAAACTAATCGGCTAGACAACTAACTCGAATAAATTATGCATAAACCCTCAAATCGTAGCATCGTCATAAACAATCATAAAATACCTATCACGCGTGAGCAGATTCGTTCTTATTTTCATCAAACGTCAGATCTGTACGAAAGCTTATTTCAAACATTAAAAAATGACGAGGCGTATTACGTTAAACCCATTCACTTGCGGCACCCACTCATTTTTTATTACGGCCATACCAATACTTTTTTTATCAATAAATTGATTTTGGCTGGTTTAATCACCAAGCGTGTGAACCCTCAATTTGAGTCGATGTTTGCTGTTGGTGTCGATGAAATGGGCTGGGATGATGTTAACGAGATGAACTACAACTGGCCTTCGCCTGCAGAGGTAAAAGCTTATCGTGCGAGCGTACGCTTGGTAGTTGATGCGTTAATTAACACGCTTCCGTTAAATCTGCCGATTGATTGGGATAGCCAGTGGTGGCCGATTTTAATGGGGATAGAGCATGAACGCATTCATTTAGAAACCAGCTCTGTATTAATTCGGCAACAGGATTTGCAGTTTGTACAACAGTCATCAGCGTGGGCGCCATGTCATGCGTTTGAAGTCCCAGCACCAGTGAATGAATTGGTGAATATTCCTGCAAGGGATATTGAGTTAAGCAAATCAACCCAGTATTACGGCTGGGATAATGAATATGGTCAATTTAAAACACATTGTCCAGCTTTTCAAGCGGCGAAGTATTTGACCTCCAATGAAGAGTTTTTAGCCTTTGTTGAAGCTGGTGGTTATCATGATGATAAATACTGGCAAGAAGAGGGCCTAAGTTGGCGGCAATATACACAGGCTGAGCATCCTACTTTTTGGGTAAAACAAGGTGACACTTGGAAGCTGAGATTAATGACCGAGGAAGTCGATATGCCTTGGAGTTGGCCTGTGGAAGTCAATTACCATGAGGCAAAGGCATTTTGTAACTGGCAGTCACTCCAATTGGGTAAGCAGGTGCGCATGCCAACTGAACAAGAGTGGTACAGTATCTACGAACATGCTGGCTTGTCAGACGAAAAGCTAGCGAGTAGTATGAATGCAAACCTTTTCCTTGATCATTTTGCATCCTCTTGCCCCGTTAATCAATTTGCGCATGGCGATTTATATGATGTAGTTGGTAATGTTTGGCAGTGGACAGAATCGCCCATTTTTCCATTTGATGGGTTTAAGGTGCATCCATTATACGATGACTTTACAACCCCCACTTTTGATGGTCGCCATAATATTATTAAAGGCGGCTCTTGGATTTCAACAGGCAACGAGGCGATTAAAAGTGCCCGTTATGCGTTTAGGCGACACTTTTTTCAACACGCAGGATTCCGCTATATTGTGACTGATACCCCAATCGAAGATAACGCATCGCATTATGAATCTGACAAACAGCTTTCTGAGTATGCGGAGTTTCATTATGGAGACACCTATTATGGTGTACCCAATTTCCCCAAAGCACTAAGCGATTTTGCGATTCAAAGCCTGCAATCAAGGCCAGCCAAAACTGCATTAGATTTAGGTTGTGCAACTGGGCGCGCTACATTTGAATTAGCCAAGCATTTTGATCATGTGACTGGTATTGATTTTTCTGCACGGTTTATCGGCTTAGCTCTCAAGCTAGCGCAGCAGGGAGTATTGCGTTACACCATGGTGAATGAAGGTGATTTAGTCAGCTATCAAGAACGCAGTCTAGCTGAACTTCAATTAGAAGATGTGGCGCATAAAGTAGAGTTTTGGCAAGGTGATGCCTGTAACCTTAAACCGCAATTTACAGGCTACGATTTTATTCTCGCAGCCAATTTAATTGATCGTCTTTACAGCCCTCGCCAATTCCTAAGCACTATTCATGGGCGTTTAAATATCGGCGGCGTGCTAATGGTGACCTCACCATACACTTGGCTAGAAGAGCATACCCCACGAGAAGAGTGGATTGGTGGATTTAAGCGAGATGGAGAAAATGTATCAACCCTTGATGGTCTGAAGGCCTTACTGGGGCAACACTTTAAACTCCTGCAGGCCCCTGTTGAAATTCCATTTGTGATTCGTGAAACCCGTCACAAGTTTCAACATACGCTTTCTGAAGTGACCCTTTGGGAACGCATAAGTTGAGCAACCCATTTGACCAGATTATTGCACGCGAGGGTACGCAATCACTCAAATATGACGGCAGATTAGTCACATTTGGTACAAACGATGTCATGCCGATGTGGGTAGCAGATATGGATTTTGCGGTTCCAGAAGCGATCACAAAAGCACTACAAGCTAGAGCAAACCATCCTGTTTTTGGCTACAGCATAGCGCCTGAAAGCCTCTATGCAGCACTCATGGATTGGCTACTTGCAAAGCATCAATGGCAAGTGAAGCGTGAGTGGATTGTGCTCACGCCTGGTGTGGTACCTTCTTTAAATTTAGTCGTGGCGGCGTTAACTGCAGAAAATGCGGGTGTGATTGTGCAGCCACCTGTTTATTTTCCTTTTTTTTCTGCAGTAACCAATCAAAATCGTCGTTTAATTGAAAACCCATTAGCGGTACAAAACGACGTTACTGGTCATTCGCATTATGAAATGGATTTTGAACAACTTGATACCTGTGCTAAAGATGCAGAGTTGCTCCTGCTTTGCTCGCCGCATAACCCAGTTGGGCGTGTTTGGACGAAAGATGAGCTGCTGAAATTGTTAGCCATCGCCAAAAAGCACGATTTGATTATTTTATCCGATGAAATTCATGCTGATTTGGTTTACGCAAACGCGAAACATCTAACGCTCAGTCGTTTGGCAATCGAGTCTGAGCCCATACCATCATCGTATCCTGATGAGCAGCACAGTATTATTACGGCCGTTTCGCCTAGTAAAACTTTTAACATTCCAGGACTAGGACTTTCAGCATTGATTGTACCTAATAGCAAACATCGTCAAGCGATTCAAACGCACCTGAATAAAATGGGCGTTTCTGTCACTAATCCGTTTAATCTGGTTGCTTTTGAAGCGGCCTACCGTGAGGATAGTGGTTGGTTAAATGCACTAATAGCATATTTGCAAAACACCTGCGACGAGGCAATTGCGTTTATTAACACGCATTTGCCAACAATAAAGGTGATTCGCCCAGAAGGCACCTATCTGCTTTGGCTAGATTGTCGAGAATTAAATCTCGATGACGATGCGTTAAAACGTTTATTTATTCAAGAAGCCCAATTAGGGCTATCGCCTGGCGCTATGTTTGGTAAGGGTGGTGAGGGGTTTATGCGCATGAATGTTGGTACATCAAAAGTCAATGTGATGGCTGCGCTCACTCGAATAAAAGCCGCCTTGGCGTCTTAAAGCGTTTAATTGAATCTAAATAACTAAAAACTTCTCCACTCGTATAAACAACGATTAAAGGATTAGCATGATGCAACACCATGGTTAAGAGTAGGCTTGTCAATACCATGTTTTGCGCATACTAACAATTTAAAGGGTGTTAAAAGCGGTTGGTGATCAGTATTAAATCGCATTTTTCATCTACCTTTACTTCATCAACCTTTACTAGAGTCTTAAATTACGCCTATGAAACACTTCAAAACAGAATCTAGCCCGCTGATTAAAAAACGCCAACCCCAAGACTGGAAAGTTATTCAAAAATTACTGCCATATTTAGCAGCTTACAATACGATGAAAATAATTGTCATCTGCACTTGAAATAATCCAACATCGCCCCTATTATTAGCACTCTATAGGTTTGAGTGCTAACAGTCTTGTTTTGACGCTGCTTTATCACCACCATATAGATAGAATTCGTTGTTTTTAATTTGGTTTTTATTTAAGTGCAATTTGTTAACTATGGAGAGTAATTTATGAAAATTCGTCCTTTACATGACCGCGTAATTGTTAAGCGTGTAGAAGAAGTGCGTACGACTGCATCAGGTATTGTGATTCCTGATACTGCAACAGAAAAACCAGATCAAGGTGAAGTAATTGCAGTGGGTCCTGGTAAAAAAGATGATAGCGGTAAATTGATTGCGCTCGACGTTAAAGTAGGCGACAAAGTGTTGTTCGGTAAATACGCTGGCCAAACAGTTAAAGTCGATGGCACAGAGCTATTGGTGATGCGCGAAGAAGATTTAATGGGCGTGGTTGAGGCGTAATTACGCTAACCTTTTTTAAACCTATTCAACAGAATTTAGTAATTTAGGAGATTTAACATGGCAGCAAAAGACGTACGTTTTGGCGATGAAGTTCGTCAAAAAATGACAAATGGTGTAAATATTTTAGCTAACGCAGTTAAAGTAACTTTAGGCCCTAAAGGCCGCAATGTGGTGTTAGAGCGTTCATATGGCGCACCTACTATCACTAAAGATGGTGTTTCAGTAGCAAAAGAAATCGAATTAAAAGACAAATTCGAAAACATGGGCGCACAAATGGTGAAAGAAGTAGCTTCAAAAACTTCTGACATCGCAGGTGACGGTACAACAACAGCGACAGTTTTAGCACAAGCGATTATCCGTGAAGGTATGAAATCTGTGGCTGCTGGCATGAACCCAATGGATTTAAAACGTGGTATCGACAAAGCGGTTGCAGCAGCGATTGCTGATCTTAAAACACAATCAAAACCATGTACAACCAGCAAAGAAATCGCACAAGTAGGTGCTATTTCAGCTAACTCTGATGCTTCTATCGGCCAAATTATTGCTGATGCGATGGACAAAGTAGGTAAAGAAGGCGTGATTACCGTTGAAGATGGTTCAGGCTTAGAAAGCGAATTAGATGTTGTTGAAGGGATGCAGTTTGACCGTGGCTACCTCTCACCATACTTCATCAACAACCAAGATCGTCAAATCGCATTATTAGACAGCCCATTCGTGTTGTTATTTGACAAAAAAATCTCAAACATCCGTGATTTATTACCAACATTGGAGCAAGTTGCAAAAGCTGGCCGCCCATTGTTAATCATTGCTGAAGATATTGACGGCGAAGCACTGGCAACATTAGTTGTGAATAATATCCGTGGTATCTTGAAAACTTGCGCAGTTAAAGCGCCTGGTTTCGGTGATCGTCGTAAAGCGATGTTAGAAGATATCGCAATCTTAACTGGCGGTACAGTTATTGCTGAAGAATTAGGCTTGAAGCTTGAAAACGTTAAGTTAGAAGATTTAGGTCAAGCAAAACGCATTGAAGTAGGTAAAGAAAACACCATCATTATTGACGGTGCAGGTAACGAAACCAATATCAAAGCACGTATCGACCAAATCAAAAAACAAGTTGAAGAGTCATCAAGCGATTACGACCGTGAAAAACTACAAGAGCGCGTAGCTAAATTAGCTGGCGGTGTTGCAGTGATCAAGGTTGGCGCGACGACTGAAATCGAAATGAAAGAGAAAAAAGCACGCGTAGAAGATGCATTACACGCAACACGTGCAGCGGTTGAAGAAGGTATTGTAGCTGGTGGTGGCGTAGCATTGATTCGCGCAATCGCAGCAATCTCAAAAGTAAAAGGCGACAACTTAGATCAAGAAGCTGGTGTAAAAATCGTGCTTCGCGCAGTTGAAGAGCCATTACGTCAAATCGTTCAAAATGCTGGTGCAGAGCCATCAGTGGTGGTAAACAACGTAGCCGCTGGCAAAGGCAACTACGGTTACAACGCAGCTAATGAAACCTATGGCGACATGGTTGAAATGGGTGTGTTAGATCCAACTAAGGTAACACGTTCAGCATTGCAAAATGCGGCTTCTGTAGCTGGCTTGATGTTAACTACAGATTGCATGATCGCAGAACTACCTAAAGACGACGCTCCAGCAATGGGTGGAGATATGGGTGGTATGGGCGGCATGGGCGGCATGGGCGGTATGATGTAAATTTGCATTTAAGCAGTTCAGTGATACTGCGTTGCGCAAGCCTTGCCATACTAATCGTATTGTCTGCGGCTTGCGCGCCTTGTTTCACTTTCCTGCTTAACGCAAAATGATCTATAAGCATTTAAACAAAACCCGCTTAGGCGGGTTTTGTTTTACCTATTATTTCCGTCATAATAATGCGTTACGTCATTCATATATTTGTATTAAAAAGTTTTACTATCCTCAATTAACGAAAGAAACAACATAATGGCAAATACCTTAGACACCTTAACTCAACGCTTAAGTTATATCATTGGTGAAAACATGGCTCGTCAGCTCCAAAATGATGGCCTTGAATTAGATACAGACGCAATCGCACTGGCTATTAATGATGTGACGGCGGGCAATCCGTCGCGCTTATCAGATGCAGAGAAAAGAAGTACCGTTGAAGAAGTTCAACAGGTGAGTCAGGAAAAACAAATGGCGGCTCAGGCTGGCCAGGCTGCAAAAAACAAGACTGAAGGTGCTGCTTACTTGGCTGAAAACGGCAAAAAAGAGGGTGTAATCACCACAAATAGTGGCCTGCAATATAAATCACTGGTGGCTGGCAATGGTGCAAAACCAGCAAGAAGTGATAGTGTGAAAGTGCATTACAAAGGCACGCTCATTGATGGTACGGTGTTTGATAGCTCTTATGACCGCGGTGAGCCTATCGTTTTTCCTGTGACTGGTGTGATTGCTGGATGGGTTGAAGGCCTGCAGTTGATGCAGGTGGGTAGTAAGTTTGAGTTGGTTATTCCATCTCAATTAGCTTATGGTGCAAACGGTAGTGGCCCTGTGATTGGCCCAGATGCGACGCTGATATTTGAAGTTGAGTTATTAGGTATCGAATAAGATTAAAACAGGCGGGTTGGGTAACTTAGGAAATTCACTCAGCCTTCTAGGGTTGGCGGTTGTAAGGCCGATAGTACACTTAAATTCTTGATAACTCCCCTATGCAATTACATTATCAAACCTTAGGCCAGGGCCAGCCACTGATTTTGCTCCATGGACTATTTGGCTCTGGCAATAACTGGGGCACGGTGGCTAAGCACTTTGCTCAATACTTTCAGGTGATTAGCGTAGATCTGCGTAATCATGGCAATTCACCACACACTGATAAACAAGATTACGCCGTGATGGCGGAGGACCTTGCTGAGCTGTGTGATGCACTCAATTTAAATACTGTGCATTTGTTAGGTCACTCACTGGGTGGAAAAGTCGCTATGCAATTTGCCACGCAATTTCCTCAGCGAGTTGATAAGTTGGTGGTAGTCGATATGGCAATGCGAACGTATGCCGATGCGCATACCCATTTGATTGATGCCATGATGGCAGTAGACCTTTCAACGATACGTTCTCGAAATGAGATTGATTTAGCATTAAGCAGTAGCATCAATCAAGCAGCGGTCAGACAATTTCTATTGATGAACTTGGTGAAGTCGGGGGAGCAATTCGCATGGCGAATTAACTTGGCTGCATTAAAGGCTAATTATCCTGCTATGCAACAAGCAGTATGTGAGTCAGCGTTATATGATAAACCCTGCTTGTTTATTCGTGGCGAGTATAGTGATTATGTAAATGATGACGATATTGATCACATCAAAGCTCACTTTACCCAAGCCCAATTTGCAAGGTTACCCACGGGTCACTGGGTGCATGCAGAACAACCACAAGCATTTATTGCACTTGTTGAGAGATTTCTTAGTAGTTGATCTTTTAAGCGTATTAACCATAAGCGTTTTATAATTGGACTTTACGATTAAACAATACTTACAAATGACTCAACAAAAACAAGGTCAGTTACATCCCTCATGGCAAGCCATTATCGGCGATGAGTTTGACAAGCCTTATATGCAGGGGTTGCGTGAGTTTTTAAAGCAAGAGAAATCGTCGGGTAAAATCATCTATCCGCCTAGCCCATTAATTTTTAATGCGTTTAACCATACGCCATTTGAGCAAGTGCGGGTGGTGATTATTGGGCAAGATCCCTATCACGGGCAGGATAGAGGACAACCTCAGGCACATGGGCTGAGTTTTTCTGTGCCGCAGGGTGTGGCTTTGCCGCCTTCGCTGATGAATATTTACAAAGAGATAGCATCTGATTTAAACATCAGCATGAGTCGAAGTGGTGATTTAACGCCTTGGGCAAATCAAGGGGTATTGTTACTGAATGCGACGCTGACGGTGGAACAAGCGCAAGCAGGTTCGCACCAAGGGCGCGGTTGGGAGACATTTACCGATGTAGCGATTGCGGCGTTGAATGCGCATCGCGAAGGTTTGGTGTTTGTGTTGTGGGGCAGTTATGCGCAGAAAAAAGGCGCGTTTATTGATGAGAAAAGGCATCTGGTGCTGAAGTCAGTGCATCCTTCACCGCTTTCTGCGCATCGCGGATTTTTTGGTAACCATCAATTTTCTGCTATTAATCGATATTTAACTGAGCATGGTCAAACACCGATTAATTGGCAGTTGTAGGGTAACAAGTTTGGGGTAACTTGCAACCCACGCTGCTATGCTGCACTGCAGGCTTTACTCTTCGCCGTTCCCGTCATGTTTTTTACGACGCTCGCGCACACCTTGTGCGAGTTTTTCTAGCAACACCAAGCTATCTGTCCAACCCAAGCAAGCATCAGTAATGGATTTTCCGTATTCCAGCGTGCAACCTGGCGCATGGTCCTGGCGGCCTTCGTTAAGGTGTGATTCAACCATAACCCCGAAAATACGCTGATCGCCATCCGTCATTTGTTGGGCGACACTCTCCGCAACTTGCATTTGTAGCTTGTACTGGCGAGAGCTATTTGAGTGAGAGCAATCAACCATCACCTTCGCAGCTAAGCTCGCATCTGCCAGCACCTTACAGGCCTCGTTAATATTGGCTGCGTCGTAATTTGGCGTTTTTCCGCCGCGTAAAATCACGTGACAATCTTCATTGCCAGTGGTGGAGACAATTGCTGAATGGCCTTCTTTAGTCACTGATAAAAAGTGGTGTGGGCTGGCGGCAGCTTTAATCGCATCTACTGCAATCCGCACATTGCCATCTGTCCCATTTTTAAAGCCCACAGGGCATGATAGGCCTGAAGCTAATTCGCGGTGAATTTGTGACTCAGTGGTGCGCGCACCAATTGCCCCCCAAGTGACTAAATCCGCCGTGTATTGCGGGGTAATAGTGTCTAAAAATTCGGTAGCCGCTGGCATGCCCAGCGCATTGACCTCTAGTAAAAATTTACGCGCTAAGTGCAGGCCTTCATTAATGGCAAAGCTGCCATCTAAATACGGGTCGTTAATTAAACCTTTCCAGCCAACGGTGGTGCGAGGTTTTTCAAAGTACACGCGCATCACAATCAGCAGGTCTTTGGCAAAGTGATGGTGCTGCTCGATTAAGCGTTTTGCGTATTCAATGCCTGCATCGTAATCGTGTATTGAGCAAGGGCCAATAATGACCAACAGGCGGTCATCTGCATTATGCAAAATGCTGTGAATCGCTTTGCGATGCGCTAAAATATTGTCTGAAATTTGTTCGCTGGTTTGTAGTTCGTTTAACAGATCAGAGGGCGGTCTTAGCTCTTTAATTTCTTTGATACGAACATCATCTGTCGCGATTTTTTTAATTGGGCTCATGTTACTTCAAGATGCATAAAAATGATTAGTGCATATTATAAGGTGCTGACAGAACAATTACTTGACTATCGCGCACAATAATTTATATGGGCATGTTGGTTTTGATGATTTCTAAGGTTTTAAAAATGTACATAACCATAAATTTACAAATCAATTACAAATCATTTACATTTTGATGCGTTTACGTTTATACTAGCGACACCTCGAGCTACTGATTGATTGAAGCCCTTTACGTAGCTAACGAACAAAAAAATCCCCGATTAAAGGGGATTAAAATCGGGGAGTAAAAGCCTCATCAGATAAGGCTCCACGCTCAGGGAGGAGAAGCGTGGGACGATGTTTAACGTCGTCGTGAAATTATGACACGGCCTTATTTATTTTAGTTCCCACAAATAAACGTACTTTTCTTAGTTTATTCCCTATCCGTTTTCAATTTAAATAAAACTGATTGATTTAATTGGTTTTTTTAATTCTTAGCTAGAGGCATTTAACGAAGTTACTTCTATAAACTTACGTGACCTGCGATAATCTACCCATGCTAGAACATCCATCACAAAACCTATTGAATGGCTTAAACGAGAAACAACTCGAAGCTGTGACTCTTCCCCGACAATCCGCACTTATTTTAGCGGGGGCTGGTAGCGGAAAAACCCGTGTGCTGACGACACGCATTGCTTGGCTGATACAAACAGGGCAGGCTTCACCGCACGGCATTTTATCGGTGACGTTTACCAACAAGGCCGCAAAAGAAATGCTGACGCGCATCTCTGCAATGCTACCAATTAACACGCGTGGCATGTGGGCAGGTACCTTCCACGGGTTGTGTAATCGCTTATTGCGCGCACATCATCGTGAGGCGTTGTTGCCATCCACTTTTCAGATTCTAGATACTGCAGATCAACTCTCTGCCATCAAACGCGTAATGAAGTTGATGCAAGTGGATGATGAAAAATTCCCACCCAAACAAGTGATGGGCTATATCAATAGCTGCAAAGAAGAAGGTTTGCGTGCCCATGCGGTGGATGCGTATGACGCACATTCGCTCAAAATGCGTGAAGTTTATGAAGAATATGATAAGCAATGCCAGCGTGAAGGCGTTGCTGATTTTGCTGAGTTGCTGTTACGCTGCTATGAGGTTTTACAACGCGAACCAGCGATACGCGAACATTATCAAAGCCGCTTTCAGTATATTCTGGTGGATGAGTTTCAGGATACCAATCGCTTGCAATATTTATGGCTGAAATTGCTGGCGGGTACGCATAATGCGGTATTTGCAGTGGGTGACGATGATCAGTCTATCTATGCTTTCCGCGGCGCGCGCGTGGGCAATATGCGCGATTTTGAGCAAGATTTTGCCGTAGAAAATGTGGTTAAGTTAGAGCAAAACTATCGCTCATACAGCAATATTTTAGATGCCGCCAATGCCATTATTTCGCACAATAAGAATCGCTTGGGCAAAAACCTGTGGACATCTGCAGGGGCAGGCGAGCCTGTGCGCGTTTACCAAGCCTATAATGATTTAGACGAAGCTAATTTTATCGTTGAAGAAATTCAGTCGCTACATCGTGATGGTATAGCGTTAAGCCAAATCGCCATGTTGTACCGTTCAAATGCGCAATCGCGTGTGCTGGAACAAGCTTTGTTTGCTGCACAAATGCCGTATCGCGTGTATGGTGGTTTGCGCTTTTTTGAACGTGCGGAAATTAAACATGCCATGGCCTATATGCGTTTGATGACGAATCCGCATGATGATACGGCCCTGTTGCGTGTGATTAATTTCCCTGCCCGTGGCATTGGTGCGCGTAGTTTGGAGCAATTGCAAGAAGTTGCCCGTAGCCAAGACAGTAGCTTGTGGCAGGCCGCTTTACAAAGCGCAGGTAAAATCAGCGCGTTTGTTGCGCTGATTAAGCAAATGCAAGAAGAGTCTATCGGTATTAGTCTGCCTGAAATTGCCGAGCTTGCAACGACCCTTTCTGGCTTGAAAACCTTTTATCAGACTGAAAAAGAGGGTGCAGATCGCATCGAAAACTTGGATGAACTGGTTTCCGCCGCCACCGCTTTTATGAACCAAGATTTAGGCGTGACGAATGTGGATGAAAATGGCGAAGTCGCTGGTTCACTACTTACGCAATTTTTGACCCATGCTAGTTTGGAGGCTGGTGAGCATCAGGCCGAAGCTGGGCGCGATGCTTTACAGCTAATGACGGTACACGCCGCTAAGGGCTTGGAGTTTCAAGCGGTATTTATTAGCGGTGTAGAGGAAGGCCTCTTCCCCCACGAGCAAAGCACCTATGAGGCTAATGGTCTAGAAGAAGAACGTCGCTTGATGTACGTGGCGGTAACGCGTGCGCGTCAACGCTTGTACTTAAGTCATGCGCAAAGCCGTATGTTGCACGGGCAAGTGCGCTACGGTATTCCATCACGTTTTTTAGATGAAATTCCTGAAGAGCTACTCAAGCATCTCAACGCCAAGCCTGTAGCAAAACCCAGCATGGGACGCGATTATAACGAGCTACCCGCAGTGATGAGTAAACATAAAAGTAGCGAACAGAAAAGCGCGATGCCATGGAAAATTGGGCAAAGCGTTGCCCATGCTAAGTTTGGTCAGGGTGTGGTGGTGAGCTATGAAGGGAATGCTAATGATATGCGTGTGCAAGTCAATTTTGGGCGAGAAGGCTTAAAATGGCTGGCGATGGAGTATGCTAAATTAGAGAAGGTTTAGGTTAGAGAAAGTATAGTTTTCTAAAGTCTGGTTTTTCAAAGTTTCGTGATCATAGTAGTGACATTTAATTAGAGTTAAATAGCATTGATAGGTAGGTCAATCCAACTTAATTAGGCTAAATGATGCATAGTTTTCCTCGTGATGACTTTAAGGCTGACGCGAACAACTTTGGCGCATTACGCTTATTATTCGCGAGTTTAGTGATTCTGGGGCACTCTTTTGAGCAAACAAAGGGTGGTTGGCCAAGTGAAATCTTAACTAGAATTACGGGCACCTTAGATTTTGGTGAGTCCGCTGTCAATGGCTTTTTCCTCATCAGTGGTTACTTAATTGCCGCCAGTTACTATCACTCTAGCTCGGTAAAGAGTTTTTTGATTAAGCGCTGCTTGCGGATTTATCCCGCATTTGCCATGGCCTCCATCATCTCTGTTTTTGTCTTTGCTCCATTGGCTGGCGGGTGGGCGCTGTTTTCCGATTACACGTGGAAAGATTGGTTAAAAATCCCATTCAAGATTTTAATCTTGGATATGCCATGGGTGGACGGCGCATTTGGAAAAATTTCCCTCAACATCCCTTTATGGACGATCAAATGGGAGTTTTTATGTTACCTAAGTGTGCCAATTTTGGCCTATTTAGGGCTGCATAAAAAACGCGTGTTTTTTCCGATACTGCTTGGGATGCTTGTTCTCTACTTGTGGGTGGTGATTTATAACGCGCAACTTGGGACCGAAAACCCTTACACCAGCCCCGTCAGATTTTTTACCACCTTTTTTGTCGGCGTGGCATTTTATCTGTATCGAGATTTGATTACTTATAATAGGCAACGTACATTTATCTGCGCTGTGCTGCTAGGCTTGTTGATTACTCATGGTTACCTCGCGCGTCACGTGCTGATCTTGTGTGGTGCTTACCTAATGTTTAATTTCGCATTTCATTTTAAGAATGCATTTTTAAGCAGTATTGGACGCACTAATGATGTTTCTTACGGCGTTTATCTGTATGCATGGCCGTTTCAGATTTTGATGATCAGACATAACCCTCAGATTTCACCTTGGGTATTAACCGCTTATGCGCTGGCTTTCGCTATTTTGATGGGGTTTGTAAGCTGCAATTTAGTTGAAAAACCTTTTATGCAAATGAAAAGGTTTCTCAACTAAAATTTATTACAACTTCTGAATGCCGGTGTTGCTGTCTGTGCTTAGAGATGGTTCTAAAATATCTTGGTAACTTGCATAGATTGAAGCCATCATGACAGGTACCATCACCAGCAAGCCCAAGCCGAAGGGGATAGATGCTAGCATCAGCAACAGCATAGCAACCAAACCGTAGACAAGGAATGGGGTTAAGTTGAGAAAGCAAGCTTGGAAACTTACCTTCATGGCTTCGATAGCGCTGAGATTTTTGAATACAACCAATGCTGGGGCAAACCAATAAGCCATCATCATGGGGATGAGCAGCAATAGAATAATCATTAAAGGTTTCAGCAGGCTGGTCATGAGTGCAAGTTTTGCCTCATCAGGCATGTTTTCAGCATCACCAGCATGTTTCAAGGCATCCTGATCAACGCCGAGTAGCAACACCACACCAACGACTGCAATAATACCGACCAAATACGTGCCACCAACGGTAATCAGTGGTGTCGCGTGAGATTTAAAGGCTGCGAACAGGTGATTGATTTCTAGGTCTTGTTTATTGTCTAAGGCACGGCAGCCCATCATAAAACCAGCCAGAAATACTGGAGCGATTAGATTCAGCGCGACTTGACCGATAAATGGAACGATGGACATCACGCAAGCGATGATGAAGTAAACGATAAATAGCACCATCCACATGCCAGGATTACTTTTGAATAAATTGAAGCCTGTTTTTATCCATTGCCAGCCGTGGCTTGCTGGTACGTGCCTTGCTGTTGAAGTAGTGTTTTCCATAATTTTCCCCAATTAATACTTTAGTTTAGTACCATAATTTAATGCGTTGTATCGATGTGCATTGCGCTTAACGTTTGCGGATACTTTTGGCGCATTTTTAATATTTGTTCAAAATAACGCGGGTCTTTTGCATGCGTTAATTCGCCAGCTTGTGGAAAGTGGAAATCATTCAGTCTTGATAACCAAAAGCGCAAAGCGGCAATTTGCAGCATGCCCGCCCAAGCTATATTTTCGGCCGCATTGAAGGGTCGCAATTGATGATACGCTTGTAACAATGATTGTGCACGTGCCTCATCTAGACTGCCATCTTCAGCGGTACACCAATCGTTGACGGTGATTGCAATATCGTAAAGCAGCGCGTCGTGGCAGGCGTAGTAAAAATCAATTAAACCGCCTACTTTATCGCCATCAAACAATACGTTGTCGCGGAATAAATCAGCGTGTATCAAGCCTTTTGGTAAGGCTTGGGCATTGAAGTTTTCTTGAAAATTAAGCGTTGCTGCCAGCAGTTGCTCTTCTTCAGCAGATAGCTTTGGTAGTACCTTATCTGCGGTCTCATGTCGCCAAGCGGCATCTCGCGTGTTGCGACCTTGCCCTTTAAAGCTGGCGCCTGCTAAGTGCATTTTCGCTAGTACATGGCCAACCTCGGCGCATTGTGCGGGTGTAGGCGACGTCAGATCGCGGCCAGTCAGACACGTGACTAAAGCTGCTGGTTTTTGATTGAGTTCGCCGAGTGTGTCACCGTGCAAGTTTGCCACAGGATGTGGACAAGGCACACCGTTATCCGCCAGATGTGACATTAAATCGAGGTAGTAAGGCAACTCGTCCGCTGCGTGCTCTTCAAAAATCGTGAGTACATAGCGACCAGTGCTCGTGGTAACAAAGTAATTGGTATTGGTGATGCCTGCAGCGATGCCCTTAAGTTCTAATAGCTCACCCAGCGGGTAGGCTGTTAGCCATTGTTGCAATTGCTCAAAGGAAACCGTGGTAAATACAGACATAAAAACTCAACATAAAAAAGAGAGGTCGTTACCCCTCTCAACATCAACATTTAGAATCGAAATAAAATCCATTTCGGCACTGAGATCGGCGGCGCCGCACCATCAAAACGCTCCCACGCACCTTCTTGATCTTCTTTATACAAGTAATAAGATTTACCATGGGGTGGTGTGATTTTCATCATATATAACTGACCGTGCATACGGTATTCTTCGACTTTGTCTTCGCCTTTTTTAGTGGTCGTGACTTCAGGTTCTTCTTTTTGCTCTTTGTCTAAATCTTTTCCAGTGGGTGGTGGCAATGCTTCTGGTAGAGGTTCTAATACTGGGGCTTTGTCTGCCGCTAATGTCACCAACGGCAATAACAATGCGGCCAACAGGATGTTACGGATAATCTTCATATAAACCTCAAATTTTCACATGTGCCAAGATTAGATTCTAACAAAAAGCGAGCATCCGCGCTGAGCAGATTCGCACGCAATATCGCCATAATCACAAATAAAGTTGGATTTGGCGTTCCCTAGGGGATAGCTCAAAACCACGTGTTTCGTAATGTTTAAATATGGCCTCGACTATTTTCGCTGGCTCGTCGATTACTTGAATTAAATCCATATCGCTTGGTGATACCATCGCCTCGCCCACCAGCGTCTGCTGTATCCATGCCACTAAGCCACCCCAGAATTGGCTACCCACTAAAATAATGGGGATTTTGCGTGATTTTCCAGTTTGGATGAGCGTAACCGCCTCCATTAACTCATCGAGCGTACCAAAGCCGCCTGGCATTACTACATAGGCGGAGGCATATTTCACAAACATCACCTTGCGCATGAAAAAATGCTTAAAGTTTTGGCTAATATCTTGATAAGGGTTGCCCGACTGTTCATGCGGTAGCTCAATATTTAGGCCAATGCTGGGGGATTTTCCTGCAAATGCGCCTTTGTTGGCGGCCTCCATAATGCCAGGGCCACCGCCTGAGATCACGCTAAAACCTGCATCTGAAAGCAATCTGGCGATTTCTTCTGTTTGCTTATAATACGGATGATCTGGCTTGGTGCGCGCACTGCCGAATATCGAAACCGCAGGCGTGATTTGTTTGAGATGTTCGGTGGCATCGACAAACTCTGCCATAATCTCAAATGCATGCCATGATTCACGGGCTGAATGACTTTTGTCGATCAGATCAGGATCAACAATTCTTGGTATTTTGTGCTTAACTGCCATGATTTAACGCCTTAGTTTTATTGGTGAGTGCTAATTATTTTTAACGTTTTTTGCAATAAATGGATTCTGACATGAAAACATTACTTTTGGTTGACGGTTCAAGCTATCTTTACCGCGCCTTTCACGCGATGCCCGATTTACGCAACAGCGCCAATGAACCGACAGGGGCGATTCAGGGCGTGCTCAATATGCTACGTCGCTTGCATAAAGATTATCCTGCAGATTATAGCGCGTGTGTGTTTGATGCCAAAGGCAAAACCTTTCGAGATGACATTTATCCGCAGTACAAAGCCAACCGCGCCAGTATGCCAGATGAGTTGCGCATGCAAATCGAGCCACTATTTGAAACTATTCGCGCCATGGGCTGGCCGTTGATTATCGAAGAAGGCGTTGAGGCGGATGACGTCATCGGCGCGCTCGCCAAGCAGGCTGAAAACCAAGGGATTAAAACGATTATTTCTACGGGCGATAAAGACATTTCACAATTGGTAAATGAGCATATTACTGTGGTTAACACCATGCGCGATGCTTTTCGCAAGACAGACGATGTGCTGGATATTGCAGGCGTTACTGCTAAGTTTGGCGTGCCTCCCAATCGCATGATTGATTACTTGGTGCTAGTCGGTGACACCTCAGACAATGTGCCTGGCGTAGAAAAAGTTGGCCCGAAAACCGCTGTTAAATGGTTAGAGCAATATGGCTCGCTCGATAATATTGTCGCTAACGCAGACAGTGTCACTGGCAAAGTAGGCGAGAATCTGCGTGCAGCACTTGATTGGCTACCTACCGCACGTGAACTGATTACGATTCGTTGCGATGTGGGTATTCGTGAGCATTTTGATGAGTTGATACAGCAGGCGCCCGATAAAGCAAAATTAGCAGAGCTTTTTGACCGTTTTGAGTTTAAAAGCTGGAAGCGTGAGTTGGATAATATGCCTGAAAATGGCCCCACACCTGCGGGTGTCGCAAAAACGCCAGTCTCAGATGCAACTAGGCAACAAATGACGCAGGCAACGACTGATTTATTCGCGGCCACGGTTAACACTACACGTGATTACAAAACCATACTCACTGCTGCTGAGTTAGAGGTGTGGCTCAACAAACTCAGCCAAGCCGAACTATTTTGCTTTGATACCGAAACCACCAGCTTAGATCCCATGACCGCCAAACTAGTCGGCATGTCATTCTCGGTAAAATCGGGTGAGGCTGCTTATTTGCCGCTTACACATGATTATTTTGATGCGCCCGTGCAATTACCATTTGCGGAAACCTTGGCTAAAATTAAACCGATTTTAGAAAGCACCAACATTAAAAAAGTCGGTCAAAATTTAAAGTACGATAAACACATACTGGCTAATCATGGAGTTGCTTTAAACGGCATCGCGCATGATACCTTGCTGCAATCTTATGTATTAGAAAGTCATCGTAGCCACGGTATGGATGATCTTGCCATGCGCCATTTAGGTCTACAAACCATCAGTTTTGAGCAAGTGGCTGGTAAAGGCGCCAAACAGGTCAGTTTCAATCAGGTGACGGTAGAAACCGCTAGCGAATACGCAGCAGAAGATGCTGACATCACCCTGCAGTTGCATGAAAATCTCTACCCGCAAGTAGCCAAAGATGAAAAGCTCAATTTCATTTACAGCCAAATTGAAATGCCCTCGATGGAGTGTTTGTACACCATCGAACGCAACGGTGTGCTGATAGACGCCAATATGCTCAACAGCCAAAGCAATGAAATCGGCATGAAATTAGTGGCGCTAGAAAACCAAGCTTATGCGTTGGCAGGCCAGCCATTTAACTTAGGCTCGCCTAAGCAACTACAAGAAATTTTATTCGGTAAGCTCGGCATTAAGCCCACCAAAAAAACGCCCAGTGGCGCCCCGAGTACCGATGAAGATGTGCTACAAGAGCTTGCGCTTGATCACCCTTTGCCCAAGGTGTTGCTGGAGTATCGCGGTTTAGCCAAGCTTAAATCTACCTACACCGACAAACTGCCCAAAATGATTAACCCACAAACAGGGCGCGTGCACACCAGCTATAACCAAGCGGTGGCGATTACCGGCAGATTGGCAAGTAGCGACCCTAACTTGCAGAATATCCCAGTGAGAACACAAGAGGGTCGCCGTATTCGTGAGGCGTTTATAGCACCACAAGGTTCACACATTGTTTCTGCCGATTACTCACAAATCGAGTTACGTATTATGGCACATCTGTCAAAAGATGAAGGCATGTTGCAAGCCTTCGCCAATAACGAAGACATCCACCGCGCCACGGCCGCCGAAATATTCGGTGTAGAACGTAGCGCTGTTGATAACGAACAGCGCCGCTACGCTAAAGTCATTAATTTCGGCTTGATTTACGGCATGAGCGCCTTCGGCCTCGCGCAAAACCTTAATATCGAGCGTGGTGCCGCTGCCAACTATATCGAGCGCTATTTTGCGCGCTACCCAGGCGTTAAAGCGTATATGGAAAACACGCGTGCAGAAGCCAAGCAAAAAGGCTATGTCGAAACCTATTTTGGCCGCAGATTATGGGTGCCAGAAATCAATAGTCCTAATGTGCAACGCCGCAACGGCGCAGAACGCGCCGCCATCAACGCCCCCATGCAAGGCACCGCGGCAGATTTAATTAAACTTGCCATGATTGCTGTAGATAAATGGCTAAGAGAAGAAAAGCTACAAACCAAACTGATTATGCAAGTGCACGATGAGTTGGTGCTAGAGGTGCCAGATGGCGAGTTAGCGTTGGTGAAAGTAAAGTTGCCTGAGTTGATGCAAGGGGTGGCGAAGTTGGATGTGCCGTTATTGGCAGAAGTTGGGGTGGGGGGTGATTGGGAAGGGGCTCATTAGTTAACTATGATTAAGAGTAAGCCCAATTTTTGTGTGATCGATGCATGAAAACTCAAGGTCAAAATGGATTCCCGTTTTCACGGGAATGACGGTGGTGAAGGGGGCAGGTTTTTTGATGGAGGGAAATTTAATTTTAGGTTCAAAGATTGTAATAAAATCAACTATTAAAATTAAAAAAACAGAACAAGTAGCATCGTTAAAACTTTAAATCTAAAACTTCCCAAACTGCGTCATTCCAGTGAAAACGGGAATCCATTTTAGCAATGGTGAACTACGCACAACACTAATGAAACAACCCTGCGTATATATTCTAAGCAACCAAGTGCGTGGCACCTTGTATATTGGTGTGACAAGCAATTTATTACAGCGAGTGTGGCAGCATAAGCAAAATTTGGTGGATGGATTTAGCAAGCAATATGGGTTACATATTTTGGTTTACTTTGAGCAGTTTGATGATATGTTGAATGCGATTGTTCGCGAAAAACAGCTTAAAAAGTGGAATCGAGCTTGGAAAGTTGAGCTTATAGAAAGCATAAATAGCGATTGGCGAGATTTGTATTTAGATTTGATTGATAGCCAAAGCTAAACTGAGCTGGCAACTTGATAACTACTCTAGCCCACATCAGGAGTCTCTCACTTGCTGATTGTCCTCATGTGGGCTTAAAGGTGTGCGTTTAGTCTAACAGCTCTAGCCCAACAAAACCTGATGCCAAAGCGATCATCATGGTGATAATGGCTAGTTTGGGAATTGTAACCTTGCCAACACTTACTTCTGGCAAAGTTAGCCACATTCTTACTTTTCTTGCAGTTTCACGTGCGAATGAGCTTTTTAGTTGATAGTGTTTTAATACGGGTTGGCGTACGTCCCAAATGCATGACATTCCCTCGGGAAAAACCGCAAAATCACCTTTGCTAATTTTTACAGGAGTTCCGCCATCTGGGGTGACGATGACTTCGCCTTCAACCATATAGATGGTCTCTTGCTCACCAAAATACCATGGAAAAACGGAAATTTCTTTTGACCAAGTTTCCCACTTTTCAACTCTATGTTTTTTTAAGCTGAGTTTGCTCGGATTGTGATTAACTTTAATTTCATTCATTCGGTGTTATTCCTATCTAAATTTAGACTCGACCCTGACCTACATCTCTGTAGGACACTATTGAGGAGAGTCGCTGCTTAGCAGCATATTAATCATCTATTGGCGCTGTAAAAATAGTCCAATCGGACTATTGCTTTCAAACACAGTTGATCCATTTGTCTTCGCGTATTAAGGCGAAACAACTCGCTACATTCATCGATATCGGCGAACTGGGAGATAACTTTAGGGCAGGATGAAAATAATTAGCAAATGTAACATTTTGTCGTTGAGGCATTGGTTAAGATTCGTTAAATATTTCTTGTTGGTCTGGCTGTAGAGTCGAGAGGTGCTCACCAAGTGCAGGCTTCTGTGCTGCAGTATTGGTGAGTTAGTGGTGGGGTTTATTTTTTCGCAGGCAAACTCGGCTTTGCTGGCGTGATAAAGCCAGCGGGGACGATGACTTCTTTACTTTTCTTAGGTTTTTTTACTTCCTTGTTAGCACGTTGTTGACCTTTTGCCATGATAGTTCTCCTAATTGTTAACTGCGCTTTCATCATAGGCTGATGGTGAATTAAAGGTGGTTTATTTTGCTGGTATTGCATCAACCTATTTAAACCTGATAACTTTCAGCAACATTAAAGGACGATGCAGGGTGTGGCAATGTCAGTTAAAATCACTGATATGAAAAACTTTGGCGTTTATATTATTGGTGATGAAATCCTCTCAGGCAAGCGTCAAGACGCGCATCTGACAAAAGTGATTGAATTGCTATCGGTGCGTGGTTTGCAGCTAAGTTGGGCGAATTACTTGGGGGATATTCCCGAGCAAATTACTCATTCGCTTAAGGCCAGCATGGAACGGGGTGATGTGGTGTTTAGCTTTGGCGGCATCGGGGCTACACCAGATGATTATACGCGGCAGTGTGCGGCGGATGCGGCAGGTGTGCCAATTGAGCGTCATGCTGGCGCAGTGGCGGAAATTGAGGCACGCTATGGCGAAGCGGCTTATCCCAAGCGTGTGTTGATGGCGGATTTTCCGCAAGGATGTGACTTAATTCCCAATCCAATTAATCGGGTAGCGGGATTTAGCATCAACCAACATTATTTTGTGCCAGGTTTTCCCGAAATGGCGCATCCCATGATCGAGTGGGTGCTAGAGACGTACTACGCGCATCTATTTCATGCGCAAGATTATATTGAGTCATCCATTTTGGTGATGGAGGCGGGGGAGAGCCAGTTGATTGATTTGATGAATGATATGCTCATGCAATACCCTAAGTTGAAATTATTCAGCCTGCCCAAGTTGAATGAAAGGCGTACGACAGAAGTTGGCCTAAAGGGTGAAACTGCTGAAGTGCTTGCGGCAATGCAGATGCTTAAGCAAGGTGTGACTCAACTGGGGTTTCCGTGGACGGTGCTATAAATGCAGTGTCGCCCTAGTTGCGGTGCGTGTTGTACGGCTCCCAGTATTAAGAGCCACATTCCTGATATGCCAAATGGCAAACCTGCGGGGGTGCGTTGTGTTCAGCTGGATGATGACAATCGCTGTAAGATTTTTGGTAAACCCGAGCGCCCTGCATTTTGTGGTAGTTTGCAACCGAGTTTAGAGATGTGTGGAGACAGCAGAGAGCAAGCGATAGCTTGGCTTACTAGGCTCGAGCTTCTCACTAAGCCTGCATAATTTGCGGCGCTACAAGTTTGCAGTTTCTTGTGCGCACCATATCGCAACAAAACTCACCAATGCCATGGCAGAGATATAGTAACCTACCCATGTGAGGCCGCCGCTATTGACTAGCATTTGAGAGGCTGCGGGTGCGAATGATGCTCCTAAAATGCCGCCCAATTGATAGGATAGGCCTGCACCTGTGTAGCGTACCGCAACGGGAAATTGTTCAGGTAAAAACGCACCCATTGGTGCGAAAGTGACGCCCATTAAACCTAGGGATATGGCTAAAAATAATGTGATTTGTATAGGGTCGCCACTCGTTAGCATTGGTGCAAGTGCAAAGCCAGTTAGCACGGCTAATGTGCAACCCGTCAACAATACTGGGCGTCGACCAAAACGATCAGATAGTCGCGCGGAGAAAGGCGTTGCAGCGATCATTATTAACACGGCTATACATAACATTTTTAAAAAATCCACGCGTGTAATGCCTAGTTTGCTGGTGCCGTAACTTAAGCAAAACACCGTGCTGGTGTAAAACAGGTTGTAGCAAACAACCATCGCCAAACCGCCTAATATAATGGGTTTTAAATGATGTTTTAATAAGGGCTGAATCGGCATTTTGTGAGTGCCGTTTTGGGCAACGACTTTGGCAAATGCGGGAGTTTCAGTCAGTTTAAAGCGCACGTACAAGCCTACCACCACAAGCAACGCACTTGCGATAAAAGGTAATCGCCAGCCCCAAGCTTTAAACTCACTTTCGTTGAGCATCGACAGTAGGGCTAGGTAGCTAAGCGTCGATAACAAAAAGCCGAAAGAGGGCCCAAGTTGTGGAAACATGCCAAACCATCCACGTTTGCCCGACGGGGCGAATTCTGTTGCTAATAAGGCCGCGCCACCCCATTCTCCACCTAAGCCTATGCCTTGTCCAAAACGTAGCACACATAACAAAATGGGTGCCCATGTGCCAATGACTTCATAACTTGGTAGTAAGCCAATCAGCAAAGTGGACGTGCCCATTACTAAAAGCGACGCTGCTAGAGTGACCTTGCGCCCTAGTTTGTCGCCAAAGTGACCAAACATAATCGCGCCAAGTGGCCGCGCGATAAATGCGATTCCAAAGGTTAAAAACACATTGAGCGATTGCGCAGCAGGATCACTTGCAGGGAAAAATACCTGCCCGATGACCAAGGCAGAGGCCATAGCATAGATATAAAAATCGTAAAACTCAATAGTGGTGCCGATAAAACTGGCAAAGGCGATATGGGCCGTAGAGGTTTTTTGCATTGTTATAATTTTATTTGTTAGCAATAGTATTTTGTAAAACTCAAGAGTATAAAGTTAGCACCTAGGATAGTAACGATATTAGTTAAAACTGGTGAGTATATTGGACGCTTAAAATATCAACTTGTCCTTGGTATTGCCCAACTAAATTGCCGTTGACCAACCCTTTGGATGGTATGTTTTGACTATCATTGACGGAAGCATCTTTAATAAATAGATGCGCGTAGCCAATATCAATATTATCATGCTCAAACGCCTGCCAACTGGCACCAAAAGCTAACCATGTTCTATCATTGCCAGGGATGCGTGCGGTGCGGTATTGATCATCAATGGCTTCTTCATCGAAGGCAACTCCAGTTCGGAGTTTTAGTTTTTCGTTGTATTGGTAACTGGCGCCTAATGAGTAGCGCATAGTGTCATGCCAATTTTCAGTGGTATTGTTGAGTATTGAACCATTGTCACGCACAACTTTCAGTTCTTGAAATTTACTCCAGCCTGTCCAAGTGACATCTGCCATGATGTCCCATTTTGAATTTAAATGGCTGAGCGCACTGATTGAAAGGTTTGCTGGTAAAGTTAAGTCAGCGGTTGTGCCAGTGTTTAGGGTTAGTGTGGGAATAGTATCAACTGAGTGAAATGTAGATGACGATGTGCCATCCAGTTTTTGCCTAACCTCTGAGCGATAAGCTAGGCCAAAGCGCGTGTCTGGCGTGGCTTGGTAGATAGCACCCAAGTTGAAACCAAAGCCCCAGTCATCACCTTTTACCTTGACTGTATTATTTGAGCCTATATTTATCGCCTTAGTTAGCTCAGCCTGCGCCCACATGGCAGAAACTCCGCCGCCAATCGCAAATTTGTCATTTACCTGATAGGCAATTGCAGGATTAATGTTGATGGTTTTTAGCTCAGATTTCAGCGCTTGAAAACGGCCCATCCATTGGCTGTCATATTCTGTTTTAAGGCCGAATGGAGCGTTTACACCTATCCCCATAAATAGGGATGGGTTGATTTGCTGTGAATAGTAAATGTTTGGGATTAATGCCAAATCCCCTATGTCGCCGCCTTCATTACCTAGTGCTGCGGCTCCAGCCTTGACAGAGCTGGTGTTGTGAAAGCTGGATGATGGGTCAATGGCATGAATCGCCACTGAAAGTTGCTGCCCCTTTAAATACACCATACCAGCTGGGTTAGCGTAAATCGTGCTGGCGTTTTCAGCCACTGCGGCTGCGCCAGCGAAGGCGTTGCCTAGTCCACTCGCATTTTGTTCTGATAAGCCAAACCCAGCGGCATAGGCTTGCTGGCTGATAATGCAAAAAAACAAAAGAGATAATGAACGCATGTTATCACCCTTAATATTCGTATGAGTTATTGATTTTTAAGCTAATTCAAATATGTTAATTTAAATTAATAAAGTACAGAAAATTGCTAAATAATGCTAATTCCTTTGTTCTTTTTGGAGCTTTTGGGTCATTTATGGAATTGTAATAGGGTTTAATGCAATTTTGGGTTTTATCTTCATCAGTTTGCGTATAAAATAGGCAACTTTATCACCATATTTTATTTGCTCAAATAATAGGCAAATAAATCAAGAGCTCATGCAAATTGGTCCATATACATTAAGAAACAATCTAGTCGTTGCCCCGATGGCGGGCGTAACGGATAGGCCTTTCCGCATGCTGTGCAAAAAAATGGGTGCAGGTTTGGCTGTTTCTGAAATGGTGACCTCTAATTCCTTGCTTTATGGTAGCGCAAAAACCTTGCGCCGCGCTAATCATCAAGGTGAAGTAGAGCCAATTTCAGTACAAATCGCGGGCTCTGACCCTAAAATGATGGCGGAAGCGGCTAAGCATAATGTGGATAATGGCGCGCAAATAATCGACATCAACATGGGATGTCCTGCTAAAAAGATTTGTAATGTGATGGCAGGTTCTGCGCTATTAAAGGATGAGCCTCTGGTGGCGCAAATTCTTAAAGCGGTGGTCGCTGCGGTAGATGTGCCTGTGACGCTAAAAATTCGCACAGGTTGGGATAAGCAAAATCGCAATGCTGTGCAGGTTGCTAAGATGGCGGAAGATATTGGTGTACAAGCGCTTGCTATGCATGGTCGCACGCGTGCCTGCCTATATATGGGCGATGCTGAGTACGACACCATTGCTACTGTTAAACAGGCGATTAACATCCCGTTAATTGCAAATGGCGACATTACTACTCCAGAAAAGGCTAAATTTGTGCTCGATTATACGGGTGCCGATGCCGTGATGATTGGCCGTGCGGCGCAAGGGCGGCCTTGGATTTTTCGCGAAATTGAACATTATTTAGCGACTGGCACCCATATGTTGCCGCCTACTGTGCAAGAAATTCATCAGGTGATGCTTGAACATATTCATGATTTATATGACTTTTACGGCGATTTGTCTGGCATGCGTGTAGCGCGTAAGCATATTTCTTGGTACACCAAGGGCTTGAAAGACTCGGCTAATTTTCGCCATCAAATGAATCAATTACAAACGATAGAAGAGCAGTTGGCATCGATTGATGCGTTCTTTGCTATGTTGGAAACGCATGGTGAACGCTTGCAATATCAAGTTGAGGCTGGTGAGAGTGATGGCGATAATAACGAGGCATTGGCGGCATAATGAATAATTGCGACTTGGCAAATAGCGTTAAATCTTCACTAACAGAGTATTTTAAAGATCTAGATGGCCAGCCGCCACACGCTGTTTATGACATGGTGTTAGCGTGTGTTGAAAAACCGATGATCGAGTTTGTATTACACCAAGCGAGTGGCAACCAAAGTAAAACAGCAGAAATTCTTGGCTTAAACCGCAACACATTACGTAAAAAAATGCAGCAATATCATATTGAATAAATCGCGTTTTTTGACCATTAAATAAATGACGCGAAGGCTTTCATGTAAGCCAATATCTACCTAATTCTTAAACCTAATTAATCTTCGTAAATACATCACAAACACTATGGCAACTATAAAAAGAGCACTCATCAGCGTATCTGATAAAACTGGCATTCTCGAATTAGCACAAGGTTTGCATAACTTCGGAGTAGAGATATTATCCACGGGCGGTACGGCTACGCTATTACGTGATAACAAAATCCCCGTGATTGAAGTCAGCGACTACACTGGTTTTTCTGAAATGCTGGATGGACGCGTAAAAACTTTACACCCTAAAGTGCATGGCGGTTTGCTCGGTCGTCGTGATATGCCTGAGCATGTGGCCGCCATGAAGGCAGCAGGCATTCCAAATATCGACATGTTAATTGTTAACTTATACCCATTTGAAGCGACGGTTGCAAAACCTGATTGCACCTTCGAAGACGCCATTGAAAATATTGATATTGGCGGGCCCGCGATGGTGCGCTCTGCTGCTAAAAATTGGAAGGATGTTGCAGTGCTCACTGATGCCAGCCAATACGCTGAGGTGTTGGCCGAAATGAAGGCTACCGATGGGGCTACTAGCCAAGCAACGCGCTTTGCTTTGTCCGTTGCGGCATTTAACCGTATTAGTAATTATGATGCTGCGATTAGTGATTATTTAAGCAGTTTTAATACCGATGGTACGCGTAACGCTTATCCTGCTCAAATGAATGGTCGCTTTGTTAAAGTACAGGATTTGCGCTATGGCGAAAATCCACACCAAACTGCCGCGTTTTACCGAGACTTATACCCAGCTCTTGGGTCTTTGGTCACAGCTGAGCAGTTGCAAGGTAAAGAGTTAAGTTATAACAATATTGCCGATGCAGATGCTGCCTGGGAATGTGTAAAGTCATTTGATACGACTGCCTGCGTGATAGTCAAACATGCCAATCCGTGTGGAGTAGCCCTAGGCCAAACTGCATTAGACGCCTATTCTAAAGCCTTGAAAACCGACCCGACATCGGCTTTTGGCGGCATTATTGCGTTCAATGCCGTGGTCGATGGAGCCGCGGCTGAAATTGTTTCTAAGCAATTTGTAGAAGTGTTGATCGCTCCAGATTACACCGCAGAAGCCTTGGCGATTTTTAAGGCGAAGGCCAATGTGCGCGTGCTTAAAATTGCCTTGCCTGCGGGTGGTACTAGTGCTTGGGAAAAAGGTCGCAACGCGATTGACTCTAAGCGTGTTGGCTCTGGCATCTTGCTGCAAACCGCAGATAATCATGAAATTAATGTGGCAGATTTAAAAGTTGTCACACAAAAGCAACCCACGCCTGCCCAAATGCAAGATTTACTATTTGCCTGGCGTGTGGCCAAATATGTCAAATCTAACGCCATCGTATTTTGTGGTGAGGGCATGACTTTAGGCGTTGGCGCAGGCCAGATGAGCCGTGTAGACAGCACTAAAATTGCTGCGATTAAAGCACAAAATGCAGGTTTAAGCCTGCAAGGTTCAGTAGTCGCTTCGGATGCATTCTTCCCATTCCGTGATGGTGTGGATGTGTTGGCAGATGCTGGTGCAAGTTGTGTCATTCATCCAGGTGGCAGTATGCGTGATGAAGAGGTAATCGCCGCTGCCAATGAGCGCGGCTTGGCTATGGTGCTGACTGGTATTCGTCATTTCCGTCACTAAAATCCCCCGATAAAAAGAGGTTTGTAATGAAAATATTGGTCATAGGCAGCGGTGGACGTGAGCACGCACTTGCATGGAAGGTAGCACAAAATAAAGAAGTGAGCCGCGTGTATGTGGCGCCAGGTAACGCAGGAACAGCCACTAATCTCGATATGGTAAATGTGCCAATTACCAAAGTGGATGAGCTAGTCAAATTCGCTTTGGATGAGAAAATTCATCTGACGATTGTTGGGCCAGAAGCACCGCTTTCTCAAGGGGTCGTCGATGCGTTTCGCGCTAATGGTTTGAAAATTTTTGGGCCAAGCAAAGCAGCTGCGCAACTTGAATCATCTAAAGATTATGCAAAAGCTTTTATGTTCCGTCATAGCATCCCCACTGCGGCGTATGCCACTTTTACAGATGCAACATTAGCGCATGATTATGTGAGTAAACAAGGTGCGCCCATCGTGATTAAGGCGGATGGGTTGGCGGCTGGCAAGGGGGTTGTGGTTGCGATGGAAGAGGCTGAAGCGCATGCCGCGATTGATGCCATGCTTTCAGACAACAAATTGGGCGATGCTGGCGCGCGTGTTGTGATTGAAGAGTTTTTGGTGGGTGAAGAAGCCAGCTTTATGGTGATGGTAGATGGTAAAAATATCTTAGCCCTCGCCACCAGCCAAGACCATAAGCGTTTACTCGACCAAGATCAAGGCCCTAACACGGGCGGTATGGGGGCGTATTCGCCAGCGCCAGTGGTCACTCCTGACATACATGCCAAAGTGATGCGTGAAATTATTAAGCCAACCGTTGAAGGGATGGCAAAAGATGGCATTCCGTATACTGGGTTTCTATACGCAGGTTTGATGATTAGCCCTAATGGTGACGTGAAAACCTTGGAGTTTAATTGCCGTATGGGCGACCCAGAAACACAGCCGATAATGATGCGCTTAAAGTCTGATTTCGTGTCTTTAGCCCAACATGCGGTGGATGGCAAGTTAGATCAAATTGAGGCCGAGTGGGATAGACGTTTTGCCCTTGGCGTAGTGATGGCAAGTGCTAATTATCCTGATACGCCTAAACTTGGTGATGAAATCACGGGTTTGCCAAAGTCAGATATTCAAGATGCTTATGTGTTCCATGCGGGAACCTCACTCAAGGATGGAAAAGTGGTGACCAGTGGTGGGCGTGTGTTATGCGTGACTACCTTGGGTGAAACAGTTAAGTTTGCGCAGCAGCAAGCGTATCGCTTGATAGAGGATATTAAGTTTGATGGTGCTCAGTATCGCAAGGATATTGGCTATCGTGCGATTAAGGGCTAACGCGAAACTCCATCGATTTCTTAAAGGCGGTGGCATTATCGCTTATGCCACTGAATCTTGTTTTGGTTTGGGCTGTGACCCTAACCATCCGCAAGCACTTAAAAAGTTAATCAAGCTAAAGCAACGTGATGCCTCCAAGGGCATGATTGTAATTGGCGCTCATCTTAAGCAGTTATTACCGCTGTGTGACAATTTAAATCCTACGCATATCACCAAGTTAAAAGCGACTTGGCCAGCACCACACACGTTTATAGTTAAGGCCAGCAGTAAATGTGAGTATTCACTCACTGGTGGCAAAGGTACTATTGCAGTACGTGTACCAGCCCATGCAGGTGCCCGTGACCTGTGCCAATTGGCGGGTATGGCGTTAGTCTCGACCAGCGCTAATTTAAGCGGCCAAAAATCCATTAAAACCTACCTTGCAGCCTACCGAAAATTTGCGGGCCGTGTGTGGGTGATGCCAGGTAAAATCGGGCATTACAAAAAACCATCTACCATTCAAGATTTACAGACAGGCAAAATTTTAAGAAAGTAATCGCAATGAACAGCACTAATATCCCCCCAGAGATTATCAATACCAAAGCCGTATTTGAGTATTTGCAAGGGCTGCAAAATCGAATCGTAGAAGCGGTGGAAATGGTCGATGGTAAAAACTTTTTGCATGATAGCTGGCAGCGCCCAGAGGGCGGCGGCGGTACTTCTTGTATGCTGGAAGAAGGTAATGTGTTTGAACGTGCTGGTGTGGGTTTTTCACACGTGATTGGTAATAAGTTACCGCCTGCGGCCAGCGTGGCACACCCTGAGGCGGCGGGCCGTCCTTGGGAAGCCATGGGCGTTTCATTGGTGTTTCATCCACGTAATCCTTATATCCCAACCGTGCATATGAATGTACGTTTTTTTGTGGCAAAGGCACAAAATAGCGGCGACTCAGATATCTGGTGGTTTGGCGGCGGCATGGATTTAACTCCTTATTATGGTTATGAAGAGGATTGTGTGCATTTTCACCGCACTTGCCGTGATGCATTAGCGCCGTTTGGCACAGATTTATACTCCGAGTTTAAAAAAGAATGCGATCAGTATTTCCACCTCAAGCATCGGCAAGAGCCTCGCGGCATTGGCGGTATTTTCTTTGATGATTTTAATCAACTTGGCTTTGAACAAAGTTTTGCCATGCAGCGTGCGGTGGGGGATGCGTTTACCCAAGCTTATTTGCCGATTGTACAAAGGCGCAAAGATAGCGCTTATAGCGAACGTGAGCGTGATTTTCAGGCCTATCGCCGTGGGCGTTATGTGGAGTTTAATCTTGTGTTTGATCGTGGCACATTGTTTGGCCTGCAATCAAACGGACGAACTGAATCCATATTACTTTCCATGCCACCGATTGTGAAATGGCGCTATGATTGGAAACCAGAAGCGGGCAGCCATGAAGATAAGCTATATACAGACTTTTTAGTTGATAAAAACTGGCTGGGTGTTTAAATTGCTAGCTAAAATTTAAGCGTCACAGCACTGGCATAGTTAGTGCATAATTCCATAATAATTATAAAAGGGAGAGTTTATGCTACAGCAGCTATTTCGTACCAAACCCATCGTTGGCCATACGGATACTGGCCTCAAAAAGTGTTTGTCTGCATTTGATCTAGCCTTGCTGGGCATAGGTTGTGCCATCGGAACGGGCATTTTTGTGCTCACAGGTATCGCTGCTGCAACGCAATCAGGCCCTGCGGTGGTGCTCTCCTTTATTTTTGCAGGCGTTGCTTCTGGCTTTGCTGCACTTGCTTATGCTGAGTTATCTGCCTCGATTGGCGGCTCAGGTAGCGCATATGGCTATAGTTACGTGGCTTTTGGTGAGTTTATCGCGTGGCTGATGGGCTGGATGTTGCTACTGGAGTACGGCGTTGGTGCAGCTGCCGTTGCCAATGGTTGGGCAGGTTATTTTATCCATACACTAGCCAGTTTTGATATTGCGCTGCCAGAAGGCTTGACCAAAGCGCCAATGGAAGGTGGCTTAATTAATTTACCAGCGTTTGGCATTATCTGGGTGCTGACGATACTTTTGTTGGTGGGCGTAAAAGAAAGTGCGCGCGTTAACAATATTATTGTCATCATCAAGTTGAGTACGATTGCCATTTTTATTGCATTGGCAGCAGGGCATATCAACAGTGCCAACTGGCAACCATTTATGCCGTTTGGCTGGTTTCAAACTTTGCCTGATGGTAAAAATATAGGTGTGCTGGCTGGTGCTTCACTTGTGTTTTTTGCCTACTTTGGCTTCGATGCAGTTTCCACTGCAGCGGAAGAATGTAAAAATCCACAGCGCGATTTACCGATTGGTCTGATTGCCTCGCTGATTTTTTGCACAGTGATCTATATTATCGTTTCAGGTATTCTCACGGGTGTAGTACCTTACGCGGAGCTTAATACAAAATCGCCAGTGGCTTATGCGTTGACTAAGCTCGGTTACACATGGGCGTCAACTTTAGTAGCAACAGGCGTACTGGCGGGTCTAATTACTGTCTTGTTGGTGCTGTTGTATGGATTAACTCGCATACTGTTCGCGATGAGTCGTGATGGGTTGATTTCGCATGTGTTCTCTGAGGTAAATCCAGACCGTCAAACACCTAGTAAAGTGATTTTAATGTGTGGTGTCGTGGTGTCTATCGTAGCAGGCTTTATTCCACTGGGTGAGTTGGCGGAAACCGTCAATATCGGCACGCTAGCAAGCTTTGTGATGGTATGTGTGGGGGTGATTCGCTTACGTAAAACACAGCCTAATTTACATCGGCCATTCAAAAATCCCTGGAACCCTTTAATACCAGTATTGGGTATATTATCGTGTGGGGCCTTGATGACATTTTTACCTGCTGCGACCTGGCATCGTTTTCTGATGTGGTTGTTAGTGGGGGTTATTTTTTACTTTGCATACTCAATGCATCATAGTAAGTTAAGAGCAAAATAGGCTATCAAGAGCTAAGTCACAGTTAACAAAAAAGCCAGTCTTTTGAACTGGCTTTAAGTCATGTACCGTCTATGGTGAGACAGGTTGTAAGAGTTGAGCGCTATAGAGTGATGCATCCAACTCATATGGTGAGTACTTATTTGTGTGAGAGTACCCACTCAACTGCGCTAATACGATCAGCTTCGCTTAAAGCTGGGTGTGGGGCCATAGGAGTAGTACCCCAGTTACCGCTACCACCTGTTTTAACTTTTTCTGCTAATTTAGCGATTTGCGCCTTGTCTGCACCTTTGTATTTTGCAGCAATGTCTTTCATTGATGGACCAACCACAACTTTGTCCACTGCGTGACACAACATACAGTCGCTACCCTTTGCCACAGCTTCACCAGCTTTTACATCAGCGAAACTTTGTGTTGCAAATGCAGTTAAACCACAAGCTAACAACAAACTCATTAAAGATTTACTCATTCCCCAACTCCTTACCTAATTAAAATATTGTTAATGTGACAACACCCAATCTACTAAAACAGCGTAGTGTTCTTGGTTCTTTATTTCATCTTTGAAGGGCGGCATAACTTTCCGCCCCCAAATACCATCTTCACCTTGATTCGGCCCACCATTTTTAAGCTTTGCAATCAGCTTTTTCTTACCATCAGGGTCACCCCTGTACTTACTTGCAATCGCCTTAAAGGAAGGGCCTATCAAGCCTTCAGTAGCACTATGACATGCCATGCATCCATACTTTTGAGCTAAGTCATACGGCGCTTCAGCATGTGACATATCAATGAAACAAAAAAAGAATAATATAACAAGTATTAATTGCTCAGCTTTCACAGCAGATTCCATCACTTACTTAATTATTCAAGCCAGTATACTACCTACTTTTGATTTTACTGCCTAGCACTGCTCACGATAACTTTAACTTTGTTTTACAGTGTGTCTGATTAACGCAAATTGTCAGTATTGAGTTGACACAAAAGTTTACAAAAAGTTTGAGTAACTACTTTATTGAGTTTTTATGTGCTTATAACGCTTCTACATTGTATTCAGCAGTGAGTAAATGTGTACGCGTTGGGTTGATAACAACAGAGTTTTCCATGGCATTGGTGGTTTCCACGCATATCATTTTACGCCACTCATCACCGTTCCCCATATCTCCCATAGCATGAGCTTTCTCGGCCCCTGGCGTCCAAACCACGGTGCTATTGCTACCCGATTTTGAGACGCGTATCAGTCGATTGTAACCAGCGTCATGAATCACGCAATCAGAGGTATGGTTAAGAAACATGCGGTCAAACTCGCCATTAAATTTCAAGTAGCCATTTTCTACATGACGCTCATATTTGCGCATTTTGTCAGCATAAACGCATTCTTGCAGACCTGTGACTTTAACTTTCTCAATATCGCTGATATTTAGATAGGTGTGGAAAGCTTCGCCAATCACAAAAGGGTGCTCAGCCAAGTTAGTGGTTGCCAGCTCAATGCGTAATCTACGCCCAATCGTGAGCATTAGCGTTAGGTTGTATGGATAAGACAGCTGACGCTTAGCTTCAGGGGTTTGTTGCATTTGTAATGCGATACGGGTGGCACCTGTATAGGTAGAGTCTGCATCTATGATTTCCCATGGAATCACCCGTGCGAACCCATGTGGGCAAAGTGTGCTATCTGTTGGATGTGCACCAAACCAAGGCCAGCAAATGGGTACACCACCACGAATTGAGCGACCTTTAACATATCTGGCATGATCAGAAAGCCATAATACTGGGTACTTCTCAGTTTTTGGCTGCCAGTGCATTACATGCGCCCCTTGCAATGCAATTTTTGCAGTTGCAAACTGGTTATCAATTTCTAGGTATTGCAGGTCGTTGGCATCTTTGGTGAGTTTAATATTGGGATGAAATAATCTCATCGGCAATATATTGCTATTGCTTGCGGTACTTTTTTTTGTTGCGTCAGATGTCATGGGCTCGCCTAATAGTGCATGTTCAAATGAATGAATGTTCAGTTATTTATTTTCAATTTGGCTTACATCACGAACCGCACCAAACGCCGCACTGGTGCTCATTGCTGCGTAGGCGCGCAAAGCTGGTGAAACATGACGCTCACGGTTAACAGGTTTCCACGCGGCCTTACCTTTTGCTTCCATATTAGCGCGACGTGCCGATAATTCTGCATCAGATACGTTTAAATGGATAGTTCGATTCGGAATGTCGATCTCAATTGTGTCACCTTCTTCCACCAAACCAATGGCTCCGCCTTCTGCCGCCTCTGGAGATGCATGACCAATGCTTAAGCCAGATGTGCCACCTGAGAATCTACCATCTGTAAGTAAAGCACATTCTTTGCCAAGCCCCTTAGATTTTAAATAAGAGGTTGGATAAAGCATTTCTTGCATACCAGGGCCGCCACGCGGGCCTTCGTAACGAATCACTACCACATCACCAGCCACAACATCGTCTGCCAAAATGCCCTCAACTGCAGCATCTTGTGATTCAAAAATGCGCGCACGCCCTGTGAATTTTAGAATACTGTCATCAACACCAGCAGTTTTAACGATGCAGCCGTCTAAAGCAATATTGCCATATAGCACGGCTAAACCACCATCTAGTGAGTAGGCATGTGCTTTATCACGGATACAGCCTTCAGCACGGTCAGTATCAAGCTCGGGCCACAGCATGCTTTGGCTAAATGCGATGGTGGTGGGGATGCCACCTGGTGCTGCACGGAAGAATTTTTTCACCTCTTCGTCTGTGGTCGTCGTGATATCCCATTTCTCTAGTGCGGCATTTAAGCTCGGACTATGCACGGTGGGCGTGTCACCATGAATCACGCCAGCGCGATTTAATTCACTTAAAATACCCATTACGCCGCCAGCACGGTGTACATCTTCCATATGATATTTCGCAGTAGCCGGGGCCACTTTGCACACGCATGGTACATGGCGTGAAATGCGATCGATGTCTTTCATGGTGAAGTTGACACCAGCTTCATGTGCGGCAGCCAGTAAGTGCAATACGGTATTGGTCGATCCACCCATAGCGACATCTAAGCTCATCGCATTTTCAAAGGCCTTCATATTGGCGATAGAACGCGGCAATACGCTGTAATCATCCTGCTCGTAATGGCGTTTAGTGATCTCCACAATTAATCGACCCGCTTGCAAAAATAATTGTTTACGTGCCGAGTGAGTGGCTAGTGTGGAGCCGTTACCAGGCAAGCTTAGCCCTAAAGCCTCGGTTAAGCAGTTCATTGAGTTGGCGGTAAACATACCTGAGCACGAACCACAGGTAGGGCAGGCTGAGCGCTCAATGGCGTCTGATTCTGCATCACTTACTTTGCTATCTGCGGCGGCAACCATGGCATCGACCAAGTCTAGTTTGTGTGCGTTACCTTGCCAATTTACTTTACCAGCTTCCATTGGGCCGCCTGATACAAACACTACTGGAATATTGAGGCGCAACGCCGCCATGAGCATGCCTGGGGTGATTTTGTCACAGTTTGAGATACATACCAGTGCATCTGCGCAGTGCGCGTTGACCATGTATTCCACGCTGTCCGCAATCAAATCGCGGCTAGGTAAACTGTAAAGCATGCCGCCATGACCCATGGCGATGCCGTCATCGACCGCGATGGTGTTGAATTCCTTGGCGACGCCGCCCGCTTTTTCAATCTCTCTCGCCACCAATTGCCCCATGTCTTTTAAATGCACATGTCCAGGCACAAACTGGGTGAAAGAGTTTGCAACGGCGATAATGGGTTTAGAAAAGTCTTCATCCTTCATTCCCGTGGCGCGCCATAGGGCACGAGCGCCCGCCATGTTGCGGCCTTGGGTGGTGGTGTGCGAACGATATTTAGGCATGACAACTTCCGATTGAATCAAAAGTGTAATTTTAAACCAGCTAGCCTTAATCAGCATTATTTAAATGCGTTGTTTAGCCTGGTTAATGATTATTCATGATTGAATTAATGCAGTAGCTTTAGAAAATCCTCAAAAGGTGTGGGTTTGCCGTATAAATAGCCTTGCGCTTGGTAACAGCCAAACCTGGCCAGCATTGCTGATTGCGCTCTATTTTCAATGCCTTCGGCGACTAGTTCCATACTTAGGCTTTGTCCCATGGCGATAATGGCTTTTACTAATAAAGCCGCTTTTTCGTTAGTGCAAATGTCGCGGATAAATGAGCGGTCGATTTTTACCTGCTGAATTGGAAATTTATTCAAGTATGCGAGCGCTGAAAAACCAGTACCAAAGTCATCAATTGCAAGTGTAATGCCCATTTGATTGATTTTGGTGAGTGTCAGCATGACGTCAATGCTATCTTGTAACAGTAAGCTCTCGGTGATTTCAAGCGCGATCCACTCTGGGAGGCAGCCTGTGGTTTTTAGGCAGTGTCTGAGCGTTGCCAATAGGTTGTGACGTAAAAACTGTCTGGAGGATAAGTTCATTGCAATGACGATTGGGTGCAAGTTAGAAAGTGCGTGATCCTTGTTGAGCTTAACCGCAGCGATACAGCCTTGCATTAATACCCACGCACCGATTTCTACAATTAATCCGCTTTCTTCCGTAATGGGGATGAATTGAGCCGGCTCAAGTTTGGCGATTTCAGGGTTGTCCCATCGCAACAAAGCCTCTGCGCCAAGTATATTGCCAGTTAATACGTCTACTTTAGGTTGAAAGTGTAAAGAAAGCTCATTTTTTTCCAGCGCATATCTGAGGGCCGTTTCAACCACTAGGCGCTCGGTGATGAGCGAGTTGAGTTGTTTTGAGTGAAATTGAAAGTTGTTTCTTCCCTTTTTCTTGGCCTGATACATCGCGGTATCTGCATATTTCATCAGGCCATCAATGTCGCTACTGTCTTTAGGGAAAGTCGAGATGCCAATACTTACTGTAATGAAGAAACTGGCATGTTCGATTTCAAAAGGAGCTTCTAGCGTGCTTGCAATGTCTGCAGCGAGTGCGGCTAGGTCTTCTTTGTTGGCATTAGCTACCAGTACCGCAAACTCATCTCCACCGATTCTGGCTAATAGGTTTTTTCCTTTAACGCATGACAATATTCTCTTGGAAGCTTGAACCAGTAATTGATCGCCAGCAAAATGCCCCAAGGTGTCATTAATGGCTTTGAAGTAGTCCATGTCTAAAAACATCACACCAAACTGGGTATGGTTTTTCTTAGCATGTTCGATTGCAATATTTAGTTGTTGGTAGAAAAATTCGCGGTTAGGTAGCAGGGTTAGCGAATCCTGATAGGCCAGTTGCTCTAACTGCTTACGATACTGAGTAATTTCTGTAATATCACTTGATATTGTTAGTGCGCCAACAATTTCTTTTTGACCATTAAATTCGGGGGCGATCGTTGCTAAACTGACGTGCTCATTGCCACCTAATTTTGAGGTAATCTCTATCCGCTTAACTTGACCTGTGTTCATTACCTCAAGCAACAGTGCTTGGTATTCAGCGCCAGTAATGCTTTTGATATGTGGATTCCATGACTCTGCGGGTGATTTTCCCCAGCGGTGTTTTAAGTCAGGGTCATCTAGGCTTTGATCACTACCGCTGATAAAAGTGCGTCTGCAATTTAAATCATAACGAAAGATGGCTAAGGGTAGATTTTTTGCTAAAGAACTATAGGCCGAGTCTTTGTTTGAAATTTCGGAAAGTAATTGGATCCGTTCTGTAATGTCATGTGAAAAGCCTACCGTGCCTATGACTTGGCCATTAATAGAAACAGGGGATTTATATGTCTCGGCTAAATACTCATCCCCATGTGCAATTTTAATTTTCTCTACTGTACTCAGCGGTTCATTAGATTTTAATACCTGTAAATCTTGCGCAACATAACCCCGAGCGAGTTCGGCGGGAAAAAAGTCAAAATCGGTTTTTCCTTCTAGCTCTTTTGTGCTACTTACCCCGGCCACTCTGGCAAAGGCCGCGTTGGCGGCTAAAAAGCGACCCTCCTTATCTTTCAGCCAGACAATAAAAGGGAAGTTATCCAACAGCGCCCTTTGGTAATGTTCTCGCTGTTTAATTTCTTTATCTTCCAGATATTTTTCATGCGTACTCTCTCTTCCAATCGAGAGTGTGCCTATCAGTTTGTTTTGCTGATTAACAATCGGTGTAATGGTGATGACATCATACAAAGAGCGGCCAGGGTGATTGTTTTCTTTTACCAGTAATATTGTTGTCGCTTGTTGAGTGGTAATCACCTTTTTTACGGCATCGAAATAGCGTTGCATGGCAGTGTCATTGGGTAGTATGTCGATGCCCTTATAACCCAGCACCTCATCTTGTGTTCTGCCTATCGTTTTGAGTGTGGTGGGGTTCATGTAAACCAGACGACCGAGATGGTCGGTGATGTGTACATTGTCATCTGATAAATCAAACAGGGATTGAAACGCGAAACCCAGGGTATCGAGCAGTTTGTTATTGGTGAGTTGTAACTTCACCTGACGTAGCTTGAAGTTATCTTGCGGATGCTCTTGCATTTAAATCATCCCAATTTATAAGCAATCATGTATTTAGCGTTTATTAACAACTAAATTAAAACCCCATTAAGTAGAAGTGTGTATCAATAAATTATTTTCAGCAAGATTTAATACTAGGCAGTAAAATGTGCGTTCTTTAAAAGTACCCTATAGATTGTTGATAAATGTTCATTCACCCCGAATTTGACCCAATAGCCATTCATCTTGGTAGTTTTGGTGTGCATTGGTATGGCCTGATGTATCTTACTGGTTTTATGGCATTTCTGGGATTGGGCAGGCTGCGTATTGCTAATCAACCTTGGCGTGGTTGGACCAATGAAATGCTAGATGATGCCTTATTTTTCGGTGCGCTAGGCGTGATTTTAGGGGGGCGCTTAGGCTACGTAGTATTTTACCAAGCGACTTATTTCATGCATCACCCATTAGAAATATTTGCCGTGTGGCAGGGTGGCATGTCGTTTCACGGTGGTTTTTTAGGGGTATTGGCAGCCATGTTTTTCTTTTCAAGAAAATATAAAGCACAATCTTGGCTAAATATTATGGATTTTGTGGCGCCTTTAGTGCCAATTGGCCTAGGCGCTGGGCGCTTAGGTAATTTTATCAACGGTGAGCTGTGGGGCAGAGCCACCAATGCTAACTGGGGAATGATTTTCCCCAAGGTGGATCATATTGCTCGCCATCCATCACAGCTTTACGAGTTCGGCCTTGAAGGCATCGTGTTATTCACTATTTTGTGGTTATATTCGAGTAAGCAGCGCCCAGCAGGGGCAGTTTCGGCGTTGTTTTTAATAGGCTACGGTAGTTTTAGATTTTTAGCAGAATATACCCGTGAGCCAGATAGTTACCTTGGCTTGCTGCAGTTAGGTTTTAGTATGGGGCAATGGTTAAGCCTACCAATGATCCTGTTAGGCATTGTGATGTGGGCTAGGGTGCACAACGTTAAATCTTAACGGAAACCTAAAGCCTACATGGATAAAGTCTAGCGCAAAGAGCGTTAGCTTTTGCGATGCTCCCCCACTTTAATGATTTTTAAGGCATTGGTGCTGCCAGCCAGACCAATCGGTTCACCATTAGTGATGATGACCATATCGCCGATGACCGCGCCACCTTGTCGCATAAGTTCATCTTCTGCGTAATTAAGCACTTCGTCACGATTATGCGAGTCTAACTCCATCGGGCATGGGTATACTCCGCGATAGAGCTTGAGTTTACGTCGTGTGCTACTCAGAGGAGACAGCGCGTAAATAGGTACATTGGTGTTTGCCCGCGACATCCATTTTGCTGTGCTGCCAGACTGGGTGAGCGCAACAATGGCTTTGACATTAAAATGATGTGCTGCATAAATAGCCGTCATAGCAATCGCCTCATCCAGCTTTTCAAATTGATCTTCAGCGCGTCGCTTAATCGTGTGGCTATCATATTCTTTCTCGGCCTCAATACATACGCGATGAACCGCTTGCACTGTCTCAATTGGGTATTGGCCTGCTGCCGTTTCTGCGGAGAGCATTACTGCGTCGGTACCATCAAGCACCGCATTAGCCACATCGGATACTTCTGCCCGAGTAGGGATGGGGCTGGAAATCATGGACTCCATCATTTGCGTCGCGGTGATAACGACCTTGTTTCGTGCACGTGCAAGTTTAATCATCCTTTTTTGCAAACCAGGTACGGCGGCATCGCCCACCTCTACACCTAAATCGCCACGCGCCACCATAATGACATCAGCCGCTTCGGTAATTTCTTCCAACGCTTCAATGGCTTCAGCGCGTTCAATTTTGGCGACAATATGCGCGTGTCCGCCGGCTTCTCTAACTAAAGTACGGGCTAGTTCTACATCTGCGGCACAGCGTGGAAACGAAATTGCTACATAATCTGCCCCTAAGGCAGCGGCGGTTTTAATATCTGCACGGTCTTTATCGGTCAGCGCTTCAGCCGCTAGACCTCCACCTTGGCGGTTGATGCCTTTATTATTAGACAGTATGCCGCCAGTGGTAATCGTGCAAAAAATTTCAGCGCCTTGCACACGGTCAACTTGCATAACGATACGACCATCATCCAGTAATAACACGGTGCCTGCTTCAACTTCGTTAGGCAGCGTTTTGTAGTCTAAGCCGACTCGCTGTTGGTTTCCGAGCGGGCAGTTTGCATCCAAAATAAATTTGGCGCCCGTAGCGATGGAAATTTTGCTGTTTTCAAATTTTCCAATACGGATTTTGGGTCCTTGTAGGTCGCACAAAATCCCAATCGAGCGGCGG
Source organism: Methylophilaceae bacterium (assembly GCA_036504995.1). Classification (GTDB taxonomy): domain Bacteria; phylum Pseudomonadota; class Gammaproteobacteria; order Burkholderiales; family Methylophilaceae; genus DASXUG01. The sequence goes on along the minus strand of DASXUG010000012.1, from coordinate 173,332 downwards.
CGTGCAAATGAAATCTCTCGAATGAGTTTTGCACGGTCGATATGTTCTTGTGCCGTGCCGTGCGAAAAATTCAGACGCATTACATCTACCCCAGCTTCCATGAGGCTATGCAACATTACTGGGTTACTAGAGGCAGGGCCTAGCGTGGCGACGATTTTTGTTTTGCGTATATTCATGTATTGCTCCGTTGGGAGTTTGCCATAAGGATGCAGTTTAAAATAAAAAAGGGAGCCCTAAGACTCCCCCATGTTACACCACTAAATTAATTTATTCTTTAGCATCAGCAGGCTATTTATGTCCATAACGGATGATATTACGCTGATTTACGATTTTGCGCGTTGCTCCAAAATCTCGACGGCTGGTAATTTTTTACCTTCTAAAAATTCCAAGAAAGCGCCACCAGCAGTTGAGATATAAGAAACCTCATCATAAATGCCATATTTTTGAATCGCGGCAATGGTATCGCCACCGCCCGCAAGGGTGAAGGCTTTAGTCTTGGCAATCGCCATGGCAATGGCTTTGGTACCTTCGCCAAACTGGTCAAACTCAAACACGCCCAATGGACCGTTCCAAACCACGGTGCCCGCTTTCATAATAATGTCGGCTAACTGTGCAGCAGATTTCGGACCAATGTCGAAAATCATGTCATCTTTTTGTACTTTATCGGCATCACGTTGAATCGCTGGCTCGGTTGCCGAGAAGTTTTTGCCTACTACTAAATCTACCGCAATCGGCACAGCTGCGCCACGTGCTGACATTTTTTCTATCAAGCTTTTTGCGGTGGGAATTAAGTCATCTTCACATAATGAGTTGCCAATTTCATGACCCGTGGCTTTTAGGAAGGTGTTGGCTATACCACCGCCTACCACCATTTGATCCACTTTTTCAGACAAACTTTCTAATACAGTCAGCTTGGTTGATACTTTAGAGCCACCTACAATCGCCACCAATGGTCTGGCAGGGCTTAGCAGAGCCTTGGTTAATGCCTCTAGTTCACCAGTCAGCAAAATACCTGCAGCCGCTACTGGCGCAAACTTCGCTGCGCCATAGGTTGAAGCCTCAGCACGGTGTGCGGTACCAAAGGCATCCATCACAAAAATATCGCAAAGTTTGGCGTATTTTTGCGCGGTTTCATCCAAGTTCTTTTTCTCGCCTTTGTTAAAACGGCAATTCTCAAGCAATACCAGTTCGCCATCTGCCACTTCAAAACCGCCATCTACCCAGTCTTTAATTAAACGTACTGGCTTGCCTAGCTTGGCTGAAATCACATCAGCAACAGGTTTGAGTGAGTTTTCTTCTGAGTAAATACCTTCTTCTGGGCGGCCCAAATGTGAAGTTACCATCACTTTTGCCCCTGCCTTCAACGCAAACTCGATGGTTGCCATAGATGCAGTGATGCGTGCGTCAGAGGTGACTTTGCCATCAGCTACCGGCACGTTTAAATCCGAGCGTATAAAAACGCGTTTACCCTTTAAATCTAAATCCGTCATATTGATTACTGACATGGTGGTTATCCTTATTTTTATTATTTGGAGATATGCTCAACGAGGCGCATTAAGTTACAGGTGTAACCATACTCATTGTCATACCAGGCCACGATTTTTACAAACGTTGGGTCGAGTTGAATACCTGCGTCTGCATCAAATACGGATGGACAAGTTTCACCACGGAAATCAGTAGAAACCACTTTTTCTTCGGTGTAACCCAATACGCCTTTAAGTGTAGTTTCAGAAGCCGTTTTCATGGCTGCACAGATTGCTTCGTAAGTGGTTTCTTTTTCTAACTCCACAGTTAAGTCAACCACTGAAACATCAGAAGTGGGGATGCGGAACGCCATACCTGTGAGTTTTTTATTGAGAGAAGGAATCACTTTGCCCACAGCTTTTGCCGCGCCAGTAGAGGAGGGGATAATGTTCTCTAAAATGCCACGGCCGCCGCGCCAATCTTTATTGGATGGACCATCGACCGTTTTTTGTGTAGCTGTTGCTGCGTGTACAGTAGTCATCAAGCCGCGTTTAATACCAAAGTTGTCATGCAGTACTTTTGCCACTGGCGCCAAGCCGTTGGTGGTGCAAGAAGCGGCTGAAACAATCGCCTCCCCTTTGTAAATGTCGTGGTTTACGCCGTAAACAAACATTGGCGTGTCATCTTTAGAAGGAGCAGATTGCACCACTTTTTTCGCACCTGCATCTATGTGTTTTTGGCAGGTATCTAGGGTAAGGAAGAAGCCTGTACATTCGACTACCACATCCACACCAACCTCGCCCCATTTTAGGTTGGCAGGGTCCTTTTCCGCAGTCAGACGAATTTTTTTGCCGTTGACGACTAAGTTGTTGCCTTCAACAGCCACATCGCCTTTAAATTTTCCGTGCACAGAATCGTGTTTCAACATATAAGCCAAGTAATCTGGCTCTAGCAAATCGTTAATGGCTACTACCTCAATATCGGTGAAGTCTTTAACCGCAGCGCGGAACACCATACGGCCAATGCGGCCAAAACCGTTAATTGCAACACGAATCGTCATAAATTTCTTCCCTGATACTTATATAAAAATAGAAAAATCAAACATGTGCAGTTTGAGCATAAATCGTACCACAAGCGAGCCGATATTTTAGCGATTTATACCTAATTTGTTATTAATCAATGGATAAGTTTCGCTTAACAGTGACAAAAAAGGCAGTGTAGGTTTATTTTGGATTTGTAGGCTTTAATCGGTATCCCGTGTCTTAAAGTCGTTAGAATCCATTTGAAAGTTTTGCGCGAAGTGGTTTAGCCAACAAAATTCATATTACCGTCATCCTCGCGAAAGCGGGGATCCATTTAAGTGTCTGAATAAAATGGATTCCCGTTTTCACGGGAATGACGAAACTGCTAGTTTTGTTTATTGTATTGGACACCATATTTCTACAGCCCCATTTCCTGACATTGCATCATAGCGGTGGTCATAACGTTCAAAACTGGGCGTATGTGCATCCTCAAGTTTTAACGTTGGCATTAACTGATGAAGAATCGTATCCCAAGATGCGCCAATTTCTGAAATATGTCCCTCATGCAAGAAAACCGCATATTTTTGTATTGGCACAATTAACTTTCCAGCGTTGGCAGGTGCAGCGTCAAATGAGGGCACCTCTACACCACACATATATTCCATACTCTCTTGGCTAACCCCGCAAATCACGCCGTAAGTCACTGCACTTCTGCGCGCCAACTCAAATTCGGTTTTAAAGGCAACCCATTGCTTGGGGATTTCGGTTGCTAGGTTTGTAAGCGTATGTTTTTGCCTTAGGCCGATTAGTCGCATTTCATTGCCGTACTCAATACGGGGTTCTGGTTTTACGGGCATATTAAAAGCTTTCAGTGCTTAAGATATTTAGAAAAAGAATCATCATTGTATTCATTCAGACCTCTCCCACATCTATTAATCCTTTAAGCTCTTACTTACTACCTCAAATACATCATTTGATAAATTTGGTGTATCCAAAATTGCCTGCAAAGCCGCTTGCATTTGCGCTTGCAAGGTGGGTGTATAGCGCTTCCATTCACGTAGTGGAGTAACCAGACGGGCGGCCATTTGTGAGTTAATGCTGTTTAACTCAATAATCACATCGCGTAATAGGGCGTAGCCTTGACCACTGGGGTGGTGAAATTTTACAGGGTTGTTAATGGCAAACGAGGTATACAGCGAGCGTACACGGTTGGGGTTTTTGATGTTGAATTCCGCATGCTGACGCAATTGGGCAAAGTCTTCAAAAATCTCGTCGCGATTGGCGATGGCTTGTAGCGAGAACCATTTATCTACTACCAATTGGTAGGTTTTAAAGCGTTGGTAAAAGTCGGCAAACACTTCGCTACGCTCTGGCTTGGTGCTGTCTGATAAACTCGCAAGCGCAGCCACGCGGTCTGTCATATTGTCGGCGGCTAAATAATGTGCTTTGCCGCGGGCCGCGCAGCCCGTGCCGTTAGAGGCAGTGAGGAGTTCTAGCACAGTATTCTGCAATGCTCTACGCCCCATGGCTTGTGGCGTGATAGAGAAGGTGCCTGTGTTAGCGTTGGCATCGTATAACTCCGCCAATGCGTCTTTATGCGCACGTTTGATGCTGGTTAGTAGGTGCGTACGTGCACGGTCAATCGCGGCGGGGTCAACCACGGTTTGATGTTGAGAGATTACCGCGATAGAGGGCAAACTTAGTGCGCGTGCCAGCAAGGCTTTATCGCTGTTTTCTGCCATGCCTTGTGTAATTAATACCCCAATATCTGCAATAAATTGAGTAATATCCGCCTCTGGGTTGGCCATCACGCGCTCGATATTTCTTAAAGCAAGCGTTTGTCCTGCCTCCCACTTGTTAAAGCCATCGGTATCATGCACTTGCAATAGACGTAAATCGTCGTCGCTTAACTCCGTGTTTAGTTTGACTGGGGCGGAAAAGCCACGTAACACCGAAGGCACGGGGCGTGATTGAATATTGTCAAAGCTAAATGTTTGCGTGCGTGCTGTCATTTCCAAAATTTGTGTAGGTTTGATTTCCCGCCCTTGCTCATCGAGTAAGCCAACAGCGATAGGAATATGCAGCGGTTTTTTATCTGTTTGTTCAGGCGTGTCAGGTTGCGCTTGAGTAAAGGTCAGGCTGTAACGCTGTTGCGCTGCATCATAATCTGCGCGCATATCCAAGGTGGGCGTGCCTGCTTGTTTGTACCACAAAAAGAATTGCGACATATCGCGGCCAGAAGCCTCAGCCATGCACTGCACAAAATCATCGCAAGTCACGGCTTTGCCATCGTTGCGGTCAAAATATAAATCGGTGGCCTTGCGGAAAGTTTCAACGCCCAGCAGAGTGTGCTGCATGCGTATCAGCTCCGCACCTTTGTCGTAGATGGTTTTGGTGTAAAAGTTGCTGATTTCAATAAAGCTATCAGGTTGCACGGCATGCGCTAAGGGGCTAGCATCTTCAGCAAATTGTAAACGGCGTAGCGTATCGACATCGTCAATCCGTTGCACAGCAGCGGAGTTGAGGTCAGAACTGAACGATTGGTCTCTAAAAACCGTAAAACCTTCTTTGAGCGATAATTGAAACCAATCGCGACAAGTGACGCGGTTGCCTGTCCAGTTATGGAAATACTCATGTGCAATCACCGCTTCGACACTTAAGAAGTCGTTATCGGTGGCGGTTTCCTGATGTGCCAACACTAATGCAGTATTGAAAATATTGAGCGAGGTATTTTCCATGGCGCCCATATTAAAATCGCTGACTGCGACGATATTGAACAAGTTGAGCGCATATTCACGACCATACTTTTCTTCATCCCAACGCATGGCTTTTTTAAGTGATTGCATGGCGTGGTCGCATTGGCTTTCGTCGCCAGGGCGCACATATATGTGCAAATCAACCTTACGCCCCGACATGGTAGTAAAGCTATCTTCCACGCGCACCAGTTTGCCTGCCACTAGCGCAAATAAATAACTGGGTTTGGGAAAAGGGTCATGCCATTGAGTGAAGTGGCGGTTATTGTCTAAATCTCCAGATGTCACGAGATTGCCGTTAGATAACAAGACGGGATAATTAGTTTTATCGGCTTCAATCCGTACCGAAAAAATGCTTAATACATCAGGGCGATCTTGGTAAAAAGTGATACGTCTAAATCCTTCTGCCTCACATTGTGTACAGTAGTTGCCCTGAGATTTATATAAGCCTTCTAACGCGGTGTTGGCTGCTGGGTCAATTTCAGTGGTGATGCTCAGCGTGAATTTTTCGCCTGCATTGGTAATGGTCATTTTGTCATCGTCTAGCGTGTAACCATCAAATGGTTTGCCATCTATCAATACCGTAGTAATACTTTGGGCGTCACCATTTAGCACTAAATCAAAGCTGTTTGATGCAGGGTTTTTCGCATATTGCGCAGTTGCTGTGACGATGGTTTTTTCTTCAAATAACTGAAAATCCAGCTCGATATTGCTAACGTTGTACGGCGCTGGCGTGTAATCTTTGAGATAGATAGTGGACGGTTTAATATGATTTTCTGTGCGCATGATAAAGCTTCTTAAGTAGAGTTTCAGCCATTATATACGATACACATAGACATAAAAAAAGCGCCTCAAAAAAGCGCTTTTAATGATCTTGAAAATACGTTTACCAACAGCTTGTAAGTATTTAGCGAAAAGCTTTCGGAAGGTTTCTAATTAGTGATAGGTATTGTCTGCTTGTATTTTTATTGCTTTTCCAGAAGTCGCTACTGAGATTATCGATCTTGCCTCTTATTTCGGCGATGTCACTGCTGATAATATTGCCTGCAACTTGTGAAGTGAGCATGGGGAAAGCCATATAAGCGTCAAATTGTAGGCTAAGTGCGACATCAACAGGCATTCCGGAATATGGTAGCCCAGCAAGTTTTTCCATCCCTTTCCGATTGAGAATGTAGGATTGCGCGCACATCACTTGGCAGCCCACAATGCCCCAGTTTCTGGTTGGCCATATCTCACCAAGCACAGCTCCCAGATAAAATATTTCTCCCTCATTGTTTAACAAATGATGGTTGATTTTTTTGATTTGATTTTCGGATGGCAACCTGATGAATTCAACATCGTCTTCAAATACCATAACTCGGTCTAGGTTGTGCTCCAGCCCATATAAGGCAATATTTCTATGGGAGTTATAGCAGCCACGTTCAGGGTTTTCATGGTCTTTTTCAACAAGCCAAAACTCTGTCTTATTTTCAACTGGCTTTAAATTTTCTAAAGCCAGATTTTGCCTATCTACTCTATTATTGATACTAATACAGAATGATTTATCAACTGCAAGTTTCATATTAGAAAATCTTTCTTTCGTGGAAGCAATGTTGGTTAAATTGTTCGATTTGCTGTGACTGTAGAAACGCGCATCGGTTGAGTTAAACCGTAGTTTGCCTCAGCTTGTGTTGCAGGTAAATATATAATTAATTTAACAACCGATGGTTTTGACAAAGATTGGTTTTAAAGTAAATTATTAAATTCAGGCTACCTAACCACGCTCCAACTCAAGGGATCAAACGGTTTGCTTTGTTTACGTAGCTCATAGTATAGGCCGTTGGCTTCATTGCCGCCGCTATTGCCAACTGAGGCCACAGTATCGCCGCCTTTGACGGTATCGCCCACTTTACGCAGCAGCGCTTGATTATTGCCGTACAAACTCATATAGCCATCGCCATGATCGATAATCAGTAAGTTACCAAATCCACGCATCCAATCTGCAAATACCACGCGACCGCTGGCGATAGATTTAACCTCGCTGCCTTCGTTGGCGCGAATAAACAGGCCTTTCCATGAAACGCCAGTATCGGCACGTGCATCGCCAAAGTGGTTGGTCAGTTCTCCACGTACAGGTAGGTTCAGTTTGCCACGTAGTGCGCCAAAATTCCCTCCTTCAAAAGCTTCTGAAGGTAACGTGTCATTACGAGCAAGGGTTGCACTGCGTTGGGGTGATGGTGCTTCAATATCGTTGTTATCAGGTGTGCCTGACTCTTTTGCTGGGTTAGGCCTTGCTTTGCTGGGTTTGGGCTGGCTTCTTGCCTGTTTTTGACGTGCTGCTTGTTCTGCAAGTTTGCGCGTCAGATCTTCTACCAATTGCGATAGATTGGCCTCATCACGTTTTAATTTATCAATCTCATTGCGTTGCGCGCTGATTTGTGTGGATAATTTGGCTAACACTTGGCTGTGCTCATTTTTTTCTGAGACCAGGGTAAGACGTTGTTGCTCTTGTTCGGTTTTGAGCGAGGTGATTTGCTTCAATGTCTCTGCAGTTTGTGTATTGAGCTTAACTACCGTGCCAAGATTATCACTCATGGACTCTATCAGTTGTGAGCGCGCACGAGAGATGTAGCTTAAATATTGCAATTGTCGCGCCATCGCACCAGGTTGCTGCTCTTGCAGCACTACTTGAATGTAGTTGGGTTTGCCATGGATATATTGTTGATAATACTGCGAAGCTAATAACGCTTTTTGTTGTGCAATGGTGTTTTCTAAGCTGGTTTTTTTCTGTTGTAAGGCGCTCAGTGTGTTACGATTTTCTTTGTGTTTTTGATTGAGTTCAAACAGCTTGCGGTTGGTGTCGCTAATCGATTTTTCGCTTGCTTTAAGCGCGTCTGAAACATCCGCTTGTGCTTCTTGTTTGTTGGCGAGATCTTTTTGTAGGGACTCAATGCGCTGATGTATATTGCTGAGTTCAGCCTTAGACTGCTCAACTTTAATATTTGGCTTAACGTCGTTCGATTTTAGATGGTTTGACTTTGACTTAGTCTTATCGCTACTGGCCGTTGCTGATTTTGTTTTTGAGCTCTTTTTCTCAGCAGTCTTATCAGAAACCTTATCTTGTTTTTCAGTCTTGCTAGCGTTTTTTGCTGGCTTGGTTTGAGCGACGTGTTTCGCCTTCGCCGTAGTTTTAGACGACTCAGTTTCTTTTGCGGTAGCACTGAAGCTTGCAAATGTAAGTGCACTAATAAGAAACGTATAGGCTAAAAACTTCACTGAAAAGTGAGACGCTAACACTGAAAATTTACGCAAAATCAATGAGTGCTTTTCCAGTCATTTCAACAGGTTGTGGTAACCCCATCATTTTTAACAAGCTTGGTGCAAGGTCCGATAACGCACCTGTTGCTGCCATGGTGGCTGGGCGGCCAATATATAATAACGGTACCAAATTGGTGGTGTGTTGCGTGTGCGGCTGGTTATTCTCAATATCTTGCATTTGCTCCACATTACCGTGGTCAGCGGTAATAATCACTTCGCCCCCTATGCTTTGCATGGCTTTCACTACGCGACCAATACAGGTGTCTATCGTTTCGACCGCTTTAATCGCCGCAGGCAGTATGCCGGTATGCCCAACCATATCGCAGTTGGCATAGTTGCAAATAATGGCGCCATATTGTTTGCTTAAAATGGCTTCTACCAGTTTATCGGTCACTTCTGGTGCACTCATCTCTGGTTGTAAATCATAGGTGGCGACTTTGGGAGAGGGGACTAAAATGCGATCTTCGCCAGCAAATACTTGCTCTTCGCCACCGTTAAAAAAGAAAGTCACGTGTGGATACTTTTCTGTTTCGGCGATACGTAACTGTTTAAGTCCAAGTGTTGAAATATACTCGCCAAATGTGTTGGTCACATTGTTGGGTGGGAATATCACTTGCGCATTTTTCTCATTTTTGTCGTACATCGTCAGTGTGTAATAGCCGCCCAATTTCGGGCGATATTCACGCTCAAAACCAGTAAAACTGTCATCTAGAAAACATGTTGTCATTTGGCGAGCACGATCGGAGCGGAAGTTCATAAACACAATCACATCACCATCTTGCATGCGAATTGGTGCCTCGCCTGCCTGATTAATGGCAGTGGCTTTGACAAACTCATCGTTTTCACCACGTGCATAGGCCGCTTCTAAACCAGCTAGTGCAGAGGTCGCCGTAAACTCGCCAATGCCTTCGGATAATAATTTGTAAGCTGGCGCGACACGTTCCCAACGCTTATCTCTATCCATCGCATAATAGCGGCCGCAAATACTGGCAATTTTTGCATGGCTGACCGTTTTGCAATGGTCTTCAAGTTTTTGCAGATAAGGTTTGGCACTCACAGGCGGGGTATCGCGTCCATCTAAAAAGGCGTGCACGTAAATTTTATCGACGCCAGATTTAGCCGCCATGGTAATCATTGCATGTATATGGTCTTGGTGGCTATGTACGCCTCCGTCTGATACCAAGCCAAAAATATGCACGGCTTTATCTGCACTTTTTGCTGTGTTCATTGCCTCAACCAAAGTAGGATTGCTATAGAACTCGCCAGAACTAATGGAGTTATTAATGCGCTCAAATTCTTGAAACACAATGCGCCCCGCACCAATGTTTAAGTGCCCAACTTCGGAGTTCCCCATTTGTCCTGCTGGCAAACCAACAAAACTCTCTGAAGCATTGATCAGTGTATGTGGGTATTGTTTCCACAACTGATCCCAATTAGGTTTGTTGGCTTGGGCAATGGCGTTGTCGGTGATGTCTTCACGATAACCAAAGCCATCAAGAATAAGCAGAATTACTGGGGTGGTGTTCATGGGGGCGATCCTAAGTTTTGACTAAACAAATCTACAAGCAAGCTATTCCGATAAGCGTTATTTTAGTGGGTTTTGCGCAATAAATCTTGCTTAATTTTGAGTGTGAATAGGAATGGATTGTTTTTGATAACAGATTTCCCTGCTGATTAAGTGTAAATAATTTATCTGGCATCATGCCTCCTAACTTGTCGAATTATTGAATGATGCGATAATACCGTTTTCATCATTCACTACTTACAAAGAAATTTCCATGCAAACTTTAATCTGCGGCTCACTCGCGTTTGACACCATTATGGTGTTTTCAGGTCAATTTAAAGAACACATCTTGCCAGAAAAAATTCACATGTTAAACGTGGCTTTTTTAGTGCCTGAAATGCGCCGCGAATTTGGTGGTACTGCGGGGAATATCGCCTACAACTTACAACTTTTAGAAGATAATCCGCTCATCATGGCAACCGTGGGCGATGATTTTGGCGCATACACAGCTTGGCTAGATAGCAATGGTATTAGTCGTAAGCACATTAAAACAATCAACAGTAGCTTTACAGCACAAGCCTTTATTACTACTGACTTGGACGATAATCAAATCACTGCATTTCATCCAGGGGCGATGAATGAATCTCACCAAAATAGCGTAAAAGATACCGATGGCGTCACACTCGCGATTATCGCGCCCGATGGCCGTGAGGGCATGTTTCAGCATGCGCGTGAATGCCATGAGGCTGGCATTCCATTCTTATTTGATCCAGGCCAAGGTTTGCCAATGTTTAATGGTGAAGAGCTGATGCACTTTATCGATATGGCAGATTATTTGGCAGTAAACGATTACGAAGCGCAACTTTTACAAGAGAAAACAGGTCACAATATCGATGTGCTGGCGGCGAAGGTGAAGGCATTAATCGTCACACAAGGTGCAAATGGTTCAACAATCTATGCGGATGGTCAACGTTTTGACATTCCTAGCGTTAAAGCAGATGCCGTGGTAGACCCCACAGGCTGTGGTGATGCCTACCGCGCAGGTCTGTTGTACGGCATGCAACGTGGCTGGGATTGGTTAACCTGTGGTAGATTGGCGTCTGTCATGGGTGCAATCAAAATTGCGAGTCGTGGCGGCCAGAATCATCAGCCAACTAGACAAGACATTGAAAATATTTATACTCAAGCATTGGTAGATAGCGTCAAACTTGACGAATAAGCCAGCGGAGCAGCTTAAATTAAGGAGAGTTAACATGCGTATTACCCCACTATTAGCCATTGCGGCATTTAGCCTATTTTTAGGCGCTTGTGCCAGTTCCAACTCAGGTAGTGTGTATAGCCGTGATGAAGCACGTAAAGTGCAAACGGTGAAATTGGGTGTGGTAGAAAGTGTGCGCCAAGTCAAGCTTGAGGGGACTAAAAGCCCAGTTGGCACCATTGCGGGTGGCGTGATTGGAGGCGTGGCAGGTAGCACGGTTGGGCAAGGTAGAGGGTCTGCAATCATGGCTGCTATTGGCGCCGTGGCTGGTGGCCTAGCGGGCTCAGCCGCTGAAGAAGGCTTAACACGTAAAGATGGATTGGAAATTACTGTAAAGCTTGAAAATGGAACGCTGGTTGCAATTGTGCAAGAGGCCGATGATAAATTTGTGCCAGGTGAGAAAGTGCGCTTAGTTGAAAGTGGTGGCACGACACGCGTAAGTCATTGATTATCCATTACAAAATATGTAATTCTTGGTATTTAGTTCTGCCATAAAACAATAGCCCGCTCGCGGGCTATTGTTGCATTTTGGGGAAGTAAATATGTCAATTAACTTAATTTTCAAAAAAAAGTCACAGTATTGTCATATAATATTCGTAAAGTTTTAACTGTCTAAATCAATCTTGGGGATTAAAACATGCTGGATAAGCATTCCTCGCTTGGTACGCAAGTTGAACCGAGCCAGTTATACACAAGTTTTGCGCGCAATGCTTCAGAGCTAGAAGAAGCGCAAAGACTTCGCTATAAAATATTTGCTGAAGAAATGGGTGCTAACCTCGCTAGCACGGATGGCTATGATCGTGATCCATTTGATGAGTTTTGTGAGCATCTGCTTATTCGCGACAGCGAAACCAACGAAGTTGTCGGTACTTACCGTATTCTAAACCCAACCATGGCGAAAAAGGCGGGTGGTTATTATTCAAACAACGAGTTTGATTTAAGCCGTTTGGAAAACCTGTTTGATCGTACCGTCGAGGTTGGTCGCGCTTGCGTGCATCCTGATTATCGAAATGGTGGCACCATTACCATGTTGTGGGGTGGCTTAGCAAAATACATGCAAGCAAATCGCTATGAATATATGATTGGCTGCGGCAGTGTTGGCATGGCTGATGGTGGTCACATGGCGGCTAGCTTGTATCACAGTTTAAAAGAGAAGTATCTTGCGCCAGCAGAGTATCGCGTATTTCCACGTTGCCCGTTGCCATTGGAAGCCCTTGCTACCGATATGGAAGTGACTTGCCCCGCATTGATTAAAGGTTATTTAAGAATCGGCGCTTATATTTGCGGTGAGCCAGCATGGGATCCCGATTTTAATAGCGCAGATATGTTAGTGATGTTGCCTTTGTCTCGCATTAACAGGCGGTATGCGGCGCATTTCTTTAAATAATTTTGTCAGTTAACTCATTACCCCAAAAGCGCTATTCGTCGCCCGTTGTTCGTGTTTTCCGTATCGCCCGCATGGTGATACACACGCTCTACGGTTTGATGATTGGCGCTTTTGTCTTACCTAAAGTCACAGCTAAGCAACGCGACCTTATTATCAGCAAATGGGCTGCGAGTTTGCTGGCTGTTATGAATGTCCGTGTCATTAAAAAAGGGCATCTGCCAAACCGTGACATCACAAGCACCATGTTTGTGGCTAATCATATTTCATGGCTAGATATTCATGCACTTAACAGCGTACGTGCAGTACGTTTTGTCTCAAAATCAGAAGTCCGCAACTGGCCAGTATTTGGCAGGTTGGCTGTAAACGCAAACACCCTGTTTATTGATCGAGCAAAAAAACAAGACGCTGGGCGTATCGTCGAAATAACCACAGAAAGTCTAAGCGCTGGGGATTGCTTATGCTATTTCCCAGAAGGTACTACCACAGACGGTACCGAGCTTAAGCCATTTAAGGGTAGCCTAATGCAATCTGCTATCAATAATGAGCGCCCAATCTGGCCTTTTGTGATTCGCTACCCCAATCCAGATGGTAGTCCAAATATTGAAATGGCCTATGCGGGTGAAACTTCGCTACTCTATTCAATGTGGCAAATCGTATCGCTTAAAAACCCAGTAGTAGAGCTGGAGTTTTTGGCGCCTATCTCACCCAAAGGTCATGATAGACGGAGTTTAACTATCCTAGTGAGGCAAAAAGTAGCAGAAAAGTTGAATTTGTTAGATGCTGTGTCTTCGGTAGATGATATGGAGTTTTCAAAAGAAAGCGCTCAAATCAACGCTTAAGTTTTATAAAAGAGAGATATCCTATTGCGGGCGATCACGCAAATCACAAGGCACTTGAAAAGTCTGCTGATTGTCTAGCTGCAGTGCGGTTAATTGCCCCCCCCACAAACAACCAGTGTCAAGCGCGAAAATATTTTGTTGGATTTTCAAACCTAGCGCAGACCAGTGACCGCAGATTATTTTAACGTCGGTGGTTTGCCGATTTGGCGCTTTAAACCATGGCATCCAGCCTTGCGGAATATCTGCTACTTCCCCTTTAAATTTAAACTCCATTTCGCCTGCAAGTGAGCAAATACGCATACGGGTCATGGCATTGGTGATGATACGCAATCTATCAAAACCCTGTACATCATCACGCCAAACGGTTGGTTGATTACCGTACATCTTAATTAAAAAATCTCGGTAATTAGGGCTTTGTAATGCAGACTCAACTTCTGCCGCAAGTAATTTTGCTTGTGCCACAGACCACTGCGGCAGCAAGCCCGCGTGCACCATCAGGTAATCACCCTCTGCATATAACAATGGTTGATGACGTAACCAAGTGAGTAAAGTCTCTCTATCAGGGGCATCTAGTATGGTTTGCAGGGTGTCACTACGGTGTGCGTTGGCAAAACCTTCTGCGACGGTAATCGTATGCAAATCATGGTTGCCTAATACCATTTTGACGACATGCTGGTGCTTATGCGCCCAGCGCAGCATCTCTAGCGAGCCAGTGCCACGATTGATAATGTCACCGACTAACCATAGTTGATCGGCTTGTGGGTTAAATTGAATGTGTTTCAGCAAGTTCTGAAACGAGTGGAAACAACCCTGAATATCGCCGATGGCGTAGGTTGACATAAATTATTTAAATTGAGATTAAAAAGCGTGGCCTGATGCTTAAATTAGGCCACGCTTCTAAAGGGTTAAGGTGCTTTAAAGTTGGCACCGCCTTGGTTCGCCATATGGGCAACTGCACGGGCAACTTCATCATCTGTCAAATCGGCATTGCCGCCCTTAGCAGGCATCATGCGAATGCCTTTTAGCGCATGTTGAACCAAAGTGTCATAGCCTTGTGCAATGCGTGGACCCCACGCATCTTTGTCACCAATTTTTGGTGAGCCTAGAGCACCAACAGCATGACAAGCAGAACAAACGGCAGCAACTACTTGCTCCCCCGTTTTGCCTGCTGGCTTAGCCGCAGGTTTTTCCTCTGCTTTTGTTTCGGCTGGTTTTGGCGCGGTCGCTGCTACTTGATCCATAAATGAATCACTCTTAGCTGTTTTTTTGCTGTCAGCGGGAGCAGCTGTCACAGCTGCGGCTGGAGTTGCGGCAGCGGGAGCATCGCCCGCAACAGGTGGTTTGAAGTTGGCGCCAGATTGATTTGCCATATAAGCAATCGCATTCGCAATTTCGCCATCGGTTAAGTCAGGGTTGCCACCGCGTGCTGGCATAGAGCGAATCCCAGCGATTGCGTGTTTGATCAATGTGTCATAGCCTTGCGCAATACGTGGAGCCCAAGCGGCTTTGTCGCCGATTTTTGGTGAACCTAGCGCGCCTACAGCGTGGCAAGCAGAACATACCGCTTTGACCACTTCTTCACCACTTTTATCTACGTGCGGGCCTGATTCAACGGGTGCCACCTCAACTTGAGCAACAGGTTTGATACGTTCTTCAACCTTGGCTAAGTCAGCCGCTGGGTCTGGATCAGCAATATGCGTAGCCTCAATACCCATTAATAATTTGGCTATTAACACGATGACTAAAGTAGGTGCTATTAAACCACCTAAAATTGCTAAAACCACTTGGCTAATCGAAGTGGCTGGAAAATCGTGATCATGCTCACTCATGGCAATCTACCCTAAAATTGTAAAGTATCGCAATTATACTGGTAAGCAGCCGATGGCAAAAGGACAAGACACCCCCTATTTGCTATAATCGCAACATTATTTCATAAGCGCCCGTAGCTCAGCTGGATAGAGTGTTGGTTTCCGAAGCCAAAGGTCGTGGGTTCGACTCCCGCCGGGCGCACCATTTAATCCATCAATATGCCATTTGCTACATTAGTATGTAATTGATTGGCGTTGGTAACGGTGAGAGAGGAACCTCGCCCAGTGCCTCACGTAGATTAATTTCGATAGTATCGGCTAACGCCCCAATCGGTAAATTATTGGGAAGCGTTCCAAAGGGTTCTTCAAGCTCATTGCCTAAGGCATCCAAGCCAAAGAAAGTGTAAGCGGCAAGTGCTGCGGCAAATGGCGTTGCCCAGCCCAGCGTATCAGCAAAGCCAAACGGCATCAAAAAACAAAAAGTATAAGCCGTGCGATGAAGTAGCAGCGTATAGCCAAATGGAATCGGGGTCGTTAGAATGCGTTCGCATGCCGCCTGTACCCCTGACATCTGGTTGATAGTGTGATCAAGCATCGAGTATGGTATATCGCCAATAGTCCCTTCACCACGCAGTTTGACGATTTCAATTTGCATCGCTTCCAGTATCACTTCTGGGGGATTTCTGCTGGCTAAGTAGTGCTCCAGTAACGCTGGTGGTAAGTGCTTGGCAACCTTAGCAAAATCACCATTTGGGCGAAGGTGTACGACCAGTGATTGAACATAGGCAATCGTCAATACTAATAGCCGCTGACGCACCCCTTCAGACTGCGTAGCGCCCTTCTCAAAAATAAGGGTTTGTCTGGCGAAGTTGCGCGCTGAAGCAATGAGCTCCCCCCAATGGCGACGTGCCTCCCACCAACGATCGTAGCAAGCGTTGTTTCGGAATGCTAAGAACACCGAGAGGGCAATCCCCAATAGCGCAAAAGGCGCTCCGTCAAAATCTGGTAGAAGACCTGGCCTGACTTGATGTGTCCATACGACAATCGCAGATAGGCAAGCTACGATAAGAATGTGGGAGATGATGCGTAGTACGATAGAGCCCCGCACCACAAAGAATAGCTGAAGTAAGTTGGGACGAGGGCGAACAATCATGACTTAACTCCAAACAGATTGATTGGGTATTTCGAGGATGTATTGAGTTTTATCATGCTATTTATCAAAAGTCATATTACCTGACGAGCGATTATTGGCAATAGTTATCATGTCGAAATCTAAAGTAATTAAAATACATATGGTTAATAGTCACTTATTCGGCTTATTTCTGCTTGCGTAAGGCCAATGCATTCATACAATATCTCAAACCAAAAGGGCCGGGGCCATCTGGAAATACATGACCAAGATGCGCATCGCAGGTACTACATGTAGTTTCAATTCGAACGGATGCTAAACTATCGTCCAGATGGTAACTAATTGCATTATCGTTAATTGGCTGGGTAAACGAAGGCCAGCCCGTTTTTGAGTCGAATTTCTCAGAAGCATCAAACAGCAAAGTGTCACAACAAACGCATTGATAAATGCCAGGTTCAAACAGGTTGCATAAACTTGAGCTAAAGGCTCGTTCGGTGCCTGCCTTTCTGGTCACGTAATACTCCTCGTCACTCAGCAGTTCCCGCCACTCCGAGTCAGATTTTGATACTTTTTGCGCTGGCTCTGCGTTACCGTTACGTGCTAGATGCAATATATCTTTCCATGTCAGCATGAAATCACTCCTCCAATTAGTGTGTATTTTTTGTGTTGCCTAGCTTTAGAGACAGGTGCTAATCTAACTCGTTCTATAGCTACATCTTATGCGGCTATATTTTAATATTCAAATGCATTAAGACTTTAAGAAATCATGCTTGGCAATCTTCCAGAAGCGTGAAAAGCTAGAGATACTTTCTAAGCCAATCTTTGCGGCGCTTGAGATTCTTTTTTCTGAGATCCAGTCGATTAGATAGCCAGATGCTTGATTTTTTAATTTGTGGTTTGGTGTCTCTTGGCTCAGTATCTTATAGGTATTTAAGCTTTTGAACACCTCTACTGGCTCTCCAATCCATATGGATACATCAGGCAACTCCGCCAAGCAATCTACAATAAATTGTAATCGTAATATCGACCAGTCTTTGTAGTAATCAGGGCTAAATATAAAGACTTTGTCATGTGGCAGACTCATCAGTGGATGATCGGGGTTTAGCATTTCATCATGCACCCAGATGATTGTTTTGTCGCCGCTATGTTGCGTGGGTGGCACTGGTATAAGGTCACTGGCTCGCCTTGGTGATTGCTGTGTAGGTTGAAACAGTTTATTTTCCAAACTGCTATAGCTATCTCTGAAAGGGCATTGAGCCGTGCAAGTATGGCAGTATTGATGATCAGTATATTTAGCCAAGTTTTCTTGATTGAAAAAGTAGGGTTTGTGACTGAAGGTAGAGGCAATCCATTGCCACGAAAGATGGTTGCTGGCATAGTCGCCGTCCAATAGCTGATTGTGCATCCAGTCAGCGGCAAGCTTCCAGTCCGTTTTTCGCCAATGCACCAAATAGGAAGCGAGCCACATTCTTGCATGGTTGTGCAGATACCCTGTATCCGCTAACTCCGTAATAAATGCATCCATACAAGGTAAATCAGTGCTATTTATTAGTACATCTTCTGGTAGCTGATTAAACTCAAGTCGCACCTTAGGTGCTGCCATGTCG
The DNA here is from genome assembly GCA_036504995.1 of Methylophilaceae bacterium. Taxonomy (GTDB): domain Bacteria; phylum Pseudomonadota; class Gammaproteobacteria; order Burkholderiales; family Methylophilaceae; genus DASXUG01. Next base: position 155,264 of record DASXUG010000012.1, on the reverse strand, counting down.
TGAAATATCTGCATGCCATGGGCGTACCAAACGTTACGCCAGTATTCTCGCCAGCCAAACTCAAACAAGAGTTTTTCTGCGCTCAAACCAAATTGATTACACACAAAATCAACCGACTCAGGCAATGTTATGCATCCGTGTCGAAGGTAGGGGGATAGATGTGTCACGCTGCCGTCCAAGAAATTCCTAGACTCACCATACTGCTTTGCTTGGATCAAGCTAAGCTTTTCCAATGCTTTGGCACGTCCCCCGCGAAATTCTGGCAGTAATAGGCGGTGATGCTGGTCGGCTGGGTTTTGAAATAAATCAAACAGCGCAGTATCTCGCTCTGCTTGATTCGTTGGCATTCTCCATTGCGTAATATTCATTGTCATGAGTAGGGCTTCTCTTTGTATTAAGTGCTATCTTTAGAACAACGAGCCCTGTTTTGGTGTTTGTTTGTTGGCTGTCATTTTGTTTTTTTTGATGGATCTATCATTGCGCTTCGATGATCGCGAGCCATGCTTATGCAACACCTGGTTAGTTTCTAGTTTGTCTGCGTGTTGCTTTCTGGCGATGGCAATTTGAAGCTTTGCATGGCGCATGGCCTGCTGAATATCAACCAATGGCAGCGGATAATCTCTCTCTAAAACACACCCATATTGAAGTTGTAAATTGGGTGGCATGAGGTGGGGCTCAAAAATCCATACATCGGGAACCCGTCTAAGCGCTGGTATCCATTTCCTAACAAATTGCGCGCGCGGATCTTGGTCTTGAGCCTGTTTAATTGGGTTGTAAATCCGCAAAGTATTAATGCCTGTGGAACCAGATTGCATTTGCACCTGTGGCCAATGAATGCCTGGCTCATAATCCACAAATTCTCTTGCCAAATGCAATCCAGTCTCTCGCCAATGCAGCCAGAGTAGGTACGATGCTGTACTCATTAACATGGCGCGCATGCGAAAATTAATCCAGCCTTGTGCTCTCAGCATGGCAAGGCACGCATCAACGAGGGGCCAGCCTGTTTGGCCTTGGCACCACGCTTTTAAATGTATTTTAGATGTGGAGTCGTTAAAGGTTTCATCTCGCATATTTGCATGAGCACTATGCATATGTTGCACTTCAAGAGTAGGTTCACTCTCCAGTTTTTGCATGAAATGGCAATGCCAGTGTAGTCTGCTCTCAAAGCCGTGTAATCCTCGCATTAGCGGATGTTGGGACGACAAACCATCTGCTTTATTTTCTGCAATGGCTAAACGATTTGCCTGAACCACCTCACGCATAGAAAGGCATCCCCAAGCTAAGTATGGCGATATTCTAGAGCTTGCTTGTTCCGCTTTAATCGGGCTTGAGATGCCGCCACGATAATCCATTGCACGTTGACTCACAAAACTATTAAGTGCAGCCAACCCATACTCTCTGCCTCCCGATTGACGTTTTGGTTTATCTTCGCCGCTTGCTCTTGTAACAGGGTGCTTAGGCAATTCAAGCAGAGGATGTAGCACATCAGATTTAGTTAATACGGCCAATGGTAGCTGCATGCGCTCTTCCCACGTCGCATGCCAGTCATCCCGATTTTTTAAGCGTCTTACCACCCCATTCTGGGAGTGTTCGTGCCAAGGTATACGGTGGATTTTGCACCAATCAGCCACTGCACGATCAATAGCGTAACTTACTAAATTTCCCGTTTCTTCATGACTATGTAATTCTGAAACTTGTTGATTCTTATATAAAAAATTTAGGGTTTCGATAATGCCTGCTGCAGAAATATGTAATGGCACATTCATTTGAGCTAAAGCTACTCTCAACGACCTAAGGCATTCGCCTACAAATGATTGCTGAGCAAGTGAAGCATCGCTTGATTGCCAGATAGCAGGCTCCCAGCAATACAACGCCAATATGGGGCCTTGTTTAATCGCGGAAGATAGGGCTGCATGATCATGCACTCGCAAATCCCTTTTAAACCAAACAATTCTTAGTAAAGGCTTATTAGCGCTGCTCATATTTTTGCGGACTGAATTTTTTCACACAAATAGGATTAATAAAGCGGCCCGTGGTTCCTTTAATTAAGGAGTTTTTAAAGTAGCCCTTTCAATAAGCGTAAGCAATTTTAGTAAGCGCATTCGAGAACTAAGTCTTTAATGCCATGACTAAGTTTTCTATTCTATAAAATAAAAAAACATATCATGTTAAATGTACGAACTGCGCTGATAGAGCAAGACAAATCTAGAATCATTGAAATGGCCTGAGAAGACAGAACTACCTTCGAGTCGATCAAAGCTACTTATGGGTTAGATGAGCCTGCATTAATGAGGTTGATGAAAGCCTCTCTGAAGTTAACTAGTTATAAGCTATGGAGAAAAAGAGTAAAAGCTAAGTCGACAAAGCACGAAAAATTAAGAGTTGCCAAGGTAACGCGTGCTTACTGTCCCACGCAATATAAAATCAGTCAATAAACAGACTGTTTTAACATAATTCACACACAATCATGAAGCTAGCTAACTTAATCCACATTGTCTTGATATTGGTTTTTTTTAATTCAGCCATATTTGCACAAACTACTTTTGATGCAGGATATACGGGAAGATATATCGAAAAGTTTGCAGATGGCAAAATAAAGTATCAAGTAGACGTAGTGGGTGGAAAAAAACAAGGTCAAGAAATTTTTTACTACCCCAGCGGAACGAAGCAGATACAAACCACTTATGTGGATGATAAAGAAGATGGGGTTTGGAATCAGTGGTATGCGAATGGCCAAGTTAAGTTGGAGGTCTATTATAAAGATGGGCGTGAGCATGGTAGTTTTACCCAGTGGTATGAAAACGGGCAGATGCGTGTGCAATCAAATTTTGTAAATGGTAAAAAAGAAGGTGCAGAAACTGCATGGAATCAGGATGGAAGTATTAAATACAAAAGTAACTATATTGATGGGCAAGAAATTAAGCAGTAAAAATTAAAGCATTTTAATAATGCAATAAAAACGCTTTTGGAAAGTATTTTGAGTTCGCTTCCACATATTTGCTCGTTCGGCGTACTCTACATATAAACACAAAGTCAGATGGTCAACTCTCCTAAATTTAAAGGCAACAAAAGTGCGCTACCGAGTAAAGTATGCGCACAATGTGGCCTAGATATGACATGGCGTAAATCTTGGGCTAAAAATTGGGAGTCCATCAAATATTGTTCTGACAAGTGTCGCAAACTGGCAAAAGTGCTAGACCAAAAGATAGGGGATAGAGAGTAAGGATGACGAGAAATCTAATTTTGATTTTAGGGGATCAATTAAATTTTGATAACCCAGCATTAGAGGGTTTTGACACCACGCAAGATGTGATCTTAATGGTTGAAGCACACTATGAAGCAACGCAGGTTTGGAGCCATAAAGCGCGGATTGTGCTATTTTTATCAGCTATGCGCCATTTTTATGCGGCGCTTAAGAGCCAATATCCATATGCCTTACAGAGCATTTATTTGAAGCTGGGTGAGCATCAATTCCCAACCCTAAAAGCAGCATGGGCAGATCAAATTGAAAAGCTTATGCCAAAAAAAGTGATCATTTGTGAGCCTGGTGAATATCGTATTCAGCAAGATTTAATCGATCTGTGTAAAGTAATGGGTACGCCTTTAGTTATTCGAGATGACTCACATTTTATGTGTAGTAAAGCCGATTTTATGCATTGGGCAGCAGATGGTAAAAGCGGCTCCAAGAAAGAACTCCGAATGGAGTTTTTTTATCGCAAAATGCGCCAAAAATATCAAGTGCTCATGCAGGGTAATACCCCTGTTGGTGGCGCGTGGAATTATGATGCGGAAAATCGCAAGTCTTTTGGTAAGACTGGACCGCAAAATTTGCCATCTGCACCACCAGTGAATATTGATGCGCTTACCCAAGCATGTATAGAGGATGTCGAGAGCAATTTTCCTGATCACCCAGGGCTATTAAACAACTTTATCTGGCCAGTGACTCGTGAACAAGCCCTTGAATTTTTAGATGACTTTATCATAAACAAGCTTGCTCACTTCGGTGACCATCAGGATGCAATGTGGCAAGCAGCAGATACTGTTCAAAGCCCATATTTGTGGCACTCTTTACTGTCTACCTCGCTCAATTTGAAGCTACTTAACCCGCGTGAAGTTATCTTCGCTGCGGTAAATGCATATCAACAACAGCAATTGCCATTAGCCAGTGTTGAGGGGTTTATTCGGCAAATTATAGGATGGCGTGAATTTATACGCGGCATTTACTGGCTAGATATGCCGCAGATGGCGGAAGCCAACCATTACAATCATGTGCGCACACTGCCAAGTTGGTATTGGACAGGCGAAACGCAAATGAACTGCATGCGGCAAACCATTAACAATACTTTGCAATATGCATACGCTCACCATATTCAACGATTAATGGTGACTGGTATGTTTGGTGTATTGGCCGAACTGAACCCGCGTGAGGTAGAGGCCTGGTATCTCGCTGTTTATGTGGATGCAGTGGAGTGGGCTGAGCTCCCTAATGTTGCGGGTATGGCCCTATATGCTAACGGCGGACGCTTTACTAGCAAGCCCTATGTCGCCAGCGGGGCGTATATCAAGCGCATGAGTAATTATTGTAGTGATTGCAAATATAAACCAGAGCTAAAAACTGGTGACAACAGTTGCCCGACCACCACGCTTTATTGGAATTTTATAATCAAGCATTACGACAGCTTGAGCCGCAACCCGCGCACTGCGCTAATGGCAAAAAATATGGACCGATTTGGTGAGCGAGAGATTTCTGATGTAAAGAGCCGAGCCAATTATTTGCTAAATAATATCAATTCTATTTAAGCAGACTCTGCATTTCTTGGTTGTATTCATGATGCAGATTGCTTGTAGCGTTTTATGCAATTCCCCATAGTAATTTCTATAAATTTCGAAGAGACTGTTTTATACTACTTTCGTAAAAAATAGTTGAGCACTGTCATTACTATATGGTCAATTCACAGAGTACAATCAATCAATTCTCATTGTTGACGGACGCGCTCATCGATGCGGGGCGCGCTATTCATGACCTAGGCTGGGTGCCAGCCACTAGTGGCAATTTTTCCGCGCGTATAGATGACGCGCGCATTGCTATTACCGTGTCTGGCAAACATAAGGGTCGGCTAACTAGTGACGACATTATGCAGGTAGATTTGCAAGGTCAGTCTTTAGATGGCAAAAAACCATCGGCCGAAACGCTGTTGCATACGACTCTATATCAACGCGATGCGAGTATAGGCGCGGTATTACATCCTCACTCGCCTGCTTCTACATTGATTTCCCGCTTGATAAAAAATGAGCTGATACTGGAAAACTATGAGCTACTGAAAGCATTACCCAATATTAAAACGCATGAGTCACGTGTGACTATTCCCATTTTTCCCAATGATCAAAATATTGCACGGCTGGCGGCAGAGGTCGATACCTATATGAATACACATGCTGATGTGGTTGGTTATATCATAGCGGGGCATGGTTTCTATACTTGGGGCAACACAGTGAATGATGCGTTACGTCATGTTGAAGCGTTAGAATTTTTGTTTAATCAAGAACTGCAATTATTGAAATTAAAATAATCACATGGAGATAAAATGAGTCTATTAGCGATTTATCATCAAGATCATCCTGAAGTTGCTGAGATCGTCCATCATCGTGATGGGATTAGCGCACAATTAGAAAAAATTGGCGGCATGTTTGAGTTTTGGCAAGCCGATGTTGCCTTGGCCGATGATGCTAGTCAGGACACTATCTTGCAAGCTTACGCAACTCAAGTGACGCGCCTTAAGCAGAAGTACAATTTTCAATCTGCTGATGTGATTAGCGTAACGGCAGATAATCCGCAAAAAGCGCAAATGCGTGCCAAGTTTTTAGATGAACATACCCATAGCGATTTTGAAGTGCGCTTTTTTGTCGAAGGCAGAGGCTTGTTTTACCTGCATGCTGATGAATATGTGTATGCGATATTATGTGAGCAGGGCGATTTGATCAGCGTGCCTGCTGGCATTAAACACTGGTTTGATATGGGGGTAGAGCCACACCTCAAATGCATCCGCCTATTTACCACCCAAGAGGGTTGGGTAGCCAATTTTACGGGTAGTGCCATCGGTAAAACATTTCCACCCATCGAGACCTTTATCGAAACAACCACTGTTGCAAGTGCATGATACGCGCAATCCTCACCGATATTGAGGGCACCACTTCGTCGATTTCATTTGTCAAGGAGGTGCTGTTTCCTTATGCTAAGCAACATCTCGCAGACTACGTGAAGGCACATGCGGGCGAACAACACGTACGCAAAATTTTAGATGAGGTGGCTGAGATTGAGGGCAAGCCACTTAACGACCAACAAGTAATCGACACCTTAAGTTTGTGGATAGATCAAGATAAGAAAATCGCACCGCTAAAAAATTTGCAGGGCCTTATTTGGCAACACGGCTACCGTAATCAAGATTTCTACGGCCATCTCTACTCCGATGCTTACGTTCAACTCAAAACATGGCATGCCGATGGTTTACAGTTATATATTTTCTCTTCAGGCTCTGTCTATGCGCAAAAACTGCTATTTGCACACACTGAGTACGGTGATCTTAACTCATTTTTTTCAGGCTACTTCGATACCCTTGTCGGCATGAAGCAAGAGCCAACTGCTTATGCAGCCATTGCTAAGCAAATTAGCCATCATGCATCTGAAGTTTTGTTTTTATCGGATATCGCTGCAGAGTTAGATGCGGCAAGTGCTAGCGGCATGCAAACCTGCCATCTTATCCGAGAGCAAACCATACCATGTGGACGCCATGCGAGCGCAACTAGCTTTTTCGATATTAAAGTAAACTCCTTTTAGCAAAACTCGTTGCTTTTGACTTTAGCCCGTCGAATACGGCAGCAGTCTTATGACAATCTCCGCGATAGATTTATATGTCTGATTAATACTTGTATCAGCTGCATCTATATCCCATTTTTGAATATAGATATAATTTTTAATTATTTTTTCTTATTAACCAATCTTGGTATTGTTTCCTCTAAATTAATCTAGATTAGAGGGTTTTATGCAATTTACTAAACAAGCCGCCACATTCTTGGCATTGATTGCCAGTCAGCAAGCGTTTGCAACAGATGGTTATTTCTCTCAAGGTTATGGTGTTAAATCTCAAGGGATGGGCGGTGTTGGCATCGCTTTACCTCAAGACGCATTAGCCTCAGCAAGTAACCCAGCTGGGATGGGCTTAATCGGTGATCGTGTGGATGCTGGCTTGACTTGGTTTAGGCCGCAAAGGGAAGCAACACTATCCGGCACCGCTGGTGGTTCAGGAGCTTTTGACGGCACATTTCAAGGGAATGGGCGAGAAAACTTTTTTATTCCTGAAGTCGGCTATAACAAACAAATTACGCCTCAAGTTTCATTAGGCGTCAGTATTTATGGTAATGGTGGGATGAATACTACCTACAACAAAGGCGGCATTCCACTCTTAAATGGTGGTTCAGGCAAGACTTCTGGCATCGATTATATTCAAGTATTTGTAGCCCCTACGGTTGCTTGGAAAGTCACTCCCACTCAAACCATTGGTGTTGCTTTAAATTTAGGATATCAACGTTTCAAAGCACAGGGGATTGATGCGTTTGCCCAATCGGGCGCAAGTCAAGTTTCGCAATCCCCTGGTAATGTCACAGGGCAAGGCTCAGATGATGCTTTAGGCGCGGGCCTACATTTTGGCTGGATTGGTCAAATCACTGATCAAATTTCCCTAGGGGCAACCTACCAAACTAAAACCTACTTCCAAAGTTTTGATAAGTACCAAGGGTTATTCGCAGACTCTGGCAATATGGATGCCCCAGCCTGGTTTGGTGCAGGGATCGCCGTAAGGGCCAGACCAGATTTAATCATTGCTGCTGATATACAGCGTATTGAATTTAGTGATGTCAATGCAATAGGCAATACATTGGCGCAGTTAACGCCCACAACACCATTAGGTTCTAGTGCTGGTCCAGGTTTTGGCTGGAAGGATGCTAATGTTTATAAACTAGGGGCAAGCTATAATCTCAATGAAAAGTGGACGATTCGAGCGGGTTATAACCACGTAGATCAGCCGATTAAGCCATCAGAGGCATTATTTAACATACTAGCCCCAGCTGTGGTTAAAGATCACCTCACCATTGGTGGTACTTACAATATTGATGATAAGTCAGAGCTGTCTTTCAATTACGTACATGCATTCAGCAATACCGTCACTGGCGCCGGTGCAATTCCGTCTGCTTTTGGCGGGGGCAATGTTAGTCTGAGTATGTATCAAGACTCTTTGGGTGTAGCATACGCTTATAAGTTTTAACTGCTCATCTTATGTCGATTGATCTTATTCACTTTACGCCCTATCAAGCATTGACAGGCGGCGCTATTATAGGGCTTGCCGTTTCTGTCTTGATATTGTTTCAAGGCAAAATTGCTGGTATTTCAGGCATTCTTTATCATTTGCTTCAGCCTAGCGCCGTTAATCTACGTTGGAGAGCGGCTTTTCTTTTGGGGTTGTTGCTATCTCCATTTATTTGGCGCCTATTTGCAGCGCTACCAATTATTGAAGTAAATACAAACACTACCTTACTTATACTATCTGGCGCATTGGTTGGTCTTGGCACAGTATTAGGCAATGGGTGTACAAGTGGACATGGTATTTGTGGCATTGCGCGTTTTTCTAAACGATCCATCGTAGCCACCTGTTTATTTATGGTCAGTGGTTTTCTTACTGTATACATCGTTAGACACATAGTCGGAGTCTAAAATATGTCCTCTAAACATTCTGCGATTTTAGCGCCACTTTTCTCTTTGCTTTCGGGTTTACTGTTCGGTGTTGGCCTGATCTATGCGGGGATGAGCAATCCAGCAAAAGTCTTGGCGTTTTTAGATATCGCTGGCAATTGGGATCCTTCATTGGCTTTTGTTATGGCGGGTGCGCTTGCTGTAAGCGTGGCTGCTTTTTATCTAGCAAAGAAAAGACGCGAGACTTTCTTAAACACCCCAATTGATTTACCCAGTACAAGCGTAATTGATAGAAGACTGGTGATTGGCAGCATCATTTTTGGGGTTGGCTGGGGTATTGCTGGTATTTGCCCAGGCCCTGCGCTAGTTTTGGTGGGAGCTGGCAACGATAAAGGTTTTGTTTTTTTTATTGCAATGCTGATTGGCTTTGCCATGTTTGAGTTAATTAGCAAACGTAAAGGGGATTGATTGATGTAAGGCGCAGATAAGCTCAAATTATTATCTGCTCAAAGGTGCGCTTTACTCGTTGTATTTTTATTAGGCCAGACTATATGTCTGGTTTTTTTACGACTTCTGGCATGTCTCTCTAGCAACACAAGTTTATATTTTGACTGCTTTGATAGCATCAGCAGTCTTATTCGATACTCTCAAAATTTTGATAATTTCTTGCATAAATATCAGCGTTTTATTTTTATAAATATATTAATAATCAAATGGATATATGTATTTTTCGATAGGGGCGTACAGGCGTTTTCTTCGGTTGGCATACTAGTTGCGACATATGTTTGAGAATAGGTATGAGCTATCAAGACTGAAGTATGGGTGCTTGTTAAGTTTTTATATGCCGATTTTTGTGATTGGTCATAACGCGTTAATGCGAACGCACTTGATATATTGGAGGATGGGGAATGAATCGTTGGAGTTTCAATAATGTTGCAAGAAAGTCTGTGTATGTAGCGGTGTTGATGGCATTTTCAACTGCTGCAAGTTATGCGCTGGATGAAAAAGAATCTGCAAAACCACAAGCTGAGCAGGCAGCTACTAAAAGTACAACTGTTAAATTATGGTCTTGGCAGCCAGTACAAGATCGGGCTATCCCGGCAGTTAAACAACAAGCATGGGTACGTACGCCAGTAGATGCATTTATATTGGCGCAACTAGAAACTAAGAATATAAAACCATCTCCTGAGGTAGACCGTGCAACGTTTATCCGTCGCGCTACTTTGGATGCCTGGGGTCTTATTCCTACGCCTGAGCAGGTGAAGGCATTTGTGGATGATCGTTCACCTGATGCCTATGTTAAGTTGGTGGATAGATTGTTGGCTTCACCGCGTTATGGTGAGCGTCAAGCCCGCCGCTGGTTGGACTTGGCGCGTTATGCGGACAGTTCAGGTTTCACAAACGATGAAACGCGTAACAATATGTGGCGTTATCGTGACTATGTGATTAATTCATTTAACCAAGATAAGCCTTATGACCGATTTGTAAAAGAGCAGTTGGCTGGCGATGAAATCGCACCTGGCAATACCGAGGCTTTGGTCGCAACAGGCTTTTTGCGTGGCTACCCTGATGATAGTAATTCACGTGATTTGGTACAGAAAAAATATCAAAACACGACAGATATTACCGACACCGTGGGTAAGGTGTTCCTAGCGGAAACTGTTGAGTGCGCAAGATGCCACAACCATAAGTTCGACAAAATCACGCAAAAAGATTATTTCTCATTGCAAGCCTTCTTTGCCAATGTACACGCGGTAGATAATATTCCTGCGCCTAAGTCGGACCAAGAAATTGCTTATGCTAAAGCGCAGGCCAAGTGGGAAGATGCAACCAAGGATATTCGCGCAAAACAAAAAGCATTGTTAGACCCTGTGCGTTTAGAGGCTGAGCAATATAACTACGAGCGCTTTTCTAAGCCTACGCAAGAAGCCTTGAATAAAATCCACGATAAACCAGAAAATACATGGACGGCAGATGATCGCTGGGTCATTCATCGTTATTTAGCCAATCAAAATGATGCAGGTTTGGCCGCTTATTTCCAAGATACTTCTACGCCAGGAGCGCCTGGGTACAAACCAGAAAATGCTGAAAAAGCTAAACAATATAAAGCCTTGGCAGATGAGCTCAAGAAGTTTGATAAGCTCAAACCAGAAACGGGGTCAGATAGTATTTCTGCTATCACCGAGTTAGGTCATGCGGATGCACCACCCACCAATGTACGTTTTACTGGCGCATTTGATCATCCTCTGGAAGAGGTTCAGCCTGCTTTCCCAGCAGCATTAACGGATGAAAAACCTGTGATTGTTCCAACAGGCTTCTCTTCTGGGCGTCGTACTGCATTGGCCAATTGGATTGCCAGCGATAAAAACCCATTAACAGCACGTGTATTTGTGAACCGTGTCTGGGGTCAATATTTTGGTAATGGCATTGTTGAAACCGTCAGTGACTTTGGTAAAGCGGGCGCTAAGCCAACGAACCCAGAATTGCTCGATTATTTAGCCGCTAACTTTGTGAAGCAGGGTTGGAGTGTTAAAAAACTACATCGTGACATTCTGTTATCCAGTGTCTATCGCCAGTCCTCAGCACCGAGGGATGATCTCGCGAAGGTTGATCCACAAAATAAATTATTGGCGGTATTTCCACGTCAACGTTTAGATGCGGAAGAAATTCGCGATTCTCTGCTAGTTGCTTCTGGTCAACTGGAAGATAAAGTGGGTGGTCCGAGTGTGTTCGCCCCAGTGCCTAATAATTTAGGTGCAGGTAATCTGTGGAAAGTGTCAAAAGACAGTAAAGACTGGAACCGCCGTAGTCTCTATGTGTTTACACGTCGCAGCGTGCCTTATCCAATGTTAGATACTTTCGATATGGCTTCTGCTCAGCAAGTACATAGCAAACGCGAAGTTACCACTACCCCGCTGCAAGCACTGACTTTATTTAACAACGAGACGGTGTTCAGTTGGTCGCAAGCGTTAGCAGGGCGCGTGATTCGTGAAGCCGGTAACAACGAATCTGCACAATTTGATCGCCTCTATGAAATTCTGTATGGCCGCAATGCTGCTAGCAATGAAAAAGCGGTATTGAAGAGCTTTTTAGATAACCAAGAGAAGCTCATACAGCAAAAAACAACCGACGGTAAGTTTGCCGTGAGTGTGCCTACAGGCCTGACCAATACTAAAGATGTGAACCCGATACGTGCAGCTGCATTTGTAGATTTGGTACATACCGCGGCCAACTCAAATGACTTTAGTTATAGATTTTAATTGCATCTAAATTTAATTAGAAAAGGAAATAATATTATGAGTAATCAATCTCGCCGTGACTTTTTACTAAAAGCTGGCTTAGGTTTTGGTGGTGTCGCACTTAGCGGGTTTTTACCGGGGGGTGGGTTCTTCTCGGCGGCCTCTGCTGCAGACCTTATTGATCCATTAGCGCCTAAAAACCCTCAGTTTCCAGCCAAGGTGAAATCTGTCATTTGGCTGCATATGGATGGCGCACCAAGTACCTTAGATTTGTATGATTACAAACCTGAATTAATCAAACGTGTTGGTCAAAAATTACCAGACTCATTCCTGAAGGGGATTAAATCAGGGGTGCGCGGTGGTGATGAAGCTAAGTTGTGGGTTTCCAATCGACAATGGAAACAGTACGGGGAGAGTGGCGCTTGGTTCTCTGATTTGCTGCCGAATTTGGCCAAACATGCAGATGAATTAGCGTTTATCAAATCCAGTGTAACGGTTGGTGCTACGCACAATATTTCAGTACTTAAGCTGAATACTGGTGATTTGAATCCTGGTCGTCCATCCCTAGGGGCTTGGGTGAACTACGCTTTAGGTTCAGCCAATCCTGATTTGCCTTCTTATGTGGTGTTGTATAACGACAAAAAAGAACCGACTGGTGGCGCTATTAACTGGAGCTCAGGCTTCTTGCCTGCGGTATACCAGGGGGCGGCCTTCCGTCCAGGAGAGTCGCCAATTCTGAATTTGGATAGACCAGATACCGTAGCTTCCGCTCAACAACAAGGCTCCCTAGATTTATTAAAACGTCTAAATCAGCGTAAAGATTTTGAGCAAGATTACGAATTAAAAGCGCGAACCCGTGCTTATGAGTTAGCCGCACGTATGGAAGTGGCAGCGCCCGAGGCGGTCGATCTTTCCAAAGAAACAGACTCTACCAAAGAGCTGTACGGTCTGAATGACGACATCAGCAAAGGCTATGGGCAAGTGTTGTTGCGTGCCCGTCGCCTGGTGGAACGTGGTGTGCGCTTTATTCAAGTCGTGTCTGGCCCGCTTGAAATTGAAGGCGATAGCCGCAATTGGGATGCGCATAATAACCTAGAAGAAAATCATGGCAAACATGCACGTGCCGTGGATAAGCCGATTGCTGGTTTATTAGCCGACTTAAAAGACCGCGGTTTGTTGGACTCAACACTGATTGTATGGACGTCTGAATTTGGTCGTACGCCCTTTGGTCAAAGTGGTAATGGTCGTGACCACAATCCATACGGTTACACGCAATGGGTAGCAGGTGGCGGTGTTAAAGCAGGTACTACATTTGGTGAAACTGATGAACTTGGTATGCAAGCACAAGGTAAAACTGTTGATACCTATGATTTACACGCAACCGTATTGCAACTGCTTGGCTTGGATCATTTGAAGACTACCTATTTACACAATGGTCGCTCAGAGCGTCCAACGGTCGTATACGGCGAAGTCATCAAAGAGCTTCTAGCTTAGAAAGTTCACTCCCCTGAAAGAGTGCGTGGTTTGTGCCACGCACGATTTTTAAATAATCGTTGATTTAAATAATGAAAATAAAGTTTGTGAAATATACGGTCATGCTTGTTCTGACCATGGTGGCTGTTCTCGGATATGCAGAAGTTGATTCCGATTTTATGACCACAATGGATGACCTCAACAAGAGTTTAACTTCCAATATTGCGGTTAATGATGCTAAAGCTGCAGAGGCCGACGCGGTTGAAATGAAAAAAATGTTTGACGAGGTTGAGGCTTTTTTTGTCAAAAAACCTGATGCTGCGGATGGCGTGAAATGGGCACAAGAAAGTCGCGACCTATCTGCACTGATTGCTAAAGCGGTTGTTAGTAAAGATTTTGATACTGCATCACAAGCTGCTGTCACGCTTTCTAAAACTTGCAAAGCCTGCCATAAAATATACAAAAAGAAAGATTAGTTCGGGCGTTTTTAATTAACTTACACAGGATATTTGCATGAAAAAATTGATCATCTCAGGCCTAATCAGCAGCTTTCTGGCCTTGCCTGCATTGGCTGCATTAAAAGAGGGTGATGTAGCACCAGACTTTACTACTCAAGCTTCATTAGCGGGTAAAGCGTATAACTTTTCGCTCAAAGATAGCCTAAAAAAAGGACCAGTCGTTGTTTATTTCTATCCTTCTGCCTATACCAATGGATGCAATCTACAAGCCCATACCTTTGCTGAAAAGTATGACAAATTTACTGCCGCCGGTGCGAAGGTGGTCGGTGTGTCCTTAGACAGTATTGAGCGACTAAATGATTTTTCGGCTGACCCAGATTATTGCGCAGGTAAAGTTTCTGTTGCATCAGATGCCGATGGAAAAATTGCCAAAGCTTACGAGCTTTCAATTCGCGATTCAGTAGCAGGCAAAAAAGATACGCGAGGCGTTGAGATTAATCATGGCTACGCTGAACGCACTACTTTTGTGGTAACGCCAGACGGCAAAATTGCGGCCACCTTGGGTGGGTTAACTCCCGCAGTGAATGTGGAAAAAGCTTTAGAGGTAGTACAGGCATTAGCGACAAAAGGCACGGTGAAGTAGTTTGTATTGGAAGTTTGGCGCGTTAACTGCGGGTTTGTTTTGCGTTGTCATTTCGAGCGCGGTTGCAGAAGATGAAATAGATACTGAATTAAAAGCTCAACGACTCGGCGTAGGAAATCTGGACATTGGGCAGCAAAAAGCGCACTCGGAATTATGTGTTGAGTGTCATGGCGAGCGTGGCCTGACTGATATTGGTGCTTTAGGCGTGCCGCATTTGGCTGGCCAGTACGCTGCTTATTTAGAGAAGCAGCTAAATAATTTTAAATCGGGCGAACGTAAACATGAAGTGATGAACCCGATGGCAGAATCGCTTAAAAACGGGGACATCATCGATATTGTTAGTTATTTTTCCACCCAGCCAAATATGCACTCGGCACCGCAGCGCACACAGGATCTGGCGAGCCAGAATGTAGCACAAAATTTATTTATGCGCGGCGATTCCAAACGCAATATTTTGTCCTGCAAGAGTTGTCATGGAGTTGATGGTAAAGGGGGTATTTCTGCCAATGATGTATATCCAGTGATTGCTGGGCAACGCCACTTTTATTTGCGCGAGCAATTGCTCAATTGGCGCTCTAAGTCGCGCAGCAACAGTCCAGGTCAAGTCATGAATGTAATCGCTAAATCACTGAGCGATGCGGAAATTGAGGCGTTAGCCGAGTATATCTCCAGCATGCCTTAAGCTCTTAAACAACTTAAGTCCTTAAACAGTTTTTTATTTAACAATACTAATGCGCAATAGGAAAGCATATGCAACGAAATCATCTAAATTTAATTATTAAAGTCTCATCTGTTATGGCTTTTGTGTTGGCAACAAATCTAAGTCAAGTGTATGCCGATGATAGTGCTGCCCCCTTGGTAACACCACCCATTCCGGGTGTGGTACCAGGCGGCATTGAGCTGCGCCCAATCAAATCTGGCTTTACTGGCACAGAAGGGCCCATCACATTGCCAGATGGCAGTTTGATTTTTACCGAAACACAGGCTAATCGCATTACTAAAATAGGCTTGGATGGCAGTATTTCTAGCTTTATCAATGATAGTAATGGCGCTAATGGTTTGGCTTTTGCCCCTAATGGCGATTTGTACGCAGCGCAAACCCTCAAACCAAGTGTAGGCATTATTTATCCTGCCAACCGTGCAAAAGTTTTAGCCAAAGATTATCAGGGTAAGCCACTGGGCCGCCCCAATGATTTGGTGTTGGATAAAAAGGGTGGTGTGTACTTTACTGATCCAGGCGTCGCACCTAAACCCAATGAGGCGCCAGCCACTAAACCCGCTGTGTATTACATCAAACCTAGTGGTGAGCTAATACTGATTGCCGATGATATTACGCGACCCAACGGCATACAACTGAGTCCAGACGAAAAAATATTGTATGTGGCTAATACCGCAGGTGAGTTTGTCTTTGCCTATGATATTGCTGAAGATGGTTCAGTGGGTCCTCGCCGTAAGTTTGCCTTGTTGGAAGGATTTAAGAAAACTGAAAATGGACCAAGTAGTGGCGCCGATGGTTTAGCGGTCGATGCCGCAGGACGTTTATATGTGGCGAGCACTGTGGGCATACAAGTGTTCGATAAAGTCGGTATTGCACTAGGCATTATTACTTTGCCCAAGGCACCGCAAAACCTCGCTTTTGCTGGTGCTGACAAAAAGACCTTATATGTGGTGGGTCGTGGGGATGCCTACAAAATTCCAGTGTTAACGCCAGGTTATGCTGGTCGTGCCAAATAAATGAATGCACTGATTGAGAGGGTGAAGTTAAAAAATGAACAAGTATTTGTATATTAAATCTTTGTGGTTGCTCGGATTGTTGGTGGTTGCATTATTGGTGACTTCTGAAGCTTTTGCTGAAGTCACGGCCAAACCAGAAAAATTAATCCAATGGCGACAATCTGCTTATCGCTTATCTGAGTGGAACGTTGCCCGTATCAAATCTAACTTGGAGGGGCCTTACAATAAAGCAGAGGTTCAAACCGCGGCCAATACTTTAGCGAGTATCGCTAACTCAGGATTGCCAACTTTGTTTGCGCCAAATACAGATAAAGGTAAAGGCTGGCATGAGACTGCGGCTCGTCCTGAGGTGTTTAAGGATAAAGCAAAATTTGTGGAGCTCAGTAACAACTTTAGTAAAGAAACGTTAGAGCTAGTTAAGGTGGCTACCAGTAGTAATGATGCAGCAGGCATCAAAGAGCAGTTCGGTAAAGTGACGCGCACCTGCAAAGCTTGCCACGATGATTATAAGGCCGAAGATTAATCCGGTTAATAGTTAACGGGTGGGGCCCCCGCGGAAGCGGAATGACGGGATTGTGACCGTTGCGATATAAAATTACTGTGTACAACGAACTCAATTAACACTAACAATTCTTTCTATGCCGCTGTTGCTTTAGCACCAGCGGCATTTTATTTTGTGCTTGGCTAGCAACAAGCCATAAATGAAAGAAATCGCGTGGCGGTTGCAAGGTTATTCGGGGGTGAAAATAATATCAAATAAATCAATCGATTATACTTATTTTGTTGTGAGTTACCTTGCCAAGCTAGTTGCTGTGGCGAATGGCATGCTCTTTGCGGTAAGGGAAATGGGTTACCAACAAGTCATTTGGTTTCATTTATCCCTAGAACACTAAAAGGAAGAGATATGTCTATATTTAAAGATCATGATAAAACGCATCCATTCAAAGCGAATTTAGCAAAATTAAGTCTCGCCATTGGCGTGCTGTTTTCATCTGGAGCATGGGCACAAGAAAGCGTTTCATTAGAGGCTTCAACTGAAGCTTTAGGGGCGGCTAAATTAAATTCCCTTCAATTTTCTGGTAAAGGGCATTGGTTTCAATTCGGGCAGGCTCCTAATCCGAGCTCATCCTGGCCGCAATTTGACGTGAGTAAATATATTGCCACGATTAACTATGCGAACCCTGCTGAGCGGGTGCAAATTACGCGTTTGCAAGTGGTAGAAGCTAAACGTGCCAGACCACAACCTGTGGAACAAAAGCCTGATCAATATTTAGTAGGGGATGTGGCATGGAATTTAGCGCCTGCACCGGGTGCGGCTCCAGATAGTGCGCCTGTGCCACAGCCACAACCTGCGGCGGTAGAGGAACGTACTTCAGAAATTTGGGCGACGCCACAAGGTTTCTTAATTGCAGCCAATGCGAACCACGCGCAAAGCAAAAAAGTAAAAGCGGGAGTTGAGGTTTCATTTACCATCAACAAAAACCGTTACGTGGGGATTATCAATGCACATAACCAAGTGAGTAAGGTTAAAACTTGGATAGATAACCCAGTGCTAGGGGATACCTTAGTCGAATATTCATATGCGGACTATAAAGACTTCAACGGGATTAGCTTCCCATCGACCATTATTCGCGAACAAGGTGGGCATCCGGTATTAGCCTTGGGGATTGACTCCGTAACGGCCAATGCTGAGGCCAATATCAGTGTGCCAGCCGAGCTGAGTAAGGCGTCTAGCGCAATTAATGTGACTTCAGAAGTATTAACGCCTGGTGTGTTTTATCTGAAAGGTGGCACGCATCACAGTGTGGCGATTGAGCAGGGTGACCATGTTGTGGTGGTGGAAGCTCCCTTGAACGAAGCGCGTTCTGAGGCAGTTATTGCTAAGGTGAAAGAACTTATCCCCAATAAACCTATCACCTTCTTGGTGAATACGCATCAGCATTTTGACCATGCGGGTGGTTTACGTACCTATGTGGATGAGGGCGCCACTATCATAACGCATAAATTGAATCAGGCCTATTACCAAAAGGTCTGGGCGAATCCACATAGTATTAATCCAGATCGTTTAGCTTTATCTAAAAAACCAGCTAAATTTAAGGCGTTTACTGACAAGTTGGTGTTGCCGGATGCTGAGCATCCTGTAGAGATTCATCAAATTGCAGGCAACGGTCACAACGATGCATTTGCTTTGGTGTACTTGCCAAAAGATAAAGTGTTAGTTGAAGCTGATGCCTTCACGCCAACAGCACAAAATGCACCGCTACCAACCAGCGTCAATCCATATACAGTCAACCTATACGACAATGTTAAACGCCTGAAATTAGATGTGGACCAAATTGCAGCATTGCATGGTCCGCGCGTGACAAAGTTAGAGGATATTGAGTCTGTCATTGGCGCAAAAAAGAGCGTCACTAACTAAGCAATCATGATACTTATGGGCCGCTCATGCTTAACTTTGCATTAGTAAGGTTAAACATGACGCCCTTTCCTTATCGAACAACACTTTAACTTTTGCAAATATTTTAAGGCGAGCAGTTTTGATGCGAAATTTTAAAGTGACAGAGCAGGTATCGGATATTCTACAGCAGGCGCTGGTGTATAAAAATCAAAGCGATTGGGCGAAAGCCTTGAGTTTGTACGAGCAGGTTTTGAAATCGCAACCGTCGAATATTGATGCCCTGTATGGAGCAAGTTTTGCGGCGCTCAGGCTGAATAATCCTACAGTCGCAATAGAGATACTCAGTAAGGCTAACAAGGCTAATCCGAATCAACTGGCAGTGTATGCGCTTCTTGGAGATGTATTACTTCACATGCAGGATTACGAAGAGGCCATCGTTAATTTTCAGTTGGTATTAAGAGTAGAGCCACAAAATACAGATGTGCTATTGAAGTGTGGTAATGCATGGCGTAGCTTAAAGTTGTACGAGATGGCCTTAGAATGCTACAACGCCCTCTTGCAAATAGAGCCTGATCATTTAGATGGGCTCTATTATGCGGGTGTGATGCTCTATTTTTTAAACCAATATGAAGCGGCTTTCAAAAAGTTTAAAAAAGTGGTCGAACTTAATCCTCAACACGGCAATGCTTACAATGAGCTGGGCGTTCTGTATCAGCACTTTAATCAAAATGCCCAGGCTTTAGCTTGTTATGAGCAGGCATTGCAACTAGTACCCAATCATGTTTTGGCCTTATATAATCGGGGAAATGTGTTAAGACTATTAAACCGTCCAGCGGAGGCGATACAGAGTTACGATGTTGTATTGCGAGCCATGCCTCAGCAACATGAAGTGCTCAATAACAAAGGAAACGCGTTACGGGCATTAAACCGACTGCCTGAAGCGCATCTCTGTTACCAGTTAGCTTCACAAGCGAAACCTGATTATGCAGATGCGTATTGGAACGATGCGCTGTGTCTATTATTGGCAGGTGAGTTCAGTCTTGCTTGGCCACTTTACGAATGGCGTTGGGCATCGGAATTTAAGTTTGCATTGCGTCATTTTGATCAACCTAAGTGGCAAGGCCAAGATTTGCAAGGCAAAACTATACTGTTATATGCGGAGCAAGGTTTGGGCGATACCTTGCAGTTTTGTCGATATGCGAGTTTAATCAAAGCGCGCGGTGCTATTGTCCTATTAGAAGTGCAAAATGCGTTGTTGGGGGTGCTGTCGGGGTTAACTGGGGTAGACGTGCTGTTGGTACAAGGGGCGGATTTACCTCACTTTGATTTTCATTGCCCATTACTTAGTCTGCCTGTTGCGTTAGCTACTGATCTAACCAGTATTCCTGCCCGTATTCCATATGTGTTTGCCCGACTTCAGTATAAGAAAAAATGGCGCCAACGCCTTGCTCGTGCAGTTAAATCGGATAAACCTAAAATAGGCTTGGTGTGGGCAGGTAATACGGCACATAGCAATGATCATAATCGCTCCATTGCGCTGAGCCAGTTGCTGCCTATTCTAAATCTAGATGCAAGTTTCATCGCTTTGCAAAAAGATCTACGTGACGGTGATGCGGATTACTTGGCGCTGCGTTCAGATATTTATTGGGCAGGGGAGTCACTTTATGACTTTAGTGATACCGCTGCGCTTATTGGTCAGCTGGATTTGGTGATTACAGTGGATACTGCGGTCGCTCACTTAGCAGGCGCAATGGGCAAGGCTGTGTGGATATTGTTGCCCTTTAGCCCAGATTGGCGTTGGTTGTTAAACATTGAGCATAGTCCATGGTACCCAAGTGCGCGCTTATTTAGACAAAACATGATAGGCGATTGGACAGGCGCGATTAGTGAGCTAAAGGGCGCAGTGCAACAATGGACAATGGATAGGTAGCCTTAAAGGTTGATTAGTTTGCGCTACTAATGAATGTATTTTGCCAGCCGCCGCCCAGCGCTTTAATTAGGCCAACTGTATTTCCCCATTGCTGGGCAGTAATCGTCTGCGCTTGACGTTGATTGTCTAACAAATTCTGGCGTGCGCTGATTAGCTCCAGCACGCTAGATGCGCCCGCTTGGTAGCGATGCTCAATAATGGTAAGCGCCTTACTGGATGCAGCGGTGGCAGCCGCAATATTATTGCTGGCATCCGCTAAAGAGCGTGCGGTGCTAAGTCCATCTTCTACTTCTTGCAAGGCGTTTAATACGGTTTGTCGATACTGCGCACTCGCCATATCATGGCCTGCTCTGGCGTAGGCAATCCGCGCTTCATTGCGCCCACCATCAAAAATGGTTTGTGATAAGTTTGCCCCTACTGACCAAACGATACTTGGGGTGTCGAATAAATTAGTGATGGTGGTGCTTTGCCAACCTTGGCTTGCACTGAGTCTTAGGCTGGGATACCAGGCTGTTTTGGCTACGCCAATTTGATTATTAGCAATCGCAACTGCGCGTTCTGCGCTTGCGATGTCAGGCCTGCGCTGCAAAAGGTCAGCAGGTAATCCCGTGGGAATTTGGGGAATGTTGCTGCCTAAACTCCCCGCATTCAGATTAAAGTCATTGACTTGCGCACCTACTAACGTGGCTAAGGCATGTGCGGTCAAGGCACGCTGACGCTGGCCTAAACTCAATTGGGCATGCGTTTTACTCAGCAAGGCTTCTTGCTGTATTTCATCTAACGCAGTGGCGACCCCATCGGTGTGGCGAGATTGTGCGAGGGAAAGCGCTTGCACCTGCAAGGTCACCGTTTGTTGCAACAGAGCTAAGTCTGCATCTAATGCGCGCAGGTTAAAGTAATGTGTAGCCACATCTGCGGCCAATATCAGGCGTAGATTTTCAAAGTTGGCTTGGGCTTGTTGCTCGCTGCTTTGAGCCGATTCAATATCATGGGCGATACGCCCAAATAAATCCACTTCATAAGCAGCGATAAAGCTAGGGTTAATGTTCTTCTGGATTTTAGTTGAAACCGTGCTGTTGTTAGAGTTGTTAGCCCGATTTGCAGAAGGTTGTGTGCTGCTCGCCTGTGCTGCCAGATCCAGTGTGGGCAAGCGCGCCGCTTGCGCCAACCCCGTGAGTGCATGGGTTTGTTGCAGGCTTGCCCAAGCTGCCTGCAGCGTTTGATTGTGCTGCATAGCAGCTTGTTCTAATCGCGACAATTCGGCGTCATTAAATAAAGTCCACCAACTACCTTTGGGGATAGCATCTTGTGGTTTTGCTGCTTGCCAGCCTTGAGGCGCAGTTTCTTTCCAACTTGGATTGATTTCCATCGTCGGCGTTTGGTAGCTAGGCCAGAGTGAGCAGGCAGGCAGGCTTAACGTCAGCACAACAAGTAAACCTGCTTTGCTGGCAGTAGAGTTTTTGGTCCGCATTATGATTTACCTCTAGCACTTGTGACGCTTGAGGGTTTCTCTTCTTTTTTGTCTTTACTGTCTTTATCTTTGTTTTCGCTATCTTTCAGTACAATAAGCTTGGGAATCACTTTTTCGCCAGCCTCTAATAGTTCTGACGGACTCAATACCAAAGCATCATCGGGGGATACGCCAGCGATAACTTCTATATTTTTGCCTAAATCTCGACCAATCTTAATCGGACGGAATTGGATTTTTTTTTGCTTATCCACAACTACCACGTAAGGCTCATCTTGCTTAATCAGCAAGGCACTAGCGGGTATCATTTGCGCAGGTATGGGTTTGGTTAAGTGGATGCTCACTTCGGCGTAAGCCCCAGGAATCAGCTTGTGCTCTGGGTTATCCAATACCACTTCGATCTGACGTGAACGTGTTATAGGGTCTATCGCTCCAGCAATATGCTCAATTTTGCCTTGAAATTTTTCGCGCACGCCACTGATGCTGATATTTACTTCTTGTGATACCTTAATGTCCCCAGCATAAATCTGCGGTATCCCAAGGCTGAGTCTAAGCTTATCTGTTTGTGCCAAAGCAAATAGCTCTTTGCCATTGACGGCAATTAAATCGCCAATATCTACACTACGGCGAGTCACTACGCCTGAAAATGGCGCAGTAATACGACGAAATGATTCTAGTTGCTGCAAGCGTTGTATATTGGCATCCACCACCGCCAGTTCAGCTTGTGTTTGTTGATAATTACTGCGCTTTTCTTCTAACTCTTGTTGAGGCACGGAGTCATGCTGACGCAAAATTTCCCAGCGTTCTTGTGTGGATTTTGTTAACGCTAAACGCGTTTTGACTTGCTCTCGCGCGGCTTGGGCTTGTGCCAGTTCTTGGGTTTGTTCGGGAGCTTCAATTTTAGCCAGCAGATCTCCGCGCTGCACACTGTCGCCTATATTTTTATACCACGCGCTGATATAGCCATTGCTGCGCGCATAAAGGATAGACTCACTGTAACCACGCAAACTGGCAGGTAGCACCAAGGTATTTTGTGGTTTGTCTGCTTTGGCGTGTGCAATATTAACTGTACGTATTAAATTGCGCTGCGTTTGCTGTTCTAGTGCCTTAGCCTCGTGGATATTGGAGGTGTAGCGCAGCCCGCCAGCCACTAATAAAATCAACACCAATATAGCACTCAGTCCAACGGCTTTACGTAGTGTGTGGTGGTGGGTATGTTGTTCGGCAAATAGGTTTTTTTCAATATGGTTCATGGTGATATTCACTGAGTAACAAGGTCTGGCAAATGCGTCGAATTTTCATGTCGACGCTCGGATACGCGATGCAAACTGGCAAAAACAATGGGTACAAAAATGACAGTTGATAGCGTGGCAAACAACAAGCCGCCAATCACAGCACGGCCTAGTGGTGCGTTTTGCTCCGCACCTTCGCCCATCCCTATCGCCATGGGCAACATGCCCACTATCATAGCGAGTGCAGTCATTAATACTGGGCGTAAGCGCGTTGCGCCAGCCTCAAGTGCAGCGGTGATGGCAGGTGTACCTTTTTGTAATTGGCTGCGTGCAAACGACACCACCAATATGCTGTTGGCGGTAGCGACACCCATGGTCATAATGATGCCTGTTAATGCAGGTACGCTTAGGCTTGTGCCAGTGATGTAGAGTGTCCAGGCAATACCTGCCAAGGCTGCTGGCAGTGCGCTGATAATAATTAGCGGGTCTAGCCAGGATTGGAAATTAATCACAATCAGTAAGTACACTAATAAAATCGCTACCAATAAACCTGCTCCTAGGCCTATAAACGAGTTGTTGAGGGTTTCGGTTTGTCCACGCAAATTGATTTCAGCACCTTTGGGCAGTTGTTCTCGGCTTTTTGCAATCAGCGCCTCAATATCACGGCTAACCGAGCCTAAATCTCGATCTTGTACGTTGGCGTAGATATTAAATACATTGTTGCTGTTGTAGTGCGTGACAGCGGGTTGTTGAAAAGAGCGCTTCACACTGACCAGATTACCCAGTAATTGCGGTTTAGTATTACCCGCTGTGCCTATGGGTATGCGCATCAGCGCGTCCATGCTACTGAGCGCTAGCTCATTGCTTTTGACGCCTATATTGACCGAATTGCCATTGTTGGGGTTAAGCCAATAGCTGGGTGAAGTTTGCATACTGCCACTAAGGGCAATGAGCAGGTTTTGTGCTAAATCGCGTGCTGACAAACCTGCTTGATTGAGCTGAGTACGGTTCATTTCTAATTCCAGCGTGGGTTTGCTCCAGCGTTGATAAACATGGGTATCCACTACCCCAGGGATTTGCCGAATTTGATTGTTAAGCGCGACTACCAAAGGTTTGATTTCTTCTGCTTTGCCATTCATAAACTGAATATCAATGGGGGCAGGAATGCCGAAATTAAGCGTTTGGCTGATTTGGTCCGCAGGTTGGAAATAAAACTCTATGCCAGCAAAGCGCGTGGGTAAATAGGCACGTAAATCAGTCACGTAATGCTCGCTGGATCGCTGGTGATGAGGCTTGAGCGAAATCATAATTTCCGTGTCTGCAGTTTCTACCGTGCCGGAATTACCAAATAAGGTGTTGCGAGTACTGTATGGGCCGCCAATAATATCCAGCACTTCGGCTAACTCTTGCTCGGGAATACGCTCCCGTATGGCATTTTCTATTTGGTCTACCAGTAGCGGCATTTCTTCAATTCGTGTGCCTGACGCTGCCCGTAAATGTAGGCGAATTTGCCCCGCATCCACATTGGGAAATAAATTTTCCCCCAGTAACGGGTATAAGCCCAAAGATAATAAGCAAAAGCCTAAAAAACTAACAATAAAGCGTTTGCGGCGATTAAGTAGCGAGGCCAACAGTGCGACATAATGCTCGCGTACATATTCAAAGCCATGGTTAAACTGTTGGTGTATACGCGTAAACCAGCCTTGATGTTCGCGTGCATGTGGTTTGGACATCATGTACATGACCAAGGTAGGTACCAGCGTGCGTGAAATCAGATAAGAAGCCAGCATAGCAAAAACCACTGCTTCTGCCAGAGGCATAAATAAGAAATGCGCAACGCCACTTAAAAAGAACATTGGCACAAATACAATACAAATGCACAATGTAGATACAAACGCAGGTACGGCAATTTCAGCAGCGCCATCTAAAATAGATTGTTGTACGCTTTTGCCTTGTGCCATATGGCGTTCGATATTTTCGATTTCTACCGTGGCATCATCCACCAAAATACCTACCGCTAAGGCCAAGCCGCCCAGCGTCATCAGGTTGATGGTTTCGCCTATCAAGTACAGCATAATCAGCGAACACATAATAGATAGTGGAATTGACACCGCGATAATGCAGGTGCTACGCCAGCTACCTAAAAACAACAAGATAAGTGCAGCAGTTAAGCTCGCGGCAATCAGTGCTTCATGTAGCACATTACCCACCGCGGCTTTGACGAATAAAGACTGGTCGAACATCAGCTTTAAGTTTATTCCAGAAGGCATTTGGTCGAGTATTTTAGGAATAGACTCTTTGACATGATCCACCACCTCTAGCGTGGAAATGTTGCCCACTTTAAATACTGAAGTCAGTACGCCACGCTCGCCGTTTTGTCGCGCAATGGTGGATTGTGGTGAGGCGCCATCGCGTACTTGTGATACATCACGCATAAAAATGGTATTGCCGTTATTGCTGTTAATGGCCAAATCCCCCAACGCATTAATTTTGCCTATCGCCCCGTTCAAGCTGACATCTAATTCGGTATCGCCAATTTTGATACTGCCTGTAGGTAAAATCAGATTTTGTGCCGCCATGGTGTTGACCAAGTCCACAGGGCTTAAGCCACGTGCTAGTAGTGCTGTGCTGTCTAAATCTACCGAAATTTGGCGATCTTTGGTGCCGTAGGGGCGGGTTAATGCCACGCCTTTTTTTGATTGCAACACATTACGTAATACATTGCCGCTCAAGTCGGCGACTTCAGTTTCGGGTACTGTTTTGCTGGAAAGTCCCAATTGCAATAAAGGCAGATTTGAGGCCGAGTATTCAATAATTTGTGGTGGACTGATGCCTGGAGGTAGCGAGCGATAGACTGAGTTGCTACTCGCCATGACCTGAGCAATCGCTGTGCGTATATCCGTACCTTGGTGAAAGAATACTTTAATCACCGAGGCACCAGAAAATGAAACCGATTCAATATGCTCTATGCCATCAATCAAGGTCATTGAGCGTTCCACTTGCAGCGAGACTCTGTCTGCCATTTCTTTGGGAGTCATACCTTTATATTCCCAAAGCATCGCTACAACGGGGATATTAATGTCGGGAAAAATATCCGTCGCCATATTGCGTAGCACATATAAGCTAGACAATATGACTAATAAGGCCGCCACCACAAAAGTGTAGGGGCGGCGCAGGGCTATACTTACTATCCACATAATTGGTGGCGACTCCAGATGTTTTGTTTTCTCAATGCCAGCAAGCGGTCAGCGCAAGCCGAGCTATTCAGCAAAATGCATACCTAATAACAGTTTCTATATATTTCAATGGGTTATGCTGTAAATGGACGCTTTGCTGAGTGGTAGTCAGCAGATGTCTATCGGTGTTGTTTAAAAAGAAACAGCGAGGTGTTGCTATGCAAGCACCTCGCTGTATGCGATAAACTCTTAAGCTATTTGGTAAGCTAGCGTTTAAAACTCACCACTAAACACCACGCCTATCCAACGAGGCACTGCAGGCACATAGGTGTTCCAAGTACGTACCTGAGCGGTGCGGTCATCAAATGCATTCTTAACCAGAAACGTGGTATCAAATTTTCTGTTAATTTTGCCGATGCCGATAGATAGATCAGTAATCGAGTATGAAGGAACCCAAGCATATGAGGACAGCGCTACATCAGAGTTATAGCGGCTGGTAAATGCGGTATTCGCACTAGCATGAAACTCAAAACCTCTAAGCACTGGGTAGCGATAATCAGCACCCAAGTTAAATGTCCATTTCGCAGCGCCTGGAAGCGTGTAGCCTGTAACATCACGATACTTTAAGGCTAGATTGTTGTTTTCAACTGGTTGTGAAGAGTTTTTAAAGTCATTGTAGTAGGCTTCGTTATAGGCACCAGAAAAACGAATATTGGTATGCGATAAACCACTATAGACAGAATCAACCTCCAAACCATAGGCGGTTACGCCCGCTGCATTGCCAGTCAAAGATGAAAAGCCCGTAGAACTAGTGCTATCGGCCACTTGCACTTGTTGTTGATAGTTATCAATATTTTTAAAGTAAACATCTGAATTCAACGTCAGTGTTTTATCTAGCAGTATGGATTTAAAGCCAAGTTCATATGAAGTGGCGGTCTCTGTTTTTGCATTGGCAGAAGCGCCGTTTAAGACTTGCGCAATCCCTGGTTTTTGACCAAATTGAAATGAGGCGTAAGTAGTGACATCTTCATTGAGCTTATAGCTTGGACTAAGCAAGACAGTTGGTAGGACCTCTTCGATTGTTTGTGCGTCTATTGGATTGAATTGGAAGCCTAAGTTAGTATTGCGAAGTGCTTTAGCTGCGGCTACTTGAGCCTGTTGGGCGCCACTTAAGCCTGCATAAGTAGCTACACCAAAGTAATTAAGGGCAAGTGCATCAGCGATGGCAGTTTGTGCGGCGGTGTTGGTGAGCCCTGTTGTGCTACCAGTCGTAGCATTACTATTAAAACCACCTTGGGCAACAGGGTTTAAAGCGGCGCCTACTCCTTGTTGTGCAATCGTTCTAGCTGAGCTGTTCTTGCGATTTTCATAGGAGAGTCTCAACCCTGTAGTCACAGTGAAAGGCTCACTTAGGTGCCAATCGGCTTGGCCATACCAAGCAGCGCTCTTCGAGTCAATATCTTGAGGGACGTTGACTTCTAAGCCACTTAGTGAATTCTGTAGTAAGCGATTACCAGCACTATTAGTTGAAAGAGTGTTGTACTGGGCATTGGTTGCAAACCACGCCCCCGCGTCAGAACCAAAGCCTGTTCTTGAGTTGTAGTTATTTGTTTGCGTCAGCAGGTGAACGCCAGTTTTGTAGCTGACAAATTTATTGTCGTTAGAAGTTAAACTTAACTCTTGACTAAATTGTTCATCGCGTTTGACATAACCCCCACCGTTTTTACTAATATCGAAAGGTGTACCTTCATCATTTCGAGCTTGAAAGTAGAAGTTTTTATAGGCGGAAATAGAAGTGAGGGTATGGCTGCCGATATCCCAATTTAGCGTGGCAGAGGCATCATTGGTTGCCGTTACCAGAGGTCTTTGGTTATCTTGGTTTTGGACATTATCTATAAAGTCTTTGTTTGAATAGTTTCTGCCACTGTTTGTAAACCAAGCGCGCCCAAGTCTATTAGAAGCTCCACTAACCGCAACGTTGGTTGAAGTAAGGTCGTTTACCGCACCGTTGCCGTATCTTGTCGGTGTTGGGGTGTAATATGTCCAACCGTTGTAATACTCTTCATGTTTTGGGGTGACTTGTAACTTGATCAGTGCATTAAAATTTTCTGCAGGTGTCAGCAAAAACTGTACGCGGCCCGACACGTTATCTTTGTTTTTATAAGAAAAGTCATTGTTGTATTTGTTATCCCAAACGCCTTCGCCTTTGTCCACCGCAAAAGAGCCGCGCCATGCCAACAAATCATCAATCACTGCACCGCCGATATTGGTGGAAGCGATTACTCGGTTGTTTTCACCTAGTGTCAACGAGTAGTCGATAGAGTCTTTGAACGATGGTTTTTTCGAGTTGATCGACACAGCCCCCACGCTAGAAGCACGACCACCAGCCGTTCCGCGCGGGCCGCGCGTGACCTCAACTGAGTCAACATCATAAAAGTCAAAGCTAGCAAACGGGTTGTAAGAGTAGCTTACGCCATCTACTGTAATGCCTACATCAGGATCCATCGCGTCGGTTTGGGCTTGCTTACCTATGCCGCGGATAGAAAGTGCACTGGTACGTGCGTTACCTTGTGCCCAAGCGATATTGCCTACGCGTTGTGTTATGGATGCTAGGTCATGTGCTTGAAGGCGCTCAAGCTCTTTGCCTGTAACAACCGAAATTGAAGCTGGCACATCTTTGACAGCCTCTAAACGGTTACGGCCACGGATAACAACTGTATCAAGGTCTTTTTGTTCTTCTTGAGGTGGTTCTGCGCTGGCTGAGTTTGGGGCTGTTTGCTCATTGCTTGATTGTGCATTTGATGGTGTATTTTTTTGCGCAGCTAACTCTTGTTGAGACTTTTCCAGAGCCTGTTTAAGACGGGTAATTTCTGCTTGTAAGTCGTTAACCAGCTTATCATCCGCTGCAAATAGCGGGCTGGCGCTCATCATAGTAGCTGCTGCCCCGATAGCAATGGCAATTTTCTTTGGCTGAAATGCAGCACGCGAAGAACGCGGCTGAGGTTTAATCGTTATATTGTTGTCCAGCATATTTTGATACTCCCAATCGTAAAATTTTAGTGAAATGGATTGCAAATTTAATTAAATCAATCGCAAGCACTTCGGCAAAGAGCGTGCCAATAGATGAAATTTAGCGTTTTGGAATACGAGATCTAGGCGTAGTAGCCTGTAAATACGGGGTTTGCGAGCGACATAAAAAATCTCGCAGTGGTGATGCGTTATCTCCCAAAAATGGAAGAGACTTGTTTCTTAAGAGTCATTGTTTATAAACATTGGTGTTTTAAATTACACATTTTTGAGTCAGTTTTATTTTGATTAGGTGGTAATTTTTAGATTTGATTTTTGAGATGAAATTAATGATTAATTTGGCGATACAGCGGGAAAGTATCAACTGCTGCGATTGCAACAGTGAGCTGTTGGTTGAGTAACAGTTATGGCATATTTGGAGGTAAGTTTTCTGCTAAGTCATTGAAAAATATAGCTGGCATAAAGATTGCAAATTGGAACCCGAGTATCAATGGCTTCGTTAGCATAAGCATGCAGCGATAAGTGCATTAATACTGGAAGGTTGACTCCATTTTAAAAAACCAAATATTTAAGGAATTCACTGTGAGTAGATTAATTCAACAAATTTTGCTGGGCGCACTGACGATTACCGCTGTCACTGCGACGTTTGCTGCTGACCCTAAACCTGAGGACGAAGTTCGTTATCGCCAATCAGGGTTTAATGTTATTGCGCGTAGCTTTGGTGTATTAGGCGCGATTGCAAAGGGTGAGCGCCCGTATGATCAGGCTTTGGCATTAAAATCAGCCAGTATCGTGGAGGCATTATCAACATTACCTTTTGGTTCATTTGGCCCTGGCACCGATGTAGGTACGCATAAGGCAGATCCGAAAGTATGGACAGATAATGCAAAATTTAAAGAGTTGGCAGAAAAGTTTCAATTTGAAGCTGCCAAATTACCAGCCGCCTCTAAAGATTTAGACACATTGAAGTTGCAAGTGGGTGCGGTAGGTAAAACATGTAAAGCATGCCATGATGATTTCAGAGTTAAGGACAAAAAGTAGTAGATTTGATGCTGCAAGCCCAAAACCTGTCATGCCTTCGTGGAGACCGTCACTTATTTGAACAAGTGAATTTCACTGTGCAGGCAGGTGGGTTGTTGTATATCGTGGGCGAGAACGGCGCTGGAAAAAGTAGCTTGCTTAAGATATTGGCTGGTCTGTCCCAACCTGAAGACGGCAAGATTTTTTGGCAGGGACAGGCTTTAACCACAGATAAAAGTAGTTATTTCGATAAATTGTTCTATATCGGTCATTTGAATGCGATTAAAGAAGATTTAAGCACACATGAGAATCTATTGTTGTGGCCTTACTCACATCAACTGATGGATTTAAATGATGCTGTTTCTAGGGCGCTAGGTGCAGTCAATTTGCTGCGTCAGGCGCATTTGCCTGCAAGACTGTTATCTCAGGGGCAAAAACGCAGACTTGCGCTGGCACGTTTGTGGATGGCGACAGAGGCATCGCCAAGCGCGTTTTTATGGATATTAGACGAGCCTTTTGCGGCGTTAGATAGCGTGATGACCGACGTGTTGGCAAAGCATATCAGCCAGCATTTGCAACGTGGAGGTATGGCGATTGTGACCACTCATCAGCCTGTTGCCATACAAGCGGTCGAAACCCAAACCTATAGGCTGCGTGAGTGAATTCTATCTATTTTGCTGTAATAAAACGTGATTTATTACAGGTGTATAGACGTAAATCTGACATTGCTACCAGCCTGCTTTTTTTTGTTATGGTGGCGAGCCTGTTTCCTTTAGCCGTTAGCCCAGACCCTGCAATTTTGCGGCAAATCGGCCCTGGGGTGCTATGGGTTTCGGCATTGTTAGCTTGTATGTTGTCCTTGCTCCGTTTGTTTGCTGCAGATTATAACGATGGCAGCTTAGAGCAGTTGGTGCTGAGTAGACACTCTTTAAGTTTGCTGGTGTTGGCAAAAATATTTAGCCACTGGTTATTGGCGGGGTTGCCTTTAGTGTTGTTGTCTCCGCTCATTGCCTTGCAATACGATATGAGCGCAAATGCTTTGTGGGTGCTGGTGCTGTCCTTGCTGATAGGCACCCCTGCGTTGAGTTTTCTTGGGGCAATAGCGGCAGCGCTAACTTTAGGTGTGCGTGCAAGTGGCTTGTTGATGCCTTTGTTGGTATTGCCACTTTATGTGCCAGTTTTGATATTTGGGGCTGGTGCAGTCACAGCGAGTCAAACCGGGATGGATGCACAAGCTAACCTTTCGCTGTTAGGCGCTACAGGTCTTTTATTATTGTTGTTCTCGCCTTGGGCGACGGCAATGGCGATTCGAATCGCGGTTGAATAGAAATTTGGAATGTAATATCACTATGAAGTTATCTGCACGCTTATATCAATACGCCGCTCCCCAAGCATTCTACCCTGTTGCAGGACAATTAATTCCTTGGTTTTATGCAGCAGCCGTGGCTTTTTTGATATCTGGTTTATATGTCGGTTTTGCTGTGGCGCCTACTGACTTTCAACAAGGTGAAGCCTACCGAATTATTTTTGTGCATGTGCCAGCGGCCTGGATGTCCATATGGATTTATCTCATGATGGCATTTTGGGCAGCCATTGGCTTAGCCTTTAACACAAAATTATCTTCTATGATGGCGCAGGCTTTGGCCCCCACGGGAGCGTTATTCAGCGCTGTTGCTTTAATTACAGGGTCCCTTTGGGGTAAGCCCATGTGGGGTGCTTGGTGGGTGTGGGATGCCAGGCTGACTTCTGAGCTTATTTTGTTATTTTTATATCTGGGGTTTATCGCCTTGCAATCGTCGATTGATGAGCCGCGTCGCGCCGACCGTGCGGGAGCTGTATTGGCATTGGTGGGTGTTATCAATGTACCAGTGATCTATTTTTCGGTGCGATGGTGGAATACCTTGCATCAAGGTGCCTCAGTGAGCATGAGTGCCGCGCCAAAAATGGCCAGCGTTATGTTATTTGGTATGTTGTTGATGGCTTTGGCGAGTTGGGCCTATGCCATTGGAATTAGTTTAAGTCGCCTGCGTGGCATTATTTTAGAACGTGAACGTTGCGCAGATTGGGTTAAAGCGGAGGTGAGCGCGTAATGTATTGGGCTAGCTGGCAGGATTTTTTTGCGATGGGTGGTTATGCTTTTTATGTGTGGGGTTCGTTTGGGTTGAGCGTTTTGTTGGTGGCTTGGGAAGTTTGGTCAGTACACCAGCGCCGCTTAGTTGCCGCTCAACGAATTCAACAGTTGCAATGATGGGAGTGGTTTTTGAAAGCAAGACATAAACGGCTGGTGTTGATATTAATTGCCTTAAGCATACTCGGTTTGGCGGCTACTTTGATACTCAATGCGTTTCGCAGCAATATGGTGTTTTTTTACACGCCTAGCCAAGTGGCGAATGGCGAAGCCCCACAACATGCAAGCTTTCGAATTGGCGGCTTGGTGGAGCAGGGCAGCTTAAAACGCGGCGCAGATGGCTTGACGGTGTATTTTGTGGTGACGGATTTAGCCAAAAGCACGCCCGTGGTGTATCAGGGCATTTTGCCAGACTTGTTTAAAGAAGGTAAAGGCGTGGTGGCACAGGGTAAGTTAGATGCAACGGGTAAGTTTGCCGCTAGCGAAGTGCTTGCCAAACACGATGAAAATTATATGCCGCCAGAAGCGGCAGATGCTTTAAAGCGAGCGCAGGCGAATGCGTCTAGCACGACAATAAATAATAACTAGCAGTATAAAAAGTAGTAATACAAGGACATAACTTTGATTCCCGAAATCGGACATTTTGCGTTAATTCTGGCTTTATTAATGGCGGTAGTGCAAACCATATTCCCTTTGTGGGGAGCCGCTACAGGTCGCCTAGCTTGGCTAGCTTTAGCTAAACCAGCTGCGCGCGCGCAATTTCTTTGGGTGGCTCTGGCATTTGCCTGCTTAGCGTATGCTTTTGCTAACAAAGACTACTCAGTGCTATATGTTGCCAGCAACTCTAACTCACATCTGCCATTGGCGTATCGTGTCGCGGCTTTATGGGGTGGTCATGAGGGCTCATTATTACTATGGGCATTTATTTTGAGCTTATGGACAGTGGCGGTGACATTTTTTTCACACCATTTACCTGAAGTGACACGCGCCAGAATTATAGGAGTGATGGGTTTTATCAGCATCGGTTTTTTATTGTTTATGCTGAGTGTATCCAATCCGTTCGAGCGTTTGCTGCCAGCGGCGTTAGACGGCCGTGATCTCAATCCCTTACTGCAAGACCCCGGCATGGTATTTCATCCGCCTATGTTATATATGGGCTATGTGGGTTTTTCAGTAGCGTTCGCGTTTGCTATCGCTGCTTTGCTGGGTGGTGAGTTGGATGCGGCTTGGGCGCGCTGGTCTAGACCCTGGACGACGTTAGCCTGGGTATTTTTGACTATAGGGATTATGGGTGGCAGTAATTGGGCGTATTACGAGTTGGGTTGGGGCGGCTGGTGGTTTTGGGATGCAGTAGAAAATGCTTCGTTTATGCCGTGGCTGGTGGGCACCGCTTTAATCCACTCGCTAGCGGTCACAGAAAAACGCGGCAGCTTTAAAGCGTGGACGGTATTACTGGCGATAGCAGCTTTCTCATTAAGCTTGTTAGGTACATTTTTAGTTCGCTCGGGAGTGCTTACCTCCGTTCATGCCTTCGCTAGCGACCCGCAGCGTGGTTTATTTATCCTGGCTTTTTTAGTGATAGTGATAGGGGGCTCCTTAAGTTTATTTGCATGGCGTGCTAACCACGTGGGCAAGGGCGGGGCGTTTGATTTAGTCTCGCGTGAAAGCTTTTTACTAGGCAACAATGTGCTATTGGTGGTTGCCGCTGCCTCGGTGTTATTAGGGACTTTGTACCCCTTGTTTTTGGATACGCTGGGCTTAGGCAAAATTTCTGTAGGCCCACCATATTTTGACAGCGTATTTGCACCGTTAATGGCGCCAGCTATCTTTTTGATGGGCATAGGCCCGATTGCGCGCTGGAAAGAATCGCCATTGCCCGAGTTGGCTGCTCGTTTACGCTGGGCTTTCGGGGTGAGTCTTGTTACCGCTTTGGCACTGCCGCTATGGCTAGGGCACTGGACTCCTATGATAGGTTTAGGTTTGTTTTTAGCGTTTTGGGTGTTCAGCCTATCCTTGCAAACTTTGTGGCAACGTCTAGGGGGCAGCGGTTATCAAAATTTGGCAGATCGTTTCTCTAGCACCACTTTGGCTTGGTGGGGGATGTGGTTAGCGCACTTAGGCGTGGCGGTGTTTATTTTGGGGGTTACCATCGTTAAAGGGTTTGAATCGGAAACTGCCGTGCGCATGCAAGTTGCTGACATCGCGCATTTGGCGGGATTTTCATTTCAGTTTGATGGCATAAAAAGTGTACAAGGCCCCAACTATATTGCCGCACAAGCCAGCATACGGGTGACACGGCAAGACACTGAGATCGCGTTGCTCACGCCGTCTAAACGCATCTACACCGTGCAAAATATGCCGATGACAGAGGCAGGGATAGCGGCCACATTATTGGGCGATGTTTACGCTTCTTTAGGGGAGAAATTAGCCGATGGATCTTGGAGTGTGCGCTTGTATCATAAACCTCTGGTGGATTGGATCTGGGCAGGTTGCACTTTGATGGCGTTGGGTGGCGTTTTGGCTTTGAGTGACCGCCGTTACCGCTTATACAAGCGGAAAGCTGTGCCTAATCAAGCGCTCAATCTCGCGCCAGTGCAGGCTGCATTATGAAACGTTTATTAATCCTGGGGCCATTGCTGCTATTTATATTACTCGCTGTATTTTTAGCGCGTGGACTGTATCAAGATCCGAGTGAGTTGCCATCGCCTTTGCTGGGCAAAACAGCTCCCCAATTTGGTTTAACCGAGTTACCTAGCCAGCCAGGTGAGACTGCAGCGACTTTTTCTCCTCAAGCGATGCTAGGGCAGGTCTGGCTGTTTAATGTCTGGGCGTCATGGTGCGCTGCTTGTAGAGAAGAACATAGCATTTTGCTGCAATTAGCGGATACGCATGTATTACCCATTATTGGATTAGATTACAAAGATACGGCGGCAGATGCGTTGCCGTGGCTCGTGCATGCCGGAGGAAACCCTTACGCCCA
Source organism: Methylophilaceae bacterium (assembly GCA_036504995.1). GTDB lineage: Bacteria > Pseudomonadota > Gammaproteobacteria > Burkholderiales > Methylophilaceae > DASXUG01. The sequence goes on along the minus strand of DASXUG010000012.1, from coordinate 119,615 downwards.
TGTGGCACAAGATATTACTGGTCGTGTAGGCATTGATTATGGCGTATATGGTGTACCAGAAAGCTATGTGATTGATAAAAAAGGGGTGATACGCTATAAGCAAATTGGCGCGCTTACTGCCAAAAACTTGCAAGACACCATCTTACCCTTAGTGAAGCGTTTGCAGTCTGAATGAAATATTGCCTGATTTTTTTATTATGTTTATACGTCAACATGGGTTTAGCTGCGCAAGAGGCTAAACCGCTTGTGCCTGATCCTGCACTCGAGGCCCAGCTGCAAACACTTTACCAACAACTGCGTTGCTTGGTCTGCCAAAACCAAAGCTTAGCCGAGTCTAATGCGCCACTGGCAGAAGATTTGCGTAATGAGATACGTGAAATGGCGGCTACTGGAAAAACACAAACGCAGATTGTGGAGTATCTGGTTGCACGTTATGGCGATTTTGTGTTGTACAACCCCCCTGTAAAGGCCAATACCTTATTGCTATGGATAGGGCCGTTTGTCTTGCTATTGATTGCGGTATTGGTTGGGGGCTGGGTACTGCGCTCAAGTAAAAAAAATCTACAAGATACACCCTTGGATAAAGCGGAATCTGAACAGTTGTTGCAATTGTTAAATAAGGAAATGAAATGATAGTGTTCTGGGCGATTGCAGCCTTGCTGCTCCTGATAAGCTTGGGGTTGTTATTGCCCGCCTTATTAAAACCCAATGTGGGTTTGGCGGTGAATACTCAACAGCAAAAATTAGACATCTACCAGCAACAGTTAGCGGAGTTGCAGCAGGATGAGGCCTCTGGGGTGCTAGCCTCATCTCAGCTTGGTTTGGCAAGGAATGAGCTGCAACGCCGATTGTTACAAGAGACGCCTAGCGCGCTCAATCACCAATCATTTGTCCCAGATAAACGTCTGGCTTGGTTTTTCTTGCTGGCATTGCCAGTTGCCGCAGTGAGTATATATCAGCGTATAGGCAATCCTGCTTCGATTGTAGTTACGCCATTGCCGGCTAATGTGGCAACTCAGGCTGATGATCAAAAACTTGCTGAGATTGAATCTATACTCTCCTCCTTGCGCGAAAAGTTAGAGCAAGCTCCCAATGATGCTGCTGGTTGGGCTTTGTTGGCTCGCTCATACGGAAAGCTGCATCGTTATGACCTAGCGATTAATGCCTTTGAAAAGGCAGAGAAACTGAGCCCAGATGATGCACAGCTTTTGGCGGATTATGCCTTGGTATTGGCGATGGCTAATCAACGCAAAATACAAGGCAAGCCTGAAGATTTGCTATTAAAAGCACTCGCCATCGATCCGCATCAGCCTTCTGCTTTAATGCTTGAGGCTTCTGCAGCATTTGAAAGAAAAGACTACAAAACTGCCATTACTCTATGGGAGCGTTTGCAGCCAGACTTAGCGATAGGTTCAGCGTTCGCTGTCTCTGTCCAAGAGTCGCTTGTCAAAGCGCGTGCCGCCTTGCAACAACAGCAGACGGCGGGTCAGCCTTGATTTATTTCCAGTGTGTGGCAAGAAACCATACGACACCCGAACTTGCACTCAATACTACTACAGCGGCACGAACGCTGCCTAAGCTAGCTGTGTAAAATTCAGCAATCGAGCTTTGTACCTTCTTGCGGCCTGTGAGCATCGGGCGAACCAAATCTTCTTTTTTAAATAAACGATAGTACAAAATCGCAGCAATATGTAACGCCAGTAAGCCATACATAATGTATTGATTGAGTGTGTGGATATGCGTGAGGTAGTCACTGGTGTCTTTGCTTACTAAAGCATACAAAGGACCTTCGGTTAGTATGTCGTCGTTGGAAAACAAGCCTGTAATTGCCTGCAAAAACAATACCAACAGTATGGCAATTACCGATAAGGCGCCAACTGGATTGTGTCCAAGAGGCTTCTCTGCGGTACCCTTGATATAAGCTAAAATAGTTCGCGGGCCACGTATAAAGTTTGAAAATTTCGCGTGAGTTCCACCGATGAATCCCCACAGCACGCGAAAAATTAATAGTGCTAATGTGGCGAGGCCAAATCTAACATGCCAGTCCAAGGCATTTCCGCCAAGCTTGGCAGAAACGGTGGCCGCAACCACTAAGCCTACCAATAACCAATGAAAAATGCGTAATGGCAAATCCCAAACTGTAATGTGTTTCATTACTTAATCCCCCTGTAAAAGTTGTAATCTATCTATACCTTGTGCAATCTTATGCAAAATATATTCCAGATTTAAATGTTTATAAAAAACAATTGGTTGTGTTGTTTATCGGTTTTTTTCTGTTGCTCTAGCAACAGATTGAGATGTTGAAAAGTGAAATGCTGCTTCTACAGAAAACTTTTCGGTTTACTTGAAGAGGCTATTTGGGATGTCACTTGGTATATTGTGTGGCAATATTATCTTTTGCATTCAGTAATCAGTTTTTCGGTGGTGAACGAACTGATTACTGGGTCGTTGGGCGGCATTAACCAAGCTGCTGTTTCAATCAATTAACTTCAAGTCTTTCAATCTTGCCCTGAGCACATTCCTGCTGATGCCTAACAACTTTGCAGTATGTACCTGATTGTTATTCGCATAGTCGTAAGCTTTGCTAACCGTGAGGGAGTTCACATATTCGAATAAATCAGGCACGCCCTGTTCAAACATTTCGTTGAGGATATTCACTAATTTGGTATTAGTGTCATACCGATTATGATTGACATTTGTTTGAGCAGTTTCTATGTTTTCATGGTTTTTTGTGGGCTCTGTAGCACTAGGTATATAAGCTAGATGTAAATCTTTTGCATGAATTGCATCACCATTAGCGACCAGCAGTGCGCGATGGATGGTGTTTTCCAGTTCCCTAATGTTGCCTGGCCAGGGGTAATTTAAAAGTGCACTGATAGCTGCGGACGTCAGCTCGGGAGACTCCGCATGCAGTTTGTTTTTGTAAACGCGTAAAAAGTATTCGATTAAGGGCAATATATCTCCAGGCCGGTCTCTTAACGGTGGCAATTGGATTGGAATAACCTTAATCCGATAATATAAATCTTCTCTAAATCGGCCAGCTTTAACGGCACCCTCTAAGTCCACATTGGTTGCCGCGATGAGTCTAACATTAATTTTTATAGGTTTTCTTGAACCAATTCTCACAATTTCTCGCTCTTGCAAAACCCGCAACAGTTTTACTTGTGTGGATAGCGGCAAGTCACCAATTTCATCAAGAAACAAGGTGCCGCCATCGGCACTTTCAAACCATCCTTCTTTAGTCCCAATTGCCCCAGTAAAAGCCCCTTTCTCATGACCAAAAAGCTCACTTTCAACCAGTGCCTCTGAAAAAGCTCCGCAATTCACTGCCGCAAAAGGACCACTGCTACGTGGACTTAAGTTATGCAAGTGTCTTGCAACCAACTCTTTACCTGTGCCGGTTTCTCCAATGATTAAAGCTGTTGCATCACTGGGGGCAACTCTCTCAATCAGTGAACGTAATTGCTGAGATTTGGGGTCACTAAACACCAAAGCACTAGCCCGTACCGATAAGCTGAGTGCAGACGGATTAGGGTATGTTAAACCTTGGTCTGGGGGCAACCTCGACTCAGCTTCATATATCCATGGTTTAATTTGCGACATGACTTTCCTAGTTCGTAAATGATTTCAGCGCATAATATACATAAGAGTTGGTTAAAATTTAAAAGAATAATAAATAATATAATTATTCTATTTAATTATAATGAATGCCACATCCTCTCCAAGTGTTTCTTTAGCAACACTTGATCGTCAGTGTAAGTGCTCTTATCCCAACAAGTGACTATTCGAATTACTCTATGAATTTATCTATCTATTTGATTTTAAATTAACATTTAAATCTGGCACAGAGATTGCCAATGACTACTCGAAACTTAAAAATTTACGAGGTACAGATGCTATCAAATTTTCAAATGTTATTAGTGTTGAGTAAATGGGAAATATCTAATACTCAATTGCATGTCATGGGAGGCACCCAGATTGTCTAGTGCTGTTAATTCTTTTAAAGCGGGGTTGATTGGTGAGTTGATTGCTAAGCCGAAGTCAAAGAAGCCTTCGGCGAAGGCAAAGACTGCTGCGATTTCGGCAAGTGATGTTCTCGTTGCACTAAACGCGTCTGAAGTACGTAAGGGTACATATCATGATGTCACTGAGCGGCAACCAACTATAAAGCAACGCGATTATATAACGTTGAGTTTTTTAGTTGCAGCGGCACACGTTGCTATTTTCTGGGTATATGTGCATTCCGATCATCACTCAAGTGTTGTTAAGCCGAAAAAAACAGAAGTACAGGTGGAGTTCTTTAAACCGGAAATACCCCCCCCGCCACCTAAGGTAGAACCTCCCCCACCACCCAAGGTACCACCCAAAGTGCAGGCACAGCCACCTAAGCCAACGCCAGCATTGAGGACTCCGCCTGCTGAGCAAAATATTACTGCCAGTGATATGACGGTTAAGGAGAACACCGAAGCACCGCGTACGAGTGAGCCTGTTGCTGCGGAGCCAGCGCCTGCACCTGTGGTGGCACCACCGCCTCCACCACCTAAAGAGGAGCCTATCACTGAGGCAAGTGGTTATGCAGGGTATATGAAAAATCCGGCACCAGAATATCCAGCGGCTGCTCTCCGGCAAGGGTTGGAAGGTAAGGTAGTACTACGTGTAAGGGTGTTGGCAAATGGCACGGCAGGCAACGTTGAAGTTAAACAATCCAGTGGAAAGCGTGTGTTAGATGACGCAGCCATTGCAGCAGTCAAGGGCTGGGTATTTGCACCGGCTAAACGAGGCAGTACTCCCATCGACGGCTGGGCAACTGTACCGCTTGAATTCAAGATCTCGCAATAATTTTTTATTTTTATTTTAGTTAAAGGAAACCAAATGTTTGAAATTTCATCTTCTACCTCCCCTGTAGTGCAAGGGGTTTTATGGGCACTTGTATTATTCTCTGTTGTCACTTGGTCATTGATTGTGATTAAAACGGTACAAGTGATACGTATGCGTAAACAAAACGTGCTGTTTAGGAAAAATTTTTGGGCGTCAAAGGATATTCAAGCGGCAGCTAATCTAAAGGGTTTCTCTGGGCCAGCTGCCAGACTGGTACAAGCTGGTTTTGATGCTTTGAAAGATATTGATTCAAGCAATGAGGCTGCAGATCTAGAGCATTTTGGCGATAGACAAGACGTTTTAGAGCGTGCTCTACGACAACAAATTCAACGTGAGCGTGTAACGCGCGAGAGCGGCTTAGCTGTGCTTGCAAGTATTGGTAGTACGTCGCCGTTTGTTGGGTTGTTTGGTACGGTGTGGGGTATTATGCATGCATTGACTGATATTAGTAAGCTTGGTTCTGCTAGCTTGGAAGTAGTGGCTGGGCCGATTGGTGAGGCATTAATTGCCACAGGCTTTGGTATCGGCGTAGCGGTCCCTGCTGTGTTGGCCTATAACTTTTTCTTAAGACGCTTAAAAACCAGCAGCAATAACTTAGATGATTTAGCCGCCGATTTAATTGCTATTTCACGTCGTGCATCATTCCGCAAGAATGCTGACACAACAGCAATACCAGAGGGTGGCAGTGTGCGCAACTTGAAAGGAGCGGTAGCTTAATGGCCTTTTCATCTGCAAGCGACGGGGATGATGTCCTCAGTGAAATTAACATCACGCCTTTAGTGGATGTGATGCTGGTATTGTTAGTGGCCTTTATTGTAACGGCACCCCTACTTAACAATGCAGTGCATGTTAACTTGCCAAAAACTGCGACGACGCAACCACCTGACCCTAAAAAGCCCGTAACGGTAAGCGTAGATGCGCAAGGCAAGGTGTATGTGGATAAGCAGGAATTCACGGTTCAGACGTTAGAAGCGGAGCTGGTGAAGCGTCACAATATTGACCCTGATTTAGCTTTACATTTGAGCTCAGATGAAGCTGTTAATTACGGCCAGGTCGCCAAAGTGATGGCGGTGATTGAGCGGGCTGGTATTACAAAGTTAGCCGTTTTAACGCAAGGTGAGTAATTGCGAGCTCAAAGTCGCCTTTATGCATCCATCAAAATGAAATAATTTACACTTAAGGAATTTAGTAATGTCATTAACGAACACTCCCTATGATTTTATTGAAACAAAATCAGAAAGCTCTGTCCCGAATGCCGCAGCAAAAACATCAATATTTAGCAAAATATTGCGTTTGATCGCCGTTACCTCTGTAGCACTTGTTGCAACTAACGCTATTGCAAAAGATGTCACGCTGTTGAACGTGAGCTATGACCCAACACGCGAGCTATACCAAGAATATAACACTGCTTTTGCCAAATATTGGCAAGCCAAAACAGGAGATAAAATTGAGGTTAAACAATCTCACGGCGGTTCTGGCAAACAAGCGAGATCTATTATTGATGGCTTAGACGCAGACGTGGCAACGCTTGCACTTTCCTACGATATTGATGCGATTGCTGAAAAGGCAAAGTTAATCCCAACGGATTGGCAAAAACGCCTCAAAAATAATAGCTCACCCTATACTTCGACTTATATTTTCTTAGTCCGAAAAGGCAATCCCAAAAATATTAAAGATTGGGGCGATTTGGTTAAACCAGGCGTGGGTGTCATTACTGCCAACCCTAAAACTTCAGGTGGTGCCCGTTGGGGTTATCTAGCAGCCTATGGTTATGCCTTAAAACAACCAGGTGGCAGTGAAGCTAAAGCCAAAGAGTTCATCGCTTCAGTTTATAAGAACGTCCCAGTACTTGACTCAGGTGCACGTGGCTCTACGGTGACATTTGCTGAGCGTGGCGTGGGTGATGTGCTGTTGGCTTGGGAAAATGAAGCGCATCTCGCGCTCAAAGAATTTGGCGCAGATAAGTTTGAAATTGTGTACCCACCGAGCAGTATTTTAGCCGAGCCGCCCGTTACTATCATAGATTCTAATGTCGATAAACATGGTACTAGGCAAGTTGCGCAGGCTTATTTGGATTACTTGTACAGTCCAGAAGGACAAGATATTGCGGCACGCAATTTTTATCGCCCAATTGACTCCAAAGTAGCAGAGAAATATAGCAAGCAATTCCCAAAAATCAAATTGTTTACGATTGACGATACGTTTGGTGGGTGGGCTAATGCTCAAAGAGTACACTTTGCTGATGGTGGAATATTTGACCAGATTTACAGCCCAAAATAACTAGGTGATTACTTTAAAACTCAGCCTATAGGCTGGGTTTTACTTTTAAATTTTTATAGTATAGCTATCCATATCAGGAAAGGAATTTATCTTGTCCTACAATAAACCAGAACAAACTGCTGATGATTTTCCACCTGAAATATTAGGCTTGTTCGATCAATACGTACACGGTGACATAGATCGCAGGGCGTTTTTAGCTGGAGCAGCCAAATTTGCGGTGGGTGGATTAACAGCATTAGGCTTTCTGAATGCGCTTAGCCCGAAGTTCGCTCAAGCCGAGCAAATCCCTCCTACTGATTACCGTATTCGGGCCGAATATATAGAGTTTGACTCTCCGCTTGGGTATGGAAAAGCGCGTGGTTACTTAGTGCGTCCTGCAAAAATTGAGGGCAAACTGCCTGCGGTATTAGTGATTCATGAAAATCGCGGGTTAAACCCACATATTGAAGATATCGCTAGACGCGTTGCTCTAGAAAACTTTATCGCATTCGCACCAGATGCGCTATATCCGCTTGGTGGCTACCCTGGTGATGAAGACAAGGCGCGTGAAATATTTCCAAAGTTAGATCAAACCAAAACCTTAGAGGATTTTATTGCCGCGTTTAAGCTGCTCAGGAATCATACGAATAGCACAGGTAATGTTGGCGCGGTAGGATTTTGCTATGGTGGTAGCACCACTAATACACTCGCAACGCGCATTCCAGAATTGCGGGCGGCAGTACCGTTCTATGGCGGCGCACCAGTATTAGATAAAGTCGTAAATATTAAATCTCCGCTATTACTACATTTTGCAGGTAAAGACGAGCGCGTGAATGCCACATGGCCACCTTATGAAGTCGCGCTTAAGGCAGCGGGCGTGAGATACAGCGCCTATCAGTATGCTGATGTTCAGCATGGTTTTAATAATGACACTACGCCACGTTATGATGAAGCAGCAGCAAAGCTGGCATGGCAGCGCACACTAGCTTTTTTCAATACAGAGTTAAGGACATAACTCATCACGCGAGCCGTTAATTTTTTTCAAACTTGGCGGCTTGCAACATTTTTCCTCAACTGTTTAATTTCAAACAACCCATTAGTTGCAACTGCTGAATCGCCAACATTTGCTCTGTTAGCAACAGTTGTTGTGGGCATTCAATCGTTTTATTTATCTATTAAAATCAATTAATTACGTAAAATTATCTGACGTTTTTAATAGTTGGCATCGTTTCTGCAATGTTTGGTTATGCATGTTCAATCATGTTACTCAAAACATCAAATTAATACTAAAGGAACACGATGTACTCACATTTATTACAGCAACGCTCGGGGATCAGGTTGAGCGATAGCTTAGGTATCCCAAGCCCAACACGGAAAGTTAAAATATACGTGGCCGCGGCAATCGCCAGTTTATCGCTAGGCGCAACTTTGCATGCACAGGCTGCCGATGACAGCGTTAACAAATCCAACGCATCACAAGCCGAAGCCAATGAACCAGCCGCATTAGACAGCGTGGTGGTAACCTCGAGAAAGCGTGAAGAGTTAGCACAAGACGTGCCTATTCCTGAAACTATCATCAGTGGCAAAACGTTAGAGCGCGACAACGCTGTGACTATAAACGATATTGCGCAAAAAACTCCTGGCTTAATGGTCAGTGCGACTAACGCTCGTCAAACCAGTATTGCTTTGCGCGGTTTAGGTAAAAATAGTGCGAATGAAGCGATTCAGGGCAGTGTGGGCATCATTATTGATAATGTCGTGTTATCTCAGGCAGGCATGTCATATTCTAACTTTATTGATGTCGAGCAAGTGGAGCTGCTACGTGGCCCTCAAGGTACTCTGCAAGGTAAAAATACCACGTTGGGGGCGTTAAATATCACGACTAAACGTCCAAGTTTTACACCGCAATATACTATTGAAGCGGGATACGGTTCGCGTAACACTTTTGATGGTAAAGCTTCAGCCACAGGCCCATTGGTAGATGGTCTACTAGCCTATCGTGCCTCTATTTATGCGACTGAGGGTGATGGTCAAATTGAAAATATTTATACCCCGCTCGGAAATAGCTGGCAAGGTCCAAGAAGATACGGTGGACGTGCGCAGTTATTGTTAACGCCTAGCGATACCTTGAACGCGCGGCTGATCACAAGCTTTGATAGTTCTGGGGAGCGCACAAACTTGTCTCCTTTCATTGCAGATCCAACCACTTTTGCAAATGGTGCGGCGAGATCAGGAACGGCAAACGGAACATCCAGCACATACTCTAGTCGTTTAGCGAGAGCAGAGTTTAATGGATATAAGCCTTTAATCGGTGATGTCACCCGCAGCCAGGTAGATTTAAATTCAGCCCAAACATTGCCCGTGAATCAGGCAGCTATTTCGCTTGAGGTGAATAAAAATATTGGGGAATATACACTGACTTCTGTCAGTGCGTATCGTCATAATGACTTTGATTTCCGCAATGACTTTGACTATACCCACTTTGATATTCAAACGCTCTCAGGTACAGTCGGTCAAACGAATCAGTTTACACAAGAGTTACGTTTAGCTTCGCCGCTCGGGCAGTCAGTTGATTATCAAGTAGGTTTGTTTGGCTCAAAATCACAATCTTACACATTAAGCCGAACCCTATATGGGCAAGATGCCGGCGCTTTTTATGCATCGAATACCCAATACAACCAAACTACGGTTGCAGCTCGCCAAGCCTCATTAAATGGGGTGTTTTTAGGTACAGCCCAAAACCCAAATGCAGAAAGCATTGCGGCTTTTGGGCAAGCTAACTGGCATGTTAACGATAAAGCCACCCTCACCGTGGGCTTGCGAGAAACCGTTGAAACCGTTGGTAACTTCTATAATAAGTATAGTACGGGCGGGGTAGCCGTTACAGGTCAGGCAGCAGCAATTCGGACAGCCCAACAGGGTGTGTTATACGGAATTAAAACTCCTGATGACCAAAGTAATAGCTCACTATCCTGGTTAATTAACCCGAGTTACAAACTAAGTAATGATGTATTGCTGTACGCTTCAGCAGGCAAAGGCATTAAATCTGGGGCGGTACAGTTAGACAGCGTTGGTAATCTGGCGAATGTGAATCCTGAAAAATCCCTCGACTTTGAGTTAGGTATTAAAAGCACATGGCTTAATCGTCAATTGTTCTTAAATGCTAACTTATACCGTACAGATATTAGTGATTATCAAACTACGGCGACTGTTGCTGTGCCAACAACTGTCAACTCCTCTGGGTTTACCACGCAACTCGTGAATATTGGTGGCGTGCTGCTACGAGGCTTAGAAGTTGATGGTGGGTGGAGCCCAACTAATCGCTGGAATTTCAATTTTGGTGCTGCATTTAACGATGCAATCTACAGTGATTATAAAAACGGCACTTACGCATCTGAGCTCAATAAAAATGGTTTTGCTGATTATACTGGCAGACAGCTTGCCAATGCGCCTAAAGTGACCTTGAATTTTGGCGTAGACTATAAGCAACCAGTGAGTGACAATTTAATTGGTCACGTGTTTCTTAACAATGTATATCGTTCAAAAACCAACCTGTCTTCAACGTTTTCGCAATATACGGAACAAAGTGCCTATAGCGTCACCAATGGTGGTCTTGGCGTAGTCACTCAAAACGGCAAGTACGAGTTTAATGTGGTTGCCAAAAACCTGTTTGATACCAAGTATGCGGTGAATAAAGGCCAATATACTAACAGTGCAGGCGTTGCAGAGTTTTGGGGTGATGCACGTTATGTAGGGGCCTTATTCAGAGCCAAATTCTAATCTCCATTTAATTGCAACTTTTTTGAGTTGCTATTTATTTCGACCCGCCAGACATGCTTAATCTAAGCGTGTCTGGTTTTTTTTAGCCATGTTCTTCAGGTGTTTCTAACTCAACAGTTGGCTATCGAGACTGCTGTTAAAACAACAGAAATCTGCCTCTGTATTGTTCGATTTTAAATCTAAAGCCGAAGCCTAAAATTTATATGTATATATTTATCAATGGGTTGTATTGATTGTGGCGATAGATTCACTAGTTAAACTCTGGCTGGCATAGAGGTTGCAAATATACCCAATAAGGCTGATACGAAAATATATCTAGCTTATATAACTCTCTCATTAAATAAGGAATGTAATCATGAAAAACACAACCTACTTACTTGGCATTTTATTAGCATTATCTGCACCACTTGCGTTTGCTGCAGAAGGTGATGCTGCAAATACAAAACCAGCTGAGGCCGCTGCTCCGGCTGCAAAAGCGCATATTTTAACGCGTGCAGAATTGGATGGCTGGCTGGCTAAACCTGAAAAGATCGTATTAATTGATGTGCGCCGTCCAGATGAACTTACTGCAATTGGCGGCTTTCCAGTGTACTTGAGCATTCAAGCTAAAGACTTAGAGAAGAGCCTTGCTTATATCCCTAAAGACCGAACTGTCATAACGGTTTCAAACCATGCTGGTCGTGCAGCAAAAGCTGCGGATTTGCTCGCAGATAAAGGTTTTAAAGTGGCTGGCGCTGTTGGTTCTGAAACCTATGAAAAAGAAGGTGGCACCATCATCAAGATTGTTCCTCCAGCTCCTAAAGCGGCTGATGCAACTGGTGCTTCAGTAACTACTGCCGCTGTTCAGAAATAAAAGTTAGCAGAAACTTGATATTGATAAGTAAAGGATCCGTACATGAAAGTTAAACATAAACTACTGGCTGCTTTCGCTTTTGCTGGCATTTTTGCAGGGGCAGCCCCTGCCATTGCACATCATGCATTTTCAGCTGAGTTTGACGCAAAACAGCCTATTGAAATTAAGGGCGTTGTTACCAAACTTGAGTTAGTCAACCCACATAGCTGGCTGTATTTAGATGTAAAAAATCCTGATGGCACTGTAAGCAATTGGGGGTTTGAATTTGGCGCCCCATTTAGCCTTAAAGAAAAGGGTGTGAATAAAACGACGTTGGCTGCTGGTACACCAATCACTATTAATGGATACCGCTCTAAGAGTGGTAAAGATTTTGGCTATGCCGTAACAACAACGTTGGCCGATGGACGTAGTTTTCAAACAGGTGGCGCACAAGACGCGCCAACTGCTCAGCCTGCTCCACAATAATTTCTTATCACAATAATAACAGGAGCCTTTCTCTTGAAACCCTCGTTGATTAAAAAACCTTCATGGTTTAGCACGTTCAGCGCAGTGCTATTGGCAGCAAGTTTTTTATCGTTTTCTGTCTACGCATCGGCTGATGAAAAAATCCCACGATTAGCTAATGGTAAGCCTGACTTTTCAGGTATTTGGCAAACCACTAGCGCAGCTGACTATGACCTAGAGCCGCACTCAAACCGCAAAGAAGCGCCTCCTAGCGCTGGTAATGTGGAAGGTGGAACGATTCCATATCTTCCAAAAGCATTAGCGCAAAAGAAGAAAAATTTTGAAAACAGGGCTACCGATGACCCAACGCTTAAGGGTTACACCCCCGGTGTTCCGCGCGGGATTTACTATCCTGAGCCATTTCAAATTTTTCAGCGCGCGGCTGATTTAAATCTTGTCTATCAGTTTGGTCACGCAGTACGCACCATTCATACCAATAATACGGAGCATCCAGATGACCCCAATGATTGGTGGCTAGGTGACTCGCGTGCGAAGTGGGAAGGGGATACCTTGGTGGTGGATGTGAAAGATTTTAATGATAAATCTTGGCTAGATCATGCAGGTAACTTCCACAGTGATGCCTTGCATATTGTAGAGCGCTGGAAATTTTTAGATGCAAATACGATTGAATACAAGGCTACGCTAGATGATGTGAATGTTTTCAGCAAGCCGTGGACACTTAGTGTGATTTTGTATAGACATCGCGAAAAGAACTTCCAGTTAATTGAAGACTACCGTTTTACGCTGGATTACGACCAATACTATCCACCAAAACCAGACAGTAAATAAATGAGATGCTGCTAGCGTTGCCTAGCAGATGATCAGAATAAGAGGATTATATGAGTACTCACAGTTATTATCGTTTCGCTGGTTTGTTGCTAGCAATGTTGGGTGCGAGCATTAATATTGCTAATGCTGCGGATCAAAAAACAACGAACCCAGCGGCTATTACCCCTCCAGCAGCATCAGGGATTCCACAAGAAAAATCGTTTCCCCAAATCAAATCAGGCAGTTGGACAGGATCTAGGCTAGCGGATGGACAACCAGATGTTGCAGGATTCTGGTCAAATACTATTGCCAATCACAACAACTTTACCGATCCACAGGGTGGGGTTCCCAATGATCCTGCAGCTAATCGTCGTCCGAATGGTCCGCGTGAAGAGCGTGCGCCAAGCAGGGTGAGTGATCCAGTGGATGGCCAAGTACCCTTTCAGGCTTGGGCGCTAGCCAAGGTGAAAGAGTTCCAAGTAGGCTTCCATAATCCGACTGAGCCTTGGTTTGTCGAACCTTTAGCACGCTGCGCGCCAGCGGGTATTCCTAAGTCATTGTATTGGCACGGATATGAAATTGCACAGTACCCGAATTATGTCGTTTTCTTTTTTAACTCGGGCACGCGCATTATTCACCTAGATAACAAACCACATCTGCCAGACAACATCAAACTTTGGAACGGTGATTCCCGCGGTCATTGGGAAGGCAATACCTTAGTGGTTGATGTGTCCAATCAAAATGGTAAGGCTTTGTTTGGGCGCTCAGGGGAGTTCATTAGTGAGAATGGGCATATTCAAGAAAAGTATATTTTTGATAATGCTGGCAAGCGTTATAGCTATGAAGCGGTATTCACTGATCCAACGGTTTATACGCGTCCATTTACGGTAACTATTCCTGCAAGAAGATGGACCGCTGATGACAAGCCAAATGGCTGGCATTTTGAAACTACTTTAGCCAAATACTCTGGTAAACAGCCTATTGTGGAACAAGAAGAGCGCATTTGTAATGAAAACAACGGCGGCTTTGGTTTGGGCGCTGCTGAAGCTCCTAAGAAGTAGATCTTGAGCAATAAATCCTAAGCAGTATTTAGTTAATCATATAAGGAAAAATTATGACTCTCTGGGCCTCAGTTAACGATATAGCGCAGTTGCTGACAGACTCGACGCTAGGAACCTCAATTCGCGAATCCGTCTATGCATACCCAATTATTGAGGGTCTGCATTTAATTGGCTTAACTTTTTCTGTGGGGCTGATTTTATTCGTAGATTTACGCCTACTTGGCGTATTTCTACGCAATGTCCCAGTGACAGATGTGCTGCGTCCATTGCGTCCTTGGTTGCTCACAGGTTTTGTACTCACATTTAGCACAGGTGCTTTATTGTTTGCCTCCGATGCAGCCAAATTTATTAATCTTTGGATATTCCCGCTAAAGATTGTATTTATTGCCTTAGCTGGGATAAATGCGCTGTGGTTTGAATCACGCTGGGGGGCGAAGGCAGAGCAATGGCAAGTGTTTGCCTTACCCAAGCAAGTCAAAATTGCAGCATTCACTTCCATTACGTTATGGAGTGCGGTCGTTGTGGCAGGCCGCTTGATTCCCTATCTTTCTTATAAATAAAACAAAGGCTTTATCAAATGAGCACACTTGATCTATTTAACGCGATTCAAAACAGCCCAGTTAGCCAGTGGATTGGTAAACAAAATCATCTGTTGGGAGCCTTTGCAGAGCTTTTTCATATCGTAGGGCTGTTGTTTGTATTGACATCCATTTTAATCGTTAGCCTACGTTTGTTAGGGTTGGGTTTACGCAAGCAAAGCACGGCCCAGTTGGTCGCCGCTACATCTAAATTTATTTGGGTTGGTCTGGCTTTGCTGCTGGTCTCAGGCTTAATCCTATTTCTGCCAGCCGCTAATAATTATTATCCTAACGATATTTTCTGGCTGAAATTTAAAATTCTGGCGATAGCGCTTATTGTGCACTTAACTGTATTTCGTTATGTAACACGTCAAGCAAATAGTCATGCAGTTGTAGCCAAATTAACTGGCATTGCAGCGCTTGGATTGTGGTTTGGCGTGGCCTTTTCAGGTCGTTTTATTGGGTTCTTCTGATGCAATTTAATTTTACACAATCGCAAAATAGGGGCTGCAATTTGAGGCTAATCGTATGCATGCTGAGTTCGCTGATGGTCTTGTCAGCTTGTGAACATCCCACGGAAAAAGCGGCGGCGCCTTTTAAGCCAACTGCCAGTGTGCAAGAAATTATGCAGTCGATTATTGACCCCAATGCTGATGATGTCTGGAACTCGGTCTCAACCATTGTAACTAGTGCAGGAGTGGATGATCGCTCGCCTAAAACTGATGAAGAATGGCACGCCGTGCGTAAACATGCCGTCACTCTTGCTGAAGCCGCTAATCTATTAATGATTGAGGGCAGGTCTGTGGCTCATGCAGGTGCGACCACATCTTCTGTAGAGGCTGAGTTAACTGCGGATGAAACGCAAAAGTTAATTGATAGCAATCGTGAGAAATTTAATGCGTTTGCGCTAGCGCTGCATGATGCAAGTAACGAGGCTATCGCAGCAATTGATGCAAAAAATACTGAAGAATTAGTGCGCATTGGTGGAAAGATTGATCAGGTATGCGAAAGTTGTCATGCAGCTTATTGGTATCCCAACGATAAGCGCCCTAGTTTTCCACCGCTAAGCAAACCCTAAGTTTCTGAGCAAACCCGTAAGTTACTTTAAAAATTAACCCACCTCAATTTTGGAATTATGACTATGAATAAATCATTATGTTTAATTAGTTTATTGTTTGCAGCTAACGTTTTTGCGGCAGACACGCCAGCATCTGTGCCATCTTCTGCGCCCATACCAACCAATGCCGATGTGAAAAAAGAACCGCAAAAGCCACTTAGCTTTTTTGTAACGAGTGAGGGTGTCGGCAACGGCGCTGACTTGGGTGGACTAGCAGGGGCAGATGCGCATTGCCAAAAGCTAGCGACAGCCGTTGGTGCTGGTAATAAAACTTGGCATGCCTATCTTAGTACGCAAGCATCTACTGGACAGTCCGCTATTAATGCGCGTGATCGTATCGGTACGGGGCCATGGGTTAATGCTAAAGGGGCAACTGTTGCAAAAGATGTAGCCGATTTACATGGTGACACACTTGAAGCGGCAAGATTAGGCAGTAATTTAAGCAAAACAACTGTGCTGACTGAAAAGGGAGAACCCATCAAAGGTGCTGGAGATAAACCGAATCAGCACGACATTCTTACTGGTAGTTTGCCAGATGGCCGTGCATTTGCAGATACGGCCGATCACACTTGTAAAAACTACTCTAGCTCGGCTGCCGACGGCTCAGCACAAGTAGGTCATTTTGACCGTACAGGCGGAGGCAATACCTCATGGAACTCTGCTCACCCAAGCAAGGGTTGTGGTCAGGAGAACTTAGTGGGCACAGGCGGTGCTGGTCTGTTCTATTGCTTTGCGACTAATTAGTTTTACTTATCAAATCCCTTAATATCCTAGAAGAAAGTTATTTATGTCAGATCATTATATTCGCTACGCGGCTCTTGCTTATACGGTGCTACTTGGTTTTTCTATGGTACAGGAGTCTGTTGCAGCAGACGCCCCAGCAGTCGCTACTCCACAAGCAAATACTGCAACGCCACCTCCGCCGCCAGCACGTGGTCCATCACTCGCGTTGGCGCTAGAGGCTGCGCAAGTGGCAGTTTCGACTTGCACCGCTAATGGGTATAAAACTGCTGCAAGCGTGGTTGATTCCGCGGGTGTTTTGAAAGCCTTACTCGCTGCCGATGGCGCAAGTCAAAGAGGTGTGGAATCAAGTCAGGCTAAAGCTTATACCAGTATTAGCTTTAGGTTACCCTCGGGTGAAGTCGCCAAGCAGGCAGAAGCCGATGCTGATCTGAAGTCACGTTTAGCTGCTGATCCAAAACATCGCGCCCGCGCGGGTGCTTTGCCTTTGTTCGTCAAGGGAGAGCTGATTGGGGCTATCGGTGTGGGTGGAGCACCTGGCAGTGAAAAAGATGAGGCTTGCGCTCAAGCAGGATTAGATAAAGTTAAAGATCGATTGAACTGACCCCGTGCATTTCAATTACTTAATCAACCACGCATAACACTTGATCATCATTCCCATGATTCGCGCGCTATTAATAGACCTTGATGACACCATTCTTTGTGAAACCATGGCGATGAAAAGCGCTATTAATAGCCTAGTTTTTAATAAGTTTGCGCATTTTCAACTGATCAGTCTTGCTGACACAGATAATTCCCTGTTTGATATTTGGGGTAAGGCCAGTTCAAGCTATTGGCAGCAATACATTGATGGTGAAATTAGCTTTCAGCAACAACGTCAGCTTAGGGTTCGGGCTTTATTTGGGGCGCACATTTCAGATCAAGCAGCAAATACAATTTTTGACGACTATCTTACGCTTTATGAAAGTTATTGGACGGCTGCTCCAGGGTGCGAGTTATTTATGATAAAAACCGCATCTATCCCTAAAGTGCTTGTGACTAATGGAAATAAAGAACAGACCATACAAAAGCTAAAAAAATTGCACTTATTTGAATGCTTTTCTGCAATATTTACTGCAGAAGAGTTCGCCGCCAAGCCTAATCCAGCTATTTTTAATGCGGCGCTAAAAACACTTAATTGCGCGCCAGAAGATGCCTTGATGATTGGGGATGATGAATTAACAGATATTGCTCCTGCTAAACGGCTTGGCATGCATACTTTTCAAGTGAGCATTAACAACCCGAATCAATCCTTATTAAATGCCCTATCTCTAATTTAAAGAAACTTTACCCAAATGTCTCACCTTGCTCACGACAACAAAGCTCTTATTACACGTATTCGCCGAATTCAGGGTCAGGCTGATGCCATGGAGAAAGCATTAATAGAAGGGGTGGATTGTAGTAATTTTTTACATCAAATCGCATCGATTAGAGGGGCGATGGATGGTTTGATGTCAGAAGTGTTGGAGGGGCATATTCGTGAGCATCTAGGTTCAGATGCACCCACATCAGCAGAGCGTGATGAAGATTTGGAGCAGGTTGTACGGTTGCTCAAAACTTACCTCAAGTAATGTTCTAAAGTAAGCTGCGTTTTCTGGTACTGCATTTCTGACGCAAAAATCCAATATTAACTAATTGAAAATATTGAGTAAGTTATATGGAGAGTAATTTTTTTAAGAATATATAGGATAGCCCCCTATGCAATGCTGCAATCGTCAATTGTCATCACTCAATCCTTTTTGGAATTTAAAGATATGAAAAACTCAAATCAAAGCTTTACTTTAAATACGACTGTATTTTATATATTGTTAACTCAATTAGTTTCAATCACTGCAAATGCAGCTGGTTTGCCAACCAGCGATGAAATTACCCTAGATAAAGTCTTGGTCAGTGGTAATCAACATGATTTAACTGGCGTGGCAGATAGCGCAAGTGAAGGCACCGTTACCGCTAAGCAGCTCGCTAATCGACCATTATTACGCCCTGCTGAAGTAATGGAAGCGATTCCAGGCATGATGGTGACGCAACATTCTGGTGATGGGAAAGCTAATCAATATTTTTTGCGCGGTTTTAATTTGGATCATGGTAGTGACTTTGCCACTTACGTAAATGGAATGCCTGTGAATAATGTCACCCATGCGCACGGTCAGGGCTATACCGATTTGAATTTTCTGATTCCCGAGTTAATTAGCAATTTACGCTATCGTAAAGGCGTTTATGCGGCAGAAGATGGTGATTTGGCGGTGGCAGGTGCTGCACATATAGATTACCTCAGAAGTTTGCCGAACAATCAGCTAAATTTCAGTATGGGCGAGAATGGCTACAAACGTGCATTGGCCATTGGGAGTTACAATGTTGAGGATTACTCAATATTGGGCGCAATTGAATTATCTGCTAATGATGGTCCATGGGTGCAACCTGAGGGCTTAGGCAAGCAAAATGCTGTGTTACGGCTATCCACTGGCACAGTTGCTGATGGCTACTCGCTTACAGCGATGGCGTATCATGCCGATTGGACAGCTACTGAACAAGTGCCTCAGCGCGCAATTGATTCGGGCGAGATTAGTCGCTACGGCACGCTTGCCCCTACTGATGGCGGTAAAACCCACCGTTATAGTCTAAGTGCGCAATGGGGCAAGACCGACGATTTTGGCAGCTGGAAAGCCAATGCTTATTGGGTAAACTACGGACTCAATTTATTTTCTACGCCTTCTGGCTTACTCGATGGTCAGCACGAACAGGCGGATAGGCGCAATACCTGGGGCGGGCAGGTCTCACGCAGCGCAATTTTGCCATGGAGTACCTTGTTGACTATCGGCACTCAGCTGCGACAAGATAATATTGGCCAACTGGGCCTATATCAAACAATTGATCGCCAACGAGTCACTACAACCCGCCAAGATAAAGTAAATGAAACAGGGCTTGGGCTTTATGCAGATGCTAATACCCAATGGTTGCCATGGCTAAGGACAACCGCAGGCCTGCGATGGGATACCATTCAAGTAGAGGTAACGCCCACTGCTGGCGTGTTCAATGCTAATAACGGTGGAGATGGACGTGCCGACCAAGTGAGTCCCAAGTTCGGTTTGGTGCTGGGACCATTTAAGCGTACTGAGTTTTATGCGAACTGGGGGTATGGCTTTCACAGTAATGATGCGCGCGGCTCTGTTGCTAAAACCAATGTCAATGATGGAAGTGCATTAAATGGTAATACGCCATTGATCGCCAAAGCCAAGGGAAGTGAAGTTGGCATACGAACACAACCACTATCTGGCTGGTTTAGCAGTCTGAGTCTATGGCAAATGGATCTGGCTTCGGAGCTCGTTTATATAGGGGATTCTGGCGTAACAGAACCTAAAGGCGGCTCAAATCGCTATGGCCTAGAGTGGTCAAACTATTACAGTAATAATGATGGCTGGATTTTAGATGCAGATGTAGCACTATCCCATGCAAGATTTAACCAAGTGAGTAATGGTGGGACTTATGTGCCCAACGCCATCCCCATCACCACCTCGCTCGCTGCGACTTATGATGTAGGTGGGGCTTGGTATTCTGGCTTGCGTATGCGTTATATTGGCTCTTATGCCTTGGAAGAAACGAATACTGAAAAATCAAGCGCATTTTGGACGACCAATTTAAAGCTAGGGTACCGCTTTGATAAAAAGCTTCAATTTACTGTAGATGTGCTCAATTTGTTCGATAGTAAGGCCAATGATATCGAATATTTTGGTGCATCTTGCAGTAACTCCGAAGGCGCGTCTTGCGGTGGCGGCAACGGCATTGATGGGCGCTTAGTTCATCCACTAGAGCCTAGAACATTAAGAGTTGGTATGACTGTTAATTTATAAAGCCTTGAGAGCCATCCGCTATATATCATTACGTTAATCGCTGAATCATTAGAAGTGCAGACTTAACTTAATCGCTAAGTCTGCATTTTGCCCATCTATTTCTTTAAAGCTTAAAAACGCTTTTCTATTCGGTGTCCCAAGCAATATTAAGACACCGCCAAAACTTCAATCTCTGACATAGTTTCAAGTCTAATGCTGCGCAAAATGATTTATTGATCCCGCAACAATTTTCTCTGTATTTAACTTTGAATGACAGTGTATTTATTATATTCATTTTAATTATATAAATATTACTATTGATTATTTTTAATTATTTTGATTTGTTGCTAAAGTGCCGTCTATCCAATTAACGCGAGTTAGAAAGCTTCCAAAATGAGTATTTCTGCTAAAACAAATTTGAGCTACGTGGTCACACAAGAAGTATTGCAAGAGTTGACGCATGCCATTGAATCTTTGCGCTTTGGCTCGGTTGAAATCACTGTGCATGATGGAAAAGTTACACAAATCGAACGTCGTGAAAAAGTCCGATTCGGACAAGAGTCATCTACCAAAAAGCTTTAGGAAAAGCCCACTGTAAAAACAGAGGCTAAAAACAGAATGATTACAACTTTAACCAGACCACTGTAGATGTTGTAGACCACTAGGAGTTAACCATGCAATTTAAAAAGAAAACACTGGCAACACTTATTGCCACACTAGCAGTGAATGGGGCAGCTTTCACGCACATATCATCGGCCTATGCCAATGATAGCGAAGAGCTGGAAAATTTACGCGCACTAGTACAACAACTTGACCAAAAAGTGAAAGTGCTCGAGCGTAAAAATGAAATTACGGTGGAAGATGCAACAGCCGCTAAAAAAGAAGCACCTGTGGTGAGCGCTGGACCTGGTGGCTTCTCAATTAAATCCGCTGATGGAAACTCAGAATTGCGTTTGCGCGGGCAGATTCAGATCGATGCGCGCGGTTTTCCGACGGGTAATGCATTTAGCAGTGGCAATAGCTCAAGCACAGCCGTTGGTGCATCTGACACATTTTTGTTAAAGCAATTCCGCCCAATTTTACAGGGCAAGCTTTGGAATAAATACGATTTTCTACTAACGCCTGATTTTGGTGGAGGTAAAACCATCGTACAAGATGCTTATGTGGATGCGAAACTCAAACCATGGTTTCAAGTTAAAGTCGGTAAGCAAAAAACACCTTTTGGCTTAGAGCGCTTACAGGGTGACGCAGATGGTAAATTTATCGAGCGCGGTCTACCTAACAACTTAGTGCCTAACCGCGATATTGGTGTGCAAGTTCACGGCTTAGTGCTGAATGATAAAGTGGATTATGCTCTAGGGTATTTCAACGGTGTAATTGATGGTAACAGCAGCGACAACTTCACAACCGCGGATACTGACAATAATCGTGACAAAGATATTGTGGCACGTGTCTTTACTACACCATTTAAAGACGACATTGGGCCATTGCAGGGTTTAGGTTTTGGTCTTGGTGTTAGTTATGGTGACGTGAAGGGAAAAAACAACAATGGTACTAGTGCGCAAACGGCAAACGAAAGTAATTTGCCCAGTTTCAGAAGTGCTTTAGGTCAGCTCTCTGTATTTAGTTATCGTACAGCAGCCGCTAGTGGTACAGATGGAACTTATGCCAATGGTGATCGCTTACGTTTAAGCCCACAGTTTTATTACTACAACGGCCCATTTGGCTTGTTAGGTGAGTACGTAAGCGTCGAACAAGATGTTAGTCGTACATCTACTGTCAATTCAAATGACTCACTTTCAAACGATGCATGGCAAATTGCAGCCTCTTGGAATATCACAGGTGAAGATGCAAGCTACGGCAATATCGTACCTAAAAATCCATTCAATCTTGATGCGGGGACATGGGGTGCTTGGGAACTTGTCGCACGTTATGGTGAGTTAAGCATTGATGATAAGGCCTTCGCTCTCCAAGGTACGGGCACGACGGCACAAAGACAAGCCCGCTCTTATGCCGATCCTACGAAGTCGATTAAAAACGCTTCTGCTTGGGCCACTGGCGTCAACTGGTACCTCAACCGCAACACAAAAATTGCACTGGATTATGAGCAAACTAGTTATGAAGGTGGCTGGACATCTGGCAGCACTGGCATTGTGCTTGATCGACCTACCGAACGCGTGCTTTCAAGCCGCTTGCAACTTGCTTTTTAATTGAACAATTAATCTACTGAAATTGACGGGGAATATATGAACCAACATAAACGTATTACATTAAAAGCGCTGTTAGCAGCAATCGCACTTACCGTGCCGTTGCTAGCCAGTGCAGCAGAGGTGACATTACTTAACGTGTCTTACGATCCAACACGCGAGTTTTACCAAGACTATAACGCGGCATTTTCCAAATACTGGCTGGCTAAGACGGGTGACAAGGTCACCGTTAAGGCTTCTCACGGTGGTTCTGGTAAGCAAGCCCGTGCCATTATTGATGGCCTGGATGCTGACGTAGCAACTTTGGCTCTCGCTTATGATATTGATGCGCTTTACGATAAAGCTAAGCTTATCCCTAAAGATTGGCAAAAGCGTTTAGGCAACAATAGTGCACCTTACACCTCAACCATCGTATTTTTGGTGCGCAAAGGTAACCCAAAACATATCAAAGATTGGGATGATGTGGCAAAACCAGGCGTATCTGTGATTACGCCTAATCCTAAAACCTCTGGTGGTGCGCGTTGGAACTACCTAGCTGCGTATGGTTACGCGTTGAAGAAATTCAACAATGACGATGCAAAAGCACGCGAGTTTGTGGGCAATATCTACAAAAACGTACCCGTGTTGGATTCTGGCGCGCGTGGTTCGACGACTACATTTGTAGAGCGTGGCGTTGGTGATGTATTGCTGGCTTGGGAAAATGAAGCTTTCTTGGCGCAAAAAGAACTTGGCCCAGATAAGTTTGAGATTGTAGTACCTAGCTTATCTATCTTGGCTGAACCACCCGTGACTGTAGTGGATAAAGTGGTTAATAAACGTGGCACACGTAAAGTGGCAGAAGCCTACCTGCAATATTTATATAGTGAAGAAGGCCAAGAAATTGCGGCCAAAAACTACTATCGCCCAACGCTGGCAAGCGTAGCGGCAAAATATGAAAAGCAGTTCCCTAAAGTGAATCTGATTAAGATTGATGATGTGTTTGGTGGCTGGACTAAGGCGCAAAACACCCACTTTGCTGATGGCGGCGTATTCGACCAGATTTACCAAAAGTAAACTCAGTCTCCATAAGGGTTGTTTACATGTAAACAACCCTTCTAATGTAAGTATCAAGGAATAACCATGAAATCAATTCTTAAGTCGCTGGGTTTGTTGCTGACAGTGGGGAGTTTACTTGCCCCGCTTGGCGCATTAAGCGCAGAGGTCACCCTACTCAATGTGTCTTATGACCCAACGCGTGAGTTATATCAAGAATATAACGCGGCTTTTGCTAAATATTGGCTAGCTAAGACGGGGGATAAAGTCACCGTTAAAGCTTCACACGGCGGTTCTGGTAAGCAGGCGCGCTCGGTCATTGATGGCTTAGAAGCCGATGTCGTTACACTGGCCTTGTCCTATGATATTGACCAAATCTCAGAAAAGGCCAAGCTTTTACCCGCTAACTGGCAAAAGCGTTTGCCTGAGAATAGCTCCCCTTATACATCAACCATTGTCTTTTTAGTGCGCAAGGGCAATCCAAAACATATCAAAGATTGGGATGATGTAGTTAAGCCTGGCGTCGCAGTGATTTCGCCCAACCCTAAAACAGGCGGCGGCGCACGCTGGAACTACTTAGCTGCTTGGGCGTACGCATTGAAGAATAACAACAATGACGAAGCGAAGGCACGCGAATTTGTGGGCAAACTATATAAAAACGTGCCCGTGCTAGATTCTGGCGCACGAGGATCCACTACAACCTTTGTTGAGCGTGGTATTGGTGATGTGTTGCTGACATGGGAAAACGAAGCATTTTTAGCCTTAAAAGAAGCCCCTGGTCAATATGAAATTGTCGTACCTTCGCTTTCTATACTCGCAGAACCAGCCGTCGCAGTGGTTGATAAAGTGGCCAATAAACACGGTACGACTAAAGTTGCCGAGGCTTATTTGCAGTACTTATATGCGGAAGAAGGCCAGGAAATTGCGGCAAGAAACTTCTACCGCCCCAACCTTGCTAAAGTCGCCGCAAAGTATGAGAAACAGTTTCCTAAGGTCAATTTAGTCAATATTGACGACGTTTTTGGTGGTTGGAGAAAAGCCCAGGCCACGCATTTTGCTGATGGTGGCGTGTTTGATCAGATTTACCAAAGGTAAGTAGATGTCTAAGCATCGCTCAATATTGTAGCCAAAAGCTACTGAGCTTAATTAGCAGCGCATTAGTTATCCATTAGTGCGTTCAACCTCAACAGGAGAACCCAAATGAGTCGAGTATTAGTGGTAGGTGGTGATCGTATAGATGGCATTAAGCAGGTGTTATCTACCCATGGAATGACAGAAATTAACCATTGGTCTGGCCGTAAATCTGGCGATGGGCGTAAAGAAATTCCTCACAATATTGAGATGATTGTTTTAGTGACCGATTGGATTAATCATTCATTTACCGCACGTATTAAAAATATTGCAGCCAAACGTGGTGTCAGCGTTGTGTTCACCAATAATGGGGCAAGCAGTTTGCGGCGAAAGTTAACGGATATGGATGCTTTGGAGGGTATTTGTCGCAAGACATACCTCAAATTAACAGCATTAATAGCAAAATCGTTAACGAAAAGAAATGGATGGAAGAGGAATGACACAGAACAATACCAGCTTAACTAGTCTTGAACGTCTCAGACAGGAGCTCAAAGAGGCCTTGCTGTTGGATTTGGATGACTATGAGTTAGCCGAACAATCGACAGGTGAGTTTAATAGCACATTTTTAGGCGTTCGCTTAAATACGGCATTTCAGCCTATATACGATAGCAAAGCAGGTGAGCTATTTGGACATGAGGCTTTGTTGCGCCCCTCCTTGGGCGGCGAGCTACCGAGTAGCCCCAATTTTGCTTTCACTTATGCGGAACAAGCGGAGAAACTAGTGCAGTTTGACCGTGTGAGCAGAACTTTACATGTGCTGAATTTTCGCCAGATTTATCAAGAAAATGGCCTGTTATTTTTAAAGGTTCACCCCAAATTACTTACGCAAGTAAGTGCTCATGGTCAGGTGTTTGAGCATATTTTGCACACCAATGCGCTGCCTACAAAACGTGTGGTCATTGAAATACAAGAGGGTCAGGTAGACACAGACAGGCAACTGTTTGAGGCCATAGAGAATTATCGTGACCGAGGCTATCAAGTTGCCATTGAGCACTTTGGTGGTAGTCGTACAAGGATTGATCGTTTATGGAAAGTGCATCCAGATTACGTTAAATTGGATACCAGCGTTATACAACTTGCGGAAAGCCAGCCTCGTCTTCACAAAGCACTCCACGGCTTGATTGAGATAATACGAGATGTCGGGTCAGAACCCATCGTGACTGGGATAGAAACCCAAACGCAATTTGATATTGCCATTGCATCGGGTGCCAATTTGTTGCAAGGCTACTTTTTAGGTAAGCCTGCGCACGCTAAAGAATTGCAACCTTCTAATCTGTTTAAGCCAAAACCGCTGAAAGCCGTGTTGTAAGTCAGGTCATTATTGGCGGCTAATTGCCACCAATAATGACTGCGTAGAATTATCTATATAACTTATAAATATAAAGATATGAAAAGTTATTATTTTAACTATATAAAGCTCTCTGCTACATTAGCGCCAACTCAACTTTGCGAATTAATATGCCATTATTAAAAAAACAACACAACGTCCTCCCAGGCTTCCATTTGTCGCTGGGTTATACACTCGTTTATTTGAGTCTGATTGTTTTGATTCCGTTGGCAGCTGTTTTTCTTAAAACCTCTGAATTAACGCTAGAGCAATTTTGGCATGCGGTGTCAGCCCCGCGTGTGGTCGCCACTTATAAACTCACCTTTGGTGCTTCACTTATCGCGGCGCTGATTAATGCTGTGTTCGGTTTGCTGACTGCTTGGGTATTAGTGCGATACAACTTTTTTGGCAAAAAACTGGTAGATGCGCTGGTTGATTTACCCTTTGCACTTCCTACCGCAGTAGCTGGGATCGCGCTTACCGCTATATACGCCCCTAACGGCTGGATAGGCAGTTTATTAGCGCCACATGATATCAAAGTCGCGTTTACGCCCTTAGGCGTGGTGGTTGCGCTCACTTTTATTGGTTTACCCTTTGTGGTACGAACCGTGCAACCCGTATTAGAGGATTTAGAAGCAGAAACTGAAGAGGCGGCTGCCAGCTTAGGCGCACATCGTTGGCAAACGTTTACCAAAATCATTCTGCCTGCGATTTGGCCAGCACTGTTGACAGGTTTTTCACTGGCATTCGCGCGCGCGATTGGTGAGTACGGCTCGGTAATTTTTATCGCAGGCAATATGCCGATGATCTCTGAAATTACACCACTGATCATTATCACCAAGCTTGAACAATATGATTATGCTGGGGCAACCGCAGTCGCGGTGGTGATGCTGGTGATCTCATTCGTATTATTGCTTATCATCAATGGTCTGCAGTGGTGGAACGCAAAACGTAATGGCAGTATTAAATAAACCTCGGTTCACACAAAAGAAGAAAATTTATGTCTAGCACTACATCGCAATTTAGTCACTACCAAAGTAAGGTGGTAAGTAACCGCGCTACATCAGAGTCCGCGCCAGTGCGCTGGTTGCTGATCGGTATTACCATTGCATTTTTGAGCTTGTTTTTATTTATCCCACTCGCGGCAGTGTTTACTGAAGCCTTACGCAAAGGTTTCGATCTTTACTTGGCTGCGATTGTTGAAGAAGATGCGCTGTCTTCGATGAAGCTAACGCTGATCGCCGCGGCTATCGCCGTACCACTGAATCTAGTGTTTGGCGTAGCGGCTGCGTGGGCAATTGCCAAGTTTGAGTTTAGAGGCAAAAGCGTATTAATTACGCTGATAGATTTGCCATTTGCTGTGTCCCCTGTGATCGCAGGTTTGATTTACGTGTTGATTTTTGGCTTGCAAGGTTGGTTCGGCAGTTGGTTGTCCGATCACGATTTCAAGGTTATTTTTGCTATTCCTGGCATTGTGCTTGCCACCATATTCGTTACGTTTCCTTTCGTAGCACGAGAGCTAATCCCGTTGATGCAGGCACAAGGTAAGGAAGAGGAAGAGGCCGCGCTAGTTCTAGGCGCATCGGGTTGGCAAATCTTGTGGCGTATTACCTTGCCTAACGTCAAGTGGGGCTTGTTGTATGGCGTTATTCTTACCAATGCGCGTGCTATGGGCGAGTTTGGCGCGGTGTCGGTGGTATCTGGGCATATACGCGGCCTTACCAACACCATGCCATTGCACGTAGAAATTTTATATAACGAGTATAACTACGCCGCAGCTTTTGCCGTAGCTTCGCTACTCACATTTTTGGCATTAATTACCCTAGCCCTCAAAACCTTTGTGGAATGGCAAGCTAAACGCGCCGCCATCGCCATTGAAAAAATATCGGAAGAGTGAGTAAAACATGAGCATTACAATTAACAATATCAGCAAAAGCTTTGGCAAATTTACTGCCCTACAAAATATTAATTTGGAAGTGCCAAGTGGTGAGTTAGTTGCCCTACTTGGCCCCTCTGGTTGCGGAAAAACCTCGCTTCTACGTATTATTGCGGGCTTGGAAAGCCCCGATCAAGGCAGTATTCTCTTTTATGGCGAGAACACGACTGAGCGTAATGTGCGTGAACGTAATGTGGGCTTTGTGTTTCAGCATTATGCATTGTTTCGTCATATGACCGTGTTTGAAAATGTGGCATTTGGCTTGCGTGTACGTCCTAAGGAAACACGTCCTACAGAAGCAGAAATTCACAGACGTGTGCATGAGTTATTAGACTTAGTGCAGTTGGATTGGTTGGCAGACCGTTACCCACCGCAGCTATCTGGTGGTCAACGTCAACGTATTGCACTGGCGCGCGCCTTAGCTGTAGAACCTAAAGTGCTATTGCTGGATGAGCCATTTGGCGCGCTTGATGCCAAAGTACGTAAAGATTTGCGTCGTTGGTTGCGTCGCTTGCATGACGAGTTACATATCACCAGTGTATTTGTCACGCATGACCAAGAAGAAGCCCTAGAAGTGGCAGACCGTATTGTGGTCATGAACCACGGCAAGGTTGAGCAAATTGGTACCCCACAAGAAGTGTATGACAAACCAGCAACGCCATTTGTGTACCAATTTTTAGGTAATGTGAATTTATTTCACAGCCGTGTGCATGAAGGTCGCGCACATATTGATACGGTGACTCTGGATGTCGAGCATCATCAAAGTACGCAAGACAGCCCCGCTCTGGCCTATGTACGTCCACATGACATTGATATTCTCAATGAAAGCAATGGCAAGCCAGCGATTGAAGCGAGTGTCACTTACATTCACTCACTCGGCCCACTAGTGCGTTTGGAGCTACAGCGCGAGCAGCCAAGTGACATTGTAGAGGCCGAACTTACCCGCGAAAAATTCTTGCAACTCAATATTAGTGTGGGCTCAAAAGTGTTTGTGCAACCACGTAATGTCAGGGTTTTTTTAGAGGAAGTTGCACAATAAATCACAGTTGATTTGCAATAACATTAACTATTCTGGTATTTGCCGCATATGAATTTTTGAGAGGCTAGCGTAGTTTTGTGGCAATAAATTACAATCAGAGAAATAGCTAAACGCGATAGACTTTCTGTAATGCAGTTAAGCTTAGTTTCTAGCAATCTAGAGCGGCTTGATTGTCGCATTAACTATTATGTAGTTAATGCGACAATCGTTACAAAAAGGAATGTAGTAAACGATTTATTATTTTAAATAACATTAAAAATCAATAAGATATAAGATGGCATAGGGCTTGCTAGTAATGACTTAACTAGTCTTTCTACAGGAACTCTGTCATGACCAACTTACCCATTTATTTGGATTACTCAGCAACGACTCCTGTGGATGAACGTGTTGCAGAGAAGATGATTCCTTTTCTGACCGAAAACTTTGGTAACCCTGCTAGTCGCTCACACTCATTTGGATGGGTGGCTGAAAAAGCTGTTGAAGAGGCGCGTGAGCAAGTCGCCGCCTTGGTGAATTGCGACCCTAAAGAAATTGTTTGGACTTCTGGCGCGACGGAGTCTAACAATCTGGCGATTAAGGGGGCGGCCCATTTCTACGCGAGTCGCGGCAAACACATCATTACCATCAAAACCGAACATAAAGCAGTGTTGGACACCGTGCGCGAATTGGAGCGCTTGGGGTTTAGTGCAACCTATCTTGCGCCGATGGAAAATGGCCTCATAGATATTAATGAGTTAGAAGCTGCCATTCGTCCAGATACAGTGTTGATTTCTGCAATGTTGGTAAACAATGAAATCGGCGTAATTCAAGATATAGTTCCAATTGGTAATATCTGTCGCGAAAAAGGCATTATTTTCCATGTGGATGCTGCACAGGCAACGGGAAAAGTAGATATTGACTTGCAAACGCTGCCCGTTGACTTGATGAGCTTTTCAGCTCACAAAACTTATGGACCTAAAGGCATCGGTGCGCTGTATGTTTGTCGTAAGCCGCGTGTACGTTTAGAGGCACAAATGCACGGCGGTGGCCATGAGCGTGGCTTTCGCTCGGGTACCTTAGCAACGCATCAAATTGTGGGCATGGGCGAGGCGTTCCGTATCGCTAAAGCAGAAATGGTAGCTGAAAATCAGCGCATTCGTGCCTTAAGAGATCGTCTGTGGGCTGGGCTGTCTGGCATTGAGGAGGTGTATCTCAATGGCGATTTAGATCAACGAGTGCCACATAACCTCAACGTGAGTTTTAACTACGTTGAAGGGGAGTCGCTCATGATGGCGATTAAAGATTTGGCCGTCTCCAGCGGCTCCGCATGTACTTCTTCCAGCTTAGAGCCTTCTTATGTGCTGCGTGCGATTGGACGTGAAGATGAGTTAGCACATTCCTCTATTCGCTTCAGTGTCGGCCGCTATACCACCGAGGCCGATATCGATCACGCTATCAAAATTATTCAAGATAAAATCGGCAAACTACGTGAGTTATCGCCATTGTGGGATATGTTCAAAGCAGGTGTTGATATTGGATCTGTCAGTTGGGTACATGCGACTGAGTCGCATCGTGACCCAGAAAATGCAGCAGCATAACTTAATAGGAGGCCACCATGGCATATAGTGACAAAGTACTCGACCATTACGAGAACCCTCGTAATGTAGGTTCATTTAATCAGTCAGACGAAGATATTGGTACGGGTATGGTGGGTGCTCCCGCGTGTGGTGATGTGATGAAGCTCCAAATTAAAGTGAGCGCAGATGGCGTGATTGAAGATGCAAAATTTAAAACTTATGGCTGCGGTTCTGCCATTGCATCTTCTTCATTAGTGACGGAGATGCTCAAGGGTAAAACCCTAAATCAGGCATTGGACATTAAGAACACTCACATTGCAGAAGAGCTGGCTTTGCCTCCCGTAAAAATTCACTGTTCGGTGTTGGCGGAAGATGCAATTCGCGCGGCTATTACTGATTATCGTAGCAAAAATACCACTGCTGCTGAAGGCTATGATGCCTGTCAAACAGCTGCTTAACCTTTAGGAGACTGACATGAGCGATACAGTTGCAATCGAGCCAATTAATTTTACTGCTAGTGCGGCTAGCAAAGTGAGTGAAATGATTACTGAAGAAGGTGATGCTAGCCTCAAGTTACGTGTGTATGTGACAGGTGGTGGCTGCTCTGGTTTTCAATACAGCTTCGCTTTTGATGATCAAGTAGCAGAAGACGATACCGTGATTGAAAAAGAGGGCGTGAGCTTGTTGGTAGATGCGATGAGCTACCAATACATGGTTGGCGCAACCATTGACTATCAAGAGGGTTTAGAGGGTGCACGCTTTGTGATTAGCAACCCACAAGCCACTTCAACTTGTGGTTGTGGTAGTTCATTTTCAGTGTAAGGAGAATCTCATGGCTGTTACGTTGACAGATTCTGCCGCATCGCGCGTGCAAAAATTTTTAGCCAGTCGTGGCAAGGGTATTGGTTTGCGGCTTGGGGTGAAAACCTCTGGTTGCTCGGGTATGGCTTATACCTTGGAGTTTGTAGATGAGGCCGCACCAGATGATGTCATTTTTGAGGCAAATGGTGTTCAGGTATTGGTTGATCCAACGAGCATGGTATACCTAGATGGTACCGAATTAGATTATGCGAAAGAAGGCTTAAACGAAGGCTTTAAATTTAACAATCCTAACGCGAAAGCGAATTGCGGTTGCGGTGAAAGTTTTAGCGTTTAATTCCTGAGCAGCCTCTCAAGTCGAACTGAATAAGTTATTGAATGGAGCTTGTCATGAGTAGTTTGATGGGAACCAATTATTTTGAATTATTTGGCTTAACGCCAAAATTTACGATAGACATGAATAGTTTAGATCACTCATTTCGTCGCTTACAGACTGAAATGCACCCAGATCGTTATGCGGCTGGCACCGAGGCTGAGAAACGCATGGCGATGCAACTTTCAAGCAACTTAAACGATGGTTATCGCGCGTTAAAACACCCGAGTAGTCGTGCGCAATATCTGATGAGTTTGGCAGGCAAGCCTGAAGTTGGTAATGCTGTTTCATCTGCATTTTTAATGGCGCAAA
Organism: Methylophilaceae bacterium; assembly: GCA_036504995.1. GTDB lineage: Bacteria > Pseudomonadota > Gammaproteobacteria > Burkholderiales > Methylophilaceae > DASXUG01. Next base: position 87,478 of record DASXUG010000012.1, on the reverse strand, counting down.
TGGAGTGGCGCGAAGCCATTGAAGAAGCCCGCGCGGGTAAAAACATGTCAGAGCTGACCTCATTATCGCGCCGCTTGCGGCAAGCAATAGCAGAGCAAGAGAAGATATTGGCTGTTGTGATAGATGAACAGTCAGATTTTAATTTGGCAGCACAACGCGTGAGTGAGTTACGTTTTTACGAAAAGCTACGTGTTGAAATAGATTTAGCGCTAGACGCACTGGAGAGCTAATGGCTTTACTTCAAATTGCAGAACCAGGTCAAAGTGCAGCGCCGCATCAGCATCGCTTAGCGGTTGGTATTGATCTGGGGACAACTCATTCATTAGTGGCTTCTGTGAAGAGTACGGTGGCTGAGGTTCTGCCCGATGAATCTGGTCGTGGTCTATTGCCATCAGTAGTGCATTACGCCGCCAGTGGTGACATTGATGTAGGTTGGGATGCGCGCAGCAAATCCACAGAAGACCCAAGCAATACGATAGTTTCGGTGAAGCGCTTTATGGGGCGTGGGATTAATGATATTAAAGACATTGAAACCCTGCCTTATCAATTTGTCAATGCACCAGGTATGGTCAAACTTAATACCGTGGCGGGGGAGTTAAGCCCTGTGGAAGTGTCGGCGGAAATCCTTAAGAAACTGCGTTTACGGGCAGAGCAAACTCTAGGCGGTGATTTAGCTGGCGCTGTGATTACGGTTCCCGCTTACTTTGATGACGCACAACGCCAAGCCACTAAGGATGCAGCAAGGCTTGCAGGATTATCAGTATTAAGGTTGTTGAATGAGCCAACGGCGGCGGCAATTGCCTATGGCTTAGATAATGCCTCAGAAGGTATTTACTGTGTATATGATTTAGGTGGGGGCACTTTTGATTTTTCAGTGCTAAGGCTCACCCGTGGTGTGTTTGAAGTGTTAGCCACTAGCGGCGACTCTGCATTAGGTGGAGATGATTTTGATTATGCTATTTACCATTGGCTGATCAACATGCTTGATTTACGCAATTTAAGCCATGAAGATACCCGTAAATTACTCACTGAAGCGCGATTAGCTAAAGAGCGGCTTTCTGAGATGCCTGCAACAGAGTTGTGTTGCACGTTATCACGGGGTAGTCAGATTCAGTTAATTTTAGGGCGTGATAAATTTATCGAACTGACTCAAGATTTATTGACTAAAACATTTAGTCCCGTGCGCAGAGCCTTGCGTGATGCAGATTTGCAGGTGGAAGACGTGCAAGGGGTGGTGCTAGTAGGTGGTGCTACGCGTATGCCGCACCTGCAATTAGCTGTTTCAGAATTCTTTTTACGCCAGCCACTTACCAATTTAGACCCAGATAAAGTTGTGGCGATTGGCGCGGCGATTCAGGCCAACGCATTGGTGGGGAATCGCAGTGATGGCGAGTTGTTATTGTTAGATGTTATCCCACTTTCTTTAGGGTTGGAAACGATGGGTGGCTTGAGTGAAAAAATCATCCCGCGTAACTCCACCATCCCCTCTGCCATGGCGCAAGATTTCACTACCTTTAAAGATGGTCAAACTGCGATGAGTTTTCATATTGTGCAAGGTGAGCGTGAGTTGGTATCTGAATGTCGCTCGCTCGCCAAGTTTGAACTGCGTGGAATCCCACCCATGGTGGCTGGGGCGGCACGTATACGCGTAACGTTTCAGGTCGATGCTGATGGTTTGTTGTCAGTATCAGCGCGGGAGCAAACCACAGGTGTGGAGTCGAATATTGTCGTAAAACCATCATACGGGCTAACTGACACCGAAATCGCTGGCATGCTGACCGCTGGCATCGCGAATGCTGAGCACGATAAACATATGCGCGCATTAAGAGAGGCGCAAGTTGAGGCCAGACGTTTATTAGATGCCACGGAAGTTGCGATGGCAGAAGATGGGCATGCATTATTGGCCAGAACTGAGTGGGCCGCCATTTGGGACAAAATCTACTCGTTGGCAGAAATATTAATGTTGGGTGACGCCAATGAAGTGAATGACTTACGTAAAGCCACGGATGATTTAAATGCAGAGACTGCCGAGTTTGCAGCTAGGCGCATGGACGTTACCGTACAAAGAGCACTTTCAGGAAAACTCGTAGAAAATGTGAATATATGACCATCATCAAGTTGCTACCTCATCCAGACTCCTGCCCCAATGGGGTGGAGCTGGAAATCAAGTCTGGCAAAGTGTTGTGCGATGCTCTGCTAGCCGCAGGAGTGGAAATTGAACACGCCTGTGATGGGGTATGTGCTTGTAGCACTTGCCACATCATTATTAAAGAGGGTTACCACTCGCTGGCTCCTGCTACGGAAGAAGAAGAAGATCAACTGGACGAAGCGTGGGGATTGACACCCAACTCACGTTTGTCATGTCAAGTTAAAGTGGGCGATACTCCATTAACTATTGAATTACCTCGCTATAGTCTGAATCACGCGCGAGAGCATGAATAGGCCTGTACAGCCCTGCGGGAATTGTCGTAATTGTTCTGAATCCTACATTATTAATATTATTTATTTTAAATTCAACCTATTGTAATTAAAGGTTATTTTTACTGGCACAGCAAATGCTTACAGACTGTTTATATAGTCGAGTGAACATTGGAATGTATCGTGCAACCTATAGTAAATGACACTACCCTACGAGATGGAGAGCAAACTGCTGGCGTAGTATTTTCTGTTGAGGAAAAACTTGCCATCGCCCGAGTGCTTTCAGATGCAGGGGTGCCCGAGCTTGAGGTCGGTATTCCCGCCATGGGTAGTGCTGAAATTCAAAGCATACAAGCCATCGTAGATATGCGTTTGCAAAGTCGCTTGATGGTCTGGGGGCGTATGACCGAGCGTGATTTAGCGGCGTGTGTCAGTACCAATGTTAAATTTATTAATCTATCCATTCCCGTATCTGATTTACATATTGAGCGCAAACTCAAACAAAGTAGGTTATGGGTGCTGGCACAGGTTTCATATTTTGTTCGTAAAGCCTGTGATCTAGGTTTTGATGTTGCAGTCGGGGCTGAAGATGCTTCGCGGGCAGATCAGTCATTTGTATTACGCGTGGCAGAAATAGCGCAAGCCGCAGGCGCTACTAGATTTCGCTATGCCGATACCTTGGGCTTACTTGACCCATTTACTACTTATCAACATATCAGTCATTTAGTCGGCATGAGTGATCTTGAAATTGAAATGCATGCACATGACGATTTGGGTTTAGCCACGGCGAACTCAATTGCAGCAATCAAAGCAGGTGCAAGCCATGTGAATACCACAGTAAACGGTCTAGGTGAGCGTGCAGGGAATGCCCCCTTGGAAGAGGTAGTGATGGCATTATGGCGCATTCATGGTTTAGAAACGGGGATCGATATGCATGCATTCCCCGCCATTTCAAAATTGGTTGAACAGGCCTCAGGGCGAGTTATTGCTGCTAACAAAAGTATTGTGGGCGAGGCCGTATTTACCCATGAGTCTGGTTTGCACGTTGATGGCTTGTTAAAAGACCCAGCAACGTATGAAGGTTTTGATCCCGCGCATGTGGGGCGTCACCGCCAATTTGTACTAGGCAAGCATTCTGGCAGCCATGGCTTAAAACATGCCTATGCTGAGCTAGGGATTCATTTACAAGAAAATCAAACTACGCAACTGTTGAGCTTAGTGCGTCAGTTTTCAAGCCAAGCCAAGCGAGCCTTAAAAGCCGAAGATTTACAGCAGCTTTATTTACAATCCGTGCATACCTCTATACATGCTGGTTAGAGCATGCAGGTTAGGAGCCATCTCATGAAGATTCTGACTTTACTTAAAGAAGATCTCAATTGTGTATTTGAACGTGACCCAGCAGCGAGAAATCATTGGGAAGTTATGCTGACCTATCCTGGTTTGCATGCTATCGCGCTGCATCGTGTTTCGCATAGTTTGTGGAACCGTGGTTTTTGCTTTGCCGCACGCTGGCTTAGTTATTTCGGGCGCATGTTGACACAAATTGATATACACCCAGGCGCCACCATTGGTCATCGGTTCTTTATCGATCATGGTTGTGGGGTTGTGATTGGTGAGACCGCAGTAGTAGGCGACGACGTGACGCTGTATCACGGAGTGACGTTAGGCGGTGTTTCTTGGAACGCAGGTAAGCGCCACCCCACCTTATGTGATGGGGTGATGGTAGGCGCGGGTGCGAAAATTCTGGGGCCTGTCACCATCGGTAGCCATGCGCGCATAGGTGCAAACTCCGTCGTTATTCAAAATATTCCAGCCACCATGACTGTGGTGGGTATCCCTGGACGCATTGTGCTGCCAGAGGCACAAAGGCGTCAGCCACAACAGGGTATTGATCTAGACCATCATTTGATGCCCGACCCCGTGGGCAGAGCAGTTGCCAGTTTGCTTGAGCGCATTGATGACTTAGAAGCGCAACTGGTGATGATTAAGCGTGAAAATGCCAACCGAAGTAAGGAGTTGGTGGATGCTGGCACGCCTGAAAACCCTAACCATATTTTCAATGTTCACTGATTTTATCCTGACATTGAATACTCGGTTTTTAACCGTCGATTTTTAACCCCTTAGATTATTAACTGATATTGGAGCCAAGAATGAGCAATCTATTAAGTGAGATGGAAAAATTTTCTGCAGCGGAAGAGTTTTTTAATTTCCTTGGTGTGGATTATGACCCACAAGTTGTGCATGTGAACCGTCTGCATATTCTCAAGCGCTTTCAACAGTATATGGATAGAGATCCAGTGCCAGCAGGCTTAGTTGAGGAGGATGAGCGCGCAAGTTATAAAAAACTATTGGCGATGGCATATGCCGATTTTGTGAAATCAAATGCCTCAACAGAAAAGGTTTTTAAGGTCTTTCAAGATGCAGATGGTGTGCAAACCGTCAGTGTTAAAAAGCTAAAGCAAACATTAGCTGAGCGTACGGTTTAGCGTTTTGTCGGGTTTGCGACAATTGCTATGGTTGCTTTGTTTGTGTTTAATTTATTGATTTTAAATGTAAAAATATTTTTTTAATAAGTGGCACAGAGGTTGCAATACTTGATTTAAGTAGTTTTATTTAGAACAAGTAAACGGAGTAAGAACCATGCATATCGTTGTTTGCATTAAGCAAGTACCAGATAGCGCACAGATTAGGGTGCATCCTGTCACCAATACGATTATGCGTCAGGGTGTGCCGGCCATTGTGAATCCTTATGATTTGTACGCGTTAGAAGAAGCGTTAAAGCTCAAGGATGAATATGGTGGTCGTGTCACCGTGCTGACTATGGGGCCACCGATGGCTGAAGCGGCTTTACGCAAGGCCATTTCATATGGGGCTGATGATGCAATCTTGGTCACAGACCGCGCCTTTGCTGGCTCTGATACTTTAGCAACGAGTTGTGCTCTGGCCTCTGCCATCTCTCAAATCCACAAAGATATGCCAGTTGACTTAATTTTTACCGGTAAGCAAACCATCGATGGCGATACTGCACAAGTCGGGCCTGGTATCGCTAAACGCTTGGACATGCAGTTACTCACCTATGTATCAAAAGTACGCTCAATTAATATTGACAAACAAGAGATCGTCGTCGAGCGTCGCTCTGAAGGAGGGGTGCAGGTGCTTAACACCAAGCTACCAAGCTTGATTACGGTGCTAGAAGGTACCAATGAAATGCGTTTTGCCACCATGGCGAATATGTTCCGCGCCTCACGTTACCCGCTTAAAGTCTGGAACCGTGAGCAAGCTGGTATTGAAGATATTACCAAAATTGGTTTGAAAGGCTCGCCCACTGTGGTGTCAAAAGTGTTTGCACCAACTGCCCGCTCTATTAAGGCGGAAATGATCGAATGCGAAAGTGGCGAACCCAAAGACTTGAGCGTGACGTTGTTAGCAAAAATGTTCGCTAAATATCCAAAGTTAGAACAAGAAATTGCTAAACAGGCTTGATGAAAAGAGAGTGAATGATGAGCGAAGCAGAAGCAAAAAAACCAGCAGGTAAGAAGAAGTTTGAGTTAGATGACCGACTCAAAGCCTACAAAGGGATTTGGGTTTTCATTGAGCATGAACGCGGTGTTCTTCACTCGGTATCCCTTGAACTGCTTGGGGAAGCGAGGAAGTTGGCCGATAAACTTGGAGTTGAAGTGGCTGGTGTAGTAATGGGGGTTCCTGGAGAGACAACCCGTAGTTTCTGCAATGAAGCCTTTCATTACGGCGCTGATTTATGCTATCTGCTTGAAGATCCGCTACTTGCCGATTATCGCAATGAGCCCTTTACAAAAGGGATGACTGATTTAGTGAATAAATATCAGCCAGAAATTTTATTATTAGGCGCCACTACTTTAGGGCGCGATTTGGCGGGTAGTGTGGCAACTACGTTACAAACAGGACTGACTGCAGATTGTACAGAGTTGAACGTTGATATTGATGTGCGTAGCCTGTTGGCCACACGCCCGACGTTTGGCGGTAGCCTGTTATGTACGATTCAAACCTTAAATTATCGCCCACAAATGGCCACCGTACGTCCACGGGTGATGCCGATGCCAGACGAGGATAAATCACGCGCAGGCCGTATTGTCGAGGAAAAGTTGGGCATGATTGAGACCTCAATCATTACCAAAGTTTTAGAGTTTATCCCTGATGAAATGCAAGACAAACCGCAACTGCCATTTGCCGACATTATTGTATCTGGCGGGCGTGGCATGAAGAAGCCAGAAAATTTTAATCTAATTTGGGATTTAGCTGCCGTGTTGGGAGCAGAGGTGGGCGCAACTCGTCCTGTTGTCCAGTCTGGTTGGGTTGAGCTAGATCGACAAGTTGGGCAATCAGGTAAAACGGTACGCCCTAAACTTTATATTGCGGCGGGGATTTCAGGTGCGATTCAGCATCGCGTGGGCATGGATGCTTCGGATGTGATTATTGCTATCAATAATGATCCGAATGCGCCGATTTTTGAGTTTGCGCATTACGGCATTGTAGGTAATGCGATGACTATCTTGCCTGCACTCACCGAAGCTTTCAAATCGCATTTAGCAACTGCAAGAAAGGTGGGTTAAATCATGGCAGAAAAGTTTGATGTCATTGTGGTAGGTGCTGGGCCCTCAGGAAATGCAGCAGCGTTACGATTAGCTGAATCTGGCTTAAGTGTTTTGCAGATAGAGCGCGGAGAGTCTCCAGGATCTAAGAATGTTCAAGGAGCAATTTTATATTCCGATGCGCTTGAGCGTTTGATTCCTGATTTTAGAGATGATGCGCCTTTAGAAAGACACATTATCGAACAACGCATGTGGGTACTGGATGATGAATCATTTGTTGGTACTCACTATCGCTCTGATGCTTTTAACAATCAACCCTATAATCGTTACACCATGATTCGCTCACAGTTTGATAAATGGTTCTCTGAGCGCGTGCAAAAAGCTGGAGCATTGATTATTTGTGAAACAACCGTTTCTCATTTACTGCTGGATGGTAAACGCGTGGTTGGTGTGATGACAGATAGACAAGGTGGTGAGATCTATGCGGATGCGGTGATTTTAGCCGATGGCGTCAATTCACTGCTGGCCAAAAAAGCAGGCTTTCACCCTGAGTTGGAGCCTAAAAATGTAGCTTTAGCCGTAAAAGAAATTCACTTTATGCCGCAAGAGCTTATTGAGCAGCGCTTCAATATTAAGGATGAAGAAGGTGTTGTCATCGAGATGGTAGGAAAGATCACCAAGGGTATGATGGGTACAGGGTTTTTATACACCAATCGCGAATCAATTACCGTAGGTGTAGGCTGTATGTTGTCTGATTTTAAGAAACAAAAAATCACGCCCTATGATTTGTTAGAGCAAATGAAAGCACATCCTTCAATCAAGCCTATGCTGCAGGGTGGCGAGATGAAAGAGTATACCGCGCACTTGATTCCAGAGGGGGGGTACAACGCCATGCCTGATCTTTACGGTGATGGATGGATGATCGTGGGGGATGCTGGGATGTTTGTCAATGCGGTGCATCGTGAAGGCTCAAATTTGGCCATGACCACAGGCATGCATGCGGCTGATACTTTGGTAGAACTGCGTAAAGAAGGCAAACCTTTTTTAGCCGCCAATCTGAAGCGCTACAAAGCGAAATTGGATGAAAGTTTTGTAATGAAAGACTTAAAAAAATATAAAAATATGCCAGATGTATTTCACACCAACCCTCAGTTTTTTAATGACTATCCAGAGCTTCTGTCCAACGCGGCTAAGACCATGTTGACCGTAGATGGCGTGGATAAGAAGACTAAAGAAAAAGAAATCGGAAAGAGTTTCCGTCAACGCCGTTCAATATTTGGATTGCTTGGCGATACTTACAAATTATGGAGGGCATTGGAATGAGCGCCATGGTAAAAGTGGAAGAAAAACTATTTCAGAATCGCTATAAAGTAGACGCTGGCAGGCCGCATATCAGCATTATTAACGAGGATAAATGTCGAACACAGTGTGATGAACGTGCTTGTACAGTTTGTTGCCCCGCAGGGTGCTGGACGATGGAGGGCAACGGCCAAGTTTCAGTGATCAGTGATGGTTGTTTGGAGTGTGGCACCTGTCGCATTATTTGTGATGAGCATCGGAATGTGGCTTGGGAATACCCACGGGGCGGGTACGGTATTCTCTTTAAGTTTGGCTAACTCAGATGCATACATTAAGCACAGAAAGAAATTGAAATGGCAAAAGCAAAAGTTACATTTTCCGATGTTGGAGTGACCGTTGTGGTACCTGTTGGCAGCCGCATTATTGATTTATCCGAATCTGTCGGTTCATATATCGCCTATAACTGCCGTGAGGGAGATTGCGGGGTGTGCATGTTTGAGGTAGTGAAAGGGCAAGAAAATCTATCAGAAATTACTTCAGATGAAAAAACAGTATTGAAGCATCGATTTTACGAAATCATTGATGGCTGGCGCGCGACTTCAGATGTCACTGTGCTACAAACCAAAATGCAGCGTGAAAATTTTGCTGGTAAATGTTGCCGTCTGGCTTGTCAAACACAAGTGTATGGTGATGTGACTGTTGCCCCATTGTAGGAGAGAATTTAATGTCTAAATTTAGTATTACTTTTGCAAATACTGATCAAGTTGCTTTAGTCGCTAGGGGTACGCGCATCGTTGAAGCTGCTGAGAAGGTTGGCGCCAATATGGTATTCGGTTGCCGCGAAAATGACTGTGGTGATTGCATGGTTGACGTGTTAAAAGGGGCGGAAAACTTATCACCCCCTTCTGCGTTAGAGACCAGTTTACTTAAACAAAAATTTGCTAAATCAAGCAACCGTCTTGCCTGCCAAGCCATGATTTTAGGCGATGTTACAGTTAAGCCAGCGTAAATTTTATAGCTTCCAATTTTTTATGTACAAGTAAGGAACACAAATGCCAAAACCTCAAAAACATGTTTTTATCTGCGCTCAATCTCGTCCACCAGGTCACCCACGTGGCTCATGCGCTGCCAAAGGCGGTGGTGATGTGTTGCAAGCCTTTTGGAAGCAAGCGCAAGATCGCAATTTGTTTGATCGGTTTGCAGTGACATCAACAGGTTGCCTAGGGCCATGTGATACTGGTGCAAATGTGTTGGTTTATCCAGAAAGTATTCTATATATCGGTGTGACCAAAGATGACGTAGCGGCGATTGTTGATGAGCATTTGATAGGAAATCAAGTAGTTGAGCGCTTAAAAGCGCCTGAAAGTGCTTGGTAATTAGTATGCATGGGATTGTGCCCACTGATGATTTGCCCGAACGTATCGTTGGGTATTTAAAAGCAGCATCCAGTGCGATGGGGGATTGGCGAGAAGCAGAATCTCTTCTACTACGTGCACTGGCGGTTGAGCCCAGTTGCCTGCATGTGTATTACACTTTGTATAAATTATACTTTAAGAATAATCGCCTAAGTGATGCCGATCGTACTATTAACCTCGCTTTGGACCAAGCTTCCAAACAGGCAGGGTTTGCCGCAGATTGGCATCTTCTCACTGCGCAAAGTTGTGATTGGCGTGTGATTGACTCACCTCAGCACTTTTACCTTTTTAGCTTAAAAGCATTGGCGTTTGTGCGCTTAAGGCAAGCGTGTGTGATGGATGCTAATCATATTTTAGCTAAACTGCGAGAGATCGATCCGCATGATTCGGTGGGAGCCTCTGTGATAGAGGCTTATTCTGTGGGGGCTGCGGCATGAGTGTGCTTGTTGGCTCGTTGCTTAAAATCATTGAAGTAGCTGGCGAAAGCATTCTGACCCTGACTGAAGGGGTGGATCCAGAAGAGTTTTTTAATAGCCGTATTACGCAAATGGAAGTCATGAATCAGTTGCGGGTGATGGCGGAATCAAGTAGTAATTTTCCTATTGAGCATAAAGCCAATATGGCGGAAATTGACTGGGCTGGCTGGACCATGCTCAATATGCAACTGAAGACTGCTGGTGGCTTTGAGCGTGATGCTGTTTGGTTTGCGGTGCGCTCATTAGTACCAGCTACTTTGATGTGGCTGAGAGTGTTTCGTCAAAATAGCCCAGAATTGTTCGCAATTAAACCCTAATATATTTGGCACGAAAACTGCTGTTAATATGCTAATCGTTATATAGTTATATATATTACGTAGCATATTCTACAAACGAGACAAACATGACAGATGATCGCGCTTTTAAAATAACAGGCTCGCTTGCATTGGGCAAAGACGAACATAGCATGCTGAATGATAAACGCATGGCTTTGCTAGAGCAGATTGGTGCTAGCGGATCAATTTCGCAAGCTGCAAAAGTGGTTGGTTTAAGCTATAAGGGCGCTTGGGATACCGTTGATAGCATGAATTCGATGTTTGGGGAGCCGCTAGTGACAAGTGTTACGGGAGGTAAGGGTGGTGGCAATACGCAGTTGTCTTCAACAGGGATACGTATTGTGGATGCTTATCGTGCAATACGTCGTGAACAAATCCGTTTTTTAGAGGCGGCGAGTGCAGGCATAGAAGATTTTGACAATATTTATCAAATGATTAGGAAGCTTTCAGTGAAGACCAGCGCGAGAAATCAGTTTTTTGGCAAAGTCAGCGGCATTAAACTAGGCCCTGTGAATGTTGAGGTGGAGTTGTCGCTTACAGGTGGCGATAAAATTCACTCAGTGATTACGCATGATGGTTTGAATAATTTGGCGCTAGAGGTAGGCAGCGAGGCTTGGGCATTGGTCAAAGCGAGTTGGATTATTCTGGCGTTGCCAGCAGCAGCGAATCAACTTAGTGCGCGCAATCAACTACTCGGTAAGATTGTCAGAATTGTGCCAGGTAATGTGAATACCGAGGTGGTGTTGCAGTTGGCTGGTGGCAATACAGTGAGTGTCGTTATCACCAATGACAGCGTAGGCAAACTGACGCTGGTTGAAGGTAGCGAAGTTTGCGCCGTATTTAAAGCGAGTAGTGTCATTTTAGGGGTCACTGACTAAATACTAATCAAGTATTTTTGTTGATGTTTTTTTGTAAAGCGTTATGTAGTTTTGTATATTTCGATTTGAAAAGGGGAATGAAAATGAAGGTCGGCTTTAAATTAAGGGGTGCCGTATTACTAGCATTATTTGCAAATACGGCCATGGCGGATGAGTCTAACGACGAAAAAATTAACCGCTTGCAACAAATGCTACAAGCACAGCAAAAAGCCATGCAAGAGCAGCAATGGCAAATACAAGCTATGTCAGATGAGCTCAAAGCATTGCAACAAAAACCCACAGTGGTTGCCAATGAGAAGGACGGCATTGGTTTAAAATCCAGCAATAATGACTTTACAATTAAGCTACATGGTTTGGTACAAGCGGACTACCGTGAGGTAGATGCAAATAACGCAGTGGCGTCCAATGATGGCTGGATGATACGTAAAGCCAGACCATGGATAGAAGGGACACTGTTTGGCTGGATTGACTATCGCTTAACGCCAGAGTTTGCCACGACGACAAGCAATGTTGCGGCCAGTAGCAATGGCACCACTGTCAGTGGTAGGAGTACATTAGGTACGCCAGAAGTAATCGATGCTTATTTCGATGCTAAATTCCAACCTTGGTTTAAATTACGTGTCGGTAAATTCAAACCATTCGTCGGTTTGGCGCGGTTGCAGGCTGATGTGGATGGAAAATTCTTAGAGCATAGTTTTGTCACGGCAAATCTACTGCCCCAACGTGATGTGGGTGCGGCGGCGTTTGGGGATTTATTTGAAGGTAAGCTCAGTTATGCTTTGGGTTATAGCAATGGTGTGATTGATGGCGGCGACCAGTCAGTTGCTCTGGACAATAATAACGATAAAGAAATTAGCGCCAGAATTTTTACGCAACCGTTCAAGGGTAATGGTGGTGTACTTGCAGGGCTAGGATTCGGTATTGCAGGCACTACGATAGACCAAACAGGCGCAACAGTGACTGGTTCGGGATCAACTTCAAGCACACAATTGCCTGCATATAGAAGCTTCAGCCAGCTTAACTTTTTTAGTTATAACGCAGGTTCATTTGCAGAGGGTAGACGTACGCGTATCAGCCCACAAATGTATTATTACAATGGCCCATTTGGCTTGATGGCTGAATATGCCACTGAAGATCAAGGGGTAGCTAACGGTACGCACCATGCAACACTGACGCATGACGCATGGCAAACCACATTTTCATACTTGATTACAGGTGAAGAGGCTTCTTATGGAGCGGTCAAACCCAAAGAGCCGTTTAGTCCCAAAGGTGCTGGTTGGGGAGCATGGGAGTTGGTGGCAAGATTTAGTGCTATGAATTTAGATGACGATACCTTTACAGGCGCTAACAGCGCAACACGTTTTGCAAATATTACGACATCCGCAAAATCAGCCAATGCTTGGGGCTTAGGCGTGAACTGGTATCTCAACAATAACACACGTTTTGCCATGGATTATGAAACTACCAGCTTCGATGGTGGTGGAGTAGGCAGTACCGTGAGTGCTACTACAGGCGCAATCACCAAGCTGGTAGATCGACCTGATGAGCACGTTATGATTGGTCGCTTACAAGTTTCATTCTAACTATCACGCTACTCAATAAAGGAAATAGAAATGATTAAGAATTGGTTCAAACTACTTAGCATCATCAGTTTTTGCTTGGCGACAGGTTTGGCACAAGCGCAGCCGCTGACGGTTGCTATCGCTGCTAACTTAAAATATGTGTTTGATGATTTAGCCGCCGAGTTTAAAAATGAAACAGGCATAGAAACGCAGAGCGTTCTCAATGCCTCAGGTAAAATTGCGGCACAAGTACGTAATGGTGCGCCGTTTGATATATTTATGTCGGCGGATATGGATTTTCCAGATGGCCTATACAAAGATGGCTATGCCGTTACGCCACCTAAGCCTTATGCTTATGGTTTGCTCGTACTTTGGACTCAGACAGGTTACGACTTATCTAAGGGTGTTGTGGGTCTAACTGAGCCAGGTGTGGGTAAAGTAGCGATAGCCAACCCTAAGGTTGCGCCATTTGGCAAGCAGTCGCTGAAAGCGCTGGAGTATTACAAAGTACGTCCAGCGGTTGAGCCTAAGCTAGTGTATGCGGAGAGTATTACCCAAGTTAGCCAGTATGTAGATACTAAATCGGTAGATGTTGGCTTTAGTGCAAAATCTATCGTGGTTGCGCCTGAAATGGCAGGGAAAGGTAAGTGGATAGAGCTGCCTGCTGAAAGTTATGAGCCGATTGCACAAGGCGTGGTTATTTTAAAACACGGCTCAGAAACCAACGGCGATGCAGCACGTAAGTTTTATGGCTTTGTGCAATCAGCAAAAGCACGAGAAATTTTAGCAAAAAATGGATATAAATTGCCTTGAATAAACTGATAGGAAAAATTGTTGCAATCGAGCATAACCAGCATATGTCATTGGTGGATGTGGCGGTGGGCGAAACCATGTTCGCTGCGACATTGCTGGAAACACCTGATCAAGTGGGCTATCTGCAAGTTGGGCGTGATGTGATGCTCCTATTTAAAGAGACGGAAGTCTCACTCGCCAAAAACCTGCAAGGGGAATTAAGCTTGCGCAACCGTTTTTCCGTCACCGTGAATCATATTGAACGTGGTGACATTATGAGTGCGATTGATTTGGATTTTATGGGGCAAGTGCTAACCAGCGTTATTACTACTAGAGGCGTAAATCGATTGCAATTGGCTGTAGGCGAGCAAATAGAGGCTTTAGTTAAAGCCAATGAAATTGCCCTAATGGAGTGTGCAAATGCAATATGACATGCAGCCTTTGTGGCTGACATTGCAATTGGCCTTTGTGACAACCGTTATTTTATTTTGCATCGGCGTGCCATTTTCTTGGTGGCTTGCCAATACACGCATTCGCATCAAACCAGCCGTTGAGGCGATGGTCAGTATGCCTTTGGTGCTGCCGCCCTCTGTGTTAGGGTTTTACCTATTGCTGGCGTTTAGTCCAGAACATTGGTTTGGTCATTGGTTAGATCGCTCGCTAGGTTTGCGCTTGGCGTTTAGTTTCAAGGGCTTGGTGCTGGCATCCTGTATTTTTAGTTTTCCTTTTCTAGTACACCCTGTGCAGGCTGCTTTTCAGAACTTGCCAAAATCACTGGCTGAAGCGGCCTATAGTTTAGGTAAGTCAAAATGGCAGACCTTTGTTCATGTGTTGTTGCCTAATGTTAAGCCAGCCCTGCTTTCAGGTACGGTGCTAGCCTTTGCGCATACTGTCGGTGAGTTTGGCGTGGTGTTGATGATAGGCGGTAATCTTCCTAACGAAACGCGCGTGGCGTCTATCGCGATCTATGATGAAGTTGAGTCATTGAACTACGCAGCGGCTAATTTTTATGCAGGCGTGTTGTTTGTGCTGTCATTTATTATTTTGCTGGCGGTTTATTTTCTAAACCGTAAGGCTCAAAAATGAGTGCTGCATTGACCATTAACGCTAAGATTTATAAGCTCTTGCAAGGGGTGAATGGCAGCTTTGCTTTAGATGCCAGCTTGCAAGTAGGTAAAGGTGAGTTTGTGGCTTTGTACGGGCCTTCAGGGGTTGGTAAAACCACATTGTTGCGCTGCTTGGCTGGTTTGGATCATCCCGCGAGTGGTGAGATCGTTGCGCAGACTCAGGGGCAAACTCAAGTCTGGTTCAATAGTGCACAGCGTATTCAGCTAGAGCCGCAACATAGGCGTGTTGGCTATATGTTTCAAGATTACGCCTTATTTCCCAATATGACAGTACGTGACAATTTAGCCTTTGCTTTACGTAAAGGTGCAAGCAAGCAGCGCGTAGATGAGCTGTTGGCAATGATGGAGTTGGGTGCGCTGCAACATCACAAACCAATGACGTTATCTGGTGGACAAAGGCAGCGTGTCGCTTTGGCACGCGCATTGGCTTCTGAGCCAGAAATGTTGCTACTGGATGAACCACTTTCGGCATTAGATGCAAGCATTCGTGCACGCTTGCAGGATGAAATTTTAAGGCTGCAGCGCAGTATGGGCATTACCACCATTATGGTCAGCCATGATGTGGGTGAGGTCTATAAGTTGGCTAGCCGCGTACTGGTGATGGAATCAGGCAAGATCGTTCAGCAAGGCACGCCAGTTGAGGTGTTTAGCGCAGGCCAAACCAGCGGTAAGTTTAGATTTACTGGCGAGATATTGGTGATTGAGCCTATGGATGTGATGTGTGCCTTAACCGTGTTGGTGGGCAATCAAATCGTAAGAGTGGTTGCCATGCCAGACGAGGCGGCCAATCTTCAGGTGGGGGATGCTGTTATGCTGGTTTCTAAGGCATTTAACCCGATGGTGATGAAACTGTGAGTAAATGAATTGAGGTCAATATGATGGAGTTATGGGCAAGCGCTATCCCTGAAGACAATTTGCTGTTAGCTATTACTCCAGTTGCCTTTCAGCGTTATTTTGAGCCTTCAGTTAGAGCGGAAAAAGTAATCGGCCTAGACGGTAATGGGCAGCATTGTTTTTACCTGCACACATTCACTATGAGTGAAGAACGATTTGATGTGGATGAGTTTCCGATTTTAGTCGATGTGTATTATGAGCGTGTTGTCGCATGGAGGCAAAGTTCGGGTCAGTGGATGAAGGTGAAAAGCTATTCAGATCAGCTAGACAGTTGCAATCACCATTTGAAGGTATTGCCTATGGAAGAAATTAGTACAATGCCCAGATAGTAAACGCTGAGATTACAAGCAATCTCAGCGTTTACTCAACAATGTTTATTTATATGCTTGCTGTTATTCAGTTATTTTTCTCAGCTATTTTGTAGCAGCTAGAATCACAGAAGAGGCCTTAAATACAGCACTGGCAGCAGATCCAACTTGGATGCTCAATGCATCAACTGCATCATGGGTGATGGTGGCGAATAATGTAATGCCACTGGGCAAGCTAATCCCCACTTCGGAGCTCACTGGGCCATTATTTACTTTGTTAACATAACCAGCTAATACATTACGAGAACTTAGGGCAAGGCCTTCGGCATCGGTAAGCACCAAGATTGAAGATGCCTTGATAATGGCTGTCACTGCCTTGCCAACCGTTAAACTTAATGCACTTACACTACCATTTGTCACAATTGCGACAATTTTATCATTGCCCCCTAAAGTGACCTCAATTTCTGTATTAACAGTACCTGTCTTGATTTCAGAAATTGTTCCGTTAAACACATTGCGCGCACTGATTTTCATAACTACTCCAGATTGAGAATTTAAATTCAGAAAGTGAACATTTGATTAAAATAAACCATGGTGACAACTATAGGCCTAGTCGATATGTAGATTCAACCACAGTCAAGCGATTGGCGTAATAAAGCAAATGTTGGTACGGTGTTTTTACGCTAAATATTATCTCAGACGCGTACTTTCATGTAGCATTAATCCATCTGCAAGCAACGTAAACAACTACGAGCTAGGTAGAATAAAGCTAAAGTTGAGCGGTTTCTTTAAAGCGAGGGTAGTTTACAAAAACATCATTATTTATGATGGTGTAAATATTGCTTAGGTTTGAACAAAGTAACTTTTTGGACATGAAAATGCCTACAACTCAAGATAGCCAGGATGTAGCTCAAGATGTCGCTTTAGTGACGATTTATGAAATCGGGAAGATTCTTAGTTCTTCTCTAGAGTTACATAAAACGCTACGACAAGTGCTGAATGTTATCGCTACCCATTTCGGTATGCAGAGAGGCATGGTCTGCGCGCGGGATGATTTGGATTCGCTGGTGGTGATTGCTTCTATTGGCTTCAGTCAAGAGGAGGAGTCTAGAGCGCGTTTCCAGATTGGAGAGGGTATTACTGGTCGCGTTTTTCAGTCGGGTATTCCCGCTGTGATTCCTAGCATTGCTCAAGAGCCCTTATTTTTAAATCGCACGGGCGCTCAACGCGCATTGGAAAATAAAGTCATCTCATTCTTGGGGGTTCCTATCAAAGTGGGTAGGGAGTGTATTGGTGTTTTATCTTTTGAGCGCGATGCTAACGAGGTCTGGCAGGGTTTTGATGGGGACTTGCAGCTACTTAATATGGTTGCCAATTTGATTGGTCAAACTATCCGATTAAATCAGCAAGTGAGTAGCGATCGAGAGCAGTTAATGCAAGAGAAGACACGCTTGCAAAAAGAGTTAGCGGGTAAATACAGTCTGCAAAATGTCGTGGGGTCTTCCAAGCGTATGCAGGAAGTATTTGCTGACGTACATATGGCAGCCCCTGGCAAGAGTACGATTTTAATTCGTGGAGAGTCTGGTACTGGTAAGGAAGTGATAGCGCGTTCGATTCACTACCTGTCAGCCCGTAAAGATAAGCCTTTTATCAAAGTCAATTGTGCAGCATTAAGCGAAAGTTTGTTAGAGTCAGAGTTGTTTGGACATGAAAAGGGTGCGTTTACAGGTGCGTTGCAAGAGCGTAAAGGTCGTTTTGAACAGGCGCACGGTGGTACCTTGTTTTTGGATGAAATTGGGGATATATCGCCAAGCTTTCAGGTCAAACTATTACGCGTATTACAAGAGCGAGAGCTTGAGCGCGTAGGGGGAAACCGTACTATCAAGATTGATGTGCGCTTGATTTGCGCAACCAATCGAAATTTAGAGGATGCCGTGAAAAGCGGCGATTTTCGCTCAGACTTGTACTTTAGAATCAACGTAATTTCTATTTTTGTCCCACCTCTACGTGAACGCAGAGATGACATCCCACTGCTGGTGGAAAATATCTTAGCTAGATTTAATCGTGAAAATAGCGCTAAGGTTGCCATTACGCCTGATGCGATGCATGTGCTGACTAATTGTCAGTGGCCTGGCAATGTACGTGAGTTAGAAAACTGCGTAGAACGCTTTGCCACCATGTCGCGCAGTAGTTTGATTCGTGAAGTGGATATTCCTTGTCAAACCAATCACTGCCTATCTTCTACCTTGTGGAAGTATCAACCCGCGGGGCATGTGATTCCTATTGCCCCAGTTGCCCCTGAGCCCTTGCCATATGAGCCAAATCCGCTGGTGACTGATAATAAAGAAGATGATGCGCACTCACTCACCGAACGCGAACAACTCGTTTCCGCTATGGAGCGTAGTGGCTGGGTACAAGCCAAGGCTGCAAGGTTATTAAATCTTACGCCACGCCAAATGGGTTATGCTTTAAGAAAATATAATATTGAAGTTAAGCGCTTTTAATCAGCACTTGCTTAACTCGGTTTTGTAAAACTTACTGCTTACTGGCAGTCGTCTATTTTCAGCCAATCTGCTGTTTTTTTCAGTCCCTCTGGATTTTATTCCCCCCGCCTTATCAGTATCCTGTTCAATTCATGACAATTAAAGGTTGCTTTTGTCACAATCGTGACAAGCATAACAAAGCATATTTATTTATTATAAATATATGATTTATAAGTAAAAATAAATAATTTCATCAATGGCACACGTTTTGCAATGTTCCTAGTAAATCTTTCATGGAGAGTATTACGATGGAAACTTCCTTGCACAATGCATCACCAAGCGTTAGTCGTCTTAAACCTTTAACTGGTATCAAAGTTGAGATTGAAGGTCAGCCCGCGTCTTCTGGTTGTGGTACAACAGGCGGTGAAGGTAAAGCCAGCTGTGGTACGTCTGACGGTCCAGAGGATATGTCTCCTGAGGTTTGGGAGAAGGTTAAAAATCATCCTTGTTACTCTGAAGAGGCGCACCATCACTATGCGCGTATGCATGTGGCAGTGGCTCCAGCTTGTAATATTCAATGTAATTACTGTAACCGTAAATATGATTGTTCAAATGAGTCACGTCCTGGTGTTGTTTCACAAAAACTAACCCCTGAGCAAGCCGTGAAGAAAGTAGTGGCAGTGGCGAGTGAGATCCCTCAAATGACGGTGTTGGGTATTGCTGGTCCAGGGGATGCGTTAGCAAACCCTAAAAAAACCTTTGATACTTTCCGCATGTTGCAAGAGCAGGCCCCCGATATTAAATTGTGTCTCTCCACTAACGGCTTGGCTTTGCCTGACTTCGTTGATGAGATTGCACAATACAACGTTGACCACGTGACAATTACCATCAATATGATTGATGCCGAAGTGGGTGAAAAAATCTACCCATGGATTTTTTATAACCACAAACGTATTTATGGCCGTGAAGCCGCGCAAATTCTCACCGACCGCCAAATGCTTGGCCTAGAAATGCTCACCGCACGTGGCATTTTAACCAAGATTAACTCTGTGCTGATTCCTGGCATTAACGATGAGCACTTATACGAAGTGAACCGCGCAGTTAAATCTCGCGGTGCCTTTCTGCACAACATCATGCCACTTATCTCTGAGGCTGAGCATGGCACTGTATTTGGTTTAACGGGTCAACGTGGACCAACCGCACAAGAGTTGAAAGATGTGCAAGACGCTTGTATGGGCGGAGCCAATTTAATGCGCCACTGTCGTCAATGCCGCGCTGATGCGGTGGGTTTATTGGGTGAAGACCGCTCTGAAGAATTTACTTTGGACAAAATCGAGGAAATGGAAGTGGTTTATGACCTCGAGAAGCGCCGCAATTATCAAGAGAAAGTGGAGGCTGAGCGTCAGTCACAACATCAAGCTAAAGTTGATGCGCTTGCTGCTTCTTTAGATATTAAAGACGTAGATCCAGACATGAAAGTGCTTGTGGCTGTAGCAACTACTGGTGGTGGCAAGGTCAATGAACATTTTGGTCATGCTACTGAATTCCAGATTTTTGAGTTGACTGCGGCCTCTGCGACCTTCGTTGGTCATCGTCGCGTGGATTTGTATTGCCAAGGTGGTTTTGGTGAAGATGAGCAACTACCTTCTATCGTTACAGCGATTAACGATTGCCATGCTGTGCTTGTTGCCAAGATCGGTGCTTGTCCTAAAGATGAACTCAAGGCTTCAGGTATTGAGCCAGTAGATCAATACGCACATGAGTTTATCGAAAAAGCCGCCTTGACTTGGTTTGCAGATTACCGTGAGCGTGTTGCCAAAGGTGAAATTGCGCACCAGTTACGTGGTGATGCAGCGATTCGCCAAGGCGCGTTTACCTCAGCCGCGGCTTAATTAACCAAGCTAATTTAACAGTATTGATTGAAAACTAAAGGAGAAAATCATGGCTTATAAAATCGTAGGGTCTCAGTGCACAGGTTGCTCAGCGTGCGAACCAGAGTGTCCGAATCAGGCTATTTATGAAAAAAATGGCGTATTTTTCATCAAGCCCGAAAAGTGTACGGAATGCATAGGTCACTTTGATGAAGCACAGTGCGTAGCCGCCTGTCCAGTGGACAACACCTGCATCATCGATACTGCTTATCCACGTTACCAAGCGGCATAAGGAAAAACCATGGAGATTACATTAACACCCAAGGCTGAAAAATTTATTGGACGTATGATACGTTTTAATGGGGGCACACCAGACCACGGGTTTCGCTTGGTAGTGAGCCCAGGCGGCTGTTCTGGCTTAAGTTCGGAGTTTAGCGTTGAAGCTGCTCCTTTTGAAGGGGATCAAATTATCGAGGCAGGTGGTTTAAAACTATTTCTGCCCGCTGAGTCACGCATTTTGCTTGATGGTGCAACGGTAGATTTTAAGGATACTCCCTTGGAATCAGGATTAGCGTTTATCACTAAAAATGCTGGTAGCTGTGGTTGTAGCAGCTCTGGTGGTGAACATGGCAATCATAGCGATCATTCGCATGCTGGTCCAGCAACAGTCAGCCTTGCCAGCATTCAGCGCAAGCATTGATGTCATGGAAGGCGAAGCCCTAGAAAACGTCTGGTACGCAACGCGCTATCAAACTTTATCGCCAATCGCGGAGCAACAGCTTCGTATGGCTGGTCTCGCCTATACTGATGATGCTAAGGCAGAAATGCACTTGGCGCTAGCGAAGGCGATTGCGCCAAACAATTTGGTGGTTTACGTCGGTGAGTATCGCTATTACTTTTATAAGAATCGCTTAAATGAAGCGTTGCACGTCGCAGAAGTCTGTTTAGAAGCCGTTGCAGAGGAACTTAAAATTCCTAAGAGTTGGGATGAGGTTGCCCCCGAGCATGCCAATTTTCAAAGCGATGACCCAGCGTTGCGGTTTTATCTATTCGTATTAAAAGCATACGCTTATCTGCTGTTGCGTTTAAATCGTATCTCTGAAGGTACGTTGGCGGCAGATAAGTTGTTGGAACTAGATCACCAAAATAAGGTGGGTGGGCAACTGCTGCTAGATGTTGTTTCACGCATGGGCAAGGATGATTACGATGATTGAAAATGACATCCCTGCGCTTGATTGGCAAGGTAATGCCATAGATTGTGCCGCTTGTCCGCACCAAGATCGGCTGGCACTTGGTACCTGCGCGCCATTGCGCTCCTGCGTGAATGATCGTTATGCCAAGCGCATAGATCGTTTTTTTGGCACCAATCCTGCCTTGGCGTCTAATTACATTAGCCACCCTTATTTTGAGGTGCGTGCTGTGGCTGCCAAGTATTTAGACTTGTTTAGACTTAATCGCCTTATTGATGATCCCGATGAAACTGTGCGTGCCAGTGTCGCCTTACGCTTGCCACCTAAAATGCTGACCAAGCTTACCCATGATCCAGATCGTGAGGTGCGGGTTAGGGTGGCGCTTAGGTTGGAAGTTGAAGATGTTGCCATTATGCTCCACGACCCTGATTATTACGTTCGTGTGGTAGTGGCAAGGCGTATTCCAACGCATCTGTTATTTAACTTGGCGAGAGATGAAGATTCATCTGTCAGGCGCGAGGTGGCGATACGCGTGGATCCACAATGGCTCACTATGCTAGCCAATGATAGCGATGCTGAGGTGCGTTTAACGGCGATAAAACGCCTGCCAGCAGGCTTGCTTGCGCCATTTAGATTTGATCAGGATTGGCGTGTACGCCTAGAGGTGGCCACGCGAATCCCCCTCGAACAACTCCCCAGTTTATTAAAAGATGAAGATGATGTGGTCGCCACCACAGCACGTGAACGCTTAGCAGGTCAATCCACTGAACCGAAAGGAAATAGCCATGGCAACTACCATTAACCGTGATAACGGAGCGGTTGAATTGGTCAATCCACCAATATTTGAATACGGGCAAAAAGTGCGTGCGAAAAAGTATGTGCGCAATGATGGTACTTTTCCTGGGCGTGAGGTCGGCGACATTATTGTCAGTAAAGGCGATGTTGGATATGTCACCAGTATCGGCACATTTTTACAGCAGTTTTATATCTATGGCATTGATTTTTACGAGCTTGGCTATCGTGTTGGTATGCGCGGTAAAGAACTCGATTTGATTGATGAAGAAGCTTCAGTGGACGAGGCCCTTAAAGTGATAAAGGAGCAGGCACATGGCTGAATTAAATGCATTGCAAAAAGAAGTGAAAGGACTTGCTCCCAAAGAGCCCGTTTATCAATGGGGGCAGCCTGTTAAGACAGTGATCGACATTCTCAATGATGGTAGCTACCCAGATGTGCCTATGGATTCATTGCTTGCAGCCAGAGATAGCCGAGGTGAGGTTGTCAATATTGG
Organism: Methylophilaceae bacterium; assembly: GCA_036504995.1. Lineage (GTDB taxonomy): Bacteria > Pseudomonadota > Gammaproteobacteria > Burkholderiales > Methylophilaceae > DASXUG01. The sequence goes on along the minus strand of DASXUG010000012.1, from coordinate 64,573 downwards.
TGTGATTGAAGAGTCTGGGCATCCTATCTATCTCGTAGAGTTTGGCGATGGCAAGGTGATCGGTTTGTTTGAAGAAGAAATTGCTTCGGTTTAATGCATTTAAATAAGGCATTGAAACATGGTACCTGAACAGCATATTTATCTAACCGAATGCCCACATCCGAACGAGGTTGATCGTAAACGAATTGAAAAGAATCTTACTGAGCGCACCCGTTATAAATATGTGGCACCCAAAGTGTTGCCTGATATTGAAGGCTATGTTGTCCGCAGCCCATGCTGTTCACGTACGGTAGACCCCACTGGCGGGGAAATTGATATTGCCCGTATTGAGTTTCAAGAAGAGGGTTTTTGGCGACTGTATCGCAAAGACGATGAAATGCAGCGTTGGCGGCCGCATTCAGAGTATGTCAGTCTGAATGTGCTACTTGCCAGATTGACGACAGATACTAAACGGGAATTTTGGCGATGAGCATGATATATCTAGATAACAATGCAACTACGCGCGTATTGCCACAAGTGGCTGAGGCCATGCGGCCTTGGTTGTATGAGTATTACGGCAATCCGTCAAGTAGCCACTCCCTCGGGCAGCAAGCCAAACAGGCATTGATACAAGCACGTGCCGATGTGGCATCGTTGCTTGGCGCTAGCCCTGCTGAGATTGTCTTCACCAGTGGTGCGACTGAATCCAATCATATGGCGATTTTAAGTGCGCTGGCCAGCTTGCCTGAACGTCGCACTATTATTACCAGTAAAGTGGAGCATGCCTCTACCCTGCAGTTGCTATCTCAATTAAGCCAGCAGGGGATAACGGTTGTTTCTATTCCCGTAACAGAATCGGGCGAGCTTGATATGCAAGCCCTGGTGAGCGCGATTAATGCGGATACAGCGTTAGTCACGATGATGCATGCCAACAATGAAACAGGGGTAATTTTCCCCATCGCGCAAATTGCTGCGTTAGCCCATGCGGCTGGTGCGCTACTTCACACAGATGCGGCACAAACAGTAGGCAAGCTAGAGCTTAATGTGAAAGAGCTAGCATGTGACATGCTGTCATTTTCAGGTCATAAACTGCATGCCCCCAAGGGCGTTGGCGTGCTTTACGTTAAAAAAGGCATCAATCCACAACCGCTGCTGTATGGGCAGCAGGAAAGAAACCGTCGAGGTGGCACCGAGAATCTGCTTGGTATTATCGGGCTAGGGGCTGCTTGCCGTGAGGCGAAAGCCAGTATGGCGATTGTAAAAGCACAGGTGGCGACACTTCGAGATCGCCTACAGCACGGCATTATGCAGCAGGTCCGTTTTGCCAAAGTTAATGGTACCGCTACACGAGTAGACAATACATGCAACCTAAGTTTTTCAGGGGTTCTGGCTGAGGAGTTGCTTTTTAAATTAGATAAAAGAGGTGTGATCGCTTCGCAGGGCAGTGCTTGTGTGGCGGGTGGTACAGAGCCTTCGCACGTGTTGTTGGCGATGGGCCTGAGTCGTGAAGATGCATTGTCATGCATACGCTTTTCGCTATCGAAAGAAACCACAGAAGCAGAAGTGGATTCTACGATTTTAAGCCTTGTCGCCATTATTAATGAAATCAAGCAACACAGTGCAATGCAGCAAGATGAAGTAGAAGTAACGGCGTGAGTCTTCAGTAAATTTTAACATCTCAAAGGGTAAACCATGAAAGTCATGATACGTCGTAACGAAAAAAGCGAACTCTCCGCTTATGTGCCAAAGAAAGATTTAGAGGAGCCTATCGTGCATCATGACAATCCTGATCTGTGGGGGGGCAATATTAAGCTTGCTAATGGCTGGGTGCTGGCTTTGCCAGAGATGCCAGAGGGGACGAAATTACCCATCACCATCGAAGCTAAAAAAGTGGATGAATAGGAGCTTGCTATGTGTATTTCTAATGAGGTTATCGCTGAAATTGAAAGTACTTTGTTACAGTTTGAGCAAAATACAAGCAACCCTGTGCCAATTTTGAAAGAGTGTTTTCCTCAGCTGACTTTTCTGCGCATGTCTGACTCTGATATGGATGTCCCACCTTATTTATCGGCACAAAAATACAACTTGTATTTGTTAGATGGGCGCGAACATTGTGTGCAACTCACACACAATTTAGAGCACGCGACAGGCATTATCGTGACACAGAAGAGTGTATGAGATGACAGATACTTGGATCTCGTTAAGCAGCCCAGATTACACTGAAGTAGAAACTTCAGCCGTGCAGTCTGTCCTTGCCCGATCAGCGCAAACTGATGGCCCACTGACTGAAGCGTTTGAAAAAGCTTTTGCCAACTATCTAGGGCGCAGGCACGCCATCTGTGTATCAAGCGGTACGATAGGTGCACTGATTGCCTTAAAAGCGATGGGGATAGGCGAGGGTGATGAGGTGATTGCATCTGGCTATAGCTGGCATCATATCGCGCACGCCATCGCGTGGTCTGGGGCAAAGCCAGTTATTTGCGATATTGATTACTGGTCACAAACGCTGCCTGCTGAAAAAGCAGAAGCTAAAGTGACCGAGTGTACACGTGCTATTTTAGCTTGCAACGTGAATGGACATCCCGCGGATTGGAAAAAATTGCGTGCACTCGCTGAAAAAACTGGGGCTTATTTGATTGAGGATTCCACCGAGGCGATAGGTTCTCGCTATCAAGACAAATTGGTCGGTAGTTTTGGCGATGTGGCAATCTTCGATTTCTCACAGCCATTAGCCTTGTGTTGCGGTAAAGCCGCCATGATCGTGACAGATGACGACACGTTAGCACTAAAAATGCGACATTTTAAATCACGTCGTCGCGATGAGCGTAGTTCATTAACTGCAACTTTACGCACCCCATTAGATGCTGGTGTCTCTGAATTAACCGCGGCAATAGGATTGGTTCAGTTACAACGCTTGCCTGAGTTGCTTGCTCATCGTAAACAAGTAGAAACTTGGTATGAGGCGCAAATGTTAAGTTTTGAAGGCATCAAGCCTCCTTATATTGCGCCAGGGGTGGAAGAGGTTCATTGGTTTTTATATCAGGTACATCTGGGTACACGCTTTAGTGCTAGCAGTCGAGATGCTATGGTGGACGATTTGGAAACCGAGCTTACAGAAGCTGCAGCCTATTGCAAACCTATCCATTTGCAGCGTGCCTATATCGAGCAATATGGTTATCGTAAAGGGGATTTTTTTGTCACAGAAAAAGTTGCTGATCGTTCTATAGCGTTGCCGTTTCACGCACAAATTACCGAAGATGAAGTTGAGTTTATTGTAAAAACCGCAAAAGATGCCTCTGTAAATGTGGGTGCTGGTGCTGCTATTTATTAGGCAAATGCTGACGAAATTTATTTAAGAGTTCAAGCGAGCAAAGTTAAAGGAAAAACCATGACCATCCATTCTGCCCTACAAGAAATTGCCAACGCACGAGATGCTGGCACGCTTATCCCTTACCTCGGGCCGCATGTGCTTGGCCTTGAGCCTGCAAGCTGTTTTGTGCCCAGTACGCCAGAAGCGTTAGTGCAAATGCTCACCACAAAAGTGAGTGTGCCACATAAAATCCGCAATAATCTTACAGCAGCGGCACAGTTTATTGAAAACTTTAAGCATCGCAAAAGCGTAGTGAGCTTGATGAACGATGCCTACGCGCCAAGTCTGACTCCCAATATGTTGCATGAGTACGTGGCTGCGCTCAATAAGAAGCCTTTATTAATTGTGGATACTTGGTACGACGACGGTATGGCCAAAGCACTTGCTGGTAAGGCTAACTGGGGGCAAATCCAAGGCGTATCGCAATCTGAGCACTTTGGGGAGTGGGTAAAATACTTCGATGCTCATGGCAATATGGTCGAGCCATCTGTTGCCGATGGTTGGGATATTGTTTTGTATAAACCATTAGGTTCGGTTAGCCCAGCCAAAAACTTTATTGTGTCTGATTCTGATTTTGTCGAAGTATTGACCGAGATTGATATTCAGACGCCTATTCCCAATCGTGTGAAAGCATTACGTAATGGAGCAAGCTTTTTATTTATGGGTTGCCGCTTTAGCAATCAGTTAACACGTACTTACGCTAGACAAGTGATGAAGCGCTCTTCTGACAAGCATTGGGCGATCATTGATACGCCACTTACGCGCATGGAGCAACGTTTTATTGCTGAACAAAATATTACCTGTATTGAAATGCCATTAGCTGAGTTTACCCAGTGGTTGCAAACAGGAAAACTTAGCGCCAGTTTAGCCGCTGCTTAACAAGGACATACCTTATGCCTTTATATGATTTCCACTGCAAACAATGCGATAAAACCTTTGAGTTGTTAGCCAAAGCTTCTAGTACACCAGTATGTCCTGAATGCGGTGGAAGCTTGGAAAAACAAGTTTCGCGTATTGCGCCTGCAGGACAAAGTGCAGGCATTATTGCCAGTGCACGCGCTAGGGCGAGTCGCGAGGGACATTTTAGCAACTATTCAAAAGCTGAGAAAAAGCGCCTATGAGTAACGGTTTGCTAGATAACCTGACGCTGACAAAACGCTATTTTGCCACTTATAGCGGTATCAAGCTTCCGATCAAGCTCAGTCAGCCACTAGAAGCAAGCGCAACAATTAACCGTAACACCTATTTTATTGCGTATTACGACGGTAGGGAGCGCATGATTGGCTTTCAGAAGATGGTATATGGGGAGATGGAGATGCAGCATTATTATAGCTATGACGAAACGGGCAAGCTCACTCAGGCTGAAGTTACAGATGCTGATCAGGAAATCACAATTTTAACGTTGTAACCAAGTGTTGAGCTGTCATAAAGAAAGCAGAGGATAAAGCAATGGCAAGGTCATTTACGGTATTGATTAATCAGGCAGACTTTCCTTTACGCGCATCCTTGCAAGCTGCAATTAAAGACTTACATTTTAAATTGACGCTAGAAGATGATTACGTACCATTCGTTAGTGCAGGTTATTTGCCATGTACGCTTGAAGGTGAGGATGCAGGGTTGATGATGCATTTTTGCAAACTTGAACCACCTACAGATAAAGATGGTAGCGTTAACCTGCAATGGAGTGGCGACCCACGTGAAAAAATCACGGTGCTAATCATAGCCAGCGCGTTAGCTAGTCACTTTAATGCAAGTGTCTTAGATGAAAACAACGCACTAATCTCTGCGTCAGCCTTGCTTACGATGACCAAACAAACCTTGGCTAGTATTGATGAAGTCATGTAATGCGCTTCAATAAAAGCATCGAAGCACCCCTCTACCTCTTTAGGAGCACGCTATGATTCACGTTGTTGAAATTCAGAAAAATAATCACGCCCGCGTGTGGTTTGCTTTTGATGAAGAAGATTTTGTGCGTAAAGTACAAGTGACTTACGGCAAGGAGGGCGATGTAGTGATTTATCAAAGGACCACAGTCCAGCAATTACAAAGCTCTGGCGGCGTTTCTGTCGATGTGACCCATGAGCTTTCTGCAAAGTATGGTGAAGAAACGCCGCTTTACCGCGCTGATTTTATGTGGGGTGATGGTGTTTACCAAACTGAGCCAGTGTCAGCCCTCCGCGCCAGCCTGGCTGCGGTTGCCAGCAATGCCGATTTTCGTATTTACATCAATGATGAGGAGGCGCTGGAAGAGCTAGACCGAGAGCCCCTGTTCAGAACTAAGCTAGGCTTTGAGGCTAGGCTTAAGCTACGTAGCCAACTGGTGGAGATGGAAGTCATTGCAGAAGATTTTTAGAAAAGTTAGCTACTGACCATGAGATTTTATATGACTCCAAGCTCGTGCTCCACAGGCATCCATGTTTTGCTGGAAGAATGCTATCAAGTTTAATTGGCAATCGCCGAACACTTTAACCGAAAGATTAATTTATGAGCATCCTAGCCATTGCCTGGCGCGCGCATCCAGATTTTCCCTTAATCATGCTTATGAATCATGACGCTCCGTGCGATGAAGTCATGGCGTCGCCTGCATGGTGGACAGAGCCCCCGAAATGTTTTGCCAGCCAAGATGGCTACCATGGTACGCCTATGGGTGTCACAAAAGAAGGGCGCTATGCCGCAGTGACTGCGTTTCGAGATGGACAAGTCATCGACCCAATGCTGCCCTCCATCAGCCAATTGCCAGTTGACTATCTGGCCTCAGAAGAAACACCTGTTGCCCATGTACGTCAATTTGTACGTAACCGTGGTAGCCATCCCCCGTTTAATTTGATTGTAGGCTCTACCCGTCAGGCTTATTACGCAGGCACCAATACCCGTTTGCCATTAGCACTCACGCAAGGTGTACACACTGTTTCAAATGGATTGCTGGATGAGAAATGGCCTAAATGTGTACAGTTAGAGCAATTATTCGGCGCCTATCTCAAAACCTACGGTGGTTTTTCTATATTGTTAGGCATGTATCCTACGCTAGCTGCAACTCCTGTACGTGATGCTGAGTTATTGCCAAAGCCTGCCTCAAAAGTAATCACCCAAGTGGAGATTGCGACTGCATGCTTTGCTATGTTGGCCGACCGTACTACCTATCAAAGCGGACTTCCCAGTACAGGCGTAAGTCAAGAGGAAGAAGAGCGATTATCAGCCTGTTTTGTAGTGGGCGAAAAGCATGGCACACGCAGCAGCACTGTATTGATTATGGGGCGTGACGGGCAAGTGCGCTTTGAAACAAAAAGCTTTGACGTTTCTGGTAATCAAACTGTTAGTACCGTGGATACTTGGCAAATGGATGCTTCGGTGTTTTCGGGTGGGGGCGATTGATGTTTCGTATGACGATGAGGCGAAGAGTCTCAATTGGCAGGTTAAACTTAATCAAGAAACGCTGCCTGCAATATTAATGACTTAAAGCCTAAGTCAAAACAAGCGGCGTTTCTTGCTAAACACTATTAAATATACATCCCACCTGATACTTCAATCCGTTGCGCATTAACCCAACGATTATTTTCCGATAATAATGACGCAATCATGGGCCCAATATCTTCGGTAACGCCAACACGACCTAGTGCGGTTTGGGAAGCAATATAATCATTAATGTCTTTGTTATCACGTACAGCTCCGCCGCCAAAATCTGTCTCAATCGCACCAGGAGCAACGGTATTCACGGTGATTTTACGTGGACCTAACTCTTTCGCCATAAAACGAGTTAGTACCTCAATGCCACCTTTCATGGCTGCATAAGCACTGTAGCCAGGTAAAGCAAAGCGCGCTAAGCCGCTAGAGATATTGACAATGCGGCCTCCATCATTGATTAATGGTAAGAGTTTTTGTGTCAGAAAAAATACAGACTTGAGCTGAATATTGACCATTTGGTCGAACATCGCCTCTGTGGTTTCTGTAAATGCTGCATGAATACCCGTACCTGCATTATTCACTAAAAAGTCTAAGTGGTCGCGTTGCCAGTTTGATTTAAGTACCGCTGAAACCTGATTAGCAAAACCTACAAAGTTTGAGGCGTCAGCAACGTCTAATTGTAATGCGATTGCCTTTCGCCCCATTGTAACAATTTCAGCGACGACAGCCTCTGCGGCTTCTTTTTGGCTATGATAAGTCAAAATTACATCAATCCCTTGTTTCGCCATTGCCAGTGCCGTGCTTTTGCCAAGCCCACGACTAGCGCCAGTAATTAATCCGATTTTTAATGTCATTGCATTTCTCCATAAGTTGTTAAGAACTGAGTGGCATATTATTGATATTTTATTTTGTGATAAATGGGCTTTAAATGATTATACTGTTCATTTTAAATAAACAATATTTGATGATATGGAAAATACGGAAGCCATAAAACGTTTTATACGGGTAGCAGAGTTGGGTGGCTTTACCAAGGCAGCCGATGCGCTAGGGCTACCAAAGGCAAGCATCTCTCTTGCGGTACAGCACTTGGAAAATGTGTTAGGGACTCAATTGCTGCATCGCACTACGCGAAAAGTGCACCTTACCCCAGATGGTCAGATTTTTTATGAGCGCGCACTTGATGTACTTTCTGAGTTGGATGAATTAGAAAGTCTATTCCAAACGGATGATTTAAGCATTAGCGGACATATCCGTGTTGATATGTCACACCCAATGGCACGTAATATTGTCATCCCAAATCTTCCTGAATTTTTAAGGCGCTATCCGAACTTGCAGATTGACTTAAGTAGTACCGACCATCGCGTAGATTTGATTTCAGAAGGCTTTGATTGTGTGGTTCGTACTGGCAAACTATCTGACTCAGGGCTGATTGTGAGAGCTATAGGCGAGATGCCACAATTCAATTTTGCAAGCCCAGCCTATTTAGCACAATATGGTGAGCCAAGATGTTTAGAAGATTTACGTAAACATTGGTTGATTCACTACAGCGTGAATGCTTCTGCCAGAAATGATGCGTTTGAATATTGGGATGGACTAACAATGCAAGTAATCTCAATGCAAAGTCGAATTTCAGTCAATAATGTGGATGCCTATCGAGCGGCATGCGTTGCTGGATTGGGGATTATACAAGCCCCGATTTTAGGGGCTCGTCAATTGCTTGATGAGGGTCAACTGGTGCAAATACTTAATGACTATCGTGCCCCTGCGATGCCAGTATCTTTGCTCTACCCGCACAAACGAAACCTTTCCAAGCGTATGCGGATTTTTATGGATTGGCTGTCTGAGCTGCTAAGAAGTCAAATATCCTGAGCCAATATCAGCATCTCACCCATCACAACAACTTATTGTGATTGACAAACATACCGTACAGACGGTATTGTTTTGAAAATTCATATTTAGAAAGATAACACTTCCCAAGATGAGTGCTACCCGCAAAAAACAACCTGAAATTGTTCGACTTGCCCTTTTGAAAGAGGCATTACGTATTCTTCAGTTCAATGGTATGCATGGATTAACGCTTGAGGCGGTGGCTAAGCAAGCTGGGGTGAGTAAGGGTGGTTTGCTGCATCACTTTCCTAGCAAGCAAGCGCTGATTGAGGGCATGGTATCTCATGTGTTTGAAGCTATCGAAACCCAAATTGAGAAGTCTTTGCAGCAAGATACGGTAGCAAAAGGTCGTTTCACGCGTGCTTATGTGGATGTGCTGAATATGGAAGATGAGGATAGGGAGTATTTAAACTCTATACCGCTGACTACGTTGATGTTTGAAGATGAGTTAGTTCGCCAGCGTTGGCGTGAGTGGTTAGCGAGTCAGCTCAACAAGCATGCGGCTACAGATAGCTCTGAAAATGCCAGGTTAGTCAGGCTTGCCGCTGATGGATTGTGGCTTTCAGGTTTGCTGCAATATGACGAAATAAGCATGGAGCAGCAGCATCAACTCATTGAGAAACTTAAACGCATGACGCTTGAGTGACAGATTAACTTGATAGCTTAGCGACTAATGAAGTGACTCACAATTAAGCTGCTAATTTTACCCATTGATATTTGATTAAACAAGAGTGCTCCATGAAAACAACTCCACGTAAGCGTATTAGCGTAATTCTATTTTTTTGCCTAAGCTGTTTGTTGCTTAGTGGCTGTAATCAGCAAACGGCAGAACAAAAAAATAAGGATCAAGCAAATCAAGAAGCCTCAGCACAGGAAGTGAGTTTTATTATCGCTGAATCTGGGGCTTTAACCGATTTTTCAGAGTTGCCAGGAAGGTTAAACTCTTATCGGGTGGCGCAGATACGGGCTCGTGTGCCCGGTGTAATTGTGCACCAAGTGCAAGGTGGTATGGATGTTAAAAAAGGCCAGTTGTTATTTAGCATAGACCCAGAACCCTTAAAAGCGGCATACGAAAGTGCCGCCGCCAATTTACAAAAGTCACTTGCGTTGCAAACGCAAGTGCAAACCAAGGCGGATCGGTTTAAATCGCTGGTAGAGTTTAATGCGGTCAGCAAGCAAGACTATATTGATGCTATAGCCGCAGCGCAGTCTGCCAACGCCGAGGTAGCCGCCAATCAAGCCGCGGTAAAAACGGCTAAACTCAATCTTGACTACGCTACTGTGACTTCGCCTATTTCTGGATATATGGGTAGACCTTTGGTGACTGAGGGTGATCTCGTTGGGCAGGGTGAGGCCACACTGCTCACGACGGTTCAGCAATTAGATCCTATCTATGTCGATTTAACACAATCAAGCAACGAGGTATTACGCATAAGGCGCGCCATGGAAGCAGGTAAATTGAAGCGCGAGGGTCGTAATGAGGCTAGGGTGACTTTGGTGTTAGATGATGGTAGTCATTATCCGCTCTCGGGTAAGCTTCTATTTTCAGATATTAGCGTTGATACTACCACCAGCATGGTGACGCTACGTGCGCAATTCCCTAATCCTAATCACCTGTTATTGCCAGGTATGTATGCACGTGCGCTGGTGGAAGAGTCTGACAGTACGCAAGCTATTTTGCTACCGCAGCGTGTTGTGATACGGGGTGAGAATGGACAAGCCAGTATCATGATTGTGAATAAAGGTGAGGTCATTGAAGAGCGAAAAATCAAGCTGGGTGAAGCAAGAGGCGATAAGTGGGTTGTCGCAGAAGGGTTGGTTGGTGGCGAGCGAGTCATTGTTGAAGGGCTGCAAAAAATAGCGTCTGGTGCCAAGACTAAACCTTTGCCATATCAGAGCGCAAATGAAGAGTCAGCCGAAAAAACGCTTGAAAAACCAGCGCAGTCTACCAGCCCAGTTGCTGCCGCAACGAACCCTTAAGGATATTTTGCATGGCAAGATTTTTTATTGACCGCCCAATTTTCGCTTGGGTCATCGCCATACTCATTATGTTGACGGGTGGCATTGCACTTAATAGGCTACCAGTGGCACAGTATCCTGTAATTGCTCCACCTACAATCTCAGTGAGTGCTAACTATACTGGCGCATCGGCGCAGACTGTTGCAGATTCAGTCACTGCGGTAATTGAGCAGCAACTTAATGGTTTAGATGGATTGTTGTATATGTCCTCTGCCAGTGAATCGAGTGGTGCAGTTAGTATCAACCTTTATTTTAAACCTGGCACCAATGCAGAAATCGCTCAAGTGCAAGTACAAAATAAACTACAACTAGCATTACCTCGCCTGCCGCGTGTGGTTCAGCAAGCAGGCGTGCAGGTGCTAAAAGCGAGTAATACCTATCTGATGTTTATTACCGCTGTGTCTACCGATGGCAAAACAGATGAGGCAACGTTAGGCAACTATCTTGCAGTAAATATGCTGGATTCGTTGAGACGCACCCCAGGTGTCGGGCAGGCTGAGTTATTTGGTACAGAACATGCCATGCGTATTTGGCTGAACCCAGATCGACTAAACCAATATCAATTAGTGCCCGGTGATGTAATTAGTGCGATTCAGCAGCAAAATATACAGGTTTCTGCGGGGGAGTTTGGGGGAATGCCCGCTGTGCAAGGGCAACAACTCAATGCCAGCATTGTCGCGCAAAGCAGATTAACCAAGGTATCTCAATTTGAAGATATTTTACTGCGTGTGAACAGTGATGGCTCACAAGTAAAGTTGCGCGATGTCGCTAGGGTGGAGCTTGGCGGTCAAGATTACTCAATTAACTCGCGCGTAAGTGGTAAGTCAGCCGCTGCTATTGGGATAAAACTTGCTCCTAGTGCAAATGCTTTAGCAACGTCTGAGGCGGTGCGTGCAAAGTCTATGGAGTTAGCGAAAAGCCTGCCGCCTGGGATTAAGATTGAGTTTCCCTATGACACTTCAGCCTTCGTCAAAATTTCTATCAAAGAAGTGGTTTCTACCTTGTTTGAGGCGATTGCCCTCGTGTTTTTGGTGATGTATTTATTTCTACAAAACATCCGTGCCACTTTGATTCCCACCATTGTAGTGCCCGTCGCATTACTGGGAACCTTGGTAGTGATGTCTTTGTTTGGCTACTCAATTAATGTGCTCACCATGTTCGGTATGGTGCTGGCGATTGGCTTGCTGGTGGATGATGCAATCGTAGTGGTTGAGAATGTAGAGCGCATCATGACCGAGGAGGGGCTGCCACCCAAAGAGGCAACGCGTAAGGCGATGGGGCAGATCACCAATGCTTTGATCGGGATCACTGTGGTGCTGACCGCCGTATTTATCCCCATGGCATTCTTTGATGGTTCTGTGGGGATTATCTATCGGCAATTTTCTTTAGCCATGATTTCCTGCATGTTGTTTTCTGTTTTTCTGGCACTTTCACTGACGCCAGCGCTATGCGCTACTCTATTAAAGCAAGTTGAGCCGGGGCAACATCATACCAAAGGTGGTTTTTTTGGCTGGTTTAACCGCAGCTTTCAAAGCAACAGCCTACGTTACCAAGGCTTAGTAGCTCGTATGCTAAGTAAAACCATGCGCTGGATGCTGCTGTTTTTATTGATTATTACAGCGGTGGTTATTTTATTTAGAACCATGCCAACTTCATTTTTACCGGAAGAAGATCAAGGCTACTTAATCACCAGTTTGCAGTTGCCCGTTGGCGCTACACAACAGCAGACCATTAAAGTACTCGAAGAGGTGGAGAGCTATTTTGAGCAGCAACCAGAGACCGATCAGATATTTACTATTGCGGGATTTAGCTTTAGTGGTCGTGGGCAAAATGGGGCGATGGGCTTTATTAACCTTAAAAACTGGTCTGAACGTAAAGCCGTTGAGCATCGAATTCAAGCTATTATCAACCGCGCCATGGCGAAGTTATCCAGTATCAAACAAGCGCTGGTATTTCCATTTAATGCACCGCCGATTGATGATCTTGGAAATGCCACAGGCTTTGATTTCTTCTTACAAGATCGTGGCAACCACGGACATGCAGAATTACTCAAGGCGCGCAATCAACTGATTACGATGGCAGCAAGTAACCCAAATGTAACAGCCGTTCGTGCACAAGGTTTGGAAGATACGCCGCAATATCAAGTTGATATCCAGCAATCAAAAGCCCGTGCATTGGGCTTAAGTCTTGACGATATTAACACTACGTTAAGCGCTGCTTTTGGCTCCATTTATGTGAATGATTTTACCGATGAGCGCCGTGTGCATCAGGTGATTGTGCAGGGCGATAAGGAGTTTCGCATGTTGCCGAAAGACATAGAAAAGCTCTATGTACGCAACAGCACAGGAAAAATGGTGCCATTTTCAGCGTTTGCAAGCGCACGTTGGATCTATGGCCCACCACGTATTGAGCGCTACAACGGTTTGCCAGCGATGGAGATTGTAGGCGCTGCTCCCGAGGGCAAGAGTTCAGGTCAAGCCATGCTGGCCATTGAGCAGATGGTTGCCAAATTGCCAGCGGGATTTGCGATTGAGTGGACTGGACAGTCTTATCAAGAGCGCTTATCAGGCGCACAAGCCCCAGCGCTATTTGCCTTGTCGTTGATTGTAGTTTTCTTATGCCTAGCGGCGCTATATGAAAGCTGGTCGATTCCGCTGGCAGTCATTTTGGTCGTTCCACTGGGTGTATTCGGCGCGCTGTTGGCAACCATACTATCAGGCTTGCCGAATGATGTTTATTTTAAAGTGGGTTTGATTACCACCATAGGCTTATCCACCAAAAACGCGATTTTGATCATCGAGTTTGCCAAAGATTTGCAGGCTGAAGGTATGGGATTGATTGAAGCCACGCTTGAAGCCTTGCACCGTCGATTAAGACCAATTTTAATGACATCCATTGCGTTTATTCTCGGGGTGATGCCTTTAGTATTGAGCACGGGTGCTGGATCTGCAAGCCGTAATGCCATTGGTACTGGCGTTGCGGGTGGGATGCTTTCTGCTACGGTGCTGGCGATATTTTTAGTCCCGGTATTTTTTGTGGTTGTTCGCAAGCTATTTAATCGGAACAGCACAAAGCAGAAAGTAGGAGCTCATAATGCGTAAACTGCTCATCATTTATTGCACCATCGGCTATTGTACGATTGGGATAACGGCTTGCTCGTTTATTCCTGAGTACGCCAGGCCACAAGCACCTATTGCGAAAGAGTACCCAAAGGTGGGAGATAGTGCTGAGGCTAGTTCGACTGATTCGCCTGCAGATATGCAATGGCAGCAAATTTACACGGATAAACGCTTACAACGCCTGATTGCGCAAGCGTTAGATAAAAACCGCGACTTACGCATTGCGGCGCTTGATATAGAGTCTGCACGCGCTCAATATCGCATTCAAGAGGCAGCACTTTTTCCAACAGTTAACGCGACGGCCGAAGCTACGCGCGCTAAAACCATCAGCACATTTGGTGGTGGTGGCGTACTGCCATCTTATTCAGTTTATTCGGTTGGCTTGGGCTTTACCGCCTATGAAATAGATTTTTTTGGGCGCCTCCGCAGCTTGAAAGAGCAGGCATTACAACAATTTATTGCCACAAAAGAAGCGCGTACTAGTGTGCAAATCAGCCTGGTCGCAGAGGTGGCGAATGCCTACATCAATGCACGTGCGCTTGATGAGCGCTTGGATGTTGCGTTGCAAACACAGAAATCTCAACAGTCCAGCTACGATTTAGCCAGCAAGATTTTTGAGTTTGGTAATAGCAGCGCCTTAGATTTACGCATTGCAGAAACCCAAATGGAAACAGCTAATGCTAATGTAGCAGCGCTCAAGCGTTTGCGTGCACAGGCAGATAATGCACTTGTACTTTTAGTCGGCGGCCCTTTGCCAGAAGATTTACCTGCACCACAAGCCCTCGATAATCAGTTGATTGTGAGTGATTTGCAGGCTGGGCTGCCCTCTGAGTTATTAACCAGACGCCCTGATATTCGACAGGCTGAAAGTTTGCTAAAAGCCGCCAATGCAAATATTGGTGCGGCACGTGCGGCATTTTTCCCCTCGATTAAACTGACATCCAGCATCGGGCGCGCTAGCTCAGAGTTTGGTCACTTACTCACATCAGGTAGTAGTGTATGGAACTTTGCTCCACAGCTCTCACTCCCAATTTTTGATGCGGGTAGCAATAAAGCAAACTTAAAACTGGCAGAAGTGCAAAAAGACATCAATATCGCTAATTATGAAAAAGTTATTCAAACAGCTTTCCGTGAAGTCGCTGATGCAATGGCTGCCAACACCATGCTCAGTGATGAAATTGCAGCACAGCAACGTTTGGTGAATGCAGAACAAGCACGCTTTAAGCTAGCAGAGTTACGCTACCAAAATGGGGTGGATAGCAATCTTAGTGTGCTGGACGCGCAACGCAGTTTATATACTGCGCAACAGTCGCTGATTGAGTTACGCCAATCAAAACTGACTGCATTAGTCACCCTTTACAAAGCGCTTGGCGGTGGAGCGAACTAGTATTTTGCTCAGTGCTGAATATTTAGTATGGTAACCAGTTTAATCAACCCGCTCAATTCTCTAGTTCAACCTCCACATAGCCATCCACTATGCGCAGAGAAAACTCTTCTAGCTGGCAACCCGTTGGGCTGAGGCCTTTACCACTACGCCCATCAAATACCCAGTTGTGATGCTGGCAGGCGAGAATGCGGCCATTAAAGCTGTGCCACATTGGAATATCTTGATGTGGGCAGGTGCCTTGAAAGGCTTTCAGTTCGCCGCCATCAGGCCATACCAGCATAATTTCGCCTTGGTCTAAGCTAAATGAGGCGATTTCGCCTTCCATCAGGTTTTTATGTTTGCAGAGTGATATATAGGCCATATTACCTTCTTATTTGGTAAGCAATACATCATTGATGGAAAGCGCAAAATCACGCCACGCAGCAGATAAATCTCGTTGGATAACATTCAGATATTCTGCATCAGGGGTTTGCTCTTGAGGGAAGTTGGAGATGGCACACGATCCACGATTAAAGCCCATGGCGGTTTCTACAATATCGCGGTTGAACCCCGCAAATGAGGTCAAGATTTCGGGCGTTAAGCTGTGGCGGCCTTGCTCTACCGAAATTTGTTGCGTGTTAAAAGGTAGGGCGTCAATTTGTTGCAGTGCTTCACCATAAATTTGCTCCACCGTGCCCAGCAAAGCACGTTGCGTGATTTGTTCTTTGTGCTGAGTGCTCAGCGTAAAGTTAAGCTGACTACGATAGCGTGCTTCTGCTTGCTTACGTTGTGCATGCACCCACTGGTTAAATTTTTGCAAACTTTCCTGATTGTTGGTTGGTTGTATCGTAGTCGCGGTAATGCGGCGTTTGATACGATAAGCTGACTCTAAAGCGCCTTCAAGATAGCCTCCTGCATGGTGCGCGGTTTCAGCGCCGCTTAGTAACAGCTTGCCGTTCCACCAAGGGAGGCGTAATTGCGGGTCACCGTACACTGGATGTGCGGTGAGTGGTGCAATATCGAGCGTAGCACAGGTGTAGCGTTCAGTTGACCAATTTTGGTAATGGAGTTCACCATTTTCTGCTGGTTTGCCAAATACCTGCGTGAGTTGGCTTTCAATTAAAATGGGCATGCTCAGGCGATAGGCCTCACGTGATTCAGGTGGCATGGCTACAAAGCCCCCTAAAGCGGCAGGTCCATCGACACCATCGCATGCATCAAAAATCTCCGCCAACACCATTTGTGGGTGATCGACAAAGGCATTGCCAGAGTGGCCAGCTTTGCGCCAGAAGGCTTGCTGGTAGCTGGTAACGGCTTTGGCTTGATCTGCCATCCAGGTGTGGGTATGGCGCATGCTACTGACCAACTCGGCAGGCAACTCAGGACTGAAGCGCACGTGTTCTGCTAGTAAGCGTGGTGGTAGCGCAAGCACCACTTGTTTGGCGAGTATGTGCTCGATGCCTTGGGTGGTGCGGAATTGTAAACGCACATAGTCACCTAGATTTTCAATATGCGTTAATGCATGGTTGAGGTAAAGCTTTTCGTTGGGTATTTCATTGGTTAAAGCATTTACCAGCGCTTGCATGCCACCTTTTAAACGATGTGCTCCACCGTGAACTGCGTTGACGTCTAAGGATTCTGGTGGTTGGTTTGGGTCGCCTAACTTAAGCACTGTGCCACTATCGTATTGCGGGAAATGCGCTAAGCCAAAGCGCTGTACGATGTCTCGCATATTGGGTTGGGTTTCAGGCCAAAATAGGGTCGGGCCTAAATCAACCGCGCCTTCAGTAAGTGTACTGATCTCTGTCAACACTCGGCCACCGAGTCGGCTGCGCGCCTCATACAAGGCAAACGATTTTTCAGTTTGCTGCAAGGCCTCCGCTAAGGCTAAACCACTTACTCCACCGCCTACAATTGCTATCTCTAACATGATGACTCCTGTTCATTAATAGAGTGATAATCTTCGCCGACTAGTTAACTTTCACTGACCAAAGGCGCAGTTACGCCTGCAGCCCTCACACTTTCCAGCGATGCATAAAACGTGGCTTCATGTAGCATTGAGCCGTACTTATCTTTAATCGCTACATATTTAGCCACACGGTCAATTTCACACTGTTGGCCTTTGGCTAATTGTTCAGTGCTACGTACTTGACCATCCCAATCAATAAAATAACCTGTTTTTTCGCTCATATCGCTTCCTCTAAGCTTGAATTTAAATCTAGGCTGGCATATAAAATTTGGGCAAGATGTAGTGCGCTTTTATTTGTACCATCTTTGATTTGATGGCGACAACTGGTACCGTTTGCAACTAACAGAGTGCCGTGTTGTGCCGCTCGGATTTGTGGCAATAGTGACAATTCTGCCATTTGCATTGAAACCTCATAATGCTCGGCCTCCATGCCAAAAGCGCCTGCCATGCCGCAGCAACTTGACTCTATCCACTCCACCTGTAAATCTGGCACTAAGCCCAGTACTTTGCGCATCGCTTTCATCGCCCCAAACGCTTTTTGGTGGCAATGCCCATGCACCATCATTTGTTGAGAGATCGCTTTAAAGGTTAGCGTGAGGCGCTTGGCATCATGTTCTCGTGCTAAAAACTCCTCTAACAACAAGGCAGATTTAGCTATTTTTGCGACATCTTCACCCAGCCCTAGCATGTAATACTCATCTCTTAACATGAGTAAACATGATGGTTCTAAGCCAATAATGGGCAGACCTAGTTCCGCGTAGGGGAGTAGAGCCTGCACGGTGCGCTGCGCCTCTTGCTTGGCCTGATCTATCATGCCGTTAGAAAGGTAAGTGCGACCACAGCACAAGGGGCGTGATTTATCAGAAGGGTGTGCAATGTGCACCTGATAGCCACCCGCTTGCAATAACGCTAGGGCGGAGCCAGCAATATCGGGGTCAAAATGGTTGGAAAAGGTATCCACTAGCAACACAACCTCCGAACAACCTGAAACGGTAGTATTTGTGTTTGGTATTCCTGTCGAGATAGGCGCTGATAAAAAGCTATGCTGTGCCACTTGGGGTAATGAACGTTTGGCGGCAATGCCTATGGTTTTTTCCATCAACTTGGCTAGCCAAGGCCAAGCTTGGCGCAAGCGAATACTCCAAGTAAACCATTTAAGGTGCTGGGCATAGCGTGGTAGGTTGGCCAACATTTTTTCGCGAAACGGCATTTTTCCTGACCCTGACCAACGTTGCGCCAGTGCTTCATTGCGCAGCATCGCCATATCTACCCCATTGGGGCACTCACGCTTGCAGCCTTTACAACCAATACACAAATCCATGGCTTGGGCGAGCTCTTTGCTGGTAAACGGCTGATTGCCATATTCACCATTTAAGGCAGCTTTTAGCGTATTGGCTCGGTGAAAGGTAGAATGCACTGGGTCATGCGTGACACGAAAGCTCGGACACATCACGCCCTTGTCTTCACGCTGACATTGTCGATTGCCTATACACACCGCCGCAGCTTTGCCGTAGGCGCCACCCTGAGCGGGAATCTGCGCATAAGCATCTCCTTGCCCATAGCTATCGTATGCTGACCAATCGAGTTTGGTTTCCATTGATTTCCTGAAAAATGTCGCAATGTCGACAAAGCGTCCGACATTTATATCTAATGCAGAGTTAGTGCAAAAACAGTGCCAATCCAGAAAAAGTTGCTTGTGGATTAGATATGCGTGCTATACATTAGAAATTGTAAAAAGCGTTGAAATTGGAGAGTTGAGTGAGTAAGCAGCATCGCGTATTATTTTTGTCACATGGTGGTGGCCCTATGCCATTGCTGGGAGATAAAAGCCATGTGGAAATGGTGGAGCACTTAAACAATATAGCAGCAACTATCAAAAAGCCAAGTGCCATAATTGTGGTGAGTGCGCACTGGGAAGAAAAGATCGCGACTATCACCTCTACTGCTACACCTTCGCTGATTTACGATTATTACGGTTTTCCAGAAGAATCTTACCGTATAGAGTACGCTTGCCCAGGTGAGCCAGTGTTGGCAAATTTAGTCAATCAAGCCTTAAGCAGTGCTGGCATAGATAGCAGTTTAGACGCCGAGCGGGGCTTGGACCATGGTGTGTTTGTGCCACTCAAAATCATGTACCCAGAAGCAGATATTCCATGTGTGCAGTTATCTTTAGTTCATGGCTTAGATCCTGACAAGCATATCAAGATAGGGCAGGCGCTGAGTGACCTGCAGTACGACAACTTACTTATTATCGGTTCTGGTTTTAGCTTCCATAATATGCGAGCATTTTTTGCGCCATCAGCCGACCGCAATATGATGAATCAAGCTTTTGAAGATTGGTTAATAGAGACGTGCTCCAGCACTGTAATGACTGAAGAGGAAAGAAGGCAACGACTTATCCAATGGGCTGATGCGCCTTATGCACGCTTTTGCCATCCCAGAGAAGAGCACTTATTGCCATTACACGTTTGTTATGGGGTAGCGCAAAGTGCTTGCACTGATTTTTTTGCGTTGAATATCCTAGGGGTGCAATCCAGTGTCTATCTTTGGGAGCGTTAAGATGTGGGAAAGTTAAGCCTTTTCAAGATCCATACCGCGGAATACCGAGCAACGTTTAAACACTTCTAATGTGGGAGCGACTTGTTTATGGCTGCAATATTTTGCGGTGAGTTTGGCTAACCCTTTAATGTCGCGGCCTGATGCATCTGGAAAAACCTCTGCCAGTGTCGCAATTAAATCATCATCTATAATCAAACCAAACTGGTCACTCATCACCCGCCAAATTTTCGCGCGCGCATCTAAATCAGGTGTATAAAATTTAATCATGGCGATACAACGCGAGACGATGGCCTCATCAATATCATCCACGCGGTTGGTGGTGAGGAACAGCAGGCCGTTAAAGTATTCCAACACGCGCAAAAATACACCGACTACCGCATTGGCTGCCATATTGTTATCACGACGCCGAATATACACATCGGCCTCATCAATCAACATTACGGCTCCCCAGCGCTGGGCGCGGGTTAATACATCCTTAAGCGCTGCTTCCATCTCTGTCACATTCAACCCTAGTTGCCCAGAATGTACGCGGTAGAGCGGGCGTTTAATAATTTCAGAATAAACTTCTGCTGTCAGTGTTTTGCCAACACCAGCAGGGCCAGCACACAACACAGTCGTGCCGCCTGATTTTCCCGCCACAATATCATCCATTAACACGTCCATTTCGGCGGTCAGGATGTCAATCAAATCCGTCTGCTCTGGGGGTAACACCAGTTTGTCTTTCAGCGCTGGCTGATAGGCGTAAGGGGTTACGTCATCTACATGTACCCAAACGTAATGATGCAAATCTAAATGAAACATCAAGATGTAACCATGCACAGGTAACTGCGTGAATAATCCATCTGGGATCGCTGCCTGCGCAGTCTTGACCTCAGACTCTGCCTCATATTTATTGCTCTTGGCGGCTTTGCCAAGGTACTGCGCGAGTATCTCGCCAGTGACCTCTAAAGTGGTCACACGGTTGGGGATAATGTCTTCATCATTCACTAAACGTGCTCTGCCCCCGCTGGCGGAGAGTACTACAACGTCTTTACGTGTCCAGTCTGTACTGCGGTGATTAGCACTTGGGTCTTCCGCAAAAAACGCAGTACCACTACCTGAAAACTGTGCCCCGTATTGCGCACGCCAATCAAAATACAGTGCCGCACTACGATCATAATCGGCCATTAACGCAGAGGTTTCTTTCAAAAAACCTTTGCCTGCAAAAATCTCGCTCACGGTTTTGCCTACAATATCTGCGGCTGTGATACGAATAGTATTATTGGCCAAGGTCGCCTTGGCGTTGGCCTTTAGCTCAATATACACCTTACCTGTTTCATCATTTGAAGCAGGTACATAATCTAAACGCGATACTACGTACGCCAGCGGTTTGCCCGCTACATTCATGCTGAACAACCAGCCGCGGATTGCATCTTGTGTTAAATACTTGGAGATTTCAGGCACCAGTTGCTCTAAGTCTTCCGTAGCAAAGCGTTGTCCCTGAAATTGAAAGGCCTGTTGCAGCGTTAACAATTGCGCCGCGCGGCCTTGCATGGTCTCACCAGCCATTTGATACAGCTTAATCAGAAAATCTAATTCTGCAGGCGCAAATTGATTAAACGCCACCTCAATGCGATGACCAAAGCGCAATTGCTCTTTAAGCGCCTCCAGCGCAGGAAATTTCTCAACCATCGCCTCAATATAAGCACGGTCAATTTGTAGATTCATGGCACACTCCCGTATTGTCGCAAAGATGACAAAGTGTCTGACAGTAAAGATTGGTGCAAAAAGAGTGCCAAAACAAAGGAGCGAAAATTTGCGAGCCTTTGCCGTACAAAAAGGCTATTTAAGTCAATTCGCGAGGGCGACCATACAACACATATGAGGCGTATCGGTAATGTGAAATACACGACTTCAATTTAGGAACAGGACTTTTCTTGATGTGACTTATTGCAAGTTTCTAAATTCCTCTCTGGTGACTTGTTTAACCCTAACCATGCATCTATTAACTCGGCATCAAAGCCAATCTCACGTCTGCCTTCTACTTCGATCAATGGACGTCTAATTAATAAGGGGTCGGCTAGCATCATGGCGATGGCGGTTTCTGCATCTATATTTTCAGGGTTAATTTCGCCTGATTTGATTTTGGGTGCAGCGCGATTAAACCATTCGGTCACGCGTTTGTTGCCAAAAAATTGTAGCAGGCGTTCGCGTGTCCAAAGTTCGGTGAGTAGGCTTTTCGCCCATACGGTATGGCCTGCTTGCGCCAGCAACATTTTTTGTTTGCTGTTATTGCCGCAACCTGGCTTTTCATAAAATGTGACGATAGCCATGTGGTAACTCTCCAAGTAAACTTTTGTTAAAGGTTAAAGCATAATTTAATAAAGCGATGGCTTGCTGTTCGACTTCCGCGCGCACATTAGCATTTAGCTTATCCAGCCAGCGTTGGGGGATAGCATCTGCGCCGTATAAGGCACCTGCCAGCATGCCGACAATGGCGCCTGTGGTATCCGCATCCTCGCCTTGGCTAATCGTTTGTACTAGGCAATCTTCAAAATTGTCTGTGTAAAAGAAGTGATGCAAAACAGTTTGCATGGTATCCACGATATAACCGCTGGCCCGCCCAGGGTAGGGGGTAAACCTGAATTGTGGGTAAGCTTTAATTAAAACGTTCACCAATAAGCGGCAAACTTTTACGCCTTGCCCAGCAAATAACACATGCACCATGCGCCCCAGCGTGAGAGTCGCTGCATCTGAAAGCGGGTGGTTGTGGGTGATATGTGCTTGCTCGATAGCCGCTTGTGCAAACATGCCATCGTCGCCGTAAGTGGCAATGGCAATGGGTAGGATGCGCATGGCTGCTCCATTGCCACCATCGCCTTCACTTGGAGGGGATTGCAGGCTACCATCCAACATAAAGCGTCGTATGCCGCGACGACAGGTGTTACCAACATCAATCGGGTAGTGTTTAAGCCATTCCGTAAAATATTGTGCTGACAGCTGGCTATCCCAACCTTTTGCTTGTAACCATGCGCGGCCCAGACATAGAGACATTTCTGTATCATCTGTGACTTGCCCAAGTTTTAGCTTAAGCCAGCCACCGCCTATCATTTCGTTGGGAATACCTCGGTGTGCAATTTCACGTTTAGTGAGAAACTCCCACGGTGCGCCAAGGGCATCACCAACTGCTAAGCCTAAATATGCGCCTAATACCTTGTCTTGTATGGTTTTAGACATAGCTTGCCTTTGCGTGGTAAAGCCCACCTAAAGCGAGCACTTCACCTTCACCCGATAATGATTGGTTTTGTAGTAGCTGCGGGAAAAACAAGATCTTTACTTTGGGTACTTGCAGTTCTAATAGCCAATCGCCAAACTCATCTGCCCGCTCTCTTGATGTGGTAAGTGAAACTAAGTTGTTAAGCCTAACGATCAATGGTTCCTTGCTTGATTTATTTGCAATATTTTTTCCAATAGACAAATTGGGTTCATCATGCAAATTGATGCCACGCCACAACGTGACATGTGTATCTGCTTTATTAGCGTGTGGTAAACCGTAGCGAGTAATCACGAACTGGCAGAACTCATACAGTAAATCCAATTGCTGGTAGATGTTGTTGTTATGAAAGCGACAGGCATATTTTTCCTGTAAATAACTTGTCCACGCTGGAGATGGATATTGTTGTAACGGTGCTTTATGGAAAGTTGGCGCCATGCCAAAACGATTTTCAACCCAACCTTTTAACACAGCACCTTGTGGGCTATTGGAATCAAAGCCCCAGCCTTCCATTAACTTGAGATAGCTTGGTCGAAACCGTCTTACTTCAGCGTGTAAGCGTTCATATTTTGTGGGTTTTAGCTGAAACACTAGCTGCATATAGCGCTTAAATTTGATAGCAGCATCTGCGTGGTTTTTTGACTCTTCCAATAAATGAAATAAACCACGGTGCGACTCTAATGCCCCAGCGATTCTTAAATGCTGTGGCTGATCATTGAACGCTACTGACGCAATTAAGCCAGATGGGATTCCTACTAGATTGGTGGAATCCCATCGTTCAGCGTTGAGAACATCAGTCTCGTTTGATGACCCCATATTAGGTAAAGGCAAACGCATATTTGGCGCTTACCTTTATTGACTAAACTGGACGATTCTCATTAGGGTTACGCACAGGTCCCATTAGCTTTAACCCCTCTTCATAGGTGATCACTGGGTAATTAGCCGTAAAAGTTAATGCTTTGTCTGCGACAACATCCAGTTTAGATGCAGTGTCTAATTTTTTCAGGTCATTTTTTTCTAAGCGTAATAACTCTAATAATTCGTTGTAAACAGTAGATTCATCTAATGGGAAAATATAGAACGTTGCGCCCCCCATTTGCACTTGGTATTTTTTAAGTAAATCAATATTGTTGCAGAAAATAAAATACTTACCGTCTGGTTTCAGCGTATCGCCTAAGGCTTCAACCACTAAGTTGAGGTATTCAAATGACAATAAATAACCAGTGAAAAATGGAATACCTGACTCACCCTCGTAAGCAATTGCCATGACTTGGTCAGCGGTGATTTCTGGTGGACGCGCTTCATCCGCTAATTGTTCAGAAAATTTAATAGCCAGTTCACCTCTAAAACCAAAGCGACCAGGTTTCTTGGTGGCCTCTTTGAGCACAGGGTTTTGTAAGCGCTTTTGCGCATCCAATTTTGCAAATGCCGTTTGTTGTAGCGTAGTCATATGTGGTTACTCCCAGGTTGATTGCGAATAAAATCCGCGGTTTTAAAAAAAGCTTGTTCCATTTGTTGCTTGAGCGTGGCATTGCTGACTACATCATCCATTGCGCGTTTCATACAGAGCATCCAAGCGTCACGTGCTTTTTCATCAATCGGAAAAGCCAAATGTTTTTGACGTAGCTTGGGATGTCCGCGTTCAGCAGAGTAGACCTTAGGCCCGCCTAGCCACTCAATTAAAAATTTCACTAACACTTGTTTGGTATGCGTCAAATCTGGCTCATGCAGTTTCCGAATATCGGCTGCCTCAGGCAATGTATCCATATAAAAGTAAAACTGAGTCACTAGCTTTTCTACCTCCGCCTCGCCACCCAGCATTTCAAAGTGCGGGTTTTGCATAATCTGCGGGATAGGTTTTAGCCCCGAACGTTCTGGCATAGGAGTGGAGTTGGTCATCATTTTGCTCAGCCTCTATAAAGTGTGACTAAAGCTCTTTCAGCAAGTGTTATACCAAGATATAAAAATAGGTTTCGGACAAGTTTTAAATTATTGATTTTTAATATTTTTATATTATTTCTGTTAATGAAATTACGGGATTTTTTAAGAGGATTTGTGGTGGAAATATTTGTTCCTAATGTAACGTATGTTTGCAGGTTTGTTAGGTTTGCGACACCTCTATAAATACCGTAATAACTTCACTTTTATAGAAAATATTCTAATAAATTCAATTTGTTATAAAAATAAACTGATGTTGGCACAGCCTTTGCAGTAAGCCAAGTGCATGACCGATTAACCATCCGGCGCTGGAAAAGAAGAGTGATACGTTGCGATTCGGAATCGGAAGCCCGGCGGCAATCTGTTTAACGAGTTTTATTTTTTTAATAAAGGAGTATTAGCATGGCTGCATTACGTCAAATTGCTTTTTACGGCAAAGGCGGTATTGGTAAATCCACTACCTCACAAAATACTCTGGCTGCTCTTGCTGAGATGGGTCAGAAAATTCTTATCGTTGGCTGCGATCCTAAAGCTGACTCGACACGTTTGATCTTACATGCGAAAGCACAAGACACAGTGCTATCTCTAGCTGCTGAAGCTGGTAGCGTGGAAGATTTGGAACTCGAAGACGTGATGAAGGTTGGCTATCGCGATATTCGTTGTGTTGAATCTGGTGGCCCAGAACCTGGTGTTGGTTGCGCTGGTCGCGGGGTTATTACTTCTATCAATTTCTTAGAAGAAAACGGTGCTTATGACGGTGCTGACTATGTTTCTTATGACGTTTTAGGTGACGTAGTTTGTGGCGGTTTCGCAATGCCAATTCGCGAAAACAAAGCACAAGAAATTTACATTGTGATGTCTGGTGAAATGATGGCGATGTATGCGGCTAACAACATTTCTAAAGGGGTTCTTAAATATGCAAACTCAGGCGGCGTACGTTTAGGTGGCTTGGTTTGTAACGAGCGCCAAACAGATAAAGAACTGGAACTGGCGGAAGCTTTGGCAGGTATGTTGGGTACTAAGTTAATTCACTTTGTTCCACGCGACAACATCGTACAACACGCTGAGTTGCGTCGTATGACTGTGTTGGAGTACGCACCAGAATCAAAACAAGCTGAAGAATACCGCCAATTAGCACAAAAAATTCATGCTAATGCTGGTAACGGGACTATCCCAACCCCTATCACTATGGATCAGTTGGAAGACTTATTGATGGACTTCGGCATCATGAAGAAAGAGGACGAAACTGTTATTGGTAAAGCTGCTCATGTAGCTTAACTAGCAAAATCTAGCAAGGGGGTAACTCCTTGCTAGCCCCCAAAGAATTTGTTTCAAAGGTTGTGGGGGCTTGAAATAAACAATTTTTGAAACAGATTCTTTAACTACAGATTTATTTTTACGACTTATTTTTAGATTTAGGAGAATGAGATGAGTGCAGTTGTTGACAGGTTAGGTGTCGATCCTAAAGAGTTAATCGATGAGGTTTTAAAAGCCTATCCAGAAAAAAGTGCAAAAAGACGTGCTAAGCATCTTAATGTGCATGAAGAAGGCAAAACGGATTGTGATGTTAAATCTAACATCAAATCTTTACCAGGTGTGATGACCATTCGTGGTTGCGCTTATGCTGGTTCTAAGGGCGTGGTTTGGGGTCCGATTAAGGACATGATCCATATTTCTCACGGCCCTGTGGGTTGTGGTCAATATTCATGGGCTTCACGTCGTAACTACTACATTGGTACTACAGGTATCGACTCTTACGGCACGATGCAATTTACTTCTGACTTCCAAGAAAAAGACATCGTATTTGGCGGTGATAAAAAATTGGAAAAAATTATTGATGAAATTCAAGAGTTGTTCCCGCTTAATAAAGGGATTTCAATTCAATCTGAATGCCCAATTGGTTTGATTGGTGATGATATTGAAGCTGTGGCCAAGAAAAAAGCTAAAGAGTATGAGGGTAAAACCATCGTCCCCGTACGCTGTGAGGGGTTTCGTGGGGTTTCACAATCTTTAGGTCACCATATTGCTAATGATGCGATTCGTGACTTTGTTTTTGATAAAACAGATCCAGACAAAAACAAGTTTGAAGCTTCGCCATATGATGTCGCCATTATAGGTGACTACAACATTGGTGGTGATGCTTGGTCTAGCCGTATTTTGCTCGAAGAAATGGGCTTACGCGTGATTGCACAGTGGTCTGGTGACGGCTCAATTGCTGAGTTGGAAAACACACCAAAAGCGAAATTGAATGTGTTGCACTGCTACCGTTCAATGAACTACATCAGCCGCCATATGGAAGAAAAATATGGGGTGCCTTGGGTTGAGTACAATTTCTTTGGCCCATCAAAAATCGAAGAGTCATTACGCAAAATTGCCAGCTTCTTTGATGACAGTATCAAAGAAAAAACTGAGCAAGTGATTGCCAAATACAAAAAACTCACTGATGACGTAATTGCTAAATACAAACCACGTTTGCAAGGTAAAAAAGTGATGTTGTTTGTAGGTGGCTTGCGTCCACGCCACGTGATTGGGGCTTATGAAGACTTGGGCATGGAAGTCGTGGGTACAGGGTATGAGTTTGGTCATAACGATGACTATCAACGTACAACACATTACGTAAAAGATGGCACTTTAATCTACGACGACGTGACAGGGTATGAGTTTGAGAAGTTTGTTGAGGCGGTTCAACCTGATTTAGTGGGTTCAGGGATTAAAGAGAAGTACGTATTCCAAAAAATGGGCGTACCTTTCCGCCAAATGCATAGCTGGGATTACTCAGGCCCATATCACGGTTATGACGGCTTTGCCATCTTTGCTCGTGACATGGATATGGCCATCAACAGTCCAGTGTGGTCTTTAACAAAAGCACCTTGGGCTAAGAAATAAGTAAGTTACTAAACGCATACTCCGGGTGGTGGCATTAAATGAGAATGACTGCCATCCGCACATGAAAGGATTTTAAAATGAGTCAAAGCGCCGATAAAGTATTAGATCACTTCAAGCTGTTCCGTGAGCCTGAATATACAGAAATGTTCAAAAACAAAAAGGAGCAGTTTGAATATGCTGTTCCTGCAGATGAGCTTAAAAAGCAAATCGAATATGCAAAAACAGTTGAGTACAAAGAAAAGAACTTCGCTCGCGAAGCACTTACGGTCAACCCTGCTAAAGCCTGCCAACCACTAGGAGCTGTATTTGCTGCTAATGGTTTTGAAGGTACGTTGCCGTTTGTCCACGGTTCACAAGGCTGTGTGGCCTATTACCGCTCACACTTTAGCCGTCATTTTAAAGAGCCAACTTCATGCGTTTCTTCTTCTATGACTGAAGATGCAGCGGTGTTTGGTGGTCTTAATAATATGATTGATGGCTTAGCTAACTCATACAACTTATACAAACCCAAAATGATTGCAGTTTCGACGACTTGTATGGCTGAAGTGATTGGTGATGACTTGAACGCATTCATCAAAACATCCAGAGAAAAAGGCTCTATCCCAGCGGATTATGATGTGCCATTTGCACATACTCCAGCTTTCGTGGGTAGCCATATCACAGGGTATGACAATGCATTATTAGGTATTCTCAAATACTTCTGGGATGGTAAAGCGGGTACTGTTCCAGCGTTAGAGCGTAAACCTAATGAGAAAATTAACTTTATCGGTGGTTTTGATGGTTACGTGGTTGGAAATAACCGTGAAATGAAGCGTATTTTCAATGAGTTTGGTATTGAGCACACCATGTTGTGCGATCCATCTGATGCTTGGGATACCCCAACTGATGGCGAGTTCCGTATGTATGATGGTGGTACTACATTAGTAGACGCTGCTGAGTCTTTAAATGCTAAAGCAACGATTGCGATGCAAACGATTAGCACTGAGAAAACAGTAAAATTCATCGAAGAGCATGGTCAAGAAGTGGTGAAATTACATCACCCTGTTGGTGTGGCTGGAACTGATCAATTGTTGATGGAGTTATCACGTATTACTGGTAAAGCTATCCCTGATTCTTTAACTAAAGAGCGTGGTCGTCTAGTGGATGCTATTGCAGACTCTAGTGCACATATTCATGGTAAGAAATTCGCCTTATATGGTGACCCGGATACGATGTTAGGCTTAACTGCGTTCTTGTTAGAACTAGGTGCCGAGCCAACCACCGTATTATCCACCAATGGTGATGAAGCTTGGGCAGCTAAAGTGCAAGAATTGTTTGATGCCAGCCCATTTGGCGTGAACTGCAAAGTGTATCCGAAAAAAGATTTGTGGCACATGCGTTCACTACTATTCACTGATCCAGTCGATTTCCTCATTGGTAATACTTACGGTAAGTACTTAGATCGTGATACTAAAACACCTTTAATCCGTATCGGTTTTCCGATTTTTGATCGTCATCACAAACATCGTTATCCAGTATGGGGCTATCAAGGTGCAATGAATGTGCTAGTGACGATCCTCGATAAGATTTTCGATGTGATGGATGCAGACACAGACGGTATTTCAACCACTGATTACAGTTTCGACATTATTCGTTAAAACTGTGATGCGCGGTAAGATAGTCCAAACATTGACTACTTTACCGCGCCACTTAATTCATTAAGGTTTTGATATGGCAAACGTAACTTTTAGTTCTCCCAAAATGAAGAAGGATCTGACGGTCTATGCAACGGCAGGGGATACCAGCACGCTACTCGCTTTGGCTAAGCAGCATAATATTCCTGTTGATTTTGAGTGCGAGAATGGGGAATGTGGCTCTT
Source organism: Methylophilaceae bacterium (assembly GCA_036504995.1). Lineage (GTDB taxonomy): Bacteria > Pseudomonadota > Gammaproteobacteria > Burkholderiales > Methylophilaceae > DASXUG01. The sequence continues at coordinate 34,968 of DASXUG010000012.1, read as the reverse complement.
GCGCTGTGAAAGTAGATATCCTAGCGAATAAACAGCCCATGGGTATTTCTCTGACTGAGAAAGAAAAAACTGTTTTAAGATTTTCAGGAAAAATTACTAAAGAACAGATCGAGGATGCCGAAGTAAAGGATATACCACCACCATGGCGCTTGGCTTGCCAGTTTATTGTTCGAAATGAAGATGTGCTGGTCAAGTTTTAATCATGATGGGGGTTTAAATTTAGTGAAGATCTAATTTTTTGTGTACCTTCTCAAAAGGAAGGTATTGGGGGGAACAACCAGATTCTCCCTTCCCTTATGTAAATCCTCCCTTAACCTCCTCCTGGAGGTTTTTTTTTGATTGTCGGGTTTGTCGCATTTGCTACGCAACTATATTTTGATAAATATCAATATTATTCAACAGGTTAATATCTATTAAGCACTGGCATATTGTTTGCTCAAGTCATATCGTAAGCGTGATTAACTTTGATACGGACACATCGCCATGGCTACTCTGAGTGAAAAGGTGCAGGACGTTTTTAGCGAACCAGGCTGTGATAAAAATCAAGCTAAGGGCGAAAAAGAGCGTAAAAAAGGATGTACCAAGCAACTGACTCCAGGTGCTGCGGCTGGGGGATGTGCTTTTGATGGTGCCAAGATTGCGTTGCAACCCATTACCGATGTCGCACACTTGGTCCACGGCCCTATTGCTTGTGAAGGTAATGGCTGGGATAACCGCGGCGCCAAATCTTCAGACTCCCAGTTATATCGCACAGGCTTTACTACTGACATTAACGAGCTTGATGTGGTGTATGGGGGTGAAAAACGTTTATATAAATCTATCCGTGAAATTTTAGACAAATACAATCCACCAGCCATTTTTGTCTATCAAACTTGTGTTACCGCATTAATTGGCGACGATATCGAAGCGGTGTGTAAAGCTGCCAGCGCTAAATTTAATAAACCGATTATTCCTGTCAACGCGCCAGGCTTTGTGGGGGCTAAAAATCTAGGCAACAAATTGGCAGGCGAGGCTTTGCTGGATTACGTGATTGGTACACAGGAACCTGAATATACCACCCCATACGACATTAATATCATCGGCGAATACAATCTCGCGGGTGAGCTATGGCAAATCAAACCATTGTTAGATGAGCTTGGTATTCGTATTCTGGCCTGTATTTCGGGGGATGCAAAATACAATGAAGTTGCATACTCACACCGCGCTAAAGCCGCCATGATGGTGTGCTCTAAAGCCATGATTAACGTAGCGCGCAAAATGGAAGAGCGCTACGGTATTCCGTTTTTTGAAGGCTCGTTTTACGGTATTTCAGACATGAGTGAAAGTCTGCGCCAAATTGCTCAGCTATTAGTACAACAAGGTGCGCCAGACGAGTTGCTTGTCCGCACTGAGGGCGTCATTGCACGCGAAGAGAAAAAGGCGTGGCAAGGTATCAATGAGTATCGCAAACGTCTGGAAGGTAAGCGTGTATTACTGATTACTGGCGGGGTGAAATCTTGGTCTGTGGTTTCTGCGTTGCAAGAAGGTGGCATGGAGATCGTGGGAACCAGCGTCAAAAAATCCACCGCTGAAGACAAAGAAAAAATCAAAGAGTTGATGGGGGAAGATGCCCATATGTTTGACGATATGCGTCCGCGTGATATGTACGCCATGCTCAAAGAGTCACGTGCAGACATCATGCTCTCGGGCGGCCGCAGTCAGTTTGTGGCACTGAAAGTTAAAATGCCATGGCTGGATATTAACCAAGAGCGTCATCATGCCTATGCGGGCTATGTGGGCATGGTTGAGTTGGTGAAACGAATTGATTTAGCACTGTTCCACCCAGTGTGGGAGCAAGTGCGCAAGCCTGCACCTTGGGAGAGTGTTCCTGCAGCTTTGGTAGAAGCCAATGTAGAAGCGAGGGTCGCATGATGGCCATTGTCACCACAAATCATAAGGCCTGTACCGTCAACCCGCTCAAAATGAGCCAACCAATAGGCGCAGCTCTGGCCTTTATGGGGTTGAATAGCTGCTTACCTACTTTGCACGGTTCACAAGGTTGTACTTCATTTGGTCTGGTGTTATTTGTGCGTCATTTCCGCGAAATGATCCCTATGCAAACCACTGCGATGAACGAAGTGACCACTATTTTAGGCGGCATGGAAAACATCGAACAAGCGGTAATGAATATTTGGGAACGTGCGAAACCTGCTATTGTTGGCTTGGCTAGTACAGGGCTCACCGAAACCAAAGGTGATGATGTCGATGCCTACATCAAGCTTATTCGCGCCAAGCACCCTGAACTTGCCGAAATGGAGATTATATATACCTCAACTCCAGACTATGTTGGTGCATTTCAGGATGGTTGGAGTAAAGCGGTGGTGAGCATTGTGCGTGAAATGGCGGTGGAGTGCAGCGTCAAAACAATGGACCGCATTAACGTATTGCCAGGCTCACATCTCACCCCAGCCGATATTTGGGAAATTAGAGAAATCATCGAGTCATTTGGCCTATCGCCAGTATTTATCCCTGATATTTCTGGCTCACTCGATGGACATATTCCAGAAGACTTTACCCCGACTACCCTCGGCGGTACCACCAAACAGGAGCTGCGTACCATGGGCGCAGCAAGAGCGACGGTTGCGATTGGCGAGCAAATGCATGCTGCTGCCATTGAGCTGGAAATGAAAACAGGCGTGCCTTATGTGATGTTTGAGAGTCTCACTGGCTTGGCAGGTAACGATGCTTTTATCAAGTACCTTGCCGATTTGTCAGCTAAACCTGTGCCTATGAAATATCGCCGTCTGCGTAGCCAATTACAAGATGCAATGCTAGATGCGCATTTTTTCACAGGTGGCAAAAAAGTAGCGATTGGCGCTGAGCCAGATTTGCTCTGGGCGCTTGGCAGTCTGCTCTCAGATATGGGCTGCGAGATAGTCGCAGCCGTGACCACGACGCAATCCCCCATATTAGAGAAATTGAATATCCCAGAAGTATTGATTGGGGATTTAGAAGATTTGGAGAATCGTGCTAAAGATTGTGATTTGCTTATCACCCATTCACATGGCAGACAAATGGCGCATCGCCTGCACATTCCATTTCTGCGCTATGGCATCCCCACCTTTGATCGTTTGGGTGCGGCACATAAACTCACCGTGGGCTATCGCGGTACGCGAGACTTGGTGTTTGAGTTGGGCAATACCTTCCTTGCCGATGAACATGAGGTGACGCCTACCACATGGCTCAATACCGAACCTCTAAATGAATCTAATAGCGAAGAGGCGTCGATTGGTTGTGTTGGTGGAGGCTGTGGTTGCGGTAGTAGTGCAGAAGTCATGATGCCTCAAGCGGCGACTATGTAGATTGCAAATTAAAAGTATTAAACCAATGAAAAGGATTCAATCATGAAAATCGCTTTTGCCACGCAAGATTTAAAACGGGTAGATGCACACTTTGGCTGGGCAAAAAATATTGCCATTTACGAGATTACGCCTACCAGCCATCAATTTATCGAAGCCGTGCAGTTTGATGGTGATTTACAGGAAGATGGCAATGAAGACAAATTGGCCCCCAAGCTGGAAGCGATTAAAGACTGCGCATTATTGTATGTGGCTGCCATTGGCGGTTCAGCCGCTGCGCGCGTGGTCGCCCACAAAATTCACCCTGTTAAAGTAGCTGCTCCGGAAGTGATTGAAGAGGTACTTGAAAAACTCAAGGATGTGCTTAAAGGCACTCCTCCCCCTTGGTTACGCAAAGCACTATTGAAAGACCAAGAGAAGGATTTGAATTTTGACGAAGAAGCAATTTAGTAAGTTAACTGAGAGTGACTAGGAGAAGGAAATGACCGCAACCGCAGCAGCTTTAGATACTGCAACCGATTCATGGGAATCAGCATTTGTAAAAGAACTGATTAAACAATGGCGCGCACAAGATACGCATGGTGCGTGGGAAGGCAAAGATAATGCAACACTGCTTGCCCCTTATCTGATTAGCAAAGAGCAGCGCCGTGAAATGCCAATTATTGGCGATCCAGACCCAGAAACCATTTGGCGCTTAGAGCTTTTTTACAACGCTGTTGGCTTGGCGATTGAGCGCCAAACCAAAATCATGGTGTCTCCCATGATGAAAATGCATCACGAAGGTTTTGGCAAAATGATACTGACGGCTGGGCGCTTGGTGGTCGTAAATAAGCAACTACGCGACGTGCATCGCTTTGGTTTTGAAAACATTGAAAAACTAGCAGCTGAGGGTGAAAAGTTAGTCACTGCGGCAGTGGAGATGATTAATAAGTTTCCTGATGTGGCTAATTATAGTTAAGCAATAAAGGTGCTGGAGAAGCAAATGAGTGATATTGAAACGATTAAAGCAGAAGTGAAAAAGCTAAATGGCCAGGCCACCCAGCTTAAGATGGATCTACATGATTTATCAGAAGATTTACCAATAGGGTGGGAGAAAATTCCTGAAATTGCAGAGAAAACTTTCCAAGCGTATCAACAATTGACTGCAGCGCGCAAAAAGCTCGCTGAAATAGGAGGCTAATATGGCTTATAGCGTGACCTTACCGAGTGGTAAAGAATGGACACCGCAATTTGCAGAGCACATCGAAGAGGAGAAGTGTATCGGTTGTGGTCGTTGCTTCCGCGTTTGTGGTCGTGATGTGCTTGAACTAGTAGGCATTACCGAAGATGGGGATCGCATTGCGATGACCTTGGGTGACGACGACGATGATGAGTATGAAAAGAAAATCATGACCATCGCACACCCAGAAAATTGTGTGGGTTGTGAAGCTTGCTCCAAAATTTGCCCCAAGAAATGTTATACCCATGGACCTGCAGCCTGATGCGTTACAGCGGTCAATTAGCTAAGGAACAGTAGTCATGCAGGTTTTACCCATACAGCCTGAATTACTTTTGTCACGTGCAAAGCTGCGCCGTGACGAAAACAGACTGGATGAGTTCGATGATATCGTGGGCTTGCTGACCGACTACTGGTCTGACAATAGCGAAGAAACGGGCAACCTGATTTTGTTTATTGCTGATGCCTGTATGGGTGAAAATCATCTGTGGCAAGACATGGGCTTGGCGAGTCGTGAGGTCTTGTCTAGTCTCATGCAGTGCCACTTTCCAGATCTGTTTGCAAAAAACACAGGCAACATGAAGTGGAAAAAATTTTTCTATAAACAGTTATGTGAACGCGCTGAAATCATGATTTGCAAATCGCCTAGTTGTGGTGTGTGTGTGGATTATCAAATATGTTTTGGAGCTGAAGATGCAGAACGCTAAAGAGAACTCAGGCATTGAGATGAGCTCTTATGAGGTAGTAAAAAACTATCATGAGCGTACTAAGCATCGCTTTGAAGCCTATGCTGCTGGCCCTGAAACATTAGATTGGGATGCACAACCCGCCCCATTTCGATATTTTAAGGGCACCACCAGAATTGCCTTGCCTGATATAGCCCTTACCCAAGACCACGCTTTATTGCGTGCACTGGATCTACCATTTCAGCAAATCTGCGATCCGCGCGCAGTCTTTGCGTGTAATTTACTATCGATAGGGGCTTTGCTACAGCTCTCCTTCGGCATTACCGCGTGGAAAACCTACGGGCCAGACCGCTGGGCTGTACGCGCTAATCCTTCCAGTGGCAACTTGCACCCTATTGAGGTCTACGTTGTGGTGAGAGGCATACAAGAAGTTCCTGATGGGGTTTATCATTATTGTGTAGAAAGTCATGCACTTGAGTATCGCGCAGAAATCGAAGAACCCCTGAATCATCAGCCATGTTTGCAAGTGGGACTAAGTGCGGTGATGTGGCGAGAAGCTTGGAAATATGGTGAACGCGCTTTTCGTTATTGTCAGTTAGATACAGGCCATGCAATTGCAGCACTTGGCTACGCCGCAGCGGTTTTGGGCTGGTCTGTGCATGAAGACAAGCAATACACATCACATGCGATTAATCAACTGCTGGGGTTAGATCGTAGTCAGGACTTTCCTTTCAGACGGGTGCAGGACACTGAACTGGAAGAGGGCGAAGCTTTACTTAGTATTCAGTTTGCCGCACCTAATGCTAAAGCAGCGATAACGAAGCTTAAGCAGTCAAGGCGATGGTATGGCGTGGCTTCTGGTATAGATGCGTACCCCATGTACCGTTGGCCTATCATCGGTGAAGTTGCACAAGCAACTCGCTATCAAGCTGCGGGCTTATTGCCAGTCGCACGCTTGAGATCACCTAAGGTAATGCAAAAGTCGATGCAACAATCAACTGCTGGTATGCCGATGATCTCAGCAGCGCAAGTGATATTAGGCCGTCGCAGTGCGCAACGTTTTGACGCGCATTATGTGATGCCACAACAATCCTTTCTTCAAATGCTTGTAGCGTTAATCCCGCAAGACCATGTGCCTTGGAGCGCCTTTGCCAACTACCCACATATCAACCTTGTTTTTCTTGTACATCGCGTGGAGGGTATGGTTCCAGGGCTTTACTTACTTACACGTACTCCACGGTTAAGCCAACAATTAGATCAATCACTTAAATCTCAGTTTTTACGTCAGGCAGTGGCTGGGGTTCCAGAGCAATTAAACTTTACCCTGCTAACGCCTGTGGCAAGCGCTGAACTGCACCAGATCTCACGTAGTCTGCATTGTCATCAGGATATTGCTGCGAATGCTTGTTTTGCGGTGGGCATGTTGGCAGAGTTTGATGCGACACTTTCACATGATGCCTCATCTTATCGCGATATGCATAGGGAAGCAGGGCTAATTGGCCAAGTTTTGTATTTACAGGCAGAGCTACACGGCATGCGTGGCACAGGTATTGGTTGCTTCTTTGATGAGTCAGTGCATCAGCTTTTAGGTTTGACTGATGATACTTTTCAAACGATTTATCATTTTACGGTTGGGTTGCCCATCGATGACCCACGACTATCAACTGTTTTTACTTTTCAATCAACCCCTACTGAAACGAGGCCATCATGAGAACATCATTTCACAGAATTTCTTCAAAACAAGCGGTTGATCTTATTCAACGCGCCCATGCAGGTACGAAGGCGCTGGCGCTGTTTGACTCCAGAGATTCAGTAACTTACAGCAAGTCACACATTATTGGTGCAGATCATCTGAATGAGCAAAGCTTTGGCGAGGTCATTGGCAGTTTACCTAAAGATGTTCCCGTCATGATTTATTGCTACCATGGTAACGCCAGCCAAGTTTATGCCAGCATGTTCTCAGATTTCAACTTCCGCGAGGTGTATAGCGTGGATGGTGGTTATGAAGTGTTGGCACCTGCTTTTTCATCCCCTGTTGCACTTACTGAAAAATCTAGTATTGCGTTGCGAAACTTTATTACAGACTTTAATTTTGACCCGACAAATCTCAACAGCCCATGGCACCACGCACTGACCCCTTTGATGCGAGCTGCATTGCTTGGCTACAATGATTTGGTGGCGGAACTTATAGCGCTCGGAGTGAATATCCACCTGCGTAATACCGATGGCAATAACGCACTTTGGCTTGCTTGCGTTTCAGATAACGGCGAAATTGTTCAGCAACTGATTGATGCTGGTATTGATATCGACAATCAAAATGCTACAGGTGCCACCGCGTTGATGTATACCGCTTCTAGTGGCAAAGCGGACATGATGAAAATCCTGCTAGATCACGGGGCAGATCCGCTGATTCGTACTGATGATGATTATTTGGCGGTTGAGCTTTCCGCCACAGAGGATTGTTTAGCGCTACTTCGCCATACCGCAAGTTGACAGTTATATTGTCAGGTGGGTGAGAAAATCACCCACCTAAACCTTAAATTTTATACAAAGCTCAATAACTCGATAGTCACATCCTCTTCACCTAACACAGCTTGGCATGCTAAACGTGATTTAGAGCCAACGCCTACAATGGTATCCAATTTCTCATTCTCCGTACGTTGGATTTTTGAAATACTTTTACGGCCTTCTTGTACATAAATGTGGCAAGAACCACATTGTGCCTTGCCTTCACATTTGTGAGCGATATCAATATTGCTGCCTAACAAAGCCGAAAGAATACTCGCGCCTGCCGCCGCTTGTATTTGCTGCCCAGAAGGCTGTATGGTAAGTACTGGCATAAACGTTCTCCTTTTCTCATCAAAAAATGTCTGTTTTGTCAGCTTAAATACACATAAGTCAGGACAAAAACAGCGCAATTTCACTTTGAGCAAAGGATATGCCAGAATAGGGCAATCCATAATGGTATATGATTTTAAAGTGAAATCCGGCTCAGAAGTTCCGAAAAGTGGAGCTTTATCTGTTAGAGTATTTTCAATATATTAAAGTCGTTTACACATAGTTGAGGGCTTTCTCTTACTATCAACTCCAGAGGTATGCGCTAGGTGTAAGGGTCAGTTTTGATGAGTTAGGCTAGCTGTTGGCTTATACAGGAAAGCACTAACTATCGTATTGCTGAATCTGCTACAAGCCGCAACAACGTGATCTCAGAGGGCGCGCCGAAGCGCTTAGGGGGTCCCCAGTAGCCTGTGCCTCGGCTGGTATATACCCAGAGTTTATCCAGCCGATGCAGTCCCGCGGTAAATGGCTGTTGCAGGCTGACAAACAGATTCCAAGGCCAAAATTGCCCGCCATGTGTGTGGCCAGATAATTGCAGATCGAAACCAGCCAATGCTGCCGCAGGTGCTGAGCGCGGTTGATGCGCCAGCAAGATTTTATGAATGCCTTGTGGACTACCATTCAGCGCAGCCACTGGGTCGCTACGTTGAGATATATCAAATACGTGGGCAGAGTAATCGGTTACGCCTGCAATGATGAGGTGCGAGCCATCATGCTCGATTGTGACATGCTCGTTCATTAGCCCCCGTATCCCCAAACTATTAAACTCCGCCATCCACTCTAGTGCTCCTGAATAATATTCATGATTGCCGGTAACGATAAACGCACCATGACGTGCTTTGAGGCCAGCCAAATGTGCGGTATGGGATGATAGCTGGGACACACTACCATCCACTACATCGCCAGTAATCGCAATCAGGTCAGCGCCCAAATCGTTGACACGCTTGACAATGGCTGCAACATAATTGCCCTTGATGGTTGGTCCGACATGAATGTCGCTAATTTGAACGATGGTGAAGCCAGCGAGCGATGCCGATAGACCTGCCAGGGGAATATCAATGCGCACAACCTGTGCCAGCCTGCGTGCATTAATAAACCCGATGATGGTTACAGCGAACGCCATTATGATCACCGCCGTGGCCGTTATGTCAGTAAACGAGGATGTCTCCACACCTAGCAGTAATAGCGCTAGCAGCACTATATCGCGTAGAATGGTTAGCACCAGCGTGGATGAGAATAGCCCCATGACCAATGACCCCACCCAGCCAATGCGGTCAGCGTGCGAGGGCTTTAGATTTAAGAAGCGGGCAAACATGCTTAAAGGCATGACTAGTGCGGAAAAACCCAGTAGCATCCAGCCAAAAATCTCTCCCAGTCCACTGATTGGCAGTGCTGGTAGCAAACGCCAGCCGATATAGAGATGTAGCCCAATCAGGATTGGCATCACTACCAGCAAGAATTGGCGTAGCTGCCTCGGTAAGACAGCTGACGACGAATCTTCTGGCGTTTCGGGTATCGCTTGTAACTCAGAATTACTCGACATTAGAAACCTGAGCCTTATCTGCCTTATCTGAATTACACCAGTTGCTCCAGCGACTCTTAAAATGACTTTTTATCTGATCTCGCTCTTCAGGGGTCATGTTTTCCTGATGATGGTGCCGTCCGCAGCAGCGGCCATGCCCGCGACAACTGCCAAAAAGAATCTTGCTTAGCAACAAAATACCCAATGCCTGACAATAGCTAACTTGTTGCACACCCATAAATAAATTGGGCATCAACCAGTTCCACAGTAGCATCACTATCCAGCCCGCCACTGCAATACCTGCTATCAATAGTATTGCCATTTTTAAGCATCTTGCTTTACAGCCAGATTTATCGCTTGAACAATGCATTTTCATGTTATTTCCTTTATAGATAAAATTCGTTATAGAGCGGCTGCAACCGTGTACGTAGGTGCAGCACTGCTTGTCTTTTCCATCCCAGCAGAGTATTCATGTTTTCCCCGCTTTGCATGGACATTTCTTTAAAGCTAAGCCCATCCAGCTCATGGGCGATGAATACCTCGCGTGGCCCAACTGGCAACTCATCTAATGCAATGGTAATTGCCTCCAGCAGCATAGCTCTGGCATACGCGGCTTCTGGCCCGCTATTGGGGTCAGGTAGTACTTGTTCAATCCAATAGTCGGCCTCATCGTCGCCATCAGCGCCTTCTGCTGATTGAGGCAAAGACACCTCACGCTTTTTACGAAAACGATCGATGATGCGATGGCGAGCCACGCGAAACAGCCAAGCGCCTACTTGCTCGATGGGTTCAGGTAAGCGGTAGGCCGCAATCAACTCAGAAAAGACATCTTGCATAATGTCTTCTGCCTCCGCTGGGTCCGGAACCCGTCGGCGGATAAAGCCAGCTAGCCGCCCTCGTTCACGGGTGATAGCGCCAATAAGTTGTTCGTTCTGCATGGTAATCATAGTATCCATATGTTTGTAGACGAATGAAAGTGCAGAATATTGTGTGAAAAGTGAAATAAATTTTATACGGGCACAACTATTCACTTTAATAGACATCTAAATTTGTAATGTGTCTGGCGCTACCTATCAAATTTATCTAATTGATAGGGTAACGGAATTAAATTAATAGATCAAAGTAGCAAAAAATTATATTTAGATGTGTGCGCTAGAAGACTGACATGATGTGCTGTTTATTACAAACTAATAAAGTACGCATCAAGATAAATGGCCCTGTTTAATTAAATAGGAGCAGAAAAATTCGATTAACCACGCACTAACTTTGGAGATTTAAATGGCTAAAAATATACTTGGGTATGCAGCACATTCGGCCACTACGGCTTTAGTGCCATTTCAGTTTCAGCGTCGAGATTCACGTAAAAACGATGTTGAAATTGAAATTCTTTTTTGCGGCGTTTGTCACTCTGATTTACATCAAGCGCGTAATGACTGGGGAAATAGCATATACCCAATGGTGCCAGGACATGAAATTGTCGGCAAGGTCATTAGTGTTGGTACTAGTGTTACCAAGTTCAAAGTTGGAGATACCGTTGGCGTTGGTTGCATGGTTGATTCCTGCCAAACTTGCCCAGCATGTGAGCAAGGACTAGAGCAATATTGCCAGAATGGCCATACGCTCACTTATAACGACATTGATCGCCATGATAAAGTCCCTACCTTTGGTGGTTATTCAGAACGTATTGTCGTTTCTGATAAATTCGTGCTCAAGGTTCCTGAAAATTTAGACCTTAAAGCTGTTGGCCCGCTGTTATGTGCCGGTATCACTACTTGGTCTCCGTTGCGGCATTGGAAGGTAGGCAAAGACAGCAAAGTCGCCGTGATTGGTCTTGGTGGTTTAGGCCACATGGGGCTGAAGCTTGCGAAAGCGCTTGGGGCTCATGTAACGCTTTTCACGCGCTCCCCTGGAAAAGAAGCGGATGCCCGTCGTCTAGGTGCGCATGAAATCGTACTTTCTACCAGCGAGGCCGAAATGGCTGCAGTAAAAGGCAAATTCGATTTGATTATCGACACGGTTCCTTACATTCATGATGTAAATCCATACATACCAACCCTCTCATTAAGCGGCACGTTAGTGCTGGTCGGGTATTTAGGTGGCTTAGAGCCTGCGTTAAATTCAATGCCGCTAATTCTTGGTAGAAAAGCGGTTGCAGGTTCTGTGATTGGAGGCATTGCCGAGACGCAAGAGATGCTCGACTTTTGCGGAAAGCACGCAATTACTGCAGATGTTGAAATGATTAAGATTCAAGAAATCAATGCGGCGTATGAACGCATGCTAAAAAGCGATGTGAAGTATCGTTTTGTTATTGATATGGAATCATTAAAAGTTTCATAAGGCTCACGGTGCGTTAACGCGGGTATTGAGGTGCTAGTGACGACAAGTCGAGTGATTTAGCGTCATATATTTATACTTGCAATAAATATACAGATCTGTATACTAAGTATACAAGTCTGTATATTTTGAATGCGCAGATTTTTTAATAATTGAGGAGAGCAAAATGAAATACAGTTTATTACTAACAGCCATGTTAATTAGCACAACATTCAACGCACTTGCTGACGAGGCGAAAACTCTCTCAGCACATGAAGAGGTTACGATTAATGCTTCTACTGCAAAAGTTTGGGATAAAGTCAAAAACTTTAATGACTTGGGTGCTTGGCACCCTGCTGTAAAAACAACCGAAATTGTGACTGGAACTAATAATAAAACTGGTGCTGAACGTTTATTAACACTTCAAGATGGCGGCACGATTAAAGAGAAGCTACTTGCCTATAACCCAAAAGCAAAAACCTTTAAGTATTCTATTATTGAAGGGGTGTTGCCAGTTTCAGACTACGTTTCGTCTGTGACAGTTAAATCAGCAGGTAAAGATAAATCATTAGTTGTTTGGAACGGTACATTCAAACGTAAAGATACATCAGCTACACCAGCAGATGGTCAAGATGACGCAACAGCAGTTAAAGTCATTACAAGTGTTTACCGTGGTGGCTTGGATAACTTGAAAAAAATCTCAGAGTAGTTCATCAGCTTGTTTCTGAATAATTGAGGCGCATATGCGCCTCTTTTTCATTATAAGCAGTGTTGGCAGGTAATGTAGCAATCACAACATGATTTGAGGGTAGTGGTTCAAACAACTTCAAAAAATAGATTTAGCCTAGTTTTGATACACTCAGAAATAATTGAGCAGAGAAAATACTGCATAATGATTATGCTTGCCATACGCATAAATTGTGTCTTAATCAAAGATTGAATATTAATTGCGTTAGATACATAACCATTATAGAAAGCTACAAAACTGTGTCATTAGTTAAGCAAACTACCTCACCTAATTCAAGCGTCAATACAGAACCAAAAGCCAAATTCACGTCCTACCAAACTTTTCTCGTTGGGTTGTTGGCGTTTCTTCAATTCGCAGTGATTCTCGACTTTATGATTATGTCGCCATTAGGGGCGCTGATTATGCCTGCCATGGAAATTACGCCACGACAGTTCGGTTTGATTGTTTCAGCCTATGCATTCAGTGCAGGCATTAGTGGCTTGTTAATGGCTGGCTTTGCCGACCGCTATGATCGCAAGCAAATATTACTGGTGTTTTATATAGGGTTTGTAGCTGGCACCTTATGGTGTGGATTGGCGCAAACATTTCCAATGCTGCTGATGGCGCGAATCGTCACAGGCATCTTTGGCGGCGTCATCGGTTCAGTTGTGCTAGCGATTGCTACCGATCTGTTCGTACCAGAATTACGTGGACGTGTGATGGGCGTCATTCAGACTGCTTTCGGTGCAAGTCAGGTGTTAGGGTTGCCCGTGGGGCTTTATTTGTCCAATCATTGGACTTGGCACACGCCTTTTTTAGCCATGGCAGCATTCGGTGTCGCTGGTGGAGCAGTCATTATATGGCGCATGAAACCCGTGACTGCGCATCTCCATGCCCAGCAAGAGCACAGTGCATTTAAGCATTTAGCCAACACAATTATTGACCCTAGGCATTTGACTGCGTTTGCAACCACCGCATTATTAATGACAGGGGGTTTTATGCTAATGCCGTTCAGTAGTGCATTTACTGTCCATAATCTGGGAATCAAAATTACTGATCTGCCAACTATCTATTTGATTACTGGTTTGTGTACGATATTTGTCGGGCCCTTAGTGGGCAAGGCTGCGGATACATTTGGCAAAGTGCCTGTTTTTATGACAGGCAGCAGCGTTACCATTATTATGGTCATGATCTATACGCATCTTGGGGTTGTGCCATTTGCTGCCGTTATCATTGTTAATGTATTGATGTTTATCGGTATTTTCTCACGAATGATCCCTTACCAAGCATTGATGACCTCGGTGCCAGAAATGACTAAACGTGGTTCTTTTAATGCGGTCAGTGCCTCTGTTCAGCAATTTGCGGGAGGCTTTGCTTCAATCGTGGCGGGCCACATTGTTGCCTTTGGAGCAGATGGTAAGCTGCAGCACTTTCCTTGGGTTGGCTATATCGTCGTGGGCACAACAATAACAACGGTCGTTTTGGTGCGCTATATTCAAAAAGAAATCAATATGCGCGCTTAGCCCTTAGCCCATACAAAAGAAGGTAGTTTTAACAACGGTAATTATAGGTTAGGACCCTAACATCTTGACTCAAAATTATGAATAAGCTTTCAGGTTATTTTGGCGCAGATTTCATCGCAGGCCTTTCTATTGCAGGCTTATTGCTGCCAGAAGCCTTTGCCTATGCCACTATCGGTAATATGCCGCCACAAGCAGGTGTTGTTGCCTTGTTTGTAGGTTTAATTTGCTATGGCATTCTCGGAACCAGCCGATTTGCCATCGTTTCGGCTACATCATCTTCGGCAGCTGTACTTGCGGCGGCTTCCCTTTCTTTCGGGAATACTGATCCTAACCATCATCTGGCACTAGCGTTTGGCTTGGTGATTGTATCAGGCACCTTATTTCTAATTGCCGCAATGGCTGGTATGGGAAAGGTAACAGATTTTATATCTAAGCCAGTATTAAGAGGCTTTGCATTCGGATTAGCGGCCGTCATAGTGTTAAAGCAGGTTGTCAGCATGGCAGGTGTCCATGTTGTGCATGGTGATTTCTTTCGCATATTTTTTGAGTTGTATAGCCAAATGACGCAATGGAATTTAGCCTCTATCAGCGTTGGCCTCACCGCGCTGGTTGTTTTATTTTTACTCGATCAATTTAAAAAGATACCCGCTGCGCTTATTGTGATTGCTTTAGGGGTTATAGCAACGCAGTTACTCAATTTAACGCAATATCAAATACATTTGGTAGGGGAGGTTACGTTGCAGTTGACCTATCCAGACTTGCCAGTGCTGTCGCGAACCGAATGGTTGAGACTTGGTGAGTTGGGTTTTGCACTGACCATGGTTTTGTTCTCGGAGTCTTATGGCTCGATTCGCTTTTTTGCCATCAAGCATGCGGATGAAACTCAACCTAATCGTGACTTGATGGCGCTTGGAGTTGCCAATTTAGTCTCTGGTGTTTTTCACGGCATGCCTGTAGGAGCTGGCTATTCTGCCACCTCTGCCAACGAAAGTGCGGGTGCGGGCTCTCGTTTCTCGGGAGCAGTAGCTGCATGCGTAATTTTTATTGCTATGCTCACCATTATTCCTAAGATCGCCCTCACGCCAGAACCTATCCTCGCTGCAATCGTGATTCATGCTGTTAGTCATATGCTTAAACCGTCCACTCTGGCCCCTTATTTTTTGTGGAAAAGAGATCGGCTAGTCGTTATCGCCACCGTCACAAGCGTATTATGGCTAGGCGTTTTAGATGGTTTGCTAGTAGCTATTGCCATGAGCATTATGATGATGCTAAAGCGGTTTTCAGATGCTACCGTTTCGCAATTGGGGCGATTGGGAAAAACACATGATTTTGTGGATATGGTGAATCATAAGGAAGCATACCCAATTGAAAATGTGATAATTTTTAGACCAGATGCGCCTTTGTTTTTTGCCAATGCAGACGATATTTTGGCGAAAATTAGGCAGGATGTTACGAGCGCACAGAGGGCAATTCTGGCGATTATTATTAATTTGGAAGAATCCCCAGACCTAGATGCAACGAGCTTGGAGGCCATGCAAAATTTTGTGCAATTTGCGCGACAAAATAACAAATATTTAGTGTTCGCCAGAGTCAAAAATGGGGCAAAAGAAGGGTTGAAAATGATTTTGTCTGATGATCAAAGTAACGTCATTATGACTGACCTGAGTGTAGATGACGCTGTAAAGTATACAAACTCAGTAAAGTTAGGTGAGCGGCTGTGAGCTGCAGGCTCTCCGTTTCAAAATAACATCACTATTTCAAACTAACATCATTATCGAGGTGGCATGGACATCATCAAACGAATTAAAACGGCCAATTTAGGGCGAGATCCAGAGCGGTTAGTAATGAAATATAGTACGATGCGAACCAACCCATTTGTTTTTTTAAGAGGAACATGCCATCTTTTTTACGACCGCTTACCTAAAGGGGGCATATCAAAATCTGCGCCATTGGTTTGGAGTTGTGGGGATCTGCACTTAGAAAACTTTGGCAGCTATAAAGGGGATAATCGCTTAGTCTATTTTGATATTAACGATTTTGATGAAGCCGCTTTGGCACCTGCTAGTTGGGATGCTTCGCGGATTATGACCAGCATATTAGTCGGTGCACACAGTTATGGTATCTCGCAAGAAAATGCGCAGTTGCTATCGGCGCAGTTTTTAGATGTCTATGCAGCAACCTTAGCCACTGGTAAAGCACGCTGGGTTGAAAGAGAAACTGCGCATGGAATCGTTAAGTCTTTGTTAGAGCAGTTACAGGAGCGTAAGCGCGTAGATTTTTTGAATGCTAGAACCATCAAAAAAGGAAAGTCGCGCCAGTTTAAAGCGGATGGAAAGAAAACCTTGCCAGTGACCGACGCGCAGCGCCAGCAAGTCAAACATGCGGTTGAGCTGTTTTCAAAGTCTCAGCCGCATCCTGAATTTTATGAAGTGTTAGACGTGGCTAGTCGCATTGCGGGCACGGGGAGCCTTGGTGTCGATCGATATGCTATTCTGGTGCAAGGCAAGGGTTCCCTTGATCAAAACTATCTACTAGATTTAAAACAAGCTTTACCATCGACGGTTGCAGGTCATTTACCAACCCTTCAACCCGTCTGGAACAACCAAGCTGAGCGGGTGGTTACCTTGCAGCGACGTATGCAGGCAGTTTCTATGGCCTTTTTGCATCCTGTCATGATGAAAAGTAAATCCTACGTCCTACGCGGACTTCAGCCTGTTGAAGATCGTGTCCCCATCGCCCAATACCATAATCAAATTGAACACTTATCAGGTGTTGTTAAATCTATGGCAGAGTGCCTAGCATGGGGGCAGTTGCGGAGTAGTGGCAGGCAAGGCTCAGCAATCGCTGACGAACTGATCGATTTTGCACAGCGAAAAAAATGGCGTAACAAACTTACCTTAATTGCTCAGGAAATGGCTGATCTAGTTAAATCTGATTGGGCTACTTACTGTGAGGGTTATGATCATCAGGTATTTCAAAACTAAAATAGCGTGGAGATGGTGCGTAAAGTAAAGTGGTTGTTTTCTCTAGGGTGGATGTTGTAAACAACCATTTCGTTAGTGGTTCGTAATTCTGATTTTAAAATCTATATGTAAAACATATGGTTAGTTGACTTTTTGTTAAGGCATAGAAATTGCCAGTATGTAAACAAATGTTTACAGGTGCAAAGCTATGCAAATACATCAAACGGCGGACAACTCGCTTATTCAAGACTTCTATGTCAATCACAACTCGTGGCTGTACTCCTGGTTATGTAAAAAAATTGGTTCTACTTTCGATGCTGCGGATCTAACGCAAGATACATTTTTACGGCTATTCGGTAAGGAAGAGTTAACTAGCATCAAAGAACCACGTGCTTATCTCACCACCATTGCCCATGGGCTGATGGTGAGTCATATTAGAAGGCGTGATATTGAACGTGTATACCTTGAAGAAATGGGCTACCTCACTTCTGACGAGATGCCCTCATTAGAAACACGCGCGATTGCCCTAGAAATACTCATCAAAATCGACACCATGCTGGATGGTTTGCCGCTTAAAGTGCGCAAGGCCTTTTTGTATTCGCAGCTTGAAGAGTTAACGCACGCGCAAATTGCTGCAAAAATGAATATTTCCATTGCCTCAGTTAGGCTCTATATCAGTAAAGCTATTTTGCATTGCATGATGATTTTTCAGGGTTAGTTAAGCTGGTAAGGTAAGTGATGAAACAAAATAACCATCAGGTAAAAAATATAGATGCTGCAACCAAGCAAGCTGCTGATTGGTTTGCGCTATTGAGCTCAGGGTCTGCCACCGATCAAGATAAACAAGCATGGCATACATGGAGAACATCCGACACTAAAAATGACCAAACTTGGCAGCTACTTGAAAAAGTCACATCCCAATTCAAGCAGTTTCCAGAAAATCAAGAAATTAACAACTCGTTGCAGCGATTATATGATCGTCCTGATTCTGGTAATAAGCGTGTTTTCTTAAAGCAACTGAGCATGCTATTTGTGGTTGGCTCTGCAAGCTACTTCGCCTATCGAGAGCAACCATGGCAAACCTTGCTTGCAGATCATGCTACGGCCACTGGGGAACGCAAAGACGTTGCACTGGCTGACGGTACAAAACTATGGATGAATACCAACACTGTGGTCGATGTTCAATTCACCGATAAGCAACGCATCATTACCTTAATCAAGGGCGAAATATTAGTAGAAACTGGGCATGAACATCAAGCTAACTATCGACCATTCGTTGTCAAAACCCAGCATGGTTCGGCAACAGCGTTAGGCACAAAATTTAGCGTTAGGGATTTTAAACGCTATAGCCATGTGAGTGTGTTTGAAGGTACAGTCAAAGTCATCCCGAATGACAATATGAATTCAACGCTTACAATAAAGGCTGGTGAGTCTGCTAATTTTAGCGCCTCTGAGATTACAGAGCACGCTATTTCCGATGTTTCTACCGTTGCATGGATACATGGTTTTGTAATCGCAGATAACACGGCTTTGGGTGACTTTATCACCGAACTTTCCCGCTATCGCTCAGGCTTTTTAAGGTGTGATCCAGCCATTTCACAGTTAAAAATATCTGGTTCATATTCGATAGATGATATTGATCTCACCTTAAATGTACTTTCTCGTAAATTTCCCATCCATGTGCAAACACTGACTCGCTATTGGACCAATTTGACCCGTTTGTAACAGTCTTTGTACTCGCCACTTTCTGAGTGAGTAAATTATTTGAAAATATTTTTCAAAAACATTAGCACTTTTTCATTCTCGTGCGGCGTAGTGAATATAAGCATAAAAAATATTCTACGAGTTCCACAAGGGTTGAAAATGATAATGAGATTTCGGTTTTTTGAAAAAATTAATACTAGTCGCTTATTAAGTGTTTTATATGAGGCACTTGTACTCGCCATCTTAATCATGTCGTTGGCAATATTAAGTGGCTACTACGCTACCAATGGATTCGCGGCAGACAAAAACTTAAATACAAGTTTACCTAAAAAACACTACACCATTCCCGCAGGTTCACTGGGTAAAGCCCTTGCTGTCTACGCTTCAGAGGCAGGTGTGATATTAGCTTTTGACCCCGCGATGACCGATGGCAAAACTACACTGGGTATTAACGGCGAGTTTGCTTTAATTGAAGGGTTTAACGGCATTCTCAAAAACTCTGGTTTGGAAATTATCAATAGTGATAAAGGTGATTACACATTAAAAAAAGTACCTATTATCATAACTAAACCTAACGATCTCCCTCTCGATATTGAACTCAAGGAAACCCAAGTCATTGCTAGGCGTTATCACGACATTGGCCCACTTCCTGGTCTTGGTCTTACTAAAGACGAAATACCTGGCAATGTTCAAAGTCTCTCAGCCAAGCAAATTAAGGAGTCGCGAGCATTAAGTATCGCTGATTTAATGAACTCGCAGTTGCAATCAGTCAATGTTAATGACTATCAAGGCAATCCATTTCAGATGGACGTAATGTATAGAGGGTTCACAGCAAGCCCTCAATTAGGGACATCGCAAGGGTTATCTGTGTTTTTAGATGGCATTCGCGTGAATGAGCCGTTTGGTGACGTGGTGAACTGGGACATGATTCCCATGAACGCGCTCAATAGCTTCGATGTGTTCCCAGGCTCTAACCCTATTTTTGGATTGGGGACGCTAGGTGGTGCGCTATCAATGCGTACAAAAAATGGTTTTGACAATGCTGGCGTTGATACAGAAGTCAAGACTGGTTCTTATGGGCGCAAGCAGTTTTTACTTTCCACTGGAGCCAATAATGGTGTAGTTGGCGGGTTTCTTGCACTGAATTTATTTGATGAGGATGGCTGGAGAGTTAACTCACCGAGCGAAGTTAATCAAGCTTTTGGTAAGTTAGATTACCGAAGTGAAAAATTAAACTTGGGATTCAGTACACTTATTGCCTCAAACGATCTAGTTGGTAATGGTTTAGTGCCAACCCAGATGTATCAACAAAGTCATAGCAACGTGTTTAGTTCGCCAGATGAAACTAAAAATAAGCTACTGCAGTTTCAGTTGACTGGTGAGTACTTTCTAAGCGACTCGTTAAGTATTACTGGACAGCTGTACAGGCGTGATAGTCGACGTAAAACCAAAAATGGCGATGTATACACACCAGAAAGTGCAGGATTTAAAAGTCGTCGACTAAACCCAGGTGAAACGCCCACTTGCGTGTTACCAGATCTTAACAAAGATGGCTTGCCTGATTATTACGTAGATGTACGCGACCCTGATGGTGCTGGGGGGTTCAACGATTTCACACCGTTTGTCGCAGATCAGGTCAATGATCCGAACTTTGGTCAGCCTGGTTATGCTTACAACTTTTCATCGATTGCTGGCACTTTAAATGAAACCTTACCGGATGACGTGAAGGCTTATTTTTTGAAAGCAATTAGTCAACCCTATAAAGAACCGCCGTTTTCCGCGCCCGGTGCGCCCGTGCCTGTTCTGGAAGCGCCACCTATGACTCCTCCAGGCCCAAACGGTGAAGTATATCCAATATATTCTTTTGACATTAGGGATAATCTGAATGCTGGTAATCCTTTCGGAGGCAATGCTTCTTATATAACTCCAGATGGCAAAAAGCATGTGCTAATCTTTCTTCCGACATTGACACCTAATTGTGCAAATGGCCCTAATAATTTTTATGGTATAGGTGAGATTAGAGAGGGGGTTCTATATGATGTCAATAACCCTACAAAATTTCGCGATGGTGCAAATGACCCAGGTACAAATGGTACCTCAAGTGGAGTCATTGAAGGTACACCTACAGCCATCATCACCAATACCCAGATCAATCAAGTCACTGATGGTGGAGCCCTGCAGTTGAATTGGAATACCGACCATCATAAGTTGATGGTCGGAGTTTCTCTAGATAAACCACATGCAACCTATAAAAGTGGCCAGATGCTGGGCTTGCTGGATGCTAATCGCAACGCCTATTTGGACCCAGCAAATCTAGGTCCTGAATACACAGCCTCTACCGATGAGATTGCCAATAATAATTTTGAGGGAACCTCCATCACCAAGAGCTTGTACTTCAGTGAAACTTGGAGTCCAGTAGATGCTTGGCATTTCACTGGCGCAGGTCGCTTCAACAGTACGCATATCGTCAATGCATTGCAGGTACGTAATTTTGGCGGAACGCAGGAAATAAACCGCTTCCTTAATCGTATTCCTTTTTATGCATTGAGTACTGATGGTTCCTTGCCAGAGCAGGGATACACAATAAAACCGGACCTTTCCAATTTATTAAAAGCGCCGGAAAAAGAGAAGTTTGATTACTACTCTTTTAACCCTTCATTGGGGGCAACATGGCAAGCCAATGAAAAACTCAATATATATAGTAACTGGAGTAAGGGTGCCAGAACTCCATCGGTTATTGAACTCGGCTGTGCTTATGATGGCACTTTGGTCGAGATACCAAGTGCACAGGCTGGGGGTGGCTCTGTATTTAAACCTAGAAGTTTGGTTGAGAATCGGTTTTGCAATCTACCAAGCACTTTATCTGGAGACCCATATCTGCCACAAGTACGCTCAACAACCATCGATATTGGTGCTCGCGGGCGGTGGGGCGACAATATGGAGTGGAATCTAGGGGCTTATAAAACAGATCTCAAAGATGATATTTACTTTGTGTCATTTACCCCTGAACGTAGTTTTTTTAATACCATAGGTAACACCCAAAGGCAGGGTTTGGAGGCTGGTTTAGCAGGTAAATTTGGTAAAGCTAGTTTTCGTATGAATTATGCTTTAACTGATGCCACGTTCCAATCGGATTTTGTCATGCTAAGTCCAAATAATAGTAGTGCGGGGCACGATGCAAGCGTTCCATCTAAATATCAACAAATCACAGTAGAGCCAGGTGATCGTATGCCTGGTGTGCCACTGCATAACCTGAATGCCACACTAAACTATGAGGTCACGCCAAATTGGCAGGTGGGTATCACAATGATTATGCATTCCATGTCGTATTTACGTGGGAACGAAAACAATAAGCATCAGCCTGGTGCTGCCACAGCCAGAACAATTGCATTTCAAGATGCGGCCACCAATTTGGGTACGAATGTGCAATATATCAATGGGGTTGGGGCCCCAATCTCAAACCCAGGCACCATACCAGGTTATGCCGTGTTTAACTTCAACACGACGTACAAGATAGATAAAGGCTTAACCGCTGGACTGATAATTACTAACTTATTTGATCGAGATTACTTCAGTGCTGGTCGTTTAGGGGTTAATCCCTTCTCGCCCTCCATCAATGGGGTTGTTGATTCTAGCGGCTACAACCACAACTCCAATGATTGGCTTAGCACCAACTTTTTAGCCCCTGGCGCGCCTAGGAGTATCTATTTTACGTTGAGTTATGAATTCAACCCAGGAGGTAAATAGCGCATGCATGCAAGTTAATTTTTTTAAAAACGTTTGAGCATAAGGCAGTGAAGGTGCATTTGTGAACTGCCTACCTTTCAAGCATTCGGCCCTAATCAACATTAGTACTTACGAGGCGCTATCGCTGATTGAGGTGAATTGGTGCTACAGGCAGCCACAAATGCCTGATTATTGTAACTTAAGGAAACATCATGAGAAACTTAGTTCTTAAAGCAGCAGTAATAAGTACGTTGGGGTTTGTCTCTGCAAATGCCATGGCGACCGGGTTGATTAATATCCCTGCAACTGGTATTTCAGTCTCTGGCGGCACTTCAGCCTATGCAAATTGTAATGACACTGGCAATTTTGGTAGTGGTACTTCAACCCCGCCATCTGCTTCAGCACATAATGATTGCGCAGTATTTCCTGCGAATACCAACACTTCACCAGTTTCTGGTTTTTCGTTGGTAGCTTCTACGACTCGTAATATTGTGGCCAATAATACCTACACTAACAATACTAATGTGACGATTGCCACCATGCTGGACAATGTATGGCGCAAGGCAACAACTGTTGGTGGTGTTACCACTTATCAGTGTATTTATGGCAAGCGCATCAGCATGAGTGATACCAGTGGAAATACCAATGTAGACTTTAATCCTAGTTTGGCAGGTCGGCAGTTTATGGAAGTGAATGATTTTGCATTGGGTGGTTTCAGCGGCACGGCAGCAGCAGATTTGCAGGTGGGGTATTTCTATACCTCAACAACCGATGAGTCTGTTTTCCGCATTGGTAAAGCTTTTACGGCAGTGCAAATGCAATCCAACGCTGCTGGTACTGCACCAGCCACTGGTTATCGTGCTCAACCGCTAACAGTCACAGCACCAGCATCTGGTACAGAAATCAATGGCGTTGGTCAAACATTATCACCACCAGGTAGCCCAACTGCTTCACAGCAAACAGCTGAAATCAGAGGTAACTGGTTTGATTTTACGTCTGATATTACCCGTCTAGATGAAGATGGCTCTTCTTTCAAAGATTCTGCGATGCTCTATGTGCAAGCTTCATGCACTTCTGCAGCACCAACAGCCGTTGCAGATACAGTACGTTTACGTCAAACAGGTCAAGAAACTCAACCTTGGGTAACGGTGACTACTACAGGTTATGCGCCAGCTGGTGCAAATGCCAACTTCTAACTTTAAGCTTTTAAAAAGTGAGATGAAGTAACGCATGGGGTGGGGGCAATCCCTCCATTCCATTTAACTGAATGATGGAACGAGTTGGAAGGTCATTGTGATAGAGATAAAAAGTAATTGGCAACGGTCGACCATTAAACCTATCTTCTTTGGGTTAAATACAAGTGGTTTTACCCTTTTAGAGCTTCTTGTTGTGATGGTGATTATTGGCCTTTTAGCAAGTTATGTCGGCCCTAAATACTTTGCCCAAATTGGTAAATCTGAGACCAAAACCGCGCGTGCGCAAATGGGTGGGTTTGAAAGGGCGTTGGATCAATACCGTTTAGATACTGGGCATTACCCAAGTAGTGAGCAAGGGTTGACTGCGTTGTTCGTGGCGCCTACTAGTGAGCCACATTGGGGTGGGCCGTATTTACAAAAAACGCCTCCTGCTGACCCGTGGGGTAAACCTTATCAATATCTAATGCCGGGTACGCATGGTGAGTATGATTTGTGGTCACTAGGTAAAGATGGACAGCCTGGTGGTAAAGATGATGCTGCGGATGTTGTAAATTGGTGATGAGGCACGATGAACTTTGATCTCAAAGTTGCCCTTGGCGATGTCATTTTGCCACTGAGTATAGAGGCTGATGATATTGCACAAGCTAGATTGTTTGCTGAAGCGCAGGGCTATAGTGTTTTAGCAGCACGCGTAGCTGGCCGCACTGGTCTAGGCTTTTTGCCCCATCGTACAAAAAAAACAAAATTCAATTTACTGTTATTTAGCCAAGAGCTGTTGGCGTTGTTGGACTCGGGCTTAAGCTTGATAGAAGCCATTGAGACGTTAGAAGAAAAAGAACAGCTTGCAACCTCTAAGGCTCTATTAGCAGGCGTGATGAAGGCGTTGTATGAAGGCCAAACTCTATCGGGTGCTTTAGACCGTTTCCCCCATGTGTTTCCCGCACTTTATGTGGCGTTGATTCGTGCAAGTGAACGGACAGGAGATATGGTGCACGCGCTCAGCCGCCATGTGACTTATCAGGGGCAAGTCGATGCTTTACGCAAAAAAATAGTGACAGCTTCTATTTACCCTGTATTGCTGTTGGTGGTGGGCGGGGTGGTGATTTTGTTTTTGCTGGGGTATGTCGTACCGCGCTTTAGTACGATTTATGAAAGTGCAGGCAGTAATTTACCTTGGATGTCACAAATATTGTTGGCCTGGGGACAAATGCTACAAAAGCATGGAAATAGCGTCCTAATGATTTTTTTATTGAGTTCGACTTTAATCGTATATGCATTAAGTCAGCCCGCATTACGCGCCGTATTGATACGTCAGTTTTGGAAAATTCCCGCGCTCGGCGAGACATTACGTATTTACCAATTAGCCAGTTTTTATCGAACGCTTGGTATGTTGTTACGGGGAGGGATTCCACTGGTGACGGGTATGCAGATGGGGGCGTCATTGTTACAACCTAATTTGCGCGATAGTTTGGTGCTGGCGGAGCGTGAAGTGCGTGAAGGCAAGACATTATCCAGCACGATGGAGCAATATGGTATGACCACCTCGGTCGCTTTACGCATGCTCAGAGTGGGGGAACGTACTGGTAGCATTGGTGAAATGATGGAACGCATTGGTGCTTTTTATGATGGCGAGATAGAGCGTGTGGTCGATTGGTTTACACGTTTACTAGAGCCCATTTTGATGGCGGTTATCGGCTTGGTAATAGGCGTGGTGGTGGTGTTGATGTACATGCCTATTTTTGATTTAGCAGGGAGCGTGCAATGAATGCGCCAGCAGTTAAATTTACACCAGAGTTAGCATTTGATAGCGATGCATCAAACGCAACGCTCACGACTGCACATCTGCAAGCGGCGAGGCAGATTGCAGCGCAAAGTGGACAACATTTGTTGGATGCGCTTGAAGAGCAATCTGGATATGACACTCCTGAGTCTTTTATTGCTGCGCTTGGTTTGTGGATGCAATATCCTGTGTTCGAAGCTTTGCAGTTGCATGACTTGTCTCCAGATTTTGATTTACTACCTTTTGCTGATGCTATTAAAAATGAATGTGTTGCCTTACGTGATACTGGTAGGGGGCTTTATGTCATTTTTGCCAACCCGTTTGATCGTAACTTAATCGCTAAAGTTGATCTGTTATTGCAACAACCTTGCGTCTGGGGAATCGCACATCGCAAAGATATATTGGCCTTTTTGGCGCACTTTGAGGCCGATTTAAGTGCTATGGATGGTTTGCAGTCAGAGTCCCAGCTTTCAGAAAGTAGTCGAGCAGGTATTGAGGATATTTCACTGAAATCGATCAGTGAAGATACCAGCCCAGTGGTAAAGCTACTGCGCTCAACTTTGTATGATGCTTTTAAAGCTGGTGCAAGCGATATTCACCTAGAGACAGATGCTGATGGTTTGGTGGTGCGTTACCGTATTGATGGCGTACTTAGTGCGATTGCCAGCATTGCTGGGGTGGTGCAGGCGGAGCAAGTCATTTCACGCATTAAAGTCATGTCTGAGCTCGATATATCTGAACGACGTATTCCGCAGGATGGGCGCTTTAAGGTTCTGGTGCAAGGGCGCGAAGTGGATATGCGTGTATCGATTATCCCCACGGTATTTGGAGAAGATGCCGTGCTGCGGATTCTTGATCGCAAGGTGGTCAGTGAGAAGTCTAGAAATGATAAGTCCAAGAGTGATAATTTAAGTTTAGATGTGCTTGGGTTTGATCCAGCGATTATGCAGCGTTTTCGACAACTTGCAGAAGAGCCATATGGCATGTTGCTAGTGACTGGGCCAACAGGGAGCGGTAAGACCACAACGCTTTACGGCATTATCTCTGAGATTAATAGCGGCCAAGACAAAATTATTACCATCGAAGACCCCGTGGAATATCAGCTTGCTGGAGTGATGCAGATTCCTGTCAATGAGAAAAAAGGCCTGACTTTCGCCCGCGGCTTGCGTTCTATTTTGCGGCACGATCCTGACAAAATCATGGTGGGCGAAATTCGTGATTCTGAAACTGCGCAAATTGCGGTGCAGTCGGCACTGACTGGTCATTTGGTACTAACTACGGTACATGCTAATAATGTATTTGACGTCATTGGACGCTTTACCAACATGAATGTTGATCCTTACAGTTTTGTGTCTGCGATTAATGGCATTTTGGCGCAGAGATTAGTACGTATTATCTGTCCGCATTGTGCGGTAGTCGATCAGCCAGATACTCAGCTGATTGAGAAATCTGGCTTAACTGGTGAGCTTGCAAAAACGTTTAACTTCCGTATCGGACGTGGCTGTGGGCATTGTCATGGCACTGGATACAAAGGCCGAAAAGCGATAGCTGAATTACTGTGTTTTAACGATGAGATTCGTGAATTAATCGTGACAAAAGAACCAGTGCGCAAAATCAAAGAAGCCGCACGAATGAATGGGACTCGTTCCATGCGTGAAGCTGCCTTGGTATTGGTCCAGAAAGGCGAAACCACTTTGCAGGAGATTAATCGTGTCACTTCGATTGTTTGATTTTTTGGCGCGCGATCAATTGCATATTTTTATTCATCCAGAATATCTGCTACTTATGCGGATAAACAGTAAGCAAGAAGTTGTAAAAAAACAGGTATTGCAGCTTGAAAGCACCCCAGAAATACAGAGAGAGATGAATGGCTGGCAGCCTGCTTTAAGTCATTTGCAAGGGCGGATCGCGCAGGCTGAGTGGAAAAATATCGGTACACATATTGTCATCTCGAATCATTTCGTGCGCTATGCAAGCATCCCTTGGAACGCTGAATTAAGTAATAGAGCAGAGCAACTCGCCTATCTTAAGCACTCTTTTGTCAAACGTTATGGAGATGCCGCTAAATTATGGGACTTGCGGATGACAACCCCTGATTTCCAACAGACCACTTTGGCGAGTGGCATCAGCGATTTGTTTTTACTTCAACTGCAAGCTTGTTGCAGTGATGCAGGATTGAAAATGTTAACGATACAGCCTCATTTAATGTTTGCCCTCAATCAATCGCGAGCGGAACTTAGTGAGCGTTCAGTTTGCTTTGTCATGGTTGAGCATGGGCGGATATGTGTTGCGATGATTCATCATGGGATATTGCAGTCTGTGACTGACTATGCCACAGAGCTCAATATTGCTAGGCAAGTGGAAGCGGTAATTAAGCGTGAATCTATCATGCTAGGCCTAGATGCTGAGGATTGGCCAATCGTTTATTGGTCTGATTTAACTGGCCAAAATACCCGCTTTACCCACAAAGAAATCAAGACAATTGCCCATCCATATTGGCAAGAGGGCACAAATAATCTCGAACATTTAAATGTGCTAAACAGACAAGGCATTTGAGCCATATGAAAACAGTCAATCTCAATTACGCTCCTGTCCGTTATCGACATGTCACTTGGTATGCGTGCTTTGGTGCTAGTGCTTTATGCTTGTTTGCATTACTTTTTTTCTATCAACAATTGGTTGCAGAAGCGAGCGCAATAGACGCAAACATTACTCAGATTAAATCACCACAACACAATGACAACGCAAGATTAAGTGCGCATAAAGTTAACGCTGATGAAATGATGAGTGTACAGCTTGCCATGCGAGAGCTGACTATTCCATGGGAGGCGCTGTTTGAAACGCTAGAGACTTTAAATGGTTCAGGGGTGCGATTACTGTCTGTAGAGCCAGAGGTAAAACAGCATCAGCTAAAAATAACCGCAGAAGCAAGTGATATTAAACAAATCTTGGATTACGTTAGTGCACTTGCTCCTCAGGCTAACCTACCGCGTGCTGGAAAAAATCAAACACAGACGGATCCGCTGGAAAATGTGTTGTTGATATCCCAAGCGCCGGCTACTGGGACCTCAGGTCAACCGCTACTTAATTTTGTGGTGGAGGCCAAATGGGCGTTTTGAGTTTGGTTCAGACAAAAACTGGTAAAAGTGTGGGTGATACGTTTTTGCGCTATTTTTCTATCATGGCCTATCGCCTGAAGTGGATGCCATGGCAGCAATCTTCGACTATCGCACTACTTTGCATTATCTTGATATTTACCGTAGCGATGGTCGTGCCCACATTTAGTCACCTTGCACAACTTAGACAAGATATTCAACGTTTAAGTATTACTATTCCTAAGCATCAGGGACGCTGGACACCTGAATCCCCAGAAGCTTCACTCAGCGCGTTTTATCAATTTCTGCCCACGAAAAATAGCATTAACCAAACACTCTATACCTTATATCAAGAGGCTACGACATATGGAATAGCGACTGAGCGAGTCGAGTATCGGTTGGTTACTCATCCATCATCAACATTTTTACGTTATGAAATCACGATGCCGATTAAAGGGGATTATCAAAAGATTCGACTGTTTATTAATCAACTTCTTAATACTTTTCCGACACTGGCGTTAAGTGAGTTTAGTTTAAAACGTAATGATGCGCAGTCTCAAGAAGTTGAAGCGCATGTGAAACTCACCCTATTTTTAAGGAATAAAGGTTAGTGTTTAACGTTTTCCGTCCAGAAAATAGGGTGTGGCTTGCGTTGGCGTTAACGCTTGTGGCTTGCGCTTGGGTAACGTTGAATGATGATGCCGAAAATATAGCACCAGTCGTTCCCGTTACCCGATTGGCTACGCCTACAAAAAACTCAAGAATGTCACTAGACATATCTTCACCGATACAAACGCCGTATCGTCGTACTCCAATTACCCGTTCACCGCAGCCTTTATTTACTGCTGATACTCACTCGACTTCATCAGATGTTCAAGCGACGACGACACCATTAGAGAATGCACCGCCTTTACCTTTTGTGCATGCGGGGAAACTCATTGAGGACGGAAAGTTCGTCGTGTTTTTGTTAGAGGGTGATCGTAATATCGTGGCACACAAGGGCGATGTTCTCGATAAACGTTGGCTGGTGAGTGCAATTACCCCGCCCAAAATGACATTCATCTACTTGCCATTAAAGACCAAGCATATGCTAGATATCGGAGAAGTCAATTGAGTCAACCAAAACCTATTTATCCAGCGTATTTAATGCTACATGCAGTTGTGCTGCTGGGCTTTCTTACAGCCTGTGCAACGCAGGATACACGCACCTCAGCGCTAGACCATGAGTTTGAGTCGTCAAAAACGTTAATTGCATCTGGACATGTTGATGAAGGGATCGCCAAGCTAAAAGCACTGCTTATTAAACAACCTGACAACCCTCAGTATCGGAGTTATTTGAAAAACCAACAGGATTTAAAGATAACCAATATGCTGATAGCGGCTGATGCCCAAGTACAAAAGCATGCATATCTTGAAGCTGAAAAAGCTTATCAGGATGTTTTGCTAACCGACCCTCAAAACCAAGCTGCTTCTGAAGGATTAAGTCATCTCAACATGATAGGTAAGCATGAAAAACTGTTGAATAATGCACAGAGCTTATTATCACAAAATGATTTGGATGGCGGAGCAATCGTTGTTCAAAGCGTGTTAGCAGAAGATGCCAGCCAGCCAATAGCGCGCAAATTATTTGAGGAAATAGAGCAAAAGCGTTCTGATAAGGTAACTAATATCCCTAAAATAAAGTCCGCATTTAGCAAACCGATTACCTTGGAGTTTAAAGATATCCCTATCAAATCTGTTTTCGAGTTTATTGCCAAGGTTTCTAAGATTAACTTCACGTTTGATCCTGAATTTCCGCAAGACACCAAAACGAGTATTTTTGTGCGTAATACTTCAATTGAAGATGCAATACAGATTATTTTGACAACACATCACTTGGAGAAAAAAGTCTTAAATGAGAACACTCTGCTCATTTATCCATCCAGTCATAGTAGTGCTTACCAAGAGTTATATGTACGCAGCTTTTATTTGGGCACACTTGATCCTAAGCGCGCCATGAGTATGCTTAAAACCATTCTAAAAGCTAAAGATGTTTATATCGATGAGAAGTTAAATACGCTAGTGATGCGTGATACCGCCGCTAATATCCATTTGGCAGAAAAACTGGTTATGTCGCAAGACTTGGCGGATCCAGAAGTCATGCTGGAGGTGCAGGTGATGGAGGTGAATCGCAAAACGCTTGAGGGCATTGGTATTCAATACCCAACGCAAGCTAGCCTTGGCGTAAGGGGAACGTTGACTAGCGCAGGTATCACGACTGTTACGCCAGGGCAGTTAAGCCTAACCCAGTTACAACATTTTAATTCTGATTTGGGGGTATTTGCGATTTCTGATCCTGTGCTCGCGCTCAACCTGCTTAACCAAGATACGGATACCAATTTATTGGCGAATCCACATATTCGTGTAAAAAATAGAGAAAAAGCAAAAATACTGGTGGGCGACAAAATTCCATTGTTTACAAGTATAGCCAATGCGACTGGTTTTGTTTCAGAAACGATTAGCTACCTGGAGGTGGGGATTAAGTTAGATGTTGAGCCGACTGTGCTACTGGGTGACGAAGTTTCAATCAAAGTCGGCCTAGAAGTTAGCAATCAAACAGACCAAGTAAAGTCTAGTTCAGGAACGCTTGCCTACACCATTGGTACACGAAATGCGAATACGGTATTACGCCTTAAAAATGGCGAGACGCAAGTATTGGCAGGGCTGTTTCGTGATGATTCGCAGAACATCAAAAACAAGGTGCCAGGCCTGTCTAGCCTGCCTCTCATTGGAAAGTTATTCTCAGATAAAAACAGCGATCGACGCAAAAAGGAAATTGTATTACTCATTACCCCGCGCATTTTAAGCAATATCACCCCTCCAAGTGCAATTTATTCCGCATTTCCATCTGGTGTCGATTTGGCTGGAGCAGGTCAGAAATCCGAAAGTCGTTCAGCGGAATATATAGCGCCCGCTGCTGTGCCAGCGACCAAGAGTGCGCAAGATATCCAAGCAGAGCGTGCGCAAATGGACAAGGCTTTTGGCGAGTCTGTTATGCAACCAGCGTCTGGCACATTAAAACCATGATGATATGTTGACTCCCTCAACACAATTTAAGACTCATAAAACTGTGGGATTTACGCTCATTGAGCTATTGGTCACATTGGTTATCCTTTCATTAATTGCAACTTCGGCTGCCCCAGTCATGCAATTGTCGGCTAAGCGTAGCAAAGAGCAGGAGTTAAAACGGGCTTTATGGCAGATTCGGGATGCAATTGATGCGTATAAGCAAGCCGTCGATGATGGTTTGATTTTGCAGTCGATTGACAGGAGTGGTTACCCAAAAAATCTAGAAATCTTAGCAGAAGGGGTAGTTAATCTTAAAGATCCAAAAAAAAGAAAGATTTACTTTTTGAGGCAAATTCCACGAGACCCATTTGCAAAACAAGATGGATTGCCAGCATCAGAAACTTGGCATTTACGGAGTTACTCAAGTTCGTTTGACCAGCTTCAAGAAGGGGATGATGTCTATGATGTTCATTCATTTTCGAACGAGATTGGTTTAGATAAAAGGCCATATAACGAATGGTAATAGCAACGGCAGATCATAGAGGATTTACATTAATCGAGATGCTGGTTGTGATGGCGATTATAGCAACCTTACTAAGCTTCGTTGGCCCACGTTATTTTGAAAGTGTTGTTCGCGCGAAAGAGTCTACGTTGCAACATGATTTGTCGGTTATACGTGACTCAATTGATAAATTTTATAGCGACACAGGAGCTTACCCTGAAAGTTTAGAGGTGCTTGTGCAAGCGCGATATCTTCGTGATTTACCTAAAGATCCTATCACCAATAGCAGGGATACATGGCAGATTACTTTCCCACCAGATCCCAATGACAAAGGGGTGGTGTTCGATGTCCATAGTGGCGCACTTGGACTGGCGCAGAATGGTACACGGTATGCAGATTGGTAAAATATCGAAGTGCCGAGGCTACACCTATATTGGATTACTTATTATTGTCATGATCACTGGGTTTGCTTTAGCGCAGGCTGGTACGACCTGGGGTGAAAAAGTTAAACGCGCGCGAGAACAAGAGTTGCTAAAAGTTGGTGATAAACTACGTATTGCTATTGGTCAATACTATGAAAACTCACCCACTACTATAAAACAATTTCCACAGTCTTTAGACGACCTATTACTGGACACGCGTTTTCCAACCCCTAAGCGCTATTTAAGAGAGGTTTATATTGACCCATTTACTGGTCGACGAGACTGGGGAATGCTGATCGCCTCCGATGGAGGCATCATGGGAGTTTATAGCTTGTCAGGTTCAAAGCCTTATAAGCACGCAAACTTTAGACCCAAGTATCAATATTTTGCAGATAAAAAAACGTATGGTGATTGGATATTTGCTTATATCCCAAGTGAGAATTTGACAAGTTCTCTATCGAAACGACCTTAATCATAATATTTTGAAAAAGCGACTGATTTTTAAACAGAGCCATTTAATTGGTGGGGTGGGGCTCTACACTAACTTTATCTATTTTTTAATTGTAAATCTCTGGCGATATGGCTATTTGTAAACATATGTAGCCAATTGTAACCAAATATTGGTTGTAGGGTATCTATGTGATGTATAAAAAATCAATAAAATCATATGGTTGTAAATTTAATTGGATTTGGCACATATTGTGCAGAAGTAAATGTGCATTCGTTTTTGGATGTACATGGTTAGCCTAGGGCCATGATAGGGAGTTATAAAAGTAATCTAACTATTTGGAGAAAATAAAATGGAGATGAATAAACTTAAGTTGGCTCTAGGTTTTGTGTTGGGTGCATCATTGGTTATGCCAATGGTTGCTACTGCGGCAGAAGACCAAGAAGCTGCCATGAAAGATGCAAACAATTGGGCACACCCACGAGGTCAGCACAATAACCAAGGTTATAGCACCTTGGCACAAATTAACAAAGGTAACGTAAAAAACGTTAAAGCCGCTTGGACATTCGCTACTGGGGTAAACCGTGGTCACGAAGGTTCACCAGTAGTTGTGGGTAACATGATGTATGTACATACAGCATTCCCTAATAACATCTACGCACTTGACCTCAACGATAATCAAAAAATTGTATGGTCATATTTTCCTAAGCAAGATCCTACAGTGCAAGCTGTATTATGCTGCGATAACGTTTCACGTGGTCTAGGTTACGGTGATGGCAAGATCTTCTTGCAACAAAACGACGGTATGTTGGTGGCTTTAGATGCTAAAACTGGTGCTAAGGTTTGGGATGTTAAAAACACAGACCCTAAAGTCGGTGCGACTAACACCAATGCGCCACACGTAATCAAAGACAAAGTATTGACAGGTTGTTCAGGTGCTGAGTTCGGTGTACGTTGTTTCATCGCTGCCTACTACATCAAGGATGGCAAGTTGGCATGGAAAGCCTACTCAACAGGCCCAGATTCTGAAACTTTGCATGATGCAAACACCAACAAAGAAAATCCTCAATACAATGCATTATCAGTCTACGAAGACGTAAATGGTGGTAATAAAGTAGGTGGCTCTTTCAAGAAGATCCCAAACGACAAGTTAAAAATCGGTGAGCAAGAGTTAGGTACACGTACCTGGTTGAAACCACAAGCCGTTAAAGATGGTTGGCAACATGGTGGTGGCTCTGTTTGGGGCTGGTGGCCGTATGATCCAAAGTCTAACTTAGTTTATTATGGTGCTGGCAACCCATCTGTTTGGAACCCAGACGTACGTCCAGGCGATAACAAATGGTCTATGACTGTCACCGCACGTGACTTAGACACTGGCATGGCGAAATGGGCGATGCAAATGACGCCACATGACGAGTGGGATTACGATGGCGTGAATGAGGTCATCTTGTTCGACAAAGGTGGCAAAACTTATGCTAACCATATGGACCGTAACGGTTTCGTATACACATGGGATGCAAGCAACGGTACATTAATCGTAGCGAACAAAGTGCACTCATTTGTAAACTGGGCAAAAGACGTTGATCTTAAAACGGGCGTGCCAGATAAGTTAGCAGCCGCTTCTACCCACCAAGACTACAATGCAAAAGGCGTTTGTCCTGCTGCTTTGGGTACAAAAGACCAACAACCAGCGGCTTACAGCCCACGTACTGGTTTAATGTACATTCCATTAAACCATGTATGCATGACTTACGAGCCAGTTGAATCTAAATATGTGGCAGGTCAACCATGGGTTGGTGCTACATTGACTATGTTTGCTGGTCCTGATGGCGTAATGGGCGGTTTCACTGCTTGGGATCCAATCAAAGGTAAATCAGTTTGGTACAACAAAGAGAAATTCTCTGCTTGGGGTGGTGTGTTA
>DASXUG010000011.1:0-187141 GCA_036504995.1 Methylophilaceae bacterium | reverse complement strand
TTGCTGCTGTTTCGTGTCGCTCACCATGGATTGCATCTTACGGACAGCACCGATATTCCGAAATAGTCCATACGGACTAAAATCCCTTTATACCTATAGTCCATTTGGACTAATTTGTAGGAAAATGGGTAGAAAGTGGGGGGATGAGATAAAAAATATATATCGGGAAAACGTTGTTTAGGCTTTCAGTCAAAGCAAATCCAAGTCACTACCTTTTTAGAGAGCTAGCCTAATAAAACCTAAAGTTTTAACGCGTTCTACCCGTAACAGATAAATATAGACTGATACAAGAGGTGTGAAAAATGGATACTGCAAGAATCAAAAACTCGGCTAAAGACTATATATTGGATGACATCTCTGAAATAGAAGTGAGCGCTTCTAAAAAAAGCCGCTATGCTGCGGCTATTGATGAAAGTGATATTGATGCAGATATAGCAAGTGATGATTTTTCTGACTTGGACATTGAAGACGACGATCTTCATTCAATTTACAACGATCAACATTAAATTTCGGCACTTAATCCGTCCTACCGAATGCAGGCATAAACAAAAAAGCCCCGATAGTCGGGGCTTTTTAAGGTTAAAACAGCTTATTTTGCTACTTTGACAGGTACATACAAGGTGTTATCCCCCCGCTGTACTAACAACGCCACTGTTTTACCCGCTGGCAACGCAGCGAGCACTTTATTAAACTGATCAACCGATTGCGCTTCGGTATTATTAATCCCAAGCACTATATCTCCACGACGAATACCCGCTTGTGCAGCTGCGCCTTGCGCATCATTGACCAATAAACCAGTTTTACCATTAAGCTTTTTCTTTTGTGCTACAGACAAGTCTTTTAACACTAAACCTAATCGATTTGCCTCAGGTTTTGCCAAGCCTTTGCCATTGTTATTGGCAGCCTCATCTTTATCTTGTGGCATTTCACCAACAGCAATACTCAGGGTTTTAGCTGCCCCTTTGCGAATCACTTCCACTGGCACGTCTTTACCTGGCTTGGTAGCACCCACAGCTCTTGGCAAGTCAGCCGAAGCAATAATAGGCTTGTTGTCAAACTTGGTTATTACGTCACCAATCTCCAGGTCGCCTTTTTCCGCTGGGCTGCCTTTTTCAATCCCAGCAACCAAAGCACCATTGGTATTTTTCATACCAAATGAATCAGCTAACTCTTTGCTGATTTCCTGAATAGCGATACCTAACCAACCACGCGTCACCTTGCCGCTCGCTTTAATTTGGTTAGAAACATCAATCGCCACATCAATTGGTATCGCAAATGACAAACCCATATAGCCGCCACTACGACTATAAATTTGTGAGTTGATGCCCACGACTTCACCACGTAAATTAAATAATGGGCCACCAGAGTTGCCTGGGTTAATCGCCACGTCAGTTTGAATAAATGGCACAAAGTTTTCTTGCGGTAGTGCACGCCCTTTTGCGCTGACAATACCTGCTGTCATGGTATTCTCCAAGCCAAATGGCGAACCAATCGCGGCCACCCACTCGCCCACTTTGAGTTGATTAGGGTCGCCTACAGTAATTTTTGGCAGATTGCTTGCATCAATCTTAATCAAGGCAACATCGGTACGACGATCTGCACCAATAATTTTTGCTTTAAATTCACGCTTGTCTGAGAGCTTTACAATCACCTCATCTGCTGCGTTAACCACATGAGCGTTGGTTAAAATATAGCCATCTGAACTAATGATAAAGCCTGAGCCCAAAGACTGAGATTTATACTCTTGCGGCTGCCCTTGTCCACCTGGCCCATTCGGCATACCAAAGCGACGGAACAATTCACCCAATGCTTCATCATCAGGCATGCCTGCAAACGGCGATGCATTACCTTGTACCACCTGTGTTACGCTGATATTGACGACTGATGCACCTTGTTTTTCTGCCAGCTCGGTAAAGTCTGGCAAATCTTTAGCCTGTGCGACTGGAATCAACGTCGTCATGACAACCGACAAACTCATCGCTGCGGCAGCAATCAATTTTTGTATAGTAAAGCTTTGTTTAAGCATGTATTTACCTCGTCTACTGTTGAAAATATTTGTGTTGAAAATACTTGGATAATTTAAACCCATAATGATAAAGTTTTGATGACAAAACCTCGAGAGCAAACCTAAAAGATCAACATTTAAAATTAACAACGACCTCTTTGCCCAAGCGTAAAATCACTGGGTGAAAGCGCGCATCCATACGGCGCCCTTGCAAATGACCTTTCAGCCAAGCTCCGCCAGCCAATAAACCTAGCACTGCACCAATTACCGCATTTCGATCAGCATGCAACTCACTTGGTGCAAAAACACCCGCCAAAAAACCACCGATAAACATCGTCACCAGTGGAATGCCATAGACCGCCAACGCACTTAAAATCACGGCCTGCTCATCAATGCCAACAACCACCGCATCACCTGCTTTGGCATTGATTTTATTGGCAGCTTTAAACACGCTAGCCTCGTGCCCAAAAATACGCCCCCATAGTGACACACCACAACCACGCGTTTTGCCGCAAATACCACAAGGTTTACTGCGCATAATTTCTAGCGTAGCTTCTTCTTTTTCTACACTTAATACGATGGCTTGCTCTTCTATCATTGGATATACATCTACTCTATAAGTTTCTAAAAATCAGAATGTTTAAAAGTAGCCTCTAAAAACTACTTCTTAAAACTCACAGCATTGGCAAACTGTGCAACAGTGGCCGCAGGCACTTCACCTACTACTGTAATTTGATGGCCTTCATTGACCGCAGCATAAAAATTGGTTGCCCCCATTGTTGTATGTCCCATTCTTGGCGCCACACCATGCATTAATGGCTCAATAAACAAGGAAACAGAAGCTAAACCATCGGAATAAATTAACTGTGTTACAGGGACAGGTTTACCCGCCACCGTCAGCATTAATTGATCCACTTTACGGTAACCTAAAGGCAATGAGCCAATCAACCAGTCTTCAATCTGTGCAGGGGGGATTGATGGGCTTGGCTGCTCCATCACATAGGCTTTGTTGTGATCCAAACTAGGCTTAAACCAATCTAAGTTTTGGTTGCTCATCATGGTCAGCTGACTAAATGCAATCTGCTCTAACATATCGTTATGCTCATTATTGGTCACGCATTTAAGCAATATACCGTATTCACGATCTGCCCAAAAAGCATAACCATAGCGCAAGTGGTCTTTAGGGTCTAAATACACCACTTGCCCATCACGCCCACCAACCCGCTCCTGACCGCCCATACGCACTTGGTAACTTACCTTAATTGCCTCCATACTGCTAGGCAGTAAGGCTGGAAACATATTTTGCCCACGACGTTTTTGTATCACCACTTTTTCATTTTTGGGACTAAAAATCATCACATCTGTGCCCTGACTCAGCACCTCTCGTGGTGCGCCATCAAGCACTACCATACGGGCATATTCACCCTGCCCATAATTGGTATGTGTAATTTGTACCGATTTTGCGTTGTTTCCTGATTGGTAAACAAATACGCCTTGATAACTTAATTCCCGCGCCGCTTGTGAAGCTTTTTCTAAGATCAGCCAAGCATCGTCTTGCCCTGCGAAAGCTTGTTGTGGCGTTGAGATGACTGCAACCCATGCCAGCAACATCACTGGCAACCACTTTTGCATTACTTACCGCCTTGCGTACTTGTGACAGAGTAAGCGGCTGGCTGTATATAAAACGCCTGACCACTAGGGGCTGAAGATTGATGCGCAACGAGATATTCAGCTGGCAGGTTTTGTGCGATTTCGATAGGGGCTAATACATTACTAGAGTCTGACTGTTGTTGTAATACCATCCAGCCCACAAACATCACTGCAGCCACAGAGGCAGCGACTGACCAGTAGGTTTGATTTTTAATGGGGGATTTTTTTGCTTGCGGGGCTAATACGGTGGGTTCTAAATCAATTTGCTGCATAATTCTTTGCGTAAGGTCGGGTTTATATTGGGCATTGCCACGCATCGCATCGCCAATCAGATGGTACGTGCTCCAACACTCAGCTGACTGACCACCGGACTTGACCGACGTCAGCAGATGCTGTGCATTTTCAATGGAGATTTCGCCATCCATCCAAGCAGAAATTTGTTCTTTCATCTTATACTCCTAAAAACTAAACATGCCTGATTGCGCGCGTTGCGCATTCAGTATCCAATATTTTAACTATCTATACAAACCAACACACCAGCCCCGAATCTGCCTGAGTAACACTTTTTAATCGTGCTTAATTACCAGCGCTTATCTTCTGATGTGCCTAACAACGGGCGTAACTTTTGTGCAATCGTTTCGCGCGCCCTGAAAATACGCGAACGTACTGTACCAATTGGACAAGCCATTAAGGTAGCAATTTCTTCGTAGCTCAGCCCCTCAATTTCGCGCAAGGTAATGGCTGTACGCAACTCTTCTGGCAAGGCGCCTACTGTGTCATTTACAGTTTGCGCAATCTCCTTGGTCATCATTGCGGTTTCTGGGGTATCCATACTGCGCAATTCATCACCATCTTCAAAGTTTTCTACATCTTCAATTTCAACTTCTTTAAGCGTTTGTGGTCGACGCCCCATTGAAACCAAATAGTTCTTAGCCGTATTGATACCAATGCGATACAACCAAGTGTAAAACGCACTATCGCCTCTAAAATTAGGCAAGGCGCGATAGGCCTTAATAAAAGACTCTTGCACCACGTCTTCAACTTCAGCTTGATCACGAATCATGCGCGATAACAAACGACCTAACTTACGCTGATATTTTTCAACCAACATACCAAAGGCTACTTTATCACCACTTTGCGCACGCACTACCAGCGCTTGATCTAGCTCACGATTGCCAGCGGCAGCTTCACTGCCGCCTGAGTTTGCACTCATAGAGGCCTTGCTCCCCGTATAACTATTATTTATTGTTGAAGTATACCCTTGCACCGCAGTATCTACGAAGCCAAGGCGCGAAAATTTTTCAATATTTCTAGCGTCAATCATCTCGCATCCCTTTATTTTTAGCTAATATTGCAACTAGCATAGTGTTACAGACAGCGTTAAACTGATGAAAGTTCACAGTAATGGAATCACATGCAACAATTTGATGTTTTGATTATCGGTAGCGGTCTTGCAGGGCTCACTTTAGCACTCAAGGTGGCAGATGAAAAAAAAGTTTGCGTGATTAGCAAGCGTAGCATTAACGATGGCTCTAGCAATTGGGCCCAGGGCGGTATCGCCGCAGTATTGGCTGATGACGACTCTATCGAAGCACATATTCAAGACACGCTCATCGCAGGTGCTGGCTTGTGCGATGGTGAAGTTACCCGTCAAGTAGTGGAGCATGCGCGCGGCCTTGTCGGTTGGCTAATCGAAGAAGGCGTACCTTTTACCAAAGAAGAAAATGGTGTCGACTACCATCTCACGCGTGAAGGCGGACATAGTCATCGCCGTATTATTCACGCAGCAGATGCAACGGGTAAAGCCGTGCAACAAACGCTTGCCGCTAAAATCAAGAGCCACCCTAACATCACGTTGTTAGAAGAGCATATCGCGGTAGATCTGATCACTGCACGCAAAATGAAACAAAAAGGTGAAGACTGCCTAGGCGCCTATATCCTCAACCATAGCACAGGTAAAGTTATCACGATTGGTGCGCAACATACGGTACTCGCCACGGGCGGCGCGGGCAAAGTGTATCGCTTTACCACTAACCCTGATGTCAGCACTGGTGACGGCGTAGCCATGGCCTGGCGCGCAGGTTGTCGCGCCGCGAATATGGAGTTTATACAATTCCACCCCACTTGCTTGTACCATCCGCAAGAAAAATCCTTTTTAATCACCGAAGCCATACGTGGTGAGGGCGGCATTCTAAAACGCCCAGATGGCTCGCGCTTTATGCCAGAACATGATGCCCGTGCCGAGCTCGCACCGCGTGATATTGTGGCGCGGGCGATTGACTTTGAAATGAAGAAGCATGGTTTAGAGCACGTGCTACTTGATATTTCACACAAGCCAGAAGACTTTGTAATTTCGCACTTCCCCAACATTTACAAACGCTTGCTCAAACTCGGTATCGACATCACCACGCAGCCCATCCCCGTTGTACCAGCGGCACACTACAGTTGCGGCGGCGTGATGACCGACCATAATGGTGAGACTGACATCCCTCGCTTATATGCCATAGGCGAAACCGCCTGCACAGGCTTGCATGGTGCAAATCGCTTGGCCA
Source organism: Methylophilaceae bacterium (assembly GCA_036504995.1). Classification (GTDB taxonomy): domain Bacteria; phylum Pseudomonadota; class Gammaproteobacteria; order Burkholderiales; family Methylophilaceae; genus DASXUG01. Next base: position 180,934 of record DASXUG010000011.1, on the reverse strand, counting down.
GCAACTCGCTACTAGAGTGCCTAGTATTTGGCGAAGCTGCTGCCAACGACATTTTAGCTGCGCCCACCATGCCATTGATAAATCTTCCCGATTGGGATGAGAGCCGCGTCACTGATGCCGATGAAGAAGTCATCATCACCCACAATTGGGGAGAGCTACGCCGCTGTATGTGGGATTACGTAGGCATCGTCCGCACCAACAAACGCCTCTCCCGCGCCCTGCATCGCATTCATATGCTACGCGATGAGGTACACGAGTTTTACAGCAATTTTAGAATCAGTAACGATTTAATTGAGTTGAGGAACCTACTCCAAGTTGCCGAACTGATCGTGCTCAGCGCCATGCAACGCCACGAAAGCCGTGGCCTGCACTACAGTAAAGACTATCCTGAAATGCTACCAGATGCAGTACCCACGGTACTAAAACCTCACAATTACTATAGCTTATTGGATCTGGACCATGGGTATAAGTTTGGGAAGAGGGAGCATGGATGACTTTTAGTTAGACTTGTAGTTAGTTACACCTGGCTCGCAATTTTTAGCCATTAGCTTAAAAAACTGCAGCCTCAATCTTGCGAATAATGTCGCTAACCCTTGCTGCAGGAACGGCTTTGGAAAATAAATAGCCCTGCGCCGCATAGCAACCTAAATGCTGGAGCTGTTGATACACTCTCACATCCTCAACGCCTTCGGCGATAACCTCTAGATTTAAATTTTTAGCCAACTCAATAGTGGAGCGGACAATCGTTTCACTATATTTGTCGTTTAGTATTTCCCTGATAAATTGCTGGTCAATTTTAAGATAATGCAACGGTAACTGCTGCAAATGCAGCAAAGAGCTATAGCCCGTTCCGTAGTCATCAATACTGATTTTGACGCCTAAATTCATTAAATTTGTCAGCACACTTTTGGCATGCGCTGGATTAGAAAGCGCGCTGGATTCGGTAAGCTCAATTTCCATGCACATGGCTGGCATATTATTATGCGTCAATGCACTACTGATTTCTCTAACCAAATCGTAACTCATCAAATCTCTAGCCGTCACATTTAGCGCGATACAAATGTCTAAGCCTTGCTCTTTCCAAACCCGCCATTGCTGGGTTGTGTCATTAAGGACCATGGCAAACAAGCTATGAATTAAATCTGTCTCCTCAATTTGAGGGAGAAATTTATCTGGTGTTAACAAGCCACGTTCTGGATGTTGCCATCGAATCAGCGCTTCCACCCCTATCACACGCTGAGTATTAATATGAACCTTAGGCTGGTAATACATCACTAGCTGATGCTCGGTAATCGCTCTGCGAAAATCAGCTGCAACCCAACTTCGGTCTTCTTCAATATCTTTATTTTTAGCATACTCTTCTACTTGAGATTGGCTTTTCTTTGCCCAAACTAATGCGCGCTCGCTTTCCTTTAGCATATTGGTAAAGCTTAATTTTTCGAATACCGAACTTATCGAAATCCCGATACTACAGGTCATCTTAATCGAGATACTATTGATGCTAATAGGCTTATCTAATAATCGGTGCACATGCCAAGCTTGCGCTTGAATATCCTGTCTATTTTTAATGTTACACATCAATAAGGTAAACTCATCACCATCGACTCTGGCAAAGTGATAACCCCTCTTAAGACTATCTGTATGCAGCCTTTCTGCTATGGCTTTGAGAGTAAAATCACCCACACTAAAGCCAAAGGTATCATTAATCACTTTAAAACCATCGATATCAATAAGAAGTAAACCGTTGTAGCCACGACTCAAATTATCAACATTAACCCCTATCACATGCTCAATATGGTTCCGATTCGGAATGCCTGTTAGGTAATCTGTTCTATTTTGCTTTTCCATCAGACGTGTCACCTTCACTATGCTCTGCATGGACTTTATAAGCTGGTACCAGCCGATTACGATGACCAAAAAGAACCCCACTAAAATACCCGTAGTTGCTGGGTGTAGCTCTTTAAAATAAATGACAAGAAGTGTGACTGGCAATAACAAAGCCAAAGGCAACTGCAGTGACAACACGGCACTCACATCACGACTCTCTTCGCTAGACCTAGGTATCAATAATTGATTAATATTGGGATGCAAAACCACTGCACCAAAAAACACATAGCCAAGCAACCAGAGCATTAAATTAGAATCATTCGGAACCGCCATACTGTAACTCGTGCCGTGAAACACCGTTTCTCCAGCCGCGAAAGAAACAACCCCCATGACTAATAACGGAAAGGCTTTTGATTGATTTGCTTGATTACTCGTCCACACCCACAGCAATATGCCAATTTCAATATAGGACATGGTCGGATAAATCATCCTAAAAATCTGTGGGTGACCAATAGAAAATCCATATTTGATAATGGTAGGTAAAAAAAGAAACTGCCAACCAATTAAGATTAAGCTGGTCGCCAGAATCCAGCCTTGAAAAAAGCCATGCTCTGGGAACTCTCGATGCAGTTTGCTAGCAAGCTGCCATAAAGAGGCTACCATTAGTAAATGCCCTAATAGCAAAAAACAATCAGCAGGCGATAATCGCGCGCCAAACTCGCCGCTCGCATCGGTGTTGGCCTGAATAAGTGCCCCAACAAATTCTGATGCAATAGACAGTAAAAAATAAATCCATGGACTTGGCTGTTCAGGCTTCCTTAAGCTTATGCCCAGACAAATGCCGACTAAACTATAAATAACCACAAAAAAATACAAAACATCGCGTAAACCCAGCTTATGCACGATAGGCAAGCAAAGCACAAAAAAAATCCCAAAGCTTAGATAAACTTTCCAATCAACGATGATTTTCAATTGACCATGCCCCTATTAAATGCATTGCATTAGCTACGATACCAGTCTGTTTTTTCTACAAAGCACCTTATTCCAAGTTATGCTGGACTCTTGCAAGTCTGCGTTGCAGGTAATCCGTTTTGATATACCACCTCAGGCAGCAGATCAATTCATCTATAACTCCCTGTTTAGTGGCCAGAGGAAAGCGCATTGAGCGTATCAGCAAAGCCAATACGCTCAATAAAATAGTAAGATCATCTATGATTGCTATTTCTATTGTTGAGGACTCGCTTCAGGATGAAACTCCTCTTTTATTTTTACTGGTGTATTATTGGGTAGGCGAATAATCTTTTTTGCAGTCGCCTGGCAGCAACAAAAGTCTGATTGAGCAACATCACTCTCGTGCCACGTATTACCCCTAGACCAGATACCCGCAACAGCTTGGTTACCGAGATAATAATCCTGATCCTTTACCGCCAGACTAGCCATATCCCCTATCCCACTGTTAATCAGCGTGCTTCCTTTGGCGCCAACTTTTTGATGAAGCGGTGCGCCTTGGTAAGTAGGGCCGTAGAATTTGCCAAACTCTGAACATGCTTTTGCACAAGTATTATTACTATTACCCTCGTCCGATGCATCAGTCGTTCTGTCATAAACAAAATTACGCCTAACCGCCCCTACAACGCCAGGTGATGCCACAATTTCATAACCATCAGGCGTGTAAGATTTACCTGCATATAAAGTTTGATAGGGATGCTTGGCTAAACAGTAGCCCATGGCGGCTCCCGTTGTACTAGTGTCAGACCATGTAAAATTTGCTGGCGGCGGATCCCCTGCAAATGTGTATTGTGAAAACAGAATGATTGCAATAACTATTAAACGTTTCATTTTGGCTCCTAATCAAGTGAGTGAGATTATTAAGGTCCCCTTAAATATTTAAGCCATCAAAATTGTTATAATATTAAATCCATTATATATCCATAATAATTTTATAGTAAATATAATTTCAATTTGGACTTTTTTGTTTATTTAATTTACAACTATGCCGAAATGGCCAATGCTCGTGTCTAGGTGAATTTGCCAGTTAAGTAGCAACAAACATTTGTAAACCCCTTTATATCTGGCGCTAATTCCCGCAAAATCACACTATAGCCGTGGGCAAGCCTGATTCGCTCACAAAAGTCACACCATATAACATTTGATATTTAAGAAAACTAATGCGTAATCACCTGATTTTTGATTTAGATGGCACCTTGATTGATTCCGCACCTAGCATTTTGACGAGCTATGCACATACCTTCGCAAGCATGGGCATAGCTCCCAAGATACCATTAACGTCTGAAGTCATTGGCCCGCCATTGATGCAGACTTTAGCCAAACTTTCTGGGATTGAAGATCTAGAAATATTAAAGGATTTGGCGCAGCGGTTTAAATCTCACTACGACACAGAGGGGCATAAGCAGACACTGGTTTATGCAGGAGCTGAACAGTTTCTAAAAACGCAACAAGCCGCAGGCTTTGAGCTTTATATCGCCACCAACAAACGCCATGTGCCTACAGTAAAAATTATGCAGCACTTGGGTTGGACGCAATATTTTTCAGGCATATTTGCTTTAGATTATTACACCCCCGCTATGGCCAATAAGGGGCAAATGCTAAGTCAGATTTTATCTGATTTAAACATTGCGCCGAAAGATGCTTTATATATTGGCGACCGTTATGAGGATGGTATCGCTGCCGAACAAAACGACTTGCCATTTGTGTTAGTGAGTTGGGGTTATTTTAATGAGGAAATCGCGCAGGCAAAAGCCGAATGGAAAACCTGTGCGACATTAGCGGCATTAGGTGATTACTTACACGCTTAACGCACTACCCACATCTAAATGAAAGCTTTAAGTAAGTTTTAAATACAAACCCCAAATGCCTTGCTCAAAGGTTTATTTGCCCAGCACTTAAACCTTTTTGGCGTTCAACACTCAATCGTTCTTGATTTAATAAAGCGCATCCCCATATGTAAGCCATATTTAGGTACAATTCCGCCACCATTTTAATATTCGTTTTGAAGGTTGATAATTTTGAAATTTATTACTGACAATATCATGCTGATTGGCCTGATTATCGGCTCTGGTTTTATGCTGATTTGGCCTACCCTAAAAAAAGGCGCTGCTGGCGCTAATAATGTAAATCCGAACCAAGCAGTGATGTTGATTAATCGCAACCATGCTGTGGTTATTGATGTGCGTGAAGATACCGAGTTTGCGACAGGCCATATTACTGATGCCAAGCATATCCCATTGGCGCAATTGGCAGATAGGCTGAAAGAGCTGCAGAAATATAAAGACAAACCCATTTTGGTGAATTGCCAAGGTGGTGTGCGATCAGCCAAGGCATGCGCAATATTACTGAAAAATGAATTTACGGCAGTGAGCAACCTAGAAGGCGGCATCAATGCATGGGTAGCGGCTAAGTTACCAGTAGTAAAAAGCAGTTAATCACTCACAAGTAGATAAGATTGAGCAAAACGGCAATAAAGGAATCAAGATGGCAAAAGTAGTCATGTATTCAACAGCAGTATGTCCCTATTGTGTTAACGCTGAGCGTTTGTTGACCAATAAAGGGGTGAAAGAAATCGAAAAAATTCGTGTGGATTTATCGCCCGAACTGCGCATGGAAATGATGGAAAAAACTGGTCGACGCACTGTGCCACAAATTTATATTGGTGACACCCATGTGGGCGGCTTTGACGATTTACGCGCGATGGATTTGGCTGGCGAATTGGATGCCTTATTGGCAGCCACTTGATCGCTCATTAATTTAGTCATAAATCCTTCGATTTTAAATCCCTTGTCATAAATAGATGGGATTATTTGAGTGGTGCATCAGCTTTAAGTTAGAATGTTGTTTTTATTTAAACCGTTAGCCTTAGTTAATATAATTTACGGCTAACATATTTAGGAAATGTCATGGCAGAAGAAAATGTAGCAGCAGAACAGCAAGCTCCTCAACCAAGTTTTTCAATTGAGAAGCTGTATGTAAAAGATATGTCATTGGAGATCCCCAATGCACCACAAATTTTCATGAACCGTGAAACACCTCAAGTGGGCATTGAATTAAGCAATACTGCTGGCAAATTGGATGAAGGTTTTTATGAAGTAGTGACGACTGTGACTGTAACTTCAAAAATTGAAGACAAAACCGTGTTTTTGGTAGAAGTTGCACAAGCGGGCATTTTCCAAGTGCAAAACGTGCCTGAAGATGGTTTGGAAATCATCATGAGTGTTGCTTGCCCTAACATTTTGTTCCCATACTTGCGCGAAGCGGTTTCTGACATCGTGACCCGTGCTGGCTTCCCGCCTGTGTTATTAAGCCCTGTGAACTTCGAAGCGCTGTACCATCAGCAAAAACAAGCACAGAATGAAGCACCAACTACACACTAAATTTGCTTTAATTGCCACACTGCTTGCGCTACTGCCAAACCTGGCGGTGGCGCTTGAGTATCGTTCCGTCTCGGTTCCCAAAGCCACTTTGTATGACGCACCTTCTCCGCAGGGAAAAAAGCTATACCTGATTGGGCAAGGCTACCCTGTTGAGGTTATTGTCAACCTTGGCGATTGGCTTAAAGTGCGCGATAACCAAGGCGGACTGAGCTGGATTGAAGTTAAGCAACTTAGCGCAGCAAAACGCACAGTGTTAATCACACAGGCGCAAGCTGAACTGCGTCAATCTGCAGACGTCACTTCTACCCTTATCGCAAAGTTAGATAAAGACGTGGTGCTAGAATTATTAGAGCCAAGTAAAAATGGCTGGGTCAAAGTAAAACATAAAGATGGGCTGACTGGCTACGTACTCGCTAACGCAACTTGGGGTAGCTAGGGTGTGTGGTTCAAATGTTACATTTAATGCTAATGCCTACTTCTCTAATTTCATTTAAATTATAAGTCAAAATATCACCATGAAAATTGCCGTTTTAGGCGCAGGTGCTTGGGGTACAGCCCTCGCCATGCAAATTAGTCAACGCCATCAAGTAAGCCTTTGGGCGCGAAGTACAGCGCACGTTTCTGGCATGCGCAATGTGCGCGCCAACCCACGCTATCTGGGTGACTTTAAATTTAACGATCAACTCAGTGTTGAGTCTGATTTAAGCATCGCCTTAGAGAAGGCAGACTTTATTTTATCCGTAGTACCAACAGCAGGTTTTCGCGCCATATTGCATGACATCAAGCAACTAGGCGTACGCTTACCTGTGATTTGGGCAAACAAAGGGTTAGAGCCTAGTACCGCAAAACTACCACACGAAGTCGCGCTTGAAGAGTTAGGTGCGGAACAGGCGTGGGGTGCACTTTCCGGCCCAAGTTTCGCTGCTGAATTGGTACGTGGCTTACCTACCGCAGTCACTTTGGCCGCCAATGATGCAGCTTTTGCTACGCAAGCTGGTGCTGCCATGCATGGTGGTAATTTCCGTGTTTACACCAGCCAAGATGTTGCTGGCGTGGCGGTTGGTGGTGCATTAAAAAATGTAATGGCGATTGCTGCAGGCATCTCAGACGGGATGGAGTTTGGCAACAACGCGCGTGCCGCCTTAATCACCCGCGGCTTGGCTGAAATGACGCGTTTTGGTTTAGCTTTAGGTGGGCAAAAAGAGACCTTTATGGGCTTGGCTGGTGCAGGGGATTTGATTTTAACCTGCACGGGGCAATACTCACGTAATCGTGAGGTGGGCTTGCAACTGGCAACTGGCAAGCCGCTGGCGGAAATTTTACAAAACTTAGGGCACGTGGCAGAAGGCGTGCACACAGCACGTGAAGTGGTCAAACGTGCCGCTGATTTAGGCGTGGATATGCCCATTACCTACGAGGTAGACCAAGTGCTTTCATATGGAAAATCTGCGCGCGAGGCGGTCATGGATTTACTCAGCCGTGAACAAAAGCCAGAAGGCGTTTAGTTGACTTTAACCCATAGCCTCTCCTTGCACGGCCACACCTAAACTTACAACTTCCACATGCTACATATCGCACTTTACGAACCAAAGATTCCTCAAAACTGCGGCAATATTATCCGCCTTGCGGCCAATGGCGGCTTCACTTTGCACTTAATCGGCGAAATTGCTTTTAAGTTTGACGATAAAAATCTACTGCGCGCAGGCTTGGATTACCATGATATTGCTGAGATGAAAGTACATGCCAGCTATCAGGATTTTTTAAATAACGTAAAGCCTGAACGCGTATTTGCGTTGACCACCAAAGGTAAAAACTTCTACCATGAGGTCGCCTATCAAGCGGGAGATGTTCTGTTGTTTGGCTCAGAAACCGCAGGTTTACCTGACGAAGTGCGCGAGGCTGTCGGACAAAATCATTGGCTGCGCATCCCCATGCTAGCCAATAACCGCAGCATGAATCTGGCTAACACGGTAGCACTCGTCAGTTTTGAGGCTTGGCGGCAACTTGGATTTAAGAACGGGATTTAGCCCTTTTATAACAGCGCCTCAATCAACAGTAGGCTCAATAGTTTTGCGCTGCCCAAAGATCACCAGCAAACCACCCAGCGCAATCACGAGCATTCCTACAAAAGCCAGCATATCAGGAATATGATCAAACAGCACATAGCCAATGAGCCCCGCAAATGGCAGCTGCAAATAGGTGAATGGCGCTAAGGTTGAGGGCTTGGCATGATGATATGCATGCGTCATAAACAAATGGCTCACCAGCGCCGAAAATCCCAAAATCACCATTAAGCCCCCAAAATACAAAGTGGGGATTGCCCAGAAAAATGGTAGCAACAAGCTGGTGACTGCCACGCTCACCAACCCACTGATAAAGTTAGAAACATTGGCACTATCAGTACGGTTTAAGATGCGCGTTACCAGTTGATACAAACTAAAACTGCAAGCAGCGCCAAGGGCCAGTAAGGCAACTGGGTGAAACAAAGCCCCTCCTGGTCTCACGATCAGCAATACGCCAATGAAGCCTATCAATACGGCTACCCATTGCAAGCGCCCCACGCGTTCGCCCAACAACGGCCCTGATAACACGGTAATGATAAGCGGTGTCAGATAAATAATCGACGTACCTTCTGCCAAAGGGATAAAGCGCAGGGCTGAAATAAACAACAAATTGGTACATGCCATACACAAGCCGCGCACCAACTGTAATTTTGGATTAGCCGTTTCAAATAAGGATGTTATTGATTTGGGGCGCAAGGCGATAAGCATCAACAACACATGCACAACGTATCGCACCCACAGCACTAAGACTACAGGATAAGACTGTGTTAAGTATTTTGATAAAGCATCACTACTTGCAAATAAAAACACTGCGCCTAGAATGAATAAGACGCCCCTTAGAGGATGCTCTTTGCTCACAAACTTATCTCAATACAAAAATATAAGTTTATCGACAAATGGCTTACCACACTAGTCAAAAATAAATATCTTAAAGGCGCCATTTGATTTGTTACAAACAGGCTTTATCATATCGTCCAGCTTTAGCTTCACCATTTACTACAAGCTCTTGTATGATATGAACCTACTCTTTTCGATAGAAAGTTAGTCTCATGACCCAACCCACGGTTTTAATTACTGGCGCCAATCGCGGCATTGGCCTTGAGTTTGCGCAACAATATGCTGCGGATGGTTGGCAAGTGTTAGCTTGTTGTCGCGAGCCAAGTAGCGCAAAAGCATTAAGCACCCTTGCTACTCAATTTGCAGACAAAATCACCGTCTACGCCTTAGACGTCGAAGACTTTTCGCAAATAGAAGCCCTTGCCGAAACTTTAGCTGGCCACGCCATTGATGTACTGATTAACAACGCGGGTGTGTTTCCACATAGCGAGTTTGGCGATTTAGACGCCGACGCATGGGCGCTCGCATTTAAAATCAACAGTATCGCTCCACTCAAAATGGCAGAAGCATTTACCTCACATGTTGCGCGTAGCGAGCTCAAGAAAATTGTCACCCTGAGTAGCAAAATGGGCAGCATGGATGACAATACCAGTGGTGGCAGCTATATCTACCGCAGCAGCAAAGCCGCAGTCAATATGGTGATGAAAAGCCTCAGTATAGACCTCAAGCCCTATGGAATAGCCTGTGGTGTATTACATCCAGGCTGGGTACAAACCGATATGGGCGGCCCCAATGGTTTAATTAATACACAACAAAGCGTGAGTGGTTTACGTCAAGTGATAGAACAACTATCACTAGAAAATGCTGGCAGATTTATTGCCTTTGATGGCAAAGAGATTGCCTGGTAAACAAGGCTTGATGAAGCATGCGGAGTAATTAAACATATTCCGCAACTCACCCCCCTCTCTCTTTGAGGTCGATTTATCTTTAGCCTGATTTTCAGGCCTACTCCACATTTTTTCTATTTCATTTTAATTATTGGGTTTTTCATTTAAGCATATTTTAAAAATATACTTGCATTATTAAATAAGAATCATTATCATTTGTATTCAATAAATGGTGAAATATTTGGAGGGTATGAAAATGCGTAAAAAAACCGAATATGAATATACATTACCTGCGCATGCAGAGTGTCGAGTGATCTACAACAAATCAAGTGACGCTGTGGTAGTCATGGTTGGTGGCACATCATTAAGATTGCAAGCGAACAACTTTATTGTATTAAACGAGTTGATGCGTAAAGCCGCAGCAAAAATAGTCATGCAGACAGAAATTCATCCTGTGTCTTAAAGGTTTGGACATTGGAAAATTAAGTGCAATTAGGTCAACTAGATAAGGATGAGTATGAAACAAAAGACAAGTAGTGCGTTATATGACCCTGAGCTGCCAGACGCTAGCTCTGTCATGGCATCCTTGCTATGCGTAGCAACCGTATACGCTGGCAAGCCGTCGCTGGAGTTAGCCAAACTCGCGCTGAGTTTAGCGGAAAAGCTGACCGCACCAGAGTACGCGGAAAGCGAATTAATTTGCAATGTATCTAGACGGCTGCAAATTCAATGGGGCTTTGTGGTGAAAGATTATCAAAATCTGCACGCGCAAGTGGTGCCCATGCAAAGTGGTGTTCATTAGTTATTAGTAATAGGAAAAGAGTATGTCAAGATTTACACAACCAAGATTAAAAGTAATGCGTTCACTAGGGGTAGATTTACCTGGGCTCTCCAGAAAGACTATTGAGAACAGACCCGCACCCCCTGGCCAGCACGGAGCAAAAGCAACACGTCGAAGAAAGTCTGACTTTGGCGTCAAGCTGCAAGAAAAACAAAAGATACGATTTAATTATGGCTTAACCGAAACACAATTACGCAGACTGATGATAGATGCCCGTAAAGGCAAAGAACCAACAGGTGAAACTTTGCTGCAGCTACTAGAGCGGCGTATTGATAACGTGGTATTTCGTGCTGGTTTTGCCCCCACAATTCCAGCGGCTAGACAATTGGTCAATCATGGGCACGTGCTATTAAATGGGCGATCAGTGAACATCGCCTCCATCCGATTGCGCAAAGGGGATGCTGTAAGTTTAACCGCTTATGCAAGGAAAATTCCGCTTGTGCTTGAAACTGTACAGAAGCCAGCATTGACAAGGCCAGAGTGGCTATCATGGCATCCTCAAGACATGACAGTTTTGGTTGAACATATGCCATCCAGTGAAGACGTTCCTTTTCCGCTTGATGTGCAGCAAGTGGTCGAGTATTACGCCAATCGCTTGTAATTTACAGTCGCAAGAAAATGCCAACGAAGACTTATTTAATCATAAAGGGTTACCCATAATGGATGAGCACTCAAGCTGTAGGAAGGTTCTGTTAGCTGCCAATGAAGGCTGTCGCGTGTTGTATTGCGAAGCACATGGCATGGCTGAGGTAGAAATTGGTGCATTAAGCTTACGTTTTGATGTTGAAGCATTTGCCTCATTGCATGAGTTATTTGATGAGGCAATCAAGAGAGTTTCCGTCATCAATGCATCAAAATCCGTTCACCAAACGTTGATGGCCAAGCTAAAAAATGCGCATTGATTCATTGGGTTTATTGTAAAGCCTTTGATCTTAACAAATACAGGCAAGGCGCATGCACCTATGTAATATGCCTTGTCTGCATTCTAATGCGCTTCAGCAATGGGCAAACTGGAATGGAATCACGTTGAATAAAAACAACAACTCCTGTAGTGTGCCGAACCATGTCTATATTACCCCAACATGGCCTAGTCAAAGCACTATCACTCAAGCAACCCTACGCTTGGCTGATTGCTAATGGCTATCTGCTGGTTGATGACCGCACTTGGGGTACGCAATACCGTGGGCCTATGCTGATACATGCCAGCAAAGGTTTGTATGAGCAGTATTATCACTACATTAAATCAAGCACCAATATTCCCATCCCTGATAGAGACAAGCTTGAATATGGCGGGGTAGTTGGCATTGCCAAGTTAGTATTGTGCTGCAAGCCAAGCGATTTACCTGCTAGCATCAAACGTGAGCAACGTGTGCATTTTGGCGGCGTACATCAAGAATATTATGGCTTTTTATTTGAGCAAGCAACGCCATTAGCATTTATGCCATGCCCTGGCAAACTAGGGATTTTTGAAATTGATCTTGATAAGCTACTATCCGCCCCGCCCGCTGCTCAGGCGGAGTTGTTTTAATATGCTAGTGCGTCAATAGCGCTTAACTTAGCAATTAACGACTCTTATTTGGCTGTGTATTTCTTGCTTCAGCCAGTCGCATTTGCCGTTTGGCCTCGTCATCTCGCACGGCATCAATCACACGCACAACACTCTTTAAATCCACTGGTTTAAAATCTTGTTTAAACCGTCCCGTCAACTCCACCTCAGGAGTGAGTTCCCCGTGGGCATATAGCGCCCAGATTTCTTTGCCATACTGGGTAGTGAGCAACTCAGGCGCAAATTGGCCGAAAAAAGTGGCTAAATTGCCGACATCTCGCTCCAACATACTCATAGCGTGGTTATTCCCCGCGGCATCTACCGCTTGTGGCAAATCAATAATCACTGGTCCATCAGCACTTAGCAAGATGTTAAATTCAGAAAGATCGCCATGCACAATGCCAGCACACAGCATACGAACGACTTCTTTTAGTAGAGTCTGATGGTGGCGACGAGCATCTTCAGGGGTAAAAACTATATCATTGAGCCTAGGCGCCGCGTTACCATCAGCATCCGCCACAAGATCCATAATCAATACGCCTTCGTAAAACTGATAGGGTTTAGGCACGCTTACCCCTGCACTTGCAAGCCGATACAAAGCATCCACCTCGGCACTTTGCCAAGCTTCCTCTTGTGCTTGCTTACCGTATTTTGAGCCTTTAGCCATCGCTCGCGCTTGGCGGCTGCTTTTTACCTTACGACCCTCGGTGTAATCTACGCTTTGGCGAAAGCTACGTTTATTCGCCTCTTTATACACCTTAGCGCAACGCACCTCTTCACCACAGCGTACCACATATACGGTCGCTTCTTTGCCACTCATTAACTGGCGAATCACCTCATCAACGATGCCATCTTCAATGAGAGACTCTAGTCTCTTGGGAGTTTTCATAGGCTGGGATAATACGTGGTTAGCTTAGTGACGGTCAATGTGAATTCAAACAGCTTTAGGATTGGTTTTAGTTATCTGACTTATTGTATTGAGATTAGAGACTGGAATCCGTTAAAACTCAAAATGGATTCCCGCTTACGCGAGAATGACGAGGCTGAAGAGTTTTATACCACTCTTCAACAAATTTAAGCGCTACTAAGCATCTCTTTCGCCAACCGCCCCACCTCTCTTACCGCTCGCTCAATTTCCGCCGTCCACTGATGGCTGTAGTTCAGTCTAATATAATTCACTAGTGCTTTTTTGCGTGTAAAAATGGGGCCAGGGGCTATGCTGATGCCCTTTTCAATGCACTGACGATATAGCTCTAATGAATCCAAACCTTCGGGTAGTTGCACCCATATCACGTAGCCGCCACTTGGCGTGGATTGGATGGAGCCCTGCGGGAAACTTTCTGCAATTACGGCACGCATCAGCACACCGTTAGATTTAAGAGTATGCCGTAGTTTTTTTAAATGCGCTTCGTAACTGTCTCGCTTCATTAATTTGGCAATAGCGATTTGCGGGGCAGATGGAATAGACAGGCTATTCACAAACATAAGTTTTTCAACATCGGCACGATACTGACCTGCCACTGTCCAACCGATTCTATAGCCAGGGGCAAGCGATTTTGAGAATGATGAGCAATGTAGTACCAACCCAGCTTTATCATAGGCCTTGGCTGACTTGGGAGCCACTTCACCGTAATATAGCTCTTGATAGACGTCATCTTCAATAAGTGGGATTTTCCGCTCAGCCAAAAACTCCACCAGCCTTTTCTTTTTTGCTTCTGGCATTACGCCACCTAAGGGATTTTGAAAATTGGCGGTCAATACTACAGCCGCTAGCCGCACATTTTGCGTGAGCGCCAAGAGCGCATCCATCTCAATGCCTTCAGTTGGGTGAGTACGTACCTCGGCTACTTTCATCCCCATGCGCTCAACTACATTGGCCAAGGCATAATAGCCTGGCATTTCTAATGCGATGGTATCCCCTGCCTTCGCAACAGCTTGCAAACATAAACTAATAGCCTCAGTTGCGCCGTGAGTAATCACAATATCATCGGGCGAAATATCTAAACCTGCAAACTGATAACGTCTGGCAATTTGTTGACGTAGATTTTCATTGCCAGGCGGCAAATCATTCAGCACCCCCCACTCGGCCTCATCAGCACTTAGCGCTTTTTCGTATTGCCGAATTTGTTTAAGTGGAAATAAATGTGGGTCAGGAAACGGAGAACCAAGGGGAACAGTGCCAGACTCTCGAATTGCCTTAAGAGTAGTCAGCACTAATCTGCTGGGATCAATGTCATTAAGGTTTAAATTTTTGGTTAACGGTGATGGCGATTTTTTATGGGATGCATTTTTATTAGGCACGCGATGTGCGACATAATAGCCAGATTGCGGATGACTGCCGATAATGCCATCGGCCTCTAAAATATCGTAGGCTTTGAGTACAGAGCTGATACTACAATTGAAATGCTGACTGGCGTGGCGCAGTGAAAATACTTTTTCCCCTGGCTTAAAGACCCCTTCATCAATCAAGGCACGCATGCGCGCGACAAGTGACAGGTATAGTTTCATGCAAATGCCTTAAAATGATCAACTGATAGTATTAAATACAGTACAGTTATTTTAATGCAGTTTGTGCGATCTCACAGTAATAATGACAATGTTTAGGTAAAACCACTTCAAGCAATAAAAATGCTGAGTCTGACACAGTTTTATTACGCTACACTTACTAAGCTTCTACAGCCTAAGCTTCTACAGACTCACAAAACTCAATACCATCGATGGTCAACCAGGTCGTCCAGCGACCTGCATCATCACAACGCAGATCAACCAAGGCATGCTCTGCCAAGGCAGTTAAATGGCGTTGCAACGAGCTCATGCGTAGATCTAAACGCTTACATAAAGCGGCCATCGGTATAGTGCCACGGCCTTTTTTCGCTTCGGCAAACATTTGCTCTAGTATCTGCGCCCAAATAGGGTTGGGAGCATAGGTGTCAATTTGATGTAATTCACTATTAAGCATGTGATCTCTCCAATCTAACGGCAACCGATTTTGACGTGGGCGTATGGGACAAATCCGCCACACTGTCTAACGGCACCAGGTTATTTGTTTCAGGGTAATAGCCGCCTAAGCAGCCACGCGGGATGTCGTATTCCACCAACATAAATTTATCGGCTCGGCGGGTCAGACCATCATCCCAAATACTAATCAGATCCACCCAATCACCCGCCTTCAGGCCTTTAGCAGCCATGTCTTCACGGTTGATAAACACCACACGACGCTCACCAAAAATGCCACGATAGCGGTCATCCATACCATAGATCGTAGTGTTGTATTGATCGTGAGAACGGGTGGTCATCAGGTTAAAAATATCGTCACCATGCAGTTTGCGCGCTTTATGTATCGGCAAATCCTGCGGGATAGCGTGCGTCATAAAATTAGCTTTGCCGTTTGCGGTTTTCCAGATGCGCTCACCTGAAGGCACTGGTAGCCTAAAGCCACCTGGCACTTTGATGCGCTCATTAAAGTTAGCAAAATCTGGCAATACTTTTTCAATATCACTGCGAATACGGCTATAGTCTTCGATATACCATAACCACGGGGTACGGCTGTTTTTAAGCGTGGCATGAGCAACTCCCGCCACAATGCTAGGCTCAGAACGTAAATTAGGAGAGGCTGGCTTGTTCATACCGTATGAAACGTGCACCATACTCATGGAGTCTTCCACCGTAATACCTTGCGCGCCAGTGGCTTGCTGATCCACCTCGGTACGACCTAAACACGGCAGAATCAGCGCATGCTTACCATGCACCAAATGACTGCGATTAAGCTTGGTGGTGATATTGACGGTCAACTCACATTGACGTAACCCTTTCCAGGTTTGGTCAGTATCTGGGGTCGCGATTGAGAAGTTGCCGCCAAGTGCCATAAACACTTTCACGTGACCATCTAACATGCCGCGAATTGCATCAACGACATCATGACCATCTTCACGTGGCGGCTCAAAACCATACACACGACCAAGGCTATCTAAAAACTGTGGGGACGGTTTTTCGTAAATACCAATGGTACGATTACCTTGCACATTACTGTGACCACGCATTGGGCACAAACCCGCACCTGGCTTACCTATATTGCCTCGCAACAGCATTAAATTAGTAATCATCTGCACTGTTGCTACTGAGTGTTTATGCTGGGTAATGCCCATACCCCAAGTAGAAATCACCGCTTTGCCAGCCGTATAAATACGCGCAACCGCTTCAATCTGCGCTTGCGAAACACCAGATTCTTCAACAATGACTGCCCAATCTTCATCGCGCGCATCTTGTGCCATACGCTCAAAATCATGGGTATGTTGATTAATAAAATCTACATCCACTACACGCTCTGTACCTGTGGCCTTAGCTTGGTCATCCCATTCAATCACGTATTTAATCATGCCTTTAACTAGGGCCAAGTCGCCCCCTAATTTAGGTTGCACGAAATGCTCACTGATTTTTGTCCCGCCAAATGTGATCATTTCCAGCGGGCTTTGCGGGTCGGCAAATTTTTCTAAGCCACGTTCTTTTAACGGATTGATTGAAACAATGCGCGCGCCACGGCGTGAACATTCACGCAACTCACCCAACATACGTGGGTGATTGGTAGCTGGATTATGACCAAACAGCAGCAAGGTATCTGCATGTTCAAAGTCTTCCAACGTCACAGAGCCCTTGCCGATACCCACCATGCTGGGTAGACCCATACTGGTGGATTCATGACACATATTGGAACAATCTGGGAAATTATTTGTACCGAACTCGCGACCAAACAATTGGTATAAAAACGCCGCTTCATTACTGGCGCGACCAGAAGTATAAAACACGGCTTGGTTTGGATTACTTAACGCATTTAACTGCTCGGCAACTAGATTAAATGCCGCATCCCAAGTGATGGGAACATATTTATCTGTAGCGCTGTTATAGCGCATGGGCTCAGTTAAGCGACCTGAATCTTCAAGCGCATAATCGCTCCATGACATCAGTTCGGTGACGGTATGTTTTTCAAAAAAGCTAGGAGTAACACGTTTAGCAGTCGCCTCTGCTGCAACTGCCTTCACACCATTTTCACAAAACTCAAAGGTTGAAGTGTGCTCTTTATCTGGCCAAGCGCAGCCTGGACAATCAAAACCATCGGGTTGATTTTGCGCGAACAGGGTAATCACTCCCTTAGCAGGGATACGATGATGAACCAATTGGTGCGCCACATTCTTCAGTGCACCCCAGCCTGCTGCGGGGTGTGGATAGTGCCGAACCACTTTTGTATTATCTGCCATAACTGACCTTGACTTTTGCCTTGATTTTGTATTGTTCATGCTCTTACTTCTATGCCCAACCACGTTCCATAACGTATGTAATATGCGCTCTAAAACTTAACGGCAATAAAGATAAAAGCTTTAAACTGATTTGAGATGTGAAACTATATTGATGATGCAACTGTACTGGTTTTTTTGGCCCATTATCAGACACAGTTATGCCATATTTTTTGCAGTACAGTTAGGGGATATATTTTTGTAAAAACCTAGATTTAATGAGGGTTTTGTTAAACGCGAGTGAGACATGAGACAACTGAATACGGCACCCAATTATTTGGATTTAAAATAAAAAAGTGCAACTACTGGCTAAACTAAAGCCGCACTTGATCAAAAAACTACTTAACCATTCGCAACTTCGTGGCAGCTAACGATGCAGCAGCAGTTCTGGTTTCCACCCCGAGCTTCTCAAACACATGCTCAAGATGTTTGTTAATAGTTCTCGGGCTAGTGCCAAGAATATCGCCAATATCACGATTGGTTTTGCCTTTAATCGCCCAGTACAGCACCTCGGACTCGCGCTTGGTAAGGCTAAATGTGGTCATTAGCGCCTCAATTTGGGCGGCATCTGACTCTTCTCTCAGTAAAATCACCCAATGTTCATCGCCTGAAAATGCCGCGGCACTAAAAATCAGTCGATCAGCACCCTGTATAATAATCAGCGGCTGACTTACTCCCCCTTTAGCATGGTCGGCAAATGAGGTTTCCATCCAGTTTAGAATTGGCGTAGGCGTCTGATGCTCATAGGATGCAGCTACAGAAGAAAAGTACTTTTGTAAAAGCTCTCGTGCCAACGGCGTTTGCCAAACAATTTTTCCATCGTTTGGCGTAATGGCAATTGAAGCTTGGCCAAACGCATCTAAGGTACTGCGGGCTTGCTTCATCATTTTCGCGGTTTGCATGTGTGCGGCGATTCTTGCCAGTACCTCCTTAGGGCGAATCGGCTTGGTGACATAATCCGTACCGCCAACCCCAAAAGCCGCGGCAACGTGCTCAGCTTCAGTTAACCCCGTCATAAAAATCACAGGAATACTGCTAGTGTTGATATCCTCTTTTAGCTGGCGACAGACTTCAAAACCGTCCATTTCTGGCATGATGGCATCTAGCAATATCACATCTGGCTGGGCTTGATTGGCAATTTGAATTGCAGCCGCCCCATTGGTTGCCACCAGCACCATATAGCCCGTTTCATCCAGGGCGTCATGCAACACGGCTAAGTTATCCAGCACATCATCAACAATAAGTACGGTAGATGACTGGTTACGATTGCTGCCGATATTCTTCATGCCTGCAACTCTTGCATAAGATTTTTCATTGATTCGATTTGAAACTGGCTAGAAAACTCGCGCATAAGGGTAACGAACTCAGTATAACTACTATCCATAATCGCAATTTCATCCAGTTTCTGGTTAATCCCCTTAATATAGCCTAAGTTTACTAAGGCCAACAATTCATTCAGTTCTTTCTCGGGTGGGGACCTGAGTTGCCCTGCATGTAACTGTACTGGCTGATGATGTTGACCCATCAGTACCTCGTGTGGATCAAACGCACCATCATCAGTCACCCAGGTTAACTTAAGCGCATTACCTAACCAATCTAATAACTCTTCAACATTGACAGGTTTTACAATAAAGTCGAGTGCTGGGATTCCAGCTGCATTATCTAGATTTTTATCGTAAGCATTGGCAGAAACAATCGCTATAGGCACATCGGATCGGTGTATCTTGCGAATGATGTAAGAGGCTTCCCAGCCATCCATCACAGGCATGGCTAAGTCCATCAAAATCACATCAGGTTTAAAATCGGCATAAACAGCCAATGCCTCTTCACCCGTTGCGGCCTCTGCCATTTCAAAACCCAGCGGACTTAAAATATTCACAATCAACTCGCGGTCAACTTGTTCATTATCAACCACCAACACTTTGCGCCGAGTGCCCTGATAAGCAATACGATTGAGAAAGCCAACCGGCTCATCTGCGCTATCTCGATGAATTTGCGATAAAAACAGGCGAATCTGAAAAGTGGTTCCTTTGCCTACGATGCTAGTAAAGTTGAGCTCTCCGCCCATCAGACCAGTTAGCAACTTGCTAATAGTCAAACCCAAACCCGTGCCGCCAATGTTAATTTGATTCGCTGCACTACCTCGCGCAAACGGTTCAAATATTTTGTCGCGCTCATCACGCTTAATTCCTGGCCCTGTATCTTCGATTTCAATATGGGCAATTTCACGCGCATACTGAATGCGAAACCGAATACCACCAGTTTTGGTGAACTTCACCGCATTTCCCAAAATATTGATCAAAATTTGTGTGAGTCGCTTTTGGTCTGCACGCACTAATTTTGGCAACTCCCCGGTGACTTCATACTTAAAATCAAGCCCTTTGTTACGCGCTTGAATTTCAAACATGCTGACAATTTGGCTAATAAACTCGGGAAAGCGCACAGGCTTCATATCAAAAGTGAGTTTGCCGCTCTCAATACGTGCAATATCTAACGTACCCTCAATCAGCGATAGCAAATGCTCGCCGCTACGTCTGACCACACGAATTGCATGCTTGCGATTTTCAGGAATTGTTGCATCATTATCTAACAGCTGCGCATAACCCAAGATGCTGTTCAATGGCGTTCTGAGCTCATGGCTGATACCAGTAATATAGCGGCTCTTAGCATTATTCGCCTGCTCAGCAATATGCCGCGCAAGTTGCAGTTCGGTATCTGTTTGTCGGTGTAACTCTATCTCACGCAGGAGCAAACCAGTTTGACGATTTGACTCCTCTTGCGCCACACGGCGGCTTTCTGTGGATAACACCAGCCACCAAGCCACAATGCCGCTGGCAAACACCAAGGCAGTAAATACCTTCAAATACCCTGAACGCAACTGCGGCAATAAGTCTGCTGCTGTGCTTTCTAAGGTGATGGTCTCATGATAGTAAATCAAGCCAAGTACCGCGCCAAAAAACAGCAGTGCGATGCCCATTAGCAGAATGTAATGTGCAACTCCGCCTTTCAGATAGCTCCAAAACGCTTTGGGCAGAATTTTTTTGTTAAAGCCTATCCATTGACTCGATAAACGCGCATGCGGCTTGCAAGTGTCATTGCAACGCGCATCCAAACAACAACATAACGAGCAAATTGCCCCTTGGTATGCGGTACAGTGCGCCATGTCATCACTCTCATACTCACGCTCGCACACCACACATTTGTGTAGCGACTTAATCGGCATAAAAATATGTGGTTTGCGGGCAATGTAGTATTTTCCTTGCGTCCACCATGCAATAAGTGGCGAGGTAATTAACGCCGTACCCAGCGCGATAAAAGAAGAAAAAGATTGTGCCGCTGCACCAAAAACCCCCATAAAAGCTGCGATTGAGACTAATGAGGCCAGTAGCATGGTGCCTACACCTACCGGGTTGATATCGTACAAATACGCCCGTCTAAACTCGATACCCTTAGGGCTTAAGCCTAATGGTTTATTAATCACCAAATCGGCCACCACAGCGGTTATCCATGCAATAGCGATATTTGAATACAGCCCTAGCACCTGCTCAAGCGCTTTAAATACATCCAACTCCATCAGCATAATAGCGATGATGGCATTAAAACCAACCCATACAACACGCCCAGGATGGCTATGCGTGAGTCGCGCAAAAAAGTTAGACCAAGCCAGCGAACCTGCATAAGCATTGGTCATATTGACTTTAATTTGCGAGACACAGACAAAAAGTGCGGTGACCGCCAAGGCCATCTGATGGGAAGAAAACACATAACCAAAGCCTACCAAATACATATGCGTGGGGTTAACGGCGGACTGATAAGACATATCGCTTTGTATCACCAAATAGGCAAGCAGGGCACCACCTAACATTTTGACGATACCTAAAATCACCCAACCAGGGCCTGCAACAAGCACTCCAAAATTCCAGCGCAAGCGATTTTCAGGCGTTTTTTCAGGCATAAAGCGTAAAAAATCCACCTGCTCACCAATTTGTGGAATTAATGCCACCCCTACCGCGGTGGCTGCACCAAACATGAGCAGATTAAATTGCCCGCCTGTGCCCGACTCACCACCAAATACGACCAACCTGGCAATAATATTGGGGTCTTGATGCAACACTGCAATAAATGGAAGCAACATTAAACCCAGCCAAATGGGCTGGGTAATCATCTGGATACGACTAATGAGGGTGACACCATGCGTCACGAGGGGAATCACAATCAGCGCGCTGACCAGATAGCCTAAGTAGAGTGGCAAGCCGAAGTATAACTCGAGCGCATACGCCATAATGGCGGCTTCAAGCGAGAACAAAATAAAGGTGAACGAGGCATAGATAAACGAAGAAATGGTTGAGCCAATATAGCCAAAGCTAGCACCGCGGGTCAGCAGATCCATATCTACGCCATACTTTGCGGCGTAATAACTAATCGGTAAGCCAGTTAAAAATATAATGGCACCAACCGCTAAAATCGCCCAAAATGCATTGATAAATCCGTAATTAACTGCAATTGTGCCACCTATGGCCTCAAGTACCAAAAATGAGATAGCACCTAATGCAGTATTAGAAACTCGTAAAATTGACCATTTACGGTAAGAACGCGGGGTGAACCGAAGCGCATAATCTTCGATGGACTCATTGGCCACCCAAGTATTGTAATCCCGACGTATTTTGACGATACGCTGTGAGGGCTCTGTACTTTCAGAGCCCACTTTCCCAGTGTCAGCTTTACCAGACCCAGTATTTTCAAACCTGCGACTTTCTGAAACCGAATCTTCAGACGCAGGCAACGCTAAGTTTACAATCGACAATTTCCCCGACCCCGATTTATTATTAGACATGATTGATGTTGGCGATATTCCCGCTCTTATCCATATCAGTTATTGTGAGCAATAACCATGCCTCAGAGCTAGAAATAGCCCTGAGGCATATTAACTAATTTACGATGATAAGTATGTACGCAATATGACGTATAAAATTACAGTCTTTACTTATCGCTGTTAAATACATACTCTTATACCATTTGTGTTGTTAATTAAACGACGCGTTACTTCTCAATCTCACAGAAATCAGGTCAACAAAAGACCGTATTTTTGCAGAAGCATACCGCCCTTCACGATGAATGACATGAATCGGTAAAGGTTTGGGCTCAAACTCATCCAGTATGATTACTAACGCTTCTGATGCCAATTGAGGAGCAATTTGATATGAAAGTAGGCGCGTGATTCCTGATCCCGAAACTGCAGCTTCAATCGCTGCATCATTACTAGTTACTCTAAGACGTGGTTTGATTCGAACGGTTACAGGCGAACCTCTATCTTCAAACCGCCAATCTACAGTTGAGCTAATCGCGCCAGCGACTATAAGTTGGTGTTTGACAATATCTTCTGGCATAGAAGGAATGCCATGTTCAGCGAGATAAGAAGGTGCTGCACATAGAACACGCCGTACTTGTCCAACGCGTAGAGCCTTATAACTGGAGTCTGGTAGTTCTCCGATTCGAATACCTACATCAACACCTTCTTCTAATAGATTCACAATTCGATCCAGGAACAATGCAGTGACTTCCGTATCTTTATACCGTTGAAGATAGTCTGAGATTACTGGCATTACATATAAGCGCCCAAATAAGACTGGAGCGGTGACGACCAAATGACCATTTGGTTCTGCGTTTATACCTGCCGCAGCTTCATCAGCCTCATCTGCAGCCGCAACAATACGTCTTGCATCTTCTAAATACCGCTGCCCAGCCTCCGTTAACCTGACGAACCGCGTTGTACGGTTAAAAAGCTTTACACCCAAATGTTCTTCTAGCGCAGCAACGGCGCGAGTGACTGCTGGTGGCGATATATTTAAAATTCGTGCGGCTCCCGCAAACCCTTCTTGCTCAGCCACTGCGATAAAAGTGACCATTGAATTCAGTCTGTCCATTTATTATTCCTATAAATGAAATAGTTTATTGTATTTTTTAAGTATTCTTATTGTAAATGTAAAGTGTAAGAATGCATACATCCGCCGAATCAATCAATTAAGCGGTGTAAATACAGTTAACTTTAAAGGAGATCTATCATGAGCCGCATTACAACTATTACCAATGAAACTGCAAATGCAGAACAAAAAAAATTACTGGATGCTATCCAATCGCAACTAGGGATGGTGCCTAATTTTCTCAAGGTGTTTGCTAACTCCCCTGCTGCGTTACGTGCTTTTTTAGGACTGCATGGCATTGCGAGCGAAGGTAGTTTGGAACCGCAAACGCGCGAGCGTATTGCGCTTGCGTTAGCACAGCAAAACGCTTGCGAATATTGCTTATCAGCACATACTGCTATTGGTAAAAAAGCAGGCTTGAACGGTGAAGAAATCACTGCAAATCGGGCAGGAAGTAGCCAAGACGCTAAAGCTGCAATCGCTGTAAAGTTGGCACGCTCTCTTGCCGAACATACAGGTGAGGTTACTACTGCGGAACTCATAGAGGCAAGAGCAGCAGGTTATTCAGATGCGGATATTGTTGAAATCATTACCCATGTCGGCCTTAACATCCTGACCAACATGCTAGGTAAAGCGAGCCGTTTAGACATTGACTTTCCTAAGGTCGCTTTGCAGGTTGCAGCTTAGCTGAGACTCTATAGCTAGCAACCATTTGCAGGCCACTACGATGTACTTAATGAATCGCTATCATTACAAAATTGCAAAGGAGTTTGATCATGCCAACAGCATTTGCCACAATTAGTTTTACCGAAAGTGTTAAGGCGGCGCAAAGTCGTTATGGTAGTCGCGAGCGTAATCAGCATTTTGAACTATCTGATGACCCGCGCAATAAGTTAGGCGAATTTGAGACTGAATTCATAGAGGCACGTGACAGCTTCTATCAAGCCACAGTTTCGGAAAATGGCTGGCCTTATGTACAACATCGTGGTGGCCCTGTAGGCTTTTTACGTGTCATTGATCATGAAACGATTGGCTACGCAGACTTTAGTGGTAACAAACAATACCTGAGTGTAGGTAATCTAAATGCTAGTCCTAGAATTTCACTCATTCTGATGGATTATCCTAATCGTCGTCGTCTCAAACTGTGGGGCACTGTGCGGATCGTGCATGAGTCAGAGGAGCCTGAAATTGTTGCCCGTTTAGAAGTGCCTAGCTACCGAGCACGTGTAGAGCGAGGAATTGTCATTCATGTTGAAGCCGTTGAATGGAACTGCCCACAACATATTACACCTCGATATAGCCAAGCTGAAGTGGATAGTATTATTAAACCATTGATCGAAGAAATAGAGTTTTTACGTGAAAATGGCCAAGACTAGTTTGGAAATTTAGCTACGTAGTCATATATAGTAAGCTGGCTAGTAAGTGTTTGCAACAACAGCCACCATATCCTTAACAGAGACATTTTACCAGTTCCTGCAATAAGGTTTTAGTGGCTGCTATGGGCCGAAAGTTTGACTATTTAAAGCATGGCTTTAGACAGGTAACGTTATAAAACCATCACGATTGGTTATGGGTCATTAGTGATGGGTCTAATTATAAAAGTGGCTGTAGCTTACGCGTCGAGCTTTAAATTCTTTCTAACACCAGCGTCTAGTAAGAAAGCAGGCGCAAATCTACGAAGCAGTTTCAATTGGCATGCTTGACTACCAGCCGTGTATTTGAGCTTCGGATGATCAGCGGTGGCGGCTTTCAACACAGTATCGGCTACGACGCTAGGATCGTCTCCTCCTTCCACGGCTTCCTTGACTCGAATATTTAAAGCAGCGCGATTCTTCTGATACTCATCAAGCTTTGCATCGGGCTCTAGTAAATTCGAATCGAACCCTGTTTTTGTGTAAGCAGGCTGAATAGTCGAAACGCGGATACCTCTTGTGCGTAACTCGTGGTCGAGAGATTCTGAGTAACCTTCGACTGCATGCTTTGTTGCTGCATACAGCGCCATGTAAGGTGCTGGTAAGAAGCCCAGCACCGAGCTGATATTGAGAATACGGCCACTTCCTTGTTTACGCATATGAGGCACGATGGCGCGCGTCATACGTAACACTCCATAGAAATTGGTATTGAAAATTGAATGTGCTTGCTCAATTGTGCTCTCTTCGGCCCCAGCTGGTGCCACACCAAAGCCAGCATTATTCACGAGTAAGTCTATTTTACCCTCACGCTTTATTAGCTCTGCAACTGCTGTTTCGACGGATTTATCACTGGTTACATCAAGTGCTAGCATCTCGAATGATTGTTGTCCCGCTTGTGCTCCATGCCGACTGGTGCCATAAACCTTATATCCAGCCTGCGCGAGACGTTCTGCCGTGGCTTTGCCAATGCCTGATGAAGCACCAGTCACTAGTGCAATCTTACCCTTAATCATATCCATCCTTTAACCCTAACGAGGGTATTAATTAGTTAAGCAGCCATTTATATGACAGACATCATACTATAAGGCCAATTTAAGAAACCCAATCACTCATTAAAATCAATGAGTTAATCGGGCACAATTTATTATATGTCAAGTATCATATAATAATATCAAGATGCGCGCAATCATTTATATGATAACTGTAATATAATAAAGATAATCATTAGTTAAGCTCTATCAGCCATTGGAAAATTTATGCGTTACGACAATGAACACAAACAGCGCACTCGTCAGAAACTATTAGAAGAAGCCTCAGCCGCAATTCGTGAGCATGGACCAGACAACATGAGCGTTGCCGCGCTCATGGCTAAAGTGGGATTAACGCACGGCGGGTTCTATGCGCACTTTAAGTCGAAAGATGAACTTGTTGCAGAAGCCATTACCTATATACTTGAAGATCGCATTGAAGCCTTCGAGAAAAGCTTGCAGGGTGCAGATACTGCTTTAGCACTTACAAATTATATTGACCTATATCTAAGCCCAGAGCACCGAGATTTACGAGATAAAGGATGTGCGGTGGTTGCACTTAATGGTGATGTTGCGCGCATGTCTAGCGATACAAAAACGCGTTTCGAATCGGGCATAAAACACACAATCCATATCCTCTCCAGCACTCTAAATAAGCTAAATAAAGCAAATTCAGAAGAGCTTGCTTGTTCTGTGCTTACTGAAATGGCTGGTGCGCTTGCAGTTTCACGTACACTGTCAAACTCAGAACTATCGGATTGGGTGCTAAGCAATGCACGCTCTAGCGTCAAAAAAAGAATTGGTTTAGATATTTAAGTGTAAGGCAACTTTAAGAAGTGATGCTGGAGAGAGCCTGATAAGTACTTCAATGTCTGTTTAGGGCCGCTAACCCAGAATTATTAAGTCTGCTTTTAGGAAGCTTAGACGCCGACGATTCAGTTTTGATAAAACGGCCCATGGTAGCCTCTATAAATTAACGGCCACTTAATTGCAGTGGCCGTTAATAATTAAATCTGGGCTAAACCACCATCGATAAAGAATTCGATACCCGCTATAAATTTAGCATCCTCCGAAGACAGGAACGCTACGGCTTTAGCGACTTCTTCGGGCTCACCAACACGACCTAGTGGAACTTGCGATCCCATGTAATCCAGCAAGCCTTGCTGGGCTATCGGATCTGTTCCAGCAAGCTCTACTAAGCCAGGGGTTTTGATTGGGCCAGGGCTTACCACATTGACACGGATACCTCGCTCCTTCAAGTCGATGGTCCAGCTTCTTGCAAGGTTACGGATTGCTGCTTTAGTGGCACTGTAGATGCTAAAGGCAGCAGTACCTGTAATACTAGTTACGGAGCCAGTCAGCACGATGGAAGCGCCGTCGCGTAGTAAAGGTAATGCTTTCTGGACCGTGAAGACGACACCTTTAACATTGCTGTTGAATGTATTATCGTATTGCTCTTCTGTGATTGCGCCTAAAGGTAGCATCGTGCCACCACCTGCATTGGCAAACAGCACATCAATCTGTGAGTGATATTGTTGAACCTCATCATATAAACGGTCGATATCTGCCAATTTAGACATATCACCTCGCACTCCAATAGTATCACCACCTATTGTTTTGATGGCTTGATCTAGCTCAGGCTGACGACGACCAGTGATAAATACCTTGGCTCCTGCATCAGAAAAATGCTTGGCCGTTGCAAGACCAATACCGCTAGTACCACCAGTAACTACAACTACCTTATTTGTAAAATCGTATGACATTTTGTTCTCCTTGATTGATTGAATTGCGTGAGAAGAATATTGCCATTGGTCCAATATATGCACTAGACTGCTATTGTGAGTTACATTGTTCCATTAATGAGTCAATATGCGCGATATCAACGATTACATACTGTTTACTGATGTGGTGAAGGAAGGCAGCTTTGCCGCTGCCAGTCGTAAGCTCAAGATTCCTAAATCTACAATTAGTAGACGTATAGGCAACCTTGAAACACGATTAGGCGTACGACTAGTGGAGCGATCTACTAGGCGATTCCGTGTTACCGAGATCGGCCAAACGTTTTACGAGCGTTGCAAGACCATATTGCTGGATGTGGAGCAAGCTGACTCAGTCGTATCTGAATCTCTAAGCGAACCGCAAGGCCTTGTGCGCTGTAGTTGCCCATTGGGTTTGTTTGAATTACTTTCACCTACATTTTCATCTTTCATACATCAATTCCCGAAAGTGAAACTACAATTGATCGCTGGTGATCAGCCAGTGAACTTGATTGAAGACCGAATCGATGTAGCAGTCCGAGTACGGATCGCCCTGGAGACAGATGCATCGCTGATCGTGCGAACCTTAGGGCAATCCAGAAGAATATTAGTAGCCTCCCCCTCGTTAGCGGTTAAGTGCAATAACACTGACATCCAAGATCTTTCTTCATTGCCAACTTTGGCTACCGTGGAACACGCTGGGGAAATTGAATGGAAATTTAATCACGCTAGCACTGGGTACAAAGTCATTAGACATGAGCCTAGAATGACATGTGTAGATTTTGCTACTGTAAGAGAGGCTGCAATTAATGGATTAGGAATTGCATTACTACCAGATCACACATGCAAAGAATCCATTGAAAGTAAAAAACTGGTACATGTTTTCCCAAACTGGAGTGCCGACATGGGCATCATACATATTGTATTCACTACACGCCGTGGACTGCCACCAGCAGTACGTGCATTCATCGATCATTTGGCGTCGAGATTCAGATAAGCCAATCAGGTGAATGCGATTGCACTTTATAGGCTTGCTGTATTGAAACACTCTATTGCAACATAAGTAATGATGGCCCTTAGTTCGCTTGGGGCCATTTCTACTAATTTAGTGTTTGCCCGCTTTCTGACTTCTAATTGCGGTCTTTTCAGGTTAGGCACTCGGCCTCAACTGCCATTTAATGCTGAAAATAAATAATAAATTAAGGATATCAATATCTAAACATAAAATTAAGTATAGTCTATTAATTTTATACAAAAGAATTTCGGAGTATATGAATGTTGCAGATCAAACGTGTCATTTTCTTGACTATTCTTTCTGCTCTATCTGCATGCGCTAGTAGCACTTTCGATGTTGGTCGAACAGAAACCGTTTTACCCTTAAATCGTGCTTGGATCGATGGCAAAAAAGTCGAGTATGTCACAACAGATATTTCTGACTCAGCAATGGCTAAAACGGCTGGCGTAAACTATGTGCCTCGGCTTCGAGATGCAATACCTAAGGATAATAGTCGTTCTATTTTGGAACGTGTCTACAAATTTCCCAATGCTGAGCAGATAAGTATATTTCAGTCAGCTCCATCACCCATTGGCGGTGATAATGCGGATCAGAATTACAGTCCGCTTTGGCGGCTTGTTTTAGTTAAATGGGTAAAAACCGAGAGTGTTCGAGTGTTGAAGTCTGAAGCTGAGCTTTTGTCTGCTGAAGATAAGGGAGAAATATCACTTACTGTTACAGATATCGTTGTAAATTGCCCAGTAACAAAATACACCGATGGCAAATCTCTACATGGTGTGAGATAAAAAATTGTTAGAAGTGGGTTATGTACGAAATTGTTCGATAATTAGAGCCTGCTTTCCAACCACAAAGTAGACATCATAATTTTTGGCATTCAGCCCATTTGAGACATTCAACTAACACTACTAGCTCTACTGTTTACGCTTAGTCGCTTGCTAATGTTTCAAAAGCAGCATTAAGCTCCTTAATTTCTAGTGATGAGACTAAAGCTGATAAATTATTTTTGAGCAGGGAAAGTTGCTCAAATTCCATTTTCATTAGTGCGTCAGGCAATACTCCTCGATATGGGGGAGGAGCATTTTTCAGCATGCTAAGTCCCAAGTCCGTTAGTTTGATATTAACGAGCCGTCTATCAACATTGCTACGGAGTCGTTGAACGTACCCCCCTTTTTCTAGCTTATCTACTAGATTGCTGGCTGTGGTTTGGTGTATGGACATCGATTTTGCTAACTCGGAGATTGTTATTTCTACGTTTTCTGCAATTTCTGATATTGCCCATAACGAAGCTCCACCTAGCCCTATCGCTTTTTCAACTTCATGGAAATGCCGATTGTTTGATTTAAAGATAATGCGGAACAACTTGAGAGTTTCGAGGGCAAGTTGTTTATTATCTAGATTAGTGCCAGTTGCTATTTGCGTGTTTTTCATTAAAGACTCAAGTGGCTTTAGACATATTAAGATTAGCAAGCGTACTATAAAGCGGGGGACTAAACAATTTTGAAATAATGGCTGATAGTAAAGCAATCGCCATTAGGCTAATCACCATTTCGTGACCATCAATCATTTCCATTACGATGACAAATGAGGTAATGGGTGCTTGTGTAACGGCCGCCAAGAAACCTGCCATACATAGGGCACAAATTGAGGTTGCCTGATAATGCTGTCCAAATACAACAAACAAATCATTTCCGATGCCTGCGCCTATTGACAATGACGGTGCAAATATCCCCCCAGGTACCCCGCTAAGATAAGTAAAAATCGTGGCTAGATATTTTGAGGGAGCGTACCACCACGATTGGTGCACATTTCCTGTCAACATTTCACTTGTGTATGTGTAGCCAGAGCCATGCGCCGCGCCGTCCGTTACCATCCCCAACAGTGCAACCATTAAACCGCAGAATCCTGTCCACCATATCGGATGTATTGTACGAAAAAAGCTATGAATTCTACCCTTTGATATTCTTGTAGAACTGATAAGCGTTTTACTGAAAATTCCACCCAATATGCCACATGCGAGACTACATACTATTACTGGATAGATAATGCTTCTATCAACACTCGTTACAGAGAGATGTCCAAAGTAAGTGTAGTTGCCCTGCAATGAAACAGAAACTAAACCTGAGAGAACTATCGCAGCAATAATTACCCCGTTGGTTTTTTCCTCAAAACGTTTTCCCAATTCCTCGATTGCAAACACAATGCCTGCTAGTGGGGTATTAAATGCCGCTGAGATCCCAGCTGCGCCTCCAGCAAGAATGAGATGCTTAGGATGCACTGAAAAACCCTTGGGCAGAAAGTGCCTAAAACTATGCATGACACTCGCTGCAATCTGGACTGAGGGTCCTTCGCGGCCAGATGAAAAACCGACGGCTATCGCGCTCAATCCTAACGTAATTTTTGCAAAAGCAAGCCTCAAACTGATGTGCGTGGGGTGGTTGTCTGTGGAACTCTCTTGATGCAATGCTGTAATTGTTTGAGGTATACCGCTACCACCTGCGCCCTTGAACCAGCGACTGGTAATCCAGACTATTAGCATCCCTGATATGGGGGTCAATATTAACGGTAGCCACCAATATTGCCTCTGCATGGAGAAAAACAAATCAATCGCATATTCAGTTGCTTTTGCAAAAAATACCACCACCAAACCCGCAGTAGCTGCCGCCACTAGCACGACGATCCGTCCATGCCAAGCCACAAGATCAGTGTGCTTGGCAGTTTTAATTTGCGCTTTCAACTCTTGAGCAGAGTGCATCACCTGCTTGCTAAGTTTACGTAAATTTGTGAGCATGCGTTACCAGTCTCGGGAGTGTAAATAACAGTATGGCATCATCGTTACCAAGGTTATTAACAGACTTGCTATCCCATCAATAATCGAACTATATGATCGTACGAGTGACATTTATATAATTGAAAATTCTATTTTTTTATATAGAGCTCAAAAGCACTGGGGTCATTTGTGTTATTTAACAGCTCATATGACTTGTTAGATATTAATGTCTTAATATTTTTGACCGCTGACTCCTTGTTAACAATCACCTTCAAGATAGCACCAGTTGGCACTATATCTAATAACTCACTCGTACGAATCACTGGGATCGGGCTTTGCTCATTGCTAACGTCTAATATGAAATCATATCGCATGGTGTGCACCTCCTAGATTAATCAAGTTTTAATATTCCTAATACTTATGAAAACCGTGTAAACCTAATTATACATAGTGCGTTATGCATTTGTACAAATATAGTTTGTACAAATTATAAAATGTGCTGTCAAAAATGTTTGTATACCAACATGTCATCTTCTAAAAGCACGTTTGAAGTTCAAATGACGGTTTGTAAATTTTAATTTATCAATAATGAGGAAAGGTCAGATATGAAAAACTTAATGATTTCAATTTTACTCGCAAGCCTATTATCTGCTTGTGGATCAAAAAATATTGTAAAAGAACCACCAGTTGCACAAGCACCTATAGCTGCAACTCCAGGACCAGCTCCTAAAGCAGCAATGAATACTCCAGCAGTCTCTGCACCAATTGCGGAAAGTAATATGGACATAAATCCACTCACCGATCCTAACAACATCCTTTCTAAAAGAAGCGTCTATTTTGATTATGATAATTATGCGGTAAAAGACGAATATCAAAGCTTGATTGCTGCGCACGCAAAATATCTAGTGGATCACCCCAATACCAGCATTACCATTCAAGGTAACGCGGATGAGCGAGGTAGCCGCGAATATAACCTTGCCTTAGGACAAAAACGGGCGTCAGCAGTGAAAATGGCATTGAGTATTCGCGGCGTGCCTGATAAGCAAATTGAAACCATTAGCTATGGCAAGGAAAAACCAAAAGCCACTGGTCACGATGAATCTGCGTGGAGTCAAAATCGACGTTCAGACATTGTTTATCAAGATGAATAATGTTTTACTTCAGACCCAACAAAGCTCAGAATTATTTTATTAGTTTAATTATCTTGTGGTTATGCGGGTGTTCGCAGCAACAGTATCATCAAAGCAAAAACTCATTTATTCGGGGCGGCTATGCCGAGGAGGTGATGATGCAAATTGATGGCGGTTTATATGATGGATGTGAAACTGCGCCAGATATTCAGACCAGTTTAATTGCTAAATCACCTGACGCCACGCTTTCCGATGACCGATTGATTGCAGGCAAAATTATCGAAAAATGGGTAGTGCATGGCTGCAACAAAAAAACCAATTCATATATTGTTTCAATGCAGGGTAATCCAGCTGGCATGGATGAAATAAGTGTTGATCGATAAGGTAAGTATTATATTTATCACAATAAATATTTATTGGTTAGGAGCTGTTATGAAACGAATTTTCTATATCGTACTTACTGTAATCCTAGTCATTAGCTGCTATGTGGGATCCTATTACTATTTAGAGGCTAAGATCCAAAATACTAGTGCTAGTAATACATTTTTTGACAAGCAAATTTAGATTTGTACTTATCAAATAATTTTTTCAAGCAATTGTTTTTATATTATAAAAATATTACTCAAATTAAAAAAGGCCTGTATCCAAACAGGCCTTTTTTACTCCAATTACACCCTAAAATTCAATTGGACTTCACCCGCTTTACTCGACGACGCTCAGGTTTTAATTTGACGAAAGCCTTACTGACTGGATTGGACGGCAAGCCAAAAATTATGAAATCAGCTTTTAGGGAGTCAGAAAGCAAATCTCAATTTTCAATGAAATTAGCCCAATCCAACTATAGGTAATTTAAATAGCCGACCACTGCGTGGCTAAATCTTGTTTCTTGAAATGCTCAATGACGAAATCAATAAACACTCTTGTTTTAGCTGGCATCAACTTTTTCGCAGTAAAGTAGATTGATATCTCACCGCCATCGCTATACCAATCAGGCAATACTCTCACCAGACTTCCTGATTTTAGATACGGTAAAGCATGGGGCATTGGTACGTGAACTATACCCAAATCTTTCAAGGCAGCGCAGCAAAGTGCTTCTGGATCATTCAAGGTGGCGCGTGGCAGTGGTTCTACTGTCACTTGTTCACCTGCCTTACTTCGTAAGTGCCAGGGAGTTACACGACTAGTGGTTTGCGAAAACCGTACCAGGGTATCAAGCATATATAAATCTTCAGGCGTCTTCGGTAAACTTTTATCCTTGAGATACCTTGGCGATGCTACGAGTATCAGATGGACTTTAGCCAACTGCCGCATCACTATGCCTGGGGCAAGCTGGATGCCACCGCCAATAGCTACATCAAAACCCTCAGCGATTAGATCGACTTGACGATTATCAAAACGCCAGTCTGGTTTGATATCTGGATACAAAGTTAGGAAGTCGCCAAGTAAAGGTAATATTTGATCGCGACCAAATGCCATCGCCATACCGACTTTGAGAGTACCAGCTGGTTTGCCTCCAGCATTGCTGGCATTGGCAATCGCAGTTTGTATCGTATCCAAACCCCCAGCGACCTGTTGCAAGAACTGCTCACCAGCCTCTGTTAATGTCAGCTTGCGGGTACTGCGCTGGAATAACCTAACTCCCATATCGGCTTCAAGCTTGCCCACATTTTTGCTGACACCGCCTGCAGTCATGCTTAATCTGCGTGCCGCCGCAGAAAAGCTACCCAACTCGGCACTCCTTACAAATGACTCAATACCACTAAGCGTTTCCATAATCACCTTATACTTTTGGTATAAAGTGATTTTACTTATATGTGACTAGTATGCAAGTAATAACACGCTCATACTGCAGTTGTCATTCACAACAAGGGAGTTTTATCATGAACCGTTTTGAAAATAAAGCAGTATTGGTCACAGGTGGCAATAGCGGTATCGGCCTTGCTACAGCGCAGGCTTTTGCCAAAGAAGGGGCGCGCGTTGTAATTACTGGCCGCGACCAAAAAACGCTGGATGAAGCTAAGAAGTCTCTGGGAGAATCAGCCATCGCATTGCGCAATGATGCAGGCGACCTGGCAGCAGCTAAAGTGTTGGCAGATGTAATTGCCAAAGCGAATATCAAATTGGATGCCATCTTTATCAATGCTGGCGTGGCCAAATTCGCATCATTAGAAGATGCTGATGAAGCACTATGGGATCTGACCTTTAATATTAATATCAAAGGTGCTTATTTCACTATTCAGGCGCTATTGCCATATTTGAATAAAGGCGCATCTATCGTGCTTAACGGTTCGATCAATGCCCATATTGGCATGCCTAATTCCAGTATTTATGCCGCGAGTAAGGCCGCATTAATTTCTCTAGCTAAGACTTTGTCTGGTGAGCTTGTTGGCCGCGGTATCCGAGTCAATGTAGTGAGTCCAGGACCAGTAGTGACGCCGCTTTATGGCAAGTTAGGGATCCCTGCAGAACAATTAGATGCCGTTGCCGCCAGTATAGAAGCCCAAGTCCCGCTTAAACGTTTTGGTACTCCTGAAGAGGTGGCAAGCGCAGTGACTTATCTTGCTTCTGCTGATGCAGCATTTATCGTGGGTACCGAGTTGATTGTAGATGGCGGTATGAGCCAGCTATAAAATTTGGATAAATATAAGCACGGAAATCTTCTGGTTATCTTAAGATATAGGTGGTCGATTTCAACTCAATCTAAACTGTTTTATCTTGTCAAAAGGATGTAATAAACATGGATCTTAAATTAAATGGAAAGTTAGCACTAGTGACAGGCAGTACCGCTGGTATCGGACATGCTATAGCAACTGCCTTGGCACGAGAGGGTGCAAAAGTCATTGTAAATGGCAGAACTCAGTCAGCGGTTGACAAAGTAGCCTCTGAAATCAAGACCGCTACAAGTGGTGAAGTCGTAGGTTTCGCAGGTGACTTAAGCACTGCAGATGCAGCGGATGCATTATTCAAACAATATCCCAATGTGGAAATCCTGGTGAATAACCTAGGCATTTTTGAGCCTAAGCCTTTCGAGGAAATTCCCGATGCCGACTGGCTGCGGTTCTTCGATGTGAATGTGCTAAGCGGTATAAGGCTATCTCGCATGTACCTGCCTGCCATGAAGCAGGCGGACTGGGGCCGCATTATTTT
Source organism: Methylophilaceae bacterium (assembly GCA_036504995.1). Taxonomy (GTDB): domain Bacteria; phylum Pseudomonadota; class Gammaproteobacteria; order Burkholderiales; family Methylophilaceae; genus DASXUG01. Next base: position 145,080 of record DASXUG010000011.1, on the reverse strand, counting down.
TATCTCCAGCGAAAGTGCGATCCAGATACCTGCCGAGATGGTGCATTACGGTATGACCAAGACAGCACAAATTGCCGTATCACGGGGCTTGGCCGAAACTGTGGCGGGCACTGGCATCACCGTAAACAGCATTTTACCTGGGCCGACCAAGACGCGCGGTGTGGTGGATTTTGTGGATGCCTTATCAACTGATGGCCAGACATTTGAGGAATTTGAGAAAGAATTCTTTGAGAAAGTGAGACCCACATCATTAATCAAGCGGTTTGCCAGCCCGGAAGAAGTTGCCTCTTTAGTGGCCTATATCGCAAGTCCGCTGTCGTCTGCTACAAGTGGGGCAGCTTTGCGGGTAGACGGTGGTGTGTTAAAGAGTGCTTTTTAGTACATATCTACTTTTGCATTTTGATTGCCATTTTCCAGTGTAGGCATATAACTCTTTCTTAAGAATTAGAAAAAAATAATTAATTCACTGGGAGATGGCGATGAAAGTAGAAAGGTCGAATAGCAGTATTTGCTCTTCGAAAAATCAAACGCCTTCTATGATAAAAGTTGTATATTTTGCACCAGCAAATCTATGTACCACCGCCTCCTGATAAGCTGGACTGTCATACCAAAGTTCAGCCTCTTTGAAGCTAGGAAACTCAATAATTACGGCCCCTTCTACAGCTAGGCCATCCGTATTTCGTATTGCGCCATAAAACGCTTTCGGTGTTGCAGGATGACCCTGAAGCGTAGGCCCTGCCATTTGGCCGTAAATATCCAATTCGGCTTGATTGGTAGTTTCAATCTTGATTGCTACAAAATAGGCTGACATTTTTATTCCTTATCTTATCAAGCAGATTATGACGATACGTGCACGAGTTTATACCATTCGAGCGTTTATTTAAACGAATCGCTGCTTAGCATCTCGTCGACGGCTATGTAGCATTTTTGCTCTTATATTGTAAAAGCAGATATACAGGGCCTCTCTCTCAATAATGCTACCAAATCGCAGCGTTTTCGGGACAATACAATTGGTGCTTAATTCTGATGCATATATTTTGTAGTCAGAATCTTTCATTTAAACATCCAAAGTTTTTTAATAACACCGCATCTAAAACAAGAACCCCCGCGTAATAACCTTGACTACCAGCTCACCTGTCCATGTCAGCTCACTGGGTCAGCATCATCGTTATTAATTTAAATTGAGGGTAAAAATGAATAAATACATAAGTTTTAAGATGAAGGTATTACCGCAGGCCATCGGGGCAATGTGGCTTACATTGAGCATGGTTTCAACAATCGCTTATGCAGATAGCGCTATGAGCGATAAATTATTACTCACTGGTGGTGTTTCTCAAGTAGAGGGTGCAGCTGGCGGCGGCTTAACGCCGTGGGCTGTGATTGGCGGTTATGGTACCAATAATGAAATTGGCGCAAATGTGCATTATACCTATGCGCCTACCAACAACTACCAGCTGGATACCTATGGTGTAACAGTTGGTATTTATGATCGTGTAGAGCTATCAATTGCGGAACAAAGGTTTGACGTAAGTGAACTACGCACTAAGGTGCGCTCAGGTCTTGGAGCCGATGCGATTGGGCGTGATGATATTACGCAGACTATAGTCGGTGCAAAAGTACGTGTCGCAGGTGAAGCAGTTTTAGATCAAGATAATTGGATGCCGCAAATTGCATTGGGTGTGCAGTATAAAAAGAACAACGATGGTGACTTTGTGAAAGGTGCAGTTGTCGGTGCAAAGAAAGATCATGGTGTCGATCTATATGTCTCAGCTACCAAAATCATCTTAGATAAAAATTTGCTGCTGAACGGTACATTAAGATTAACCAAAGCCAACCAGTTCGGCTTGCTTGGTTTTGGCGGTGCAAAAAATGACGACTATGAACCAGAACTAGAGTTATCTGCGGCTTATCTTGTTAATCGCAAATTAGCTGTCGGCGCCGAATATCGAATGAAACCTAATAATTTGGTTAGTCCAGCATTGCCTGGCGCAGTCAATTTAAAAGAAGACGATGCATTTGATGTGTTTGTTGCTTATATGCCGATTAAAAATGTATCAGTCACCGCTGCTTATGTCAGTTTAGGCAATATCGCAACTGTTGATGCAGTAGGCGCAAACTTTGGTCATCAAGATGCATTCTATTTGTCCACTCAAGTTGGCTTCTAAGCGCATAAAGCATGTACTCCCATTAACGAATTTAGGAAAATTAATATGCCATTTACACAAAAACTACTCAGCCAATTACTGCTGACTTCAGCGCTGGTATTCGGCGCTACTACACAAACTTATGCACAAACCACTTTTGAAGATTTCGGTGGACATGAAGGTCTAGTGAGCATCATGGATGACTTTATGATTAATTTAGTGGCAGACCCACGTACCAAGCCGTTTTTCGACACCCCTAAACAAGCTTATATCAAAGCTATGCTAGTAGAGCAAATGTGTGAGTTATTAGATGGCGGATGCAAATACCCAGGACGTGATATGAAAACAGCACATGCTGGAATGCGTGTGAACCGAGCAGTATTTAATGCTTTGGTTGAGGATTTTCAGGTGGCGATGGATAAGCACAATGTCCCGTTTTCATCCCAGAATAAACTGTTAGCAAAACTCGCACCGATGTATCGCGACATTGAGACCACGACTGGTGCAGCTATTGCACCTGCCAATATGACTTCAGCAAATTAGAAAGCAACTCGCTTTGCCGCTTTAGGCGCCCTTCGCTGGAAAAAATATCCAGCGGAGGTTTTTATTTGTACCTCAGCATTGATCTGCCTTCACTAAGTTGCTGGATAAAGCCATTAGGCAACAGCCTGCCATGACCCGAATATTCTAATATAAAAAAACCTGCTTTTAGGAAACCTGAGAGCAAACAGTACTAGAATAGCGAAATAGACTCAAATCCAGTTTAATCAATCATAAGAAGCAAATCGCTTCTACTAACTTAAAAGGAAAATCTTATGCTTAATACGACAACTAATAGCAATTGTGCTGATACTGGAAAGCTCATTCTTCGCTCCACGCTGGCGATTCTCATTCTCTTACATGGTGTTAGCAAGCTGATAAATGGCGCTGGATTCATTACTGGTTTGGTAACACAGGCTGGCCTGCCTGCAACAGTGGGCAATCTGGTTTATGTGGGTGAGGTGGTAGCCCCCTTACTTGTTTTACTCGGATTTTGGGCACGCATTGGCGGTCTCATTATCGCCATTAATATGGTAGTGGCTATTCTGTTAGTACATACTGGCGAATTTTTCCATATAAACCAAATGGGCGGTTGGACGCTGGAGCTACAAGGCATGTATCTCGCAACTGCTTTAGCTGTTTTCTTCTTAGGTGCTGGTCGTTTTAGTATCCAAGGGAGCAAGCACCGCTGGAATTAACAAACTAGATTGATGGCGGCAGGCTTTGCCAGCCGCCAGTTTGATTGCACGCCAGCACAATTTATCGTGCTGGTATCGAACATACATTTGTTCTGGGTGTCAGAACTGCCTCAGCCCAGATGAAATGCCCTAATTCGCAAACCTAATTCGCAAGCCTAACCAGCCGTAGTTACTATGTTAGCCCGAGCCGTATGCAATTTTCTGTAGCTGTCGATCAGGCGGTGGTGCCTGTCCAGCCCTTCAAGTTTCATACTGGTTGGCGTCAAGCCGAAGAAGCGCACGCTGCCGTCCACTGAGCCCATAGCGGCATCCATCCTAGCGTTGCCAAACATGCGACGGAAATTAACCACGTAGTCAGCTAGCTCCAGATCGTCATCCAGCAGTACTTCCAACACCACATTCAAGGTCTGATAAAACAGTCCGCGTTCTAACGTATTGTCGTTATATTGCAGAAAGGCACCCACCAACTCATGCGCCCCCTCAAATTGCTGTAAAGCAAGATGAATCAGCAGCTTTAACTCCAGAACTGTAAGCTGACCCCAGTCAGTATTCTCGTCAAATTCGATACCGATCAAGGTGGCGATGTCGCCGTAATCATCCAGCTCGTTACTCTCTAAACGCTCAAGCAGTGCTTCCAGACTGGCATCATCCAGACGATGGAGGTTTAAAATATCAGCGCGGAACAACAGCGCCTTGTTGGTGTTATCCCAGACCAGATCCTCTATCGGATAAATTTCCGAATAGCCCGGCACTAATATTCGGCAAGCAGTCGCACCTAGCTGATCATACACTGCTACATAAACCTCTTTGCCCATGGCTGCCAAAATGCCAAACAAAGTTGCAGCTTCCTCGGCATTGGCGCTGGCTTTGTCATTCTGGCCCTGACCTGAAAAATCCCACTCAACAAACGCATAATCCGCCTTGGCACTGAAAAACCGCCACGACACAATTCCGCTGGAATCAATAAAGTGTTCAACAAAGTTATTAGGTTCAGTCACGGCTTCACTGGCAAAGGTAGGCTGAGGTAAATCATTCAGGCCTTCAAAGCTGCGGCCCTGCAGCAATTCAGTCAGACTACGTTCCAGCGCCACCTCCATACGTGGGTGTGCGCCGAACGAGGCAAACACACCGCCCGTGCGCGGGTTCATCAAGGTGACGCACATCACTGGATAGGCCCCACCCAGCGACGCATCCTTGACCAACACTGGGAAGCCCTGCTCTTCCAATCCCTGAATACCAGCCAAAATGCCTGGGTATTTCGCCAGCACTTCTTGCGGCACATCTGGCAAGGCGATTTCACCTTCCAGAATTTCGCGCTTGACTGCCCGCTCGAAAATTTCCGACAAACATTGCACTTGCGCTTCGACCAGGGTATTACCAGCACTCATGCCATTACTGACGTAAAGGTTTTCGACCAAGTTAGACGGAAAGTAGACAACCTCGCCGTCCGACTGGCGCACATATGGCAGCGAACAGATGCCGCGCTCGGCATTGCCCGAGTTGGTGTCAATCAGGTGAGAGCCGCGCAACTCACCATCAGGGTTGTAAATTTCCAGACAGTACTCATCCAGAATTTCTTTCGGCAGCGCATCTTTACGGCCTGACTTGAACCAGCGTTCGTTCGGATAATGCACAAACGCCGCGTTGGCAATGTCTTCGCCCCAGAACGACCCAGCATAGAAATGGTTGTTACTCAGTCGCTCAAGATACTCGCCCAAGGCAGACGCCAATGCGCTTTCCTTGGTCGACCCCTTGCCATTAGTAAAACACATCGGCGAGTGCGCATCACGGATATGCAACGACCACACATTGGGAATAATATTGCGCCAGGAAGCGATTTCAATCTTAATACCCAAATTCGCCAGTAGCCCAGACATATTGGCGATGGTTTGTTCCAACGGTAAATCCTTGCCAGCAATATAAGTGAGTGCATCAGCGCCCAGATTCACCATCAGCAAGGCCTGCGCATCGGCGTCCAGATTAGCGACCTCTTCAATCACGAACTCGGCCCCAGCTTGCACCACTTTCTTGACTGTACAACGGTCGATAGAGCGTAAGATACCCTGACGGTCTTTGTCTGAAATATCCTCTGGCAATTCGACCTGTATCTTGAAAATCTGCTGATAACGGTTTTCTGGGTCAACAATATTGTTGTGCGAAAGGCGAATATTTTCGGTAGGAATATTGCGCGTACTGCAGTACAACTTCACAAAATAAGCCGCACACAAGGCCGATGAAGCCAAAAAGTAATCGAAGGGGCCAGGGGCAGAGCCATCGCCTTTATAGCGAATGGGCTGATCTGCAATTACCGTGAAGTCATCAAACTTAGCTTCTAAACGTAGCTTATCGAGGAAGTTGACCTTAATTTCCATGGGGAGAGTTCCAAAAATGGGGCGAAAAATGATATGGGCGCTATTATCACTCACCATACCGATAAGGTGTAAGGATAAATTACCAGAAGTCTTCTTGGGAGATAGTAGGCGTCTTCTAAGAACTCCTTACCAAAATAGGCTCACCAACACTAGTTTTAGGCCAAGAGTATCGATCATAAGCATCTGCCATGAAGAGTTCTATTTTTCGGCCTTGGTCAACTAGACTAGATCGCAGAGGCAAAGTAATTATCTATTAACTCTTGACTGATGCGCTCGCAATAAATCGCAACCACACAAAACCCAAAATACCCGCCAACAACGAAGCAATTAAGATAGCCATTTTAGATGCATTAATCTCAGGTAAGTTGGCTACAAATGCTAAATTAGTGATAAAAATAGACATAGTAAAACCTATCCCTCCCAGCATGCCAGCACCCACCACATGTGACCATTTGACATCATCAGGCAGTTTGCACACCCCTAAAGCAATGGCGGTAAAACAAAACAAACTGATACCGATAGGCTTACCCAATACTAGCCCTGTCATAATCCCTAGGGCATTAACATCACTCAATATCGTATGGACAAAATCACCACCCACGATCACCCCTGTATTGGCTAGAGCAAAAATTGGCAAGATAAGATAAGCCACTGGTCTGTGTAAAAAACGCTCTAACCGATGAGAGGGGGATGCAGCATCCTCTTGTTTCGCAGTAAACGGAATGGCAAATGCCAGCGCAATACCCGCTAAAGTGGCATGCACGCCAGACTTTAGCATCAATACCCACATAATCACGCCGCCAATCAAATACGGGATAAGCGACATCACTCTTAACCTATTCAGTGCGAACAAAACTAAAAATACACCTATCGCGCCCAACAAGTGCAGCATCGATATTTTGGCAGTATAAAAGAGGGCAATCACCATCGCAGCACCTAAATCATCGATAACTGCAAACGCAGCTACAAACACCTTAAGTGAGACTGGAACGCGGTCACCCAGAATCGCTAAAATGCCAAGCGCAAAAGCAATATCCGTCGCCATGGGAATGCCTATCCCCGCCTGCGTGGGTAAGCCGACATTCAATGCATAATGGATCAGTGCGGGGAAAATCATACCGCCGAGCGCAGCAAGGATGGGGAGTAGCGCTTTTTTAAAGTCAGCAAGCTCACCGTTAAAAAGCTCGCGCTCAAGCTCCAAGCCTATCATCAAAAAGAAAATGGCCATCAAGCCATCGTTCACCCAATGCTCTAAACTTAAACCGCCAATGTGCATGTGCCACATCGCAAGATAGGGCCCGCCCAAGCTCGAGTTAGCAAGTGCAAGCGAAACAATAGTGCACAGTATCAGTAAAATACCACCAGATTTTTCTGATTCAAAAAACTGGTTAAAGGTTTCTGACAATTTATCTACGAACAACTTCATAAAAACGACCCAGCGACATCAAGCTACCAAAGTAGCACAAACTCGCAGGCACGACCAGATGCTATGTCGATAGATAAAGCTACGCTATCAATAAATAGGCACCTACAAATAACATAAGATAAGACATGAGTTTTTCAATCCAGCCAGCAATTTGGACGCGCTGCGTACCAACCAACAAGCCAATCCCGTGCAAAAGCGCCGTCGCAACTAACATGCCCCACATCACACCCAGCATGGAAGAGGATACTGAAAGCTCAACCCCATGCGCCATCCCATGCAATAAAGCAAAAGTGGCGGTGATACCTAGCTGTACACCTGTATTGATAGGCAATCGCAACATCAGGAGAACGCCCATCGCCATCACACTTGCCGCAATTGCTGTTTCTACGCCTGCAAAATAGATGCCCGCCGCCCCTAAAGCGATTCCCACCGCCATCATAGAAACAAAGGTTAGTGGCAATTGCCAGCGCGCTTTACCGCCAAGCTTAGCCGCCCATAGCCCAACTGCCAGCATCACCAACAGATGATCCCAACCTGTCATGGGGTGCATAAAGCCAGCATATGCAGTATCCAACCCATGGCCTGGGTGGGCGCTTGCCGCATTGGAAAACAGGGCAAATAAAGCAGCGATTGTGATGTGTTTTTTCATGACATTTCCCCTAAAGCATCAAGCCTTGTTTTTCAATAAATTTGACAATTTCTTCTAACCCTTGCCCAATTTTGAGATTGGTAAAAATAAACGGCCGCTCACCGCGCATACGTTTGGCATCTGTAGCCATTACTTCTAGCGAAGCGCCAACCATAGGCGCAAGGTCAATCTTATTAATCACCAGCAGGTCAGACTTGGTAATACCTGGACCACCTTTGCGTGGAATCTTTTCACCTGCAGCCACATCAATGACATAAATAGTTAAATCTGAGAGCTCTGGACTAAATGTCGCAGCCAAGTTATCACCACCGCTCTCTACAAACACAATATCGAGTGTTTTAAAGCGCTTGCTAAGTTGTACCACGGCTTCAAGATTCATCGAGGCATCTTCACGAATCGCCGTATGCGGACAGCCCCCTGTTTCTACGCCAATAATGCGCTCTGGCACGAGGGCTTCATTACGCGTTAAGAACTCGGCGTCTTCTTTGGTATAAATATCATTGGTAACGACCGCAATATTGTAAACATCGCGCAAGCGCTGACATAAGGCCAGGGTAAGTGCCGTTTTTCCAGAACCAACCGGGCCGCCGATGCCTACGCGTAGCGGCTCTTTAAACTGAACCACTTCAGGGGTAGGCGTTTCAAACTGTGTATGTATTTTCATGATCTAAATAACCTACTATATTGCGTTTCATGTAAGCACCCAGCTATGCTGAGCAAGGGGTTAAAGTTACTAATTTCATCATCTGCTAATTTCATGGCTTGTTGAACGATATCGGGTAAGGTTTCACCTAACGCCAGTAAAATTTTTTGCCCAGCCACTTGACCCAAAGGCACTGTTTTCATAGCCGCACTCGCTTGATTTTCTAGCCAGCCCCAAGCATAAGCTTGTAATGCATCACTAACGGGAATTTGCCAATAATGCGCAACGGCAGCGTACGCCGTGGGAAAAGCTGGCGCATCCAGACTATTGATGCGCGCCAATAAATCATCAGGCAACTCTTTCAAATCATTGAGCAAGCGACATAATGAGTAGCCCATCTGCTTAGTTTCTGCGAGGGCCTCAGCGGTATCACGGCCAGCCTGATAGAAGGCATCCCACTCGCGCACACTCACCAACTGATTGCTTTGCCAGGCTTGATACAAACGATACAACACAGGCAATTCAAAACTCGCCTGATAAATCTGTAGCGCATCCCCGATCCAAGCTTTGGCGGTATCTAGGTTATGCACATCACCACTCTCAATCGCCCATTCCAGCCCCTGAGAATAGCTGTAAGCACCCACTGGCAACATGGGGCTTGCAAGTTGAAGCAACCGACTGAGCGCGAGTTTATTAGCCATTTTCAAGCCTTGTTTGCGGGCGTAATTTTGGTGGGCGTATATTGGCAGTAGCCTCATCATCATGCCCATGACGATGCCCACCACCATACGCCCCAGCTTCTGGCTCAAATGGAGCAAGCACTTCACTCACTTGCATGCCTAAGCCAACCAGCATATCTTTCAACACATAATCCTGCTCTAGCCGCAACCAGCCATCGCCAATTTGCAAAGGCACATGGCGGTTGCCCAAATGGTAGGCCGCACACATTAATTCACGCTGGCTTGGGGCAATCACATTGTAGACGGGCTCCTGAGCAGCCACTACCTTCACCACCATGCCACTCTCAGACCTTAACAAATCACCGCCACGCAAAATAATACCGCGTGATAAAAATAAGGCAGCTTCCTGACCTGATGCCAGCATGACACGCAAACGGCTTTTTTGGCGTAAATCAAAAGGCAGCTCTACTGTGTCATCAATATGACCTGAGAGTGCGATGCGTTCGGTTAAGTGAATCATAATCAATAAAATAGTAATTAAAATAAGAAATAGCGTTGTGCCATTGGCAACACGGTTGCGGGTTCACAAGTCAAATCCAACCCATCAGCCAGCACCTGATAGGTCTCGGGATCGACTTCAATTTTCGGCATCCAGTTATTATGTATCATGTCTTTTTTCTTCACATCGCGCGTACCTTTTACCGCAACCAAGGGTTTGCTTAAACCCAGCGCAGCCACGGCGGGATTGCTTAAAGCTGCTTGCGAAACAAAAGTCACCGAAGTTTTCAAGCCCCCGCCATAGGCCCCAAACATATGGCGATAATGCACGGGTTGCGGCGTTGGAATCGAAGCGTTGGGGTCACCCATCGCGGCTGCGGCGATCATACCACCCTTCAAAATGGTAGAAGGCTTTACGCCGAAGAAAGCAGGACGCCATAGCACCAAATCAGCTAATTTACCCACCTCTAATGAGCCAACAATATGGCTAATCCCGTGGGTTAACGCTGGGTTTATGGTGTATTTTGCAATATAGCGCTTGACGCGATAATTGTCGTTATCAGCCTCATTTTGTTTGCCGTCTTCTTTCAATACACCGCGCTGCACTTTCATTTTATGCGCGGTTTGCCAAGTACGGATAATCACCTCGCCCACACGCCCCATGGCTTGCGAGTCAGAGGACATCATCGAAAATGCGCCTAAATCATGCAAAATATCTTCTGCAGCAATTGTCTCGCGACGAATGCGACTCTCGGCGAAGGCAATATCTTCGGCAATGGCAGGGTCTAAGTGGTGGCACACCATCAGCATATCCAAATGCTCGTCTATGGTATTAACGGTAAATGGCCTTGTAGGGTTAGTGGATGACGGCAATACATTGGCATAACCTGCCGCCTTGATAATATCAGGCGCATGTCCACCGCCCGCACCTTCGGTATGAAAGGTATGAATGGTACGGTCTTTAAATGCGCCTATTGTAGTTTCTACAAAGCCTGACTCATTCAAGGTATCAGAGTGAATCGCCACCTGCACATCCATCTCTTCCGCCACGCTTAGACAATTATCAATGGCAGCGGGCGTCGTGCCCCAATCTTCGTGCAACTTTAGACCGATCACCCCAGCTTCCACTTGCTCACGCAGTGGATCTGGCAAGCTCACATTGCCTTTACCCAAAAAACCTAAATTCATGGGGAAGGCATCAGCCGCTTGCAACATACGGTGAATATGCCAAGGGCCTGGAGTACAAGTGGTGGCGAAGGTGCCTGTGGCTGGACCAGTACCGCCACCAATCATGGTGGTTACACCAGACATCAGTGCCTCTTCAATTTGTTGTGGGCAAATAAAGTGAATGTGGGTATCAATGCCGCCTGCGGTAACAATCATGCCCTCGCCCGCAATCACCTCTGTCCCCGCACCAATCGGGATGGTGACAGCAGACTGAATATCAGGGTTTCCTGCCTTACCAATGGCGGAAATATAGCCATTTTTAATACCAATATCGGCTTTAACAATACCCCAATGGTCGATAATCAGCGCGTTGGTGATCACAGTATCAGCGACTTCTGCGGCAAGCAGCTGCCCCTGCCCCATGCCATCACGAATCACTTTACCGCCGCCAAACTTTACTTCTTCGCCATATAGCGTGTAATCTTTTTCGACTTCGATCCAAAGCTCGGTATCTGCCAAGCGCACTTTATCGCCCACGGTGGGGCCGAACATTTCGGCGTAGGCTTGTTTGTCGATTTTTACGCTCACTTGAGTGCCCCCATTACTTTAGCCGCAAAACCGTACACCTTGCGGTCGCCTCCCAGCGCCACCAGTTGCACGGTACGCGTTTGTCCTGGCTCAAAACGTACCGCTGTGCCTGCGGCAATATCTAAGCGAAAGCCATAAGCAGCTGGCCGATCAAAACTTAAAGCCTCATTGGTTTCAAAAAAATGATAATGCGAGCCAATTTGAATAGGGCGATCGCCTTTGTTGGCAACATCAATCGTGACGGTTGCGCGATCTGCATTGAGCTCAATATCGCCTTTTGCTATTTTCATTTCGCCTGGGATCATAACTACCTCTCTGTACAAAAAATGGTAAGCACTAAGCCAGATAAGGAGGGCTTTTTTGCAAACAACGCAGTAGGCGACGTGGTTATCATTTTTAAGGGATGGGATGGTGAACAGTGACTAACTTGGTGCCATCAGGAAAAGTCGCCTCAATCTGAATATCAGGAATCATCTCGGGGACGCCTTCCATCACATCATCTCGCGTCAACAAGGTTGCCCCGTAGCCCATTAAATAGGCGACGGTTTGTCCATCACGGGCGCCCTCCATAATGGCGGCGGAAATATAGGCAATCGCCTCTGGATAATTCAGCTTTAAGCCACGCCCTTTGCGGCGTTCCGCCAATAATCCGGCAGTGAATATCAGGAGCTTATCTTTTTCTCTTGGCGTTAATTCCATGCAATAGGCTCTTTAATGTATTTAAGTTGTTAGGTGTTCCAAATCCGCGGGCGAGTTACTTCACGTCCTGCATACCAAGGCCGCAATATTTGCCATAGTTGCTCAAAATATTCACGGGCTTGCGGTGCAGACATGCCCACATAACGTGCAGAAAAAATCTGCGGCAGCGCCGTCACACCAAATTTGGCTGCCCCTGTCAGCTTCACTTCTCGGCAAGCGGCTAAAACATGGTCTGGTACATGCCCAGCCGCAACAACAAAACTCCCTGTCACCACATTACCGTACAAGCCGACCCTTGAATCAAACAAGCGATGTTGTGGGTTAAGCAAGGCGCACTCCTGCCAGATTAAGGTCTGATCACGCCAAATACGCAAAGCTTGTTGATATCGACCCGTTTGCCAGCGCTCCTGCTGAGCTTGCCGACCAAAACAGACAATCTCCCAACCTGTATACACGCTTGCTTCTGCCAGCTGAATATTGGCAGACAACGCTATCTGAGAGCCTTCAAACAAAATATTTTCTTGCGGTAGCCATTCTAAACAAGCCGCATTGTCTAGCGTAAAATCCAGATATTGATGCGCTGCGTTGCCATTCGCTTTGTACCACTTAGTAGCACCAGGCGTGGTCAACAAGGCATTTGCACTTTGCCCAAGGGTAGCTTTTAAAGTGATATGGTCCCCCCCTGCAATGCCGCCAGGAGGATGCACAACCACGCCATGGCAAACTGCGTTGCCCTCAGGGTGCAATGTCTTTTGAATCACCAGCGGGCCGCTATGTTGGCGTCGCGCCAACATAGACCGCCCCTGTTGCGACTCAAACCCTAAACTTAGCTCAGCTTGCCATCGACCATTCGAGAGATTACCTGCCGCCTGGGTTGATTGAAGCTTATTCCAAAGCGCTAAATCAACTGCATTCATGGACTAAATCAGCACAGAGATCAAAGCAGCTAGACTGAGAGATAACCTTTAATTTTTGCTGCATCTACATTATCTCGCGTATCTTCGTGAATAAATTTACCCTTATCAATCACGATAATACGGTCTGCAATTTCCATTGTAAAGCTCAGCACTTGCTCTGAAACGATAATGGTAATTTCGCGCATTTTGCGAATTTCGTTCAGCACTTTAGCAATGTCTTTAATGATAGAAGGTTGAATACCCTCGGTAGGCTCATCGAGCAACAACACCTTTGGGTTAGTTACCAGGGCTCGGGCGATGGCCAATTGCTGTTGCTGCCCACCAGATAAGTTACCGCCTTTACGTTTACGCATTTCCCAAAGCACAGGAAAGAGCGCGTAAATATCTTCTGGGATCTCTTTTGTTTTAGACTTTTCCAAGCCTGTTTCGATATTCTCTTGTACGGTCATACTAGGGAAAATCCAACGACCTTGGGGCACATAGGCCAGACCCCTGTGAACGCGCTGGTAGCTATCAGCCCCTACCAGGCTTACACCATCCACCGTGGCTTTGGTCGCTTTACTTGGCAAAATACCCATCAATGATTTGAATAGCGTGGTTTTGCCCATGCCGTTACGTCCCATAATCGCCAGGGTTTCGTTTTTGTTGGCTTTAAAATTTAGCCCGTGTATGACTTGGCTCTGGCCATAGCTTACTTGTAAATTTTCAATTTCAAACATCTCAAGTCTCCTTAATGGCCTAAATATACTTCAATCACTTTTTCATCCGCTTGCACCTGATCCATTGCGCCTTCGGCTAGAATTTTGCCCTGATGTAGCACAGTCACTTTATGCGCGATTTTCTTCACAAACTCCATATCGTGCTCAATCACCAGTACAGAGCGGTTGCTACTGATTTTATTCAACAAATCAGCCGTTTGGTCACGCTCCTTGGCGCTCATGCCAGCGACTGGTTCATCCAGCATGAGTAACTCTGGATCTTGCATTAACAACATTCCAATTTCTAACCATTGTTTTTGACCGTGACTTAACAATGCAGCTTCCATGTTCAACATATCCGTCAGCATGATTTCATCAGCGATTTTGCGTACTTCGGCATCAACCACTTCGGTTCGCTTAAACATCAAGCTACCAAATACGCCGCGGCCTTTGGGATATGACACCTCAAGGTTTTGATACACACTCAAATTTTCGTAAATTGACGGGGTTTGAAACTTGCGCCCCACCCCTTCACGCACGATTTCATGTTCTGAAAGCTTGGTCAGCTCTTTGTTCATAAACTTGATAGAACCTGAGGTGGATTTTGTTTTACCGCATATCAAATCGAGCACCGTAGTTTTGCCCGCGCCATTCGGGCCAATCACTACACGTAACTCGTTTTTATCAATGTACATGGTCAAACTATCCACGGCTTTAAAGCCATCAAACGAAACGGTTAAATCTTCTATCGCGAGGACAAAGTCTGTATTGCTCATGCTTTTGCTCCTTTAATGTTAACCACTTCAGCGGCAGCATCATTGGCTGGTGCTATATCCATGACACCAGCACCGACGACTTTGCTAGTGGTGGTTGGGTCCGTTGGTTGATCTGAACCGTAGAATTTGCGTAGAAATTTAGATTTTTTTGCAAATTTTGAGTAAATACCAGCTAAACCATCAGGGAAGAACATCACCACGGTAATGAATAAGCCACCCATCAAGAACAACCAAAGTTCTGGATAAGTTTCGGAGAAGAATGTCTTACCAAAGTTAACGAATAATGTGCCATACACTGCTCCAATCAATGATGCACGACCACCTACCGCACAGAAAATCACCATTTCAATAGAAGGCACAATGCCGATAAATGAAGCCGACATAAAACCTACTTGCAAGGTAAACATCGCACCGCCTACCGCAGCAATCATCGCCGCCAAGCAGAAGGTAAAGATTTTGAAGTTTGATACGTCATAGCCTGAAAAACGCACGCGCTCTTCTTTGTCACGCATCGCCAACAACAACATCCCGAATTTGCTACCCAAAACATAACGCGATAAGAAAATTGCACCGAACAACAAAATACCATTCATATAGTAAAGAATATACTTAGCACTATTGGTACGCGTATCCCAACCTAATACAGTTTTCAGATCGGTAATACCATTCACGCCACCCGTGTAGCCTTGTTGACCCACAATTAGAATCGTAAGGATTAAGGCGATCGCTTGCGTAATAATCGCAAAATACACACCACCGACACGGCGTTTAAACATGGCAAAACCGATGATGTAGGCGAATAAGGCTGGAATGGTCAAAATAGCAATAATGGTAAGCGGCAAACTCTTGAACGGCTCCCAAAACCATGGCAGCGCCGTGATTTGGTTCCAATCCATAAAATCTGGAATACCAGGTGTCGTTTGGATTTTAGTGGTGATGGGATCAGAAGCCTCTATCTTCATAAACATCGCCATCGCATACCCGCCGAGACCGAAGAAAATGCCCTGTCCCAAGCTTAGGATGCCGCCGTTCCCCCATAGCAACACCAAGCTAATGGCAACGAAAGCGTAAGTGAGGTATTTACCCACTAAGTTTAAACGGAAGATGTCTAGCCCTAACGGCATCACAACAAAGATGAGTGTTGCGAGGATGATAAGCCCCACCGCCCCCTCTTTGCCGCCGATTATTTTGCTTGATAATAATTTCATTGCGTACTCCTATTCCATGATTGATGAGGCTAATTACTTGCGTAGTTTGGAAGCAAACAGACCTTCTGGCTTAATCATCAATATCACCACAATTACGAGCAATGTTGAGACTTTACCCATCGAACTGGTCATAAAGAACTGAAGGATTGATTGCGCTTGTGCGATACCGAATGCTGAGGCAATCGTACCCATCAAGCTCGCCGCACCACCAAACACCACCACCATAAAGCTATCCACAATATACAGCGAACCACTGGTTGGACCTGTGGATGCAATCGTTGTAAACGCCGCACCTGCCACACCCGCAATACCGCAACCCAAGGCATAACTCACACGATCTACCATTTGCGTATTAATCCCTACTGCACCCGCCATCACACGGTTTTGTACAGTAGCGCGCACACGTAAACCCCAGCGAGATTTGAACATAAAGGTATACACACCGAAGGTGACCAAGGCTGCCAGCCCCATTACAAACACCCCGTTAATCGGAATATCAATATCAGGCGTAGGCTTGAATGAGCCAAGCAACCACTCAGGCAATTCAGCGCTCACCTCTTTAGCTCCGAAACTTGAGCGGAAAATTTGCTGCATAATCAGGCTAAGACCCCAAGTCGCAAGTAGCGTATCTAAGGGCCGCTTATAAAGATGCCGGATCATAATAAATTCGATAAAGTAGCCTATCGCAAAGGCGATAATAAAAGCCAGGATGATGGCGAAAACGAAGTAGTAAGCCACTAGGTTATACGACACAGCTAATTTGGATAGCATAACTGTCGTATAGGCACCGATGGTCATAAACTCACCGTGTGCCATATTAATCACACCCATTTGCCCGAAGATAATCGCCAAGCCTAAGGCCATGAGTAGCAACACGCTAAACATACTCAAACCTGAAAAGCCTTGCATGACCATGATATTGCCAATGTCTGCCATTGAGTAACCGAACATAATAGGTCTCCAACACTTGAAAATTCTAAGAAAAAAATAACAAGAAAAATAACAAGAAAAAACAGAAAAAAATCTTAATACTTAGCACTGAAAAATTTTGAAACTTTTATTTCCTTGCAGACCGCGGTGACTATTTGCTAATCACCGCGCCTTTACATTTACCTAAGCAACAAACTGGCCAAATTTTAAGATAGCCAGTTTATTAATCTTATTGATAACCTTTTGGAAATGGATCTGGTTTGATGTAGTCAGAGGTGTAAACAATCTTAGCTTGACCATCTTTCGCCCATTGACCAATGCGTAATTTAGTCGTTAAGTGGTGGTTAGCTTCAACAGTCACAGGACCTTCTGGCGCATCTTTAAACACATAGCCAGGCAATGCTGCTTGTACTTTATCTACGTCAAAGCTACCTGCACGCTCAACCGCAGCCTTGTACAACCATGGACCTAAGTAAGCCGCTTGTGTCACATCACCAATTACAGATTTATCACCCCATTTTTTCTTAAATGCGGCAACAAAGGCTTTGTTGGTAGGTGTATCTAAAGACTCAAAGTATTTCATCGCTGAGTAGAAACCAGCCAAGTTCTCACCGCCAATACCTAATACTTCATCTTCAGTCACAGAGATCGTCAACATGGTTTGTTTGCTAGAGTTCAAGCCTGCTGCGTTTAATTGCTTGAACCATGCCACGTTACTACCACCAACCACCGCTGCGTAAATCACGTCAGGTTTTTTCAGTTTGATCTTGTTAATCACAGAACCAAATTGTGTATCACCCAAAGCAATGTACTCTTCACCAACTACTGAACCATGTAAGTGCTGTTCGATATGTTTACGTGCGATCTTCATTGAAGTGCGTGGCCAGATGTAGTCAGAACCAATCAGATAGAAAGTTTTAGCTTTCTTCTCTTTAGCAATCCAATCTAACCCAGCAAGAATTTGTTGTGTTGCTTCTTGGCCTGTGTAAAACACGTTTTTAGATTGCTCTAAACCTTCGTAGAAAGTTGGGTAAAACAGTAAGCCATTGTCTTTCTCAAACACTGGCAACGCTGCTTTACGAGAGGCCGATGTCCAGCAACCCATGACTGAAGCTACTTTGTCGCTTTCTAGCAATTTTTTTGCTTTTTCTGCAAAAGTAGGCCAATCTGAAGCACCATCTTCTTGAATCACTTCAATTTTGCGACCCAAGATACCGCCCATTGCGTTGATTTGCTCAATCGCTAATTTTTCAGCTTGAATAGAACCAGTTTCACTGATTGCCATGGTACCTGTAGCTGAGTGCAAAATACCCACTTTAACCGTGGTATCAGTCACTGCGAGACCTGTTGTATTCACTTTTGCCGTCGGAAAATCCGCAGCAAAAACTGAGCTAGAAAGCATACCAGCCGCTAGCATTGAAGCTGCTAATAGGCTGCTAGACTTGATAAAGTTACGTCTATTCATCTTACTCATAAATGTCTCCTAATTGAAAATAACTAACACACACAAAACTACATAAAAAATTTACCGCTTTACTTAATTTTTGAACTCAACATTTCATTTCCGAACCCAACATTTCCAAACTCAAAACTAACCACATTTAGTGACCCACCATCCAAGGCCTTGCCGTCTTTTTAGTCTGCATTTGAAATGCTGGCGTATTGGTGTCAGCATTTTTCGCAGACTGATTAGCAGCCGCTTTTGATTTGTCAGTCGTCGTTTTACATGTATGCGAACCCGTACAACCACAGCTTGAACGTCTAGACATACGTGGCTCATTAGCGGCTTTTTCATTGCGCTCATGGGCGACCCGTTGAGATTTATCAAGAATCGCCAAATGCGGTGCGGAAATAATGCGCTCACCCATCTCGCCGCACTCTTCACACATCACCGCCAAGCTTGATTCGCTCATTTTGCGTAGTGCAGAAAACACACCGCAGTTGGTACATTCATACTCGTAAAGTGGCATCACTCACTCGCTTTCAGATTTGATTAAGTTGTCGTCGAAGTATCAATGCCTGGTGTGACCATAATTTTTGGCCCTTCAGCATTCGGCGTAATATCAAAATCAAAAATCTCAGTCGGTAACCATAACGTTGCACAAGCGTTAGGAATATCTACAATGCCGCTGATATGCCCTTCCACTGGCGCAGTCCCCAGAATTGAAACCGCTTGCGCACCGCTGTAGCCGAACTTCTTCAGATACTCAATCGCATTCAAACAAGCTTGGCGATAAGCAACATGCACATCTAAGTAATGTTGCTTGCCTGCTTCATCAACAGAGATACCTTCAAAAATCACGTAATCGCGATAAGTTGGGGTTAATGGGCTTGGTTGGAAAATTGGGTTTTTAATGCCGTATTTCTTCACACCCTCTTTAATCAGGCTAACTTTGATGTCTAAATAACCCGCCATCTCAATCGCACCGCAGAAAGTGATTTCGCCATCGCCTTGTGAGAAGTGCAGGTCACCCATAGAGAGGCCGCCATCTTTCACATACACGGGGAAAAATACTTTAGAACCCTTGGTTAAGTTCTTAATATCACAGTTGCCACCGTGGTCACGTGGAGGCACGGTGCGTGCGCCTTCAGCTGCCGCTTTTGTGGCTGCTTCACCGCTTAACTTACCCATTACCGCTGATTTTGGCTCTGGCGGTAAGGCGAGGGCTGGAACGCGGGTTGGATCAGTCGCAATCAAGTCAGCCTCGCGTTTATTCCAAGTTTCTAACAATTCGCGTGATGGCAAGCACCCGATCAACCCTGGGTGCATAATGCCTGCGAATTTCACGTTAGGTACGTGACGTGATGTGGTGTAAATACCGTGAAAATCCCAAATAGATTTACGTGCTTCTGGGTAATGATCGACCAAGAAACCGCCGCCATTTTCTTTAGCGAAAATACCGTTAAACCCCCATTGGCTATCCTCAAAGGTACCTACATCGAGAATTTCAACCACCATCAAATCGCCTGGCTCAGCGCCTTCGACGCCAATCGGGCCACTTAAGTAATGCACTTGGGTCAGGTCAACATCACGCACATCATTGGCGCTATCGTTGTTACCAATTTGACCACCTGTCCAATCCATACACTCCACACGGAACTCATCGCCTGGCTTAACCATGGCAATCATTGGCAAGTCTGGGTGCCAACGGTTATGAATCTGACCGTCTTGCTCCCAAGGTTTTTTATCTAAATCCAACTTCACTAGCGTTTTCATTGCATTTGCCTCCTAATTGTTCAATTGAATCAAACTATTTTTTTGATAACTATTGATTTGGGTAAGACGCAAAGCGCCTCACCCAAAAAGACAATCACTTAGAATTGCAGTTGAACACCGACAATAAGCTTGTTCACGTCAGAACCAGCCGTCATTTCTGTGTTACTGAGGGTTGCAGCAACCTTGGCATTGAAGCTATCAATCACATAGTTCACGCCCAAATCATACTGAGCCTTACCCTGAGTAACTGCAGGAAGTACATCACGCTCGAATTTTTGATAACGGAAGTAAGGTTGGAATTGTCCCCAGCCCACTTTATCTGCAAAGATATATCCTAGGCCTGCTAGGTAGGCTTGGCCATCTTCCGAAGCGATAGCCGCATCTGTGTCATAGTCGTAGTAGGCAGCCTCAGCGGTGACAGCACCATAACCATCAATTTTTTTCTCTAACAAGGCGTCAATATTCCAACCCATGTAGTCGCCAATTTTGGTGGTTCCAACAGCCCCATCTTTTTGATATTGGAAAGCTAAGCCGACAGACAAGACATCTGCTGTGCCAAAAGTAGTACTTCCAGTATAGAAAGCAGGAGCGCCATTTGGTGACCAGAAATCGTACTGAATACGCCCTGCATACAATAAATCATCGCTGGTCTTGGTTCCAATTGGAGTGGCAGAATTCATATTGTGACCTTCATAGCCACCGAAATTGTAGATCAATTTGCTATCTAATACCTTACCCCAGACCGCTACACCATCATCACGACCAGTCGTTTTACTCGGATAACGGGAAACAATTCCAGGGTATGCCCAAGCTAAGAGGTAATATGGGCCATCCAAGTTAGCACGGTCGCTACCTGGCAACATACGACCTGCCCAGATGTTAAATTCAGGCATAAATTCAAACTGAGCAATTGCATCGATCACGCCAACTGACTCATCTGATTTCTTCTCTGTATTGAAAGTAGCTTTGATGTATTTACTCAAAGAGCCATTCATATACAAGCGCATACTGTCTAATGCAAAGTCGTTTTTTCTGGAACCATCTGTAGTACCATCATTAGTCGAATTCGTGAAACTAGAACGCATCCCCAGACCAATGCTGACAGATTTATCTTCACCAAATGAAATCGTACCGCCTGCATTTGCAGTTAATGCTGGCACTGTTGTTGCCGCTGCTAGCGCACAAAGAACCACACTTTTCTTCAATTCAAATTTCATCTCAACACCCCTTCTTTGTTTAAAAAAGCACTCAAAATCATTCTGTGTATGCCATCAAAAATCATGTGACGGCTTTAACGTGGTGCTAGATTAACGAGTGAGTGGCTGAGATTAAATACGTCAAATTGCGTATATGTTTTTGCATTTTATTAACTGGGGGATTACATTTGTGCTTTAAGCAAAGTTCTGCCAATATTGTCCAAACAAGCAACTTCAAAAATTGATACCTACCCCAGCATGAGCAGACCCCTTTATAGCTTTAACGCAAAACTCCCTAACGCTTTGGCGATATATACTCAACTCAAAGAGCTGATTACTTCTTTTGAAATGCTACCAGGACAGAGACTGACGGAAAGCGAACTAGCACTTAAGTTTAATGTCAGCCGAACCCCCATTCGTGAGGCGATTAAGCGGCTTGAAACGGAAGGGTTTATTGATGTACACCCTAAGCGTGGCTGTTACGTCAGAGCGTTAGATATTAGTGAGTTGTCTGAGTATTACGAGGTTCGTATCGCGCTTGAGCAACTTGCCATTGAGGCGGCCTGCAACAATATGCCAGATAAAGTTTTGCAGCAGATTATGGCAGCTTGGCATCCAGACAAACACGATGAAGATATGGCTGCTGGGATAGATTTGGGGCAAAAAGATGAGGCCTTTCATGTATCACTGGCAGAAAATAGCGATAAACCCGTGCTGGCAGATATGATACGAGATATTAATAACCGTATCAGAATTATCCGACGCCTCGACATTAACTCCGACAAGCGCAGCATCCGCACCTATAATGAGCATTATGAGATTCTAAATTATGTTCTCCAACGTGATTTAACCAAGGCTAAACAGGCTATCAAACGTCACATCATTCGTAGCCGTGATTTTGCTAAAACCCTGACATTAACGGCTTTAGCACAAAAAAAAGTCAAACAGGCAACACAGCCACCTACTTCAAGCTAGAGATTCAAGCGTCAACTGGTATAGATTTTGCTGATTGTTTAGCCTACTCTTGTATACAACAGAACGTTTATATTGAACCTTTGATAACTTTGGAGCCATCCCTTGAGCAAACTCGTTAGCAAGCCCCCCTCTGCTGGTATAACCGCATTATTAAGTAGCGACCAATTTGATGCATTACTTAGTTTTCATGGATTTGACCTAAACGAAGTAGACAAAACAGCAGTTCAAACACACATGCAAATCATCTCCACGCATGCAATCAATGTGATGTCGTTTCCGCTAACAGAAAGCTGTGAACCTGCTCCCATCTATCGACCATAATCTGAAAGATATTATGACAGGCGCATCTCTTGTAACGGCTAGTTGCCAACAAATTGCTCTCAGTATTGCTTGCGGGGAAACCAGTGCATTGCAATTAACGCGAGAAGTTTTAGCGCGTATTGATAGCTTAGATAGTCGATATAACAGCTTTACCTGTGTTACTCATGAACGTGCTTTGGCAGAAGCACAAGCTATTGATAACATGAGGTCGAAAGGCGCAGCCTTACCTCCTTTAGCAGGCGTACCTTATGCGGTTAAAAATTTATTTGATATTGCAGATGTTGTCACATTAGCGGGCTCCAAAATTAATGCCAGTCATCCACCCGCGCTGGAGGATGCATTACTTATCAAGCGTATGGGTGAAGCTGGCGCAGTGTTAGTTGGCGCACTTAATATGGATGAGTACGCCTACGGTTTTACTACCGAAAACAGCCACTACGGGGCTACGCGAAATCCACATGATGTTACCCGAAGTGCGGGCGGGTCCTCTGGTGGCTGCGGCGCAGCGGTTGCAGCAGGCCTAGTACCGTTGGCTTTGGGATCTGATACCAATGGCTCGGTCAGAGTACCCTCATCTATGTGCGGCGTGTTTGGCATAAAGCCAACCTATGGAAACTTGAGTTTAGAGGGCATGTATCCATTCGTGCATAGCCTAGATCACGCAGGTATATTTGCGCGCACTAGTCACGATTTAATTACCAGCTATGCGCTACTGGCTGGTCAAGCTTTATCCAATCCGGCACCGTCAATGGGTGAACTTAAGATTGCCATCGCTGCGGACTATTTTGAGCAGGGCGAACCGCAAGCCAATGTAGCCGTTCAGGCTGTCGCTACAGCACTTAATGTCAAAGATAAAGTGATATTGCCAGAGGTGGCCAGAGCTCGTTCCGCGGCTTATCTGATTACGGCAAGTGAAGGTGCCAATATGCATCACGCGCATTTACGCGACCATCTCGCTGATTTTGACCCCCATACGCGACCACGCCTGATTGCTGGTGCAATGATCCCTGCCGATTGGGTAATACAAGCACAACGCTTCAGAAGTTGGTTTTACCAATCCATATTGGCTATGTTCAATGAGGTAGATATCATTTTGGCCCCTGCAACACCATGTTCAGCTCAACTTTTGGGACAAGAAAATATGGTCATCAACGGAAAAACGATGCCGACCCGCCCAAATATTGGTATGTTTACTCAGCCGATTTCCTTTATCGGTTTACCTGTGGTGACCGTACCGATACAAAATCCAAACGGCATGCCTATAGGCGTTCAAATAATTGCGGCTCCCCACAAAGAACATTTAGCACTCGCAGTAGCTTCATATATCGAAGCGCTTGGTGTTGCACATGCCCCCGTCGTTACTAATTAAAGCTTGGAGAATATCAACATGCTTGCAATTAACCTGCCTGAAGTAATAAGCCAAGTGCGACTTGCTTTTGAAACTTATGAAAAAAACCTCACAGAGAATAATGTCGATGCGCTAATCAATAGCTTCTGGCGTCATCCCAATGCTGTGCGTTTTGGCGCTAACGAAAACTTGTATGGATGGCAAGAAATACTAAACTTCAGGCAACAAAGAACACCACCAGCTCAGCGCGAATTAATGCATACCATTATCACAACGTATGGCGACGAATACGCCAATGTATCGACAGAATTCAAAAATGCAAAAGGCGAAGTTGGTCGTCAAATGCAAAGCTGGATTCGCACTCAAGAAGGATGGCGCATCGCAGCTGCGCATATTTCGCTACTCCCTGCTTCCAAATAGTGCATACCCGCTAAAATCGTGCGCGACAAATTGAATACCTTCAGTTTAGTTTTGGATTAAAGACTAGATTTAAAGTGTTTTCAACCCTTTCAGTAAACTCCTAGGCCAGTTAAACACGTCAAACCAACAGGCATATATATTGCTTTGTTGTATACAACAGAACAACTTGGCAGCCTATCGTGAAATCGATCAAAATCAATGCTGAACCAGAAGCCATTAGCATAGAGCCAGCTAAAACGGCACTAATCATCATAGACATGCAGCGCGACTTCTTACAACCGGGAGGATTTGGTGCTGCATTAGGTAATGATGTCACTCAGCTACATAGTGCAATTGCGCCTTGCCAAGCCCTGCTGAAACTTGCAAGAAAAAACGGCATATTTGTCATTCATACACGAGAAGGACATCGCCCAGATCTGAGTGATGCCCCACCCATAAAACTAGCGCGCGGGAAGGCTGATTTGCGCATTGGATCTCAAGGGCCAATGGGGCGGATACTAGTCATTGGCGAAATTGGGCAAGATATTATTCCCGAACTTTACCCCATTACAGGCGAACCCGTCATCGACAAGCCCGGCAAGGGTGCATTTTATGCAACAGACCT
This sequence comes from Methylophilaceae bacterium, assembly GCA_036504995.1. Classification (GTDB taxonomy): domain Bacteria; phylum Pseudomonadota; class Gammaproteobacteria; order Burkholderiales; family Methylophilaceae; genus DASXUG01. The sequence goes on along the minus strand of DASXUG010000011.1, from coordinate 120,366 downwards.
GAGCTGCATTCTGCAAAACAAAGGCATTGAGTATTTAATTATTTGTGGCGTCACCACTGAAATATGTGTTCACACCACGGTACGAGAAGCTAATGACCGTGGTTATCAATGCATAGTACCAGGAGACTGCTGCGCTTCTTACTTTCCTGAATTCCACCAATCTGGGCTCAATATGATTAAGGCACAGGGCGGTATTTTAGGTTCGGTAACAACATCAACAAACATCATACATGCGATGGATGGATAGCAATACCACACCAGCAAGACTTTAATATTGATTCTGAAAATAAGGGGATGCATCATGCAGGCAAGCGCGAATTTTAAACCCAAACTATGGGTAACAGGCGATTGGAACGCACTATTTGGTTTTGGTACGAATATTTTAGTCAACATGCTAGTGCTGACTGGGCTATTGCGCTTGGTACTTAAAATGCCTGATGAGATTATTTTTCACCACATCCTACCAGCAACAGGGTTAATGCTATTCTTAAGTACCTGTTACTACGCTTGGTTAGCATTTCGACTCGCAAAATCTACGGGACGAACAGATGTGTGCGCATTGCCTTCAGGTATAAGCGTTCCACATATGTTTATAGTCGTATTTGTGATTATGTTGCCAATTGCACTTAAAACTGGCGATCCTGTTAAAGGTTGGGAAGCTGGCTTAACCTGGGTGTTTATACAAAGCTTTGTATTGATGGCTGGCGGATTTATTGCTCCTGTTATCCGCAAAATAACACCACGTGCAGCTTTATTGGGCACACTTGCGGGCGTTTCGATAGCCTTTATTTCTTTGCGACCAACCCTTGAAATGTATATGACACCAGTGATTGGCTTAGTCAGCCTCGCGATTATTCTATGTGGCTGGTTTGGCGGCGTTCGATTCTACAGAGGGATTCCAGCGGGATTGGTGGCCATCGCGGCAGGGACCATCATCGCATGGGGCTCCACTTTTTTTGGCTTAAATTATGGTGGAATGAGTCTAGATAACGTGGGCGGCTCTCTCGCCAATTTTGGATTTTCTTTACCAATACCCGCCTTTGGCCACGTGTTTTCTGGGTTTGAGTATATCGGAGTCATTCTGGTTACTGCCATTCCATTCGGTATCTATGATTTGGTCGAGGCAATGGATAACGTTGAAAGCGCAGCTGTGGGGGGTGACAGTTACCCTACCACGAGTGTTCTTACTGCAGATGGCATTTTTAGTTTAATTGGCTGCCTAATGGGCAACCCATTTATTAATGCAGTTTATATCGGACACCCTGGTTGGAAAGCGATGGGCGGGCGCATCGGCTACTCAGCCGCAACAGGGGCAATTGTACTCATACTCTCTTGGCTGGGCATTATTGCGCTGATAGCATCGGTGATTCCCGTAGTCGCCATTTCTCCAATTTTACTCTATATTGGTATGCTAATAGGCGCACAAGCTTTTCAAGAAACGCCAAAAACACATGCGCCTGCAATTATTTTAGCCCTTATGCCACATCTTGCTGCATGGGGAAAACTACAAATTGATAATGCCCTAGGTGCAGCGGGCACCAATGCCGCTGCAGTTGGCTTAGATAACCTTGGTCACCATGGTGTTTTATATCAAGGTCTTGAGGTGCTAGGCGGAGGGTCCATTCTGGGCGGCTTGATTTTAGGTGCCATTGCAGCGCTTATTATTGAGAAGCAACTGATGAAAAGTGCAGGCTTTGCCTTAGCTGGGGCACTACTTACATTTTTTGGATTTATCCATAGCGAAGCCATCGGTATCGGACAATCTCCAACGGTGGCTTTTGCCTACCTGAGTGTAGCTTTGATATTGTTCATCTCTTCAAAAAAACAAGAGAAATTAGAGAGTTAAATTGTAAATACTTAGTGCAACCGCCCTTTACAGCGAACTCTGAAGGGCGGTTGCAGATTACTATAAGTTAAATAACACCATAAGTTAAATAACGTAGTCGCAACTGATAACTTGTATGCTACTTTTAGTCCATACAACCATCACAACTTCTTAATGTCATGAAAAAAATCATTCCCACTCTATTGATACTCACACTTAGTGCATGCGGCGATTTTGCCTACAAACGCGGGGCTGGCGCTAATGATCTCGCTTCGGATAAAAGTGCCTGCGAAGCCCGTAGTAATGACCATAAAATGATTGAGCAATGCTTAAATGATAAAGGCTGGACAGTGCAAAAACTGGATGATCTTGACCCATTTGCTACCGCTTCGGTGAACACAGACAATCGCGTTGTTTCACCAGACACCAACACATACACCAAAAATACAACTGTTGCCAATGACACTGCTGCTCAAGCATCAAGCGGCATAAGCCCTAATTCAGAAAAATCCAGCACACCAACAGCCATTGCTGACCCTCTAGATAAATTTATCATCAGCTCATGGTGGAAAATTGGTGGTAACGCGGGAAGCTTGCAAGATGCTATCAATGAGTGCGTGGCAATATTAGGTGAGGCACATAGACCCAACCCAATCACCAATGAAGCAACACGCGGATTAGGCGTATGCATGAGGGATAAAGGCTGGCGTGGCTTAAAGGCACAAAAATAAGTAGCATAAGAACTGTATGGTCAAACGACCCATGATGAAAACACAGACAAAACACAAAGCATTTAAAACAGCCATATTGTTGGTGCTACTGAGCTTTAATATCAGTGCTCACGCTGTTGATTGGTCAACGGTCATTAAAAATAAGGATGCTATTATCGCTGTCGATATGGACTCCTATGATGAAACAAACGGCTATCCAGCCATTATCACTAGAACAAAGTTTACCAAGGCCCAAACAACGGAGTTAAACGCAAAAAAAGTGAGTTATATGGAACAACGTGCCATGCCTCAATTTAATTGCAGCACTCATCAGATTAAAACAACGAAACTTTATCTATTTGATAAACAAGGAAAAAAAGTCGCCACCGTTTTGAATAAAGATCAGTTTTCTCAGATAATTGCCGACTCAAGCGACGCGCAACTTGAGAGTCTGGTGTGTCAGGTGCATAAAATGGTCGGCGGCATGTAATACGCAGATTGCATGGCAAGAGAGTACAATACCGCCTTTGTAAGTTTTAGGTACACAGCTTCTCACCATGTTACGACTCTCCGAAATTAAGCTCCCACTAGATCACACTGAAAATGCCCTACGTGAGGCCATTTTAAACCGCTTATCTATTACTGCAGAGACTTTGCAAAGCTATACCATCGCTAAACGCAGTCATGATGCGCGTAAAAAATCCAACATTATCTTTATATACTCGGTAGACATTGAACTGCTAGGTGGAGCAACGGCTGAGCAATTATTGCTTAAAAAACTTAAAGATGAGAAACACCTCACCACCAGCCCCGATACCAGCTATAAAACGGTAGCCACGGCACCCGCTGACTTTGCCACAACACAACCCCGCCCTATCGTGATTGGCACTGGCCCATGCGGTATTTTTGCGGGTTTAATGCTGGCAAAAATGGGTTTTAACCCCATTATTTTAGAACGTGGCAAACAAGTGCGTGAACGTACAAAAGACACTTGGGGTATGTGGCGTGGCGCAAAACTCAACCCAGAATCTAATACGCAGTTTGGTGAGGGCGGTGCGGGCACATTCTCTGACGGCAAACTTTATACCCAGTCTAAAGACCCCAAACACTATGGCAAGCAGGTGGTGCGCGAATTTGTAAAAGCAGGCGCCCCTGAAGAAATTTTGTATATGAATAAGCCGCATATTGGCACATTCAAGTTAGTCGGCATTGTGGAAAACATGCGCGCACAAACCGAAGCGCTGGGTGGAGAAATTCGCTTTCAACAAAAAGTGCAGGATATTGATATTGTCGATGGTAAGGTAAAAGGGGTGATTCTGGCCGATGGTACTTATATCGCCAGTAATCATGTGGTACTTGCCATCGGACATAGTGCACGTGACACCTTTGAGATGTTATACAACCGCGGCGTACATATTGAGGCAAAACCGTTTTCTATCGGCTTTCGCATTGAACACCCCCAATCACTCATTGACTTGGCGCGCTTTGGTAGCGCCACGCCCAACCCGCATTTAGGCGCATCGGATTACAGCTTGGTGCATCACGCTAAAAATGGTCGTTCTGTGTATAGCTTTTGTATGTGTCCAGGCGGCACAGTGGTGGCTGCCACCTCAGAACCCAATTGCGTGGTGACCAATGGCATGAGCCAGTATTCACGTAACGAGCATAATGCCAACGCAGGTATTGTGGTGGGCATTACCCCAGCAGATTTTCCAAGCGATCACCCGCTAGCGGGAGTTGCGTTGCAACGTCGCTGGGAGGGGCGCGCTTTTGAATTGGGCGGCGGCAACTATAATGCGCCCGTGCAAATGGTGGGGGATTTTATTGCGAAGAAAAATTCTGGCATATTAGGTAAAGTTGAACCATCTTTCACACCAGGAGTGACCGTCACAGATTTACAAACTGCACTGCCGGATTATGCCAGCAATGCGATTCGCGAAGCCTTACCAATGTTCGATCAGCAAATTAAAGGCTTTAATAAATACGATGCGGTACTCACGGGTGTAGAAACGCGCACTTCATCCCCTATCCGTATCACGCGTAATGACGAAACATTTCAAAGCTTAAACACTGAAGGCTTATACCCTGCAGGGGAAGGTGCTGGCTACGCAGGCGGCATTTTAACTGCTGCGATTGATGGGATTAAAGTAGCGGAAGCAGTAGCGCTTAGCTACACCAAAAAGCTGTCGAATGCCAGATAAGTTGAAAACTGTGCCAAGTTAGTGAAAAATCGCTACTGAATAAGTTGCAAAAATTCGGAATTTTAATATTTTAGAGGCTAAAATCTTTGATGTAGATTGTCGCTATTGGCCCTGAGAAGACATTCACTTGCAGTAGAAATGAATTATCGGCAAGATGCGGACGAAGATACTTTTTTGTTTCGTTAGGATTATAAATTGAGTTTCGAAAATGAGTTTAAGATTTGGCTGTTAAAAGGACTGCGTGAACCTATCGCCTCTGAGGTCGAAGCATTTTGCTTCAATTTAGTTGAATATGCAGAAACCTCCGAGTACAAATTTGGAATTGAATTAATTGGTGCATCAGACTTTGATGAAGATAGTTTTGATTGGGCATGCGATGAAGTTTGGGAGCCAACAACCAGATCTATCGTAATTCCCAAAAATTTCTCTGGCTCTCGGTGGCAAGAGTGTTTGACCAACACTAAAACTTTAGTTCAAAACTGCCTAGACACCTTGCAAGAGGCCTCCATATTGAAATCCAAACAGGGCGTTGGTATTGGATTCGTTGATGGTGACTTAGAAGTGGTATGGCAACCAACAAGTCCTTAAGATGCGTTAAAGACAATTTCGGTTTGGCTGTAAGTCCTACTCATCTTATTACCTACCAGTAAAGCCTAGTGAGTGATCAAACAAAGTTGCATATCGAAAAGGCTTGGTGCCAAGCCAGAAAAAGTGAACGCACCAGTTAATTCATTGGTTAAGCGTAATTATTTACACCCTCGGCACCCCAGAGAACTCTACCCCAGTGAGCTTCTGTCTTTTTAACTCGTCCCTAAGTCTTTCAGAAATGACTAGACGTATATAATATTTATCCATAGGAAAAAATTCCATATCCCCTACTTTATCTAGCGACAGGCATGCCCTTATAATCGAGCCATCATTTGAGTCACCTACGAAGATGGTTGCCTGACGATCTATTACATCAGGAATTTGAAAAAAATGAGGGACATAGTAATCAAGTGATTGTCCATTTACAACCAGCGTGACCTGATGCCAAACGAAATCTGTCGCATTGTTCGCGGTTTCAAGTACGTGCTTTAAATTAACTGACATCAAAGGAAAGCAGTTAATTTCCGGTTGGAAATCCCTCGCTTTACCAGACATCTCAAAGTGAAATGGAATCACCTCATCGGGCTTGAGTTGCTCAATATACTTCACATGTGGGTTGACAGCACGAGCGCACACTGTATCTTTATATTCTTTGCTATGCAGGTAAAAAAAATTCTTCATCATTCACTTCCACGGTCCCCAAAACTTTACGCAACTACTTTGGCGCATTCCGAACAGACTCTACAATATTTTCATTAACTATTTATAAAAATAATCCACATTCCTTGCAGCCGCATCAAGTTATGTTTGATAGCGGCCCGGAAAGACCGCTCAGGGCCATAAGCGGTTATTTGTAGAATTCGAATTTTTGCAACTTAACCTGGCACAAATTCCGAAAGTTTGCAGATGTTCTGGCAATACGTGAGGTTTAGATGCTTTTTTAATTGAAAAATGACTTAATAATCAATATCCATTTTTCATTTATTTTGGCACTCGACAAAAGCTTAGTGTTACGCTTAACTTAACGAGTCAATACCTAGTGGTATCAGCGTAAGTTTAAAACACCGCAACCAATTGCGCTGGTTTATCTGCGTCCTTATTGACCACGCGCTCGCCAGAAAACACCGCTGAAAAAACACTGCCTGCTCCATGCTCACTCTCCACCTCAAGTCGGCCTTGATGGCGAGTCAGTATGTGTTTCACGATCGACAAGCCTAGACCTGTACCGCCGGTTTCCCTTGAGCGGCTGCGGTCTACGCGGTAAAAGCGCTCAGTCAGACGATCAATATGTTTTTGCTCAATACCTATGCCTGTGTCTTGCACACTAAAGACGGCATCTAAACCACGCATTTTCCATGTCATGTTTATTTCTCCGCCATCTGGGGTGTAGCGAATCGCATTACTTACCAGATTGCCCATCGCACTATGTAGCTCTTGCAAAGAGCCTGACAAATGCGCATCAGTCTCGGTCTTCAGTGAAATCTCATGGCGACCATTGCTTAGGCTATTAGCTTCACTCAATATCTTATGCAATAGCGCAGGTACATCCACATCCGTATCTTGCTGTGGCAAACTACTGCTCTCTAATTGCGATAACGTTAACAAATCTTCAATGAGCATACGCATACGTGCTGTTTGATCTTGCATCATGCCAAAATATCCACGCAGATGCTCTGGCACTGCATCTTCCATATCTGTCAGCGTTTCTAAAAAGCCGCCCACCACCGTTAAAGGTGTGCGCAGCTCATGGGATACATTAGCGATAAAGTCTCGGCGCATATGCTCGAGTTTTTCTACTTGACTAACATCGCGTGCAATCAGTAGTTTTTGATTGCTACCAAATGAAACCAACTGAATTTCTAAAACAATGTCTGAATTGATCCAGGACCTGAGTTTAATTGGTTCAGTTGAACCACACTCTTGCAAATAATCGACAAAATCTACATGCCGAATTAAATAGACGATACGCTGCCCCATGTCTTTAAGCAGGGAGAGTCCGAGCAGTTTTTCGGCTGGCGCGTTACACCACTCAATATGATGTTGTATATTGAGCAGTACTACGCCATCTGGCAATGCGCTGGCGGCATGCATAAAGCGATCTAGGGTTGAGTTTAGCTGAGCCTGATTGCGTTGGTGACGGCGTTGGTAATGATATAAGCCACTAAACACATCTTCCCAAACTCCTGTACCTGCAGGCAAAGCCTCTAACTCTGGCTTCTTAAGCCAAACAAGTAACTTTTGCAGCCAGAAAATATGTTTGAAAAGATACAGGATGATGGCTGTGGAAAATACAGCCATGGCAATGACAGCGGTGAACTTTGCCCAAACAATCAGGCAAATCACCACTAGTAACATCAAGTACCAAAAAACAGTTTGTCGAATATCTTGCACGCTTGTGCCAACCCTAAACTAACAAGGTGCTTATTATGAGCTACTGTGCTGAGAAACGGTAGCCAACTCCGCGCACAGTTTGAATTAAATCTTCATGGCCTGAGTCTGCAAGTGCCAAGCGTAAGCGACGAATATGCACGTCTACCGTACGATCTTCTACAAACACACGGTCACCCCAAACGCGGTCAAGCACTTGGCTACGAGAATGTACACGCTCTGGATTAGACATTAAGTAATGCAACAAGCGAAATTCTGTTGGACCTAGCTCCAATGATGCACCGTTACCTGTTACGCGATGCGTCGTTGGATCTAAACGCAAGCCACTCGCTTCTATTGGGTCATCTGTCATCTGCGGAGCGCGACGACGTAATACAGCCTTGATACGAGCATTTAATTCACGTGGGCTAAAAGGCTTAGTCACATAATCATCTGCACCGACTTCTAAACCACGCACTTTATCGGTTTCTTCGCCACGTGCTGTCAACATAATGATAGGAATTGCTTTTGTCACGTCGTCGGTTTTAAGTTTACGCGCGTACTCAATGCCGCTCATGCCTGGCAGCATCCAGTCTAAAATGATTAAATCAGGTAATGTTTCGCGAATCAGCAATTGCGCTTGTTCAACGCTTAAAGCACGAATCGCATTATGTCCTGCTTGCGTGAGGTTGAGCGCGAGCAATTCTTGAATCGCTGGTTCGTCTTCAACAACAAGGATATTGGCTGGCATTTAAAGGCTCTCTTTATCAAAGGTTATCACAACACTGCGGCACTATATGACGTTAATGTGACAGTGTGATGACAAAAATTAAGAAAGAATATACGCTTATTTTAACCAACTAACATCTGATCAAACGCAAATAAATACATGAATGCAAATTGCTTTTGTTTGATGAAGCAACGCATAGGTCGTCCTATGTTAGAATATAAGTATATCTGCCATTCAGACTATGTACGCACCTCAGAACTTGGCAAAAACCCTTTATTAAGGCTTATATTTAAGGAATAGCTTTGAAAAAAATCGACATTAATCTTAACGGCAATGGCCTACGCATAGGCATTGTGCTTTCACGATTTAACAGCAATATTGGTGATGGCTTATTAGCGGCCTGTGAAGCTGAGCTTATCAAACTAGGCGTTGCCGCCAACGACATTACCTTGGCAACCGTTCCTGGCGCGTTAGAAACCCCGCTCGTCCTACAGACCATGGCAAACTCAGATAATTATGATGCCTTAATCGCACTTGGTGCCATTATTCGTGGCGAAACTTACCACTTTGAAGTGGTGTGCAATGAATCTGCCCGCGGCATTTCAGACGTGCAACTCAATAGTGGCATTCCAATCGCCAATGCCATTTTAACTACACAAAACGACGAACAAGCGGAAGAGCGCATGTCAGTTAAAGGTGCTGAAGCAGCATCTGTAGCAATTGAAATGGTTAATTTACTAAACCAACTGTAAGCGAGCCATGACCGATACCACAAAAAAAACCAGCAAAAGACCCAGTAAAAATCGCCGAAAATCCCGCGAACTGAGCCTTAAAGCGATATACCAACATTTAATTAGCCCATCAGAGCTGCCTAAATTGCTTAGCAACGCGGTGGATGACCCTGAATTTTTCCATGCGGACGAAGCGTATTTCAGAAAATTGACTACAGGGGTGTACAACTACATCCCCGAGTTAGATGCTCAAATTGCTGGGTTTATTGACCGCCCGATGAACGAACTTAGCCCGATCGAACATGCCGTGTTATGCATTTCCTCTTTTGAGTTGATTCACGATGCAAGCATTCCTTACCGTGTGGCGATTAACGAAGGTGTTGAACTGGCTAAAATCTACGGCGGCACCGATGGCCATAAATACGTCAATGGCGTATTGGATAAAATTGCAGAAAGTGTACGCCCTCAGGAGTTTGGGCAATCTGGCAAAACTAAGTAAATTACAACCTAACAGTCGAAGAGGCCTGTTAATCCCACTCAGCCGTTATAACTTAACCTGACTACAGCCGCTTGCATCCAAACGTAAGCAACTGCCTTGCTCATACCAATCGCCCAATACCCAACGCTCACAAGCATGCCCATCCACCTGTAACAGGTGCTTGGCTGGGCGGTGTGTGTGGCCGTGTATCATTAGTGGGGGATAGTCAAAATCGCGAAAAAGTACCTCAATGGCTTGAGGATTTACGTCCATAATTGCCATGGATTTCTGGGATTTTTCACTTTCACTACGCAAGCGCAAGGCTTCGATTTGCGCCTTACGCGCAGCCAATGGCTGACTTAAAAATTGCGTCTGCCAGACTGGGTCGCGCACTTGCTGGCGAAACGCTTGGTAGGCAACATCATCGGTACACCAAATATCACCATGGCCAAGCAGTACGCGTCGCCCATATAACTCTAGCACACTTGGGTCATCTAGGCGCTGCGCGCCAGTCGCCTGTGCAAAGGCATCTGACAATAAAAAATCGCGGTTACCATGGATTAAAAACAGGGAAACCCCTGCATGGGTGAGTTCACGTAAAGCAGCAATGACAGTGCGATTAAACGGGTCAGACAGATCGTCATCTCCCGCCCAATACTCAAATAAATCACCGAGGATAAAAAGGGACTCTGCCTGCCTTGCCGCATCTTGCAAAAACGCAAGAAATTGTACTTGAATTAACGGTCGAGATTGACATAGGTGCAAGTCGGAAATGAACAAGCTATGGGCTTGCACATTTCTAACCGTACTCATGCCTAATCCTTAGTTTTAAAATTGGAGCGCCTTAAGTTAGCGACTAGCAAACTTCAGCACGTTGAATAATCACAGACTCGACAGGTACATCCTGATGACCATTACGATTGCCTGTTTTTACCTTAGCAATTTTATCAATCACTTCTGTACCTGCAACAACTTTACCAAACACGCAATAGCCCCAGCCTTGTGAGGTTGGTGCAGTAAAGTTTAAGAAGTCGTTATCAGCAACGTTGATAAAAAACTGACTGCTTGCTGAGTGTGGGTTCGGGGTACGCGCCATGGCAATGGTGTACTTGTCATTTTTGAGGCCATTGTTAGCTTCATTTTCAACGTTGTCACCCGCTGATTTTTGTTTCATATCAGTATCAAAGCCACCACCTTGAATCATAAAGCCATCAATCACACGATGAAAAATCAAGTTGTCGAAAAAATTAGTTTCAACATAGTGCATGAAATTCGCCACGGTTTTAGGTGCTTTCTCGGCATCCAGTTCTAAAGTAATCTCACCAAAATTTGTATGTAATTTAACCACGGAGTGTTCCTCTTAATAATAGTTTTAAATGTAGCATTAAACAAACCAGTGAAGACTTACACTGGTCCCTCATAAATAATTTTCCAACCCTGACTTTCTTGTACCCAGTATTGGCGTTTGCGCATTTGACTATCTAGCAAATTATTTTTAAATGACTGGTTAAACGTTACCACAACCATAGGCTTGCCATTGTTGGGGTAATTAAAAACACTCACATTCGATAGTTTAATATCCACCTTAGGCTTGCTAGCCTGTATACGGCGTTTTTCATTCGCCCATTGTGCAAAAGTCATATCATTTGACGCAAACTGCTGAGAGTAGTGACTTAAATAGGTATCGGTATTTTGCGACTGCCAATCTTTACGCCACGCCTCTATAGCACTTAACACATCCGTCTTTTTAGACAACAAGGCTTGCGGACTGACCCAGCGCAAATTCTGCGCAATAATGACAGGCACATTGCCTTTTTCCAATACAGGAGCCATGGAATCCAAATCTGGATTAGATACCACCACACATCCATCACTGGCATTCGGCGGGCGGCTATAGGTATCTTGCGGTGTGCCATGCACCCATATTCCAGAACCAGTTTTCCCTTGACGTCTATCCCATTCGTTGGGATAGCTTAATGGGTAAGCAGCATCGCCATAAATATCTGCTAACTTCTTGGTAAGCTTAGCACCGGTAAAATAAACGCCCAATGGGGTGCGTTTATCGCCCTCGGTATGTTTTTCAATGCCATTCTTACCAATGGTGGTATAAAAATCAGCCACATAACTTGGCACGCCATTTTCATTGCGATAAAGATATAAGCGCGAATTATCGGCATCTACAACAATCGCATATTGTTGCTGTACATCCATCTGCCACAAAGGTTCTGGCAGACTATCGTTCTTTTGTTGTGAAAAATAATGCTCAATGCGCTTACGTGCTTCTTCACGGAAATCCGCCACATTCTGAGGAGCATTCACCGCAACACTTCCGAATGTTTGAAACTGATGCGCCTGTGCCATCAGTAAATCTCCACGCACCAGCTGAGCTAATTTAAAATTGGGCGCAATTTTAAGCACTTGGTCTATGCTTTCAGCCGCTTGCTGTAACTGCCCACGCGTAATTTGCAGTAAGCTTTTTACTAACAAATCTTCAGTCTGGTGGGTACTAAACTTCACTGTCGAAGCATGGCTGTAAATCACATCCACTTGCGCTGCGGCAAACGTCACAGGCGCAGATAATGCTGATACAGCGCTTATGATACAAGCAGATTTAAACATCGACATAATAATAAACTTCATAAAATCTTGATTAGCACACAGTGAGTTACATTTGGCAAAAATACGCGCAAATTAGAACAATTTAAACTTAATTCGCTGCCTCTTGCTCAATTAACCACTTATCACCAACGCGCTTCATATTTAACACCTTAGAAGTACGTTTTGACAAGCTACCTGAGTTGTAGCTTTGTTTAAAGCTTGCCTGCGCATGGGTATCATCAATCATTTTAATATTGAGTTTAGATACCTCAACACTAATATTTTCAGGTTTGTCGATACGGTTGCGGCGTGTGCTTTCCCACTCTTTACGTGATAGCCCATCAGGCACTTTAAAAGAGTCGGCATAAGCGGCTAAATAGCTATCCACTTTCTTATTCGACCAAGCCTTAGCCCATTGGTTGACGGCATTGCTAATATCAGACTCTTGATTCGAGCGGGTCGATGCTTTTTCTGGCTTGGCAATTTCAGCCACTTTAGTTTCCTGAGGTTTAGGCTCAATAGGTTTTGCAGTTTCAACTGGCTTAGCTATTGGTTTTGCCGAATCAACAGGTTTGACAGGGTTTATATTGGTGTTGCTTGTGTTATCTGCAACCTTGGTGTTATCCACTGGCTTCGCTGGTTCAATCGGCTTGATCGCAACATTTGCGCTGCTGACAGGTTTTGCTGGCTCTTTAGGTTGCGCCGTGCGATTTGCCAATAAAGCTGGTTTACCTGTACTGAACAAATCACGAATAAGCGACAATTTGCTTTGTGCACGCGTATTTGCACCGTCTAACTGCAAGGCCTTTCCATAGGCCTCTGAAGCCATTTTGGCATAGATATCACCTAAGTTTTCATGTGCCGTAGCGTAACTTGGGTTAGTTTTGATAGCACTTTCTAAGGCTTTTCTTGCTTTGTCATACTGGCCCTGATCGGCATAAATCACCGCCAAATTATTATAGGGCTCAGGCAAAGTTGGATATTTCTCAGTAATCTCAGTGAAAGCCTTAACCGCATCATCACGATGATTTTGTTCTGCCAAAATGACCGCGCGCATAAACATGGCCTGCACATCTTTAGGATTGGCAGCCAAGTGGGCATTAATACGATCAAGCGCCGCATCTTGCTGACCTTGGTTGGCTTGTTGCGCAATATCTTTAAGGTCATCGGCATAAACATAAGTTGTCACTGACAACATCAACGTGAGTACTATCTGTGCTGTTAAAGCGCGGAATTGAGGCATTATGATATACTTTTCATTCAAATATTTTTTGAGCTTCCAATTCTAACAAAAAGTCCATCGAATAGCCTAACAAAAAGCATCAACTGTCATAATAGTCTAATATTATTTACTAAAAACCATTTATCTAGTCCACCAATACCTATGCTAAAAATCTATAACACCCTCACTCGCGAAAAACAACTTTTCACGCCTATCGTTGCTGGCAAAGTCAGCATGTATGTTTGCGGAATGACGGTTTACGACTTTTGTCACCTCGGGCATGCCCGCGTGATGGTGGTTTTTGACATGGTGAATCGTTGGTTACGAGCATCAGGCTTAGACGTTAATTACGTGCGTAACATTACCGATATTGACGACAAAATCATCAAGCGCGCCAATGAAAATAAGGAAACGATAGGCGAACTTACCCAGCGTTTTATTATTGCCATGGATGAAGACTCAGCTGCGCTGGGGGTGTTACGTCCGGATATTGAACCACGTGCCACCACGCATATTCAAGGCATGTTAGACATGATTAACACGTTAATTGACAAAGGTCACGCCTACCACGCTGCGAATGGCGACGTGTTTTATGCGGTCAATAGCTTTGCTGACTACGGCAAACTTTCGGGCAAATCCGTTGAAGATTTACGCGCGGGCGAACGGGTAGAAGTAGATACGTTTAAAAAAGACCCCATGGATTTCGTGCTCTGGAAATCAGCCAAACCAGAAGAGCCAAGCTGGGATTCCCCTTGGGGCAAAGGGCGTCCAGGCTGGCATATTGAATGCTCTGCCATGAGCGCATGTCATTTGGGCAAACACTTTGACATTCACGGCGGCGGACAAGACTTACAGTTTCCCCATCACGAAAATGAAATCGCGCAATCTGAAGGCGCACACGACTGCGATATGGTGAATTACTGGATGCACAACGGCTTTGTGCGTGTGGTAAACGACAAAGATGGCCAAGAAGAAAAAATGTCCAAGTCATTGGGCAACTTCTTCACTATACGTGATGTGCTTAAAGAGTATGATGCCGAAGTTGTACGTTTCTTTATTTTACGTGCGCATTACCGCAGCCCGTTGAATTACTCAGCGCAGCATTTGGATGACGCCAAGCAAGCCTTAGCAAGACTGTATACTGCGCTACGAGGATTAACGTTGATGGATATTGCTATTGACTGGCAACATCCTACTGCGAGCAAATTCAAAGCGGCAATGGATGACGACTTCAATACGCCAGAAGCGATTGCGGCTTTGTTTGAGTTGGTGAATGAAGTCAACAAAACGCGAGATTTGACGCAAGCGGCCTTGCTCAAGTCACTGGCTGGAATCCTTGGCTTATTACAACGCAACCCTGAAACTTTTTTACAGGGTGACAGGTCAGACGCTGACATCAGCGCCGAGCAAATTGAAAATATGATCGCGCAACGCAATGAAGCTAAACAAAATAAAAATTATGCCGTTGCAGATGAGTTACGCAAGCACTTGCAAGCGCAAGGCATCTTATTAGAAGACACGCCGCAAGGCACTATTTGGCGAAAAGCATAGCTACAGTGGGCATGGTTGTTGCGTGGTAATCCATATATATGTAGAAAGTTATGCTTAGTTTAATAACACATGGTTCTTAGTAAAACACTCATCATTGTTTTAAGTTTATTTATCGCGCTTGTGATTTTTTCTAAGCACGTGGATCAGTGTTGCGACGCGTATGCGGATACCACCGTGTCTATCGCTGATCTTCAAATAGAAGATGACAACCACATGGATGCCGATGAGCCGATCATACTCAACGACTTCAGTGTTCCGTTTCACCCTGTAATATCCATCCCGACTTACAGCACTTTGGCGCGCTACAGCCCGCCAGACCTGCCCATTATCCTCAAACCCCCTCGCGTTTAATTCACTTTTAAATTCAAGCCATTAAGCTGCTGGCTTAGCACTTGCTAAGCAACAACTCGTGGATTAAAGTTCAGTTAAGCTTGTGTGGCTAAAAAAGCCATGCAAGCTAGCTGCAATCAAGTACAACTTTACAATTAATTAAAGTGAATCGATATGCAAATGCAACAAATTTCGCACCAAGAGAGTGCACTGGGGCAGCGCCTGCACGCGGCATGGTCAGTGTATTTAATGCTATTGGGCTGCTGTTACTTACTCAGTTTTTCTCTGCCTGCCAGAGCAGCCGAGAGTTTTACCCTGACACAAATGATGGATATTGCAGTAGAGCGCAACCCCGCCATGAATGTTGCCAACGCCCAGGCTGCTGCTGCCTTAGCAAGCCTGATCACCGCAAAATCTTATGCCAACCCTGAACTGGAGTTTGGGGCTGGACCAAGCCGCTATAAAGTTGGTAACCAAGATACAAAAGCCAACTGGAATGTGGGTTTATCGCAAGCGCTGGAATATGGCAATGTCCGTTCAGCACGGCGTGAATTAGCGGAATCCAACATTGCAATTGCTGAGGCAGCTAAACAAGTCACGCGCGTGGAGTTACGTAATCGGGTGAAAGATGCCTTTTACAGTGTGCTACAGCGCCAAGCCATATTTAAACTGGTTGAAGACGATAGACTGTTACTCATGCAAATACGTGACCGCGTGAAATTGCGCGTAGACGTAGGCGAAGCACCCAAGTATGAAGTGATCAAAGCAGATACGGAACTACTCGCTGCCGAGCGCGACTACCAAACGGCTTTGGTGCGGATCAATGAAGCCAAAGCCTATTTGCGCGGCCTAAGTAGCAACACGCTGCCATCAGATTACGACCTGATTGGTGAGTTACCAATGAAAGACTCACTGCCGCAAATCAGCGAGCTAAGAGAACGTATTGCGGAAAACCCACAACTTACCCAGCTACGCGCAAGTGCTAAATCTGCCGAGGCTAAACTGCAATTAGAAGAGCGATTACGCTACCCAGGGTTAACCGTTAAAGCAGGGGTTGAGCAAGACCCAGACATCACCAGCTTGCGTTTAGGTGTTGCCGTGCCACTGCCACTTTGGAATAAACGTGAAGGTCAAATTGCTGAGGCCCAAGCCAATATCAACCAAACGCAAGCTGTACTCACGGAACGTGAATGGGCACTTAACCGCGACTTAGAATCGGCTTATCAACGTTATTTAATCGCACAACAACAGGTGACGGCGTTTGAGGGCGGCTTATTGACGCAATCAGAAGCAGTATTGAAAACTGCAGAGGCCGCTTATCGCTATGGTGAACGCGGCATTTTGGAATATCTCGATGCACAACGAACTTATCGAATTGTGCGTAAAGATTATATTTCAGCGCGCTACGACTACGTTAGCGCCATGCTAGAAATCGAGCGTTTGCTTGGTTCAAACACATTAGCTGACACTCACTAGCCCAGTATAAGAAATAGGAAAAACACATGAAAAAATTGATGAATACATCACAAATACTCGCGTTATTACTCATTGCTGCTCTAGGCCTAGTAGGCTGCAAAGACAAAGAGGACGCCAAACAAGAACAACTGGAAGCCCAAAAAGAAGTGGTTGACCCCAATGTGGTTAAGGTAACCCCTGAACTACAAAAAGAAATCAAAACAGCGACTGTTGCAAGCTCAGAAATTCGTGAATTGTTACGCATCCCTGGCAGCATTCAGGTGGATGAGCAACGCATGGCACGCATAGGTGCACCAGTGACAGGCCGCATTACTGAAATTGACGTAGTCCTCGGCCAAGATGTGAAGCAAGGGCAAACACTGGCAAGCTTGAATAGTACTGAATTGGCCCAAAACCAACTCACTTATATCCGCGCCATGCAACAAATTTCGTTGCAATCTAAAGCGGTGGATCGTGCCAAGCTTTTATTTGCCTCTGATGTTATTAGTGCGGCTGAGGTACAACGAAGAGAGGCAGAGCTAAGCGGAGCACAAGCAGATTTAAACGCTGCCAAGTCACAGCTCATGATCTTGGGCATGTCTAAACAAGCGATTGACCGCTTAGGTCAGACCTCTCAAGTACAGTCATCGACTACCGTATCTGCACGCCTAGGTGGAACCGTGATTGAACGTAAGGTGAACTTGGGACAAGTGGTACAGCCAGCTGAAGAGCTCTTTGTCGTCGCTGATTTATCGCATGTTTGGGCTGTCGCCGAAGTACCTGAGCAACAAATTGATTTAATTCAAAAAAATGAAGAGGTTAATATCGAAATACCTGCACTGGATAATCAACAAATGACTGGACGACTCATCTTTGTGGGCGATGTCGTCAACCCACAAACACGCACAGTCACGGTCAGAACAGACATTGATAACAGCGCACACAACATTAAACCAGCTATGTTGGTATCGATGGTGGTCCAATCAAAATCAAGCCCTAAAACTGCGATTCCAGAGCAAAGCGTCATTCGTGAAAACGATAAAAACTATGTGTTTGTGCAAATTGCCCCAAACCAATATAGGTTAAGAGAAGTTACGCTAGGCATTGAATACAACGGCTTCATAGCGGTATCAAGCGGCGTGACTGAAGGTGAGGTCATCGTTAGCGAAGGCGCGTTTCACCTCAATAACGAACGCAAGCGCAAAGAATTGGAGTAAGTCATGATTGAATCTCTAATTCGTGGGGCGTTAAAACAACGCCTGATTGTGGTTGTGTTCGCCGTCGCAATGCTGGTAGCTGGCCTATTTGCTGTCAAAAAACTATCTGTAGATGCGTTTCCTGATGTCACCAACATTCAAGTACAGATTGCCACCCAAGCCACTGGCAAGTCGCCAGAGGAAGTGGAGCGATTTATTACCGTCCCGCTAGAAATGTCGATGACAGGCCTGCCAGGGCTAACAGAAATGCGTTCACTCAACAAAAATGGACTGTCACTCATTACGCTAGTATTTACTGATAATACTGCCGTCTACTTTGCACGCCAGCTGGTGATGGAACGCTTGATGGAGGTAATGGAAAAAATGCCGCCAGGAGTGACGCCTGTGCTCGGCCCAGTCTCAACGGGCCTGGGAGAGGTTTATCAATACACGCTTGAACGTGATGATGACGGCAAGCGCGCATTAACGGTGGATGAGTTAAAAGATCGCCGTGCAGCGCAAGATTGGGTGGTACGCCCGTTATTAAGAGGGATTCCTGGGATTGCAGAAATCAACTCCCAAGGCGGCTATGTTAAGCAGTACCAAGCATTAGTAAACCCAGACCGCATGAGTCACTACGGTTTAAAACTACAAGATGTCTATACAGCGCTAGCACGGAATAATGCCAACAGCGGCGGTGGCACCTTACCGCATTTTGCTGAGCAATATTTAATTCGGGGCGTAGGCTTAATTAAGAATGTTGCCGATATTCGCAATATCGTACTCAAGGAACAAGGTGGCGTCCCTGTTTACATGCGTGATATTGCAGAGGTGACCATTGGACATGAAGTGCGTGTCGGTGCAGTGATTAAAAATGGCGATACTGAATCGGTTGGTGGCATTGTCATGATGATGCGGGGAGGTAACGCAAAAGAAGTAGTTACCCGCATCAAAGATCGCGTCAAAGAAATCAACGAGAAGGGTATGTTGCCTAACGGCCTAAAAATTGTACCTTTTTATGACCGTAGCGAACTCGTCGATGCTGCGCTCCATACCGTAGTAAAAGTGCTAATTGAAGGCGTTTTGCTCGTCGTCGTTATCCTATTTTTATTCTTAGGTGATGTACGTTCCAGCTTAATTGTCGTCGGTACACTCGTTCTGACACCATTAATCACATTTATGGCCATGAATTATTTCGAAATCTCGGCTAACTTGATGTCACTTGGCGGTTTAGCAATTGCGATTGGCTTGATGGTAGATGGTTCAGTGGTCGTGGTAGAAAACGCCTACCACCACTTGGGTCACCGCAAAGATGAAAGCAAGGTACGTGTAGTGTTTGAGGCCGCTGCAGAAGTGGCGACTCCTGTGCTGTTTGGGGTCGGCATCATTATTTTAGTATTTTTACCACTGATGACCCTAGAAGGCATGGAGGGCAAAATGTTCGCGCCACTGGCGTACACGATTGCCATTGCATTATTTGTTTCTTTGATGCTTTCGCTCACCCTCACCCCCGCCCTTAGCTCTTACCTGCTGAAAGGCGGTAGCGGCGAAGACACGCGTATGATTAAGCTAATGAAAACGCCTTACCTCAAGCTCCTCAATGCCGCCGTAATCAACCCGAAAAAAACGGTTTCCATTTCAGTTGCAGTGCTGATTGGTACGATCATGCTATTTCCATTTTTAGGGACTGCATTTATCCCAGAAATGAAAGAAGGTTCGATTGTTCCAAGCATCGTGAGAACCCCTAATATTTCGATTGAAGAGTCGATTAAATTAGAAACCATCGCGATGAAGGCCATTACCGAAGTACCTGGGGTGAAAATGGTGGTGTCTGGGGTGGGACGTGGGGAAAGTCCTGCTGATCCGCAAGGTCAAAATGAATCCACCCCAATTGTCAGTCTCATCCCTCGGGCTGAGTGGCCAGAAGGTTGGAATCAAGACAGCATTGCCGATGCAATACGCGAGAAAGTGAAAAACATTCCAGGCATTCAAGTCGTGCTCTCTCAGCCTATTGCTGCCCGTGTAGCTGAGTTAGTGACTGGCGTGCGCTCTGATGTTGCGGTCAAAATTTTTGGCTCAGACATACAAGTGCTAAAAGCAAAAGCCGATGAAATCGCAAAAATTGCAGGTGGCATCCAAGGTGCTAGCGACATGCGCGTAGAAAAGGTCACGGGACAACAATACCTAGTGATTGATATTGACCGCGAAGCGATTGCTCGCCATGGCATTAATGTGGCGGACGTGCATGATGTGATTGAAACTGCGATTGGCGGCAAGGTAGCTACAGAAATCTTTGAGGGTGAACGTCGCTTTGAAGCTGCGGTTCGCTTCCCCGAGCAATTTCGAAACGATGAGGAAGCGATTAGTCATATATTCCTTACATCGGCCAACGGCTCAAAAGTCGCATTAACCGATTTGGCGAAAATTGAGGTTAAAGATGGGCCATCTCAAATCAGCCGTGAGTCTGCCAAAAGACGTATTGTGGTTGGGGTAAACGTCAAAGACCGTGATTTGGGCGGCTTTGTCACCGAGCTACAACAGGCGGTGGATAGCAAGGTTAAGCTGCCAGAAGGTTACTATTTAGTATGGGGTGGTCAGTTCCAAAATATGGAGCGCGCCATGTCACATTTAATGGTAATTATCCCAATTACGATAGCCGCCATTTTCTTTTTACTCTTTTTGCTGTTCAAGTCTTTAAGATTTGCTGGCTTAATTATTACCGTGTTGCCATTCGCCTCGATTGGTGGCGTGATCGCACTCTTTGTCACGGGCGAGTATTTATCTGTACCTGCCTCTGTAGGGTTTATCGCCCTATGGGGTATCGCCGTGCTAAATGGGGTAGTGCTGGTTTCTTACATCCGAAGCCTGCGAGACGAGGGAAAAACTCAATTAGAGGCTATTGTAGAGGGCTGCGCTCAGCGCTTCCGCCCAGTCATGATGACCGCGACTGTCGCCATGCTTGGACTGGTGCCTTTCCTATTCGCCACTGGCCCAGGTTCAGAAGTACAAAAGCCATTAGCAATAGTCGTGATTGGCGGCTTAATTACGTCAACTATTCTCACACTGGTCGTGGTTCCAACACTATATCGTTGGTTTGAAGAAGAACGCATAGAGGCATAAGGAGAGCTTACATGAAAGAAATTAAAGCAGTAGTCCAGCCGCACAGATTACCCAAAATTCGTTCGGCCTTTCGTAACATTAAAAATTTTCCAGGGATGACCGTGACCAAAGTCGATGGCTGTGGTCATCATTTAGCTAAGCCAAGTCACGGCATTCGTGAAGAGTTAACTGATTATTCGCCCAAAGTCAAAATTGAAATAGTCGCACCAGAAAACATGGTGGAAGGCTTATTACAAGTTTTGGTTGAAGTCGGTCACACAGGTCAAATTGGAGATGGTATTGTGTGGGTTACCGAAGCAGAACGCATGATACGTTTATCTGAACAAATTTCAGTGATTGACTGTAAACAGTAAATGCTTTCAAAAAGCCTGAAACATTAAAAAGCAAAAGGTGGCACTTCGTCACCTTTTGCTTTTTTAATAAAACAAACCTAGCAGTTAACTAGTTGTACAAAATATTATAGTTGCATTGAATAAGTGGTGAATAAAACAAACCACGTTTGGGAGCGTACTACATGATTGAGTCACTGATTAAAGCTGCACTGCAGCAACGTCTTGTTGTCATCGTATTTGCTATTGCGATGCTTGTCGCTGGCGCATTCGCGGTCAAAAAACTTTCTGTTGACGCTTTTCCTGATGTCACTAACGTGCAAGTGCTCATAGCAACACAATCCGTCGGACAATCCCCTGCGGAGGTGGAGCGCTTTATCACCGTACCGCTTGAAATGGCAATGACGGGCTTGCCCAACCTCACCGAGATGCGCTCTCTAAATAAAAACGGCTTATCTCTTATCACCTTAGTATTTACTGATAGCACCGATGTCTATTTCGCGCGCCAATTAGTCATGGAGCGCTTAATGGAAGTAATGGAGCGCATGCCCGCTGGCGTCACCCCAGTGCTTGGCCCAGTCTCTACGGGCTTGGGGGAAATATATCAATTCACTTTAGATAAACCCACTGATGGTAATAAGGAACTTACACAGCAAGATTTAACTGAACGGAGAACGGTCGAAGATTGGGTGGTTAGACCCATGCTACGCGGCATACCTGGCGTAGCAGAAATTAACTCGCAAGGCGGTTATGTAAAACAGTATCAAGTTTTGGTCAACCCAGACCGCATGAATCATTATGGCCTTAAACTACAAGACATTTACTTATCCCTAGCCCGCAATAACGCCAACAGTGGCGGCGGCATTTTGGCACACAATGATGAGCAGTTTCTAATTCGCGGTGTCAGCTTAATTCAGTCGTTAGATGATATACGCAACATTGTGCTGCAAGAAGAAAATGGCGTGCCAATTTATATGCGCGATATTGCCGAAGTCAAACTCGGCTACGAGGGGCGCGTCGGGGCATTAATTAAAAATGGGGAGACCGAATCGGTCGGTGGGATTGTCATGATGATGCGCGGGGGCAATGCCAAAGAAGTCGTCAGCCGCATCCAAGAGCGGGTTAAAGAAATCAACGAGAAAGGGATGCTACCAAATGGTCTAAAAATTGTTCCCTTCTACGACCGCAGTGAATTAGTCGATGCCGCCTTGCATACTGTCACCAAGGTATTGATTGAAGGCATCATTTTAGTCATCATTATTTTATTTTTATTCCTAGGCGATGTGCGCTCTAGCCTAATTGTTGTCAGCACCTTGGTACTCACGCCACTCATCACCTTTATGGCGATGAACTATTATGGAATCTCTGCCAATCTCATGTCGCTGGGTGGCTTAGCGATAGCGATCGGCCTGATGGTCGATGGCTCAGTGGTCGTCGTAGAAAACGCATTTCACCACCTAGGACACCGTCACAATGAAAGCAAAATTCGAATTGTCTTAGAAGCCGCCGCCGAAGTAGGCACGCCTGTACTATTTGGCGTAGGGATTATTATTTTAGTATTTTTACCACTGATGACGCTCGAGGGCATGGAAGGCAAAATGTTCGCCCCGCTTGCCTACACCATTGCCATTGCTTTATTCGTATCGCTGGTTTTATCGCTTACCCTCACCCCAGCCCTCTGCTCTTACATGCTAAAAGGCGGTAGTGGAGAGGATACAAAAATTATTCGCTCCATTAAAAGACCCTATCTTAAAGTGCTCAACTGGGTATTGATCAATGAAAACAAAACCATAGTCACGGCCAGCCTGATATTTATCGGTACGCTGTTAATCGTACCTTTTTTAGGCACTTCTTTCATTCCCGAAATGAAAGAAGGTTCTATCGTTCCGAATATTTTGCGCGTACCCAATATTTCACTTGCTGAATCCATCGAGATGGAAAAAACCGCAATGTCCATCATTGCAAAAATTCCAGGGGTGAAATCTGCGGTTTCTGGTCTGGGCCGTGGCGAAAGCCCTGCTGACCCCCAAGGGCAAAACGAATCGTCTCCTATTGTCAGTTTAAAACCTCGTGCCGAGTGGCCCGCTGGCTGGACACAAGATACGATAGGCAAAGAAATTCAAGACCGCCTGAAAGTGCTACCTGGCGCACAAGTCGTTATGGCGCAACCCATTTCCGACCGTGTGGATGAGTTACTCACAGGTGTGCGCTCAGATGTTGCCGTCAAAATATTTGGCGAAGATATGGACGTGCTCAAAGCAAAAGCCGAAGAAATTGCTAAACTGGCTGGAGAAATTCAAGGTGCAACCGACATGCGCATTGAAAAAGTATCGGGGCAAGAATATCTCAATATCAAGGTGGATCGTCAAGCCATTGCACGACAAGGTATTAATGCATCAGATATTCACGATGTGATTGAAACGGCCATCGGCGGCAAAGTGGCGACTGAAATTTATGAAGGCCAACGCAGATTCAGTGCGGCAGTGCGCTTCCCAGAAAACTTCCGCAACAACATTGAGGCGATAGGCAATATTACACTCACCTCTCCCAAAGGTTCCAAAGTAGCGCTTAAAGACTTAGCCGCGATTGAAATACATGACGGCCCAGCACAAATTAGTCGCGAGCTTGCCAAACGCCGCATAGTGGTGGGGGTCAACGTAAAAGATCGCGATTTGGGTGGTTTTGTGGCCGAGCTGCAACAAGTGCTCAATAGCAAATTTAAACTACCAGAAGGCTATTACTTAGAATACGGTGGTCAATTCCAAAATATGGAGCGGGCACTCAATCACCTTGCCATTATTATCCCAATTACCATTGGCGCGATATTCTTTCTACTTTTCTTATTGTTCAACTCAATTCGCTACGCTGCCATGATTATTATGGTGCTACCATTCGCCTCAATCGGCGGCATTATTGCACTATTTGTGACGGGCGAATATTTATCCGTACCCGCCTCTGTCGGCTTTATTGCCCTATGGGGAATCGCGGTGCTGAATGGGGTGGTGCTGGTGTCCTACATACGCACGCTACGTGACGAAGGATTAAGCCAGATTGAGGCCATCCGCCAAGGCTGCGCGCAACGCTTTAGGCCAGTCATGATGACAGCAACAGTCGCCATGCTAGGCTTGGTACCATTCTTATTCGCAACCGGCCCTGGCTCTGAAATTCAGCGCCCGCTAGCAATTGTCGTCATTGGCGGCCTAATTACTTCTACATTATTAACTTTGGTGGTGGTTCCAACGTTATATCGTAAGTTTGAAGAACCACGTATTGAAGCTTAAAGGAATGCATGATGAAAGAAATTAAAGCTGTCATACAGCCAGCGCGCTTAGCAAAAATCCGATCAGCCCTACGCAATATTAAAGGGTTTCCTGGCATGACAGTGAGCAAGGTCGACGGTTGCGGCCCTCACTTAGCCAAACCGCTATTGGGGATACGCGAAGAACTCACCGACTACAGCCCCAAGGTACACATTATACTTGTTGCCCCAGATGAGTTAGTCGAAGGTATTTTGCAGATAATCGTCGAGGTCGGCCACACTGGGCAGGCAGGTGACGGCATCGTTTGGGTCACCCCTGTGGAACGTATGATACGACTATCTGAGAATATACAAGTATTTGATTGCTAGTGTTAATCAATAAAGTCTAAGCCCCGAAAGGGGCTTTTTTTATATGTAAAATTTGTGTTGCCCTCGCCAAAAAAACAAGCGTATACTAATCTGTATAGCAAGCATTTTCTGAGTAGTAAGTTTTAAATTAAAAAAAATAAAACATCAACTAGGGAGAGTTGCAAATGAACAAAGTCGTCGAAGGTACTCAAACATTTCACGGTGGTTGTCCGCATGATTGTCCAGACACCTGTAGCATGGTTTACACGGTTAAAGATAATAAGCTCATTTCTGTCACTGGTAATAAAGACCACCCAATGACGCGCGGTGGCCTGTGCGTCAAACTCAAAGATTACGAAAAGCGCCACTACCACCCAGATCGTCTGCTCTACCCACTCAAACGCACAGGCCCTAAAGGCAGCAAGCAATTCACGCGCATTACTTGGGATGAAGCGCTAGATGAAATTACCAGTAAATGGAAAGCCATTATTGCCACAGATGGGCCGCATGCGATTATGCCTAACAGCTACTTGGGTAACCAAGGCTTGGTACATGGCCTGAATGGCGGCGATGCATTTTTTAATCGCATGGGTGCCACCGTGTGTGAACGCACTTTTTGTGGTGAAGGCTCCTGCACCGCATGGCTACTTACCGTTGGGCCAACTGCTGGCGTAGACCCTGAAAGTTTTGCGCATTCCAAATACATCGTCATTTGGGCGTGTAACTCCGTTTCTACCAACCTGCACCATTGGCATATCATCCATGAGGCGCAGAAAAAAGGCGCAAAAGTAGTGGTGGTCGATTCATACGCCTCTAAAACTGCCAAAGAAGCGGATTGGCATATCGCCCCCAAACCTGGCACCGATGGCGCACTCGCGATGGCGATGATGCACGTCATTATCAGCGAAAACTTGGTGGACCAAGATTATGTCGACAACTACACGATAGGTTATCAAGAGCTCGCCGAACGCGCAAAAACCCGTACTCCAGAATGGGCAGAAAAAATCACAGGCATTCCAGCCGATGATATTCGCAAATTTGCACGAGAATATGCCACCACCCCGCCTGCAGCTATTCGCTTAGGTGTAGCGCTGGAGCGTAATTACGGCGGCAGCCAAGCCATTCGGGCGGTCACCTGTCTACCTGCGTTAATTGGTGCATGGCGCCATGTGGGTGGCGGTGCGCTGCAATTCCCTGTGTGGGAGCATCCCTATAAGTTTGATGTGATTTCCCGCCCAGATTTAATCCCAGAAGGTACGCCCGTGGTGAATAATCTGCAATTGGGGCGCGCATTAACGGGAGAGCTCAACCTCAAAACTCCGATTAAATCGATGATGGTGTGGAATACCAACCCACTCACTCAAGCCCCAGAAACAGACAAAATTGCCAAAGGCTTGGCGAGAGAAGAGTTATTTTTAGTCGTGGCCGAACACTTTATGAGCGACACCGCCGCTTATGCCGATATTGTGTTGCCCGCTGCCATGGGGGCAGAGATGGAAGACATGGTGCTGTCATGGGGGCACCTCTACCTCACCTATAACGAAAAATGTATCGACCCACCTGGTGAGGCAATACCTAACAACGAAATTTTCAGAAAACTTGCCCAACGTATGGGCTATGAAGAGGACAACTTCAAATGGAACGACACTGAGTGCTTAGAACATTATGTAGATTGGAGTTCGCCCACTTGTGATGGCATTGATTTAGACTACCTCCGCCAACATGGCTTTGCGCGGCTAAAAGCCTTTGGCGATAAGGACACCAGAGCACGGCATGCCCAAGGTGACTTCCCCACCCCCACAGGAAAATGTATGTTTATGGTAGAAGGGGCAAAAAACTTTGTGGCTGGCCCTTTCCGCCAAATGTATGAAGGCTTTCAACCACTAGAAGATTTGGACCCACTCCCAGACTACCTGCCTTCTCGCGAAACACCAGACTCCAACCCAGCACTTGCTGCAAAATATCCGCTGAATATCATTTCGCCCAAAAGTCATGGCTTTTTAAACTCCTGTTACGCCAACGTGGAGGAAAAAATCAAAGGTCAAGGCGAGCAATTTGTACTGATTAACGCCCTAGATGCTCAGGCTAGAAACATAAAAGAAGGCGATACAGTTAAAGTATTTAACGACCGTGGCGCGTTTGCTGGTGTGACGAAAATTTCAGGTGATGTCAATGCCGGAATTATTGTGGCCACCCTAGGTTACTGGCGACAACTCAACAATGGTACGGTGAACTGCATCAGCTCAGCTGAATTTGGTGATATGGGACATTCGACTACATTTAGTGATAATTTGGTCGAAGTAGAGCTAGCGTAGGTATTTGTGCAACACGATAAGCCCATCGCTAGCCTAGAGGCCAGTGATGGGCTTATAGCAGGACCAACGAATGCATTACCTAGTAGTTAGCAAATATTTCCAGTGGGTAAATTGTAAATCCAATATAAGTGACCAACCCCGTCAGGATAAACGCTGGAATATCAATCGCTGCAATCCAAACCTTGTAGAGATTTTGAACATAGCCTTCTACAAAATAAACTGCAAAATTATAAAGCGCTATTGCAAAAATCAAGCCCTCAGTGCCAGCAAGATAATAGCCGCCAAATAAAGCGATCACATAAAAAGCAAACTTAGTAATGACGAGCTTCATTAACAACTTGCTATTGCCGTTAGCAATATAAAACTGACCAATCGCAGAAATGATAAGGGGAGTCCAACCTAGGGCAAATAAACGAAATACCCAGCCACCATTGTGATAGCGATGGTCATACAATATGTCGATGATTTGCTGTCCAAACACAATCATAATCCACAACAGAGGAAGGAACATCCCAATCACCGCAAGTTTTATTTTTGCGATACGCTTGCGCATTTCATGGACTTCCAAATCTCTTAGCTTGACTAACACGGGAAAAATAACACGATTATCGACTTGCTGATATACGTTCACTACCACTGTTGCCAGCGCGCCCGCTATTGAAATCACACCCAGTTGCGACATGCTTACAAATTTACCCAAGATGAGATTGCTACTACTATTGACAAAAAAACCTAACAACGTGCTCAAAAATATCCATGTACCGAATCCCATCATCTGATTCAGATGTGCACGATCAATACGAAATTTGTTACGTGCTTGCGCAAATAGTGTATGACTTAGCACCATCTTAACTGTGGCACTAAACAGATTACCCACCACCAAAGCCCAGATTGAAGGATATATCCAGGCCCAGATTACAATCACCGCCAAAGATAATATTTGCGTACCAATTTCTATCAGCGTCAGCGTTTTAAGTGACAGATTTTTATTTGCTACATCAAGTGCGGTTGAATTGAATGAGGAAATTACACTCACGAACCCAACCACAGGAATGACCCACATCAAAATATCCTGATGGTAAAACAACGACATTGGGTAAGCACTGATTAAACATACCAGCCAAATCAAGCCGCCTCGGCATATTTGCACGCTCCACGCGGTATCAAGAAACGACTGGTCTTTAGAGTGATCTGATTGAATAATATTTTGACTGAGCCCCAAATCGGAGAACATGCTAATACCAATCATAAACATGGTAACGATAGACATCAGTCCAAAATACTCAGGCGTGAGTAAACGAGTAAGGAGCAAATTACTACCAAACCTAAGTGCTTGGGCAAAAGCATATGACCCAAACGTCCAATAGGCTGCAGTCATTGTTTTCTTTTTTAGACTTTCCATACTATATTGATCCAGACTGTGAAAGAGACTTTTTGTTGTTTAGTACTTAGGTGATGCAACTTATTTATTTAACCAAGCATTTTTAACCAAGCGCTGTTAACCAAGGAATTATGACGCATCGAGCTATAAGGGGCTATCAGTATTTAAATCTAAGGTCTATAACTTGTCATGCCAAGCTTATGTTTCTTTGGTAGTAAAACTATTTAATGGCCTTTTACCACACACTCCCCACAACATACTATAATCGTATCCAATAATAATGACACAGGTGGCATTTTGGCTACTAAAGCAGTTATTGATTTATTGCAAAAATTAATCGACTTAACCAGTGAACGAGAGCCACTCGCCTTAGAGTTAGCGCTTACCCAAGCTATCTCACACTTTTGTACTCAAGATGCTATCTTGCTTTACCGTCTGACCTCTGGTGCTCATCATGATAATATTTCTGCGTTAAATTCAGATGGCGAACAAGTCTCAGCTGAACTTTCAGATATATTCAAATCACACTTAATTAACAGCTTCAAGTCATCCAAGCCGAGCAAGTTAGAGGCCTCACAAACAAATCCATCTACGCTGCTCTACCCACTCAAAAACAATAAAAACCATATTACGGCTGTAATTGCTGTTACCAGCAAAAATGATGACGCAAATTTAGATTTGAGTATTAAAAGCTTGATTCAGATTTACCAAAACTATATTGGACTAATCAATGAGAACGAGCGTGACACATTAACAGGTTTGCTCAACCGAAAAACTTTTGAAACAAAAATTAACAAAGTTTTTTCAGCCCTACTTAGTCAACATGCGCGCAAAGGCGATAGCATTCACCAAAAAAACTTTTTGGCGATTTTTGATATTGATCACTTCAAACGCATCAATGATGAGTTCGGTCATTTGATTGGGGATGAGGTGTTGCTGATGTTTTCTCAACTAATGTCCCAAACTTTCCGTGAGCAAGATATGCTGTTTAGATTTGGTGGCGAGGAGTTTATAGCCATATTTGAGTGTCCCTCGACAGAAGATATGGCATGCGTTATCAATCGTTTTAGAGAAAAAGTATCAGCGTTTAAATTTCCACAAATTGGCGAGGTCACTGTCAGTGCTGGTTATACCGAGATACAACCCCTCGACACTTCTTCGCTATTGATAGATCGAGCAGATGCCGCCTTATATTTTGCAAAAAATAATGGCAGAAACTGTGCTCATAACTACGAGCAACTAGTAGCCACTGGCCACCTAAAAGAAAACAAGGTAGATAGCGACATTGAGTTGTTTTAACTTCTCAATGACAAAGTTCGCACACGAGGGTATCTAATTTAGCCTGATTTTCATTGTCAGCGTATCAATCTCGTTTAAAATCCACGTGGTATGGTTTTTGGTATTGCCCAAAATGATTATCTAGGCAATAATTCCGTCTTGGTTTTAATTCAGCTTGATTTTCATACTGCAAGCTATCTGTATTTATACAGAGAATAAAGATTTTCAGAAGATTCTTGAGCTGTTGCGTTAGCGACAGCTTACTTGTTTTAATTAACCTCTAGGGAGAAGTTCATGGCAACTCGTAATGACCTATGCAATGCTATCCGTGCGTTAAGCATGGATGCTGTGCAAAAAGCTAACTCAGGCCACCCAGGTGCGCCTATGGGTATGGCTGAAATCGCCGAAGTAGTGTGGAATCATAATTTGAGCCACAACCCAAACAACCCACAATGGGCTAACCGCGACCGTTTCGTATTGTCTAATGGCCATGGTTCAATGTTGATTTATTCATTATTGCACCTGACTGGCTATGATTTAAATATTGATGACATCAAATCATTCCGTCAATTGCACTCACGTTGCGCTGGTCACCCAGAATACGGTTACGCACCAGGCGTTGAAACAACGACTGGTCCTTTAGGTCAAGGTATTGCTAACGGTGTTGGTTTTGCAATGGCTGAAAAATTATTGGCAGATCAGTTCAACAAACCAGGCCACGACATCGTTGACCACTACACTTATGTGTTCTTGGGCGACGGCTGTATGATGGAAGGCGTTTCTCATGAAGCTTGCGCATTGGCAGGTACATGGGGCCTTGGTAAATTAATGGCATTCTGGGATGACAACG
The DNA here is from genome assembly GCA_036504995.1 of Methylophilaceae bacterium. Lineage (GTDB taxonomy): Bacteria > Pseudomonadota > Gammaproteobacteria > Burkholderiales > Methylophilaceae > DASXUG01. The sequence continues at coordinate 89,504 of DASXUG010000011.1, read as the reverse complement.
GTATCTCTATCGATGGTCATATCGAAGGTTGGTACACAGATGACACAGCAGGTCGCTTTAAATCATACGGCTGGCATGTAGTTTCTGTGGATGGTCATGATTCTGCTGCGATTCAAGCTGCAATCGATGAAGCGAAAAAAGTAACTGATAAACCATCATTGATCTGCTGTAAAACCATCATTGGTAAAGGTTCTCCAAACAAATCTGGTTCACACGATTGCCACGGCTCTGCATTAGGTGATGACGAAGTTGCAGCGACACGTAAAGAAATCGGCTGGAACTATCCTCCATTTGAGATCCCTGCTGACGTTTACGCTGGCTGGAATCAAAAAGACAAAGGCGCTGCACGTGAATCTGCATGGGATGCTAAATTTGCTGCTTACGCAGCTGCATTCCCAGCTGAAGCGGCTGAATTCAAACGCCGTACAGCGAATGAATTACCAGCTAACTGGAAAGCATTAACAGACGCAATTATTTTAGAAACAAACGAAAAAGCTGAGAAATTGGCTACACGTCAAGCTTCGCAAAAAGCAATCACTGCATTGGCCCCAATTCTTCCAGAGTTTTTAGGCGGTTCAGCTGACTTAACAGGTTCAAACCTAACAGCATCTAAGAGCTTTAAACATGTAAGCGGCAAAGAGCCAGGCAACTACATCTCTTACGGTGTACGTGAGTTTGGTATGGCAGCAATCATGAACGGTATGGCATTGCACGGTGGCTTGTTGCCATACGGCGGTACTTTCCATATGTTCTCTGATTACATGAAAAACGGCATGCGTATGTCTGCATTAATGCATCAACGCGTGGTTTATGTGTTGACCCATGACTCTATCGGTCAAGGTGAAGACGGTCCAACTCACCAACCAGTTGAAAACACCTCAGGCTTGCGCATGATTCCACGTATGGATGTATGGCGTCCAGCTGACTCTACAGAAACAACCGTTGCATGGGTTGCTGCAGTAGAGCGTACTCAAGGTCCAACAAGCTTGGTATTAAGCCGTCAAGCAGTGCCAGGCATCAAACACGACACTAAAGACTTTGACTTAATCCGTAAGGGTGGTTATGTATTCTCTGACGTGGCTGGTGCACAAGTCATCATCATCGCTAACGGTTCTGAGTTAGATTTAGCAATTCAAGCGGCTGCTGAATTGAACGCAGCAGGTACCAAGGTTCGCGTGGTTTCAATGCCATCAACTAATGTATTTGACCGTCAAGACCAAGCATACAAAGACAGCGTATTGACTCCAGGCGTTAAACGCGTGGCTGTTGAAGCTGCTCACCCAGATTTCTGGCGTAAATATGTTGGTATTGAAGGCGCTGTAGTTGGCATCGATACATTCGGTGAATCAGCGCCAGGCGGTGCTTTAATGAAGCACTTCGGCTTCACAGTCGAAAACGTTGTTAACACAGTAAAAAGCGTTTTGTAATTTGTAACGTGGTTTCAATGCCGCCTAATTTGGGCAAAAATCCAAATTAGGCTCAGCAAATAAAGCCAATGTGTTGATCACAAAAAAAGCGCCTCATTTGAGGCGCTTTTTTATTACCATTGCAATTAAAACAAATAGTTATAGCCAAATAGTCATGGCATAGTCACAAAGCTTACTGCAACACCCTACATATCTCGCTAACTAGCCCTGGCCCACGGTAAATCAGGCCGCTATACACTTGTACCAAACTCGCCCCAGCAGTCATTTTTTCTACTGCATCTGCCCCACTTAAAATGCCACCCACACCGATAATCGGTAACTCACCAGCCAACTGACGTGAAAGCTGCTGTATCACCAAGGTTGATTGATGTCGCACTGGCGCACCCGATAAGCCGCCTGCTTCTTCGCCATTGGGCATTCCCTGCACCGCATCACGCGCTAAGGTAGTATTGGTTGCGATTACGCCATCTATCTGATGCTGCTTGAGCAAATCAGCTATCTCGATCACTTGTGCTTCAACCAAATCTGGTGCAATTTTTAAAGCCACTGGCACATAGCGCCCATATTGCTGGGCTAGTTTTGTTTGTTCGGCTTTTAGGCTCGCTAATAGGGCAGATAGCGCTTCTTTTTCTTGTAGCTGACGCAAATTTTTAGTGTTGGGCGATGAAATATTCACGGTAATATAGCTCGCATGTGCATACACTTTTTGCATACAAATCAAGTAGTCATCGACTGCACACTCATTAGGGGTATCAAAGTTTTTACCAATATTAATACCTAGCACCCCTCGATATTTTGCGGCCTGCACATTACGCACTAACTGATCGACACCCAAATTATTAAAACCAAATCGGTTAATAATGCCCTGTGCTTCCCTCACACGAAATAAACGTGGCTTGGGATTACCTGGCTGTGGACGTGGGGTAATGGTGCCCACTTCAATAAAGCCAAAACCCAGAGCGGCGAGACCATCGATATAGGCAGCATTTTTATCTAAGCCTGCAGCCAAGCCAACAGGGTTGGGAAACTGTACTCCCATTACCTTGCGCAGCACACAGGCTGGTGGCTTAGGCAACAGTTTGAGCAGCTTGAGTTGCTCAGCAGTTTTTAGATTTTTAAGGGTAAGGTCGTGCGCTTTTTCAGCATCAAGTTGAAACAATAGCGGCTTGAGTAGTGAGTAAATGTCCATATGGCATGATTTTACTCGAAAATGCACTTAACGCTAAGGAGTTGATTTTATGCTTCTAATAAACAACTGGAGCCAGGGGTTTGGTTTTGATACGCTCTCCCACCTCTTTACCTGCTCCATTTTGTTGATGAATAACGTTCTTAGGTAATGCAGGCTGGTTGTTCTGCAACGTTTCTGTTGAGTCACGGCGCAATATCACAGGGGGCGATTTTTCATTGGCCAAAGGTACAACTAAGGTATGTGGCTGATATTCTTCGGGTGGCAAAATAATAATCGGCCTTACCCCATTGGGCACGTTGACAGCAGGTTGCTTCGGAAGTGTCACTGCGTTATTCTCCACCGTCCCTGACAAACCAGAAGCATTACCTAAAGCGGTATCTGCGTCATCGGCCAAAGCGACGTTGACAGCGAAAAAGCCAAGCAATAAAAATAGTTTAGATAAAGCAAGCATGCATAAAACTATACACGCCCTATTTGATTAGGAATATAAGAACACACAGCAAAGCATGCCCTTATATTCAATTTTGGTCAGGTTTACACACGTTTGTGTCAATCCAACTGAGAGTTGTTAGCCACTAAACGTGCGGCGGTTGGTAACTGACCAGCGATACGCCCCAGTTCATGCCCACGTCTATCCACAAAAATATAAGCTGGCAATGACTCATTAGTTAAGCCATATTTAGTCATGACCGCATCTAATGCAGGGCCCTCTAACGCCAAAAACTCAGGCATATAGGCGGGGTGCTGAATCAACTGCGCCTGTAAGATATGCGCCGCCATCTTAGCGCCTGGGCCACGCTCAGTCACTGCAATTAAAGTCCCTTTGTTATTATCCGACGAGGAAAACTTCTCACCTACCGAACCCGCAAAAGCCGACATAGATATTGAAACTAATAAACCCGACATAATAATGTTCTTCATGATGCACTCCTTCACAAAAAGGCGTTGAGTCAATCAACATCGCAAAGTGAACGCCGTATCTCTGCACTGAAGGTTTAGCATAGCCCATGCCAAATCAACTAGTTAGGTGAAGATTTGAAGGTTTTTTGTAAAATTAGACTAACGAAAAGCTAATAAAGACGCGCTTTGGCAAGAGATGTAAAAGTGTATGTCAAAAATAAGACAAAATGTAATGGGGTCAATGACTTAGCAGAAAGCGCATTTTTGGTGCAAAAAAAATAAAATGGATTCCCGCTTTTCACGTGTGAATAACGAGCTTTAGCTCGTATATTCCACGGGGAAGACCTTTACGGTCTCGCGGGAATGACGCAGCGAGATGGTTTTGACTTTATCTCCCTTGCTGTCGCGCCGAGTAGCACAATGGAAGTGGGAGTTTTCGGCAATCGCCTGTTTGAGCTCCGCGGTGGCTTGCGGTTTTTGCAAGCTACTAGGGCGAGTTCGATTGCCACCCACTGGAATGAGCAACGCAAGGACTAAGCGGCAGAGGGTAGCCTTCTTTTTGGATACTTTTGCTTGGCTAAGCAAGAAAAAGTATCTCGCCTACAGGCGAAAACTTTAGCTATTACCGCACACGATCCCTGAACCACGCCTTATTTTCTCAGTTTGCCAAGAATAAAGCTTACGAAAACTTACGCTATTATTTTGCCCACACAATTTTTTTGCCATTATCAATGCATTAATGTTATTTTTTGCTTTGACCGATACACTCCAATTAAAATCGGAACATACAGTGTCGGAAGTTTCAAAAATCAGTTCAACCGAATAAAAGCGTGTCATGGCGTACTCCACTTTCTAGAAATATCAAGAAGTTCGAACGATAACAGCTAGGTTTGCATTTAAAGCCCTACAACAGCACCTTCTCTATCCCACCATTATTCGCCTTCTGGACGTAATCCTGCATCCAATTCTCGCCAAGAATACTTTTTGCCATTTCGACCACAATATAATCGGCCTTAACACCAGTATCTTCGCCATAGCGCGCTAAACCTTGCAAGCAGCTTGGGCATGAGGTCAAAATCTTCACTTCTTGCTCTGGCGCGCCAGGCGTGAGCCCGAGTTTTTCCATGCCTTTTTCAAGCTCTTCTTGCTTACGCATTTTAACTTGTGTGGCAATGTCTGGGCGAGCGACAGCAAAGGTACCTGACTCACCACAGCAGCGATCATTTAAGGCCACATCTTGCCCCATCAATGCATTGGTTACTTTCAACGGTGCATACGTCTTCATCGGGCTATGACATGGGTCATGGTACATATAGCGTGTGCCGCTAATACCATCTAATTTCATGCCTTTTTCCATCAGATATTCGTGAATATCAAGCAAACGGCAGCCTGGGAATATCTTTTCAAACTCGTATTTTTGCAGTTGATCCATACATGTACCGCAGGACACTATGACTGTTTTAATATCTAAGTAATTCAGCGTGTTGGCAATACGGTGGAACTGCACACGGTTTTCTGCCGTAATTTGCTGGCCTTTGTCGTGATTACCGCTGGATGTTTGTGGGTAGCCACAGCATAGATAACCAGGTGGTAGCACTGTGGTGGCGCCCACTTCATAAAGCATAGCTTGCGTGGCCAAGCCTACGTTTGAGAATAGGCGCTCAGAACCACAGCCAGGGAAGTAGAACACGGCGTCATTATCTTCACCCGCCTTGCTTGGATTACGAATCACGGGCACCATCGTATCATCTTCAATGCCCAACAAGGCACGTGACGTTTTGGTGGGCATGGCCTTCGGCATCGGGCGATTCAAAAAGTGAATAACCTGCGCCTTGATTTCTGGCTTGCCTAAAGTTGAGGGCGGTTTTTTCTTAAACGCAGTCAATAAGCCTAGTTTTTTGAACACAGCATGACCCAAACGCTGGGCTTTATAGCCAATGCCGACCATCATGGTACGCATTAGCTTAATCGTCGCAGGGTCTTTCATATTTAAAAACGCCATCGCCACGCTGGTACCAGGGTTGAAGTTCTTTTTGCCTTGCTCGCGCAAGAAGTTGCGCATAGCGATAGACACATCGCCGAAGTCAATATCCACTGGGCAAGGCTTCTCGCAACGGTGGCAGACAGTACAGTGATCGGCTACATCGTTAAACTCATCAAAATGTTTGAGTGAAATGCCACGACGCGTTTGCTCTTCATACAAGAAGGCTTCTATCAGTAGCGATGTTCCCAAAATTTTGTTACGTGGGCTATACAGTAGGTTAGCGCGTGGCACATGTGTGGTACATACTGGTTTGCATTTACCACATCGCAAGCAATCACTAATCGAATCGGCAATTTCGCCAATCGCAGATTGCTCCATAATGATAGATTCTTGCTCTAGCAAACCAAAGCTAGGGGTATACGCCATGCCCAGCCCAGAACCTGCCATCAACTTGCCTTTGTTGAAACGGCCTTCAGGGTCTACTTTTTGTTTGTAGGCGGCAAAATCGGTAATGGTTTTTTCATCTAAGAATTCCATTTTGGTAATACCGATACCGTGCTCACCTGAAATTACGCCATCCAGTGAACGCGCCAATTTCATGATGCGCGCAACGGCATGATGCGCGGTTTGCATCATTTCGTAGTCATCTGAGTTTACAGGGATATTGGTATGTACATTGCCATCGCCCGCATGCATATGCAGAGCGACAAACACGCGCCCCTTCAGCACCTCTTTATGCACCTCTTCACAGCGCTCCAACACTTTCTGGAAAGCACGACCTGTGAAAATATCTTGTAGTGGACGCTTTAACTCACGCTTCCAAGATACGCGCACTTGGTGAGATTGCACGGCGCGGAAAATATTTTCCACAGCAATGTCTTTAAACTCTGGCCCGAGTAAATCAATAGGAGATTCTAACTCGCGCAAAATGGTCGCCCAGCGCTCACGTACCTCGCGCACCAAAGTCAGCGCTTGCTCACGCTTAGCGCTCAGTAATTCGGGGTCAGCGTAGGTATCTTCATCTTCCAATAACGGCAAATCACTATTGAGAAATACTTCCAGAGCATCCGTTAGTTTGAGTTTATTCTCAATCGAAAGCTCGATATTAATGCGCTCAATTCCATCAGAATAATCGCCGAGACGCGGCAACGGAATCACCACATCTTCGTTGATTTTAAAGGCATTCGTATGTTTGGCAATGGCAGCGGTACGCGCACGATCTAACCAGAATTTTTTACGAGCCTCGGCAGAAACAGCGGTAAAGCCCTCGCCACCACGCGCATTCGCTAAGCGCACGATATGAGATGCGGCAACCCCTACAGCATCCTCGTTGTCACTGGCAATATCTGCGATCAGCACCATCTTCGGACGCTCAGCACGGCTAGCCTTAGTCGCGTAGCCTACGGCTTTTAAGTAGCGCTCATCCAAATGCTCCAAACCCGCCAACAGGGTATCTGGGTTAGCATCAAGGTAATCTTTAATTTCAACAATAGCAGGTACGGCCAGCGCCACTTGTCCGAAAAACTCTAGGCAGATGGTGCGCACATGTTTAGGCATGCGGTGCAGAATAAAAGTGGCAGAGGTGATTAAGCCATCACAACCCTCTTTTTGAATACCAGGCAGGCCTGATAAAAACTTATCCGTAACATCTTTACCCAAGCCTGTTTTGCGGAAGTGCGCACCAGGGATAGATAAAATTTCAGGCTCAGATTGCAAGGTTTTACCATCCGCATGGTAACGGCTAATTTTGAAACGTGCGGTTTCAATATCGTGGATTTTGCCTAAATTATGGTCTAAGCGCTCTACTTCAAGCCATGTAGCATCAGGCGTCACCATGCGCCATGAAGCTAAAATATCCAGTGCAGTACCCCATAATACGGCTTTTTTACCGCCTGCATTCATCGCTACGTTACCACCGATACAACATGCATCAGCGGAGGTCGGGTCACAGGCAAACTCTAAACCTGCCTCAGTAGCCGCCTCCATCACGCGGCGCGTTACTACCCCTGCACCACAACGTATGGTTGGCACTTGGCGCCCAACACCAGGCAAGGTGCTCATTTCAACCCGGCCGATGGTGTCTAACTTTTCAGTATTAATCACCGCAGACATCTTGGTGAGCGGGATAGCACCACCCGTGTAACCCGTACCGCCCCCACGTGGAATAATGGTAAAGCCAAGCTCAATCAGCGCTTTTACAATCGCGGCGATTTCTTCTTCCGTATCAGGGTTCACCACGACAAAAGGATACTCAACCCGCCAGTCCGTCGCGTCTGTCACGTGCGAAACGCGTGCTAAACCATCAAACTGAATATTGTCTTTGCGCGTTAACCTGCCTAATTTAGAGAGTGTTTTTTTGCGTAGGGTTTCAGTTTGCTTAAAGTCATCTTCAAACTGTTGCACTGCTTTACGTGAAGCATCAATCAGTTTTTGCACTAAAGGATTGTTTTGACTACGCTCATCAATCGCTTTAATTCGGTGATGAAGCGCACCCACCAGCGCTTGACGGCGTTTTTTATTTTCGAGCAAGTCATCTTGCAAGTAGGGATTACGGGTAATCACCCAAAGATCACCCAGTACCTCAAACAACATGCGCGCAGAGCGACCTGTTTTGCGCTCGCCTCTTAATTCATTTAAAGTATTCCAGATATCCTCACCAAGAAACCTAATGACGATTTCGCGGTCAGAGAATGATGTGTAGTTGTACGGGATTTCGCGTAAGCGGGTGGCCATGAATTTTCTAGTGTACTTTCTAACGTACCAAATAGTTAATTAAAATTAATTATATCACGCCACCCAAGTAGAAATAAGCGCGGCCTAATTGTGGGTATTGGGAAATTGTCTACTAATCAGCAAAGAATACACACCACAGATGACAAACGTTTTAAAAGAAACGACAATACGCCATTAGTGTTAATTACAGTTGAATTTTAAGGTATAGCATTGCATTATGAATAACACCGCGCAGGCAGCACAGAAAAAACCCCTAGGCAAACTTGTTCTACTTCTCGCAGGGATTGCACTGTTGCTTGCTTTATTTTTTATGCTGGGCAATAAATCGCAAGCGCCAGACGTACGCATCATCACCGTTGATGGTAAATCTATGCATCTATCTGACCTAAAAGGGAAAATGGTGCTGGTAGATTTTTGGGCGACGGATTGCCCTGGCTGCATTATAGAAATGCCTAAATTTGCAGAAACCTATAAGCAATATCACGAAAAAGGGTTTGAACTGGTTGCCGTTGCTATGTCTTACGACCCACCCGAACAAGTAATGCATTACCGTGCAAAGGCTGGCCTACCCTTTATCGTTGCCCATGACACGACTGGAGAGGTTTCCACTGGCTTTGGTGAAATCACGCTTACGCCGACGGCTTTTCTGATTGATAAAAATGGCAAAATTATCCGCAAGGTCATTGGCGACATGGATTTTGCCTCGCTGCACCAGATACTGGATGCACAATTATTGGGAAAAAGTTAAATGCTGTGGATTAAAGCGTGGCACATCATTTTCATGGTGACATGGTTTGCGGGGCTGTTTTATCTGCCGCGTTTGTTTGTTTATCACGCCATGTCGGATGATGAAGCCAGCAACGCGCGCTTTAAAATCATGGAGCGCAAGCTATTTTACGGCATCATGACCCCAGGGGCAGTGTTTACTATCGGATTTGGCTTATGGCTAATGATACAAGGCGGTTTTAGTGGTGGCTGGCTACACGCCAAGTTAAGCTTAGTGGTCTTGCTTGTGATTTACCATATTTACTGCGGAAAATTGCTGATAGACTTCAAACATGATCGCAACCAACATAGCCATGTATTTTACCGCTGGTTAAACGAGGCCCCAGTGCTTGCGCTGATAGGCATCATCATTTTAGTCGTAGTTAAACCTTTTTAGCGCCTACAATCATGGAAATCTTAGACTCAGCTTGGCTAATTAAAATGCTCAAAAAATCTGGCACTACGCCAGAGGCCAGAATGCTTAGCCTGTTCGATATCCTAGCTGACTGGGTAGAGGCGCCACAAATTCGTGAATCCTTTCATGGCACATTTAAACCTGATGCTCTACCACATCACTTACTCGCCTATTTAACAGAAGAAGCGCGCGCAAATAACGCCCAACTACCAGAAGTGTTAGCCCAGCAACTTTATTATATGGCGATAGGCGCACTTAAAGAAAGCCTCAGTTCATTAGAAGCCAATCACCTAACCCATGCCAAGTTTGCAGCAGCAGCGCTCATCAACGCTCAAAAAGAAGCATTGGCAGACCCTGACACCAGTAGCCACTCGACCGCAAATCCACCTGCCACACACAAAGCTAAGCACAAATCATTAATCTACGGTATTGCTGCAAGCATCGCAGGTGTATTGATTGTTGGCGGTGTATTATTCCTGCACAAGCAAGGTTCACTAGATTCAGTAACCATTACTCAATCAACCTTATTTAATCACGAATCAGACAACAACCTAGCGGTGGCAGAAGTAGCCAACCCTAAAGCTGCGGCTGATATGTTTGTTGTGATGGAACAAATGCGCCATGGCGATTGCCACTTTCCGGAAGCCCTACAAATTCCAGATGCGCACAAAAAAGTTTACATAGAAAACGTAGTAGGAGGCCAACCTCCCAAAAACCCACAAGATCAAGCCATCGCCAATATGTATTTAGCTAAAGTAAATTGTAACTACACCCCCATGCTAATGAAAAACTCCACAAATTAATTATTAGCAAAAAATAAAAAGGCACTCAATGTGCCCTTTTTATTTACATCCTCAGCTTTATTTATTAAGCCTTACTCACTGATTTTCTTAACATTTTCCAAACCAGCCTGAAATACTGTAGTGATCGTTTTAACGGCTGTTTCGTCATCCTGACCAGCAGCTGGTGCATCAGCTAAATCTTTACGCTTAAATGTCGCGTGCCAAACCACTAAACTCTTGTTAGCGCCTTTTGCCACCACATCAATAGTTGCTAAGTAATGACTTACTGGCACAACGCTCTCTGTAATTTTATAAGTCATGGTTTTTTTGCTAGCACTGTAGGCTGTTAGTGTTTCGTTGATCTTGCCACCATCTTTTAAAGTTAACACACGTTGTGCACCCACCTTGTTATTTGTGCCGCCCACAATTTCAGTGCTAGCAAATGCAGGATGCCACTTCTCAATTGCACCAAAATCACCAAGGTTTTCCCATACTTTATCAGCAGAAGCATTAATCTCAATTTTTTCGTTCACCTTCAATGTTTTCGCTTTTGCTGCGACAGCTTCAAATGAAGTTGTCATCATCAATGCCATCACCACCAACAGTAATTTATTCATTACATCTCTCCTTAAGAGTTAATTTCCACATACCGTTATTAATATACAGATGAGTATATATTATGCTTGCTTAATTTAGATGTAAACAACTCGTAAGTAATTATTTGATATTAATATTTAATATAGACTAAAATATGACTTACTAGTCGATATACTGCATTGAGATTTAGTGATTAATTACACATTTAATGATAAAGTACACGCATTGATCCATCGTCAAGGAGTAGCCCAATGTCTGCATTACGCGAAAAAATATTGCATGTAGCGTCTGATTTATTTCAGACGCGCGGTATTAATTCAACAGGCGTCGATACCATTGTGGCGGTTGCTGGCACCACAAAAATGACGCTATATAAGCACTTTAAATCTAAAGAGGATTTAATTTTAGAGGTACTGGCACGTGGTCACCAAGACTTTGAGAACTGGCTTAACGAGAAACTTAACCAAAATACCAAACAGCCATCTGAGAAACTGCAAAAACTATTAGACTTTATTGAAGAGTGGGTGACAGCGCCTGACTTTCGCGGCATGGCGTTTATCAAAGCATCCGCCGAGTTTCCTAACGAAGAAAGTGCCGTACACAAACTCTCAGCCGAGCAGTCTAAACACTTCAGGATGTATTTAGCTAATTTAGCCAAAGAAGCAGGCATCAAAGAAGCCGAAGGCCTAAGCCTGCAACTTTCAATGTTGATTGAGGGTGCAATTCAAGCGGAGCAAATGAAACGCGGCTCTGGCGCCATCAAATACGCTAAAAAAGCCGCTAAAATTTTGATCGATACTGCTTCTAAAACTTAAGCTAGATGGCTTAAACTGGATGACAATGTGTAATCCATAGCGTCAATCAGTTAAATGCCTATTTTCGCCAGATGTTTTCACCCATGTAAGCTGAATCACTTTAGCATCAGTGCTAGCGCGATGCCTATCCAGTTTCAACTCATCCATAATAGCCTGCTTTTCTTCATGCCATATTGCCTGCTGTTCATCGGTCAACACGCTACGCAAATCTTCAAGCTTAAAATGTGGCTGCATCCCTGCCACTTCAAACAAAAGATTCATCCAAGTAAAATCATTCATCCAAGCGTCGGTATATACTGTTTTGTTCTGAAACACATCATTTAAGTGCGCAGCCACTGCGGCGGCATCTTTACCATGCCTGCGCAGAGTTTCACGTGATACTTGATGCAGTTTTTCTGCTTCGGGGTCCCAATGCACCCAACCATCTTGTGGCGCGATGAGTGCGCACCAAGTCTTACCCTCTTCATTGACGTAGCCAACCTCTATCGGGTAACTACCTGCGCCAAAACCAGAGGCTTCAACATCAATAACAATTGGTGAGTTCATTTGTTGTCTTTTTTATATTAAATCACTGTTAAGTAGATTAGACCATAAACCAAATATACACAACATTCTGCCACGAAAGTCAGCAATTGGTAAATTGATTAATCCAATCTATATCGGAAATAATACCAATTTAATTTTAGCTAATCTAGCCTCAAAAATCGCCTGTTTAATTGCCTCAGGCTCGCTAAATTGCTTAGCCACCGCTCCAGCATCTACCGACATCACAGCTTGCAATGCTGAGAGTAAATAATCCGCTTCTGGACATGGGCAGCTTTGTAGCCCTGTTCTGCCGCGTGAGTCACTTTCGCAGGCTTTTAAGAACTCGCGTAAGCGCTCAGGCTGGCGAATCGCATCGAGCTCTTGTAAAAAGTTAAGTAGCGTCTCGGGACGCATTGCTAATGCCTGATGCATCTTGCCATGAAATTTTGCCACGATATGGGCTAACTCTTTGCAATCGTTAGGCACGCGTAATCTTTTACTTAGGTCTTTAAGCAAATGGACACTACGCTCTTCGTGCCCAAGGTGACGAGGAAGTATCTCTTTGGGCGTGGTACCTTTACCCAAATCATGCGTCAACGCTGCGAAGCGCACTGCTAGCGAAAAGCCCTGGCTGGCGGCATAATCTATCACCATCATCACGTGAACGCCTGTGTCAATTTCAGGATGATGTTGCGGCGGCTGCGGTACACCCCAGAGACGGTCTAGCTCTGGCATGATACGCTGTAACGCGCCGCATTCACGCAGCAACTCAAACATACGACTGGGTTTTGCTTCCATTAAGCCTTTAGCGAGCTCTTGCCAGACGCGCTCTGCCACCAATGCATCGACCTCGCCCGCCGCAACCATTTGACGCATCAATGCCATGGTTTCACTCGCCACGGCAAACTCGGTAAACCTTGCGGCAAAACGTGCTGCTCGTAAAATTCGTACTGGATCTTCGCTAAATGCAGGGCTGACATGACGGATGATTTTGGCCTGAATATCGTCAACGCCGTGATAAGGATCGACCAATTGCCCACTTTCGTCCTTGGCAATGGCGTTCATGGTAAAGTCACGTCGTGCAAGGTCTTCCTCTAACGTCACTTCGGCTGAGGCGTGGATTTGAAAGCCTTTATAACCTGGTGCGGTTTTACGCTCGGTACGCGCAAGGGCATATTCTTCATGCGTTTTAGGATGCAAAAAAACGGGAAAATCCTTACCTACGGGACGATAGCCCAGAGCCTGCATTTCAGATGGAGTGCTACCAACCACGACAAAATCGCGATCTTTAACAGGCAAACCTAACAGTTCATCGCGTACCGCACCGCCAACGCTGTAGACTTTCAAACGACGTCCCTCATCGCCTAGGCATACCTAGGTTACCGACCAGACAAGCCACGAAATAGCTGATACTTGGCACGATAAGTATCATCTACTAAATACTGCGGCACAACGGCTTCTAAGCATATAGGCTGAAAACCAAATATTGCTGGGAAAGCTGCCTTAGAAGTGCTATCAACCTCCATCGAACGTACGTTGTCGCGCGTCATTAACTTAACCGGCAATAGTTCCATGAAAAATGCCTGCAGATAAGACAGCCCATCTCCCAAGCCGATGATTTGGCGTTTAACTCCGAGGGTATCAGCCACGTATTGCACCAACTCTTTCAGGCTGTACACTTTAGGGCCTGCTAAATCATAACTTTTGCCGTAGGTTTCAATGTTATTAAGTGAAGCCACAAACGTGCGGGCAACATCTTCTACGAAAATAGGTTGGAATTTTGCCTTAGGTTTTGCCAACAAGATCACTGGCATGAGTTTAACAATAGTGGCAAACAGATTGATAAAGCCATCCCCTCGCCCAAAGATTATAGAGGGCTTTAAAATTGTCACATTAAGCTGCTTGGCGCAATCCTTTAAGATTTCCTCACCCGCAGCTTTCGAGCGCAAATAAGCGCTTGGCGCATGCAAGCTAGCGTGTAAAGCGCTCATCTGCAACAAGCGCTTAACCGAATGTGTCTCGCAAATTTTTGCCACGCGTTTAGGCAGATTCGCGTGTATCGCATCAAAGCTCAACTTGCTCGATTCATGCAATATACCAATCAGATTGATCACCGCATTGCACCCTTTTATTTGTGCGCTTAATGCGCTGTCGTCCATCACATCACACTCAACCACTTCAACATTGGGTAACAAGATTAAATGTTTGCTCGATTCGCGTCGACGCGTTAACACCTTTACCCCGAAACCCGCCACGCTTAGTTGGTGCACCAATGCGCTACCAACAAAACCTGAGCCGCCTAATACGCATACATGGTTAATCTGCATGTTGTCCTCTACTTCAAATTATTGTTATGGTTTTTGCTCTGTTTTTGATTCTACATCATCACTTTTAGCCATCGTGTTTTCACTGGCCACTGGCACAACCGTATTGGCAATCACTGTTGCATCTCCGCCCACCACGCCCAGTCTCTGTTTCAGCGTCATTACTTTTGTTCCCAATCTATGCGCATAAAAATAGGCATTCGCCATCACCTTTTGCACATATAAACGCGTTTCATAAATAGGGATAGTTTCAGCGTAAATTGCGCCCTCGACTGCATCGCCGGCTCCCCAGCGCTTGGCACGCCCTGGCCCAGCATTATAAGCAGCAGTGGCCATGAGTGCTTGGCCACCCATTAAATCCAAGGTGTAGCGTAAATAATAAGTACCTAGCTTAATATTGGTATCCTGCTGATGAATCATACCACCGCTATAGCCTATACCCATGCGTTTAGCGACCCAACTTGCCGTCGCCGGCATTAGTTGCATCAAACCTGCCGCCCCCACGCCAGATTTGGCGTTGCTGACAAAGCGACTTTCTTGACGCGTTAAACCGTACACCCATGCTTCATCAATGCCCTGATCACGCGCTTCCTCTTTTACCAAAGCACGATAAGGCGTTGGATAACGCAGGGCATAGTTATGTAGCGTACTTGTTTTATCCGCAGTGCTAATGGCCAAATCATACCACTCTTGCTGCGAGGCAAAATCAGCCGCTGAAATAAGGCCCTTATCATCCAAATCTTTGGTTGCCATTGCCCACTCCATGCGTGATTCCCAACGCATATCAAACCGCATCAACTCCATTGCACGCTGAATGCCAGGCAAGCTTTTAATAGTACTCACATCCTCAGCTGTTGGTATATAGATATTCGGCAATGCCGTTAACACGTCACCCAACTCCTCCTCCGCTAGCAAACCGTAATAAGTTCGTTCATGGGAAAGGGGCACTAAGAGCGCATTCGCCATGGGGATTTGTTTTTGCTCTTTGAATGCGCGCGCTTTCCAGTAGCGCCAAACTGCTTCCTCTTGTTGTGATGGCAACATATCGTTAATCACGGTTTGCACTTTAGCCCAATCTTTAGCGCGGAGGTAACTCCTTGCTTTCCATGCCATTTGCTCCTGATTTAATATGCCCTTACCTGCACGCTCAAAATAATCTGTGGCCAAAGGATAGTGTAATTTCGCCGCCCATAAGCCAATGCGACCCCATGCATACTGGCGCTCTTCAGCGCTAAATGTGGGCTCCATTTTTTGCCAGCTACTCACCGTATTTTCAATTTGGCTGCGTGCCAGACGATCAATCGCAAAAAGTGTTAACTCGCGCCCTAATGTGGTTTTAGTAGAAAGTAGTTTTTTATCTAAGACTTGCTGTGGATTTTGATAAGTTTTATCAATGAGTGTTGCACCAGTAGATTCCGCTTTAGACAGGCGTGACAGGACACTTTTTGCAAGGCTTAGCTTGCCTTCTTGCAAAGCCAATCTGAACCGTGCCCAAATATCTTCATCCTTAAGCACATTGGCTTTTTGCATGACATCGAACAACTGTCCACAATTACTGGGCTGGTCGATAGCGCTTAACCAAACATCTTTACCCTCCACCAAGGCTTGCATATCGCCAGCTTGCGCCCGCGCTTGCAACACATAACACTTCACTCCGACATCATCACGCTGAAATCTTGGGTATTCATCTAGCAAGGTTTTCCAGTCTTGGCGCTTGCCGAGTTGCTTGAGCCACTCGCCACGCAGGCGATCGGTAAAAGGATAATCGGCATATTGGTTAAAAAATGCCTGCATACGTTCATTCGATAGATCCGCATCGGGGTTGCTCATCTGTAACAACATTAACCAATAGGTGGCATAAGGCGCGAGTATGTATTGCTGCGCTTGCATTTGCTGCAAGGCATCAGTCAAAGCGGCTTCATTTTTAGCTTGATAAGCGTCGCGAGCTTTGTTAAACAAAGCATCAGCTGTTTCAGTATCGTTAGGCAAAGCCACCGCACTCATGCTAATAGCGAGTAAGACTACCGATACCGCTTGTTTGAAAATCCCCATCCACCACATAAATCTATCCAATTAAAATTTTAACCCCTAGCACTAGGATAGGCACTATTGGCCTTAGTTTCAATAGGTGAGATCAGTTTAAATGCGGCATTGTCACATCAGAACAAAATAATGCGTCCAACTGCGACCACCACCATAAATACCAAGACTAGAACAAGTGAAAACTTAATGAGCTGCCAACAAAAACGAAGATAGCGCTTATCGCCCGAAAGCAGATAAACACCAAAAGAAACAGCTAAGGTAATTAGTACAAAAATCGCTAAAACGCGTAGTACTAACATGCTGTGATGTTACCTTAGCCGAATTGTAGAACTGGTTGCGCCATAATGGGGGCTTGAAAACCTTTTGGAGCTTCTTCGATTTTTTCGAAGCTAGCGTACTCCCAAGCTTCCTCATCCGCCAATAGGGTGCGTAGGATTTGATTATTGAGCGCATGGCCAGATTTGTACGCGGTAAAGGCACCAAGGAGGGGATGCCCTAACACGTACAAATCGCCAATTGCATCTAGCGTTTTATGCTTTACAAACTCATTGTCGTAACGCAATCCATCGCTGTTTAATACACGGTACTCATCTAACACGATGGCGTTATCTAAACTACCACCACGCGCCAAACCGACTGAGCGCAACGCCTCTACTTCATGCATAAAGCCAAAAGTGCGTGCACGGCTGACTTCTTTCACATATGAGTTGTCGGCAAAATCAATTTTAACATTGTTGCCAGTATGATCAAAAACAGGATGTGTAAAATTGATAGTAAAATCAATTTTAAACCCAAAATACGGTTCAAAACGTACCCATTTATCACCATCATGGACTTCAACCACTTTTTTGATGCGGATAAACTTTTTCGGCGCAGCTTGCTCGACCAAGCCAGCTTGCTGCAACAAAAATACAAAAGGCCCAGAACTACCATCCATAATCGGCACTTCTGCGGAAGATAACTCAATAACGACATTATCTACGCCCAAACCAGCGAAAGCGGACATTAAATGCTCGATAGTGGCGACACGCGCACCGTTGTGTTCCAAGGTTGAACACATGCGCGTATCTGTCACCATATGCGGCTGCACTTTGATTTCTGGCGCGTCGGGCAGATCGACACGTCGAAAAACAATACCAGTATTAGGCGCAGCAGGAAGCAAAGTCATTTTAACTTTGTAACCTGTGTGCAAACCAACACCAGTGGCGCTAATCGCCTTTTTTAATGTACGTTGTTTTAACATGTTAGCTTCAATTTCGTTTTCAGCCACCCATAGAGTAACAGGCTGATTTAATACAAATAATCAGTCCATCATACCATAAACACCGCTTTCACTGCTTGGCTTTCTGTTTTACCAGCCTCGCTACTATCATAAAACTTACAGACTCTTAGTCTGCTTGTTTACGCAAAAATGCAGGAATATCAAACTCTTCCATACCCGCATTCTTCATTGCATCGACCTGTGCGCGACGACCGTTGCTGCTAAATACCGCTGGAGCGTCGTCATCAGCCGTTGTAGCCATCGCTGGTGCTGCATGACTATAAATCGGTTGGTTAGTTGTACCGTCACGCAATTGTGTCATGATTTTGAGTTCTGGTTTTTGTTGGCGGCGGCCTGCCACCCCATTTAAACCTGTTGCAACCATCGTTACACGTAAACCGTCACCGATAGACTCGTCAAACACATTGCCCACAATTACCGTCGCATCATCCGCAGTGAATGCTTTAATGGTGTTCATCACATCATAGTATTCTTTCATTTTGAAAGAGCTGCTAGCGGTGATGTTTACTAAAACGCCGCGCGCATTAGCTAGGTTGACATCTTCTAACAATGGGCTGGCTACCGCTTGCTCTGCCGCTAAACGCGCACGATCTGGACCGGTTGCAAGCGCTGAACCCATCATCGCCATACCCATTTCTGACATTACGGTGCGTACGTCAGCAAAGTCAACGTTGACTAGGCCTGGGCAGTTAATGATTTCTGCAATGCCAGAGACTGCGCTGTGTAGTACGTCATTGGCTGCTTGGAAAGCGGCTAAGAATGGTACATCCTCGCCTAATACTTCCATTAATTTTTCATTAGGGATAACGATAAGAGAGTCCACATGACGTGAAAGTTCCTCTAAGCCCTCTTGTGCGATTTTGGTACGTTTACCTTCAAATGAGAAAGGCTTGGTCACCACGGCAACAGTCAGAATACCCATTTCTTTGGCAACTTCTGCAATGATAGGCGCTGCCCCTGTGCCAGTACCGCCACCCATCCCTGCAGTGATAAACAGCATATCAGCACCGTCGATAATTTCAGCGATACGGTCACGGTCTTCTAGCGCTGCTTCACGACCAATTTCTGGACGCGCACCTGCACCTAAGCCCTTGGTAATATCTGTACCGATTTGAATGACTGTTCTGGCTTGGCTCTTTTTAAGCGCCTGCATATCGGTATTGGCGCAAATAAATTCCACGCCACCCACATTTTTCTCGATCATGTGTGCAACCGCGTTACCACCACAACCACCCACGCCGATTACTTTAATTACAGCTTCTTGTACGTCTCTATCCATAATTTCAAACATTTTTTTCTCCTTGTTTACTACATCTGCCTAAAACATCTGCCTAAAAAAACTACACCCCTTGTATTTCCTACTACATGTACTACCTACTACTAAACATCCTTACTTCTAAAAATTACCTTGGAACCAACTTTTCATCTTGTCAAAAATCCGCCCGAGGGAGCTTGAATCCATTTGTCCTTGCAAGTGTTTTTCCAACTGTTGTTTACCCATCAGCACCAAGCCCACGCCTGTTGCATAACGTGGGTTGCTCACCACTTCCGATAAACCGCCCACATAGCGCGGCAAACCCATGCGTACCGGCATATGGAAGATCTCTTCACCCAGCTCTATCATGCCGCGCATCATGGCTGAACCGCCTGTGATAACGATGCCTGAAGCAATCATTTCTTCCATGCCACTGCGACGTAACTCACCTAATACAAACTCATATAACTCAACCACACGTGGCTCAATCACTTCTGCCAATGTCTGCACGGAGAGCTGGCGAGGCTCGCGCCCATCCACACCTGGTACTTCTACAATTTCACGTGGATCTGCCAACTGGCGCAACGCACAACCATGCTTCACTTTAATATCTTCTGCTGATTGTGTTGGGGTACGGAAAGCTACGGCAATATCATTGGTCATTTGGTCACCCGCAATTGGCACCACTGCGGTATGGCGAATCGCGCCATTTTTAAATACCGCAATATCCGTAGTGCCACCGCCAATATCCACTAAGCAAACGCCAAGCTCTTTTTCATCCTCGGTCAATACCGCAGTGCTAGAAGCTAGTGGCTGAAGAATCAAATCTGACACTTCTAATCCGCAGCGTTTAATACACTTAATAATATTTTGTGCAGCGGCGACTGCGCCTGTCACAATATGCACTTTGACTTCAAGCTTCATGCCGCTCATGCCTAGTGGCTCGCGTACATCTTCTTGCCCATCAATGATGAACTCTTGCGTGAGGATATGCAGAATTTGCTGATCGCCTGGCAGTGAAATGGCGCGTGCTGTATCGACCACTTTGTCTACGTCAGTTTGTGATACTTCAGCGTCTTTAATTTTGACCATACCGTGTGAATTCAAACTCTTCACATGACTGCCAGCAATGCCTGTATAGACCGATTTAATTTTGCAATCGGCCATCAGCTCGGCTTCTTCAATCGCACGTTGAATCGCGTTAACAGTTGAATCAATATTCACCACAACGCCTTTTTTCAAGCCGCGCGACACATGTTGCCCTAAGCCAATGACGTTTAACGTACCCTCAGGTAACAACTCCGCCACGATGGCCACAATTTTCGATGTGCCAATATCCAAACCTATTACGAGATTTTTATCTTCTTTAGCCCTACTCATTAATCTCTCCCATATTGCTTATTCCTACTTTTTATCTCTACTAGTGCTTAATGTGTTCTCATGCATTAAGCCGCGTGTGGTTTTGCCAAATTGGTTTTATCCAACAAAGACTTATCTTTACTCGGTACGCCAGTACTTGGCAGCACGTTTTCTTGCTTGGGACGACGTACCGCAAAACCGTTTGGGTAACGTAAATCCACGTATTTAACGCGGTTGCCAAAACTTGCGATGGTTTTGTCATAAACACTCGTAAATTTAGCAATTCTTGCTTCCATCTGTTCACGTCCCACCGCCATCACCAAACCAGTATTGGTTTTAATTTCCCACGAACGCCTAGGCGTCAAGGTCAACTGGTTTACTTTCATGCTGGTGCCTAACAATGCTTGATTGAAACTACCAAAATGCTCGGCCACTTCATGTACTCCATCGCCTGGGCCATAGAACACAGGTAAATCTGTATCTGAGGCGGCATGAAATAACTCTCCATACGTATTCACCATGGCAATACTGCCCCAGCGCGCCAACTCTCTATGCTCCTCAATCACCACCTGCAACTGATCGGGCCAACGCCTTCTCACACTCACGTTGCGTGCCCAAGGTAGCTTTTGAAAAGCATCACGCGTTTTCTCCAAATCCAAAGTAAAAAAATTACCGTGGATATAACGTGAAGAAATGAGCTTTACCTGCTCTCTCGTCACGTGTGCCAATTGCCCTTCTACGCGAATTTCACGCAGTGGAAAAATCGGCAAATGCACCACTACAAATATCGCACCGTACATAAACATCACGAAAGCAAGTGCAAACAAACCACTTGCAATCCAGTTCAGCGCGTGTGGTTTATCCCACATGGGCAAGCTCCAATATTTTGATGACCAACTTATCAAAACTAATGCCTGCGGCCTTAGCCGACATCGGCACCAAGCTGTGATCGGTCATGCCTGGACTGGTGTTCACTTCTAAAAAGTAGTGCTGACCTTGCTCATCCATCAAAAAATCTACTCGCCCCCAACCTTGTCCGCCGATGGTGCGGAACGCTTGTAAGGCCTCTGCCTGAATTTGTGCTTCTTTTTCTGCGGACAACCCGCAAGGGCATAAATACTGCGTGTCATCACGCAAATACTTGGCTTCATAATCATAAAATTCATTGGCTGGTACGATACGCACGATGGGCAATGCACGATCACCCAAAATACCCACGGTATATTCACCACCACCCACAAACTGCTCTGCAATCACCAGTGGGTCTGACTGTGCTGCTAGCTCATAAGCCGCCTTTAACTCGCCCGCTTGCTTAACTTTGCTAATCCCAATGCTTGAGCCTTCATTCGCTGGCTTCACAAACAGTGGCAAACCAAGCGTTTGTTCAATCGCAGCAAAATCAGAGTCTGCATCCACCAATTCAAAGGCAGGGGTTTTCACTCCAGCGGCAGACCAAATCATTTTGGTGCGCCATTTATCCATGCCGATCGCTGAAGCCATCACACCACTGCCGGTGTAAGGAATACCCAATAATTCCAGCGCGCCTTGTATCGTGCCGTCTTCACCATAGCGTCCGTGTAAGGAAATCATGACCAGATCAAAACCTTCCAAGTCATGCAATGGTCGCGTAGCAGGATCAAACGCTTCAGCGTTAACGCCCTGACGCAATAATGCAGCTAAGACAGCTGAACCACTCTTTAGTGATACTTCTCGCTCACCTGATTTACCGCCGAACAAAACAGCTACTTTTCCAAACTCACTCATATCGCTTCACCTATTACACGTACTTCTTGCTGCAACTCAATCCCATATTGTTGCTTGACGGTATCTCGCATCAACGCAATCACTTGCTCAATGTCACGCGCCGTTGCATTGCCAGTATTCACAATAAAATTGGCATGCTTTTCGGATATCTGCGCGCCACCAATCGTGCGTCCTTTTAGCCCGCACGCTTCAATTAAACGTGCTGCATAATCCCCCTCTGGATTACGGAAAGTAGACCCTGCATTGGGCATATTCAATGGTTGTGAGGCGAGACGTTTGGCAAGTAACAACTTAATTTTTTGCTCTGCCTCTTCCACCACACCAGCCTCTAACGCAAACCAAGCGCCGACAAACCACTCGTTTTCTCGTGGCATTTCCACATGGCGGTATGTAGCGACAAAATCCTGCGCATCACGCTCATGTATCTGACCTGACAAATCAATCGTTAACGCCTTGCTCACCGAATCCCAGGTTTCACCGCCATGGCAACCCGCATTCATCGCCAATGCGCCACCTACCGTGCCAGGGATGCCAGCCCAGAACTCACCGCCTTGCTTTGCATGCTTAGCGCTAAATTTTGCCAGCTTGGCGCAAGTAACACCTGACTCGGCATAAATCAAATGACCATCCATATGCAAATGCGTTAACGCGTTATGCATCACAATCACCGTGCCACGTACACCGCCATCGCGCACTAGCAAGTTAGATCCAAGACCAATAAAATGTACGGACTCATTAGCGTCTAAACTTTTTAAAAATGCGCTTAAGTCATTCAATCCAGCTGGGATATACACGCGATCAGCATTACCGCCCACACGCCAGCTGTTGTAGCGCGCTAGTGGCTCATCAAACAGCAACTCACCTAAGGCTTCTGCTTGCACTGTCATGCTGCTAGCTCCTTTGTTTTTGCGGCTACTTGACCAATATTGCCTGCGCCCATTACGATGACCACATCACCCTCTCTTGCGGTGTTTAAAATCGCCTCGGGTAATTCGGCCGTTGTTTCAAAAAACTGCGGCTCAACCTTGCCGGCAACGCGTACAGAACGCACTAATGAGCGACCATCAGCAGCTACGATAGGGGCCTCACCTGCGGAATATACTTCAGTCAGCAAAACGCTATCCGCACTCGAAAGTACCTTAACGAAGTCTTCAAAACAGTCGCGGGTACGTGTATAACGATGCGGTTGAAATGCCAGTACTAAACGACGATTAGGGAACGCACCGCGTGCTGCCGCGATCACCGCTTGCATCTCAACGGGATGATGTCCGTAATCATCAATCAGGGTAAAAGTACCGCCCGTTTTGGCAGCAATTTCGCCGTAGCGCTCAAAGCGTCTACCAACCCCTTTAAATTCCTTTAAGGCTTTTACAATCGCTTCATCTGGCACGTTTAATTCGCTGGCAATCGCAATGGCTGCTAGCGCATTTAGCACGTAATGGTTACCAGGTAAATTTAGTGTCACCTCAAACTCGGTTGTTACGCCGTTAATGCGCTGTGCAGTAAAGTGCATTTTGCCGTTTTCAGCGCGTACGTTTTTAGCACGAATACGCGCATCTTCACTGAAACCGTAGGTCATGACTGGCTTAGTCACGCGCGGCAAAATCTCGCGAATATTCGGGTCATCTACACACACCACAGCCATCCCCCAGAATGGTAATTGCTGTAAAAATTCCACAAACGCGCTTTTTAGTTTGTCAAAGCTGTGCTCATAAGTATCCATATGATCTTGGTCAATATTGGTGACCACAGCCATCACGGGCGTTAAGTGTAAGAATGAAGCATCCGACTCATCAGCTTCAGCCACGATATACTCACCTGTGCCAAGTTTGGCATTGGCATTCGCGGCTTCTAATTTTCCACCGATTACGAATGTTGGATCCATTCCCGCTTCCGCCAAAATACTGGCGATTAAGCTAGTAGTCGTGGTTTTACCGTGCGTACCCGCAATGGCAATGCCCTGACGGAAACGCATCAGTTCAGCCAACATCAATGCACGTGGCACCACTGGAATTTTCTTCTCACGCGCATGCATGACTTCTGGATTAGCTTCATTCACTGCACTGGAAACCACCACCACATCTGCTTCATGCGCATTTGCTGAGGCGTGACCTTGATATACCGTTGCGCCTAACTTGCTAAGCCGTTGCGTCACACTATTGTTAGCCAAATCTGAACCACTGACACTGAAGCCAAGGTTTACCAGCACTTCGGCAATACCGCTCATGCCCGAGCCGCCAATACCAACAAAGTGGATATTTTTAACTTTGTGCTTCATGCCACGTTTCATGTCTAAACTCATTTGAGCGCAATCCTCTCTAACTCATCCGCAATGGCTTGAGTCGCTTGTGGCTTGGCTAATTTTCTTGCTGCAACGGCCATTGTTAATAATTTCTCACGGTTCAAGTTTTGCAATAAACTCGCTAATGATTGGGCAGTCAATTCTGTTTGTGGCAGATGAATCGCCGCACCGTTAGCGGCCATCCAAGCAGCATTGTCACGTTGATGCGAAGTGGTCGAGACCACAAATGGCACCAATACGCTTGCCACACCAGCCACCGCAATTTCGCTCACGGTGATGGCACCTGCGCGGCATACCAGCAAATCTGCTTCAGCGTATGCGCTCGCCATATCTTCAATAAAAGCTTCTACTTTCGCTTCAATTCCTGCCGCGGCATAGGCTTTGCGTAAAGCTTCAATATGCTGCGTACCCGATTGATGAAGCACCACAGGTCTTAACCCTGCAGGTAAAAGTGCCAAGGCTTGCGGCAAGGTTGTATTCAGCACTTGCGCACCCAAGCTGCCACCGACTACTAACAAATGCAAAGCCCCTGTTCGACCTGCATAACGTGTTTCTGGTGCTGGCAGCGCAGCGATAGCTGCACGCACTGGATTACCTGTCACCAGTGCTTTCGCCCCCATTTGCTTAACTTCTTCACCATCAAAACCAAACATGACACGCGTTGCGGATGACGCTAATGCTTTATTGGAAAGCAACAAGGCAGCATCTGCATTAACTAAGCCCATAGGCAAATGACGCGCTTTAGCCGCCCAGCCTCCAGGCACGGTGACATAGCCGCCCATGCCCAAAATTACCTTTGGCGCCAACTTGCCAATCACACACCAAGCTTTAAAAGTGGCAGCAACTAATTTAAAAACACCTGTCACGCTATGCATCAAACCTTTGCCGCGTAACCCAGAGAAACTCAGCGTGGTCATGGCAAAACCTTTAGGTGGCACCAGCTTGTTTTCCATGCCATGCGTAGTGCCTAACCAATGCACTTGCCAGCCACGTTCGCGCATCAGGTCGGCCACAGCTAACCCTGGAATCACATGTCCACCCGTGCCTGCTGCCATGATTAAAAGGGTTTTACTCATGCTGGCAGCCCCTTTTGTAAGCGTCTGTTCTCGTAATCAATACGCAACACCACGGCGATTGCAATACAATTTGCCAAAATGCCGCTACCGCCAAATGAAAGTAGTGGCAGGGTCAAACCCTTGGTTGGTAGCAGACCCATATTGACGCCCATATTGATAATGCCTTGTGCACCCATCCACACACCTATCCCTTGTGCCAATAAGGCTGAGAAGTAACGCTCGTTGTTGATGGCTTCTTTGGCGATACCGAATGATCTGAATACTATCCAGGCAAATAAACCGACGACGACAATCACGCCGACGAAGCCCAGCTCTTCCGCAATCACGGCTAGTAAGAAGTCGGTATGGGCCTCTGGCAAATACAATAACTTCTCAACGCTAGCGCCTAAACCGACGCCAAACCACTCGCCACGACCGAATGCGATTAAGGCATGTGATAACTGATAGCCTTTGCCATACGGGTCTTTCCAAGGATCCATAAACCCGATCACACGTTGCATACGGTAGGGTGAACTCATAATCAAACCGACAATCGCAACGGGTAAAACAGCCAAGAGTGCCGCAAAAATTTTGCCGTTAATCCCGCCCAGCCATAAAATCGAGATTGAAATGGCAACTATCACACTGAATGCCCCAAAATCTGGCTCACGCAATAGCAGAAAACCAACCACGAGCATGACCGCCACCATAGGCAAAAAGCCTCTGGTGATGCTGTCCATATGAGAGGATTTACGCACGGTGTAATCGGCCACATAAATCGCCGCGAATAACTTCATAAACTCTGAGGGCTGCAAATTAATGACAAATAGGGAAAGCCAGCGGCGGCTACCATTCACGTTACGGCCAATACCAGGAATCAGCACCAGCAGCAGCAAAAACAAGCCCAGCACAAATAAATAGGGCGCCATTTTTTGCCATACATGGGTGGGAATCTGAAATGTAACAAACGCAGCTGCCAAGCCTATCAGCAAAAAGATTGACTGGCGTATTAAAAAGTAAGTGGTTTGATGCCCCGTTGCTTTATCTGCTTCTGCCAAAGCAATAGAGGCGGAGTACACCATCACCAGACCCAACCCTAGCAATATAAGCGTGACCCATACCAAGCCTTGATCGTAAAGTGGGGCACTAATTTTGTCGCGACTACTCAGTATGTACATAATTAGTTAGCCCCCACTTTATGTAGCGCTAATTGATGCACGGCCGCAACAAACACTTCCGCACGGTGTACATAGTTTTTAAACATATCAAAGCTTGCGCAGGCCGGTGAAAGTAGGACAGCATCACCTGTTTGCGCTATTTTTTGGCCGATTACCACAGCCTCAGCCATATCATGTGCATGATAGATAGGCACATGGCTTGTAAGTATCGCTTGCTCAATGAGTGATGCGTCACGGCCAATTAACACCACGGCTCGGGCGTTATCTTTAACTGGTTTGGCCAGCGGTGAAAAATCCTGCCCTTTACCATCACCACCTGCAATCAGCACGACCTTTTGCTGCATACCTGCGATTGCTGCACAAGTTGCCCCTACATTGGTACCTTTAGAGTCATCATAAAAATGCACGCCTCCAATTTCTGCGACCCACTCAACACGATGAGGCAGGCCTTTGAAGTCTTTTGCCGCTTGAATAATCGGTGCAAAACCAAGTTCGATGGCACGACATAAAGCCAAGCTTGCCAATACATTTGTCGCATTATGCAATCCTGAGATTTTTAGTTCATCCATCGCTAACAAGGTATGTCGTCCTTGTTTGAGCAAGACGCGACCATTGATAATTTCAACTGCGTAATCATTCAAGTCATGCGTCATGTTTAAACCAAAAGTGGCGTGTGCGCGCTCAGGTAGCGCCATACGCATGCTATATGCATCATCACGATTCAGCACTTGCACACCATTACCAGCAAAGATGGAGGATTTAATTAAGGCATATTCGTCCATACCATCATGACGATCTAGGTGATCTTCACTTAGGTTAAGCATCACGGCAGCATCTGCATTTAATGAACGTGTTGTTTCAAGCTGAAAACTGGAGAGCTCAAGCACGTAAACATCTGGTGCATCCATGGTCAAAGTATCCAGCACAGGCAAACCTATGTTACCTGCAACAATAGTCAACAAGCCTGCAGCTTCGCACATCGCGCCTACCAGCATGGTCACGGTACTTTTGCCGTTTGAGCCGGTGATGGCAATCACCTTGCTTGTGGCTGGTTTAAATTGGGCAAACAATTCCACATCACCGACTACTGGCACACCACGTTGTATGGCTGCTTGAATAAGCGGCTCTTTTACTGAAATGCCAGGACTAACGACGATCACTTCTGCTTGTAGAAACACAGCAGAATTAAACGCACCCAAATGTATGCTCACTTCAGGCATTTTTAATTTAATCGCGTCGATATTAGGCGGCGTGTCACGGGTATCTGCTGCAGACAAACGTGCGCCTTGGCGTGCAAGCCAACGCAATGCAGAAAGACCAGTATCACCCAGCCCCAGCACCAACACGTTTTTATCTTGTAAAGTCAGCTTCATCCCGATTTAACCTAATCTATCTAACCTTCAAACTTGCCAAACCAACTAACACCAACATCATGGTGATAATCCAAAAACGCACGACGACTTGCGTTTCCTTCCAACCTTTTTGCTCGTAGTGGTGATGCAAAGGCGCCATCAAGAAGATGCGTTTACCTTGCCCGTACTTTTGTTTGGTGTATTTAAAATAGCTGACTTGGGTCGCTACCGATAAAGTCTCAATCACAAACACGCCACCCATAATAAACAGCACAATTTCCTGACGTACAATGACAGCTACCGTGCCTAGGGCTGCCCCCAGTGCTAACGCACCTACATCCCCCATAAACACCTCTGCGGGGTAAGCGTTAAACCAGAGGAAACCCAGTCCCGCGCCCACCATTGCGGCGCAGAATACGGCTAACTCACCAGCATGTGGAATGTAAGGAATCCCTAGGTATTTGGAGAAATACAAATGGCCCGATGCGTAGGCAAAAATGGCTAGTGCCCCCGCAATTAACACCGTAGGCATAATCGCAAGTCCATCTAAGCCATCGGTTAGATTCACTGCATTACTGGTGCCTACAACCACAAAATAGGTCAGCACAATAAAAGCCAAGGCTCCCAGTGGCAACACGGCATGTTTAAAAAATGGCACCACCAATGTGGTCTCGGCAGGGAGGGTTGCAGTCATCCACAAGTAGATAGCGACCGACGCGCCCACCAATGTTTGCCAGAAATACTTCTCTTTGGCTGATAACCCTTTGGGGTTGCGATGCACCACTTTGCGCCAGTCATCTACCCAGCCCACAATGCCAAAACCTAAGGTAGTGGTAAGCACCACCCAAACAAAGCGATTACTTAAATCGGCCCAAAGTAAGGTTGAAGCCGCAATAGAAATCAAAATCAGCGCACCTCCCATGGTAGGTGTGCCTGCTTTAATTAAATGCGTTTGTGGGCCATCATCACGCACAGATTGACCCACTTTATATTCAGTCAACTTGCGTATTAGCCAAGGCCCTAATGTCAGCGATATAGTCAGTGCTGTCATGATTGCCAATACTGCACGTAATGTGATGTAGTTAAAGACATTAAAGCCACGAATATCATGGGCTAAGAATTGAGCGAGCTCGAGTAACATTTAGTGTTGCTCCCCATTATTTTGAGTGGTTGATTTTGTTGTGACCAATTGCACGACCCGCTCCATACGCATAAAGCGCGAACCTTTCACTAACACGGTAGTTTGCGCATTTAAATTACGAACGATTGCTGCCGCAAGGGTTTCAATCTCGTCAAAATGTTGCCCGCCTTGACCAAATACATTGGTAGCTTGTGTGCTTAACTCGCCAAAACCATAGAGATGTTGAACCCCAGCACTTTTAGCGTAGCGACCAATCTCTGCATGCATGGCTGCGCCCTCTTCGCCTAACTCGCCCATATCACCCATGACGAATATTTTTTCGCCACTCTGAGCTGCAAGCACATCAATCGCCGCTTTCATCGAGGCAGGGTTAGCGTTATAGGTATCATCAATCACGTGCGCGCCATTGATGCCCTGCATTAACTGCAAGCGCCCTTTGACACCGGTGAATTGTTGTAAGCCCTGAGCTACCGCATCAAGACTTACACCCATCGCTATTGCAACACTGGTCGCCGCTAACGCATTACGCACGTTATGTAACCCCGCTACTGGCAAGTTAATTGCCAATTTACCGACAGGTGTTTTTAAAACCAGAGATGATGCGTTTGCATGCAACTGATACTCTGCACTTACATCGGCGTGCGCTGCTAATCCAAATGTCATTTGCTTGTGGTGAGTTGTAATGGCTTTCCAAAGTGGGGCGAAATCGTCATCTGCATTAAAAATTGCAGTGCCATCTGCTGCGAGACCTTGAAAAATCTCGCCTTTGGCTTTGGCAATTGCCTCCACTGAACCTAATTCACCAATATGAGCTGTCCCCGCGTTGTTCACCAATGCGACTGACGGCTTGGCAAGCTTAGTCAAATAACTAATTTCACCCGCATGATTCATCCCCATTTCCAGCACCGCGTATTGATGATGACTGCGCAGCTTAAGCATGGTTAAAGGCAAGCCAATATCGTTGTTAAGGTTGCCTTGCGTTGCCAAGACGTTCTCAACACTCTCAGTGGCAGCCCTTAAAATACTGGCTAGCATTTCTTTGACTGTGGTTTTACCACTACTACCCGTAATGGCAGCAATCGGCATATCAAACTTACTGCGCCAGTAAGCGGCTAAGTCACCCAAGGCTAGCCGCGTGTCTTTAACCAGCACCGCCGCTGGCAGGCTAGACATGCCACGTTGAATAAGCACGCCTGCAGCAGCGTGTTCAAACGCTTGCTTTGCATAATCATGTCCATCAAATTTTTCACCTTGCAAAGCAACAAACAATTGCTGGGAAGCTAAATTTCGGCTATCTGTTCCCACACTTGTAAATAGGGCATCCTGGCCTATTAACTGACCATGCGTGGCAACTGCCGCTTCTGACAGGCGCATCATTCTGCGATCCCCTTTAATACTTGCTCGACCACTTCAGCATCACTGAAATGATGTTTCACACCCATAATCTCTTGATAGTCTTCGTGGCCTTTGCCCGCAATCAGTACGACATCGCCTGCATTGGCAGAAGTAATGGCTAATGCAATTGCTTTTGTGCGATCTGGCTCAATGCTGTAAGTGCCGTTAGCCCCAACCACGATGTCTTGAATAATATCTTCTGGCTTTTCACTGCGTGGATTGTCTGTGGTAATAATGGTTTGGGTCGCTAAGCGTGTCGCCACCTCTCCCATCAGCGCACGCTTACCTTTATCCCGCGCACCACCACAGCCAAACACGCAGATCAACTGGCCATTGGTTTGCGCAGAGAGGCTTTTCAACACATTTTCCAGTGCATCAGAAGTATGAGCATAATCAACCACCACAATAGGTTTTCTGCCACCGCCATAGCGTTGCATGCGCCCAGGTACGGGTTGTAGGCGTGCCATTGCACCAATCGCCTTAACCATTTTTACATTGGATGCCATTAAACATGCTAATACAGCAAGTAGGTTATAAGCATTGAAGCGCCCAACCACTGGCACTCTCAACTGCGCTTTGCCTTCAGGTGTAATCACCTGCATACCAATTCCGTATGCATCAAACTCAACATTCATACCACGCACATCACCGCCACTTAAACCATAAGTCAGCACCGGCTTACCCTCATTTTTAAGGGTTTGTGCAAGCTCAGCGCCGAAAGGATCATCCACATTAATTACTGCATAGCTTAGGCCATCCCAATGAAATAGCTTACTTTTTGCAGCGCCATAAGCTGCCATATCACCGTGATAATCCAAATGGTCGCGCGTCAGATTGGTAAACAATGCAACATCAAAATGCAGGCCATTCACGCGGCCCTGATCCAAGCCATGTGAGGAAACTTCTATGGCCACTGCATTTGCCCCTCTGCCTAAATACTCGGCCAACATGCCATGCAACTGAACAGGGTCTGGCGTTGTATTCAACGTTGCTGTTAACTCCCCAGCAAACCCATTACCTAGGGTCCCAATAACTGCAGTTTTTCGCTCTAAAGCTGCAAATGCTTGGGCTATCCAGTTACTGCAGGTAGTTTTACCATTGGTCCCTGTGATACCCACCATCCACAACGATTTAGATGGCTGCGCATAAAAACCATCAGCAATATAACCAGCTTGCTGGCGTAAGTTGCTTACCCCAATATTGGGGACCGACCACTCAGGGTTCCATACAAAATCTTTTTGCTCCCAAACTACGGCTGCCGCACCATTAGCGATAGCTTGTGCAATGTATTTACGTCCATCCAACACCTCCCCTGGATACGCTAAAAACAGACTACCAGCCACCACCTTACGGCTGTCTGAAGAAATACCTGTTAACTTAACCCCTTGCTCAATTAGGCCAGATAGCAATTGGCTCATATAACCTCCTCCACTTCAGGCGCACC
This sequence comes from Methylophilaceae bacterium, assembly GCA_036504995.1. Taxonomy (GTDB): domain Bacteria; phylum Pseudomonadota; class Gammaproteobacteria; order Burkholderiales; family Methylophilaceae; genus DASXUG01. Next base: position 57,478 of record DASXUG010000011.1, on the reverse strand, counting down.
ATCAGGTGGCAACACTACGTTATCGCTGGGTGCATCATGCGGCACTGCAAGCATGCGCAAAGCCGCCTCCATAATGCTCGCAAAAACAGGGGCAGCCACCGTGCCGCCATAATATTGACCGTTATTAGGCTCATCAATCATCACTGCGATAATTAAACGCGGATTTGAAGCTGGCGCCATGCCAACGAAAGAAGATACATACTTATCATGCTCATACCCACCCGCAGCCACTTTATGTGCAGTGCCAGTCTTGCCTGCTACGCGGTACCCCATAATTTGCGCCTTGGGTGCGGTACCACCAGGCTGCACCACCAACTCCAACATATCTTTCACATTTTGTGCGGTTTGCGCAGAAAACACTTGCTGCCCAACGGGGCTCTCACTCAACTTAATCAAAGATACGGGACGCAACTCCCCCGCATTGGCAAACACTGTATAAGCACGAGCAATTTGCAGCAACGTTACGCTAATTCCATGGCCAAATGACATGGTGGCCTGTTCAATCGGGCGCCATGTTTTATAGTTACGTAAATGACCGCCTACTTCGCCTGGAAAGCCAATATGCGTAGGCATACCAAAACCCAACTGATTAAATTCATCCCACAAGTACTGGGGTTTAAACGTCAATGCAATTTTTGCTGCCCCAACGTTCGAAGATTTCTGTATTACTTGTGCCACGCTTATCAAGCCTTGTGGATGCGAGTCGTGAATGGTGGCTGGGCCTATACTTAATGTTCCAGGTGATGTTTGTATCATCGTTTCTGGCGTAAACGTACCCGCCTCTAAAGCCGCTGCAATCGTCATCGGCTTCATGGTTGAACCTGGCTCGTAGGTATCCACGATGGCACGATTGCGAGAGCCATCTGAAATTTTCACGGGATTATTGGGGTTATAGCTTGGCAAGTTCACCATTGCCAGCACCTCACCTGTTTTGGCATCCAATACGATGGCAGCGCCTGCTTTCGCTTTATTTTCTTCAACCGCCTTTGATAGCTCACGGTAGGCTAAATACTGAATTTTCAAATCGACAGACATCGCTAAGTCGTGCCCCTCTTGCGGCACTTTCACGGCTTCTAAATCCTCGACAATATGCCCTTGTCTATCCTTAATAACGCGACGACTGCCCGCTTTACCAGATAACCAATCTTGGTATTTAAGCTCTAGGCCTTCTTGACCTTTTTCGTCAACGCCAGTGAAACCAACCAACTGCGCGGTGACTTCGCCACCTGGGTAATAACGGCGATACTCTCGCTGCGTATACACCCCAGGAATACTCAAAGCCATCACTTGTGCTGCCAATTCTGGCGAAATACGGCGCTTCAGATACACAAACTCCTTGTTCTGATTGGCCAATTTTTTATTCATATCGACTGGCTTAATATCCAGCATGCCATCCAACTGCTTCAACTGTTCCGCAGTCGCAACCACATCCGCAGGGTTTGCCCAAACCGATTCAACTGGTGTACTAATCGCTAACAACTCACCGTTACGATCAGTAATCATGCCGCGATGTGCGGGCAAGGTCAGTGCTCGGCTATAGCGCGCGTCACCCTCTTTTTGTAAAAATGCTTTATGTAGACTTTGCAAATACACTGCACGCCCAATCAACACACAAAAGCCAAGCAATATGCCGATCAACAATAGCCTGCGTCGCCATTCTGGCAACTTAACTATTTGTGGCTGCGCAATCTTCATTGCTTGGATCCAACAGATGTATTTGCAACTGGCACACTAGCCTCTTTAGGAAATACCAATTGAATTCTCTTTGCATCAGGCACTTGCATATGCAAACTATCGCTTGCAATTTGTTCCAATCGGTTATGCATCGCCCATGTGCTTTGCTCCAACTGTAACTGCCCCCACTCCACATCATATTGCTTGGCCGCTTCTTGCTGCATTTGCAACTCTGAGTACAACTTGCGTGACTGATGTTGAGCCGTGACTGTGCCAAGCGCAGTCATTATCAACACCATAAACAACACCAAATTTAGCCTAGTCATTATTAAACCCAGCCATCATTAAAACCAGCATGTCACCTTCACCAACGAACCTTTAACCTACAAACTAAAACCGATACTTACGCCACTGCTGTACGTTGCGCCACACGCAACACCGCACTACGTGAGCGAGGATTACGCTTTACTTCAGACGCCGACGGCTTGACCGCCTTACCCACTGCCTCAAGCCTCGCTTGCGGCAAATCTTTTGCCATCACTGGAAAGCGCGAAGGTAAATCATCGCGATGTTGCTCACCACGAATAAACTGCTTAACCATACGATCCTCTAACGAGTGAAAACTAATCACAACCAAGCGCCCATCCACTGCCAACAAATCCAAACACTGTGGCAGCACTAGCGACAACTCCTCAAGCTCCTGATTGATGAAAATCCGTAGAGCTTGAAAGGTGCGCGTCGCCGGATCTTGCCCAGGCTCGATTTTTGGAACCGCCCCTGCAACGATCTTGGCAAGCTCTCGAGTAGTGGTGATGGCATGCCCGTTTGCGCGCTCCGCAACAATCGTCCTTGCAATCTGTTTAGCAAACCGTTCTTCACCATAATCCTTTATTACCCCCGCTATTTCTTTCTCTGTGGCATCCGCCAAAAATTCCGCCGCTGTTTGACCATGCGTTTGATCCATACGCATATCCAAAGGGCCATCAAACCTAAAACTAAATCCACGCTCGCCGACATCAATTTGCGGGGATGAAATGCCCAAATCCAGCAAGATGCCATCCACTTTTGTGATATCCATCTTTGCCAGCTCCGCTTGCAAACCAGCAAAGTGACTGTGGTGTATGCTAAATCGCGCATCTTGAATCAACTTAGCTGTTTCAATTGCAGCCAGATCTCTATCTAACGCGATTAGACGGCCTTGCTTGCTCAGTTTTTCTAATATTTTTCGGCTATGCCCACCGCGACCAAATGTGCCATCAACATACACACCGTCAGGCTTAATCGACAAAGCTTCAACCGCTTCATCCAGCAATACTGTGATATGCGCTTGCACAACCTCAGACCCCAATGTTTGACTTAAGCCACCTTGGCTCAAGCCCGTACTCATAACGAAAACCCGACTTCTGCCAAGCGATTTGAAATATTCTGCTGATTGCTTTTTATTGCACGCTTAGCTTCGTCATAAGCGTTCTTGGACCAAACTTGGAAGCGATTACCTTGACCGACAAACACCACATCTTTATCCAAGCCAACCTCATCACGCAACACTGACGACACCAAGATACGACCTGCGGAGTCCATCTCCACATCTTCCGCCATACCTACAATCATCAACTGCAATTGACGAATATCTTCATGATTGGGCAAAGACATTAAATGCTTCTGCATTTCATTGAACACAGGTAATTGATACAACAACAAATGATTATCAACAGGATTCACCGTCAACACCAAGCCGCAAGCCTCCCCGCTGCCATCTTGCATGGTCAGCGCGTCACGATGCTTAGTCGGTATAGCTAACCGCCCTTTTACATCTAATGTGAGTGCCGTGGTGCCGCGAAACATGTCTAGCCTTTATAATCCCTAAATGTGTAATTAAAAAATGGAAACAAAATGACCGAACCCAAACTGCCAAGCCAATACCAAAAGGAATTTAGCTAAAAAGGAGATGAGCTAATTGGATTCAGTCAAAAATCCCCACAAAAAAACATTTTTCTCCATTAATCACCACTTTATCTAAAAAAAAGTGCTGACGCAAGCCTTTTTTGTATTTTTTCCTTTATATGTCAATGACTTAGCGAATTTTTCTCAAAATAAAAATTCGTTAATAATTAGAGACATAGAAAGTTATGTGAATGTGCCTTATCAAGACACGTTTGGAAGCGATTGAATTACTGAAATGCATGTTTTTCAGTACCCACTGGAATAGGTTTTGGATCTAAACGCTTGTGAAAAATGGGAGAAATATGACGAAAAAACTTAAGGATTAAAAAATAACGTTAAATAACAACGGGGTGAACTAAAAGTAAAGCGAAGCTGGCCGATAAGCCGGGTTCTGTTCTCACCTTGCGGCAAGCGACAGTCATTCATCTAGGCGTACAATTACTCGCACGCTCGAGCAACCTACCCGCTGACAGCGCGAGTCACGCCTTATTTGCCTCATCCGAAAACAAAGCAAAATTGCCAGCCTATTTGGTCTTGCTGCGGATGGAGGTTACCGCGTTTCACCCGTTTCGACGCAAGCTCGCAACTTTCGCTGCTCTCAGGTCGAACCGACTCGTCTCTGTGGCCCTATTCCTCACCTTATACCTTGCGGCTTTCAGCGTACGGCCGTTAGCCGTCATCCCACTCTATGCAGCCCGGACTTTCCTCCCCTCATTACTGAGCAGCGACTGTCCAGCCAGCTTCATTTACAATTTTAACATGCGAACGAAGCGGGTAATGATTAATAAGGTATCTGGCCAGATAAGTACCAGGCCGATTGATCTTGCTTGCTTGCGATATTACCTAAATCTAAATAAGCCGCAGTAATTGAAAAGTTTTTGACAGGAAACCAAGCAACAAAAACATCTTTCGCGTCTTCTTCTTTAAACGCACTTAAGTTATTTGGTTTAGCGCGATACTCAGCCCCCACCAGCAAGTTATCTGTAATCATTACTGCTATGGAAGCTGCGGGTTGAATTTCGTAGTCATCGTTTTTATCTCCGCCAAACCCCAAAATGCCAAATTGATTTTCCTTGGTAGCGATCAAGGTAGCATTCAGTAATAAATTTCGACCAGCCATAGCACCAAGATAAAGCTTGCTCGCCGCCACATAATAATCAACACCAGAAGCGCTTTTTGCACCAATAGCTTTGGGTACCCCCTGATAACTCTCATTATGCTTAATCAAGGCGCCAACAGATAACTGTGGGAACCATCTATCTTGGTCATATACGGCATCCCCTAGTAATCTCAGCTTAATCCCCACTGTGTCGACTTTCACTGAGCCAGGCGCAACATTGCTTAATCCAAATTGCTGCTGGCTTAGGGACACTTCTACGCGATTCATAATGCCAAGTGCAGCACCGCCAGTATCCAGTTCAAAGCCTCCACTAGTCCTCGCATGACTGTAATAAGCAGAAAACCCTACTTGCTTATCGGTAGCATAGCCAGCAATGAGCGCCCAAGGCAAAAGCCCCCCGCCAGCAGCCCCTTCCATCTGCGAAACCCCACCTGTTGCTAGCAATCTATCGCCCGCTTGGCTTGGGTTGACCCAAGCCAAAAACAGCATCAACACAAATGCAAAATTAATCCAGCGACATTCTGGCAATAAACAAATATCGGGAAAGATAGGTAGTTTCATAACAAACTTTAAATTAGGATGAGTTTATAAATTTATACTCCTCTATCCAGTTCCAATACACCAAACAGAAAGGGATTTACTGCCGTGTTCATAAAGTAAGCGGAGCTGTTATCGGGAGATAATTAAGATCATTGCCTATAAAGCTTAATTATGAAAAAAACATCACTTTTAGCCTTGCCTCTCACCATTGCTCTGATCGCAGGGTGTGCATCACTAAGCCCAAATCAAAGTCTTTATCAAAGAATTGGCGGGCAGGAGGTTTTGTCCAGCGTAGTTTCTGAGACTATCGACAAAACCTCTAGCGACCCTAGAACCAAGCGTTCTTTTGACGGCATTAAACTGACAAAATTAAAAGAAAGCATTACCAACCAGCTATGCCAACTCACTGGTGGCGGTTGTAATTACGAGGGAGACACCATGCAAAAATCGCATGCAGATGCAAAAATCAGTACCGCTGAGTTTGAATTGATGGTGCAAAATTTACGCGACGCCTTGGATCACCAACACGTTGGCACACGAGAAAAAAATGAATTATTAAAAATTCTTGCCCCAATGAAGCGCGATATTGTTACCAACTAATCATTAATGGGCAAGGGATAAAATCAATGCGGATATCGTTTAAGCTTAGCACGGCGTTCATTTATTTGGCTTATTGTTTAAATGCACTTTCAGGTGAGATTCAAGTAACAGTTAATGATACCGCTGGCAAACCCATTGAAAATGCTGTTGTGTATGCGGAATCTCCGACGACTAAAACAGCAAGTACAAGCACTGGCACTGCAAATATTGCCCAAAAAAATAAAAAATTTACGCCTTTGGTTTCTGTGGTGCAAACAGGCTCTAATGTGTCCTTCCCCAATCAGGATAGCGTCAGACACCATGTCTACTCATTCTCACCCGCAAAAACATTCGAACTAAAACTGTATTCGGGAGTACCAACCGCCCCTATAGTGTTTGATAAGCCTGGCGTTGTGGTACTTGGTTGCAACATTCACGACACGATGGTTGCATTTGTCAACGTCGTCGACACCCCATATTTTGGAAAAACAGACGCGGCTGGCAAAGTATCACTCAAAGATATACCTAACGGACAATACACATTAAAAACATGGCACTACGCGCTAGTTAAAGAAAATGTGGTGGCAGAGCAGGCAATCAATATTAAAGGAAATGAACAAGTGACCGTAACAATCAATATCAATCCTGAAGCAATCATCAACAGATAGTTTTCTATACCACTAATATCATCACCATGCCGCATTTTAAAATTGAATTCAAAACCTTAAGAAGTCGCATCGCGATCATTTTTTTAAGCTTGATCCTGATGATCCAAGCGGTTGGATTTAGTGCGATCCGTTATAGTATTGATAAAAATGCACGACACTCAGTGGATGAACAATTACAAATTGGTGAAAAAGTATTTGTTAGCCTACTAGACCAAAATGGAGAAAGCCTATCTCAAGCAGCAAAAATTCTCGCCACCGATTATGGGTTTAGACAAGCGATCGGCAGCAATGATGATGAAACCATTTCATCCGCCCTATCCAACCATCAATCACGCATTAATGCAGACATCGCAATATTTTATTCAGCAAGCCAGAACAAATTAATTTTATCTGGCAATCTGTCACAGCAAGAAGCCCTTACTTCCATTACCAACCTTATAAACAATGCTAAGTCAGTCGATGGCCGTGACTTTGAAATTTTCAAAGGAAAGCCCTACCAATTGGTGGCAGTGCCTATCAAAGCGCCGCTAACTATCGGCTGGATTATCATGGGCTTCGAGATTAACAATGTACTTGCAAAAAAACTACACAAATTAAGCAATCTTGAAGTCACTTTTGTGAGCCAATCCGCAAATCAGAACTGGGACTTCGCAGCCACCACACTCGGAAACGAAGTAGCGAGCCAATTGGTACAAAAATCCAGACCTACGCTAGAGCGCTTGAGCCAAAACGAGAACCCTTTGCCGCTGAAGAGAACAGTTAATGACAATTTAAAAATCCAAGATACTGAATATGGTACGCGTTATGTGGAGATTCTAAATAGGCCCAATCAATCCGTATATGCAGTTTTGCAACGCTCTATTGACGAGGCCACTGCACCCTATCAAACGCTGCAAATTAATCTCTTGGTATTAACGATTTTTGGCGCACTAGTCTTTGCTATTGCAATACTTTATGTGGCAAAGAAAATTAGCAGCCCCATAACTCAACTGGCAAACACCGCTGAGAAGCTAGGCTCAGGTCAGTACGAACTTTCCGGCGACATAGACAGATCAGATGAAATTGGTAACCTTGGACGCGCCTTTAATAAAATGTCTGAGGAAATCGCTAGCCGTGAAGAGTACATCTCAAAACTTGCTTACTGGGACCAATTAACCGAATTACCCAACCGTTTCTCTTTCATTCAGAAACTGTCGCAAGCCATTAGCGATGCCAATAAAAATAACGCTTCGGTGTCAGTCATTGTGATGAATCTTGACCGCTTTAAAAAGATCAACACCGTGCTAGGACACGAATCTGGCAATAAAGTACTGCGAGATGTCGCAATTAGAATGCAATCAGCGGTGCGCCAATCTACCGACTTTGTCGCACGATTAAGCGGAGATGAATTTGCCATCTTGTTACCTAATAGCGACTCTAACATTGCATTTCGCATCGCGAATGACTTGGAAAAAAGACTGGAAATTGCTGTTCGGATTGGAGAGCAGCATGTAGATGTGAGCGCAAGCATTGGTATTGCTTGCTACCCAGAGCACGCAGATAGCGAGCAAAAATTATTCTCCAGAGCTGAGCTTGCTATGCAGGTAGCCAAAGAAAAGCAATATCATATTGCAGTATTTGACAGTAAATTTGATGCGACCAGCCTAGAAAATCTATCATTGGCCTCTGACCTTAAAACCGCAATTGCCTCTCAACAACTGAGAATGTATGTGCAACCCAAAGTAGATTTAACCACAGGAATAGTCACTTCAGCTGAGGCGCTGATTCGCTGGATACACCCAGAAAGAGGACAAATCTTCCCCGACCAATTTATCCCATTTGCTGAGCAAACTGGGCTGATACAAAAAATTAGTATCTGGATGCTACATCAGGCAGCCTCATCTGCAGCCCAATGGCGGGCGGAGGGAAGGAAAATCACTATCGCGGTTAACCTCTCCACTCGAGACTTAATTGATGCCGATCTGCCAGCAAAGCTTCAACAAATTCTTGATGAGCACGACATTACTGCAGAATACCTCTCACTAGAAATCACCGAGAGTAGCATTATGGATGACCCACAACGGGCGCTAGACACCCTTAAAAAACTATCCCTGATGGGCTTTAAATTAGCCATTGATGACTTTGGCACGGGATACTCTTCGTTAGCCTACCTAAAGAAACTACCGATAGACGAACTAAAAATTGATAAATCCTTTGTGCTTAACGTCGCCAAGGATAAAAGCGATGTCACCATCGTCAAATCCACTATCGACCTTGGTCACAATTTAAACCTAAAAGTTGTCGCAGAAGGCATCGAAAATCAAGAAGCATGGGATTTACTCGCCAGCATGGGTTGCGATTTTGGACAAGGCTACTTTATGAGCCGCCCCATGCCAGCAACAGAGTTTAGCCAGTGGTTAGATAAATGGGACGCAACAGCCAGAAAACAAGCAGCAATAGCAGGCTGAGTATCAAAAAAAACGCCTTACTTAACCTCAACGCTTGGGCTTAGCGTTTGCAGCATCCTCATCCATCTTGCGTTTAAAAAAGCCGTAAAACCACACAGACATGCCAATCACAAACAAAATCACAGCAAGACTCATCAAGCCATAATCTGATGAAAGTAAATTTGTAATTAACATCACACTCTCCTCAACACAAAGTATTAAAACCGCGAAATAGCAATTTGCGCCTTTTAATACGTTGCTATATTGAGGTAAATCAACAATCAACTAAATGATGAATTGATTCTCATCGATAAAAAATAAAGAAAAATGTTCAAACACTCACGATCAAAACCCCTTCTGTCGCGCCGAGCAGCACAGTGAAAGTGGGAGATTTCGGCAATCGCCTGTTTGAGCTCCGCGGTGACTTGCGGTTTAGGCAAGTCGCTAGGGCGAGTTCGATTGCCGCCCACTGGAACGAGCGGCGGAGGAAGAAAGCGGCAGAGGGGTGTCTTTTTGTTTGGTATCTTTATTTTGGACAAGCAAAATAAAGATACTCGCCTAGAGGCGAAAGGAAATTTTTGTTATTTTAAAGGTTTGCAAATTGCTCTCAATTTACACACTACACTTCTTATTCATTATGCATGTCACTCTTACCAATATTGCATATCGAGCATAACGTTCGCAAATTTTCCTGTACGGTTTCACCTCCTCTTGAGTAGGGCTTTATATGATCAACATGGAGAAGTACGTCTGGATTTTTCGCTGGGCTTGCCCCACACATCTGACACATACAATTATCTCTGATTAATATTTGCGCTCTAAGCCTCCAGTTTACCTTTCTTGGTGTGCTTCTTTTTTTTAATGACGCCTCATGTTTATTAACCAACTCATTGTTACTTTTATAATCAGCATCCTCAGCATTACCATTGATAAATCTTTCAAACTCTATCAAAGAGTTATTCCAACTTTTAAACCTCTTCTCATATGTTCCGAGCGAGAATTTGGAATATCCATTTGACTTTTCAAGCTCTCGCCCAAATGGTTGGCGACCTAACTGCGTCCATACATTAGCTATATTTTCAAATAGCTCCACATCAGGAATATATTGGCGATTAGGCGCCTCTAACTCACAGCACAATAATGCATCATTCCACGATCCAAACCTTCTTAAAACTGTATTCACGCCAAAAGTGCCTACTTCCTGATACTCTTTTACTGTGATTGTTTTTAATTTCCTCTCGACCGCAATTCGCTTCAAATCAGTAATTATTTCCTCTTTTGTCACGTTTCTTTTTATTAGCGTTACCTTAAAACTAGTCATCCGCGGCCCCTTTGCACTATTCAATTTGCGTGATACATAACTGGTGAAATAAGCTCAGTGGATTGCACCGACTGTATGGCATAACAGACTCGTCTAGACTATACCATTCTCCACCCAACGCTTTGCCCAGCCCGTAACGGCACCAAGTCCCCGCCATCAAACGGCAAACTCGCTGGCACAACCCAACTCTCTTTCAGCAAAGTAATTTGCTCGCTGTTGCGTGGCAAGCCATAAAAATCTGCTCCATAAAAGCTGGCAAAGCCTTCCAACTTATCGATAGCATTGGCATTTTCAAAGGCTTCTGCATAGAGTTCCATCGCAGTATGTGCGGTGTACATACCAGCACAACCGCAAGCAGCTTCTTTAGTGTGTTTGGCGTGTGGCGCACTATCCGTGCCTAAGAAGAATTTAGGGTTGCCGCTGGTTGCGGCCTTTACTAAGGCCAACCGATGTTCTTCGCGCTTTAAAATGGGCAAGCAATAGTGATGCGGTTGTATACCCCCTTTAAACATATCATTGCGATTCATCAGCAAATGATGTGCCGTGATAGTAGCAGCGACATTGCCTGAAGCAGAGGCCACAAACTCAGCGGCATCTCGTGTGGTGATATGCTCAAATACGACTTTTAAATGAGGGTATTTTGCTAGCAGTGGTTTCATATGACGGTCGATAAACACTTTTTCTCGGTCAAATACATCCACATCAGCATCGGTCACTTCTGCGTGGGCGAGCAAGGGCATGCCCACCTCTTGCATGGCTTGCAAGGCATTGGCGCATTTATCTAGGCTGGTAACACCAGAATCTGAATTAGTCGTTGCACCTGCGGGATAAAGCTTTACGCCATGCACAATACCACTTTGTTTGGCCTGAATAATTTCATCCGCCGTGGTGTTATCCGTCAAGTAGAGCGTCATCAGCGGCTCAAACACCATGTCTGCGGGCAAGGCTTGCAGAATGCGTTCGCGGTATGCCTGTGCTAGCGCGGTGGTGGTAACAGGTGGACGCAAATTGGGCATTACAATGGCACGGGCAAATTGCTTGGCGGTATCAGGCAACACGGCTTTTAGGGCTGCGCCATCACGCAAGTGCAAGTGCCAATCATCAGGGCGGGTAATGGTGATTTTAGTCATATTGAACTCTAAATAATGAAGTAATAATTAGTTTTGTGGTTTTAATTGCAGCGCCAAATCATAAAGTAGATTTTTCTTCTCGCCAGTAATTTCCACTGCCAATTTAACCGCTTGTTTAAGCGGCAATTCGGCAAGCAATACTTTAAGCGTATTTAAACTTTCATCGCTTAAGGTTTTACTATCATCGACAGGGGCGGGCTCTATCATCAACACAAACTCACCACGCTGTTGATTGCTGTCACTCTCTAACCAAGCTTGTGCTTCGCCCAACAGGCAACGGTGAAAGGTCTCAAAGGTTTTGGTGATTTCACGTGCGATGGTGATACGGCGTTCTGCACCCAACACATTTGCCAGATCGACTATACATTCTACTATGCGGTGGGGTGCTTCGTATAACACCAGCGTCACTGGATGTGCTTGATAGCTGGTTAATACTTTACGCCTTTGTGAACCGCTAGCGGGTAAAAAACCAATGAAACTAAATCCGTTTGAAATAATCCCAGAAGCTGAGAGCGCAGCGATTACCGCACTCGCCCCTGGAATGGGTACGATGTTGACACCATTTTGACGCAACACGTCAACCACAATCGCCCCTGGGTCGCTAATAGCAGGCGTACCAGCATCTGTCACGAGCGCAATTGATTCGCCAGACTGTATGCGTTTAAGCAAAATTTCAGCGGATTGATGTTCGTTATGCTCATGTACTGCAATTAGTTTTTTTTGTATGCCAAAATGACTTAATAAGTGTGTAGTATGGCGCGTGTCCTCCGCTGCGATTGCATCGACCGACTTAAAAATGTCAATGGCGCGCAAAGTAATGTCTTGCAGATTTCCAATCGGCGTGGCGACCACATATAATGTATTTTTATGATTAGAATGACTATGACTCACCGTTTACCCACCTTATATTTACTTGCATTATTGGCTGTTAGCCCTATCGTTTTTTCAAACTTTGCATGGGCAGATAGCGCGCCTGCCAGCAACAAAACCGACACCAAAACGGCTACTGACAACACAGTAACAAAAACAAAAAAAAGTTCGGAGACGTATTTTGCTGAAGGGCTTGATTGCCTCAAAACCAGCAACCTGATTTGCGCAAAAACCGCTCAGGCGAGCATCCCTGCCATTTCCAGCTATGCTACTTTGCTTGCGGGCAATATTGCTGCAGCAGAGCAAGATTTTGTCAACGTGCTCCGCTTACTATTGCCATTACAAGCAGACAAAACCCTCAACAACAGCGCAGTCGCCAGTTTACACGCAAGCTTGGCTGCCGCCTATGATGACCAAGACGATAGTTATCGCGCGCTAGAGCAACGTGTATCTGCCGAACCTTTTTTAAGCAGCCCATTAGACATTAAAGCCAATCAAGCACGCATCTGGCAATCACTCACCTCTCTGCCCAAAACGCAATTGATAGAAATGCGCGGCTTAAGTGAAAATAACGTTACGCAAGGCTGGATAGATTTGGCTATTGCAACAGCCAGTGCTAACAAGCAAGCGATCATTGACTGGCGGACTGCATATCCAGATCACCCCGCTAGTGACACCATTGCACAGCAATTTTTAGATGACCGCATGTTTATGAACAAAAATAGCGGGAGCAGTTTAGGGGTAAGTGGAAAAATCGCACTTATCCTGCCGTTTTCTGAGCAATTGCTTTACCCAGTGGCGGATGCCATAGAGCAAGGTTTTTCCGCAGCCAATGATATGAATAAAAATAGCGCTGAGATTAAAATTTATCCCTCTAGTGCAAAAAAAGAGGACATTATCGCGTTATATCAGCAAGCATTGGACGAGGGCGCAAAGTACGTGGTTGGCCCGCTAACGCGTGAGGAAACCAGCACCCTTAGCAGCGCAAAAATTAGCGTGCCCACCCTCACGCTTACCCAGCCCGACACAACCACGGATACCGCAAACTTCTACAGCTATGGCCTCACTGTAGAAGATGAGGTCACTCAGATTATCAAGACTGCGCGTGATGCTGGCATGCAATCCGCTACCATCGTGATGTCAAACTCACCATTAGCCAATCGCATGGCAAAAGCCTTTAGTGAAGCATGGACAGCAACTGGCGGCAATATCGGCTTACCCATCAGCATCCCTGATAAAACATTATTCCCTACCATCAAATCGCAACTCGAAAGCAATCCGACAGACATGATTTTTCTAGCGGCCAATGCTGACGAAGCTCGTGAAATCAGGCCATTTTTAAATAGCGCTACCCCTACTTTTGGCTTATCTCAGATGAATGATGGGCTGAGTCAGGCTAATAGCGACAACGCCTTAAATGCGATACGTTTTACTGAGATTCCATGGGTGATAGACCATAATAATGAAGCATACAAAGACTATTACAAAGCCGCCGCAGATTTACCACAAGGGGAAATGCAGCGCTGGTTTGCACTGGGGGTAGATGCCTATCATTTGCTGGCAATCATTACGCAACGCCCCAATAGTTTTAGCACTTTTAACGGCTTAACTGGCAAAATTAGCGTGAGCGCAACGGGTGAAATCAAGCGTGAATTATTGCTTGGTCGCTTTACCAAACAGGGTATTATGTTGGAAAGTGCACCTTAACTTAATGAAGGTTGCCAGAAACTGTTCGGCTAGCTACAAAACATGATCATGGCAATCAAACCTAGCGCATCACAAACAGGCAAAAACGCAGAAGAGTTAGCAGCGATCTATCTGCAACAACAAGGCTTAACCTTACTCAGCAGCAACTACCGTTGTAAATTCGGCGAAATTGATCTAATTATGCGTGACAATAAATCATTGGTATTTGTCGAGGTGCGCATGAGAAGCAATGCAGCTTTTGGCGGCGCAGCGAGTAGCATCACTCTACAAAAACAGCGTAAAATTGCAATGACGGCGGAGCATTATTTACAACAGCACGGTAATCAACCTTGTCGCTTTGATGCTGTTTTAATGGATCATTCACAACCGCAACATATTGAATGGATTAAAAACGCCTTTGATGTTTAGTGTTACTGTACATAAAATATCACGGACCTAGAACAATTATATGGATTTAAGCTTGTGGATTTAAGAGCGCGTATCACCACACATTTTGAACAAAGTGCCAGACTCAAACTTGAGATTGCCGAATTATTGTCTGCTCCTATTGTTAAAGCGGCAGAAACTATCGTTGAAGCCTTGCTAAACGAAAAAAAAGTGCTGATTTGTGGCAACGGCGGCGCCTCTTGCAACGCGCAATACTTTGCTTCTCGCATGTTGAATCACTACGAGACTGAACGCCCTGGCCTAGCGGCCATCGCGCTCAGTGCAGATAATGCAACGCTCACTTCCATCGCCAACCTTGGGCATTTTGAGCAAGTTTTTTCCAAACAAATTTCTGCTTTAGGCCAGACTGGCGATGTTTTGATCGTGATGAGCGTTAGCGGAAACTCTGCCAATGTTCTAAAAGCGATTGATGCCGCCAAAGAACGCGACATCGCCGTGATTGCGATGAGTGGTGGTGATGGTGGTGACCTCGTTGAACTTTTAGGGGACAAAGACATTCATATTGGCGTCCCGCACGAAAATGCTTCACGCGTTCACGAAGTAAATATTTTAATTCTGCATTGCTTATGCGATGCTATCGACTGTATTTTATTGGGAGTACATTAATGCAAATCACTAAACAACGATCCACTTTGCTGGCGGCATTGCTATGCACCATCGCTATTAGCACTCAGCTTACTGCATGTTTTCCTATCATCGCAGGTACCGCCGCAACGGGTGGTGCTATGGCGGCGGATCGCCGTAGCTCAGGTATGTATATTGAGGATAATGAAATCGAGCTGAAAGCCGAAAACAGAGCCAATAAAGAATTGGGCGATAATATACACGTAAACGTTACTAGCTTTAATCGCACTGTGCTGATCACTGGTGAAGCCTTTAACCAAGAAAGTAAAGCTAAGGTTGAAGAGATTGTCAGAACCATCCCTAATATTAAAAACGTTACCAATGAAATGGTGATTGCCCCAAGAAGCTCATTTGGTGGGCGCAGCACTGATGCTTTTATCACCTCAAAAGTAAAAGCGCGTATGGTGCCAGATCACCAAGAATTGGTGAGCTACGTAAAAGTACTCACTGAATCATCTGTAGTTTATTTAATGGGGATCGTCAGCCATAAAGAAGCCGATATTGCGGTAGATATTGCCCGCGGCACAGAGGGTGTAGAAAAAGTAGTCAAAGTGTTTGAATATACCGACTAATATTTGCGATGTTGAGATAAAATCTATCCATAACGCTAGCGAATAATGACTGCATAGAAAGAATAGAGAACGCCATGAATGAAATTATTGTTGAAGGGCTGACCCGTGCGGGCAAGCCATTTCGCCCTAGCGATTGGGTAGATCGTATGTGTAGCACTTACGCCACCTTTGGCGCAAATCGCAAGCTGCAATACTCGCCCTATTTAAAACCACGTGTGGTCAATGGGGTGCGTTGTCTGGCGGTAGATTTAAAGCTTAAAGATGTAAACCCAGAAGGTTATGCCCAGCTTATGCACTTTGCTGAAGAAAATCAGCTTAATATTTTAAATGGAGAAGGCGTAAGTATTCCTACACCGTTTTAAGTGCTACTTGGCTTTGTTAAATGATTTGTCCGCAAGTAATGTTTCAATCCATTGCTTAGTGATAATGCCTTGTTTAACTTTAAATAACTTGCCATCCGGACTGTAAATGTAAGTGGTAGGCAATACTTCTGGCTGCTGCTTGACGCCAGAAGATTTATCAGCACTGAGCACGATAGGATAAGACATCAGCATATCATCGACGTATTTGGCGACCTCTTTGGGTGACTCATAATCAACCGCCACCCCAATCACCATCAAATCCTGATTGTGATGTGCATCATACAAGTTCACTAGGTCAGGGATTTCTTCTAAACAAGGTGGGCACCAAGTCGCCCAATAGTTTACTAATAGCCATTTACCTTTATAATCTGCCAAATGATGTAGCTTGCCAGTCTGATCTTTCAACAAAAGTTCTGACGCCTGTGCTGTGATGGCGGGCAATAAAAATGCACATAGCAGTAGATAAATAAAACTTATTTTTTTAAACATGGTTAAATGATACCTCTTAAGTAGCCGTTGCATACAGATACAACCCCTTTAAATTTACAAATGAATCTCTCACACTCTGGCGCCAGTCACGCTCAAGCGCCCTTTGACAACCCATGGTTGTTTCATCAACGCATGAAAGTGGCATAACATGTCGTTGAGTTTACGCACGCCAGTGACCACCGATAGCACGCTTGATATGGCCCTTACTCGGCCAGGCAAAGTAAAATCGTTTATAGAAAGACTACCAGCAGCTAATCCATTGGAGTCTGGCAAACTTTTACTTGAAGAGTTGGAGACGCTCAATCGTCAGAAAGTTGCATCACAAGCACGCGTTAAAGCACTGGAGCTTTATCGCCCAGTGATTTCCAATCTCCAAAAAGTGTTAGACAGTCATTATTGCAACAAGCGCATTCCGCTCACCCCTAAAAGCAAAGTGTATGCGGACCTGATTAAATTGCTGCACACCGAGCTAGCCAATGGCTATAAACTCGCCATCTTAGACAGCAACAGCACTCGTTTTAGCTTGAATAAAAAGGGTGATGCAGCACTTATTGTACAGCGCTGCATAGAGTCGCTGCGCAATATCGCCTTTATCTGCTATCAATGCTACATTTCAACGCCTTTGGGGGCATGGTCAGAATTTAATCAACTGTTCAGCTATGCATTGGAGCAGGAGATTGAAAATGTCCCCGTGCCACTGAATGAAACACAGCAAAGCTCTATTGCGTTGACGTTTAAGCAAGCATTGTTAATGCAATTGGCTACGCCACAAAACTTATCGCATATTGATATCAAGCTAACTGCGCAATATATCTTCAAAAATGCGCACCTAGCTGAACTCAAACCCGTGCGTGACGTTGATTTAAATCACCATGCAGATGGCAGATTCATCGTACCACTGTCCTCCGAACTCCCCCCCACCGCATTACGCGGGAGTGTAGATTTCAACTACGATGAAGCAAACTATCTATTAATTACTCAAGACATCATCGCAAAAATTCGGCGTGACGTACAAACCACCCTTGCCAAAAAACCCGATAACACCGCACTGTTCGAAAGCTCGCTGACTGATGCAAAACACCTTGGTTTATTACGCTACCTGTTCAAACACTGGGGAAGTTTCCCCAAAAGAGTGTATAGCCGCGTAAAAAAATTAGACACGGTGGAAGTTAATATTGGAATTTCGTCCATACACTATTTTTTAAATCACCCTGAGGCTTCAGCACAAGCTAAACACAAGATGCCTGACACGCTATTTGGTGGTCCAGAATCTATCACCGATGAATTTGGCAGATTAGGGCAAAACAACATGGCGGATGAGGCTGCACCACAAACTTCCCGCTGGATTTCATTTAACGTCAGCGCGAATGGCGCCGCGTTGAGAAAACCAAGCGATGTAGATGAGAATGTACGTGTGGGCGACCTAATATCCATCCGCGAATCTGGCAAAAAAACCTGGTCATTAGCCGTCATTAAATGGGTCATGCTCAAAGATCAGCAAAAGCTTGATATTGGCATTCAGTTGATTGCCCCTAACGCCAACGCAAAAAATGCGCGTCAATTGAAACAAAGTCACTTTGAAAAAATCTTGTTGCTGGCTGGTGTGCCAACGCTGGAGCAGAGTGCTACCATTGTCGCCCCAACAGGCATTTACCAACCGACGAATCAACTTGAACTCATTGAAAACAATCAAATAATAAAAGTTATCATCACAAAACGCCTTGAACGCACCAGCAGTTACGAGCGCTTTAGCTTTACCTACTTGCCAACGTAAGCGATGAGTAATGTAAAAATCAAATGATAAATGCATCACTTAATGCTTCACTTGCGTTCAGTTTTTAGTTACGATAGCGCAATAACAATTTTTAACAATTCTTAATTTTAAGCACAATATCAACCAGAGGTACAACATGAGCGACAATATCACCCATTTAAGTGACGATGCTTTTGAGCAAGAAGTCCTGCAATCATCCCTACCAGTACTCGTAGACTACTGGGCTGAGTGGTGTGGCCCTTGCAAAATGATCGCGCCGATTTTGGATGAAATTTCAAAAGAGTACGTAGGCCGTCTTAAAGTAGCTAAATTAAACATTGATGAAAACCAACAAACGCCTCCTAAATATGGCATCCGCGGTATCCCAACGTTGATGTTATTTAAGAATGGTAATGTTGAAGCGACTAAAGTTGGCGCATTATCTAAATCTCAATTAACAGCTTTTATTGACAGCAATATTTAATACAGTTAGTCTATTGCCTGATTCCACTATATTGGTTCTAAAAAATAGTGCAAAGTAGCTTAGGAATCAGGCAGCAACACCCGTCTTACCATCTTCCCCATAAATAAATTAAACTAATTAACTACTAATCAAACACTCATCCTATACACGTAAATCCCTTACATAGTTTCGATTTTTAGTAGTTTCGATTTTAGCGAGTCCCATATGCACTTATCTGATTTAAAACATCTCCCCGTGACTGAACTAGTCGACATGGCAATTGCTAACGAAATTGAAAATGCCAGCCGCATGCGTAAGCAAGACTTAATCTTTGCCCTGCTCAAAAACAAGGCAAAAAAAGGGGACAGCATATTTGGGGATGGCACTTTAGAGGTGCTGCAAGATGGCTTTGGTTTCTTACGTTCGCCTGATACTTCCTACCTAGCAGGGCCTGATGATATTTATGTATCACCCTCACAAATTCGACGCTTTAATTTGCATACGGGCGACACCATTAACGGCGAGATTCGCACCCCCAAAGATGGTGAGCGCTATTTTGCCTTAGTCAAAGTTGATAGCGTGAATGGCGAAGCGCCAGAGAACACCAAGCATAAAATTTTATTTGAAAACTTAACACCTTTATTTCCCACCAAACCACTTGTTTTAGAGCGCGATATTCGCGGTGAAGAGAATGTGACCAGCCGCGTTATTGACATGATTGCACCGATTGGCAGAGGCCAACGCGCACTGCTAGTGGCAAGTCCAAAAAGTGGTAAAACCGTGATGATGCAACATATCGCACATGCTATTACCGCCAACCATCCCGATATCAATTTAATCGTCTTACTGATTGATGAGCGCCCTGAAGAGGTGACAGAAATGACGCGTTCTGTTAAAGGTGAAGTGGTCGCTTCAACTTTTGATGAGCCCGCCACCCGCCACGTACAAGTCGCAGAAATGGTACTGGAAAAGGCCAAGCGCTTAGTCGAGCATAAAAAAGATGTGGTGATTTTACTAGACTCTATTACCCGCCTCGCCCGTGCCTACAATACCGTGGTACCCGCCTCAGGCAAAGTGTTAACAGGTGGTGTGGATGCCAATGCATTACAACGCCCAAAACGCTTCTTCGGCGCAGCACGTAATATTGAAGAAGGCGGCTCACTCACCATTATTGCTACAGCCTTGGTTGATACAGGCTCACGTATGGATGATGTGATTTACGAGGAGTTTAAAGGTACGGGCAATATGGAAATCCATCTTGACCGCCGTATGGCCGAAAAACGCCTATATCCAGCCATCAACGTCAACAAATCTGGCACGCGCCGTGAAGAGTTGTTGATTGAAAAAGATATTCTGCAAAAAATCTGGGTGCTACGTAAACTCTTGTACCCAATGGACGACCTCGAAGCGATGGAGTTCTTGCTAGACAAGATCAAGGCCACCAAAAATAATGCGGATTTCTTCGACTCTATGCGTCGAGGATAATGCCTAAGTCGCAATAACGCCCCTATTATCCAGAAAAAAATAATGCCAACTAATTGACTATCGATGATATTTCATAGATAATCGCGGGTTCAGCAAAAAGCTATTGAAAGAGATTTCACCATGAAGGCCGATATTCATCCAAATTACCCAGAAATTACTGTGTCATGCAGTTGTGGTAGCAAATTTAAAACACGCTCTACTTCAGGCCGTGATATGAACATTGAAGTTTGCTCACAATGCCACCCGTTTTACACAGGTAAGCAAAAGATTTTAGATACTGCAGGTCGTGTTGAGAAGTTCCGTCAAAAATACGGTATGTAGTTTCTTGCGTGACCTTGCAGTCATGGCTTAATTAAGTCAACTGCAACTAGCACCAATAGAAATAGTTTAAAAGGCAGCTTGGCTGCCTTTTTTATTTTCTGCAATGCAATCTGACCTTTGTTATTGTTGGGTAACTTAGCAATTTTACTTTGTATGTTGGCACAGGCTCGGTAGAATATAAGTTCATAATGTTTAATTGCTAGCATCCCCTAAGGGATTACCTTAGCCATCAGGACTCGCACTATGGATGATCTCAAAACACGCGCATTGCACTACCACGAGTTTCCCAAACCAGGGAAACTGTCGGTTGATTCATCCAAGCCGTGCGCTACCCAAGATGACCTCTCGCTCGCTTACACTCCAGGCGTGGCTGAACCTGTGCGCGAAATTAATCGTGACCCTGAGAATGCTTATCGCTATACCAATAAAGGCAACCTGATTGCGGTGATTACTGATGGTACTGCTGTACTAGGTTTAGGCAATATGGGGGCGCTCGCCAGCAAACCTGTGATGGAGGGCAAAGCGGTATTGTTTAAGCGCTTTGCGGGGATTGATGTGTTTGATATTGAGGTGAATGCACCTAGTGTTGAGGCCTTTATTGAAACGGTCGTGAATATTGCACCGACATTCGGTGGCATTAACCTAGAAGATATTGCAGCTCCACATTGCTTTAGAATCGAAAAAGAACTGCGCGAGCGTTTAGATATCCCTGTGTTTCATGATGATCAGCATGGGACTGCCGTGATTGTGTGCGCGGCGCTGACCAATGCACTTTATCTTCAACAAAAATCGTTAAGCACCGTGAAAATTGTCTTTTTAGGCGCTGGCGCCGCGGGCTGTTCTTGCGCAAAATTACTCAAAACAATGGGCGCTACCAATATCACAATGGTAGATAAAGACGGCGTACTGCACAGCCAACGTAGCGACCTGCACGATAATAACCGCGAGTTGGCCATCAACACAACGGCACGCACATTGGCTGAGGTCATGCCCGATGCAGATGTGTTTATTGGTGTTTCCGCGGCGAATACCTTATCTGCCGATTTAGTTAAAGTCATGGCCAAGAACCCTGTTATTTTTGCACTGGCTAATCCAGACCCTGAAATATTGCCATCAGTTGCCATGGCGGTACGTGATGACTTAATCATGGCCACAGGCCGCTCGGACTTCCCTAATCAAGTCAATAATGCACTGTGTTTTCCATTTTTATTTCGCGGGGCATTAGATGCGCGCGCTAAACAGATAACGGTTGAAATGCAAATTGCTGCCGCACTGGCATTGGCTGAGTTGGCGCGTGAACCAGTCCCTCAAGAAGTGTTAGATGCGTATAACTTAACGGAACTTAGCTTTGGTAAAACATACATTATCCCTAAGCCATTTGACCCGAGGCTGATAGCCCGCATCCCACCTAAAGTCGCCGCGGCGGCCAAGCAATGACCACGTAAACCCATTTGAATACTCTCACATAAGATTTATACATGGCATTTGAAATTGAACACGATTGGCAAACCAATATCGCCACCCCACGTGCGCGCATTGGCGTACGAGCAAAAAATCATTTACTCATCTTTCTTTGTGCATTGTGGATATGTTTGGGGCTAATCGGCCACGACCCATGGAAACCACAGGAATCCCACACCATTAGCATCGTTAAATCGATGTTAAACAACGGCAGTCTGGTATCTCCCGTTGCCGTTGGCGAGCGAGCCATTGATAATCCGCCACTTTTCTATTTAAGTGCAGCATTATTCGCAAAAATACTATCACCCGTATTGGCTATGCACGATGCAGCAAGAGTTGTTACTGGGGTGTGGATGGCACTCACCCTACTGATGGTTGGAATGATAGGCAGAGAACTATGGGGCGTGGGGATAGGTCGACAAACCAACTTTATTTTCATTAGCTCGCTCGGGTTGATTGTTACTGCGCACCAACTCACTCCAGAGGTTTCCGCACTAACAGGTTCAGCTATGGGGTTTTATGCCTTAGCCCTCGCCAAAAGGCGCCCTTATCGTGCCAGCGTCTTGCTAGGCACGAGCTTAGGCATTAGCTTTCTATCTACCGGCCTACTGCCTCTTTTCACGACGCTTGCATGTGCACTGAGCTTACCCATTGCATTTCGGGCTTGGCGCTCCCGAAACTATGCGACAGTACTAACGCTCAGCCTTGCTTTTGCCATGCCTTGGTTTTTAATCTGGCCTATATTATGCTGGCATAACACGCCAGACCTATTTATTGACTGGTGGCAAAGCAGCATTACCAGCTTCACCCATTTTCATTATCTGCGTTTTTTAAAGACCATGAGCTGGTTTACTTGGCCAGCGCTACCCATTGCGCTGTGGGGTTTATGGCGCTATCGAATGGCGCTGTTATTTAAACCAAAATTTCAGTTAGCTATTACCTATTTCGTTTGTAGCTTTGCATTACTGGGACTAAACGAAAGCGCGACTGAAATTTACGCATTACCTTTACTGTTACCGCTAACAGCCATTGCAGGTGGCAGCGTCGATACCTTAAAACGCGGGGCAGCTGGTTTGCTAAACTGGTTTGGCTTAGTGTTATTTAGCATCATCGGCTTTGCCATATGGCTGGGCTGGATTGCCATGATGACGGGTTGGCCAGTCAAGCTATCAAAACGCATGCACGTACTTTCAGGCATTACAGAGGCCAGCATTAATTGGTGGATGCTAGCGCTTGCGATTATATTTAGTCTTATCTGGATCAGTACCATTAGCACCAAGCGCTCCAACCGTGCGGCAGTCACCGACTGGGCGGTGGGTATGACTATGGCATGGTGCCTGCTCATGACACTGTGGCTACCCTTCATCAATCACGCCAGAAGTTACGCCCCAGTTATGAGTGAGCTTAAGCAAGCGCTTCCAGCCCACTTTGGGTGTATTAATAGTAAATTTGTAGACCAGCCGCAACAGGCCTTGTTAGAGTACTACACGGATATTCGCGCAGTTCCACTTGAAACTGAGCCAAGATTAGAGTGCGACTTGTACTTAATTCAGGATAGTCGTGATCGTGACAGAGTCGAGCCAGGTCAAGACTGGCATTTAATTTGGCAGGGCAAACGTGCCGCCGAGCGCAGAGAGAGTTTTCGCTTGTATCAGATTAATCAATAGATACAGCAATAAAGGGATAAGAAAAACGAGCAGTGAAAGTCGGCTCGTTTTAACACTAACTCACAGTACCTGATGAGTTTCTCAAATACTTAATTCAAAAATGTTGAGTCTTTCTGAATTGCCGAAATAACAATCGGCTGCAAACCCTCACCACTGGTCTGATTGATATGCGTAACCAATTCATCACGCATTTGTCGTGCCCAGAATCGCTTGAGGTGCATAGCAATATCTTTTTGCGCTTGTGTTTGATCGGGTTCGGCCTTAAAAAAATCACCAATCTGGTTAGCCATTGTTACTAAATGTTCAATACTCATGCAATTTCCTTGTACTTCATTCTCTCGATACCACAATAAACAACATGCTGATGCGGCCTTGTGAAACCTATTAATGTCATGCCACATTGTTTGGCAATACGCACAGCTAAACCCGTGGGGGCTGAAATGGCGACTAACACGGCAATTCCAGCACTGGCAGTTTTTTGCACCATCTCATAACTGGCGCGGCTAGTGGTGATTACAAAGCCCCGTTTATCTATTTTTTGCGATAAAACCGCGCCAATTAACTTATCCAAGGCATTATGCCGACCAACATCTTCACGCACCAATAGCACTTGGCCTTGGGCATCCACCCAAGCACTGGCGTGAGTCGCACCCGTTTGATTTTGCAGTTGCTGTCTGGTTTTCAACGTTTCCGCGGCGCGATTAATAGTTTCAGCATCTAACAACAATAAGCCATCTGACTGCGCATCAA
The DNA here is from genome assembly GCA_036504995.1 of Methylophilaceae bacterium. GTDB lineage: Bacteria > Pseudomonadota > Gammaproteobacteria > Burkholderiales > Methylophilaceae > DASXUG01. The sequence goes on along the minus strand of DASXUG010000011.1, from coordinate 33,105 downwards.
ACTTGACCTGCGGTATGCGCATGGCTTGACCCAAACTCTCGGCACCGCATAGCCCACAGCCAGTACGCCCCGTCATGCTTCGTCTTTTTTCTTTCAGATTCTGAAAGCATTCGGTCGCAATAGTAATGTGCAATTCAACGCCATTACTTTGCGGCACCTCTTCAATATCGTAAATATCACTGAGCTGACGAATAATGCCCTCGGTAAAACTAAACCCTATCGCAAAGTCAGACAAGTCACTTGGGCTTGCTAGCATTACCGCATGGGAAATGCCGTTGTACACCAAGGCAATTGGCACCTCTTCTGCAATACAGTCTATGATTTGACTAACGCTGTCATCCTGCCATTTTTGTACGGCATATTCACCCGTGGTCGTGGTTGCAACGCTAGCTTCAACCACGACACTAGGGACTGGGCATTCATTCATGCACTACACGCTCGCTTCTTTTGAGGTTTTACCTGCAAATTTAATCTGCTCCTCACTAAACTCGCGATAGTTCTTTTGCCAATCAGAAAGCTGTGAAACACGCGTTAATTGTACCGCGGTAACCTTAAACTCGGGACAGTTGGTCGCCCAGTCTGAGTTTTCAGTGGTAATCACGTTTGCGCCAGATTCTGGGTGGTGGAAAGTTGTGTAGACCACACCAGGTTGTACACGCTCGGTAATAGTTGCACGCAATACCGTTTCACCCGCACGGCTATTAATACCCACCCAGTCGCCTTCTTTAATACCACGATCCTCAGCATCATGTGGATGAATTTCAATTACATCTTCATGGTGCCATGCCACGTTTGCTGTGCGGCGCGTTTGGGCACCCACATTGTATTGCGACAGGATACGGCCAGTCGTCAGTATCAATGGGTATTTCGCGTTTACTTTTTCTGTGGTCGGCACATATTGAGTCACAAAGAACTTACCTTTACCGCGCACAAATTCATCAATGTGCATCGTTGGCGTACCTTCTGGATGCTCATCGTTACATGGCCACTGAATACTGCCTAGCTCATCCAATTTCTTAAAGCTTACGCCTTTAAATGTTGGCGTTAAGCTGGCGATTTCATCCATAATCTCTGATGCGTGGTTGTAGTGCATTGGATAACCGATGGCTGTTGATAGCTTGGCGGTGATCTCCCAATCTTCATAGCCGTTCTTCGGTGACATCACACGGCGCACAGGTGAGATACGACGCTCTGCGTTGGTAAACGTACCGCTCTTTTCCAAGAATGATGCGCCTGGTAAGAACACATGCGCGAACATGGCAGTTTCGTTCAAGAACAAATCTTGCACAATCACGCACTCCATAGACTCCAGCGCATGCGTTACATGCTGGGTATTGGGGTCAGATTGCGCGATGTCTTCACCTACGCAATACAAGGCCTTAAATTTACCTTCACCCGCCAAATCCAACATATTCGGGATACGTAAACCTGGATCGTTGCTGAGTGGACGACCCCAAGCCGCTTCAAACTCTGCGCGAGTGGCATCATCAGACACGTGGCGATAACCTGGGAACTCATGCGGCATAGAACCCATATCACATGAGCCCTGTACGTTATTTTGACCACGCAATGGGTTTACACCTACGCCCTCGCGTCCAATACTCGCCGTTGCCATCGCTAAGTTAGCAATACCCATCACCGTGGTCGAACCTTGACTATGCTCAGTCACGCCCAAGCCATAGTAAATCGCAGCATTACCACCTGTCGCAAACAGTCTAGCTGCGGCGCGCACCGTTTCTGCTGGCACGCCGGTATCTTTTTCTAAGGCCTCTGGCGAGTTTTCTGGTTTTGCCACAAAATCTCGCCATGCAACGAATGAATCCCACTCACAACGCTCGCGTACGAAATCTTCTTTGACCAAACCTTCGGTCACCACCACGTGGGCCATGGCAGAAATAATTGCTACATTAGTACCAGGATTAAGTTTCAAATGATAGTCGGCTTTAACATGCGGTGATGACACCAAGTCAATCGCACGTGGATCAACCACAATCAATTTCGCACCTTCACGTAAACGGCGCTTCATTTGTGACGCAAATACTGGGTGACCATCTGTCGGGTTTGCACCCATCACCATAATCACATCCGATTGCATCACAGAATCAAACGTTTGCGTACCTGCTGACTCCCCTAGGGTTTGCTTCAACCCATAACCCGTGGGTGAATGGCAAACACGTGCACAAGTATCAACGTTATTCACGCCTAAACCAGCGCGAATGAGTTTTTGTACGACGTAAACCTCTTCATTGGTGCAACGAGAAGAAGTAATCCCACCAACAGTCTGGCTGCCGTATTGCTCAGCAATGCGCGTAATTTCACTAGCAGCATAATTAAGAGCCTCATCCATAGAAACTTCAGTCCATGGGTCCTGAATACTCTTACGTATCATCGGTGTGGTAATGCGGTCTTTATGTGTGGTGTAGCCCCAAGCAAAGCGGCCTTTTACGCAAGAGTGCCCGTGGTTTGCACCACCATTTTTATTCGGCACCATACGTACCACTTGCTCGCCCTTCATTTCAGCATCGAATGAACAGCCGACGCCGCAATAGGCGCAAGTGGTGGTCACTGAATGCTCAGGCGTGCCGTGATCAATAACCGATTTTTCAATCAAAGTGGCAGTCGGACAAGCCTGCACGCAAGCACCACAAGAAACGCATTCAGACTCTAAGAAGTTGTCAAAGTTACCCACCGCAACTTTGGAGTCAAAACCGCGACCTTCAATGGTTAACGCAAAAGTGCCTTGTGTTTCTTCACAGGCGCGTACACAACGCGAGCAAACGATACATTTAGATGGATCAAACTGAAAATATGGGTTGGAAGTATCTTTTTCAGCCTTAAGGTGATTTTCGCCTTCATAACCATAACGGACTTCACGCAAGCCTACGGCACCGGCCATATCTTGCAACTCACAATCCCCATTAGTTGCACAAGTGAGGCAATCTAAAGGGTGATCTGAGATATAAAGCTCCATCACACCACGGCGAATGTCAGCCAGCTTTTGCGTTTGCGTGTGAACTTTTAGACCATTATCAACAGGCGTGGTACAAGAGGCTGGGTAACCACGGCGCCCCTCAACTTCAACCAAACACATGCGGCATGAGCCAAATGCATGCAAACTATCCGTTGCACACAGCTTAGGGATACTAATCCCCGCAACGGCTGCAGCGTGAATAATTGACGAGCCTTTAGGTACGGTAACTTCCGTACCATCAATTTGCAACGTCACGCGCTCTTCTGATTTACTTGCGGGGGTACCGTAATCTAATTGCTTATCCATAATGACTCCTTCGCAGCACTAAGCTGCTTGCTCCTGCTTGCTCAACCCAAAATCTTCGGGGAAATGATTAATAGCACTCAACACTGGATACGGCGTCATGCCACCCAGTGCGCACAGCGAACCATTTAACATGGTATCGCTCAGGTCTTTGACCAAAATTACATTCTTCGCGTGATCCTTGCCTGACATGATTTTATCCATCACCTCAACGCCACGTGTTGAACCAATACGGCATGGCGTACATTTGCCACAGGACTCTATCGCACAAAACTCAAACGCGTAACGTGCCATTTTTGCCATATCGACCGATTCGTCAAACGCGACGACACCGCCATGACCTAACACGGCCCAAATCGCGGTAAACGCTTCATAATCCATGGGTGTGTCAAATTGGGATTCTGGCAAATAGGCACCCAAAGGCCCGCCTACTTGTACGGCTTTAATCGGTTTACCCGTTGCAGAGCCACCGCCAAAATCATAGAGTAATTCACGCAAGGTGATACCAAATGCCTTTTCGATCAGACCGTTTTGTTTTAGATTGCCAGCCAATTGAATTGGTAAAGTTCCACGAGAGCGGCCCATACCGTAGTTTTTGTAAAAGTCGCCACCTTTATCCAAGATAATGGGCACGGTAGCCAATGAAATGACGTTATTGACTATCGTTGGCTTACCGAACAAACCTTCGATTGCGGGCAGTGGTGGTTTAAAGCGCACCAAACCACGCTTGCCTTCTAGGCTTTCAAGCAATGAAGTTTCTTCGCCACACACATACGCGCCTGCAGCACGACGCACTTCTAAATCAAAATGCTTGCCACTGCCCAAAATATTGGCACCCAAGTAGCCTTTATCATAAGCATTTTTAATCGCGATATTGAGCACCTCTAAGGCATGCGGGTATTCAGAGCGCAAATAAATAAAGCCTTGGGTCGCGCCTACAGCCACACCAGCTATCGTCATCCCCTCAATCAGCACGAAGGGGTCACCTTCCATAATCATGCGGTCTGAGTATGTGCCTGAATCGCCTTCATCTGCATTGCAGACAACATATTTTTGTTCGGCGGGCGCGTTAAGCACCGTGTTCCATTTGATGCCTGTAGGGAAAGCCGCACCACCCCGACCACGCAGACCAGAGTCAGTCACCGCCTTAACAATATCTGCACCACTCATGGCGATTGCATTTTTTAAGCCTTGGTAACCATCATGCGCCAAGTAATCATCAATAGAAACAGGGTCAGTAATACCAACACGAGCAAAAGTCAGACGCTCTTGCTTTTTAAGCCAAGGCATTTCATCAGTTAAGCCATGTTTTAAGGCATGCTCACCGCCCTGTAAGAAGTTAGCATCAAATAAGCTTGCCACATCAGCAGGGTCAACTGGGCCATACGCTACGCGCCCAGCAGCGGTTGCCACTTCCACCATAGGCTCCAGCCAGAACATGCCGCGTGAACCATTTCGGACAATTTTCACCTCTTGCTGACGACTGGCAGCTTCTTTAGCTATCGCTTTGGCGACGCGATCTGCACCAAGTGAAAGTGCACTGGAATCGCGTGGCACATAAACGGTGATACTCATGCTGACTCCTTTACTTCGCGAATAATTTGATCGACTTTAGTGGCAGTGACGCGCCCAAAGATCTCTTCATCCACCATGATGGCTGGCGAACAGGCGCAATTACCCAGGCAATAAACAGGCTCTAAAGTAATGCAACCATCGGCTGTGGTTTGGTGATAATCAACCCCTAGCGTAGATTTAACATGCTGCTCCAACGCATCACAGCCCATGGCTTGGCAAGATTCTGCACGACAGATTTGTATGGTATGTTTGCCAGGAGGATGGGTACGAAAGTGATGATAAAAAGTAACCACCCCATGCACCTCAGCCACCGATAGATTGAGTGCTTTACTGATTTTGCTGTAGCTTGGCTCTGGGATATAGCCAAGATCATCTTGTATGGCGTGTAGCAATGGCAACAACGCACCTGGCATGCTTTTAAACGCCCCAATATGCGCTTCTATCCTACGCACTTGCTCATCTGTTAACGGTTTATCTAGCTTTCCGCTATCTAAATTCGCGCTATTTAAAACGGCATCACCTGACACAATTACCTCACACATTCTGTTACAGTTTGCGTAACGCTAGTTACAATTCATTAACATTGTACCAAGCCTCAGATTAATTGTATTGACTAATATCAGAAAAAACTACATTACTTTAAATATTCGTATCGACAAGTGCTCAACGTAGTCCATATTGCTTAACTTTTCGATACAGAGTGGCGCGACTCACGCCTATTTCCTTTGCAACCGCGAGCATATTACCTTGGTAATTTTCTAGCGCGCGCTTAATTAAAACCTCTTCCGCATCTGATATATTAGTCACTTCACCAGCGTCAAAGTTCTTATTTTTAAAGGTTATTTTTTGCGTTTCTGTTCGATCTTCTAAAAAATCATCAGGTAAATGCTCCAGCCTTAACTCATCCCCTTGCAGCATGATAATGGCAGAACGTAAGACATGACTAAGCTGACGAATATTTCCATACCAAGGATGCTTTTGCATCAAACTCATCACATCTGGATGCAGCGTTATATGCGGCTTATTTAATTGATGCTTTAATATATGTGCGATGAGTGCCTCTAAATCCGACCGTTCACGCAATGCTGGCAAAGTCAGCCTTAACCCATTTAGCCGATAATATAGATCTTCTCGAAACTCACCCTTTTCCACCTTCTGTTTCAAACGAGAGTTGGTTGCAGAGATCACACAAATATCCACCGCTACCACTTTACCGCCACCCAGTGGCATCACTTCACGCTCCTGAATCACACGCAGTAGTCGTGCTTGCAGTGAGAGCGGCATATCGCCAACTTCATCTAAAAACAAGGTGCCACCGTGCGCTTGTTGCACTCGACCCAAAGCGCCTCGACGCCGAGAACCCGTAAATGCACCTTCTTCGTGCCCAAACAACTCTGCCTCGATCAACCCTTCTGGAATCGCCGCGCAATTAATTGCTACAAACTGCCCATGCTTACGTAAACCTGACTCGTGAATCGCCTTTGCCAGCACTTCCTTACCCGTGCCCGTTTCACCCTCAATCAATATTGGAATATCATGCCCAATAGCCAGCTTAGCTTTGGCTATTGTTTTCGCTACCAGTGTATCGCCTAACAAAAGCGCATCTAACGAGGCGACTTCACTGGGCTTTGTCACCTGTACCGCCGCTTGAGGTGGACTGACACTCACAAATGTATGCAGGCTTGTATCTGCCTTGGCAAACAATTTAACCCCATTTTGCAAGGTCAGCGTGGTATGCGTATTGGGTAGTTTTTTACGGGTAGCGTCTAAGAATAAATTGAGTGAAACATCAAACAGCCGCTCAAACACCACATCCTTATTGGTGAGACTACTTAAGCCCAACTGAAATAAACCACTACGATTGGCAGCAAGCAAATGACCTTCAGTAGAAAATACGGCAATACCTTCCCATATCGTGTGAATAAACTCCGCACGATTATGAAAGCGTATCGTCACTTCCTGACTAAACTGCTCATTAAATAAACGGTTTTCTATCATTTGCGCAGACATACGCACCAAGGCCATGGTATGTTCCTGCGGCTGACGATGATCGCCAGACAAATCCAGCACACCAACAATAGCGCCATAAGGGTCAACAATCGGGGCGGCAGAGCAATTTAAAAAACCATTACGCTCACAGTAATGTTCGGCTCCCATCACAAAAACAGGCGCTTGTTCAACCAAGGCAGTTCCAATCGCATTGGTCCCTGTCGAATCTTCACGCCAGGAAACTCCAGGCTGCAAGGCTACTCGCTGGGCTTTAGACATAAAGTCAGGATCACCCAAAGAGTGTAATATGGTGCCATCCGCATCACTCAAAATCACCATGCTTTGCGTGCCCTGAATATGCGAGTATAGATTCTCCATTTCGACTTGGGACTGCTGCAACAACTGCATGTTTTTTTGCTTAAGCTCAGTCAACACACGCACATCGGCAGGCGCTAGCTGCATACTCAAGTCAATAGATAAGCCAGTGTTAACACAGCGCTCCCACGAGCGATAAATAGGTTCTGGCAAAACCCCTTCTGGCACTTCACCACGCCCAAGAAAACGCTCGCGCGCATGACGAACCTGATCCGCATAGCCCAACTGTTTCATCTCAGCACCTGTATCATTTTGATAAAAACATATGTTTCATTTTGAGACTATTCTATGCCTAAGTTTTACACTTAGGTAATTTTTCTTTAATTTTCATACAGTAACAAAAAGTTACAATTTGGCACAATTAGTGCTACATAAGTTCCACCCAATGTCATGCACTGGCATGGATACACTATAATTTTCGAGGAGATTCAGCATGGATGATGGATTAGTCACTAGCAATTTAAAAAATCTTGGCGTCAAGATCCCCTATAAAACCAAGTACGATAACTTTATTGGCGGCAAATGGGTTGCCCCTGTAAAAGGCGAGTATTTTGATGTTATTACGCCAATTACTGGCAAACCTTACACCAAAGCTGCACGCTCAAGCGCTGAGGATGTTGAGCTTGCATTAGATGCTGCGCACGCAGCGGCCGACAAGTGGGGCAAGGCATCCCCAACTGAGCGCGCTAATGTCTTGTTAAGAATTGCTGACCGCATTGAAGCCAATCTTGAATTGATCGCCACTGCAGAAACCGTAGATAACGGCAAACCAATCCGCGAAACCATGAATGCAGATATTCCTTTAGCAGTTGACCACTTCCGCTATTTCGCAAGTGCGATTCGTACACAAGAAGGCGGCATCAGCGAGATTGACCATGACACGGTGGCCTATCATTTCCATGAACCACTAGGCGTTGTTGGTCAAATCATCCCTTGGAATTTCCCAATTTTAATGGCCGCTTGGAAACTGGCACCAGCCCTTGCCGCAGGCAACTGCGTGGTGATGAAACCAGCAGAGTTCACTCCTATTAGCCTTCTGATTCTGCTGGAAACCATTGCCGATTTATTACCTCCTGGTGTAGTCAACATCGTTAACGGTTATGGTCGCGAAGTCGGTTCACCATTGGCAAACAGCCGTCGTATTGCCAAAATCGGCTTTACAGGCTCTACCGCCACGGGCCGCGTGATTGCACAAGCCGCAGCGGGCAATTTGATCCCAGCCACATTAGAATTAGGCGGAAAATCTCCTAACGTGTTCTTTGCCGACATTATGGATGAAGACGATGACTTCTTTGATAAAGCCACTGAAGGTCTAGTACTGTTCGCGTTTAACCAAGGCGAAGTATGTACTTGCCCGTCACGTGCTTTGATTCAAGAGTCTATCTACGATAAGTTTATGGAACGTGTATTAAAACGTGTTGCCGCTATCAAACAAGGTAATCCGCTCGATCCAAACACTATGATTGGTGCACAAGCTTCTCAAGATCAGCTTAACAAAATCATGTCTTACATTGATATTGGCAAACAAGAAGGTGCTGAGGTGCTAATTGGTGGCGAGCGTAATGTGCTCTCTGGCGATTTTGCTTCAGGCTATTACGTAAAGCCGACTTTATTAAAAGGCCACAACAAAATGCGCGTATTCCAAGAAGAAATTTTTGGTCCAGTGCTTGCCGTGACAACCTTTAAAGACGAAGCACAAGCGCTGGAAATTGCTAACGACACGATTTTTGGCTTGGGTGCTGGCGTATGGAGCCGCAACGGCAATACAGCTTACCGCATGGGTCGTGGCATTAAGGCTGGTCGCGTGTGGACTAACTGCTACCACGCTTACCCAGCACACGCAGCATTTGGTGGCTACAAAGAATCTGGCATTGGTCGTGAAAATCACAAAATGATGCTTGATCACTACCAACAAACCAAGAATCTTTTAGTCAGCTACAGCCCTAAAAAACTAGGGTTCTTCTAGTCGGTTTGTGTTAATAGCGTTACACAGTTAACATGTAAGGGCGAGGCAACTCGCCCTTTTTTGTATCAATTTATATAGATATGGCGGAGATAAAAATGGCAGACAGATTATCAGCAACCCCTTCCGCACTTGGGCTCATTGCCAAACTGACAGCCCAGTACGGGGAAATTGTTTTTTACCAATCTGGCGGCTGTTGTGAGGGTAGTGGCCCACTGTGCATGCCAGCCAACGAGTTTAGAATAACGCCTTCTGATGTCAAATTGGGCGTCGTTGGTGGGGCAACTTATTATATGGGGCATAGTCATTTCCAATTTTGTGAAAACACGCACACTATTTTAGATGCGCTCCCAGGCTCCAGTGGCTCATTCTCAATAGACTGTGGAAGTGGCTTAGCCTTTATCACCCGCGGCAGACTCTATAATGATGAAGAGTTACAATCACTGCCACCACCTGAGATATGCGGACTCACGTACGCTTGAGCTCAACATTATTGAATGCAGGTTGTAGCAGGCCACTTAAAGTCTTACAATTACCGATTAGCTTTAATTAATCGCTAGCAAGCTTATGTCCAGTCATGACAACAAAAAACTCATAGACCAATTTGGTCGCACCGTAGACTACATCCGTCTATCCATTACAGACAGATGCGATTTTCGTTGCGTCTATTGCATGAGCGAAGACATGACTTTTCTGCCTCGAAATGAAGTTTTGAGCCTAGAGGAGTGCGCACGTTTAGTCAAAATATTTGTCGACTTAGGGGTGAGCAAAGTACGTATTACGGGGGGCGAACCCCTTGTGCGCAAAAATGCAATTTGGTTATTTCAAGAAATTGGCAAGCTAGAGGATCTAAAAGAGTTAGTACTTACCACTAACGGCTCCCAGTTAGCACAACAAGCATTGGCTTTAAAACAAGCAGGCGTAAAACGTATCAATATTAGCCTTGATAGCTTAGAGGCAGAAAAATTCAAGCAAATTACGCGCGTAGGTGAACTCAGCAAAGTGCTTGAAGGTATTCAGGCAGCCAAAACAGTTGGCTTTGATAACATAAAGCTAAACACTGTGCTAATGCGTGGCAGCAATGAAGATGAAACGGAGCAATTGGTCAACTTTGCTATTGAACAAGGGATTGATATTTCATTTATCGAAGAAATGCCACTGGGTGAGATCAACCACTCACGTAACGAAAGCTATGTAAACAACCAAGCCACCCTCACCCGCTTACAGCAAAGCTTTACGCTAATCCCTAGCACCGCCAATACGGGCGGGCCAGCAAAATACTGGCAAGTGGCAAACAGTGAAACAAAAATCGGCTTTATCTCGCCTCATAGCCACAACTTCTGCGAAGCCTGTAACCGTGTGCGCATCACATGCAAGGGTGAACTGTATTTGTGCTTGGGGCAAGAAGACAAAGTAGATCTCATGCCATTATTAAGAGCACATCCCCTCGATGACGCTCCGATTATCGAGGCGATTGTAAATAGCATGACAATCAAACCTAAAGGCCATGATTTTGATTTAAAACGTGCCGCACCTGCGGTCGTGCGTTTTATGTCGCACACTGGTGGCTAATGGGCATTACCAGCATTATCCTTGCAGGCGGTCGCGCCACACGTATGGGGGGAGCAGATAAGGGCTTAGTGCCGTTACAAAACAAGCCGCTGGTTGCTCATATCATTGCGCGCCTAACACCACAAGTAGATGAAATTTTAATTAACGCCAATCGCGAAATCCCACAGTATCAAACTTTAAACCTGCCCGTTTTCCAAGATGAGCAACCTGACTTTATCGGCCCACTTGCGGGCTTTTATATAGGCTTGCAACAAGCTAACCATGAGTTTTTGCTTACCGTACCCTGCGACTCGCCACTGTTGCCTCTAGATTTAGCAGCGCGTTTAATGCATGCATTACATTCGCATGGCGCCCAAATCGCCGTTGCCACCAGCGACGGGGATGCGCATCCTGTATGTTGTTTATGTAAAAAGGAAGTGTTGTCTAGCTTGCAAGCGTTTATTGCCCAAGGAGAACGTAAGGTGAGCGCTTGGCAAAAAAGCCTGCGCTATGTCGAGGTAGACTTCACGGATTGCAGCGATGCCTTTGTCAATTTGAATACTTTTGAAGACTTGGCGGCTTTAGCATTAAAATTGCAGCATGCATAACCCTTACCAATCCGCTATTCCTGTATTAGGCATCTGCGCCGCAGGCAGTAACGCGGGCAAAACCACACTGATTACACAACTTATCCCAGAGCTCACAGCGCGTGGTGTACGCGTATCGGTGATTAAACATGCGCACCACAGGTTTGATATAGACCACCCAGGAAAAGACAGCTATCAGATTAGAGAAGCAGGCGCCGTACAAACCCTGGTGGCTTCTAGCAAGCGCGTGGCGTTGATGACAGAACTATCACGGGTTGCTCGTGAGACAGATGAACTCGATCTGTCAGAGCTGATTAGCCAAATCAACACCAATTATGCCGATTTGATTTTGGTCGAAGGTTTTAGGCTAGCGGACATCCCCAAAATAGAAGTACATAGACCCAGCTTGAACATGCCATTGTTAGCACTTACTACAACAGAAACTATTGCAGTTGCTTGCGATGAAAAGATTGAGTGTCATTTACCTGTACTAGATCTTAACAATATTGTTGAAATCGCAACTTTTATTATCAACCACATCACTCCTCGAGCCACTCATGTCTACACAAGCCCTTACTGATCTCATCCACAACCCCAGTTGCATGGATGACTACGACCCGAACTCCATGCCTGTGGACCAAGCGAGAAGCTTGATACGTCAATTTCTAAGCCCAGTCGCAACTGTGGAGTGCTTGGCATTAAGAAGCACCCTAGGCAGAGTGCTAGCCGCAGATATTGTCTCGCCATGCAATGTTCCCAATCACAATAATTCTGCGATGGATGGCTATGCATATAACGCAGATGATGCATCGACAGAAGGCGAAACTACGCTACGTATTATCGGCACTGCATTTGCGGGCAGACCATTTGTAGGCACTGTCAGCAAGGGGGAGTGCGTACGCATTATGACGGGTGCCGTTTTACCACAAGGTGCAGACACGGTCATTATGCAAGAGCGCGTGCAAGTAAGTGGAGACTCACTCCTATTCAGCAACCCACCTGCTCGTGCCATGAATGTGCGTTATGCGGGTGAAGATTTAAAACAAGGGCAAACCGCATTACCCGTCGGACACATTATACGCCCAGCCGATTTAGGCATGATCGCTTCTCTTGGGATTGGGGAAATTCAAGTTTTTCGCAAACTACGCGTTGCTTTTTTCTCAACGGGCGATGAGCTTATTAGCGTCGGCCAACCTTTATTAGAGGGGCAAATTTACGATAGCAATCGTTACACTTTATTCGGCATGCTTAGCCGCTTGGGAGTCGAGGTGATTGATATGGGCGTGGTTGGCGATAACCCGGAGCGACTGGAAACAGCACTTATCAATGCCGCAGCAAGTGCTGACGTGGTAATCACCAGTGGCGGCGTATCAGTGGGTGAAGCAGATTTTATGAAGCAGTTACTTGAAAAGCATGGCCAAGTTCTGTTTTGGAAAATTGCGATGAAACCAGGCCGCCCCCTCGCCTATGGTAAAGTTGGCAATGCCCATTACTTCGGCTTACCTGGCAACCCTGTCGCCGCTATGGTCTCATTCTATCAATTTGTGCGGGAAGCCTTACTCAACCTGATGGGGCAAGAGAATCCACCTCAACAACCATTACTAAAAGTTGTCTGTACCGAAGCCATCAAGAAAATGGCTGGACGCACAGAGTTTCAGCGCGGGCAGTTATTTATTGACCACGATGGTGAGTGGAAAGTCAAACCCACGGGCAATCAAGGTTCTGGTATTTTACGCTCCATGAGCGAGGCAAGTTGCTTCATCGTATTGCCTCAGGATGTAGGTAATCTAGCGGCTGGCACTCAAGTGCAGGTACAGCTACTTGAAGGCATTATTTAGCAATCAATATTTATTTTAAATTTAGCACTCAAAGACCTAAAGAATTGAGTGCTAATGCCGATAGTGGCTTAATAGTAGAGATATTAAATTTGATTATTTAATTATCTTTTTGCTTATGCCAAAAACACCACCGCATAAGTCTTAGGCCCAAACCCCGCCGCCTGCGCTTCCCTATACAAGAAATCCATAAAGTCGATTTCTACACCATTATCGATTCGTGTGAATAAAAAATGCATGCGAATAAGAATGTGTGAGGATAGTCATTGTGTTGATCTATAGATTCAAACAAAGACCTCACTCATCAAGAATATTAAAAATATTGAGATAAAAGAGAGCCTCTTATGAAGTATGAACATAGCGTGGAAAAAAGTGCTGAATATTTGAGACAAGCTATTCAACGCATGGCTAAGCAGAAAGCTGCGTTACATCCTATCAGCTATGCCGTTTGGTATGACTATGTGGCTGGCACCAACGCAGCACTTAACACCGAAGTCGACCATTTAATTAAAAAAAATATGGCGCTAGACGAAAAGTCCACCACAGACATATTCCGTAAACATATTGCTGAGGCAGATGATGAAACTGCACAACGTGTTAGTGATGGCTTTCAAAAAGTGATGACCGATATCTCTAATTCCGCATCCAAAGCGGGGACGGATGCAGAGAAGTTTGGTTCGGCCCTAGAGCAATGGGCTGGCGACATCAGCGAAGAAGATCTGGCGAACGACTTAAACCTCAACAACCTATTTGCGCAAACCCATAATATTAAAGGCTCCATCGGCTCACTGAAAGCGCAACTGGCAGAAAGTACCCGCGAAATCGAGGCATTGAAAAATGAAATTATAAAAGCTAAAGATGAAGCGCTATCTGATGGCCTGACTGGTCTGATCAATCGTAAAGGTTTCGATATAGCACTAGCCGCTTGCATCGCGGGCGCCAAGGCACAAGGCACCAGCCTGCTTATTGCCGATATTGATTTCTTTAAACGCATCAACGACACCTACGGTCATTTATTTGGGGATAAAGTCATTCAAGCAGTATCGCAAATCTTAAAAGCGCATGCAAAAGAGACTCAAACTGCAGCGCGTTACGGTGGTGAGGAGTTCGTGCTACTGCTACCTGAAACATCACTCGAAGAGGCACAACGCATTGCCGACAGAATTCGTGCGACCGTTGAAAAGATTAGCATTAAAAACAGCCTCAAAAATGAAAATATTGCCAACATTACCATTTCACTGGGGGTTGCCAGCTACACGCAAGGTGAGTCCATGACGGAATTTGTTGCACGCGCAGATAGTGCGCTATATCAATCAAAAAATGCAGGGCGAAATCGCGTCTCGATCGCACCTGCTAAAAGCGCAAGTATGGTGGCCTAAAGCCAACACGCGCAATTGTAGGTTACGTATTAACCACTAACGCACAATTACGCCATCCTAAAATTAAACTCCACCCCATTCCCTGCTGGGTCTCTAAAGAAGACCTGCTGGGTTTGCGTCACAGCAATTTCACGCGTGGTGAACTGTATGCCTAACTGCTTAAGATGCTCGGCCGTAGCCTCATAATCTGTGCAGGTAAACGCCACATGGTCAAACGTCGTCAGCATTTCAGTTGAGCGCACTTCTTCTGGGGAAGTTTCAGAGAGATGCAACACATCCTTCTCACCCGCATACAACCAATAACCAAAACTACGTAAGGGCGGACGTTCGCCCAAACGCAAACCGACCACCTCACAATAAAACGCTTTCAACTGCTCCATAAGTGGACGTGGGCAACGTATGTTGTAATGATTAAACCCTAAATTTGCCATTTTTAAACCCTTAAGAAAACCACTCGCATTGATTAAGCCATTGTAAATAAAAAAGCCGTCGATAATGACGGCTTTTTAAACTACGTCTACTTACATAGACTAAAAACGATACGCTGCGTTCAATCCGACTAAATAGTTGCGCCCTGCAGCAGGCTCAAAATAGCGTGCATTACTGTCATTCACACGCACAGAACCGATGTAATCACGATCAAAAATATTTTCTACCCGCACATATTCACTAAAACTCCAGTGGTTAATATCTTGGCTAAAGCCAGCGCGGATATTGTAAATAGCGTATGAAGGTGCAGCATCAGTATTTGTATCATTGACATAAACTTTACTATTGTAACGTGCTTCAAAAGCTGTTGAAAAACCTACAGATGGCGCTTTCCAAGCCAGCTCTCCATATAATTGGTCACGATACGTACCAGAAATAACGTTACCCGATTTAATTAACCCGTTAGCACTGGTAAATGCAGAATCAAACTTTGCATCTAAATAAGTATATGCACCATATAGAGACAAGTTGTTTTGGAGTTGAGAGTCCACAGACAACTCTAGTCCTTGGCGATAAGTATCATTAGCATTCGCATAAATTGCACGATTTGCACCGTCTATCGTTGCAACAACCAACTCATTCTGAGTTTCTGTTCTAAACACCGTCGCATTTAAGCGGGTATTATCATTAAGAAACGCCTTGGCACCAATTTCGTAATTCTTACTTTGACTAGGTTTCAAACTCAAATTAGGTACATATGCGCTTGTAGAGGTATATGCTGCCTCAATAAAAGTTGGCGTTTCAAACCCTTCGCCATAGTTAGCATACAGATTTAAAGCTGGGTTAACTTTCCAAGTAGCACCAATCACTGGCGTTGTTTTGTCATACTCAACCCCACCACTATTATCGCCATTGTTACCAGTACCAGTCGTGAATCTATCTTTGACAATTAAATTTACACGCGTGTGCCTTAAGCCTGCATGCACATCTACATTATCGAGCAGCGATAGCTTGGCTTGTGCATACTGGTCAAAATTTCTGGCGATATTATCTTCATCTCGATTTTTAACACTCACTGGTGCGCCGCCAGATAACACATTCGTGTCTAACCTTGCATCACTTGCCTCACCATAATTCATACCTAGACTCACGGTATATGGCTTGGTAAACACAATCCCTTTATTATCCCAACGTACATCAACGCCATAAAAATCTCGGGCAATTTGACTTGCCCGTGCGTTCGTTCCTGCCGCATTCGTTGGCAAAATTTGCAAATTATCGCGTGTACCCACGTATGTCATCAAATTTAGCGTATTGCTCTCGTTTAAAGTATGCTCTAAATTAAAACCTACTTGCGTATGACTTCTCTCAACACGCGTATTGGCGTTAATTGCAGCAGAAACAACGCTTTTAGGTGAAGTAAATGCCACTGATCGGGTTAACCCAAGTGGGTCTTGCGCTGATTGGTCAAACCAATTAATTAATGTGGTTAATTTAGTGGAGTCACTAAAGTTAAATTTCAACTTTGCGGTTGCTTGCTGCTTGCTACTTGCACTGTGATTGCGATAACCATCGGTATCAAAATTTGAAACATCTAGCATGTATTCGAAATTACCTTCTGAGCCGCCTGCATTCAAAATTTGGCGCTTTGTAGCATAGCTACCAAACATGACGGAACCGCCCAACTCTGTTGTCTTGGGAGCGTCTTCAGAGAACATTTGAATTACGCCGCCAGAGGAGTTGCCATACAGTGATGAAAAAGGCCCACGCATAACCTCTATGCTTTTAATCATGGATAAATCCACGATCCCAGGTTGGCCTTGACCATCTGGCATCGTTAGTGGAATACCATCGACATACAAGCGAATACCACGTACACCAAAACTAGAACGCGCACCAAAGCCACGAGAAGAGATTTGCGGGTCCTGCGCTTGTTGCGTCCGATTCTGTGCAGTAATACCTGGCACACGAATCAAGCTTTCAGATAAAGTTGCTTGCAGCTGACCATCTTGAATGTTGCTTTTATCCACAACATCAATGGCTACTGGCAAATCGAAGCTATTTTGCTCCACACGCGTAGCGGTGACGACGACAGGATTAAGATTAAGAGTTTCTGCGCTTGCATTAGCAGCTATTGCCGCGCAAGCCAAAGTTAAGAGTGTTTTATTCATTACGCACGCCATGTTTTCA
The DNA here is from genome assembly GCA_036504995.1 of Methylophilaceae bacterium. Classification (GTDB taxonomy): domain Bacteria; phylum Pseudomonadota; class Gammaproteobacteria; order Burkholderiales; family Methylophilaceae; genus DASXUG01. The sequence goes on along the minus strand of DASXUG010000011.1, from coordinate 15,958 downwards.
AAGTCTAAATGATTGCCAAGGGCGCATTTTACCAACAAATAACCATTATTATCTTGCGGATAATCATGAGTTTTATCGCTTTAGTGATGTTAGTCACATACGACACACCCTATCACGACTAATATATACTAGACTTATATAAAAACGGGCTGAACTTACCACTGTATACGCTATCAAATTTGATGTTAGCTAGTTAGTGTAGATAAAATCAAGGCCATATAAAATGATAATAAAAACATCGCTTAGGAGATCATCATGAAAAAAATTCGCACCCATTTGCTGCCTGTGGGGTTAATCAATCTGATGTGCGCAATTGGCTTACTGTCATTAAGCAGTAACGCCAATGCAGAAGCCTCAGACAAGGTATGGCCAGTAGTTAAAGAAGCTTTTTTTGCCAAACGCGCGATCACAGAGGCGCCATTTATGAAACTCACTGGCCCACGCCGCGCAGAGAGCGGAGCTCAAGTGCCTATTACGCTGACAGTTGACCAATCAAGTACTGCCGTTATCAAAAATGTATATTTAATTGTAGATGCAAACCCTATTCCGCTGGCTGCCACGTACCATTTGACAGAGGCACTGGGCAACTTGCAGCTTTCCACCCGCATTCGTATGGAAACTGACTCTTACATTCACGCCATTGGCGAAACGGCTGATGGTAAATTATTTATGACCAATGTGGTGATTCGCGCCGCTGGTGGTTGCGGTGGTACGGTGGATGGCAACGAAGCTGAGATTCGCGCCGCCGCAGGTAAAATCAAACTACAAGTCGAAGACCCTGTAAAAATTGGTGTGGCAACTCCCGCTACATTTATCATCAAACACCCTATGCGTACGGGCTTGCAACGCGATTTAGTGTCTCAGGGTTTTGTACCAGCATTTTATATTCAAAAAGCAGCATTTACCTTAAATGGCAAACCTGTGATGAACGTAGATTTTGGCGTTGGGACAAGTGAAGATCCATATTTACGCTTTGATATTATCCCCGATGCAGCGGGTAAATTAGAGGTGAAAGCGGTGGATAATGAAGGCAAAGAATTTACACATCAGATTGATGTAAAAGCATAAATACTTAAATAGCCCGACACATAAAAAAGCCCTGCTTCAATATTGGAGCAGGGCTTTTTATTACTTTAACTGTTAAATTAACACCCAGTTTAGAAATTAACCAACTGAGTGCAAATCTATATTAAAGACTAAATACGTTCAACGCACCGCCGCCAGGCGCAGCATTGTACTTAGTAAGCTCTTTGTAACCACCAGCAGCACCAAGGCCATCTGTATCGTTAGTCATACCTAAGTTCATCGCTACACCAGCCCAACCACCGATGCCTGAAAGCACACCAACGTATTGTTTGCCTTTGTTGCCGTAGGTAAATGCATTACCAATCACACCAGAACCCACTTGGAATTTCCAAAGCTCCTTGCCTGATTGTGCATCAACAGCTCTGAACCAACGATCCAAGGTACCGTAGAACACTAAGTCTGAAGCCGTTGCAAGCACGCCACCCCAAGCAGAGAATTTCTCTTTGTTGTACCAAACTGATTTACCTTTGATTGGATCCCAAGCTGAGAAACCACCCATTACGCCATCAGGACCAGCAAACATAGTCAATGTAGCACCAACCCATGGTTGACCAGCCACATATTTAGATTCAACTGGCTCGTAAGTCATGCACACATGGTTTAATGGAATGTACTCTAAACCAGTGCGTGGGCTGTAAGCCGCTGGTTGCTGGTCTTTGGTACCCAAAGCAGCAGGACAAACGCCTTTTGCATTGTAGTCTTGGTGCGTGGAAGCTGAAGCCAATTTGTTAGGCACGCCAGTTTTCAAATCAACATCGCTAGCCCAGTTTACAAATGAGTGGATTTTATTAGCCACCACTAAAGTGCCGTTATCGGCTTTCCAAGTGTAAACAAAACCGTTGCGGTCCATATGCGTTGCATAGGTTTTACCACCTTTGTCGAACAAGATCACTTCGTTAATACCATCGTAATCCCACTCATCATGTGGCGTCATTTGCATCGCCCATTTCGCCATACCCGTGTCTAAATCACGCGCAGTCACGGTCATAGACCATTTGTTGTCACCTGGACGTACGTCTGGGTTCCAAACAGATGGGTTACCTGAACCGTAGTACACCAGGTTTGTACGTGGATCATACGGCCACCAGCCCCATACAGAGCCACCACCATGCTGCCAACCATCTTTAACGGCCTGTGGTTTCAACCATGTACGTGTACCAAGCTCTTGTTCACCGATTTTTAATTTATTAAATGGTAACTTTTTGAAAGAACCGCCTTCTCTGTTACCACCATTTACGTCTTCATATACGGATAACACGTTGTATTGAGGATTTTCTTTGTTGGTATTTGCGTCATGCAAAGTTTCAGAGTCTGGACCTGTTGAGTAAGCTTTCCAGAGTTGTGAACCATCTTTAATACTGTAAGCAACGATAAAGCAACGCACACCAAACTCAGCACCTGAACAACCTGTTAATACTTTGTCTTTAATTACGTGTGGCGCATTGGTGTTAGTAGCTCCAACTTTAGGATCGGTGACTTTTACTTCCCAAACCTTAGCACCAGTTTTAGCATCTAAAGCCACCAACATACCGTCGTTTTGTTGCAAGAAGATCTTGCCATCGCCATAACCTAGACCACGTGAAACGTTGTCGCAGCACAATACTGCTTGTACGCTTGGGTCTTGTTTAGGGAAATATGTCCAGACGATTTTTTGATTATCGTTTAGGTCAAGTGCGTAAATATTATTCGGGAATGCAGTGTGCACGTACATCATGTTGCCAACAACTATTGGCGAACCTTCGTGACCACGGTTTACGCCTGTGGAAAATGTCCAAGCTTCGTTCAGTTTTTTAACATTGCTTTTGTTGATTTGTGCCAAGGTGCTATAACCTTGGTTATTATATTGACCACGTGGATGCGCCCAGTTGTTTGCATCCTTCATAGCCGCTTCCATATCGGCAGCAGCAAAAGCTAACATTGGCATTGCTAATGAAACACCAGCAACCGCGCCTAATGCCAACTTAATTTTCTTCAAGTTCATTAAATTTTCTCCAAACAATTAATTGATACAACTTTTACAATACCTTACAGGTATCAGCTAGCTCACAACCGCTTAAAAATAAGCCCAATTCTCTAAGCAGTTAGCGTGCCAGCCGCGCCAATGCTAGAGTTAGCTACTGACAAGGTCAAGTTACAAAATGTTAATGCGCCGTACAAATTGATAAAACTGGACACAACTGACAGAAATTTGAAACAAATCACCAACATTTACCAACACTTATGTCTCATTGACTACCTGAATTATTTTGCGCACTAAAATGCCGCCAATAAAAAAGGGCGCCTAAGCGCCCTTTTTTATTATCACTGAACTCAATATTTGTTCAATCTTGTGCAAAAACACAATTTGCCAGTTGCACGTGGTGCACCACGTGCTAGTACCAGTTGTTAGTGCAGAGACATACGCTGCATCGTTTTATCTTTATCAATAAACTTGTGCTTAATCGCGCCAAGCACATGCACCGCAATGATAACGAGCAAAATAATGCCTACATTCTCATGAATCCCTTCATACAGCTCGTGCATATCGTGATTATCCACACCCGCCACAACGACAAAACCAAACCATTTGGCACCAAACTTAGTAAAGCTAGACATGATGATGCCAGTGGCTGGCACAGCAATCATCAACAAATACAATAGATGGTGACCACCCGTTGCCAATTTTTTCTCTATCGCAGACAGGCTATCCAATAAAGCTGGTGGTCGATGGGTAATGCGCCAATAAATTCTAAATGCGACTAAAGCTAAAATCGTAATGCCTACTGATTTATGCAAATTAAAATAAAAAGCACGCTCAGGTGTGTTTTTTGGCAAGTCGGTCATATACCAACCCAGTGCAAACATGCCAAAAATCGCAAATCCGATCAACCAATGCAAAATAATGGCGGTTTTAGTGTAGCGTAAATTTGAATTCATACGTTTTCCCTGTTGTTTATCGGTAATAATTACAGTCTCCCAGTATACACTTTTTCAATTCGCACGATTTCAAAAGCAATGTGATTGCGCTCTTGCAAGCCAGTCTTGAAGAAATACAGACTTGACCAAGTGCAACTTTTAGATCGAACTGGCTATCATAGTGATACCATGCTTAACCTGAGGCTATGAGCTTAATTAACTCATTGAAGTTCAATATTTTCTAAGGAATGTGATGCCAAGGAATACCATACTAAATGAATTTAAACGATACCTATTAGCTAGCTTCATTGCCCTGATGGGATGCAGCGTAGCGCTGGCTGACGGATTGAAACTGGAGAGTGCTGGCGACCAAATTTATGTACACCATGGCATACATGAAGACATCTCTGAAGGCTATCATGGCGATATCTGTAATATCAGCTTTGTCATAGGTAGCAAAGGCGTTGCAGTCATAGACACAGGCGGTAGCTTAAAAGTTGGTCAGCAACTGCATGATGCCATCCGAAAAATCACGCCCTTACCTATTTTGTATGTGATTAACACGCATGTGCACCCAGACCACATTTTTGGCAACGCTGCATTTGTACAAGACAAACCGCAATTTGTCGGGCATGCCAAATTGGCAGATGCAATGGAACGCCGCAGAGAAAGCTACACGCGTATTAACAATACCTATTTGGGTGATGATGCCGTAGGTAGTGACTTTATTAAGCCAACAATCCCTGTGCAAACCACTGCCGAGCTGGATTTAGGTGATCGTAAACTCACCGTTACGGCTTACCCCACCTCTCACACCAATACCGATATCACCGTGTTGGATAGCAAAAGCAAAACCTTGTGGTCGGGGGACTTACTATTTGTCGAGCGCACACCGTCGATTGATGGCGACATTAAAGGCTGGATTGCATCAATAGATCAATTAAAACAATCTGACGCCTCACAAATTATCGCTGGACACGGTGCAATTGCTAAAGATTGGAAAACCGCTTTAAACAATGAGCAACGCTACTTAAATGTACTATTAAGTGATGTACGTACTAGCATCAAAAAAGGCATTATCATGGAAACCACAATGGACAGCGCAGCAGCCACCGAGAAAGATAAGTGGGTATTATTTGATATTGTGAATCGCCGTAACGTCAACAACATTTACCCCGCGCTCGAGTGGGAGTAAGTTTGCGTAATTCCTTATTCTCTGGTAACTACGTAGCTGAATGGTATGTACGACGCGTAGTAAAAGCTATGAAGCCTAAGCCAGCCAAAAGCATGACATAAGTCTTAGGTTCTGGAACTGCAGCAAAAACGTGTTCAGAAGCTTTTGTATTGTATATGCTAATAAAAGAACCTTGATCCTCTGAACTCCATGTTGAGGTATCTATAATGCCAATAGCGTTGTCCACATATGATCTAAATGTCAATACATTACTGGATGAGTCTAACAAACTAAATACATATCCTGACTTAGCACTGGCTACCTTAGAGTTAGTGCCACTTGGGCTGATCAGGTTAACTTGCAAAATAGTATCAAAGAGTTTACCAGCATAGGTTAACGCTGCACTGTCCAAGGTATAATTTCCATCCACATCTAATACATCACCATATGTGAACGAGCCAGTCATGGAGTTTCCAAACAAGTCACTTCCTGAAACATCAACAACTGTATTTGCTGAAACATTGCATGAAAAAATTGCACTGGTCAAAGCTACTGTAAATAGCGCCAAGTGTATTGTATTTAATAAAGCCTTCAAGATTACTCCTTCGATAAAAAAGTAATACAATTAATGAATACCCATAAAATTACCAAAACTGTTTAATGTTACCAAATTATTATCAAATTGTAACCAATTGAAACCATAACTGCAACAGTCGGCTTGAACTAACTTCTCGTTTTTACATAAAGCTATCACTAGTTATTTTATTTTTATCAAAAAATAATCAATTACCAACAATCAATAAGTCCACATCTTCCCAAAAGCATAAAAAATAAATGCACCCACACCCAGTTGGCTATAAACAACCAACAGCAACCACTTTAAAAGCCCGTCAATAGGCGCTTACAGCCCAACAATAACAAGCCGATTATTGTATAATCAGCGACACTTTAATAAAAACGATACGCGCATTTAGAAAAAACTGTGGCAACTTACTCTTTAAAACCTCAACAACATGACATTGCTTTAGGCTGGACAATAGGGCTTTCCATTATCTTGCACCTAATAGCTGTGCTCGTTTTGCCTAGCGTACATATTGAGAAAGAGCCGCCAGAACCTGAGCTAGTGATTGAGCTGGCCCCCATCAAAAAAGTAGAGCCTCCGCAGCCGCTTCAGCCACCTAAACCTGAGGCTAACCCAGAGCCTGTAAAACCAGAGCAAAAAGTTAAACCAGAACCCACCCCTGCGCCTAAGGTGACACCCTCACCAGAGCCTGTGGTTAAATCGAAATCGACCACAACAGAAACACCGCCACCTCAACCCTCACCCGAAGTTACGGCACCCCCCGTGATCGCAGTGGCGCCCAAAGCTGAGGCAACACCTGTCGTCACAGCGCCTCCTCCTCCCCCACCACCAGAGCCAGTCAAAACAGGCCCTAGCCAGACTGATATTGATGCAGCAAAAAATCAGTACGGCAGCGCGTTAGCCCGTGAGCTTGCTAAACATAAGCAATACCCAAAAATTGCACAAATGCGCGGTTGGGAAGGCGAGGTGATCTTAGAGCTTCAACTTGATAGTAATGGTAATGTGGTTTCGAGCAAAGTTCATGACTCAAGCACTTTTGATGCGTTAGATAAACAAGCTTTAGAAATGGTCAAGAAAGCTAACTTTCCTCCTCCCCCTGAGGCTTTGCGTGGACGCTCTTTCAATATTTTAGTCCCAGTATCGTTCAAGTTAGAGTAAGTGAGTTACTCCATTAAATCTGCAATCCAACGCGCGTACAGCAAGCTAATCAGTATGCACAAAAAAAAATCGCTTAACGATTTACTGCTGATTCACGAATTGGCATTTATTGCCCTCGTCATCCTAGCAGCAGCAGCTGGGGCGTTAGGTATTAATCTGAGTGATAAATCGCTGCAAGAATCTCAGCGCATCAATTCGCTGGTACAAGAAGTGCAACAAACCCGTGGCGATTTATATCGTCAAATGAAAGAGTTGTTTGACAGCTACTTTTTAGCTGACCCTAGTGCTGAGGGCGAATATAACAACTACACCATCACCATTCAGCAACACTTTGATAAGCTTAAGAAACTCACCGTTGGTGACGAAGAATTAGCCGCGATTCAAGACCTAAACGACAGCTACGATAGCTTTGTCAGCGAAACGCAAACCATATTTAATTTGCACCATAACGCCACACAAGAAGCAATAGAAAAGAAACTCAACAGCAATTTGGAATCTACTATTTTCAAGCGCTATGAGGTCATCTCGGCACGGGCCGAACGCTTACTTGTGCTTAAACAACATGAATTAGAGGTGCGCTTACAAGAAACTAAGCGCATCACTATTTTTCTAGTGTCGATCCCCATTATGCTTGCCACCCTGTTACTACTATTTTCTCGGGTTTTTCTTAAACGCTCAATCGTTAAACCTATTAATGCCCTGCTACATGCCACAAATGAGATTAGTGCAGGCCGACTTGAACATAAAGCGCCAGAGGAGGGTGCAGCAGAGCTCGCCACACTATCTTCGGCGATTAACTATATGGCAGAAGAGTTGGCACGCAGCCAGGAGGCCTTAATCCGCACCGAAAAACAAGCAGCGCAAGGCTTGCTGGTACCGATGCTGGCGCACAATATCCGCAACCCTCTGGCGAGCATACGCGCTACCGCACAAGTGGCTGATAGTGATGAATTAGATGAAGACACGCGTGAATCTTTGCGTGGCATTATTATAACGGTCGATAAACTAGAACGCTGGACAGGCTCGCTACTGGCTTATTTGCACCCACTAAAGCCGCACGCCAATAAAACATCTTTGCGTCAAATCATCAATGGTGCGATATTACCTGTACAACAAAAATTACGCGAAAAATCGATCACGCTAGACCTGCCAGACTGGGCACAAGCCAATGACAATATGGTGACCGATGAACATTTGCTTGAGCAGGCTATTTATAACTTACTGCTCAACTCGATTGAAGCCGCTCCTAGCCATAGCACCATTGAAATTTTGCCCGATATTAACAACTCGACTATGCGTTTACTTATTGCTGATCGCGGCCCTGGTATGCCGTTTACTCCTGACCCTAGCGCCATCAGCCCTGGCCCTTCCACCAAACGCTTTGGCACAGGACTGGGAATCCCCTTTGCATTCAAGGTAATGGAAGCATTGCATGGCAGTGTGGCCTTTAAGGCAAGAGATGGCGGTGGAACGTTAATTGAATTTGAACTGCCAAGGTTATACGTTGCCAACGATTAAAATATTTAAATCTTCATCAAACATGCTTGCGTTAATCCCATTTTTTAACAACAATGAGCATACTCAAGTTAAAATTAGAACCTCAAACAACCTAGCATGCTAAACCAAACAATTGCGGACTTTGAACTCCCTGCCACCAGTGGCAAAACCTTTAAGCTTTCTGAACATTCAGGTAAACCCATAGTTCTGTACTTTTACCCTAAAGACTCCACCCCAGGCTGCACCACGCAAGGCCAACAGTTTCGCGACCACTATGCAGAGTTTGAGAAACTGGGTGTTGAAGTCTATGGCATTTCACGTGACAGTCTTAAATCTCACGAAAACTTCAAAGCGAAATTTAACTTTCCGTTCGAATTGCTGTCAGACAAAGAAGAACTAGCTTGCCAGTTGTTTGGCGTAATTAAGATGAAAAAAATGTATGGCAAGGAAGTACGCGGGATAGAGCGCAGTACTTTTATTATCAAGGGCAATGGTGAAATAGTTAAAGAGTGGCGTGGTGTCAAAGTAGATGGGCATGTCATTGCTGTGCTCGAAGCAATTCAATCTCTAAATTAGGAAACCTGTGATTCATGGCTAAGAAAATCGCAACAACTACTAAATTATTCGTACTAGATACCAACGTATTGATGCACGATCCGTCAAGCTTATTCCGCTTTGAAGAGCACGACATTTACCTGCCAATGGTAACGCTTGAAGAGCTTGATAATAATAAAAAAGGGATGACAGAAGTCGCCCGCAATGCGCGCCAAGCCAGTCGCAACTTAGAGGCCGTTGTTGGCACCAACCTAACAGACCTTGAGCTAGGTTGCCCGCTAGGCGCTAATGGCAACAAACACATTACTGGCCGTTTGTTTTTGCAGACTAACGCCGTTAGCATTGAACTGCCTGGGTTAGCTGGCAGCAAAGCAGATAACGAGATTTTAGGTGTGGCTGTTGATCTGCAAAAGAAACAGCCTGACCGCCAAGTTATTTTAGTCAGCAAAGACATCAATATCCGTATCAAAGCACGCGCCATGGGCGTGCCCGCGGAAGATTACTTTAACGACAAAGTGTTAGAAGACACCGATTTACTGTACACAGGCATGAAGGAACTACCTGCCAACTTCTGGGAAAAACACAGTAAAGAAATGGAATCCTGGCAGGATGCAGGCCGTATGTTTTACCGCATCACGGGCCCACTGTGCAAAACCTTTTTAATCAACGAATTCATCTACTATGAATTTGAAAAGCCATTCCACGCCATTGTGCGGAGCATTGAAGGCAATACGGCGGTACTAGAAGTAGTAAAAGACTATATGCAACCCAAGCATAGTGTTTGGGGCATTACTGCACGTAATCGTGAGCAAAACTTTGCCTTGAACCTATTAATGGATCCGAATGTAGACTTCATTACCCTGCTAGGGCAAGCAGGTACAGGTAAGACATTGCTCACTTTGGCTTCTGCACTGACGCAAACTTTAGATAAAAAAATCTATAGTGAGATCATTATGACCCGCGTTACCGTACCTGTAGGCGAGGATATTGGCTTCTTACCAGGAACGGAAGAAGAGAAAATGGCGCCATGGATGGGTGCGCTTGAAGATAACTTAGATGTACTTAACAAATCAGATGAAGATGCTGGTGAATGGGGACGCGCAGCGACTCAAGACTTAATCCGTACACGCATTAAAGTTAAATCACTCAACTTTATGCGCGGTCGCACTTTCTTGCATAAATTCCTCATTATTGATGAAGCGCAAAACTTGACGCCCAAACAAATGAAAACGCTCATTACGCGCGCGGGTCCAGGCACAAAGGTCGTATGTTTGGGCAATATCGCCCAAATTGATACCCCTTACTTAACTGAGGGCAGTTCAGGTTTAACTTATGTTGTCGATAGGTTCAAAGGTTGGGAGCATAATGGTCATATCACGTTAGTACGTGGTGAACGCTCACGTTTAGCTGACTTTGCTGCTGAAGCCCTGTAAAAGCCATCGAGCGCATCAACCGCATGATAAAAACTTAACGGCCAAACTGAAGCTTGCCAACATAATTAAATAATGAATATTGGGTTTTATATCATACTCAGTGCGCAGTTTTTATCTGCGCTTGCTGATAACACTCTGCTTTTCACAGCTATTGCTGCATTGCGCGAGTTAAAATCCCCAAGCTGGCATGAACCATTACTGCTTCAATTTTTTGTTATTTCCTACATTCTGCTAGCCCCCTTTGTCGGTTCCATTGCCGACAGCTTTCCCAAAGGGCGCGTGATGTTTGTGTCTAATACCATTAAGTTTTTAGGCTGTATCACCATGATTTTTGGCATGCCACCTTTATATGCGTATGGCGTTGTGGGCATCGGTGCAGCAGCTTACTCACCGGCAAAATACGGTATTCTAAGTGAATACTTACCACCTAACGACTTGGTCAAAGCCAATGGCTGGATGGAAGGCTCAACTGTGATGGCGATTGTGCTGGGCGGTGTATTAGGAGCAGTGATTCCGAGATTTGGTATTATGCACTCCATTATTTTTGTCACGCTGCTATACTTTTCTGCCGCCATATTCAATTTATTCATCCCCAAACTACCTAAATTCAAGGCCAACCCGATTAGCAACCCTATTGTGCTACTCGTTGACTTCTGGCACTCATTTAAAGTGTTATGGATAGATAAACAAGGTCAAGTGTCATTGGCAGTCACCACCCTGTTTTGGGGGGCAGGCGCTACCATGCGCTTGATTGTTTTGCTTTGGGCGGCCTATGCACTGGGATTTGACCATGAACACGCCACCTATTTAACCGTGGTGGTTGCTGTAGGTATTGCTGCAGGCTCTATATTCGCAGGCAAATACGTCAAACTTGAGAACTCGATGTCTGTGCTACCTGCTGGCATGATGATGGGAGTATTGGTGATGCTCATGGTGGTTGTCACTGAATGGCACTTAGGCATCATATTATTATTCGCGATTGGTGTGCTCAGTGGTTATTTTGTTGTGCCACTTAATGCCTTATTACAACACCGCGGACACTTACTAATTGGCTCTGGGCACTCCATCGCCGTTCAAAACTTTAATGAAAACATAGGCATACTGATTATGAGTGGTGCTTATACACTGATGTTACGAGAACAAATACATATTAATATGATCGTATTATTATTTGGTACATTTGTACTAATCACTATGGGCATCATTAATCGATTTTATCGCAATCGCATTTCTGCCGATGAAATTAGTGCCTCGCACTAGCAACAGATCTCTCAGTTTGAAATAAAAAAGCGCTTACAAGTAAGCGCTTTTTTTATTTCAACTAATGATCTAACTAATGTAACTTCACATGTGGCTCGGTTCGTCTTGTAATTAAACGGGCGAGCGTTTGCAAAAACACGGTAAAGAAACCATGTAAACTAATCAAATGCATTTGATAAAGTGACTTGTACATTAATCTAGCAAACATACCCTCAATGAATAGATTTCCGCCTGCTACAGCGCCCATCAAGCTACCCACGGTTGAGTATTTACCAAGATTGACCAAAGAACCGTAATCTCGGTAGGTGTACTCTGGCAATGCTTTACCTGCAATGCGCGCTTTAACCGTTTTAACCAACATAGAAGCCTGCTGGTGCGCAGATTGAGCACGTGGCGGCACATTGTCTTCATGTCCTGGGCGCGGACAAGCAGCACAATCACCAAAGGCAAATACATTGTCATCGCGTGTCGTTTGCAGCGTACGCTTCACTACTAATTGATTGATTCGATTAGTTTCTAGTCCATCTATATCTTTCAAAAAGTCAGGCGCTTTAATACCAGCCGCCCAGACCACCAATTCAGAAGGAATAAAGCGACCACTGTGCGTATAAATACCTTTATCCGTCACCTCAGTTACGCGTTCACCCGTATAAACGTGTACCTTTAGTTTACGCAACTCCAAATCAACAGAGTGCGACAAAGATAAAGGCAAAGCTGGTAAAACACGGTCAGATGCCTCAATCAGCGAAATGCTAATATCTTTATCTGGGTCAATCTTATCCAAACCATAAGCAGCTAATTCGCGTGTTGTATTATGCAACTCGGCGGACAACTCCACCCCAGTTGCGCCAGCGCCAACAATAACAACCTCCAGCTGACCAGCGCGCACTGGCTCAACCTGAGTTTGCGCGCGCACCAATGAATTATGCAGTTTGCGGTGAAAAAACTCAGCCTGCTTTTGCGTATCTAAAGCGATTGAATTTTCACGCGCACCCTTAATACCAAAGTCATTAGTCGTACTGCCAATTGCAATAATCAAGGTGTCATAAGGAACCACACGGCGAGGAATAAACTCGACACCGTTCTCATCCAAGCTAGCGCCTACATACACTTCTTTTTTTTCTCGATTGATACCTTCCATTTCACCAAGTCTAAAGTGGAAGTGATGCCAGTGCGCTTGAGCCAAATAGACTAGCTCATGCTGATCTGGGTTCATGCTACCAGCAGCAATCTCATGTAAAAGCGGCTTCCAGACATGCGTTCTGCTACGATCAATTAAGGTAACATCAGCCTTACCCTTTTTACCTAAGGTGTCCCCTAATCTGGTAGCGAGCTCGAGCCCACCAGCCCCGCCTCCCACAATGACTATCCGATGTAACCCTGCTGCTTGTTTCGATTTTGTTTGCATATTAGACTTTTAATTATTCATTGCCTGTTAGTTTATCATTGTGACTGCGTATCCAAGATTGAATCTGGAGCACTTCATTTGGCGTTAATCCATTGGCAGGATCTGTAGGATCCATCAAGCCTTTACCTTTTGCACCCATACCACCGTTTGTGCCGTTCCAAATCGTTTCAAACATGCCCTTATTTGTTGCATTTTTTGCATAGTGAAAGTCTGGGCCATGTAAGCTTGGGCCTGTTTGCCCCTGTGCATCACCACCATGACATTGCGTACAAGAATACATTTGGAACAATTTTTTACCTTTTTCAATGGCAGCTGCGTTACCAATGTAGGGGTTTTTACCAGAAGTTAAGAACTGTTTTGCCTCAGCGGTATCGAACAATTCTGCTTTAATCTCCAATGGTGAGCCGTCTTGCGTTTTTACAAAAGCAATCGCTGTGCCAGTGGATTCTGTAGCTGCAGAGCCACTTGCCGCATCACCAGACTTGCCTGAACATGCAGGCAAGGCTAATGTTGCTAATAAAGTCACGACTAACGCTGAAGTTGACATTGCTGAATGTTTTTTGATGTTCATTTAAATCTCCTCACCTATGTTTTTTTATGATAATTAAATTATTTTACAACCTTTAAAACTGGCAACTAAACTTAACCTACTGCTAGATTCTATCTCATAAACCTATTGCCATAAAGCAGAAAAGGCCACCATTTGGCGACCTTTTCTTTATTTACTCAAGCATAACAAAAGTCATGCAAGACGCAATTATTCGTTACCTGTTAATTTAGAGTTATGACTGCGAACCCAAGCAATAACTTTCAATACTTCATCTGGTTTCAAACCATTTGTTGGGTCAGTCGGATCCATTAAGCCTAAGCCTTTTGCACCCATACCACCATTTGTACCGTGCCAAATTGTCTCAAACATACCCTTGTTTGTCGCATCTTTTGGATAATGGAAGTCTGGACCATGTAAGTTAGGGCCTACTTGACCATTAGCCTCAGGGCCATGACAAGCTGCACATGAATATAGATTAAAAATCTTCTTGCCACGTGCTACGGCCTCGGCATTGCCCACATATGGGTTTTTACCAGTAGTCAAAAACTCTTTAGCTTCAGGAGTATCAAAAATTGCTGGATCAATTGTGATTGGAGCGCCATCTTGCGTTGCTACAAAAGTAACATCTGCCGAAGCAGTAGCCGTAAAACCTTGCAAGGCTATCGCTGAAGCAATCAATACAACTTTAACTACTTTATTACCAAACATGTTATCTCCTCGATCATAAATAAAATACATGTTGACTGATGCGCCTTGCACACTTTATCAATCTGTATAGAAATAACGAATTACTATTACCTTGGTTGACTTTGTAAACCTAAAAACAGTTATTCATTAACATTATTTTAACATCAAGTTACAAAATCATACGATGTAAAAATTACTTTTGTGCCTTATTTCCTTCACGATACACTTTTTCGACGCTGTCGCCATCAATAACTGGCACGTGTGGAACACCGTAATCATCTAAAATCTTCAAGATTTCATCTTGATGGCGATCAAACGCACCTTGAATCATTGCTAAGCGTTCTTTATCTTTTTTGCGTACCGCAAATGAAATATTCCAGTTTTCTTTACCGTGAGCATTCACTTGCTCATATTCAGGGATAATATTGACAACCATTGGCACCTTGGATTGTTTAGCAAAATAACCACCAATCGGACCCCACACAATCGCAACATCGATTTTCTTATCAGCCAAATCGTCAATCAGAAAACTTGGCGGCAAGTTAAGATCCCGCTGCATTCTATAGGGAACTGCGTTTGGCATTAAGCCGTTATCCGCCATTGGCCTAGTCGCTGGGCTGTGATCAATAATACCGATGATCCCTTTTTTCAAATCTGGAGAGGTCCAATCGGTAATGTTATAACCACTATCTTTACGATACACAAACACATGAGTAGATCGATAGTAAGGCTTTGAGGTTAGCAATGCGTCATTATCGGAAGTGGTGCTGATAATCACATCGCAACGGTTGGCATTAATCGTATTTCTATAAAAACCTTGACGATTATAAGCGTAAGCAAATGATAATTTCTTACCTAAGTCTTTCGCAATCACTGCTGCAATTTTATCTTCGAAACCTTCTTGTTTGACATTGGAGTACGGCATGTTGTCTGGATCAGCACACACCTTAAATTCTGTTGGGTCTTCTACGCGTCTAACTTCACCAATCCGGCCTTCATCAGGATTCAGGGTTGGGATCTCTAATTCCTCTGCTTGCGTATAAGCACTTGTTATTGCACTACATAGAAGCGCACATATTAGCAATTTTTTTATCATTCCATCTTCCTCATTTTCCGTTAGGTTATTATTCACTCACATATAAAAAACACCCCGCCGAAGCGGGGTGTTTATATGACATACTAACTAACGGTTAGTTCTGTAACTTCTAGTTTTTCAACTATAAATTACAAGCTGAACACGTTAAGTGCACCGCCGCCAGGAGCAGCATTGTACTTAGTTAGTTCTTTGTAACCACCAGCAGCACCAAGTGCGTCTGTATCGTTAGTCATACCTAAGTTCATCGCTACACCAGCCCAACCACCGATGCCTGAAAGCACACCAACGTATTGTTTACCAGCATGGCCGTATGTGAATGCATTACCAATCACGCCTGAACCTACTTGGAATTTCCAAAGTTCTTTACCTGATTGTGCATCAACAGCTTTGAACCAACGATCTAAAGTACCGTAGAATACTAAGTCTGAAGCAGTTGTTAACACACCACCCCAAGCAGAGAATTTCTCTTTGTTGTACCAAACTGATTTACCTTTGATTGGATCCCAAGCAGTGAAACCGCCCATTACGCCATCAGGACCAGCAAACATAGTCAATGTAGCACCAACCCATGGTTGA
>DASXUG010000010.1:0-177939 GCA_036504995.1 Methylophilaceae bacterium | reverse complement strand
ACTCACCGCAGGCGACATCACGGCAGGTCATTACGACACCAGCGTAGCCAAACCAGCGGAAGGGGCTACTCTCACTGTTACCGCCACGGTCACTGATGCAGCAGGCAACACCGGTGCCCCAGGAACAGACAGTGCCAAACTTGACACGACAACAGTTAAGCCAGTTATTACTTCTGTTATCGATGATTTTGGCCCAGATAAAGCTACATTACCTAGCGGTAGTATTGCGGATGACGCAACCCCTACGCTCAAAGGGACAGCAGAAGCTAACAGCACTGTTAGCATCCTTGAAGGTGGCAAGGTGATTGGTACTGCATTAGTAGATGGTCAAGGTAATTGGACATTCACGCCAAGTACACCAATTAACCTCGGTCTACATCAATATACTGCTATCTCGAAAGATGTGGCAGGTAATGTTAGCGACCCAAGTAATCAGTTTAATTACACGCTTAACCAAGCACCTGTATTCCAAAACCAAAATGTTACAGGCACGGTTTCTGAAGAAGCCTTGCCAGGTGGCAATTTAGGTAGTGATGGAAAACCTTCGAATACTGATACAGCCACCTTGGTGGGTAATATGGGGATTAGTGACCCGAATGGCGATCTAAAAGCGGTGACATTAACCGCCCCGACTACTGCCTACACATCACACGGTACAGCTATTACGTGGACAGGCGGTGATACCAATACGCTGATTGGTTCTGCCAACGGTCAAGAGGTCGTTCGTGTCACTATAGATAATACTGGTGCGTATACAGTTAAATTGTCTGGTTCCATAGATCATCCTGTTCCCAATGCTTCTGACAGTGTGGCTATTAAATTTGGTGTAAATGCCACTGATAGTAGCGCCACAACGGTGGGCAGTATTGCTGTTACTGTTGAAGATGATGTGCCTGTAGCAAAAAATATTGTTGTTGCATTACCAGATGCTAATCCTGGCACTAACCTAATGTTTACCTTGGATGTATCTGGCAGCATGAGTACAACTGATGGGGTGAATGGTGCAACAAGATTGGCAAGTGAGATTGCTTCTATCAGTAATCTTATTGATAAATATGCGGCATTGGGTGATACACGTATTATGATTGTTTCATTCTCTGACGGAAGCAATCAACTTAGCTCTAGCTGGATGACTGTCAGTCAAGCTAAGGCGGCATTAGCAACATTGAAGGCAGCGGGGGGCACTAATTATGATGCAGCTGTCGCTGGGACTGAGTCCGCTTTCAATGCTACTGGTAAGCTAGTCGGGGCGCAGAATGTTGGCTATTTCTTCTCTGATGGTGAACCTGGCAGAGGCAAAGAAATTTCAGGTGCAGATATTCCTGCCTGGGAGCAGTTCTTAAAAACGAATCATGTAAACGAGTTTGCTATTGGTGTGGGCAGTGGAGTGACTGACCAAGCTGTGGCTAACAGCCTAAATCAACTTGCTTACAATGGCGCAACTGCTACGGACACAAACGCAGTGCATGTTACACAACTTGGTCAATTAGATAGCGTTTTAGCGGCTACCGTACCTAAATCAGTCACTGGTACCCTAGCGCAAGGGGGCGGTTTTGGTGCCGATGGTGGTTTTGTTAAGTCCTTGGTTATTGAAGGAACCACCTATAACTTTGATGGTAAGTCAGGGGCATTAACCGTGGCAGGTACCAATAACAGTACCTATAACGCTAATACCCATGAACTGACAGTGAAAACTGCGTCAGGCAGCTTCTTAGTTGATATGGATAACGGTAACTATACGCTTACGCCTGCAATGGCTACAACCACTTTGGTTAATACTACTTTTGATGCCAATGCTAATGGGCAAAACACCTCGCTACCTGCGGGCTGGTTTACTGATAATCCAAGCGGTAAAGTGGAAATTAATCCAAGTAATGTATACGGTTTATCGAGCACCTATGGAAATGTGCTAGAGATTGAAAACTATAGAGGCGACGGAAATCTGTATACCCTTGTTACCCCAGGCCAAAACGATACGGTTACCTTGAGCTTTGATTATGCAGCGCGTGCAAATGCTAATTCAGGAACAGACTCTGCGATTCAGGTGATTGTTGATGGTAAAGTGATTGATACTGTTAATACACATAGTCTTGACATGACTCATTTTTCTTACAGTGTTATAGGTACTGGCAGTCAGATGCGCATTGAGTTTAAGTCTGTAGACACCAATAGTACAGGCGGCTTGCTAGACAATATTCAAGTCACAACAGCGAGCACTACAACACCTGCTGGTAAAACAGATATTGGTTATACCCTCACTGATAATGATGGTGACACAGCTTCCGCAACAATGACCCTTAGCCATGGAACAGACACCATTTATGGTAGTAATGCTGATGATATATTAATAAGTGGTGCTGGCAACCATACCCTTTACGGTGGCGCTGGTAATGACACGTTGATTGCTGGTGACGGCAATGACACTTTGTATGGTGGAGCGGGGAACAACACATTAACGGGTGGATTAGGTGCTAATGTGTTCAAGTTTGTCTTGGGCGATCAGGGTGGCGCTGGGACGCCTACTGTCAATACCATCACCGATGCTGGTGTGGGTAATAACGTATTAGATGTTCGCGATTTATTACAGGGTGAAAACTCCAGCAACTTGCAAAATTACCTGCATTTCGAAAAATCTGGCAATGATACGATTGTTCATATTAGCAATACTGGTGGTTTTGCTTCTGATAGCCATGCTGCCTCTGGAGCTTATAGTTCAGGTCAAGAAACAATGAAAGTTGTATTGTCGGGGGTTGATTTAACCGCAGGTCAGTCATCTGATGCACAAATTATTGCTAATATGTTGGCGCAGCAAAAGCTGATTACTGATCATTAAGAAACCAGTAATTGATGCCTTAAATTAACAGCAGAAGGCGGCTGAAAGGCCGCCTATGATAAATGATTGTGTTGCTGGGCTAGATCATCGGCTTTTAACATATGATGAAGATGAAATGACTTGGAGTTGAAATGGTATATATATTAAAAGATGCAACAGGCAAAGTAGTTGCGGCAAGCGTGGTTGAGAACCAAGCCAATGGCTGGCTTCAAGTTCCAGATTCTGATGAAGATTATTTGGGTTTTTTGGAGACACAATTAAGCGCTCAAAGCATGTTTAGAAAAAGCGATATTGAACTAGCGCGCGTGTTAGAAGATTTAATTTCACTATTGATTGATCGTGATGTGATCCACTTTACGGATTTCCCTGAGGCTGCCCAAAAACGCTTAATCCAACGTCAAGGTTTGCGCATGAAGAGCAAGCAACTCAACCTATTAGATGACGATATTCTGATCTAACGCGTCTAATTTGGACTTATGTTAGCCATAAACCAATCACTTTTTCTATCGAGTGATCACTTAACGGCTGGTCCAGTCATCGCATCAATCCCCAGCTCTGGAAGTGCCGCCATCTCAAGTTCTGTCTGCACGCCCTCGGCAATCGTCATTAAGTTGATTGAGTGAGCAATTAAACAGATACCTTTTAAGAACGCTTTATTGCCTGTGTTATGGTCTATGCCGCGAATAATAGATGCGTCAATCTTGATATAGTCTAAGTGTAAATCATGCAATTCACCTAAGCGTGCTATTTGCGAACCTACATGTTTTATACCAATTTTGCAGCCCAATGGTTTTAGGGTGGAGCAAAATAATTTAAAGTTTTCAAGTTCAGAGAATACGCCACTTTCAGGTACTTCAAGCCAAAGATTATGAGTAATAGCTGGTGCTTGTGCTTTGAGCAGTGAGCTTAGTCTATGAATATAAGCGGGATTACACATGCCGCGTGTGGAGACGTTGAGCCCAATAGGTGCACTGCCAGTTTTAAGCGCGTTGATCGCAAGATCAACTACCAAGTCGTCTATGCTGGTAATCAAATCTAGTTCAATCGCCCATGGGATGAATTCTGCAGCAGTTCGCCATGCACCATTCATTTCGAGCTGCAATCGCACAGGGCTTTCTTGATGCACAAGTTGATTTAGTTTGGTCTTGACGGGGAAGGCGGCTAATTGAATACGTCTTTCTGCAATCGCCGTAGTGAGCATTTTACGCCATTGGATTTCGGTGCTATCTTCGTACTTCGCCATATCATTAAAGTTAATCAGCTTCATGATGTCAACTTCTTGCGGGCTAGTTTTGCTTCGAATAACGGAGATAAGCTTTTTAAGCCCCTCAAGCTGGTCTGTTTTATTGACTTCGGTGGAGCTGGCATGTAGTTCTAAAGCGAGTTGTCCTTCTGCAAGGTTTGCGGCTTGCAGGGTGGCGGCCTTAATTTGGCTGCATAAGGTTTCTTGATTCGTGGGTCTACTTGAAAATATTGCAAAATCAGCTCCCGTTAAACGACCTGCAACTAAAGCGGTATTTTGCTCACATAAGGCGTTCATCGCCACGCCGATACGATTAATAAGCGCATCCGTTTGAGTATTGCCCAAAGTGAGATTAACTTGAGCAAGGTTAGAGATACGTGTAATCACCAATAGGCCGCTGCTAAAGGTTTCTTCATTTGAAATATATGCCGCAACTCGGCTACTGAAGTAGCGTCGATTCATGAGCCCAGAAACAGGGTCATGGTTGGCCTCTAAACGTAACTCTTCTAGTAGTTGTGCCTGATCAACAAACATTTCTTTAATGCGTGCTGATAGTTGGTTCATAGCGCGAGCGAGTGATTTAAGCTCCAGGGTTTTTGGCTCATTAATCGTGACAAAATTCTTATTTGCAATGGCTTGTGTCATCGCTGCCATTTGTTTGAGGGGGTTCAAAATTACTTTTAAAATAATTGAACCAACAATGCCGCAGCCAATGCCAATAGCTATCGTCCAAAACAACATCATTAAAGTACCTTGCCATAGCTCTTGATAGGCAAAGCGGGGGTCAGTCACTATTGATAACGTGCCATATTGTTTCCATCCGTCCTGAATTTGTGCAACACCAGCAGGTACGTGAATATTAAGCAGTGTCATAAACCACTGCGGAACTTTAATACTGGAATCAGGATTGGTTTTTTCACTCAACAGCTTGCCGTTAGGGTCTACCAGTCGTATATATTGATAATGCCCATTATCAAACTGTGCTGCTAACATCAGATCAATGGCTATTGGATCTTTGGGCATTTGTGAGATGGACAATGCTAGGGAAACTGCATTGTCAGTATTTTTGGTTTCTAGCTGCTGCGCAAGGTAGTGTCTGCTGGTGATAGTATTGACGATAAAGCTGGCGCTAAATGCTAAAGTCATCAGGATGATGATCGCCATCCATAGTTGTTTAATGAGTGACATGAATACCCCTATTTTCAATATCTACAATTGCTTGGTAGTGTATCGGCATACTACCTTTATCTGTTGTTAAACACATCTATTCAATACCATCTGCTTGAATGCGTAATAATACGCTGCGCCAGCGAGAAAGGCTGTTCAGCCCACCATTTAAGGGTTTGTTTGCTGCTCCAGTCCATAAACCTTGGCTATTAAAGCTAAAAATAGGGCTTAAATCGGTACGCTGCGAAGCAGGCTTTATCTCTGTAATCAAACTATCCAGAATTAAAGGCTCGGCTGTTGGCGTAGCATAATAACTTAAAACCATGTGCGCTACATCGCTATCTGCGCTCTCTATATGGGCTTTAACATAGGTGAGCTTAAGCTTGTCTTCAGGAATTTTAAGTGCTTTCAAAAACACATATTTAGCAATAGTGTAATCTTCGCAGTCCCCGTAACCCCTGCCTATAGCCTCGAGCGGGGTTGCCCAGTAATCCGCCTCACCCCAGACCATACTATCTTCTTCATAGTGAATTTTATTATTAAAAAAAGTATTAATACGGGTGAGCTTTTCAGTGTCACTTGCATTCTTTAGTGATTTTACAAGTGTTTGCAACTCAATAATCGAGTTGCGTGCGTTTTCCCCATAACGTTGCTGGGCAAGGGTGGCAAGTTTTGTAAAGTCAGTGGCTTCTATTTTTGATGAAACAAGCGCGGCGCATAGCGCGTAGAGCACATACATCACTGAAAGGCGAGTCATTCTAGCTATAAAAAAATCTCGGATTTTCAAGATGCGTTAATCTTTATAGTGTGTGCTTAGCTTGATTGGTAGGCATTAAATATGCTTGAGTTAATAATGCTCGCATAAGCGCTCCAATTTAAATTGTAAAATTTATATAAATGGCGGCTGTTTATGGGGAAATTAATAAGTTGCATGATATTATCTGGACGTTTGAATAGTATGGCTCTAATCTGGATGCTTTAGTATGTCATATGACTGTGCTGTATGCTTGTGTTTGGTGCGGTTATCGAGTAAATATAAAAAATGATTTAACGCAATTATCAGTCTTTATATCACTATATGAAAATATCCGAATATAAAAGACCAAATGTATAAGACTATAAGTGACGTAAATAGGTAAGAAATATCGTTACATTTTTGATTTAAGTCCAATAGACTGAAGTAATTGAGTGTGATCTTTGAAAGGGAATGGCGTGAAAAAAACAATAATCGCGATGTCAGTTGCAATGACATTTACAAGCGCACATATGTCGTATGCAGATGAGGCGGCGGTTGGTTTAAAAGACGTGGTTGAGCGGGCAGTAATCACTAACCCTGAAATTGAGAATAAGTTTCACGCGTTTAAAGCCTCTCAACAAGAGAAAAATGTTGCTAAGGGTGGGTATTATCCGCGTGCTGATGTTACTGCAACGTTCAGAGAGCAAGAGAAGCCATTACCAAACGTTAATAATACAGATGTCCCTGACAGGCAAACCCAGTTAGTATTAAAACAAATGCTGTTTGATGGTTTTGCAACCAGAAGTGAAGTGCGTCGCTTAGATCATGCTGCGAATTCACGTTATTTTGAATTGCAAAGCATGATGCAGAACATTGCACTTGAAGTGACTCGCAACTACATTGACGTACTGCGCTATCGTCAATTAGAAAGCTATGCCAAAGATAACTATGTGGCGCACAGACAACTATTTGACCGTATCTCAGAGCGTGTAAATGCTGGCGTGGGTAAGCGCGTAGACTTGGAGCAAGCAAGTGGCCGCTTGGCATTAGCTGAGGCTAACTTGCTGACGGAGTCCACTAACTTACAAAACGTAAACGCGCGTTACCAACGTCTTACAGGTGAGTTACCTGCGGCTAATTTAATGCCGATTGGTTTGACCAAAGATGGTGTGGGCGCTTCGCCTACAGAGGCCTTGCAAATTGCTTTTAGAAAAAACCCTGACCTACAAGGGGCAATTGAAAATATTGTGGCTACGCAAAGTGAAGTTGACGGAAAACGCTCAAAATATTTACCGCGGCTAGATTTGCAAGCCACTAAAAATCTAGATGTGAGTGATAATGGTAAAAACAGTACCTTGGCGGCAGATGTGCTCCAACTGACTGCCAGTATTAACTTGTTCAATGGTTTTTCTGATAAAGCGAATATCAGCCAATCCGCAGAACGCTTGAATGCAAGCCAAGATTTTCGTGATAAAGCCTGTGTCGATACAAGGCAAGCTGTTGTTGTGGCCTACAATGATATTAACGTGCTTACTGACCAGCTTACCTACCGCAATGAGCATCAGCAATCGATTGAGAGGGCACGTGAGGCCTATCGCAACCAATATGATATTGGTCAGCGCACCTTGCTTGACTTATTGGATACTGAGAATGAGTATTTTCAAGCGCGACGCGCATACACCAATACCAGTGGTGATTTGGCCATAGCGATCGCTCGCACCTATGCAAGCGAAGGTATGCTGCTGGAAAGTCTGGGGGTTGCGCGTACTGATGTTTCTGAGCCAACTCAAGATGGTAGCAATGATGGCTTCAATGTCTGTCAGGCGGTTGCCCCAGAAATGACGGATGTGAGCAAAATGAGTCTGGCTGATGCTACAGTTGTTGCAGTTGCTCCTGTGGTGGTAGCTAAGCCTCAAGCACCGATTTTAACCAACGATCAAATGGTATGCAGCACTGATACAGTCAATGCAAAACTGAATGATTGGGCAGAGGCTTGGCGTAAAAAAGATGCTGATAGTTATTTAAGCTATTACGCAGCAAGTTTCAAACCTGAAAAGGGACTTAGTCAAGCTGCTTGGCAAACTCAACGTAAACAACGCCTAGCGCAAGCTGGGGCCATTGCGCTGACATTGGATGACGTGAATATTACGACTCAGGAAACCTCTGCATCTGCTAAGTTTGTGCAACACTACGTGTCTAAAGGCTATAAAGATACAGTAATGAAGGTGATCACTTTTCAAGCTGTTGGTACTGCATGTCAAATTGTTAGAGAGGAAGTGTTAGGTAACTAACCTAAATAAATAACCTCAGTAAATAATCGAGACTGGGTTTCTCATGATTGAAGGTAGTTCATTCGAGAAATAAGTGTTGGAACAATGGAAGTGTTAGCTGTCAAGCTAATATTTCCACTATTTATTGCTAAAATAAGACAAAACAGACTACCTATTTTTCTCCCAAGTGTTAAAATACGCACCGCAAAACTTCCAGCTGCTTGGTAATAATTAAGCAGTACGATCATCCGCCCGGGTGGTGAAACTGGTAGACACAAGAGACTTAAAATCTCTCGCTCGTAAGGGTGTGCCGGTTCGATTCCGGCCCCGGGCACCAAATAAAAAAGCCTAGTAAATAATGTTTACTAGGCTTTTTTCTTGCTCAAGTATCATCTCTTGGCTAGTGGTGAAGTTGATACACCAGATGGCCATTCATGAATGTGTAGTGTACTTTTCCTGCTAGCTCTAACCCCAAAAATGGGCTGTTTTTACCTTGGCTGCGCAAAGCTTTAGGCTCGATTGCCCAATATTGCTCTGGGTCAAATACACATACATCCGCATCTGCACCTAAGCTCAGGTGGCCGCGATTCACCCCTAAAATATCGGCGGGGAAGTGGGTGAGGTAGGCAATAGCTTGGCTAATAGAGGCGCTATTTTCGTTCGCCCATTTTAGGGCAAGTGGGAGCAGCAGTTCTAGGCCGCTTGCGCCGATTTCGGCCTCGGCAAAGGGTAGCAGTTTTGCGTCATCATCTACTGGCGTGTGGTCTGAGCAAATGGCGTTAATGGTACCGTCTTTTAAGCCACTGATTAAGCCTGTTTGATCGCGTTGGGTGCGCACGGGTGGTTTTAAGTGGCAGTGGGCATTAAAAAAGCCGATGTCGTGTTCAGTTAGATGTAAATGTGCGGCGCTCACATCGCAGCTTACGTGTAAGCCCTGTTGTTTGGCTTGACGCACCATATCTACACCCTCTGCGGTGGATAGGCGGCATAAATGTACCCGCGCGCCTGTTTCTTTGGCAATGCGTAATATGCTTGCAATGGCAAGGGTTTCCGCTGCTGAGGGAATGCCTTTTAGGCCTAAGCGTGCGGCGATTTCACCATCATGTGCAACTCCGCCCTTGGCCAAGTAGGGTTCTTCTGGGCGTAGCCAAACAGTAAAGTTGAATGTGGCAGCATATTGCATGGCGCGCCAAAGTACTTGGGTGTCGGTAATCGCGCTATCTGCTTGCGCAAAACCCACGCAGCCAGCTTCTTTGAGCTCACACATCTCTGTCAGCTCTTTGCCTGCCAATTGTGTTGTTAGCGCGCCTAGTGGGTACACATGCGCGAGGTTGAGTTGTTTGGCGCGGTGTTTGAGCATTTCTACCAAGCCAGGTTCATCTAGCGTAGGGTCGGTATCAGGTGGACAGGCTAAGCTGGTTACACCGCCTGCGGCAGCAGCTTGTAATTCGCTTTCTAGCGTGGCTTTGTACTCGAAACCTGGCTCGCGTAAACGTGCGGATAAATCTACTAAACCGGGACACACGATGAGGTTTTTTGCATCTATGGTTTGGTTAGCAGTAAAGTCGGCTGGCGCTTGCCCAATGCCCACAATTTTGCCCGCGGCGATGTAGAGGTCTTGCTTGGCATCAATATTGTTTTTTGGGTCGATTAGTCGCCCGTTTTTGATATGAATTTTCATGAGGTTTGTCCACCTAAGATGCTCATTACCGCCATGCGTACAGCAATGCCGTAGGTGACTTGCGGCAGAATGACGGACTGTCTGCCATCAGCTACGGCACTATCAATTTCTACGCCACGATTCATCGGGCCTGGGTGCATCACAATGGCATCAGGTTTTGCCAGCTTTAGTTTTTCTTGGGTAAGGCCGTAGCATTTAAAATATTCCTGTGCGCTGGGCAACATGGCGCCGTTCATGCGTTCATTTTGTAAGCGCAACATCATCACCACATCAACATCTTTTAAGCCTTCTGCCATGTCGTGGTAGACATGTACCCCCATTTTTTCTACGTGTTCAGGCAGTAAAGTTTTGGGGGCAATGACGCGCACTTCAGGTACGCCCAGTGTAGTAAGCGCGTGAATCTCAGAGCGAGCTACACGGGAGTGCAACACATCACCAACAATGGCGACGCGCAGATTGTGCATTTCTGGTTTGTAACGGCGAATGGTAAATACATCTAGCAGGCCTTGCGTCGGGTGCGCATGACGACCATCGCCCGCGTTAATCACGTGAATGTGCGGTGCAACATGTTTAGCGATTAAATGGGCTGCACCAGATTGTGCGTGACGCACCACAAACATATCGGCGTGCATGGCAGTCAAGTTATCTACCGTATCTAAAATAGTTTCGCCTTTAGATTGCGATGAGGTATTGACGTTGAGGTTAATCACGTCTGCTGATAGGCGTTTTGCAGCGATTTCAAAGGTGGTGCGTGTGCGTGTGCTGTTTTCAAAGAAGATATTGCATACGGTTTTTCCGCGTAATAAAGGTACCTTTTTAACTTCTCGTTCGGCTACACCGACAAAAGATTCGGCAGTGTCTAAAATCTTATTAATAATGCCACGGGGTAGGCCTTCAATCGTCAACAGATGTTTAAGCTGACCATCTGCGGTGAGTTGTGGGTTGAGCACTATGCACTCTCCTCGAGTTCGAAATAAAAAGTGCCATCTGCGTGGCGTTTGAGTTGTAGGTTTTGTTTAGCTTGTAAATCGACTTCGCCTGCTACAATTTGCGGGGTAATTGGCAGTTCGCGTCCCCCGCGGTTGATCATCACGGCAAGTGTGATGCTGGCTGGGCGACCATAGTCGAATAGCTCGTTCATGGCTGCTCGTATGGTGCGGCCTGTGTAAAACACATCGTCAATTAAAATAATATGGCTATCTTGCACCTCAAATGGAATTTGCGATGGTTTGGTGTCAGCATGTAAGCCGCGTTTATTATAGTCATCACGATAAAATGAGCTGTCCAACATGCCGTATGCAACGTTTTGGCCTTGTTGCTTGAATATTTCAACTAAGCGCTCTGCGATCCAAGCGCCACCACTGTGAATACCGACAATTGCGCTATTGCCGTGAGTTGCCTGATTGTTAAGAATGAGCGGCGCGATTTGTCTGGCTAGCGCATCAAGCAGCGCCTCTGCGTTAGGGATTTGCATGGCTTCTTGTCTCTTCGTTAACACTATCAAAGTATGATTGTAATATATGTTGCGCAGCGACTTGGTCGATTAACGGTTTTTGTTTGCGCCCCTTAACCCCCACCGCGCTCAGCGTTTGGCTCGCCTCAGTCGAACTAAAGCGCTCATCTATCATCACAACGGGAATGCCAAAACGCCCATCTAAGCGGCGTGCAAATTTTTTGGCAAGGACGGTCATTGCGTGCTCGCTGCCATCCTCGGCAAGCGGTAGCCCTACCACCAGTACTCTAGGTTGCCACTCGGCAATCAGTGCGTTGATTTCAGCAAAACGTATCTCGTTTGATTCATTGTCTATAGTGGTCAGTGGGTTGGCTACTCCCAGCATATGTTCGCCCATGGCGATGCCAATACGTTGCTCGCCAAAATCAAAGGCAAGTACGGTGCCTTGTGTGACTAATTGTTTGGTTTTATCGTTGTTAATAGCCTGCAGGCGGTTAAGCATGCCCAGCCTCATCTGAAAGCCTTGCAAAGTCTAGGCCTAGCAAACCCATGGCAGCGTTCAGCTTATTATTATTGGGGGTATCGAAAATAATGGCATCACTGGCTTTTACTGATAGCCAGGCATTTTGCCCCATTTCCTCCTCTAACTGCCCTGGTGACCAACCTGCGTAACCCAGTGTGAGCAAAATCTTTTCTGGCCCTGTACCATTAGCAACGGCCTCCAAAATATCTTTTGACGTGGTGAGTGCGGTTTCGCCCGAAATTGCAATAGTTGAATCCCAGTCACCTGGAGGTTGGTGTAATACAAAACCACGTTCAGTTTGCACAGGGCCACCAAAGTAGACTGGCTTATCTGCCATAGGATGGTCTTGTATTTCAATTTTGAGTTGTGAAAATACGCTGCGGTAAGTTAACTCAAGTGGATGGTTAATGACCACGCCCATTGCACCATCGGCGTTATGCTCGCAGATATAAGTAACAGATTTCGCGAAGCGTGGATCCTCCATCGCGGGCATTGCGATTAAAAAATGGCCTGTTAGATTGACGTTTTCCATGGCCCAGATTATCTCATAATAATGGTGGCTATTGAAAATCTAGCCAGTAAATCTTTTCCCCCTTGAGTTTGCTATAAGACTGGTAAATAGAGGTTTGATTTTCTGCGTAATATTTTTGTATCGCTAGGATGAATCAATTGGTATTGCAGCTTTCAGTTCAGCTTCAAAGGTAATGTTGTTGTCCATAAAAACACATGCAAATATCTAAAAATGTATGCATTTGCAGTATTGTTTGACTAAGTCTTAGGGGCGTAGCATTCAACTCATATTAAGTTAAACGACATAACTCATTTTTTTAATGACTTTTTTGATAGGGAGAAATTTAAATGCCGTCCTATAAGAACGACCCCGTTATTGTGAGAACCAATCAACCCTCTGGTCCTGAAAACTACAATGGAGGAATATATGGAGAAAGCACCCTATTTAATGGTGTTCGCGGAGTAAGTTATGCTGCTGGACATGGCGCAGTGGTCGGAGTTAGTGAGAATCACACCCCTCAGGCTGGACCAGGCGTGTTTGGTCAAAGTGACGCCACTGGAGTTTGGGGTACTAGCAAAACTTGGATGGGCGTTTATGGTAACTCAGAAAGCACTACTGGTGGTGCAGGAGTCATGGGGGAAAGTAATACAGGGGAGGGTGTGCGAGGTGTCAGTCACGGGCCTCATGGTGGGGTAGTGGGAGTGAATGACTGGTCTGGGGACGGAAGTCTTGGTAGTGGCGGTAACGGAGCTTGGTTTGAAAGTAGCCAAGGGGAAGGTGTGCGGGGGGTGTCAAAAAATCCTAATCATGGTGGAGTTGTTGGAATAAATACGGGTGGTGGTATAGCTGTATATGGCTCAAGTGATGATCATGAAGGTGTACATGCAGAAACTAAATCTACCTCGACAGCTGCGCTTGCCACCTATCAAATGAATGCTGCTAGTGATACCGCGGCGCTCTATGCTAAACACGTGGGAAATAAGACCGCAGCAGTATTCGAGGGGGATGTCGTTGTTACAGGAGACATTCGATTGACCAATGCCGACTGTGCCGAAGATTTTGATATTGCTATATTGGAACAAGTAGAACCTGGAACGGTAATGGTGATTGACTCTGAGGGAGCGTTACGGCCGACTGAGCAAGCCTATGATAGGCGGGTTGCTGGGGTGATTTCTGGTGCAGGTAGCTATAAACCAGGAATTGTTTTGGATAAACAAGACTCATCAACAAACAGAATGCCGATCGCGCTTATGGGCAAGGTATATTGCAAGGTGGATGCGAGTTATGGTGCGATCGAAGTGGGCGATTTGCTGACATCCTCCCCCACATATGGTCATGCGATGAAAGCAGCCGATCCGATGAGAGCATTTGGTTCAGTGATTGGTAAGGCTTTAGGACCTCTGGCAAACGGTGAAGGCTTGATTCCAATTTTGATTGCGCTGCAATAGCTTAGCAAAAGGGGAAATAAAATGAAAACTTGGTTCCTCATCAAAGCGTTACGATATAAATTTTTTTGGAGGGTTGAATGAAGCCACACTCAATGCCAAATCCTGAAGTCGTTCCTATTTTCTGGGGAGAGGAGTACGTTAGGTATCCTGACGCCTTGGGGTTATCTATGGAGATGATTACGGACCTCGTGGAAGGGCCATTCATGAATGGGTTAGCACAGTATGGTGTAGCACGTGCGCGTGTCTTTCCAGCCGTCGTTGTTGAGCCTCAGTTTGTAGTGAATGCCACTCAGCCCTACAGGCCCAACGAAGTGGCTGTAGAATCGAAGCTGCGTAGCTGGCTAGCTAACCAAATAGAGCCGCCTCGGGTTAATGAGATTAATCGTGTATATCTGATCATTCCGCCTACGCAAATGGTCCCGATTATTTTTAATGGTAATGATGATCCAATCGGTAATGGTATCCAAGGAATTCACTACCATGTGAGGTATCATAATAGATCTGAACGGGACGACTTATTTTATGCGATTATTAAAACCGTTTCGTTGGATCCGTCAAGTGGGCATAGTTTCGCGCAAAATATTGCAGCTGTAGTTGGTCACGAGCTAGTTGAAACTTTTGTAGATCGTGATGGAGGAGCTAAAGAAGTGGGAGATGATTGCAACAGCAATTATTTTCAATATAAAGACTGGCCAGTAGAAATGTATTGGTCCGAATGGTCTGGCAGTTGTGTACGTGGAAACCAGCCAATTAGTGTCTTAGATTTCTTGCGAAGATCTGGAAATGGTACGGTAAAAAATTTAGTTAAACTCAAAGCGAAAGTTATAAATTGTGACTATATCGCAAATACGATGTACAAAGTTTAGTGCTACCGTACCATAAGGTTAAATTGAGATGTTGTCAGGGTGAGTCAAGCAGTAATTTAGCTAACTAATTAATCTGCACAGACTCTCTTGTAACTGACTAAAAAGTTATACAAGCAGCGCTGTTGCAAAAAAAGATGATCTTTTTCGCTTGCGTCTTAATTAGTCCGGATGCTAAAAGCATATATCATCCATTATTTTTGAGTGGATAGTAGTTTGTTCAAAGTTTGTGAACCTACATATGGGCAACTGGATCCTTATGCGGTGGTATTTACATCGTTTGATTACGATCTATCTGGCTCCATATATCCCGATACCTCTAATCCAAAACCTATCATGCTTGGCATTTTACGTGGCGTTGCCATCAACTTCATTTTGCGTACACCCACATCTAACAATATTTGAGAGCCTATGCCGTAATCACGCAAATCTTGACGGGATCGCTTGGGGTTGTCTGCTTGTAAAATGCTGTTGAGTAATGCATCGCCATTTTCGGTACGATGTAACAGTACTAGCACACCACAGCCAGCTTCGTTAATGGTCTTGAGTGTATTTAACGTGTTCCACGAATGGGATTGGCTGGAGCTGTCTAGCAAATCGAATACTGAAAGTGGTTCATGTACGCGTACTAAGGTTTCTTTATCGCCAGAAATCTCGCCTTTCACTAAGGCTAAATGTGTTTCGTTAGCGATAGTGTCAGCGTACGCGATCAATCGCATTTCGCCATATGGTGTTTGAATCACTCGCTCGGCACTGCGCTCAATTAGTCGTTCGGTTCCACTGCGGTAATGAATTAGATCGGCAATGGTGCCGATTTTTAAGTTATGCTGATTTGCGAATTCAATTAAATCTGGCAAGCGAGCCATGCTCCCGTCATCTTTTAAAATTTCACAAATGACTGATGCAGGCTCTAGACCAGCTAAATTTGCTAAATCACAGCCAGCTTCTGTGTGTCCGGCACGCACCAAAACGCCGCCGTTTTCTGCCGTTAGCGGAAATATATGGCCAGGGCTGACAATGTCTTTAGGTTGAGCATTTCTCGCTACGGCAGCTTGTACTGTACGGGCGCGGTCTGCGGCTGAGATGCCAGTGGTGACACCCTCGGCTGCTTCAATCGACACGGTAAAGTTGGTGCGCATGCTAGAGCCATTTTTTTCTACCATAGAAGGTAAGTGAAGCTGCTTGCAGCGTGATTCGGTGAGGGTGAGGCAGATTAGCCCACGGCCGTATTTCGCCATAAAGTTAATATGCTCTGGTGTGGTAAATTGTGCGGCAAGGACCAAGTCGCCTTCGTTTTCACGGTCCTCCTCATCCACCAATACCACCATGCGACCTTGGCGAATCTCTTCTATAATTTCTGTGGTACTGCTAATACAACGTTCTGGCATTAAGCCTTGTCTCCATCGTTTTCGGTTTGCCATTGCGCCATGCGTTCAACATAGCGAGCGATTAAATCGGCCTCTAAATTCACACGGCTACCAACACCTAAATACTGCAGTGTGGTGTGAGATAGCGTATGCGGGATTAAATTCACGCTAAATGTGTCTTTTTCTATGGTGTTTACGGTGAGGCTGACACCATCAACAGTGATTGACCCTTTCACCGCGATATAGCAAGAAATATTATGGGGTGCACGGACGACCAATTGCCAGCAATCGCCCAATTGTTCAAAACGCACTACTTGGCCGACGCCATCTACATGGCCACTAACTAAATGCCCACCTAAGCGGTCTGAGTAGCGCAGGGCTTTTTCTAAATTCACCGAACGCTCAGTGTTTAAGCCAGCTGTGCAATTGAGTGTTTCTTTTGAAACATGTGCCTCAAAGTGTTTTTTGTCTAAATGGATCACTGTCAGACAAACGCCGTTAACTGCGATGCTGTCACCCAATACGACATCGGCTAAATCTAACTCCCCTGTATGAATATGAAGTTTTACATCCTCTCCAGCAGGAGTGATGTGCTCGATTTGTCCAACCGTTTGTATGATGCCTGTAAACATAAGATAATTTTAGCAGGTTTATCAGCAACACAAGTGCTAGAATTACGTTCATTCCATTAAATGTTGATTAATTTGTCACTTCAATCTTTACCTTACGAGCTGTTTGTCGGTATGCGTTACACGCGTGCTAAGCGGCAGAATCATTTCATTTCATTTATTTCGCTCACGAGCATGATAGGCATCGGCTTGGGGGTGGCGGCGTTGATCGTTGTGCTATCGGTGATGAATGGATTTCAAGAAGAATTGCGCGCGCGCATTTTGGGCGTGGCTTCGCACGTGCAAATTACTGGCGAAAATAACCAGCTTGCGAACTGGCAAAATTTATCGGCCAAGGTTGATAAAGCCCCACATGTGCAAGCGGTTGCGCCGTTTATTATGGCGCAGGGGATGCTTTCTAATGGGCAAGCCGTACAGGGTGCGATCGTGCGCGGCGTGTTGCCATCAACAGAAGTGAATGTGTCTGATTTAAGCGCCCATATGAAGGCTGGTAGTTTAGATAACCTGCAAGCTGGTGATTTTGGCATCGTACTAGGCGTGGAGTTGGCGCAATCCCTAGGCGTGATATTAGGTGATAAAGTGGTGTTACTCGCACCACAAGGGCAATTTACACCTACTGGCGTGGTGCCACGTATTAAGCAATTTACCGTAGTGGGTTTGTTTCAGGTGGGGATGTATGAATACGATGCGGGCTTGGCGTTGATTCATATTGATGATGCCGCCAAGTTGTATCGCATGAATGATAAAGTCTCAGGTGTGCGTTTGAAGTTAGATGATTTATTTAAAGCCCCCACCGTGACCCGTGATTTGGCAAACTTACTCAGTTATAGCGGGACCTACTATTTAACGGATTGGACACAGGAGCACGCTAATTTTTTCCGAGCAGTGCAGATGGAAAAGCGCGTAATGTTTATTATTTTGGCGCTTATCGTTGCGGTAGCAGCATTTAATATCGTTTCAACACTGGTGATGGCGGTGACAGATAAGCGCGCGGATATTGCCATTATGCGTACTTTTGGCGCTAGCCCACGCAGTATCATGCTCATTTTTATGGTGCAAGGTGCACTGATTGGTGTGATTGGCACTGTGGTTGGAGCACTGGTCGGTGTCCTAGTGGCTTTTAATATTGGTACCATAGTGCCGTTTCTTGAAAACTTATTTCATGTGCAGTTTTTGGCGAAAGACGTATATTACATCAGCGAATTGCCTTCCCACCTGTTGTGGAGTGATGTGATTACCATCACGATTTTATCTTTCGTGCTGAGTTTATTAGCCACGCTTTACCCCAGTTGGAAAGCCTCTAAAACCAATCCTGCAGAGGCTTTACGTTATGAATAATACTCACTCAATCTTAGCTTGTAGTGGTTTGCGTAAAACCTATGCAGGGCTGGATGTGGCAGTGCTCAATGGCATTGACTTTAGCGTTGGCGCTGGTGAGCAAGTAGCCATAGTTGGCACCTCTGGTTCGGGTAAAAGTACTCTATTACATTTGCTGGGTGGCCTAGATGCGCCGAGCGCAGGCGAGGTGAGTATTCTTGATCAGCCCTTAGCGACCATGAGTGAGACTAAACGTGGTCAATTGCGTAATCAATCTTTGGGGTTTGTTTATCAGTTTCACCATTTGCTGCCAGAGTTTACCGCGGTTGAAAATGTTGCGATGCCTTTGTTGATTCGTCGTATGCCACGTCAGCAGGCGCTAACTTTGGCTGCGGAGACACTAGCGAAAGTCGGCTTGCAGCATCGGCTAGAGCATATGCCAGGGGAGCTTTCTGGCGGTGAGCGTCAACGTGCCGCAGTCGCACGCGCACTAGTGACCAATCCGCAATGTATTTTGGCGGATGAGCCTACAGGCAACCTCGATCGCACCACAGCTAATGGCGTGTTTGATTTATTGCTGGAGTTAAATAAGAACCAAGGGGTAAGCTTGGTCGTAGTCACGCATGATTTGGAGTTGGCAGCGAAAATGCAGCGCCAATATCGTCTGCAAGACGGATTGTTGGTTTCAGCACGGGCTTAAACGCCTCATGTTATTCGCACTGACTTTCGTTTTCGGTGCGTGGTGTTTGCAACAAATGCCTGCGTTGCCCAGTGTCTACTGGGCTTTTTTACTTGTTCCCATCTTTTTGCTCGCTGTGTTTTTTAGGCGGCTGTCTGTTTTTCGTACCACTTATTTAATATTGTTTGGTGTACTGACAGGTTATTTCTGGGCGCTGCTTATGGCGCAGCACCGTCTGGCAGATGCCTTGCCCACTGCGTGGGAAACCAAGGCGATTCAAATTGAAGGCATCGTTGCAAGCTTGCCACAACAGCTAGAGCGCGGGGAGCGCTTTGAGTTTGATGTGGAAAAAGTATTGTCACCACAAGAAGCTATGCAGAATGTCGTGCCTCAACATATCTCTATTACTCAATATCACAACGATGCATTTGGCGGTAATGTAGCCAATGAAGTTAAAACCAATCACTTTCATGCAGGCGAGCGCTGGCGTTTGACCGTGAAGTTAAAACGTCCCCATGGTACGGTTAATCCGCATGGCTTTGATTTTGAAGCATGGGCGTTAGAGCGCAATATTCGCGCGGTTGGCAGCATTAAACATGCAGATCAGTTAATGCAAAATTTTGTGTTTCGCCCCAGTTATGTTGTGGAGGCGGCACGCGAAAAAATTCATATACGTATGCACCAAGTACTAGCAGATAAGCCCTACGCTGGTGTGCTAGAAGCTTTGGCGATTGGCGATGAAAGCGGCATTTTGCAGCAAGATTGGCAGGTGTTTTTACGCACAGGTGTTAATCATCTTATGAGCATCTCTGGTTTGCACATTACCATGCTAGCAGGCTTGGCCTATGGTTTTGTGGCAGCGATATGGTGTAGAAACGAGAGGTTGGTACTCTTATTGCCTACGCGTAAAGCGGCAGTGCTCGCTGGGGCAATCCTTGCTCTGATGTATGCCTTAGTGGCAGGTTTTTCCGTGCCATCGCAACGTACTTTATATATGTTGGCAGTGATGGCTTGGGCTGTCTGGAGTGGCCGTCAAGTCGCTCTCTCTCGCGTGTTGGCCTACACTTTGTTGGTCGTGGTGGTACTAGATCCATGGTCTGTGCTAGTTCCTGGTTTTTGGCTCTCCTTCGGTGCAGTTGCGTTAATGGGTTTTGCCTTGGGGGCACGTTTAGCTCGCCCACATTGGCTACGCGAGGCTGTGCATACTCAATGGGCCGTTACGCTGGGGTTGATTCCTTTATTACTGGTGTTGTTTCAGCAAGTGTCTATTATTTCGCCTTTGGCGAATGCGATTGCAATTCCCTTAGTCAGCTTGGTGGTGGTGCCGCTTACCTTGCTTGGCGCGTTGTTTCCTGTAGATGCCGCTCTACATTTAGCGCATTGGGTGATGGCATGGTGTATGAATATGCTGATTTGGATGGCGAGTTTCCCGCTCAGCACTTGGCAACAACATGCGCCACCAAGCTGGACATTACCTATCGCAGTGTTAGGGATTATGTGGGTGTTGATGCCACGCGGATTCCCGCTACGCTATTTGGGTTTGTTAGGTTTGTTGCCCATGTTGCTTATCGTGCCTAAGCGTCCGGAGCAGGGTGCGATGCGTGTGGCGGTGCTGGACGTGGGGCAGGGGCTGGCAGTGGTGGTACAAACACAGCATCATGATTTTTTATACGATACTGGCCCCAAGTATTCAAGCCAAAGTGATAGTGGTAGTCGTATTGTTGTGCCGTTCTTGCGTGGGGAGGGTATACGTCAGCTTGATGGCATGGTAGTGAGCCATGATGATGCAGATCATAGCGGCGGCATGGTGTCGGTGTTGTCACAGATGCCTGTAAAATGGTTAGCCACTTCATTTCCCTTAGACATGAAGGGGTTGGAAAGCCAAAAACACCTGTCCTGTTTTGCAGGGCAAACATGGCAATGGGATGGGGTGCGTTTTGAAGTGCTACATCCTAGCTTTGACAGTTACGAAAATACGGAGATCAAAGATAATAACCGTAGTTGTGTGCTACGCATTACAAGTCTATTCGGTAGCCTGTTATTAGTAGGCGATATTGAAAAAGAGTCTGAGGCTGAGTTGCTTGAGAATGAGACTGACAAACTTGGCACTGATGTATTAGTGGTGCCGCACCATGGCAGTAAAACTTCCTCCACTCCAGAATTTATTGCGGCAGTTAACCCGCAAGTTTCTATTTTTACTGTGGGCTATCTCAATCGTTTTGGTCATCCCAAAACCCAAATATGGAATCGCTATCAGCAAGCACAAAGTCGTTTGTTTCGCTCCGATAAGGATGGCGCAGTGCTGATCGATTTTGCAGCTAAAGATTCGTCACTAAATGTTGTCAAATCCAGCATCTCTAAGTCAGATACTACAGACACTAGCATTTCCAGTATTCAAGTCAGGCCTTGGCGACACGTGAATTTACATTACTGGTACACCGAATAAGAAATTTTCCTGATCTTTTTTCTAACCCCTTTAAAGTTTACGGATTTAATGCCGAAACATATCTG
The DNA here is from genome assembly GCA_036504995.1 of Methylophilaceae bacterium. Lineage (GTDB taxonomy): Bacteria > Pseudomonadota > Gammaproteobacteria > Burkholderiales > Methylophilaceae > DASXUG01. The sequence goes on along the minus strand of DASXUG010000010.1, from coordinate 156,708 downwards.
AGAGAGGTGCTTAACCAGCGCTGAAAAAATCTATGCGTTCGGTCAACCACCGAACATCCAATTGTTATGAAGCTTGTAGATAGACGGGGGAAGGTTTATGAAACCTTTAAAAGTTGGTATTGCAGGGTTAGGTAGAATTGGGCGCGGCGTTATACGCGCAAATCACAGTAAGTTAATGGACGGTCGCTTTGATATTCGTGTCATTTGCGATGTAATGCCTATTGAGCAACTTACGTATCTGTTGGCGCACGATACCACCTACGGCAAGCCGCCTTATAACGTGGATTGTACCGATAATGAAATTGTCATTGGCAATAAAAAAATTCGCTATGAACAAGTGGATCGCCGTCGTAGTCAGAGTGGGGAGTATTACGAATCCATGCAGGCGTATGAGTTGGATGTTCTCGTAGATTCCACAGGCACCGCAAGTATTGATGATTTACATTTGATGTTAGAACACAACGTTGCCAAGAAAATTTTGTGCACCAATAATATTAAAGGGGCTGATATTAGCTTGGTCTATGGCGTGAATGAAGATGCTTATGACCCTGCACTGCATCGTGTAGTGACCTCTAGTACTTGCACAGGCAATGCGTTTGCGCCGATTGCTTATATTTTAAATGAGCATTTTGGCATCGTGCATGGTCGCGTTGTGACGATACATCCGCTACTGTCAGACCAGCGTGTGCTAGATGGCTTTCATCCTACAGCGCAACTAGGTAGAGCTTGCGCTGCTTCTATTATTCCTACTACAACAGGGGTAGGTACTTCCGCCGTGATGGTGATTCCTGAATTGGAAGGTAAGCTAGATTGTTTGTCGTATCGAGTGCCCACTGAAATTGTTTCCGTGATTGATGTTTCAGCAACACTTGCTAAAAATACTACTTTAGAAGAGTGCGTCGAGTTATTTGAGCACTACGCGAAAACAGGCATGGCTGGTATTATTCAATGTGATTATGGTGCCTGGGGTCAACAGCGTGCAAGTATTGATTATCTAGGTTCTGAGTATTCATCAGTGTTGTTGATGAAACAGTTAAGTGTGCAAAACGGCCGCCAAGTGGGGCTGGCCTTGATGCATGACAACGAAATGGCGTATTGTTGTCGAGTGTTAGACGTTCTCGGGGTGATGAGCAGAGCGCAATATATCCAAAAACAAAAGAGAAGTTATCAAACACCTAAGTCAGAAGTTGCGCATAAACATGTAGTTGAAATGCTAGGATAGTTCAGTCTATTAATTAGAGTGTAGTGGGTTATAAAAAATAAGGGGTTCACTCAATGTGAGCCCTTTTTTGTTTGTATAAATTAAGCTAATTACCCTAGGTGATGGTGTTCTCTGAGAAACAAATAGTGTCTATGGTTTCTTTACATAAATTTACATATATAAGTAAAATCAATAAGTTAGTGTGTTTATGCGTGCGTTATTACAGAATTGGAGATGACTACTAGATGATTTAATGTGAAATCTGTAACAGGTGGTATATCGCAATGCGGAGTCTTCACTGTTGCGGTTTGCTAGGTTATATCGTCGCTTAATGCACTCTGTTTTATCTCAGGGCTTAGGTGGTGAGATACATGGCATTTCCAATTTCATATTAAGGAGTCAGTTAAATGAGCACAATTAGTAATGTTTCAAGTACCAGCAATGTTCAATACTTATCCCAAGTAAAAGGTAACTCAACGGGGCATATGCATAAGCCAGCAGATGACTCTAAACAAGGTAAAGATGGTGGAGGTTTGTTGGGCGCTATCGATAGCGCATTAAAATCAGCAGGAATTTCTGGTGGGCTGTCTTCTATTTTTGGCAATCAAGATTCATCAGACGCCTCGTCAACCGCCACCGATTCAACTGCATCTGCCAGCACAAGCGATTCAAGCAGCTCTACTGATGCTACAGCACAGTCTAATTTTGAGAGTTTTATGCAAAATTTGGTTGCGGCACTACAGTCACAGTCGAGTACCTCCGGTAGTAACCAGTCCTCTGATACCTCTTCAAGTGATAGCGATATGCCTCCACCACCTCCACCGCCAATGGGTATGGGTGGTGGTGATATGCAAAGTAAATTGGAAAGTTTAATTTCTAAATTAACTAGTAGCGCTACGTCTGATGCCACGTCCACCTCTGCGGATGGCAGTACCTCAAGCGCTTCAGATAACAGTAGCACGTCATCTACATCAAATTTAGAAACTAGTTTCCAAAATTTACTCAGCTCTCTAGGCGGATCTTCCGATGACGGCAGTGCAAGTTTGCAATCACTTCTTAAAACACTTTCCGAGAAGCTTGCTGGGCATGGTTCATCTGGCGCGTTGGTCAGCACTACTGCTTAGTGATAGCTGTTTTCTGTATGGTTAACTAACTGGGCCAGCGCAACTAGCCCAGTTAGTTTAGGCAGTTACCGAAACGCTACTTGATGATGTAGCGCTAGTTTGTGTGTTGGAGTCCGAGGCATACTTAGCTAAAAGTTCCGCAATCTTTTTCATAGCAACCTCGCTATTGGATGAGGTATTTTCGGATGCAGAGCTTGCGCTATTTGAAGCGCTGTCGCCCTTTGACTTCTCATAAGCCATGGCTTCTTCGCGGCTTACTTTTCCATCTTTATTGGTATCTGCAGTGTCAAAATTGCTAGAGACATCCTTCAACATGCTTGAAAGCTTGCTGTCCTTTGATTCAGATGCCATTTTAGTCATTTGATCTTTCGTCAGCCCAGAATCACTTCCGTCGCCTTTGTCATCTGGTGGGGGACCATCGGGAGGCGGCGGTCTGTTGGCGTCATCTTGCCCATTGACGCTTGAACTATTAAGGCTGCTGAGTAAGCTTTCTATACCTTTGGTGAGTTCGCTCTTGGTGACCTTGCCATCACTATCGCTGTCTAGAGCATTAAAAGCGTCGTCAGTGCTTGAGCTATCACCGTCACTAGAGCTGGAGCTTAGTTCGGTTTTGTCTATATAGCCTTGGTTTTTCGTATCAATTTTTGAAAATAAAGAGCTGGCAATTTGCGAGCTCAAACTTGAAATACTGGTTGTCATCATATTCTCCTTAATCAAATATGCGCATCACACTCGCATATTTGATTTATCGGATACGGTTTTGATTAATGATGGGTGCAATGTGTAAAGGTATGTAAAACAGCTCACGGGTACATAGTAGACTCACCTGAGCCCGCCAGATGATAGGCTTTGTTTGTTCTAGATCTGTTATTTTTAGCAATTTCGGCATTACATAACAATGTGATTTTGTAGATAATTTGGCCGAAATGATCAAGCACCAACTTTCCTTTCAAGTTCATATCCACGAGATCCCACTTTTTAGGTTTAATCTCTAATAACTCATTGGGCCATATACCGTTATTGAGTTGTAACCATATTGAGCGTTCTAAACAGTCAGTGTAATTCATGATCATCGGTCTCCATGCTAATGACTATTATTTGCTTAAAAAGTATCTTGATGATGAGCACGATCTGTTATGCCGTGCGTGGGCATAAAGTGGATTGGCCTCATCATTTTAGGGTCAGACTCTTGCGTTTGGTTTTTTTGTAGTTGAGTACGTTGCTCTGTCGTAAGTATTTGAAATATTTTGTTTTCTATTATGCTATTACTTACCAGCTCTTCCTTATCTATTGTGGCAAGTTTTTCTGCAATTATTTTGGCTTCGCTCTCATCAAACTTCTCGCTGCTAGATAATGCCTGTATAGATTTGATGAGTTGCACTCTTTGTTTCATACGGTCATGTTTTTTAGGTATTTCAGGATAAGTTAACGCAAAAATCTTATCGTTTTGCTCTTCTGTTAGCTTTATGCCAAATAGAAACCGAGGCATACTGGGGGGTGGCATAAATCCAGGTGGCGGCATAAATGCCTTGTCTTGCATGTGTTCTTGATGCTTGCAACCTGAGTGATGCGCATCCATGTCATTTGGCTCTGCAATTGCTAGCGCACTCATGCCTAAGCACGTGATGGCTGCCATTTTTTTATAATTGAGCGAAAAAAGTAATTTTTTCATCATATTTCCTGATAGTGTAAATCTCCAAATCGAGACAGCTGCATTATGAGTTTGGCCTGTGTAAAGTTCCGTTAAGTGAATGAAAAAATAAGTAAATTGTTTTGTTCGATTTGAAGATTTACGCAAATAATATAGATGTAAAGTTAAGTAAAACAAGGCTCTTAACTCTTGTAAAGAAAATTAGCTAGACAGTAATATGGCAACATAATTATTAGGGCTGGAGTCGAATATGAGCAAAATTTTATTGATTGATGATGATATTGAGCTACTAGGCATGATCAAAGAGTTTCTGGAGCAAGAGGGGTTTGAAGCTACGACAGCCAGTGATGGTGAAGTTGGCAGCCAATACGCATTAGCAGGAAATTTCGATTTGATTGTTTTAGATGTCATGATGCCAAGAATGACTGGTACCGAAGTTTTACGCATTATTCGCGCAAACAGCAATATTCCAGTGATTATGTTAACCGCAAAAGGGGACGATGCTGCACGTGTGCTGGGCTTGGAGTTAGGTGCTGACGATTATGTTCCTAAACCATGTACTCCGCGTGAGTTGGTGGCGAGAATCCGTGCCATCTTACGGCGCTCTCAAGTTAACCAAAACGCTGCTGAGATTGTCGTGGGTAAATTAAAAATGTGGCCAGAGCAACGGCGTGTGATGTGGGATGGGCGGTCACTAGAGCTTACCAGTACGGAGTTTAATCTACTTGAAGTGCTTGTTAAAAACGCAGGGCGTGTTGTAAGTAAAAGCGACCTGTCAGTGCAGGGCATGGGGCGCCCATTGCCGAGGTTTGATCGCAGTATCGATGTGCATTTAAGTAATATCCGTCTCAAAATTGGAGACGCCGATGACGGTCATCAGCTGATACAAACAGTTTATCGCATGGGGTACCAGATGGTTAAAGCTTGATGGGTAAGTTATATCAAAAGTTCTTCCTATTTTTCTTCCTTGCACAGCTAACAACGACGTTAGGGGTGGGGATCGCCATTTGGTGGGAGCATGTCCAACGTAATGCAATTACCAGTGTGGCGAACGCTATAGAGCAAAGTCCTCCAGCGAGGTCTCAAGTAGAAACTGCCGCTTATATTTTGCGTTATGCTGGTTTAAAGGGGCTGGGTGATCTATTCAACGATTGGCGCACTGAACATCATATGCCTCCAATGGTGGTTTATGTGGTTGATCAAAATGGGGTGGATGTTTTTAAGCGACCAGTCACTAAAAGTCTTGTTGAAAATGCCCGTCAGGTTGTCACCAAGCAACCCGAAAGCAGGAGTGTTAGCTTGGTGACTTTGGCTGACAATAAATCGTATTTGATATTTGCCGCTGGCCGCCAGTTGCCATTCGATGCCACACCCAATTTTCGCCATGATAGAGAAGGCCCTCCACCAGGTAACCATCCACAGGGCCTATTCCCTTATATCCCTTTGCTTGCTGGTGCTTTGGTAAGTTTGTTGTTTGCTGCGGTGCTCGCTTGGTATTTTTCAAAACCTATTAAAACATTACGTGCTGCATTTGATGAAGCAGCTAATGGGCGATTAGATGTGCGTATCGGCGATGCAATGTCAAACCGTAGCGATGAGTTAAGCGATTTAGGCCGCGATTTTGATTTAATGGCATCTCGTATTGGCAGCTTATTAAAAGGGCAGAACACCTTATTACATCATGTTTCTCATGAGTTACGTTCACCACTTGCGCGGATTCAGATGGCGCTTGGCTTAGCTAGTCAAAATCCTGAAAAAATTTCAGCAACGCTAGCAAGGGTTGAGCTTGAAGCCACGCGCATGGATAAAATGTTGGGCGAACTGCTAGAGCTTTCTCGTTTGGAGTCTGGTGTAGTTCAGATTCAAAAAGAGCCTGTGATCTTGAAGCCATTATTAGATAGTATTGTGCTTGATGCACAACTTGAAGCTGACTTAAGAAACATCAAACTCAAGCTCATATGTGAGCAGGAGGCGACAATTAGAGGCCAAGCCGATTTGTTGTATACGGCTATTGAAAATCTTGTGCGTAATGCGATCAAGTATGGTCCAGAGTCAAGTGAGGTAAAAATTTCTTGTCGTCAATGTCTCGAGAGTAAACAGGTATTTTTGTCGGTGACTGATCAAGGCAAAGGCGTTGGTGAATCAGAGTTGCAGGACATTTTTAAGCCCTTTGTTAGAGGAAAGGACACTACCCAAACCATCGGTCATGGAGTGGGTCTTGCTATTACCAAGCAGGTGGTTGAGGCGCATGGCGGCAATATTTTAGCCCGCAACCTCGCGCCTGTTGGTTTTAGTGTTGAAGTTACTTTACCGTATTGAGCTAAATTGAGTTTATAGCCAAGAAAATTTAAAACGAGCGTGGCGCGCTTTAAAGATTAAGCAACGCTAATCCAGCAAATACAAAGCCACCTAAACTCATACCATACACAGCATACATTAACGATTGTTTGCGCGTGAGTAAGGTGATCGCCGAGATAGAGATGGCGATTTGAATCAAAGTCATTGCCAGTGCCCAGCGGTGGTGGATATGCATGGTTTGTTCGGAAACCTCATCCCAGTGCTTGGATTCAGCTTCTAGTTTGTCTGCTTCTTTTTTGATCTCAGTTTTTTCTGATGTATAGCGCTCAATGGCTTGCGTGTATTTGTCTTTATCAGTTACGGGCAAAGATAATGCCAGTTCGGCCAAGTTTTGTTTATTGCTTTTTGCTTGGTAAAAGTTCCATTGATTCGCAGCTTCGGTTTTTTTAATGGCTGCGTCATTTTTGTACATCGCCGCTTCATTTTGCGTTGAGCCGACCTGGTAACTGAACAAGGCGCCTACCGTAGCCAAAATTGCTGTAGTCACAGCAATCTTCCCGGAAAATGAATCGCTACCATGCGCGGCATGCTCTAGCGCATGATCGTGAGGGCCGTGAACCTCAAACTCTTCAGCCATTATTTTTCCCTTTGAAAGTTTTTTCTAGTGAGTAATAGGTCTAGTTGGTAATAGAGTTAAGTCCAGTCGTCTGAACCACTGCTGCTGTCATCCCAAGATGCGTTATCTGCAATGCCAAAGTCTGTGCCGCCCATATCGTCCTGCGCAAGATAATTATTTTCTTGATTACCATTGTTGGCCGCATGTGCATCATTGATTAAGCCATTATTACTACTTCCGCCATCTGTAAAGTGATGCATTAATGCTTCACCTGCAACCATGCCTGCGCCTACAGCGGCACCTGTCGCTAGTCCGCCCAAGATGCCTGAGCCTAGCCCACCAGATGCGGTTGGGTTCATCATAGGCGCTGCACCATAGGGTTGAGGGTTAATCGGGGCATTGTTGCCATAAGGGTTCATGGGCGCTAGTGGAGGATTGCGCCTAGTCATCATTTTAACGGCAAAATACATAAACGCAATCAGACCAGCGATTAACAACATCATGCCCCAAGGTGTACCGTTACTGCTGGCTGGGCTGCTAAAGCCGCTAGTGTGTGATACCCCAATGAGGGATTTTAGTTTTTCCACAGATGCTGGTTTTGCAAAAGGCAAACCTGGCTGCAGTTTTTCTGCGGTATTAAGCTCGCTTTGCGCTTGACTCATTTTTCCTTGTTTTGCCAATAGCTCTGCCTCCACATAATGGGCTTTAGCACTATTAGGGTGGTCTTGCAGCACTTTATCCATCATGGCTTGCGCTTCGCTAAACTTACCTGCCTCGGTAGCGGAATAGACTTCATGCATAGAAGCATCTTCGGTTGCAAGTGCTGTGATGCTGATTGTTAGTGCAATGGATAGCACGGCATTCAAAACTAAAGATTTAATCGTCATTCAATTACTCCTGTTAAGTTTAAACACATCTAGTATTGGGGTATTGTATGGGTTTATCAATAACGCCTCAAACAATTACTAGGTTTACATATGTTAAACTTGAGAAACCACCGATATATATATGGTATTTAGAGTTGATGCTGCTAAATAGTTCAGTTAAGGCACATAAGCACATCATGAGCACATCATGCAATTTGTGCTGGTGGTGAAAGTTTTAATCTAAGCCACTTTGTATTGCATGGCTAGGTATTGGTGGACTGGCGAGGATTGAGTGAGTGATGAACGAATTAATAAGCTGATATTACTCTTTCCAAATTGCGATGCTTGCATTGATTTCGTCAATTGAATTTACTAAAACATCTACAATCTGCGGGTCAAAGTGCTTCTCTTTTTGATTTACCAAAAACTTAAGGGTTTCCTCAATTGACCATGCCTCTTTATATGGGCGTTTATTGGTTAGCGCATCGAATACATCGGCAACTGCAACAATTCTAGCCTCAATAGGAATTTCCGTACCTTTGAGTGCATGTGGGTAGCCCGATCCGTCCCATTTTTCGTGGTGGTACAGCGCCACTGATTTCGCTAACCTAATTAGCTCAGAGGTAGACTCTCCTAAGATTTCTGCCCCTATTTGTGGGTGCTTTTGTATTTCTCGAAATTCATCGGGGGTTAGTTTGTCTGGTTTTAGTAAAATAGCGTCTGGAATGCCAATTTTACCAATATCATGCATAGGTGCTGCTAATAGCAAAAGCTCTGCAAACGCATCATCGAGTCCAAGCTTAAGCGCTAATAATTTGGATACTCGACTCATTCTCATGACGTGCAGTCCAGTTTCATTGTCTTTATATTCTGCGGCTCGACCTAGCCGTTCGATGATTTGCATGTGCGTGATTTTGAGTTCTTCTGCTCGCACTAACGAAAGATGATTTTTGACACGAGATCTTACGATGCCTGGCCGTACTGGTTTGAAAATGTAGTCTACCGCACCAACCTCAAACCCCTTCATTTCATCCATCTCTTCAGTCAGCGCTGAAACAAAAATAATCGGGATGTTAATGGTGGATGATTGTGACTTTAGCTTTTCACAGACTTCATAGCCTGTCATGCCTGGCATCATGATATCCAGCAGAATGATAGAGGGAAGTAATGTTGATGCTAATTGAATCGCATCTTCTCCGTTCTTTGCGAAGCTTAGCGAGTACTCAGGCTCTAGAATTTCTCTTAGAATCTTTAAGTTGGTTGGTTCATCATCAACCAATAATACTAATGGTTTTTTATTCATGATGAGAGAGTCCTTCTTTAGATAAGTTTTGTTGAATATCAACTAGGACTTCAATCCCGCGTTGAAACTCAAAGTCATCAAAACACTCAGTCACTTCAGTTAACTTCAGTTGTAACTCTGGCGAGCACATGGCTCGAATTGCCTCTAAATCAGCGCTGTCGAATTGACCTTTATTTGCTCGGTCAATAATACGACCAATAAATTCTTCTAATTGAACGCTGTCATAAGCATCATTCACCAAAGTGCTTTCAGTAGCAATAGCGTTCGGTTCATCTGACATTGCCAGTAATTCCAATTCGCGCTCAAATGCCTGCCACTGTTGAGTAATCAGTTGGGCTAACTCGTTTAACTTTGCCTGACTTTCAGTGTCAGTTGTCACTTCAATTGCAGCATATGCATCTCGAAGCAGCTCAATTGATAAGTTTGCTGCAACTCCCTTGCATGCGTGTGCGTGTGCTTTTAGTTGCCCATTTTTTGTATTGGTAATCAGATCATTCAAGATGGTTAGGTTGGTGGATTGATTTTTTGAGAAATTATGTAACTCCTTGATATAGAGTTTTGCGTTACCCCAACGCTTAACGCCAACTTTAAAGTTGAGGATTTGTGCAGGAGCTGTGGACTCAGTTTCATTTTCAGTGACTGGCTCGGGGGCGTTTCCAAACAATACATAACTTATTTGTTTGGTGAGCTCTTCATGGTCCACTGGTTTTGAAGCAAACCCATTCATTCCAGCCTCTAATGCCGCAACTCTGTCTTCTTGCAGTACGCTTGCCGTTAACGCTATGATGGGCTTGTGAGGCAAGTTGTTTGCTCGCTCAAAGACTCTTAACTCTCTTGCTGCCGTGAGACCATCTTTTTCAGGCATTTGTACATCTAGGATCAGCAAATCGAAATTTTTCGATTTAGCCAGATCCAAAGCTTCTTGGCCATTGGATGCCGTTGATACTGTGTGGCCGTCTTGCGTTAACAGAATAGATAGTAGTTCCAGATTAAGTGGAATATCGTCTGCAATTAATATGTCTAGTTTTGGTATTTGCGTTGTTGGCTTACTCGATATACTGACTAATTTCTTACCAATGTTCAAGGGTATCTCGATGGTGAAGCAACTACCTACCCCCAATTCACTGGTTACGGAGATTGTTCCGCCCATCGCATCTATCAATTGTTTGCTGATGGTCGTGCCAAGGCCTGTACCACCAAACCGACGGCTCATTGATGAGTCTGCTTGAGTGAACGGTTCGAATATTGCGGAAATTCTATCCTTCGAAATACCAATTCCAGTGTCTGTTACTTCTAAAGTGGCAATATTGCCCTGATAGGACACTTTGAGTTTTACATGGCCCTCCAGGGTGAATTTAATTGCGTTACCAACAATGTTGATTAACACCTGACGAATCCTGTCTGGATCTCCCAAATAATATCCACTTGCTTCTGGTGCTATTTCCAACAGGAGTTCTAATTTCTTTTTACGTGCTTGTATCCATAAAGTTGAAATAACTTCATCCACCAACTGATCTAGGCTGAAGTCAATTTTATTAAACTCTAGCTTACCTTTCTCTAATTTCGCACTGTCCAAAATATCGTTCAATAAGCGTAATAGTGACTTTGCAGAACTATTGATACTTTGCAGGTATTTCTTTTGCTGTCCATCGAGGTCAGTGTCTGCCATGATCTCACTAAAGCCGATAATTGCATTCATGGGCGTACGAATTTCGTGACTCATATTGGCAAGAAATGCAGCTTTTGAGTTAGCTGCTATTTCGGCTTTTTCTTTTGATTCTGTGAGGGCAATTTCCATTTGTTTACGAGTCGAGATATCCATCATAAACAATAGAACCTTTACTGGAACGCCATCTTCATTGAGAAGTGGGTTGTACGATGCATGTATCCAGATTTTTTTGCCGTTTTTGCCGTAACGTAAAAATTCACCCTCTACAAATTGACCACGCTTTAGCGCTGACCACTTGTTTTTGTAGCGTTCTGTCTGGGCATCACCAGGCGCACAAAATATTGCGTGGTGCTGACCAATCACTTCATCTTTTGTGAATTCCACTAGATCAAGAAAAATTTGATTTGCATTTGTAATAATGCCATCTGTTGTATATTCAACAATACTGGTAGAGCGATGGATCGCGGTTACTATGCTTTGGTATTCTGCATTAATGCGTTTTGAATCTGTAATATCAATAATCACGCCATTGATGTACCACTCATTCGCACCTTCCCCTAACATCACTGAGCCAGCCTCGGAGACCCACCGTTCTTGACCATTACGGTGTGTGACGCGGTACTCATAGGCGTAGCTGGATTTATCTAAGATGGCTTGATTAATGATATTGCGCAGCTTATGTAGATCTTCTGTTTTCATCAGATCTCGGAATTTTCTATCGCCACTAATAAATTCAGACGCTTGGTAACCTGTTAAGGTTTCAATGGATGGACTCATTAATAACGGGGTGTGGGAGTGATCATTGATAAATTGAAATGCTACCCCAGGCATATTGTTCATTAAAGACTGGATCTGAATGTCTCGATCTCGCATAGCTGCCTCATAGGCATGTTGCTGTGTTAAGTCAGATATAAACGCAACGTAAGCATCCACACCGTTTAGTTCTACATGGCCTAGCGATATTTTAATAGGGAACTCTTTTCCAGTTTTTTTTAAACCTGTTGCCCTTGAGATTCGCGTAGGAACACTCGATTGATAGCCATCACTATGATTGAGTTCGCACATCGTTGCGACCTCATCATAATCTTGTATCAGCATCCGAATGTTGGTTAGCGTGATTTCGGAAGCATCCCATTCAAACATCTGATGCACCGGACCATTGAATGACATGATTTTTCCACGCGCGTCAAAGGTAATGATGGCATCGGTAGCCGTCTCAAAAATGACGGACAACCGACGTTCATCGATCTTAATTTCCTCCATAATATGACGGTAGTGAATCATGGCATTGATAGAGGCGGCAAGTACACCAATCAATATGGTGACTAGGGTAATGCCTAAAGAAAACGATACTGAGTGATTGAGCGCTGGATTGAACCCCAAATCAGGCTTGCCGATAAATAGGGATGCATGCATCCCTGCATAATGCATCCCAGATATTGCCAAGCCTAGAATCGAGCCTCCAGTGAGCGTGCGAATAAATGATTTCTTGGTAGAAAAGTCAGTGTCAGATTTGGTATGTATGCCAACCCACAACGCCAATATGGATAGTAAGACTGCAATTACCACGGAAATCAGTAGCCATGAAAGTTGGAGCTTCATTCTGGGCTCCATTTCCATTGCGTAGATCCCAATATAATGCATTCCCCCAATTCCCAGCCCAACCAAAACACCACCAACAATTAGACTTTTAGTGCTGGCACTATCGGCGCTGATAAAATTAAGGGCGTATAAAGAAGCAAAAATCGCGGGAAGCATTGAAAGCGCTGTTACCGCAACGTTGTAGTTCACCTTTGTGCAAAGATTGAGCGCCATCATGCCAATGAAATGCATAGACCAAACCCCAGCGCCAAGCGCTACTGCGCCTGATATGACGGATATTTGTTTATAGAACTTTGAGGTTTGTTTCTGCGCCATATTGCCTAGCTGGATGGCTAGGGTAGAGGTCATAATCGCGATTAACACAGACAGACCTACTAACCAAAGATTGTATTGGATTGGGATGATTTCCAACTCCTTGATGTTCTCCAGTATCGCCAATTCAAAATTAATCATGACTTGTAAGTCCTATCTGTTCAGCGTTATTCCTAAATTATTTATATGGGTAAATATCGTTTAGGAGTAACTTTTTCAACTAGCCTTAATCTAGTGTTTTGTTTTGTCATTAGACTTAACGGCCGACTAAGCGTCTTTTGTGAAGTCTAAATTTTGACCGCAATAAGTATGATAGTAGGAAGTTAACAAGGGATATTTTCTGAATAGACCGACTTTATTGGCTTACTTTGATCGATACTAAATATCGACAGTCTTTTAGATGTCTTGGGTTTTGCAGCTGAACATTGAGCACTGTGGATACAGGATGACGCTGGTACTAGCTAAGCCGATTTCGTTGTTGGGCTTTAGTCACGCAAATGAAAAAGCGGCTCAGAGATTTTCACTCTAAGCCGCTTTAGTATTGGTGGGCTGTGCGGGGATCGAACCCACGACAAACGGATTAAAAGTTCTCAAAATTAGGTTTTAGCCACTTTTTACTACTTTGAAAATGTTTTATAAATATATGATTTTATTGTATTTATATTTTAATAACATTTATTGTGTTTGACATCATTTTAAATATCTGGCCTACTATGCGGCTACTAAATTTGAATTAGTAGGCGATATGGCAGACAAACTTACCAAGACTTTTATCGATAATATTCCCTATCCGGAAACGGGGCAAAAGTTTTATCGAGATTCTCAACTTACAGGTTTTGGGGTTCGCGTTGGTACTGGTAGCAAAGTGTATTACGCCGAAGGTAAGGTCAATGACAAAACCGTTCGTGTAACGATAGGGCGTCATGGTGTATTTGCCCCAGAACAAGCAAGGCTAGAAGCAAAAAGCATCCTAGGTCAGATTGCCAGAGGCGTTAATCCAAACGATCTAGACAAAGCTAAAAAAGCCAAGAGCGTCACCTTGTCCCAAGTCTATGAAGCCTACAAGCAAGCCCGCAACAGTTTAAAACCCAGAACGATCTATGACTATGATCGTTTCATGAAAACCCACTTCCTAGAGTGGAACAACAAACCCATAGTCGACATATCCAAAGATATGATCGAAAAAAAGCATCGTGGCATTGGCGAAAGAAGCGAAGCACAAGCCAATCTTAGTATGCGGTTTATGCGTGCCTTATTTAATTTCGCCCTAGGTCAATATGAAGACTCCATTGGCAATCCCATCATTGCCGACAATCCCATTAAGCGTCTCTCACAAACCCGCGCATGGTATCGCGTAGACCGAAAACAAACCGTGATTAAGGCACATGATCTGCCTGCATGGTTTAAAGCGGTTAACGCGCTTCCTGAGTTCTCTAAAGGTATCAATCGTTATGCAGTAAAAGATTATTTACTGCTTTTGATTTTCACAGGCTTAAGGCGCGAGGAAGGATTAGCCCTGCAATGGCGAGATGTTGATCTAAAAGCCAAGACCTTAACCATCCCTGATCCCAAGAACAGACAAGCCCATACACTGCCCCTCAGTGACTTTTTGTTTGAACTCCTCAAAAAGCGCAGTAAAGACAACATAGAAAAGAGCCCATTCGTATTTGCTGGAAGAGGCGTCAAGGGCTATATGGATGATCCTAATAAACAAATGAAAATCGTGGTTGAAAAATCAGGTGTAATATTTACCCCGCATGATCTAAGAAGAACATTTATTACCGTTGCAGAAAGCTTAGATATTTCAGCCTATGCACTTAAAAGACTAGCCAATCATAAGATGAATAATGACGTCACAGCAGGTTACATCATTGGGGATGCTGAAAGGCTTAGAGCGCCTATGCAAAGAATTACAGATTATTTCAAAAAAAATGGAGAGCAACTTGAGTAAAACTATGTTCGTATACTTTATGAAGCATACGTTTGGTGAGTTTAAAAATGATACCTACTTCACCAATAGTGATAATGTCTCAGAGGGCGATTCGGTATATTTAATATCAGGAGATAGAGAGAAACCAAAAGGTAAAATGCTCTATTTCTTGGAAGGAACTTTCAAAGTTTACAGGTGTGAAAGAGGCTTGTATCCATTAAAGAGTCTGAAAGAAAACGTAATAAAGAATTTTGATTTTAAATTGCATTTAAAAAAAATTAGAGCTCCAGATAAACCAATTTTAATCAATCAATCCGAATGGTTTGACTCAAAAGAATTCCATAATTATTTTTCAAGTGGACAGAATTTCAATCCCTTGCCAGCTAAAAGAAACTATAAAGTTAAGTTTGATAACTTATTAACTAGATTTGCAACTATCGATGATTTGCAAATTATTGATGATCTAGACGAAATTAATACTTCATCAAGATCATCAACTGAAAAAGAAGCTTTAGTGAATGCAAGGGTTGGACAGGGTAGATTCAGAAGCGATGTAGAAAAGTTATGGGGACAGAAAGAGACATGTGCATTAACTTCAATCGACATTCCAGAGCTTTTAATTGCATCTCATATAAAACCTTGGAGAGCTTCCGATGATCTTGAAAGGCTTGATCCAACCAATGGCCTTCTATTAGCCGCACATGTTGATAAATTATTTGATAGGTATCTTATTAGCTTCAAGAAAATTAATGATGTAAGTTGGGGAATGCATGTGAATCCAAGTATAGGTAATCGATTAGAAAAGCTCGGTTTGAAAAGCACAATGACTTTGTCACCCAAATACCTAAATCCCTCACAAACTTCAAGTTTTAATAGGTATATGGAACATCATTTCGAGCAGTTTAGTGAAAAACTAACTTCCAAGAAATAATCTAAGTCACCTCTATATCAGAAAGACACACAATGATTTTTGGATTTGAACACTTTCACCCAAAGTTAGGTGAGGCCCCTAAAACTCTACAAAGGTATGGAGACGACATTGTATCTAGAGCAAGACGCCTTCTTCTGGATCGCTCTGTCGAAGAAATTGTAGATATTGCCAAAATAATAAACTGGATTGAGGCTCAGGATACTGTCAAAGATGGAATTTTGAGTGAGATGTTTTTAGAGGCGGAGTATTTAGAAAGTCAGCCTAGTTACATCGACGATGATCAAATGCCCATCGAGGTGCAACGGGATATGGCGCTTTCAATTAATGCGCTTAGACTCTATGAAGATAAATTCATCTTACCCGATACTGATATTAATGATCTGCAATGGTTTGAAATTTACGCCACATTAGCACTTGGTCTGATAGATACAGCGAGTGATGATGAGCAATATTATGGCAGTTGGAATGATAAAGAAGAGTGGGTGCATGATTGGCGGATTTTGGATCATGTCAGCACTTGGATAATTGAAGCGATGGAGGCTATTACTTATGCCGAGGGTTTGCGTTCCGTTGACCTTACATTAATCGAGAGCAAATCTAAAGTAAGTAAAAGAAATGCCAAGGCGGCAATTCAGCGACATTCTAAAACTAATGAGGCTATCAAAAAACTTGCTGATATGTACAAATGTGGAAATTACAAATCTTATAGAAACGCGGCTCAAATATACTGTGATAAGAATCCTAGTATGGTGGAACATCTTGCGCATCATAATATGATTAGAACCTTAAGTGATGGATTGTCTGAATACTTGAAAGGACGAAGACGCTCTATAGGGCCTGAATAAATATATACGCCTCCATTGCAGACGTATACGTTAGCAGTGCATACGTTTACGTCTGCAATGGTCAAGTATAACGCTCAAATTTAAATCTCATTAATCATGGGGCCTTCTAAATAAGGAGGTCTTATGACAACTCAATTACTTAATACCACACAAGCCGCATCATTTTTAGGTCTTAGCAAAGCGTTCCTAGAGCGTGACCGCTGGGCAGGCGCAAAAGTCCCCTTCATTAAAATCGGTGATCGTGCTGTCCGTTATCGTATCGAAGACTTACAAAGCTATGTGCAATCTCGTTTACGTGTTTCAACTTCAGATACTGGAGTACGTAAATGAACCTGACAAACATCAGGCCACATCTAGCGCTTCCAGTAGATGCAAGTATTTCTGAAGTTTTAGCCGCTCGATTTGAGGATGACGTCTCAGATTGGAGCTTTAGGCGGCCTATACTGCAATCACTACCAGATAGCTTTAGTCTTAAAGTTGCCAATCACTATGCAGATCTATACAAGAGTGAAGGAAGAAGAAGCGCTAACCTATATATGCTCGATGTTAAAGACGACCTATCAATAGAATCGATTAAATTGGCGTCAAGTGATGACGATTTAATCGCATATGCAAAACGTGCTGCCGATCACTGTATGCGCTTGCGATACTCAACCAAATCACAAGGCGTCGCCTTTCATGCAATCACCCACTTTATTCGTAATTGCTACAAGATCGATCCTAAAATCCTAAACCAACAACGCAACAGGAAAGCTCCGGTAACCGATGCTGAGTCAATAACAGGCAAATTAAATCGATTATGTAATGATGGATGGTGGAGAAAAGTATTTAGACGTATTCATGCGCGTAACGTAGAGCAGCATGCCATACGTGCAGGTTATGTCCATGCCAAGCAAGGAATTTATGTTAGCAATGAAACCTATCATCGATATTTGCAACAGCAAAAACGTAATATGCGCACACTTGAGTACTGTTATGCAATCAATCAAGAAACAGGGGAAGAGATAAGCCTCAAAGAGTTATCTGAGCACTCATTAGCAAACCCCAGTAATAGACGTGCTGAACTCATGGTGCGTATCAAAGGCTTTGATGAGCTATCAAAAGAGCTTGGTCACATCAGCATGTTTTACACCATGACATGCCCCTCCAAAATGCATGCATATACCTACATAAAAGACACTAAAACGGGAAAAGAGACAGTTTATAGGAACAAAAAGTACAACCAGACCACGCCCCAACAGGCACAAAAGTATCTAACAAGATTATGGGCTCGCATTCGCGCAAAGCTTGATCGGGATGGCCTTGAGTATTACGGTTTCCGCGTTGTAGAAGCTCACCATGATGGAACCCCTCATTGGCATTTACTTGTGTTTATGAAGCCAGAGCATGAGGCCGCGATTACTGCAATCCTTCGTGACTATGCACTGCGTGAGGATTCAAATGAGAGTGGTGCGGAAAAGTATCGCTTCAAGGTAGAAAAGATTGATCCAAAAAAAGGGAGTGCTACTTCCTACATTGCTAAATACATCACTAAGGGCCTTGATAGCTATGGGCTAGATGAAGACCTCTATGGGCAAGACGCAAAAAAAACCTGTCATCGAGTACGTGCATGGGCCTCTACTTGGGGTGTTCGCCAGTTTCAACAAATCGGCGGACCGCCTGTTACCATATATCGAGAAATAAGGCGGTTAAAAGGCGAGGAGCTAGAGGGGATTATGGGTGAAATCTGCAAAGCTGTTGATACAGGGGATTGGAAAAGCTTTGTAAAGCTTCTGGGAGGGCCTAGCTTGGATCGTAAAGATTATATTGTAACGCTGGCAAAACAATGGAGTGATAAACCAAATATATATCTAGAGCCTACTGGATACCAAGTCATAGGGGTGGACTTTGGAAGGGTAGTTATTACTACAGGTCATTATCAATGGAAAATCGAGTGTCGCTGGAGTAGGGATATAGACCCTCCTAGAGGGGTATCCAATGATGGGATTTCTAATGAGAATGTAACCAATGAAGAGGCGCCTAGAGGGGGTGTGGCCTATGACGGATGATTGGGAGTCTAAAGGGGCTTTAGCCCCCTTGGAGTTCTGTCAATAACTGTACGCTTTAAAGATAAAACAAAGGAAGTTATGAAAACCCCAATTAAACATGCAGGTAATGCTATGCTTCAATTTTAGTTATATCATTTCTTACATAATCCAAAGTAATTAGAAAAGTGCTTCCAAAATGATTAAGCCTAACTGGGATGTATTTAAAGCAAAGTTTTCTAGTAATCCTCAGAAAAGTTTTGAATGGTTTTGTTATCTTTTGTTCTGCCAAGAGTTTAACCAACCAAATGGTATTTTTCGTTTTATAAATCAGACCGCAATTGAAACAAATCCTATCGTTAGTAATGGGGAGGAAATTGGATGGCAAGCTAAATTTTACTCGGGCTCTTTAACTAGCAATAAAGTTGAGATTCTAGATACCCTGATAGCTATTAATAAATATTATCCAAAAATCTCAGTATTGCATTTTTATTGTAATCAAGAGTGGGCGCAGTACAGAGGCAAGCCCCCAGCAGGGCTAGTCGAAATAGAAGCAAAAGCAAAGGATTTAAATATAAATCTAGTCTGGCGAACTGCAAGTTATTTTGAATCCCTTAGTGTTTCTAACACTCATAGTAATCTTTCGAAGTATTTTTTTACACTAGACAAAAGCATTATCAATTTAATTGAAGACCAAAAAAAACATACAACCAATATTTTATCAATTCAAGAATGTATTAACTTCAAGGGACAAGAAATAGAAGTTGATAGGGAATTATTTGTTACCCGGTTAACAAATAACTCTAATCAAGTTTCAATACTAAGTGGTGTTGGTGGTGTTGGAAAAACGGCAGTTATTAAGAAACTCCAAAAGCAGCTAAAAGATCAATTTATTTTATATGTATTCAAGGCGAATGAGTTTGAGTTAAGAAATATAAATGACTTATTTACTAACTTTAGTTTTTACGAGTTTACAGATGCCCATGCAAATGAACTTCAGAAAATAATAGTCATAGACTCCGCGGAAAAATTATTAGATTTAAATAACAATGATCCATTTAAAGAGTTCTTGACTCAAATTATTAAAGATGGATGGAAAGTAATTTTCACTACTAGAGAGAGCTATTTAGAAGACTTAAATAACCTCATTTATGATATTTACGGACAAATTCCTTTAAACATAAATATCAAAAATCTTAGTGAAGAAGAGCTTATAGCTTTATCAGACAAATATTCTTTTACCTTACCCAAAGACGAAAAATTATTTGGGTTAATACAAAATCTATTTTACTTGCGCGAATATCTAAACTTTTACTCAGATCTTGAAGATATTGACTATCTTCAATTTAAAAACAAATTATGGAACAAAAAAATAAAAAATACGCTACCTGAGCGAGAGTCTTGTTTTATAAAGCTAGCATTAGAAAGAGCAAATAAAGGCCTATTCTTTGTAAATTCGACTTTTAATCCAGCAACTTTAAAGGAGTTGGTTGATGAAGGTGTGCTGGGGCATGAGGTATCTGGTTATTTTATCACCCACGATATCTATGAAGAGTGGGCGATTGAAAAGTTCATTGAAAGCGAATTTATCAACAAAGTAGACATTAATGGATTTTTCGAGATTCTAGGTCAATCACTCCCTGTAAGAAGATGCTTTAGAAACTGGATGTCTGAAAAGCTTTTATTGAGTGATAGCCAGATAAAGGAGTTTATTAACAGGTCACTCGAAAGCGAGGAAGTTCAGTCGTTTTGGAAGGATGAGATATACGTTTCCGTATTGCTATCCGACTACTCTGATGTTTTTTTTAGTATTCTCGAAGAAGAGTTGTTAGCTAATAGTCAGCAGTTGTTAAAAAAGCTAATTTTTATTTTAAGAGTTGCATGCAAAGAAATAGATGATTCCTACTTTAAAAAATTAGGATTTAAAAATGAAAACATATTCACTTTGAAATTTGTTTTTACAAAGCCTAAAGGAAAAGGATGGGAGGCATTTATAAGGTTTGTTTTTAACAATCGAGAAAGGATAGGTTATCAAAATCTAGTTTCCTTTACACCAGTTATTTACGACTGGAATGACAAAATTAAAGTTGGCGAAATAACAAGGTTGTCGAGTCTAATTGCCTTAGAGTTTTATAAATGGGCTAACAAGAATAATGATTATTTATCTCGTGATGAGAGAGGTAAAAAAATTGTTAAAACCGTTCTTTTTGGATCATTAGAAATAAAAAATGAATTGAACGAACTTTTTGGCGAAATCTTGCAGCATAAATGGAAAAATCATCGAGATCCCTATAACACTCTATGTGAGTTAATTTTGACTGAGTTGGATGGTTTAGGCCTTGTTAATACTCATCCAGAGTATGTTTTGGCTTTGGCTAATTTATTCTGGTCCGAAGTTTACTCAAATAGAGGTTCAATGTACTCTCACAGCCGCATAGAAGAGTCATTTGGTTTGGTCTCGTCGCATAATTTCCAATATTTCCCAGCTAGCGCTTTTCAAACTCCCATCTATTGGCTGCTTAAAGCATCTCTTAAAAAAACCGTAGACTTTATAATTGATTTTACAAATAAATCAATTTCCAACTATGTGAACTCAGGCTTTGACGGGAATGTGCATGAAGTAGAAATTAAACTATCCGATGGTGAGATAAAAAAGCAGTACATCAGTAACTGTCTTTGGCAGCTTTTTAGAGGTACTGGTTCTCCTGTTAGTCCATATTTACTTCAATCCGTTCATATGGCTTTGGAAAAGTATTTTCTAGAAATTGCTAAGAGTCTTGATTCAGATGTGTTGGAAAAATGGCTTTTTTATCTCTTACATCATACAAAATCTGCTTCTATCTCATCAGTTGTAACGAGCGTTGTTTTATCTTTTCCAGATAAGACATTTAATGTTGCCTGCGTCCTATTCAGTTCAAGAGAATTTATTAGTTTTGATCAAACTAGAGTTTTATCAGAGCCGCATGCTAAATCACTTTACTCTATTGGAAATGGTTCGAATTGGCACGATAAACTCCATTATGATGAGCGACTTAAAACTTGTGATGACAAGCATCGGAATAATTCATTAGAAAGCCAGTTCTTAACTTATCAATATTTTAGAAGCCAAGATGTGAGTGAAGACGCTGCGAATGAACGTCGGCATGTTTTATGGGGGATTTTAGATGCATATTATGTAAGATTGCCTGTAGAGTCAGAGCAGACTGATGCAGACAAATTGTGGAGGCTGGCCTTGGCTAGAATGGATATAAGAAAAATAAACATCACTGCTGAAAAAACAAAAGAC
The DNA here is from genome assembly GCA_036504995.1 of Methylophilaceae bacterium. Classification (GTDB taxonomy): domain Bacteria; phylum Pseudomonadota; class Gammaproteobacteria; order Burkholderiales; family Methylophilaceae; genus DASXUG01. Next base: position 135,050 of record DASXUG010000010.1, on the reverse strand, counting down.
GGTGTTGCAATACAGTTTAATCCTGATTTAGATCCTAGCTTGAAAGATTACAGTGAAAAATCTCAAGCAAGGGTATATCAAGACTTTAAGTATTTAGAATTAAAACTTTGGGCACAGTTTAGATTTGAAAATAACGAGAAATCAAATGGTTATGAAAAGTATGTAAGCAACCCTAAACAAGCATACCTTGACGCAAAGGAAATAATTTCAAAGTTGGAAAATGAAAGCTCAGTGGTTGCATTTTACGATCAGTCCAACAATGGTGATTTTTATTTGCTTAACAGCTCAACTCCCCTAATTGTTTTTAGTGTTTTACTCAGGGATTATTTTAATGAGCTTAACGATGACGAAAAAATATTTTGTAAAGATTCGGTTGTCAACTCTATAAAGGCATCAATAAGATCGAGTTATCGCTATCAAATGGGTAATGGCTTAACAGAGTCTTTTTCATTGCTTCATATGATTTTTAACAACTTTCCTGAAGATCGAGAAAATATAAAAGTCATTCTATTGTTTAGCCTTTTAGATGCATTCTCAATTGGAGGAATCACGAGGGAAAGTTCAACTGATTTAATCAATATGGTAATTCAGAAGTTATGGATTACATATTTTAATGACGCTCAATCAATACTTTTTGGGTATTTGATTCTGAAACCGGAGTACGACGCACTCATTGCAAACGAACAGCTTAAAAGTTATGAAAATCATACTTATACCCCCGAATTCGAAAAGTTGAGAGAAACTTTCATTAAAGACAATGAAAATGTATTGCAAGAGTTCATAGAGAATAGTATTGAAATGCCAAATATGGAAAAGATTGAAAGTTTAAGCCTAGATATTTTAAATGTAACCTTTCAATTAATTCCTAACCAAACAAATATTGAGGGGCACAAGCTTATAATTAATAAAATTGTTTCTGCATTCGCGAAACAGTTTGCATTAGAACAAAGAGGCAGTGGTATTGATTATGACGTTAAGAGGCGGTTTTTTGAGAGGTATGCAAACTTTGTTCTGGGTTCAAGTAACTCCGAGATACCTAAATTGCTTGCCCCATTTATTGAAAGTTTAAATGCTACCGAAGCTATAGCTGATTTATTGAATCAATTTGTATCATCTGAAGATTATTTATATTCCGATGGAAAGTTTTGGCTAGTCTGGAGTATTTTTAAGCCAAAAGTTTTTGAAGTTTCTAAGAAATCAAATACGTATTGGGTTACTGAAAAAATAATTAAAAACTATCTTTTAGCTGGAGTTCATTGGAAAGAAACAGCCAAAGAATGGCGTTCGTTGAAAGAAAACAATAAAATATTTTTTAGTGAGGTCTCAAAAGAAATTGGCCACATTCCAGTTGTAATTTATTCCATTGCTAAATTGTTAAATGGAATTGGAAGTCATTACTTGGAAGAAGGAGTAATGTGGATTTCAAAAATTTTGGATTTGAATAAAGAGTTAAATAATACCAAGCTACACGAAGACACAATCTACCATTTGGAGCATATTTTAAAAAAATACATCTATTTAAACAAAGAGAAAATTAAAAGAACAAATTCTCTAAAAAAAGATATTTTGAGAATATTGGATTTTTTAGTTTTGAAGGAATCCGTTGTAGGTTATATGCTCAGAGAAGGGATAGTCTGAGAATATTCCCAAGCCTCTAGCTGTTGCTAACAGATGAGCGGGTAGCTGCGTTTTCACATAATCACTTCTTTTATCAATAGGGCAACGTTAGATTGAAACCTAGTAAATGTATTGTCGATAAATTGCCTCACTTTCAAAAGTACACTATACGGTCGTACTGAATATATATACTAGTAGATTAAACCCTGAGTTGACATTAACTCATTGATTTTTTCTAAACTATTAGTGATCGAGGCAGGAGTAGAAAAAGTAAGAGTACCATTTTGAAGTTATAGCTGCGAAATGCCATAAGTTTTAAATCTGGTAAGTTACAGGCTACTATGCGGCTACTAAAAATGAACAAGGGGTTACGATTTCTCGTAACCCCTTGATTTATTGGTGGGCTGTGCGGGGATCGAACCCACGACAAACGGATTAAAAGTCCGCTGCTCTACCAGCTGAGCTAACAACCCAATCAGACTTGAGCCAATTACGCTCTCATCGAAAGGGCGCAATTATGCTTAAATCTTTCGCGCTCGTCAATGATGATTATGAGATTTATGACAAATTGACATAAATTATTTTTCTTGACAGATGGCTTGTTTTTAATGATTAGCGCATTCCAGGGAACTTGCCTTGCATGGCCCGCATCATTTTGGCCATGCCACCTTTTGAAAACATTTTCATCATTTTTTGTGTTTCTTCAAACTGGTTAAGCAGACGATTAACCTCTTGTACTTGCACACCTGCGCCCATGGCGATACGGCGTTTACGGGTAGCTTTGATCAGTTCAGGTTTACGGCGCTCCAGCGGGGTCATCGAGTTAATGATACCTTCGATGCGACGGATAGCCTTATCGCCTGCTTCGCCGCTCATTTGACCTGCCATGCCTGAGAGTTGGGCGGGTAGTTTATCCATCAGTGATGCCATGCCTCCCATATTGCGCATTTGACTCATTTGCGCTTTAAAGTCATCCAAGTCAAAACTTTTACCTGACTTTATTTTGTCGGCGAGTTTTTTTGCCTCGTCCATATCGACATTTTTTTGTGCTTGCTCGATGAGCGAGAGTACATCGCCCATGCCGAGAACGCGTGAAGCCATGCGTTCAGGATGGAAGGGTTCTAAGCCATCGACCTTTTCACTGACGCCGATAAATTTAATCGGTTTGCCTGTGACATGACGCACAGAGAGTGCAGCGCCGCCACGTGAGTCACCATCTAACTTGGTTAGCACAATACCAGTAAGTGGTAATGTTTCACCAAAAGCACGTGCGGTATTCACGGCGTCTTGACCTTGCATGGCGTCAACTACAAATAGCGTTTCAATTGGGTTGAGTAGGGTGTGTAAGTTTTTGATTTCCGCCATCATAGCTTCATCAATACCCAAGCGACCCGCGGTATCGAATATCATGACATCGTAGTAATGGCGCTTTGCAAAATCTAATGCGTCACGCGCAATGTCTTGCGGCTTTTGGCTGGCGTTAGAGTCAAAGCAGTCCACTTCTAAGCTTTTGGCTAGCGTTTTAAGTTGCTCTATTGCGGCAGGACGGTAAACGTCGGCACTGGCGAGCAACACTTTTTTCTTTTGCGATTTTAATAGTTTGGCAAGTTTGGCTGAGGTAGTCGTTTTACCTGAACCTTGCAAACCCGCCATCAACACAATTGCAGGTGGTACAGCAGCAAGGTTCAGGCTGGAATTTTCTTTGCCCATCAGCGCAGTCAGCTCATCATGTACCACTTGAATTACGGCTTGTCCTGGTGTTAGGCTTTGAAGTACCTCTTGGCCTTGTGCACGCAACTTCACCTGTGCGATAAATTCTTTGACCACGGGGAGCGCAACATCGGCTTCTAGAAGCGCGATGCGCACTTCGCGCATCGCGTCGCTGATGTTTTCTTCAGTCATGCGGGCATGACCGCGCAGCGTTTTAATAACGCCTTGTAATCTATCGGTTAAGTTTTCTAACATAAAGCGTTCTCTCTGAGTTCTGGCGGCTGTCTGCGCTTAAATCTTCGCGTGATATGACAGAGTGTTTTCACAGCATGATATAGTGTGGTTTAATTAAGTGTTGAATATTTATCGGCCATTGCATGGATCAATATTTTTTCACGGTTTTAATTTTATAGCTCAATTTTAACTCAAGCCGCCTATGCTCGCATCACAATCATTATTGCCGTACTTATTCGTCGCTATGATTTACCTCGCGGTAGCGGTCGATCATTGGCGAAACGTGGCTCACGCCAAGCCACTGAAAGAAAAAAATGTTAAAGCGCATAGCATTTTAATCGCCATCGCTTTGGTGATGCATGCAGTTTTGCTTAACCAGTCTTTATTTAATGGCGGATTAAACTTAGGCTTAAGCAATGCACTTTCTGCAATATTTTGGCTGACGGTGCTTATCTATTGGCTCACCGATACCAAGCAACGCTTACACAGTTTACAAGCCTTTGTATTACCACCTGCGGCAGTAGCGGTGTTGATTCAATATGGCTTTCCTGAATCACACGTGCTGCCTTACGCTGATGAGTTATTGTTTAAAGCGCATTTAATTATAGCGATGTTGGCCTATAGTCTATTTACCTTTGCTGCGCTCCATGCCTTATTGATGGCAACCGCTGAGCGCAATTTGCATCAAAAAACCTCGTTGCTTAAGTTGCCTGACTTTCCGCCTATCATGGCGATGGAAACCTTACTGTTTCGTGTAATTACCATTGGCTTCGTACTGCTAACTTTTACTTTAATTAGCGGCATGTTGTTTTCCGAGCAAATTTTCCATCAAGCCTTAAAGTTTAATCATAAAAATATTTTTACAATTTTATCTTGGCTAATCTTTGGCGGCTTACTTTTAGGTAGATATCTGAACGGATGGCGAGGTAAAACCGCAATTGGTTGGACACTTGTAGGTTTTGTTCTGTTATTACTCGCGTATGTGGGTAGCAAGTTTGTGCTGGAAGTGATATTACATCGTTAACGGGTTGTTATTTTATCGACTGAGTCATTTCTTAATTCACGATTATTGCTAAAAATTATATTAATTGTGATGAGTTAAATTTCACTCTAGCACACCTCCGCTAGGTGTTAATGGTTGACGTTAACTCACTTTAGAAAAGGCTAAGAAGATAGTCATGTTAATTGTATACATCGACATAGGCATTGGGTGGGATCCCATCTTGCACATGGCAAAACTTGCAGCCGAGCTACTTGATGCCGAGTTGCTCGTTTGGGATGGCCACAAAATTCCACTTCCTAATAGGCTTCAGCAGTTGAGGTTTATGTTAAGTAGTAGAAACCCTCAATCAGATGACTCCTGTATGCTGATTTGCCCAAGTGCCCCTAATATGGCACACGCCATTTATGTTGATGAAATTAAAAAGAAATTTAAATTTGTTTCAGCTTGGGTGATTGATTCATTTTGGGTGGATAGGATTCCCCTGATTGCTAAATACACTAAAACCTTTGATCATGTATTTATCACTAGTGCAGAAGATATAGACGCATGGGAAGCGGTCACTAAAACGCCCACTTCATGGCTGCCTTGGGGAGCCGATGTTTTGCGTTTGGGGGGTAGTAATGCAGAGCGCCCTTGGGATTTAACCCGTATTGGCCGCCAGCCCGCCGAGTGGGAGGATGATGCGAATACAGGAAAAATGTGTGCGGATATAGGCCTGACGTTTCATGGCAGACTACCATTTTCCGATACTCATCCACTAGACAATCAAAAAAACCTAATGGATCTATACAAAAAATCAAAGTTTCTAGTAGCATTTTCAACAAAATCCAGCCCTGGGAGCTATACGCATCCAATACGTCAATATTTAACCGCGCGCTGGACAGACTCTTTGGCATGTGGCGCAATTGTTGCAGGTATAGCACCCCGAGAGCCCAGTATTGATAATTTGCTGTGGAGTGGTGCAACGTTAGAGCTGGGAACCACCAGTCTTAAACAAGGTTTAGCGGTGCTGGCTGACGCTAAACAAGAGTGGACTAAGGATAAAGCCGAGCATAATTACAAGATGGCTTTGCAACGCTTGGACTGGCGCTTGAGATTTGTTGAAATTGCCAAAATCCATCATTTATCCCCCAAGCGATTATATGCTGAGCTTGATGAAATAAAATTATTGGTTGAGCCAGTAAACTAGAGGTAGTCTAAGCGTAGCGGCGGGTGCCTATCTTTAAACCTTATTATTCCCATATGTAAATTTATGTTAATTATATTCGGGAGATGGTTTGATTACCTTGGGCATTCCAAAGTGGGCTGATACAATTTGCCCACGGTTTTGTCGTCAAGCTTGTAAAGCGGGAATAGCTCAGTGGTAGAGCGCAACTTTCCAAAGTTGAGGCGTAGGTTCAATCCCTTTCTTCCCGCTCCAGTCTCTTTATTATTCCCGTAAACTCATCATTGGCCAGCCATGTGCTTCTGCATAGGCTTTTAATGTCGGGTCTGCATTTACCGCAACAGGCTTATCTACCATCTGCATCAATGGTAAATCATTATGTGAGTCACTATAAAACCAAGTAGTTTCAAAATCATTTAAAGTTTGTCCACGAGTGCTTAGCCATTCATTCAGGCGGGTGATTTTACCTTGCTGAAAGCTGGGGGTGCCCGAAACTCCACCAGTAAATTCGCCATTAATCTCTTCGGGTGTAGTGCCGATAAGATGGTCGATGCCAAAGGCTTTGGCGATAGGTGCAGTGACGAAGCTATTAGTGGCAGTAATAATGAGTAACAAGTCACCGTTTGCGCGATGTTTTTCGACTAAATTGCGCGATGATTCTGTCATCATCGGCATAATCTTTTGCCGCATATATTGTGCGTGCCAAGCATCAAGTTGCGCCCTTGGATATTGGCTGAGCGGTTTAAGTTGAAACGCTAGAAACGCGTAGATGTCGAGCTTACCTTCTTTGTAGTCTGCATAAAACTGTTCGTTTCTGGCGGTATGTTCTGCACCGTTTAATACGCCGATTTCAATTAAAAATTGTCCCCATTGGTAATCACTATCACCGTTTAACAGGGTATTGTCTAAATCAAATATTGCGAGTTGCAAGGTATTTCTCCGAAGCTGAAATTTAAAAAATGAGCGTTATGATGGCTGGCTTTTATGATTCTGGTTTTATGGTTCTAGATTTATGATTGTCGTGTTCTGAGTGGTTTTAATAGGTCGGATAGCCCGTTATGGTCAATTTCCTGCATCAGGGCAATTAATCGACCTAATTCTCCCTTAGGGAACCCCTCTCGCGCGAACCAATTCAGGTAGTGTCCAGGTAAATCGGCTAGCATGCGCCCTTGGTATTTACCATAAGGCATGGGCATGGTGACGAGTTTGACTAGGTCTGCCTGTTGTAATTGTTGGGGTTCAGGGGTTTCAGGCTGCATCTTATGGGCTAATGTTCATAGGCTACGTTACAATAATCGTTATTATAACTGCTTGTTTTGTAATTATTGCCTTAATCATGCTGATTCAGATTGCTGAAACCGAATACGAACTCACCGCTATGCGTGCACAAGGGGCAGGCGGGCAAAACGTGAATAAAGTTTCGAGCGCCATTCATTTACGTTTTGATATTAAAGCCTCGTCTTTGAGTGAGGCGCATCAAGCACGTTTGTTAGCTTTGCGAGACTCACGAATCACGGCAGACGGGGTGTTGATTATTAAAGCGCAGCAATTTCGTAGCCAGGAATTAAACAAGCAAGATGCTATTTCCCGTTTGCATGCATTGGTTAATCAGGTGGCAAAACCGCCTATTATGCGGCGTGCGACACGGCCAACGCTAGGCTCGCAAAAGCGTCGTTTAGAAAGTAAAACGCAGCGTGGTGAAATTAAAGCGAACCGTACACGCCCCAAACATTCTGAATAAAAAAAATTGACAATAGGTGAGTTGCAGCGCCTGTGGCAAAATAGCAGCTTATTAAAATCGCGATAAAAAATCGTTTAAGTGGTTCGATGCGCATACTAGCTTTAGATACTTCTACTGAATTTCTTTCCCTTGCCTTAGATTTGGATGGCAAACATTACACACGTGATATTCACGCGGGGCAAACGCATTCACAGCAAATTTTACCTGTGCTACGTGAGTTGTTGCAGGAAGCGGGTGTGACGTTGCAGGAACTCAATGGTATCGCATTTGGTGAAGGCCCTGGTTCATTTACTGGCTTGCGCATAGGTTGCGGTGTGGTACAAGGCCTTGCGTTTGGCGCAAACTTACCCGTGGTTGGCATTAGTACTTTGTTAGCGCTAGCACATGGCGCTTTTATTGAAGGTGATGCACAAAAAATAATTGCCTGTTTAGATGCACGCATGGGTGAGATCTACCACGCGGCCTATGAGCGGTCAGGCGAAGCATGGCGTGAAATCTGCGCTCCAAGCTTGTGTAAGGCGGAAAATTCGCCAGTATTAAGTGGGCAGGGTTGGATGGGCGTTGGTAGCGCATGGGGCGCGTATGCTGATCAATTGAATGCTTATTATGCACAGCAAGTGGTTGGTGTCATGCCAGAAGTTAACCCTCAGGCTTTAATCATCGCGCAACTTGCAGAGCCTATCCTTCAAGCAGGTTTGGGGCGCCCCGCACATGAGGCTGCACCAGTATACATTCGTAATAAAATCGCTTTAAAGATGAGTGAAAGATAAGCTCAAAGATATGAACGCAATGCTCAAGCCAGATATTCAAATCCGCCCCATGCAAATGACAGATTTAGATGCCATTATGCAAATTGAGCCTACGATTTTTCCTTACCCGTGGTCACGCGGCAATTTTAGTGATTCTTTAAACTCGGGTTATAGTTGCTGGACGATGGAGTTAAATGGAAAAGTAACAGGCTACGCCGTTTTGATGATGGTGTTAGATGAAGCACACTTGCTGAATATTGGTCTGGCAAAATCGCAGCAAGGCCAGGGTTTAGGTCGCCAATTGTTAGAGCACATGATGGCTATTGGTCGCAGACATGGTGGATTAAATATGTTTTTAGAAGTGCGCCCATCGAACAAGGCCGCGATCACCCTTTATGAAAAAATTGGCTTTAATGAAATGGCGATACGCAAAGGTTATTATCCCGCCAAAAATGGTCGTGAAGATGCTGTACTAATGGGGATGGCCTTATGATGCAATTTGATGATGGCAGAGGATTGTAATGGCATTAACCCGAGATGATATGCTAAGAGAGCTCGAGCTACTGCCGGTTTGGCGTGCAAAATATATTGAGCCGTCTGTTAGTGTTGAAGTTTTTAACACCAAACTTGCTGAAGCTGCGGTTGAGATTTCACCTCGAAATCTAGCTCCAGTCAAAAGTACACAACCTCATGTTTCGCCTGTGGCCGAGATGGAGGTGCAAGTGCCAGTGGTTGAAGCTTCAGTTGCTGAGTCTGAAGTTGTGCCATTAGATCTTGCAGCGTCTAAGGTAGTGGGTGATGCATGTGTGGTTTGCACTTTAGTTAGTCTGGCTCACAATGTTGACGCTGCCCCCATCAATTGTCTGCTAATGAGTTTTGCACCAGATGCTGCAACGATTAGCTCGGCAGAGCTGTTCGTAGATGAGCAGGGCGAGTTAGTCAATAATATGCTTGCGGCCATTAAATTTAAACTGTCGGCAGTGCGCTTCACTGCATTTAACCCACTTCAAATCGACCCCGCTTCTGTCATCTTGGTTTTTGGTGAGCGTGCGGCGCAGAGTTTGTTAATGACAGATGTTTCTCTTGATGATTTACGTGGTAAGGTACATGCGGTTCAAGGGTGCAGTGCTGTTGTGACTTATCATCCAGCGCATTTGTTACAACACCCTAAAGATAAAGCAAAATCATGGCAAGATTTGTTATTGCTACAAAAAACAATTGCAGGCTTGTAATCGTCAATTTTGCCCTCATCTTAATCATTAATTTTGTATCAATAGGTTTTTCGATTGCATCACTTAATTCTGGAGGAAATATGCGTCAATTATTATTAAAGTTTATGGCATTACTGTTGGTGTTAAATCTAACTGGTTGCGGTTACAACGCTTTTCAAAGTCAAGATGAAGAGGTAAAAGCAAGCTGGGCCGAAGTGTTAAACCAATATCAACGCCGTGCAGATTTAGTGCCTAACCTAGTAAAAGTTGTTAAAGGCTATGCCGACCATGAGGAAAAGGTATTCACCGAGGTGGCCGAAGCACGATCAAAAGTGAGCAGCATTCAAGCAACGCCAGAATTGGTCAATGACCCTGAGGCTTTTGCTAAGTTCCAAGCGGCACAAGCGCAAATGACCTCAGCGCTTTCACGCTTATTAGCAGTTTCTGAAAATTACCCACAACTTAAGGCGGATGCTGGCTTCCGCGATTTGCAAGCGCAACTGGAAGGCACAGAAAATCGCGTTACCGTGGCGCGCAACCGCTACATTGAAACGATCAAATCTTACAATATTAGCGTGCGCTCTTTCCCAACTAATTTAACTGCGATGATGTTTGGCTATAAAGCAAAACCATCCTTTACTGTTGAAAATGAGAAAGAAATCTCTAAAGCCCCTAGTGTAGATTTTGGTGATAAAAAGTAGTTTAAGCTAATGCGTTTTGCACGCTATTTCACACTTTGGTTTGCGCTGCTACTAAGTTTTGTAGCGCAAGCCGAACTTGTGGCGATTCCACCACTGGAGCATCGCGTCACTGATTTAACCAGCACGCTAAGCGCAGATCAGCAAGCTGCACTAGAAAGTAAACTGCAAGCCTTTGAGCAAACTAAAGGTAGCCAGATTGCGGTATTAATTGTTCCTACTACCCAGCCTGAAGATATTGCGCAATATAGTATTCGCGTCGTTGATCAGTGGAAACTTGGACGTGAAAAGCCTGATGATGGCGTACTAGTGTTGGTGGCTAAAGCTGATCGCAAGATGCGCATCGAGGTGGGTTATGGCTTGGAAGGAGCTATCCCCGATGCAATCGCAAAACGTATTGTCAGTGACATTATGCAGCCTAGTTTTAGAGCGGGCGACTTTTATGGTGGTCTAGATGGCGCCACGACCCAGCTTATCAAGTTAATTGACGGGGAGTCACTGCCGCCGCCTGCAAAAAATCAACATGCAGATGCTGGTGGTGTAGAGCAGTACTTTGTATTTTTACTGATTGCTGCAGTTATTTTAGGCGGTATTTTAACCTCAATATTTGGTCGATTCGTCGGGTCTTTAGCTACAGGCGGCGTCATCGGTGGTTTGGTGTGGTTGCTTACAACATTGCTTGGTGCTTCGGTTATTGCAGGGCTTGCCGCTTTATTGTTTACGCTAATGTCTGGTGGGCGCGGTGGGTTTATCCCCATGGGCGGTGGCTTCGGCGGTGGCGGTCGTGGGGGTGGTGGTTTTAGTGGCGGCGGCGGTGGTTTTGGTGGCGGTGGCGCGTCAGGAGATTGGTAGTGGAGCGCAGATGAAATATCGAGGGATACAACGATTTTTTAGGCACATTATCAGTACGCCATGGAGTGTTGGGAATCATTTTTCTAAAACAGCCATGCATAACATTGAGATGGCGATTAAGCAAAGTGAGAAAACACACATGGGCGAAATTCGCTTTGTGGTTGAAGCAAATTTACACCCCTTGGAAATTATGGCTGGCAAAACGCCCAGAAAGCGCGCTTTAGAACTATTCTCACAATTGGGCATTTGGGATACCGAGCACAATACGGGTGTGTTGCTTTATTTGTTACTGGCTGATCGTGATATTGAGATTGTGGCTGATCGAGGTATCCATCAGCATGTTGGTAATGCTGGCTGGGGAGTGATTTGCAAAGAGATTGAAAAACAGTTTCGTCATGGTGCGTTTGAAGCTGGCACACTTTTCGGGATCAACCAGATTACTCAACGATTACAGCAGCATTTTTCTAGTGATGGATGTGTGGGTAAGAATGAGTTACCAGATAAACCGCTGGTGTTGTAAAAGTAGCGGCCTGTCTATCATAGGGAATCATCAAAATTAAATCGGTTGTGCTAAAAATATTTCATCAACTCAGAATAGTCTTGTGGTTGAATTAGCGTTATCTGAGTTGACAGCTAAAGTTAATTAACTTGCCGCCATGCTTTTTCTTGCGTTCATAGTAAAAAGGCTGAATCTGTCGCAGATTCAGCCTTTAGTTTTGCTGGCTTGAATTAAGCCCCCCCAATTCAACACTAACCTATCAGTTCAAGTCGAACCGATCCGCATTCATGACCTTAGTCCAAACCGTCACAAAATCTCGCACAAACTTTTCCTTGCTATCGTCCTGCGCATAGACTTCCGCATAGGCCCTAAGCACAGAATTTGAACCAAAGGCCAGATCTACGCGAGTTGCTGTCCATTTCACCGCGCCAGATTTACGATCAATAATTTCATACAGATTTTTACCAACGGGTCGCCATATATAAGCCATGTCAGTCAGGTTAACGAAGAAATCGTTGGTTAATGTGCCAATGCGCTCGGTAAATACACCGTGCTGAGTGCCGCCATGATTGGTTCCAAGAACCCGCATACCGCCGATCAGAACTGTCATCTCGTTTGCGGTCAGGCCCATTAGCTGAGCGCGGTCTAGCAGCATCTCCTCAGTGCTGACCATGTAGTCCTGCTTCAGCCAGTTTCGAAAGCCATCAGCTAAAGGCTCTAATGCCTCGAACGACTCAACATCTGTCTGTGCTTGGTTTGCATCCCCACGGCCTGAAGTAAAAGGAACGGTAACATCAAAACCTGCTGCTTTGGCTGCTTGCTCTACACCGACGTTACCAGCCAGTACAATCACATCAGCGATGCTGGCGCCAGTCTCTGCGGCAATTTTTTCCAGTACGGCTAGCACTTTAGCCAAACGTGCTGGCTCATTGCCAATCCAGTCTTTTTGCGGAAGTAGACGGATACGAGCACCGTTGGCACCACCACGTTTATCTGAGCCACGGAAAGTACGTGCACTATCCCAAGCGGTTGTTATCATTTCACTGATGCTAAGACCACTAGTCGCAATAATTGCTTTCACGGCAACTACATCATAATTCCTGTTTCCAGCGGGAATCGGGTCCTGCCAGATTAGATCTTCTTGCGGTACGTCGGGACCGATATAACGTGATCTCGGTCCCATGTCGCGGTGGGTCAGTTTGAACCAAGCGCGCGCGAAAGTATCGGTGAAATAAGCTTGATCCTTGTGGAAGCGCTCTGCAATTTTACGGTACTCAGGGTCAAACTTCAGTGCCATGTCGGCATCAGTCATAATCGGTTTGCGACGAATCGTAGGGTCTTCTACGTCGACTGGCATATCTTCTTCCTTGATATTGACTGGTTCCCATTGTGAAGCACCAGCAGGGGACTTTTGCAGCCACCAATCATATCCAAAGAGAAGGTTGAAGTAACCGTTATCCCATTTCGTAGGGTGAGTAGTCCAAGCACCTTCAAGGCCACTGGTCACACTATCGCGACCAATACCACGGCCAATATGGTTCATCCAGCCTAGTCCCTGCTCTTGGAGATCTGCGCCTTCTGGGGAAGGTCCAAGATGCTCGGCACTGCCATTGCCATGCGCTTTGCCTACAGTGTGCCCTCCTGCAGTTAGGGCTACGGTTTCCTCATCATTCATTGCCATCCGTGCAAACGTTACCCGCATGTCATGGGCTGTTTTAATCGGATCTGGCGTGCCATCAACCCCCTCAGGATTAACGTAAATCAGCCCCATCATCACTGCGGCTAGTGGGTTTTCCAGGTCTCGTTCGCCAGAATACCGACTACCTTCACTGCCAGTAGGGGCGAGCCATTCTCTTTCTGAACCCCAGTAAATATCTTTCTCTGGATGCCAAATGTCTTCGCGGCCAAAACCAAAGCCAAATATCTCCAAACCCATTGATTCGTAAGCCATAGTTCCTGCAAAAATAATCAGATCTGCCCAGCTTAATTTGTTACCGTATTTTTTCTTGATTGGCCATAGCAAACGACGAGCTTTGTCTAAGTTGGTGTTATCTGGCCAGGAATTTAATGGTGCAAAACGCTGATTACCGCTACCTCCACCCCCACGGCCATCTGCAACGCGGTATGTACCAGCAGCATGCCAAGCCATTCGGATCATTAGGCCACCATAGTGCCCCCAATCTGCTGGCCACCAGCTTTGGCTGTTGGTCATTAAAGTCTTGAGGTCATTTTTGAGCGCCTCAATGTCCAACTTTTTAGCTTCTTCCCGATAATTAAAGTCTATCCCCATCGGATTGGTTTTCTGATCGTGCTGGTGCAGGATGTCAAGATTTAGTGCCTTAGGCCACCACTCTATGCTCGACGCACTAACCGATGTCGCTCCACCGTGCATGACTGGACACTTGCCTGACGAACTTGCACTCTTGTTTTCCATCTCTCGCTCCTTTTATGAGGTTTTGATTTAATACTCGCGGGCCTACTTTGGCTAGGTTATGCTAACTTCTATTAGTGCCTAGTAAAGTTATTCATTTTCACTAATACATGGCCAATGTATTACTTGGTGCTTAAAGTATGCATAGCAGGTTTTCTCGCTGCCTCAGTCTGTTTCTTGTTGCGTTAAAATCATACTATTCAAGAAAAGAGCCATCAACAATCTGGAGCAAATATCTATCTAAAGGGCACTTTAAACAGCAGCGGTGAAGTGAGTTATTTTTAATGACAAGCCATGCATTGATAGGACTATATCATGTAGCACAATCTTGCCTCACAAGGTCAACAATACCATGGCTCAGCAGCATCAGAAACAATAACATCTGCTTGGGTTTGAGATTTTTTGCTGAATGTTCGCCATTACCTCAACCTTGGGCTGACTTCATCCACGTTTCAATATAAAATCCACCCCTCATATTCACCCATAGTTAGAGAAATTTTCATGCGCGCATCACAATTTTTTATTGCTACTCAAAAAGAGGCTCCTCAAGAGGCTGAGTTACCTAGCCATCGTTTAATGTTACGCGCAGGGATGATTAAGCGTTTAGGCGCTGGCCTGTATACTTGGATGCCGCTTGGTTTGCGTGTGCTACGTAAAGTGGAGGCGGTTGTACGCGATGAAATGAACAAAGCGGGTGCTTTAGAGTTGCTAATGCCTGCAGTACAGCCAAAAGAGTTATGGGAAGAAACAGGGCGTTGGGCAGTGTTTGGCCCACAAATGCTTAAAATTCAAGATCGCCATGAACGCGAGTTTTGTTTTGGCCCAACCCATGAAGAGGTAATTACTGATTTAGCGCGCCGCGAAATTAGCAGTTATAAACGTTTGCCGATTAACTTTTACCAAATTCAAACTAAATTCCGTGATGAGATCCGCCCACGCTTTGGCGTAATGCGCGCGCGTGAGTTTATGATGAAAGATGCTTACTCTTTTCATGCCAATTTTGAATCGCTAGAGCAAACCTATCAAACCATGTATCAAGCCTATAGCAATGTGTTTACACGTTTAGGTCTAAAGTTCCGTGCGGTGAAAGCAGATACAGGCGCAATTGGTGGTGATGGTTCACACGAGTTTCATGTGTTGGCTGATTCAGGTGAAGATGCATTAGCCTATTGCGAAAGTTCAGATTATGCAGCCAATGTGGAGTTAGCCGAAGCGCTAGCCCCAACCGCCCCACGAGCAGCTCCAGCGGAAAACATGCAGGAGGTGGATACCCCTAAGCAAACCGCCTGTGAAGACGTGGCGGCTTTGTTAAATATTGGCATCGAGCGCACGGTAAAAGCGATCGCCTTGGTGGCAGGTGAGCAGTTTTATCTACTGTTATTGCGTGGAGACCACAATCTAAATGAAATTAAAGTGGCAAAACTTGCTGGTTTGGCTGATTTCCGTTTTGCACGTGAAGACGAAATCCGCGCCGCACTCAATTGCCCACCAGGCTTTATTGGCCCAGTAGGGGTAAGTGCTAATGTTAAAGTGATTGCAGACCACACTGTTGCTGCTATGAGTGACTTTGTTTGTGGTGCGAACAAACCTAAGTTTCACCTTAAAGGTGTCAACTTCGGGCGTGACTTGCCAGAGCCAATGCTGGTTGCAGATATTCGCAACGTTATCACTGGCGACCCAAGCCCAGATGGTAAGGGCGCATTATCACTTTGTCGTGGTATTGAAGTTGGCCATATTTTTCAACTACGTACCAAATACGCCCAAGCCATGAATGCCACCTATTTAGATGACCAAGGCCAAAGCCAAGTGATGGAAATGGGCTGTTACGGTATTGGTGTATCACGCATTGTGGGGGCAGCGATTGAGCAAAATTTTGATGAGCGCGGCATTATATTCCCAGCGAGCATGGCGCCTTTTCAAGTTGCGATTGCGCCTATCGGTATGGATAAGAGCGAGGCTGTTAAAGAGGCTGCGTTGCAACTTTATGCGGATTTACAAGCCGCAGGAGTTGATGTGTTGTTAGATGATAGAGGCGAGCGTCCAGGTGTCATGTTTGCTGATTTAGAGCTCATTGGGATATCGCACCGCGTGGTGATTGGTGACCGTGGTTTAAAAGACGGCAACGTGGAGTATCAAGCCCGTGCAGATGCAGGTGCCCAAACCGTTGCATTAAGTGAAGTTTTACAAAAGCTAAAATCCATATTGTGATAAAACGGATTCAAGTTCTTCTATTTGCGGTTATCGTGCTGTTATTTGCCTGGAATGTGCAGGCAGGTGCGCAGATAGAAGAGCCTTTGTCTAATAGTGTAAAAGCACTGATGCAAAAATCCATCAGTGATACCGCAGCCCCTAAATTATTCTTTCCTACTGAACACGAAGGGCAAGCGTGGATGACCATTATGTCATCACGTTTACAAAAGCGCATGCCTGACCAAACCATGCGTGAAGATTTTCTGCGCACCGTGCATTACGAGGCCTCTCGTGCTGGCTTAGATCCGCAAATGGTCTTGGGCTTGATTCAAGTTGAAAGTGGTTTCAAAAAATATGCCGTTTCCACAGTGGGTGCACGTGGTTTTATGCAGGTGATGCCATTTTGGGTGAGCAGTATTGGTGCGCCAGAGCATAATTTATTTCATTTGAGAACCAATCTACGCTACGGATGCACAATTCTCAGGCATTATTTAGATATCGAAAATGGCGATTTGTATCGTGCGCTTGGCCGCTACAACGGCAGTCTTGGTCAGCCGCAGTATCCTAATATGGTGCTTGGGGCATGGCGCAAAAACTGGTCTTATGCACCATAAGTGCTTGAGTGCACTTTGCTACTTGCACCTTTTTAGTTCAAAAAAGTTTACAGCCCACTTGTTTTAGGTCTAGTATCTCCCTTAGCGGAGTTCATGTTGGATAATTATTCTATCTACAAGCCAATAGGTTTCCGCTAAAAGTTGTTTATTTCAACATTAAGGGAGAGAGAAGTATGTCTAAGTTAACTGCACTTGCTTTAAGTATTGCTGTACTTGGTGGTATATGGACTTTTTTAGCGTTGGGGCCACTCGGGGGTATGGTGTTAGTATGGGTAGGCTTTATTGCGTGGGCGTGTTATTTCCACACGGGTGGTGATAATGCGGCGTTGCAAAAAACAATCGCAGGCATGGTTTACGGTGGTGTTATCGCTGGAATCGCCTTAGCTTTGGTTGTCGCTAACCCTATCGCCTTGCCAGCAGTAGCAGTTGCTCCAGTGTATGTAGCTGTAACAGTGTTTTTCTTGGTGATTGTTGCCGGCATGCCTCTGTTATCGGTCGTGCCAGCCAATGTGTATGGCTACGCTGCCGTGGCTGGTTATGCTTTAAGTACCAATACAGCTAACCTAACTACTGCGCCTAACTTCACTAACCCTGTATTGTTAATTGCATTATCAACAGTATTCGGTGCAATTTTCGGCATGCTGTCAGGCAAATTAGCGGGTGTGTTGGGTAAGTAATTTAAGCATTAATAATTTAACTGATAAATTGCTTAAATAAAAAACCGCCTACGGGCGGTTTTTTTATTTGTCTTGATATTCTTGGCAATGCTACTTTGCTTGCTCTAGCACCTTAAACCCATAATAAGTACCAAACTCGCCTTCGGGTTCATGGTAAACAAACATCATGCCATTGGTATAACCTAAGCCGTTTAAATGGTTTTGAGCGCGCAACTTCATTGTGCTTGGCAGTGCACTTTTGCCGACAAACTTGCCCGCTAAGTCAAATATCAGCACCGCTTTGTGATCTACATCTAATACCGCTAGCTCCTCACCAGCAACGCCTGTGTAAGCAATAAAGTGTTCTGTAATATCATCGCTCTGTACATTGGCAGCTTTGAGGTCTAATGCAATTTGACCAATACTTTCGCGGTTTTTTAAATCTACAATTAATACCGTATTACTGCGTTCTTGTTTTGCATAATAGACTTTAGCATCATAGTTGTAGCTTGGCATGGTGGCAGCATCACCAAAAGCAGGATTGTAGGCATATATATCTTTAGATGTTTCTTTTAAATCGCCTGTTTCAGACAAATCCAAGGCAAACACCCCTGTATTTGGCGCAAAGCCAGCCGCACTGGAGATATTGTAAGTAATGACTTCAAGTTGTTTGCTATTGGGGTTGAAATAAACTGAACGATTGTCATAGCCTGGCTTTGCTGAATTCACATAATTACCATTTGCATCAAAAACATGCATTTTTGACTTTGAAACAATCATATCCAAGTCACCTGGTGCAGGGGCTAAACCTCCATCTGCAATATAATAGCGCTGATACATCGGCACAAAAGCTACCGTCATCGGGCGCGAGGTTGGCTTTTGAGTTAATGGCATCTTAATGCCGACTACCGCCTCGGGTAGTATTTGGGCTTGCACTGGAATGGCAAATAATAGCGGAGTTATTGCGATGGTTAGCTTTTTTGCAAAAGCTGAAGTTGAGCGTGCTGATAAGCAAAGCATAAGCGGTTTTTCCTGAGTTTATTGTTCGGGTGAGACTATTTTAAAACGAAGTATAACGAATAGAGTGAGAAATGGTGAACGAGTTCACTCCTGCCTTTCTAGTAGCATCGCATCGCCATAACTAAAAAAGCGATACTCTTGTGCAATTGCATGCTGGTAGGCTTGCTTAATCGGCTCCACCCCTGCAAAAGCGGACACTAACATGAGCAAAGTGCTTTTGGGTAAGTGGAAGTTAGTAAATAAGCGTTCAACCACTTTAAACTGATAACCTGGCGTAATAAAAATACTGGTGTCGCCACTGCCCGCAATAAGCTCGCCAGTTTGTGCTGCACTTTCTAATGCGCGTAATGCTGTCGTACCAATGGCCGTGACTTTGCCGCCGTTGAGCTGTGTTTGCTTAATCAAGGACACGGTAGCTTCTGGTACTGTATAAAGCTCGCTATGCATTTTATGCTCGTGGATATTATCAACCCGCACAGGTTGAAAAGTACCTGCGCCAACGTGTAGGGTCACAAATGCGATTTGAATGCCTTTTGCTTTAAGCTGATTTATCATCGCATCATCAAAATGCAACCCCGCGGTAGGCGCAGCAACGGCGCCTAATTCTCGTGCATATACCGTTTGATAGCGCTCATCATCCTGCTGATTGGCGCTATGCGTAATATAAGGTGGCAGGGGTAGGGCGCCATGTTGATCTAATAAGCTTAGAATTGGCAAATCACTATTCACTTTTAGCAAAAACAAATCATCTTGTCGCTCAACCACTTCGCACTCAAAAGCATCTGCCAGCAATATTTTACTTCCGACCTTGGGTGACCTTGAAGCGCGTATATGCGCCAAAACACTATGCTCGTTTAGCACACGCTCTATTAACACCTCGACCGATCCACCAGAGAGTTTTTGACCAAAAAGTCTAGCCTTAATCACCTTGGTGTCATTGAAAACAAGCAAATCTCCAGCATTTAAAAAGTCTGGTAGCTGCTTAAAAGTGCAATCTTGTATTGAATTTTCAGCGCTATTAAGCCTTAGCAAGCGGCTAGCGGTTCGTTGTTCAGCAGGAAACTGAGCAATTAAGTGCTCAGGTAAAAAAAAATCAAAATCAGTAGTTCGCATAATTCTCAGTATTTGTTATAATCTCGCTTCTTTGCAAGACAGGGTTCACTTGTCAGCATTGCCGGGGTGGCGGAACTGGTAGACGCACTGGACTCAAAATCCAGCGGTGGCAACACCGTGGGGGTTCGATTCCCCCCCCCGGCACCATTTCTTAGTTTTATATCTAATCACTTCTTCCATCGGTTTTAACCTACTCTCTTGGCTTCGACCTTAAATTAGCTGTTGGTGGCGCGTTTATCGTTGTTAAAGACGCCGTTTACTTCAGCCTAATCTATACCTAACTTAATCCATCGGCATGTTAGCACAATTGAGATTTGGTTTGATTATGCCTCTCATTTCGCAACCAACTTTCATGTGATCTTTTTACCAATAAATAGATACTTTGCGAAAAGTTGTAATGAGAAAAGTAATTAATCGTTGAGGAGTCTTAGGTAAGAGGCGTAAGTAACGTAGAGTTGTAACATTTGCTAATATAGTTCTGGAGACACACTGAATCATCGTGTCACTACAGAGTCATTTTTATATGATGCAAAATTTTAGTGGATAAAAAACTTAGTTCAAGTATAATGCACGCCTCTCGCAAGAGTAAATAAGCGCCCGTAGCTCAGCTGGATAGAGTACTTGGCTACGAACCAAGGGGTCAGGAGTTCGAATCTCTTCGGGCGCACCATACAAATCAAAGGCTTACAGTTTAAATGCTGTAGGCCTTTTTTGTTTTATTTGTCCCGTCTACTAATAAAAAAACCTTAAGTGAATTGAATCTATTTGTTAAGAGAAATTGTTCTGCAACAACATCTCTTGAAAAGTCCCAAATTGGGGATTATGGTACCCATATTGGGACTTTATTGGAAATGAACGTATGACTGCTACGCAAATAGGTGATGCCTTATTTACTAAGGCGCAGCAAAAAGTATTGGCCATGTTGTTTGGTCAAACTGATAGAAGCTTTTATTTAAATGAAGTGGTGCGGCATGCGGCCATGGGGAAAGGTGTGATTAGCCGAGAGTTAACTAAATTGTGTGAGGCTGGTTTATTGGTGGCCACTAAAAAAGGCAATCAAAATCACTATCAAGCCAACGTAGATGCGTCAATTTTTAATGAGCTTAAACAAATCGTCAAAAAAACCATGGGTGTTGCGGGTGTTTTACAGCAGGGTTTGGCTACGCTATTGCCACAATTGGAACATGCTTTTATATATGGCTCTATCGCTAAGGGCGAGGAGCATGCTGGTAGTGATGTGGATGTAATGCTGGTAGGAGAAAACTTAAGTTATACCCAAATTATAGCTTTGTTAGAGCCTGTTGAAGCGCAATTACAACGCAAAGTTAACCCAACGATATATACTCCAACAGAATTTACTGAGCGATTAACACATGAACAGAGCTTTTTAAATAAGGTGATGACGCAGGCGCGCATTGACTTGTTGGTAAAATCTGAGGAGATTTAATGAACGCGCTGGATCATTAACAAATTAAAAAAAGAAAACCCTGATGCGGCAGAGTTTGCAGGTATGTTATAGGCTGGAGATAGAAAGTTATTAGATGCGCAAATAGTTGGTTTAAGTGATGACAGTCAGTTTTCTGGACCTAGCCAAAAAGCCACTGGTGTTGTGGAAATTTTTGGAACATTAACATGTGCAGGCGGTGTTGCCCTGAGCACCGCTACCAATGCCAGCAACTTTAGGCGCTCACGACCCAAATCAATAAAGCGGCCTAGACTTCGCTCACTGCCTCATAGCAGAGGGGGCCTCCACTAGTGGTGGTTTACCCGTCAAGCGGATATCTTAAAAGCTCCCTACATTTGGATGTATGACAATTTTCGCTACTTTACTTTCATTCATTTGCAACCATTTTGTCACAATTTGTGCATATAATATCTTTCCTAATCAAAACGAAAGCAAAACTTTACTGTGAGAACGATTAATCAGTTTAAAGCTAAACTGCACGCACAAAAAAATAATGGTTTTACGCTACTTGAGTTGTTAGTGGTAATGGTCATTATTGGCTTGTTAGCAAGTTATGTGGGGCCTAAATATTTTGCACAAATCGGCAAATCTGAAACCAAAACGGCTAAACAACAAATTGGGGCTTTAGAAAGCGCGTTAGACCAATATCGTTTAGATACTGGGCATTATCCAAGCACTGAGCAAGGCTTAAATGCTTTGTTTATTGCGCCTTCTAATGAGCCGAAATGGTCTGGTCCGTACCTCAAAAAAGCCGCACCTAGCGATCCATGGGGCAAGCCTTATCTGTATAAATCACCAGGGGAACATGCTGAGATTGATCTTTATTCACTGGGTAAAGATGGTCAGCCTGGTGGTAAGGATGAAAATTCCGATGTTTCTAATTGGTAATCTATCATATTGATGATGTATGGATTATGAAGTTAAAGCAGTTAAAGGCAGAGAGATTGTCTTACTAACAATAGACGCGGCTGATCCGCAGGCCGCAATGGCGCAAGCTAAAGCGCAAGGTCTGATGGCAATTAGCGCGCGGGCAACTTCGGTGGTTGGTGGGCTTAAGCGTCGAGTGGTGTTTCCCTTGGTGCTGTTCAGTCAGGAGTTGTTGGCTTTGCTTGAGGCTGGACTAAATTTAGTTGAGGCGATTGAGGGGCTTGCCGAAAAAGAAGTTCGCCCGCAAGTGAAGTCTATTTTAGATGCTGTCTTGCAGTCACTCTATGAGGGTCAAACCTTTTCAGCCGCACTCACTCAATATCCGACTGCATTTCCTTCTTTGTATGTGGCAACCGTTCGTGCCAGTGAAAAGACGGGCGATTTGCCTGAGGCGCTTGGACGTTATGTTGCCTATGAACAGCAGCTTGGGCTGGTAAAGAAGAAAGTTGTTACAGCATCCATCTACCCTTTGTTGCTGATTGGGGTTGGCGGCTTGGTGATTATGTTTTTGATGGGTTTTGTGGTGCCCAAATTCAGCCGTATTTACGAGGGGACTGGTGGTAATTTACCCTTTTTGTCGAAAATGTTATTAGCATGGGGCTTGTTTTTGGAAAGCCACGGACGTGAAGTGTTGATAGGCGTGATTGCGACCATTGCGATTGTTGTTTACGCATTTTCACAATCCAGCGTACGACAATGGATAGTGCAACTATTTTGGCGTATCCCTGCATTAGGTGAGCGGTTACGTATTTTTCAATTGGCCCGCTTTTATCGAACTTTAGGGATGCTACTTTCTGGCGGCACGCCCATCGTATCGGCGTTAGATTCTGTGGCGGGGTTATTGCAGGTTTCTTTGCGTAACCGTATGGAACAAGCTTCATTGATGATACGCCAAGGTCAGCCCATTTCTGCTGCGATGGAAGCCGCTGCGTTGACGACTCCTGTGGCGCTTCGCATGTTGCGTGTAGGCGAGCGTAGCGGAAAAATTGGCGACATGATGGAGCGTGTTGCAGCGTTTTATGATGAAGAGTTTTCGCGCTGGATAGATTGGTTTACACGTCTATTTGAGCCTATTTTAATGATGGTGATTGGAGTCGTGATTGGTGTGGTTGTGCTCTTGCTTTATATGCCAATTTTTGAGTTAGCTGGAAACATACAATGAGTAATGTTATTTCATTACATCCAACGCCTGAGCGTATTCGCCCAGAAGACATCAAGCATGCGCGCATCTCTGCTACGCGTGATAAACGTCGCGTGCTGGAAGCGCTTGAAGAGCAGCTAGATTTAAGTGCTGATGATTTCGTGGTAGCGCTGGGTGCGACCATGCATTATCCAGTGTTAGCGATGAAGGAAATGCACACCTTAAACCCTGCGTTTAATGTTATCTCTTTTGCGCAGTCTATGCAAAAAGAATGCATTGCTTTTACCAACGCACAAAGTGAGCTGCTACTAGCGTTTGCAGACCCGTTTGCGGAAAGTTTGCAGGAGTGGGCTTTAGAGCATGTGAATGAGCGCTTTACCTGGTGTTTAGCGCACCGCACAGATATTGCTGTTTACTTAGCGCAGCATGAAGAAACCATGCGCGCTATGGATGGCATGGTCACCAATGAAAATCAGCAAGCCAGTGCGAGCGGAGAACATACAGAACATCTTTCGCTTAAATCAATTAATGAAGATACCAACCCTGTTGTTAAGTTGGTTAACTCAACTTTGTATGACGCACTTAAAGCGGGTGCCAGCGATATTCACTTAGAGTGTTCGCCTGCAGGTTTGGCGATTAAATACCGTATTGATGGGGTAATGGCCTCGGTTGGCGCGATGCAGGGCACCGAGGCGGCAGACCAAGCCATCTCTCGCGTTAAAGTAATGGCGGAGTTAGATATTGCAGAGCGCCGTATTCCACAAGATGGGCGCTTTAAGGTCGTGGTGCAAGGGCGCGAAGTCGATTTCCGTGTTTCTATCATGCCTAGCGTATTTGGTGAGGATGCCGTATTGCGTGTGTTAGATCGCAAAGCCTTGTCTGATGAAGCCAAAGGTTTAAGTTTGCGGACATTAGGGTTTGATAACACCATCATTGCGCAATTTAGAAAATTAGCCGCAGAGCCATATGGCATGGTGTTGGTAACGGGACCAACTGGTAGTGGTAAAACTACTTCATTATATGCAGCAATTTCAGAAGTCAATACTGGTCATGACAAAATCATCACCATTGAAGACCCAGTGGAATATCAGTTACCAGGTGTGTTGCAAATCCCCGTGAATGAGAAAAAAGGGCTGACGTTTGCGCGTGGCTTGCGTTCAATTTTGCGCCATGATCCCGATAAAATCATGGTGGGTGAAATTCGAGATTCAGAAACTGCACAAATTGCCGTACAAGCTGCATTAACAGGTCACTTGGTATTTACTACGGTGCACGCGAATAGTGTGTTGGATGTAATTGGTCGTTTTATGCATATGGGCGTTGACCCTTATAACTTTGTCGCCGCGATGAACGGCATTATGGCGCAACGTTTGATACGTACGGTGTGTGAGCATTGTGCCGAGCCATTTATGCCTGACGACCAATTGTTGATGGACTCAGCGATCCCTAAAGATATGGCGGCCAATATGCACTTTAGACACGGTAAGGGCTGCGGTCAGTGTCGTGGTACTGGCTATCGTGGTCGTCGCGCCGTGGCTGAACTATTACTATTGAATGACGAAATTAGAGAAATGATTGTGGCAAGAGAACCAATTCGTAAACTAAAAGATGCGGCGCGTCGTAATGGTATGGTTACCTTGCGAGAGGCCGCCGTGCAAGCGGCAGGTAATGGCGAAACTACTTTACAGGAGATCAACCGTGTCACTTTTGTGGCGTGATCGCCTTAGCATCGCGTTATACCCAGACCGTGTGGTGCTGGTGCGCCAACAACGTGGGCTGAATAAACGCATTGTGCATAAGCAACAAGAGCTGGTGACGCCTGAAAAACAAGCACCTGCGTGGACGACAGCGTTAGCTGAGCTTGATGCCATGCTTGCCCCCGAGAATGCACCTGAAGGCAAAGGTTACTCGGGATGCGAACTTAAGGTCGTGCTAGCTAGCCCATTGGTGCGCTATCTAGCCTTGGCTCCACTCGCTGTATCCATGAGTGCAGAAGAACAAACGGCTTATGTGCAGGGTGCGTTTCAAGAAATTTATGGTGCGGTGGCAGACACGTGGCAAGTGCAGGTGAATGATGCTGTGCCAGATGAAGCCATTATTGCCGTTGCAACAGATCGTGCTTTATTACAAGGCCTGGACGATATTGCAGCCAAATATCAATTAAAACTTACCGCAGTACAGCCTCATTTAATGCAGGCATTTAATATGCTTAGCCATAAATTAAAGCAAGCACACACCTATTTTGCGGTGGTGGAGCCACAGCGTGTGCTGATTGCCAAATTGAATGCAGGAAAATGGCAACACTTGCGCATGCTGCCGAGAGAAACTGACTGGGCGAATCAGCTTGGGCAGTTGGTTGAGCGTGAATCTTGGCTAGGTGAGCAGGGCGAGATTGTGCCAAACCTTAAGCCCACAACTACACCTACGCAACAGTTATTTGTCTATGCACCAGAAATGGAAACTATTACATTCCCCAGTGTAGCAGGCTGGCAATTGCAAGCGCTGGATGACTCGCGCCAAACTGGCATGGTTGCGCTCAATGAACGCAATTATTTAATGGCGATTGGTAGTTTGTGATGAGTTTTTTAAATCCCACTTTGCAATTAGATTTTCGAGCGAAACGCCCCGTATGGTCATGGCTAGGCTTGCTATTACTTGCGCTTGCTGTGTGCTTGGTCGTTTGGGTATTTCAGCAACAATACAAACTGCAACTGGCGCATGATGAGATAGATCAGGCTATCTCGCAATTGGCGGAACAAAATCAAGCTCGACAACAGCCCGTGGTTAAAACTGACGATACCGCAACGCGTGCCGACACATTGCAAGCGCAGTGGATTACCGACCAACTTGCATTCCCATGGGAGCCGTTGTTTCAAACATTGGAGAAGGTACAACAACCCGATGTTGCACTGCTTTCACTGCAGCCAGATACTAAGAAAATGCAGGTAAAACTGGGTGGTGAGGCCAAAGACTTTAACACTGTTTTGACGTATATCGACCAGTTGCAGGCATCACCGGTATTTAGCAAAATCTATCTTATTAAACATGAAGTGAATGAATCGATTCAGCAAAAGCCGATTGACTTTACTTTAATCGCATATTGGCAGAACAGTCATGAATAATACGATGGCTTATGTGAGTTGGACTATGCGGCGGTTTACCAACTGGCTAAGCTTTGCTGGCATGTTGGGAATTGTCTTGCTGATTTTGGCTGGCCTAGTGTATCAAGGGTTAGTGTTGCCCAGCCAACAAAGTTTGATGCAAAAACGTCAAGACTTAATAGAGCAACAGCAATTAGCAGCAACAAAACCTGTTGTAGCTGCCAAGCCCCAAGAAACAGAAGCGGAGCTAGTCTCGCGTTTTTATGCGCAATTTCCTAAGGGTACGACCTTGCCAGATTGGCTGAAGGTGATTAACAAAGCGGCCCACGATGAAAAACTGGCCTTGGACTTGGGCGACTATAAACTTACCACTGAGAAAAAAGGGCGCGTGACGCGATATGAAATTCAACTGCCTGTAGTCGGAGATTATGCGCAAATCCGCCGTTTTATTGCCAGTGTGCTTAAGCAAATTCCCGTGGCTGCGTTGAGTGATATTACCCTGAAGCGCGAAACCAGCGATGCACCTAAACTAGAGGCCAATGTTGAGTTTGTCTTGTTTTTGAAAGGCGAGACATGGCATTAGCCTTGAGCCAACGTAACCTTATGCTGGGTGGCGCATTGTTGTTAACGCTATGGGCGACTTATTGGGTATCGCAACAAGAAAATCCAGAAGATGATTCCGATATTGCCGCCCCTGTACATCGCGAAAGACGAGATGAGACAGGACAAGTGGCAGACCAACCTAAAAATTCAGCGCGCGCTGAGGCTATAACGGATAACGCATCATGGGTAAGTTATCAACGTAATTTAGACCAAGTTAAGCCGAGTGGTTTATTTGCACCTCACTCTTGGTATGTGCCACCACCACCGCCTAAAGTTAAACCAGTGGTGGTTGCGCCACCTCCGCCGCCCAAGCCAGTTGCACCACCAGCGCCATTTGCGTATATGGGTAAACTTGAGAATGTACCAGGCGGCACGCAATATTTTTTAAGCAGCAATAACCGTGTATATACTGTACAAAAAGGTCAAAACATTGATGCTAGCTGGCGTCTAGAGGGTGAGGATGAAAACGCGGTGCGTTTAACCCACTTGCCTACAGGCTTGGTACAAACTTTTTCAAAATTAAATAATCCGGCTGCAATTAGATAGCGCCACGAGGAATACGCAATGAAACCGAACAATCCACCTGCCAAGCATCAGTTAAAACCGCTGAAACAAGTGATGATGTTGCTATTTAGCCTGAGTGTAACAGCCTGTGCAACCGCGCCTTGGCCATTAAATAAAGTGATGGGTAACACACCAGAAGAAAAGGTAACTAATGCTAAAGCTAAGTCTGATAAAAAACCAGAAGAAACAGTACCGCTAAAAGATCTACGTGTAACACAAGAAAAAGCGGTGGCAGATTTGCTAAAGCAGGCTGACTCAGCAAAAAAAGCAGGGAGATTGGATGAAGCTGCTTCACTTTACGCACGTGCTCTCACGCTAGATGATAACAATGTCGTTGCAAAAAATGCACTGGCTGAGATGGAGCGTGATAAAGCGCATATTGCATTGATTACCGATGCACGTAGTCAAATGGAGCAAAATAAACTAGATTCAGCGCAGACTATCGTACGAAAAGTATTATTGGAGAATCCTACGCAAGCCGATGCGCTGGTGCTACAAAAAGAGCTGAAAGAAAAGCGTGGTTTGGCGAGAAGTGAGCCACCAAAACTCAAGCCTCCGTTTGAAAAACCTGTTAGTTTAGAGCTACGTGATGCCAATATTAAAATGGTGTTTGAGGCCCTGTCACGCGCCACAGGCATTAACTTTATTTTAGATAAAGATATCCGCCCAGACACCAAGGCTACGGTGTTTATTAAGCAGGCCAAGATTGAAGATGCCATTGATATGGTGCTCTCATCAAATGGTTTGCAGAAAAAAGCGCTCTCTGAAACTAGCGCTTTGGTATACCCCAGTTTGCCGCAAAAAGTGAAAGATTATCAAGAGTTGATGATCCATAGCTTTTACTTAACCAACACTACCGCCAAACAAACGGGCGCGATGTTGAGAACAATTTTGAAATCGAAAGATATTTTTATTGATGATCGTTTAAATATGATCGTGATTCGCGATACGCCAGAAACTATTCGTATTGCCGAAAAATTAATCGCTGCCAATGATATGGCAGACCCAGAAGTGATGCTGGAAATTGAGGTGCTAGAGGTCAGTCGTACTCGTCTACAGGAGCTAGGTCTTACTTATCCAAGCCAAATTGCAGTTAATAATTTGACCAATATCGCAACCTCAACCACGACAGCAGTGGCGACCACTTCTACCTCTGTGTTAACTGAGCAACCCTTAACCATTGCCAGCTTGCAGCGTTTAGGTGCGGGGTCACTTGGTGTTTCCCCTAATCCCGCACTCAACTTTAGAAAAACCGTGGGCGATGTGAATTTACTATCAAACCCTCGTATTCGGGTGCGCAACAATGAAAAAGCAAAAGTTTTGGTGGGCGATAAAGTGCCGATTATTACGAGTAATGTGACAGGTACCGCTTCCACTATCACCGAAAGTGTTCAGTATGTGGACGTTGGCTTAAAGCTTGATGTGGAGCCGCGTATTACTTTAGATGATTATGTGAATATCAAAATTGGTCTGGAAGTGAGCTCGCTAGGCGAAAAAACTGTGACCAAAAATGGTTCGACGGTTTATACCATTGGCACACGTAACGCCAATACCATCTTGCGTCTAAAAAATGGTGAAACGCAAATTTTAGCGGGCCTGATTTCAGATGATGAGCGTAAAAGTTCAAGTGGCTTGCCAGGCTTAGCTGACTTACCACTGCTAGGTCGTTTGTTTAAAAATCAAGAAGATAAAAAGAATAAAACTGAAATCGTGCTATCGATTACCCCGCATGTATTGGGTAATATCAACCGCCCTGATGCAGAAGTGACCGAGTATTGGTCTGGCACGGATGGCACGATTAATGATAGGCCACAAACCGCAGGTTCGCCTGTGATCGGTGGTGGGCGAACTGTTGCGCCGAATAATAATATTCCTCAACCAAATGAACAGCCTCTTTTAGATACACCACTACCCGTAGAGCTAGTCGAGCCTGCGCCAGTTGCGCCACCAGTAGAAAATGCTGCACCTCCGCAGCAGGAGACTCAGCCGCCTATCCCTGGTTTAGCGCCATAATGCGTATTCGTTACATCTAGTATGGTGCTGTGATGAAAGCGCGTGTTAAAGGTTTTACCTTAATCGAACTGTTAGTGACGGTGGTCATTGTGGCAATTCTGGCTTCTGGTGCCTTGCCCATGTTTCAACTTTCGGTGCAGCGTGCGAAAGAGGTGGAGCTGCGTAACAGCTTGCGCCAAATCCGCGAGGCGATAGACGCATATAAATCGGCGTATGATCAAGGACGTATCTCAAAAACTGGTGCAGGAATACAGCTGGGTGTGATACCTAATGGCTACCCACCCAATTTAGCTGTTTTGGCAGAGGGGGTGGTGGATGCAAACTCTCCCAAAAAAGCCAAAATTAAGTTTTTAAGACGCATACCACGAGACCCAATGGCAGAAAATGGTGATACTCCCGCCGCAGAAACATGGGGTACGCGCTCATATGAGAGCGATGCTGACAACCCCAAAGAGGGGGATGATGTCTATGACGTGTACTCTAAAAGCGAGCAAGTTGGCATCAATGGCGTGCCTTATAAACAGTGGTAGATGGTTTAAACGAAAGCAAGCAATTGATGATGAAAATAGTTAAGCGCCAAATACCTGTCAGCACAAAAGGGTTTACCTTGGTTGAGCTACTCGTTGTACTTGCGATTATCGCGCTGCTACTTACCGTTGCTATGCCACGTTATTTTAAGGGTGTAGATCAAGCGAAAGAATCTACCCTTAAGCACGACCTCAGCACCATACGTGAAACCTTAGATAAATTTTATGCAGACCAAGGCCGCTACCCTGATAGTTTAGATGAGCTGGTGACGATGAAGTATATCCGCTCTGTGCCAGTTGACCCCATCACGGAAAGTAAAACCACTTGGCTGCTGACAGACCCCACGCCGCCATTAAAAGGCAATGTTTATGATATTCACAGTGGCGCAGATGGTCAGGCTAAAGATGGCTCGCGCTATAGTGAGTGGTAGTAGACATTCGCCATGCAGACTGCATATCTACATTTAAATCGTTCCCCTGATTTAAAACGCTCCCTCGGCTTTACCTATATCGGCCTAATGCTGATTGTTGCTATTGCAGGTATTGCGTTGTCAGGGGTGGGTATCGTCTGGAAAACAGAAATGCAGCGCGAAAATGAAAAAGAGCTACGTTTTGCAGGGGAGCAATATGTTGCAGCGATTGCCAGTTATTATGAATGTAAGGTCTGCGGCCCGCAACAGCTACCCAAAAACCTAAAAGATTTACTTAAAGACAGTCGTGCCCCCAGCGTAGTGCATCATATCCGCAAGCTATATCGCGACCCCATGACTAGAAGCAACGATTGGGGATTGATTAAAAACGGTGATCGCATTACGGGGGTCTATAGCAAATCCAAGCTCGAACCATTGGCTAAGCCTTATGATGTGGATTTGCTCAAGAAGAAAAAAAATATAACTCAACCAGGCAATACGACTAGTGTAAATCAAGCGAATGCAAACCCAACCAACTTTAATCAAGTTAATGCGAATCAGGCTGGTGTCAACCAAACGAGCGGAAATAACTCAAGTAATAGTGTTGTCGGTAACAATGTGGCGGACCTCAACAAATTAGATGCTGGCAAAACAAGCCAGCCCATTAAACCCAAAAAACCAAGCTATCAAGATTGGCAGTTTGTCTATGGTGGAGGCAATCAGGCAGCCCCTTCAACCTCAATTGTTACCTCAAATGCCAAAGAAACTACTAATTCAAACAATGTTGGGAGTGTACAAGTCGCTCCGAACATTTCACAGCAAGATGCTGACGCAGAATCATGGTCTATCAATGAGGGTGTCAGAAGGTTGCAATTATGCACTGAGCCATATGAGGCTGCTCAGCAGGTTTGCAACGACTTGTGTGGTAGTGGTAGTGCAACTAATAGTGAGTGTCGCAAATGTAAGATGGATGCAGACAACGAGTTTAAGTTGTGTAAAGGGAGTGTGCAGTAATATTGATTTACTAAGGTTATTATTTGTTAAGGCTTATTAAACTTTAGTCAGACTTTTATAAATACTCAAGACCCTTGGTACGTAACCCATAGTTTCCCTAAATGGTGGTATTTTTCTACCATATCGATTCACCGCCTCAGGCCCCGCGTTATAGGCAGCTAAAGCTAACTGCATATCCCCATTGTACAAATCTTTTAACTCTCGTAAATAACGCGCCCCAGCCAAAATATTTTGCGCAGGGTTAAATGCATCACGCACAGAAAAACGCCTGGCAGTAAATGGCATTAGCTGCATTAAACCTTGTGCTCCGCGCGGGGATAACGCTCTAGGATTGTGGTGAGATTCAGTCGCAATTACTGCGTGGATAAGCGCGGGTTCTAACCGCGTTTCTTTGGCCGCCGCTGCAACTTCTTTGTTAAATGGTAGTTGATTTATTTTCTTGGTGTCCGTTGCTAAATCACTTGGGTCATTATTGGCAGATGTCACATCTGTTAAATTGGCCGCTGGCTCAACAATCAATACACAGCAAGTTACGTCCGTCGGGTTATTACTTAGACGAATCTCATCCGTTGCACTGGCGTCTAAGTAAATATCAGCACAAGCATATTGGCTCACCAACATTAGCGCAATGAAGGTGAGTTTTTGCTTTTCTGGCTTTGAGTGGAGTGTAACTTTCATAAGCACACATTATCCTACAAAAGTGTGAAAGATTAATGATTTAAACAGCATTTATTGGCTATGTAAATCTTGAGAAAGGTTTATTTCATCCATTGTTACTAAAAGCGCTAGAGCGAGTGTCATTTATTTGACATAAAAGTGCCATCAATACTTAATTCTCATGCAATCTTGAAAGTAAATAATACCGAGCATACAGGCATAAACAAAAAATAATGCGCGTTTTTATCTAAACTTTATCATTAAATACGCGTTTTTTTCAGGGGTTGTCATTTTTAAATTTGCAATGCATCAACTAAACTGGAGCTGCTGCTATTAATACTGCCAACCTAACGCCATTTCAAACCGAAGTGTTTATGGAAATCGTCGCGGCATCGCTTGATATCACGCGTCGCACACATTTATTCTCATGGTTGCAAGGCAGTTTTCAAGCGCTGGTACCACACGAAATTATGGTGTGCGGTATCCGCACGGGTGAGGGTGATCATATCCAGTTTGATCACTTTTCTAGTACGCGCTACTTTACCGACCAACATTTAGAAGAAGCAACTCGTCCTAACCATGGTGTCATTTGGCGCGCCATGGCTGCATGGTCAAAAACACATAAACCCATTTTTTTAGCTGAGGGTCTTGCTAAAGGTGAGTTTGGTCTGCATAGCGTGCCTTTTGTTGAGCCCGAGGGTGATTTGCAAAAAGCTGAGTTAAAAAATATTGCAGCTTATGGCGTCAGTGGACATGCTGGCGTTTCATCGTTTTTTTGCTTCTCGCGAGTCAATACACCGCTAGATGCACAATGTGCTTACATATTGCAATTGCTGATCCCGCATTTGCACGTCATATTAAGTCGCTTGATGGTCGCTGGAATTAAACCGCTACAAACGAGTACGACTCAGAATAAAACAATCACCAGTCGCGAGGCCGAGATTTTGCAGTGGGTGCATGAAGGTAAAACCAATCAAGATATTGCAGATACACTTCACATTAGCGCATTGACTGTTAAAAACCATGTACAAAGCATATTACGCAAGCTTGATGTACAAAATCGTAGCCATGCGGCAGTAAAAGCCATGAATCTGGGGCTGATTAAACCTACAAAGCCTCGCTCTAAATCTCAAAAAAAACATGATGTAAGCAGTAAAGCCTATGCAAATGTGATTATTTCGGCTGCACAAGTCAATCCAGAGTTGATGGTCACAACAAGTAAATTGGTTGCACAGTCACTTAATGCTGATGCAGGCATCAGTATGGATGCATTTAATCGACAAAAGTCAAAAAATCTCCGCTCTAACAATTCAGAGAGGGAGAATCCAGAAGATGGTAGTGAACATGAGAGTGATCTAGTCGATCAGACATCTGTATTAGGTGACGCATTACTCGCTAATCAAGCTGAGATCAATCACACCCTGACTGAGGCGGAACTGCTAGAAAAAATGCGTATTGAGGAGCGTACTAAGCGAAAAAATAGAATCGCTGCGCGTCGAAAAATGCTAACTGCTAAGGGCTTATTAAACAAACAAGGTAAAAGCAATCCACAAACTGCGTAAAACGCATACTTTTTCGTAAATACTTTTAAAAAAGATATTTAGTTCTATAGTCCGTCATAATAAATTGTCACAATTATTTATTCTATCTAATTGTTTGAATTGTAATAAAAAAATAAAAAATATCACAACTTTCCCCAATCGCTTTTCAATAACCATAGCCCATTCGGACTACCCCTAAACACTAAAATTTTTAACATTCACTCTATAAAGTATCAGTGTTGATTGAAGGCTAATCAACAAGTTTTTTTGACTGCTTGGTTAGGGCTTCAAAGCTGGTCTGATTCGTTTGTGTAGCTTTTGTCTTTTATGAATTTTTTGTGAAATATCCAAAAATGGTCCGAAAGGACTATATGTGAAAGTTAAGGTGTCACACAAGGGTTCTAAAGTGGTGTTGCTTACATTTTGGTGGGCATGATTTTGAGGTGTTGCCGTTTTTTGTATTGAGTTACATCGGGCTGCAACGCTTTTATTTGGTAGTACCTTTTTTATTTATATTGGGAGATTTAAATGAACTTTACTCTTAAAACTTTAGTGGCTGCTGCTGCTCTAGTTGCTGCTGGTTCAGCTAACGCTGCACTAGATAACGGCGCTTCAGGCAATGGTGAGTTATTTTTGAACGTGTATGACACTGTTAGCTTTAAATCATATGTTTTTGACTTGACGGCAGTGGCTGGTTATAGCCAATTTGGTACATTCACTTTGAATGACTTCTTGCCTGCGACTTTGAATAATGCGCAAGGTTTTTCTAACGTTGTTGCAGGTGAGGCTGTACCTAACTCAACTAACAACTACGCAGCTGAAGCTTCAAATGTTGCTTTAAATTGGTCTTTGACAAGCGACTCAGCATTCCAAGCTTTTGCTGCTGCAAACTCAAACTCAGCAAACTGGAAATGGAACGTTGTTGCTTTGGATGACAGTGGTACATCTACAGCGAAAAATGGTCGTCGTTATTTGACTACTGTTGAAGCTGGTACTACATCTTTCAGTCAAGGTTCTGGTAGCTTCTCACAAATGCCAACTGTTGGTAATCAGTTATTGGCTGTGAATACTGCTTCTCAAGCCGCAGATCCATCAGTGTATTTGTCAGGCAACGACTTTACATCTGATTTTGGTGATGCATGGAAAGGTGCTTTGCCAGTTAACTCTACAAACGCTATCAATACATCAGCTGATTTCTACTACCTAACAGGCCGTAGCACAACAGCGATCAATGAGAAATTTGAAAACGGTGCTAAATGGACATTTAACTATGTTAATGGTCAAGCATCATTAG
The DNA here is from genome assembly GCA_036504995.1 of Methylophilaceae bacterium. GTDB lineage: Bacteria > Pseudomonadota > Gammaproteobacteria > Burkholderiales > Methylophilaceae > DASXUG01. Next base: position 100,290 of record DASXUG010000010.1, on the reverse strand, counting down.
CCTACACAACTAACGTAGTAACAGCAAACGTACCAGAGTCTGATACCTACGCAATGTTGTTGGCTGGTTTAAGTGTAATGGGCTTTGTTGCTCGTCGTCGCTTAGCTGCTTAATAGATTTAAGAAAGTAAGGCGCTAACTTGGGTTGTGTGCTGGGTGACTTAGGTTGCCCAGCTCGGGTTGGTGCGCTTTACGGATTTAAAATATTTTAATTGATTGAAATCTTAGGAGATTTATATGAAATTCACTAAAATCGCATTGGCTTTAGCTACTTTAGCTATGGCACAAAATGCAGCCGCTTTTGATGTTTATGTTTCAGGTGCTTCTGCACTACGTGACACGATGCCACGTTTGATGAATAAGTTCTGTCAAACTAACAGCGTTGCAACACCACGTACATTAACGCAAGTAGGCGCTGACAAAGACTTAGCTGCTTACTCATGCACATTCCATACGGTTGCTACTGCAAATGCTGCTGCAACTCCATTTAATGCAACTGCTGAATTGGGTGCATTGGTTGGCAAGCAAGTAACTGTTTACCATTCAGTAAAACCAGGTACTACAGCTACACTAAACAACTTAGTTGGTGGTTCTATCACTGGTATTATCCCACTGATTAACGGTTCTACTAATGGTTTGATCAAGTTTGCTGTATTAGGTGGTACTGCTAACGGTACAGATACTACTTTCGCGGGTGCTGCTAAATTTAACACACCAAACTCAGTTGCTGTTGAGCCACAATTGGGCTTCACAGACGTTGAGCCAAAATTGTTCTCTGCTGCATTTGGTAACGTGCCAACAGACTCAACTGCAACATCAGCTGGTTGGGTTATCCCAACTGGTCACTCTGCTGCTGAATTGGTAAGTGAAGTAGCTTTTGTAGGTAGCTTTGGTGTTGGTGTTTCTCAAAATGGTGTAACTGCTGGTTTAACCAATGTTAGCTTGGATCAATTAGCCGCTATTTTGTCGGGTGATATTGCTTCTACAGGCCAATTAGGTTTGGCGACAGATTTGCCTATCCGTGTTTGCCGTCGCACACCTGGTTCTGGTACACAAGCAACATTTAACGCTTTAGTAAGCCATAAATCTTGTGGTGCAAATAAAGCAGGTAATGAGTTTGTTGTAGCTGATGCTGCTGGTAACCCTCAAGTAACTGAGAACGCAACAACTACTAACGTTAAGTCATGCTTAACAGCTGCAAACACTGCAGGTACTGAAGTTGCTGTTGGTATCTTGGGCTTGGAGAACAATACTAATGACGGTACTTACCAATTAGTTAAAGTGAATAATGTGCAGATTTTTGACACAACAGAAACTGCTGCTAATTCATTAGACGGTACTGCAGATAACATCCGTGAAGACAAAATCATCAGTGGCGAGTATCCATTGTGGGTTGAGTCACACGTTGTTAAGTCAGGTAAAGTAGCGTTGTCGGCTGACCAATCAGCATTCTACACACTATTGAAAGACAAAGCTGGTGATCCAGTATTTACTAAAACGTTACCTGGTGTTGTATCTGACGCTACAAAACGTACTGGCAATATCCCTAACTTGAACGAAGGTGCGATTAACTTTAGCCGTGCTGCAAACTCATGTAACCCAGCTATTTTCCAACCATAATTTTAGTTGTTCATAAAACTATAACGTTGGTATGTTAAAAATCCTCCTCGGGTTATGCCCGAGGGGGATTTTGTTTAATAAGTACCTATTATTAAGGTAGTTATTAAACAAAGATTTACAAATCTAATCAGATTAAAAAGAAATTATTATGGGTAACTTGTTGCGTGGCGAAGTTGGTTTGGTTTGGTCAAAAAAATTGATATTTGCTTGTGTTTTGGTTGCAGATTTTACTGTGTGCGGAGCGTATGCAGGTGAGGTACAGCCAGCAGAAGTAGAGTCTGCAGTTGATGTTAGGAATGAGTCTGCTATCGCACCAGTACCAAACAAAGAAAACGCGTTTGATATTTTAGAGTTTAATGTAAAAGGCAATACGGTACTGGCCAACGAAAAAATTGAGCAAACGGTTTACCCGTTTTTGGGTGAAAAACGTAGTATTGATGACGCTGAAAGCGCACGTACAGCCTTGGAAAAAGCTTACCACGAAGCTGGCTATTTAACAGTATTGGTGAATATTCCAGAGCAAAAAGTAGATGCAGGTGTAGTGGTGCTTGAGGTGGTTGAATCTAAAGTTGATGTATTGCGGGTAACGGGTTCGCATTATTATAGTTTAGGCAGAATTAAGGCAGGTGTGCCTGAGTTGGCCGAAGGTAAAACCCCACATTTTCCAACGATGCAAAAGCAACTTGAGGCATTGAACCGCTCTCCTGATCGAACCATCACGCCAGTGATGAAAGCTGGCCATACGCCCGGCACAGTAAGTATGGAGCTAAAAGTTAATGACAAATTACCACTGCATGCCTCCGTTAATTTAAATAATAACTATAGTGCTGACACTACAGAATTACGTACTGCCTTAAATCTACACTACGATAATTTATGGCAATTAGGCCATAGTCTAAATTTGTCGTTCTTAACTACCCCGCAGAAGATAAGTGAAAGCAAGGTATTTTTTGCCGCGTACTCGGTTCCTTTAGATTCAGGGGATACCGTCTCACTTAAGGCTATACATAATGACTCAGATGTTGCTGCTTTAAATACGTTAAATGTGGTGGGTAACGGTAATATTTTTGGACTACGTTATGCCCATCCTTTGCCGGTGCCCCCGAATGTGGGAAACTTTTTTCACAACCTCTCTTTCGATGTTGAATATAAAGACTTTGGTCAAACGGTGAACTTACAAGGCGTGGATAGCAGTGTTAACTCACCAATCACTTATATGCCATTTGCTGCCAATTATGAGGCGGGCTTTAGAGGTAAAAGCAGTATCACAACTTTCGGGATAAATCTAAATACCCACTTCAGGGGATTAGTTGGTGAAGAGCAGGACTTTAGAGATAAACGTTTTAAAGCCCATGCCAATTATGTTTATCTGCGTGGAAATATTGCGCATATGTGGCGTTTTGAAAATGATATGAAACTTGACATGAGGCTAAGTGGGCAACTAACAGATCAGCCACTGATTTCTAATGAGCAAATCTCTTTGGGTGGTGCCGATAATGTGCGAGGGTATTTGCAGTCAGAGGTGTTGGGTGATATTGGCTACAGCGGGGCTGTAGAATTGAGCTCTCCTAAGTTTGGTCAATACCTAAGTACATGGGTTGATGATTTGCATGCATTAGGTTTTGTGGATTTTGGTGAAGTGGTTGTTTTAGAGCCGCTTGCCAGTCAGCGCGAAAGTTACAGTATTGCCAGTACAGGTTTAGGGTTGCGTTTGAAAGTTCGCCAAGTAAATGCTCAGTTAGATTTTGCTGTGCCTTTGAATGATGGTGCTGCAAATCGCACCAAAGCAGGGGACTCCCGCCTGCATTTTGGAATCGAGTACGCATTTTAGAAGCTTCAAATTGAACGTGTAGTTCTTTGGTGTAGGCCGTATTCATTCCGTTGTAATAATGTCACATTATCATGAGCAACTAATTAATTTTAGCGTGTGACCATTTTTGTCATATCGTGAATATGTCTGGCGTCAGGTTTCGGGAGCTTAAAATGAATCGCAATATTTACCGTTTAGTTAAAAGTGTATCTGGTTTGTGGGTGCCTGCACCAGAGCACACGCGTGGTCAAGGTAAGGGCGGCTCAAAAGCGCGTCAGGCATTACTGGCAGCGGCGATGTCCTTAATCACCCCGGTATTGATGACTGCAGGTGTTGCTTATGCAGATGGAAACGTGGGCTTGCCGAACATTTGTCTGACTTGTGGAGGGGCAAAGGGTTTTGTCGCTTATGGTAATGCGGGCTACTCTGTAACTGGTAATGTGGGGACAGTCAGTCAGGTCGGAGATAAGGCAATATTAAACTGGCGCGATTTTAATGTAGCAAATGGTAATGCGGTTGTATTTCAACAGGTTGCTGATTTGCTTAATTTAAAATTGGTAGAGGGTGCAACTTTTAGTACGCTTAATCGGATATGGGATCAAGACCCTAGCGTTATTGCAGGTAATATTCGTGCGGCTACTGGGCAGCATGCCAATTTAATGTTTATTAATCAAAATGGTATTGTATTTGCGAATGGCGCTAATGTTGATGTAAATACGCTGACAGCCTCTTCACTCAACATCAAAGATGATGTGTTTCTGAATACGTTTGCCGCTAAAAGTAATTCAGCTAAATTTCAGTATGGTATGGATGGTGTTACTGATAACTTGGGCGGATTTGTCAAGGTGCTAGATGGCGCTAAAATCACTGCAGCCAGTGGTGGCCGAGTGATGTTGATTGCGCCTACCGTTACAAATCGTGGCACGATTGAAACACCTAATGGGCAAACGATATTGGCCGCAGGCGACAAAGTTTTCTTGCAAGCCTCCTCAGACGCAGCGTTACGAGGTTTGTTAGTTGAGGTTGAAAACACTCCACTAAATGGGGACTACAGTACTACCAACGCTACCGTTCCTAAGACGGTTAAAAATCCTGATGGTGTTGGCGCAGATATTAGTATTGCCGATAGCTTTGATAAGCTTGGTAACGCCTCTAACTTAGGAAGCATTACTGCTGCTAAGGGCAATATTACAATGGTTGGTTTGGCCGTCAACCAAATGGGACGTGCGACCGCAACCACGGCTTATAATGCCAATGGATCGATTTACCTAGGAGCTAAAAGCGATTCCGTAGGTGAGAGCTTAGCGACAAACAACATACTCGCAGCATCTCGGACGGGTAAGGTTACACTTGGTGAAAATAGTGTGACCGAAGTTTTGGTCGATACAAGCGACCAGACAAAGAGTAAAGAGAGCTTTATACGTTCGAAAATTGATATTATCGGCAAAGATATTGAGGTTAAGAAAAATGCGCAGGTAATAGCGCCATCAGGTATTGTTAATATCACGGCTACCTTAAATCCATCATTACTAAAAACGTATAATGCGGATAGTGCAAGTGATCCATTTGCTAACTCATCTAACTCTACTGCGGATACCAGCATCCTATTTGAATCTGGCGCTGTGGTCGATGTGTCTGGTTTAGACGTTACAACATCAGTCGCAGATAACTATGTAAAAATTAAGTTGCTAGGCGATGAGCTTGCCAACTCTCCAGCAAATCGTAATGGTGCTTTACGTGGCAAAGAGGTTTGGGTAGATGTTACAAAGGGCGCGCCACTTATTGCTAATATTGATGCATATAAGAATAACGTAGAGCGCACTATCGCAGTGAGATCAACAGATGCGGGTAGCGTAAGACTGCAGTCAGAAGGTAAAGTCGTCGTTCAGCCAGATGCGAAGTTTGATCTGTCTGGTGGCAAGGTTACATACACAGGTGCCGTTGTGAATGCCACTAAGTTGATTGGGGCGGACGGTAACGTGTATGACATGGCAAATACTTCTCCAGATATGAAATACACAGGACTGGCCAATGAGTATACCTACAATGATAAAAAGTGGGGGGTCACTGAAACCTTCTCTAGAGCCAGCCTAATATATAACCCAGGTTATGTAGAGGGTTCAAATGCTGGGTTGCTAGTTGCTAATACGCGAGAGGCCTACTTTGCTGGCGCGATAGATGGCACAACCACCGCAGGCATAAATCAATTGCAAGCAGGGCGTCTGCCATTAAGTGCGGCACTGCAAATTGGTGCAGCGAAGATTAATAGCAAAGATGTAGTTGATGACTATGGTTTAAATCAAAACATCCTAATTGGGTCAGCTCCCTCGGCACTTTCTGATGATAATTTATTGACTAAGGATCAATCAAGCAATCTAACTCTGGATAGTGCACTGTTTGGTAACGGGAAGATTGGTCGCCTAGAGCTCAATTCAAATCAATCAATCACCATCAATAAAGATATTAACTTGACTGATGGCGGTAGCTTTAGTGCAACGGCCAGTAATGTAAACATTAATGCGAATATTAAAACAAGCGCAGCTAGTGTCGGCATTAATACAGAGACTAAAAATACTTCAATACCGTTATTGACAGCAGATGTGTTGAATTCCGATATACAGACTAAATCTGGTGCAATATCAGTAGTAGTAAAAGACAATCAATTTAATAATAACCCTAGCAATAAAAATCCTAACGCGCTTGCCATCACAGTGGCCGATAACGTGACGTTAAGTTCTACAGGGCATTGGGTGAATGATGGGTTGAGTCTTAATGCTGATATTCCTAAGCTGATTAATGCTGGCAACATAACATTAGATGCACTGTATAAACCTGATGCAGGGGATAAAACAGGAACAATTACTTTAGGTAGTGGTAGCTTGATTGATGTTCGTGGCGGAGCCTACCGTGACTCGTCTGGAAAAATTACAGCTGGCAAAGCTGGCGACGTTAAAGTGGTCGCAGCTAACTTAAATAGCTCAGAACTTTTGCAAAATCACTTCAAGGGGGAGTCATTAAGCAAAGCTGGTACGTTAGATGTTACAGCTGGTAGTGTTCAAGTCGGAGACGTCAGCAGCCCAACGGCTAACCTAGTCTTAAATACGGATTACTTTAAGCAAGGTTTTGCTAACTATAACGTTACAGGGCTGGCTGGCGTCACGGTTGCAGAAAATGCCAAAATAAATGTACAAAGTAAAAATTTGGAGTTGCTACCCAAGGGAGGCTTGCAAGCAAACAGCTCAAGTTTGGATGGTGTAGCCAAAGTTGTGACTTTAGACGAAAGCTTACGTAAACCAGCTAATATTTCATTGACCGCAAGCTCAATAAATGATGATGTTAAAACATCAACTCTAAAAATAAGTTCTGGCGCAGAAATAAACACTGATATAGGTGCAACAGTTGATTTGAAAGCCAGTAATGATGTTGCAATTGATGGCAAAGTAAATGCGCCTGCAGGTGTTATTAATATTTCAATCGACAATAAAATTGGGGTTAATAAAGCTGATCAGCGTATTCATTTAGGGTCACAGGCCGTACTGGCAGCAGCAGGTGCTGCACAAGTTTATCCCAATAGTAAAGGGCTAAATGTCGGTAGTGTGTTGTCTGGCGGCACAATCAACTTAACTGCAAAAGTTGGTTATGTAGACGCTGAGCAAGGCGCACTGATTGATGTGCATGGTGTATCGCCAACTCAAGTAGACATTACAAACGTTTCAGGGCGCATAGGACAATTAGTTGCGAGCGACGCTGGTAGTGTCAATATTGCTGGTATGACAGGCGTGTATTTAGATAACAAATTCGATGCCCACGCGGGGTCGCAAGCCAATAAAGGTGGCTCAGTAGCAGTAAGCTCTGGGTACGTTGGTAACTTGGAAACAGATGCTAGTGTCGCCCATGTTACCCATATTGGTAGCTATAGCAGCACTAGTCCTAATCAGTTGCAAACATCTTCACAGTATAACCAAGCATACGTAGATCCTTCAAAATTAGAGTCAGCAGGATTCGACAGAATCACAATTAGTAGTAATGATAAGATTCAGTTAGAGGGTGATCTAACACTAGGGCAAAACAAGGTGCTAGAGTATGTGAAGCTAGATGCTGCAAATATAGTTTCTACAGGTGGAAACACTAAAATTAACTCATCAATTGTTACTTTGGGTAATGAGCGTTTAGCAAAACAAAGTGCTACGACAGCATCTGTAGCAGGAGATGGGAGTTTAAGTGTTAATGCCGATTACATTGAATTAGTTGGAAATACAAATCTAAGCGGCATCTCGAAAGCAAGTTTGAGTAGTACGGGTGAGTTACGCTTAATTGGCGTACAGGAAACAACTAAACCCCAAGGTGTGGGTGCGTTGAACACGCTGGCTAATTTAGATCTTACTGCTAACCTAGTTTCTCCTAGCTCGCTTACCAGCTACAGCATCAATGCATCGAATAGTGATGTTCATTTTAAGGCATCTGCTAAGACGCAAAATATTAACCCATACTCAGTGATGGGCACGCTTAACGTCAACGCAAAAAACATAGAGCAAGATGGTCGTATAGTGGCACCATTTGGCACTGTGAATTTGAATGCAAGTGAGCAGTTGAATTTAAATGCAGGTAGCTTAACATCGGTATCTGCACCAGCAGGTATGGTGTTGCCATTCGGGAATACATTAAATGGACTCACTTGGTATTTTGATAAAAATAACGATAATATTGCTTCAGATGCAGAAAAAATAGATGCACTTAGCACCAAGACAGTTAAGCTGACAGGCAAAAATGTAGCAGTTAATTCGGGTGCTAAAGTTGATATCTCAGGTGGTGGAGATATTCAAGCATCAGAGTTTGCAAGCGGACCAGGTGGTCTGGTGGATGTACTAGCATCAGATGGTTATTACGCTATTCTCCCTGGATATAATAGTATCGTTGCCCCTACAGATGTATTGCGAGATGGCTCCCCAGTAGCTGGTAAGGCAATTTATCTGTCAGGTGGAAATGGACTAGCTGCTGGAAATTATACTTTGTTGCCAGCTAAGTATGCATTGTTGCCAGGGGCTTATGCTGTTAAGGTCACGGGTGGCGTATCAAATGTAGTGCCTAATAGTAATTCTACAAAATCTGATGGCACTAGCGTGATCACAGGTTTTCTGAGTGATAATGGTTTCACGCGAAGTGATATTGGCACGGCTACTTGGACTGGCTATGAAGTTTTGACGCGCGATCAGGTCAGGCAAAAGTCAGAGTACAGTTTGACGTCTGCATCTGGCTTTTTCGCTAAAAATAGTGTATCTAGCTTACCTGCCGATGCTGGACTTTTGCAAATTGATACCAAAAAATCTTTAGTCTTAAATGGCCAGCTTGAAACCAAACCAGCCTTGGGTGGCAAAGGTTCGGCAGTAGATATTGTTGCCGACAAGTTGGCTATTGTGGATGCAAGCTCTGCTGCCAGCGTTGTTGATGGTGAGGTCGCCGTAGATATTACTCAACTTAACGCGCTAAATGCAGATAGTCTATTATTGGGTGCTACTCGTGAAAAGGCTGATGGGAAAACGAAGTTAAATGTTAGCGCTAACACAGTTCGCATGGACAGTAATGGTGGCGGGAATAGTAGCGCCCTGAAAGGCCGTGAGGTCATGCTTGCAGCGAAAGATAATATCAGCATGCAGCATGACAGTAGTATTGTTGCGCAAGGTGCAACTGGTAACGTTGGCGCTTATGCCATAGAGGGTGATGGTGCGTTTGTGCGTGCCGCAGCTACTGATGCTGTTGTTCAGCATACTGGTACCGTGAATCGTACTACAGGTAATATTGTTGCAGGTGGTTTAGCTAAAATTGAATCCGCCAAATCAATTATTCTGGATGCCACAAATGGGAACGGCTACCAAGGTGGTCTGACTTTTGTTAATAATGGGGTCCCCTTAGCAGGTAATCTTGCCATTGGTGCCAATCGAATCAATTTTGGTGAGGTGCCTGCGGGCACTGAAGGCTTGGTGATTGATCAAAATCGTTTGGCAAGTTTTAATGGTCTGTCGCAAGCCACTTTACGTTCGTATTCTTCTTTTGATTTTTACGGTAATTCAAGTTTAGGCACTAATAACCCAGCAACAGGTTATTCAATTGACAGCCTAAGTTTACAAGGTGGGGCACTGAAGGGTATAGGTAAGGTTGGTGACCTTGTAACCATTCAAGCGAAGTCTCTACAATTATCTAATCCAGATGGTATTTCTGTGGCTGCAGCAACAGCAAATAACTCTATGTTGACGATAAATACCAATCAGTTGTCATTAGGCCAAGGTGACAAAGTCATCACTGGTTTTTCTAACGTGACTATCAATGCAAATGAGGTGGTGGCTCAAGGTAAAGGATCTTTAAATTTAGATGCTAATACCCAGCTGAACACAGCTCGCTTGAGTGGGGAGTCAAGTGCTAATCAAGCAATTAATAGCTCAGCTGCCTTGCAACTTGCTCAGTTGGCGAATGTTGCAACTCCAGCAATATCTACAGCAATTGGAAATAGCTGGAAAATCACTGCTAGTAGCTTAGATGTCAATACACTTATTGAGGCCCACGGTGGTGACATCAATCTTAAAGCTACATCGGGAGATGTTACTCTTGGGAAAACTGCCATGCTGGATGCATCAGCTAGAGAGTTTACATTTTTTGATAAAGCAACACCCTATTCAGCAGGCTCGGTTTCGATTTCTGCCGTTACGGGAAATGTAATTGCTACTCAAGGTGCTACAGTTAACGTCTCATCTGCGGCAGGTGGAGATGCAGGCAAGCTAAGTGTAAGTACCCCCAATGGTGAAGCCAGTATTGCTAATGCTACCTTGTTAGCTACTAATGTAGCCGATGCTAAAGGTAAACAAGGTAAAGGCGGTTCGTTAATATTAGATACGAAAGTATTAAGCAACTTTAATGTGTTAAATACTCAGCTGAATACTGGTGGTTTTACTGAGTCACGCGATTTGCGTGTACGCACGGGGGATATCAATATTACCCAGGCTGGGGTTGATGCCATCAAAGCACATCAAGTATCGATAAAAGCTGATGCAGGTAAAATCGCAGTATCGGGTGAAATTGATGCTAGTGGAAATCAAAGTGGTCGAGGTAATGGCGGAACGATTGAATTAGTCGCACGAGATAATGTTATTTTAACAACTTCGGCTAATCTAAAAGCCAACGCTACTGCTAAAGATGAAAAAGGGGGAAAGGTTACCCTAGCAACCACCTCAGGCAATTTAGATTTACAAGGAGGAACTATTAATGTTGCTGATAGTGAGGGTAAAGATAGCGGCACAGTTCTATTACGCACTCCTATGGCAAATGTCGGTAATAGCATTATTAAGTCTGAAATCAAAGGCGCAGCTAGTACAGTTTTAGCGCCAGTCAATGTTTATGAAAATGTTGAGACGCTGACAAATAATACGACAGGTGGTACAAGCTTAGGCGTTGATAAAATCTTAGCTGACACCAATGCTTATATGGTCAATAAAATTGACATTATCAATGGTCTGGGAAATGTCGTGCAGGGGTTAGGCGATAGATTTCATATTCGTGTAGATAATGAAATACGCTCCAGTGGTGATTTGGTCGTGCAAGATGATGTGAGTTTTTATCAAGCCAACAGAGAGGGTGGAGAGCCAGCCACCTTGACCTTGCGCGCGGTAGGCAATTTGAGTGTGAATGGTAGCATCAGTGATGGCTTCACAACGGCAGCTACTAATGCAGCAATTGACCCTAACAAGCAGGACTCATGGTCATATCGTTTGGTTGCAGGGGCGGACATGAGTGCCGCTGACACACTTGCCGTCAATCAAAATAAAACCGGCGATTTTAAATTGGCCGCTGGCAAACTCATTCGTACGGGTACAGGTAATATAGATATTGCGGCTGCTGGTGATTTTGACTTAGGCTATGAGACAGGTGCAGCTAATAGTCAAACTGGGGTGATTTACACTGCAGGGAAATTATCAGATCCATTGGATGGCTTCAGTTTGTTAACGACTAGCGCAACCAACTATTTACCGCCTGACACTAAAAACTTCACCCTAGATGGCGGCGATATTAGTTTGAGTGTGCAAGGGGATGTCAGGGGCGCGCAAACTAATCAGCTATATTCCAATTGGTTGTTTAGGCAGGGTAAAGTCAACGCTGATGGTAATTTTGATAATACCAATCCACAAACGGCTTGGTGGGTTCGCTTTGATCAGTTTCAGCAGGGTATAGGTGCGCTAGGTGGTGGAAATGTTGTGGTTAAATCTGGTGGCAACATCGAAAACTTAAGTGTGTCTTCTGCTAGCAATGGTCGTATGGCGGCTTTAACTCCGAGTGCAGATAACTTGACTGTTTGGGGTGGCGGAGATGTCAATATTGAGGCTGGGAAAGATATTTTAGGTGGTCAATACTATGCTGCAAAGGGCGAACTCAATATTCTGGCTAAGGGCGATATAAAAGCTAACGCTAATACCGATCCTTTGTATACAACAATTGCATTGGGTGATGCTCAGGCCAAAATAACGGCTGTTGGCGATGTGAATATTGAGGCGGTGATCAATCCGACAATGGTCCAGCAAACCATTTCAAAAAGCTCAACAGCGGCAGAAAAGGCCAAATACAATATATTTGGGTCATCTGACAACAAGCTTTCAATTTTCTCTACCTATACTGATAAAACCTCAGTGGCATACTCAAGCCTGAATGGTGACGTCATATTGCAAAACTATATTACTGATGATCCTACTACAGGTTTGTTAGGGGCTTATACAGGCAAGGGTGTTTTCTGGGAAGCAAACGGGTATGACAAGAATGTACTGAAAACCGTTCCTGGTAATGTTCAAAGTTATGCGTTTAACGGCGATATTGCAGTTAAGGGGAGTATGTATTTATACCCCTCTAGCCAAGGTAATTTAGAGTTACTAGCTAGGGGAAGTGTAGAGTTGCCATCAGAGGCTACTACTAATATCGTAATGAGTGATGTATCTCCATCATCGCTTTCAACGGCTACTGGTTTTGTAAGTAAAAGTGTAGCTGACTTGTTGCAGGTTGGTTTGGGATATTTGCATGCAGCTAAACCACTACATATTGCCGATACCGAACCAGTAAGAGTTTATGCTGTGACAGGAGATATTTCAGGAAATGCTAACACCAACAACAGTATTACTGTGGCAAAACAAGCGAGATTGATCGCAGGGAATGATATTAAAAACATAGGTTTTACTGGGCAAAATTTATCAGTAGATGATGTGACTTATGTAAAAGCAGGACATGATATTGTTTATGAGGCCAATGTTGCTCAGAAAACAAATGGTTTTGTATTAGGCGGCCCAGGCAGATTCGAGTTTGAATCTGGTCGAAACTTAGATCTAGGTTCAACGAATGGGATTAGCACCATTGGTAATTTGCAAAATACAGCGTTATCAAGTGATGGGGCAGACATTAATATTGCGCTAGGTGTTGCGAATGGCGTGGATTACGCGGGGGCGATAGATCGTCTAATTGCTGCAATTAATCTTGCGACAGCATCTGGCGGACAGGTAAACGATAGTACTTTATGGCAGGTGCGTTGGCTCACTGGAAATAGCTTATTAGCTAATAATAGTGCCACTTTGTTGACCGCGGTTGAATCAATCAAGACACAGGGCGCTGAGGTGGAGCGGACAAGGGTTCGTAGTATGTTCTATCAGGCGCTACGTGATACCGGCATTGACTCTGACCCTTCAAGTGGTAGTGCTTATGTAGGTAACTTCGATCGTGGTTACGATACGATTAATTTGCTCTTTCCTGGCGCAAATGAAAAGAACGCCGATGGGAGTGCTAAGAACTACTTGGGCGACCTAAGCATTGTACTGACGAGCGTGAAAACTAAACGTGGTGGTGATATCGAGTATATGGTGCCAGGTGGCGGCGCATTAATTGGGCTTGCGCAAATCTCAGATCCTGTATTAGCGCCTTATTCAGAAAGTGCCGATAATCCAAGAAACACAACAACGTTAGGGATTGTAGCCGTTGAAAAAGGTGCAATTCGCGGCTTTACCCGTGACGATATGCTGGTTAACCAATCTCGTATTTTAACGGTAGGTAATGCTGGACATGATAGTGATATTCTGTTGTGGTCTAGCGAGGGTGATTTGAATGCAGGTAAAGGTAAACGAACTGCCTCCGTGGTGCCACCTCCCATTATTACTGTGGATAGTAGTGGTAATGTTAAAGTGACTTTACAAGGCGCTGCAACGGGCTCAGGTATTGGTGCCTTGGGCGATAATGCTGGTGATGTTGGCCTGTTTGCACCTAAAGGTACAATTGATGCTGGTGATGCGGGTATTAGAGCTAAAAACGTATTTCTAGCCGGATTAACTGTTCTTAATGCCTCTAACATTTCTGCGAGTGGTACAGCAACTGGTACGCAGGTGGCTGTGGCTGGCGCATTAAACGGCACACTTACTAGTTCAGCGGGAGCGGGTGACCCAAGCAAAGCAATTAATGATGCAAGTAAAGCGATTCAAGCGCCAGCTGAACCCTTCAAAAAACCACCTTCTCCCTCATTTATCAATGTTGAGGTAGTCAGTATCGGGGATTAATTATTGTTGATTCAATTTTAATTGTTTATTGGAAAGCGAGCTTTAACAATGAAGCTCGCTTTTTTATTTAACATTGATCCTAGTCGTATTTAATCTTATTGCAACAATTGGTTTTTATAATTGCCCCCTTTTCAGGGAAAGCTAAAGAAGAACCATGCGCAAAATGTCACATTTACAGTCACTTATTTTAGCGGTGACCATGTCTCTTTCTGTTTCAATGTCCGCTCATGCAGAATGGAACGCAGATTGGACTGCCCATAAAAAAATTAGTATCAATACACAAGGCGTAAACCCTGGAGTTGATCATTTCCCTGTGGTGATTCGCTTGCACTCTGGTAACTTTGATTTCTCTACAGTCAATGATGATGGCTCAGATTTACGTTTCATTGGCGCCGATGACAAAACCGAACTTAAATATCATATCGAAAAGTTTGATGCGGTCAATGAATTGGCTGTCATCTGGGTGCAAGTCCCTAAGATCGATGCTGCTGCCAAAGATACCTTTATCACCGTCTACTCAGGCAACGAAAAAGCTACTGCAAGTGCTGATGCAAAAGCAACATGGGATACCAACACTGTCGCTGCCTTTCACTTCGCAGAAAAAACACAATTAGCAGATAGTTCTGCAACTAGCACAAGCTTAACAGGTGCGGCCAGCGTTGATAAAGCTGCTTTATTAGGCGAAGCAGTTACTCTCGCAGGCACCCCGCTCACCATTGCAGCCAATCCTGCACTCAAACTATCTGCTACAACAGGTTACACCTGGTCAGCCTGGATTAAACCAGCTAGCCTACCGCAGTCAGCCACTTTGTATGCGCAAGGCGGCGTAACCCTAAAGCTTGATGCTCAAAAATTAACTTTGGCCTCAGGTGCCGCCAACCTCTCAGGTGGTGAACTCAAAGCCGCCGCTTGGCAACATATTGCCTTCACGCTAGAAGCTGGTAAAGCCAACTTGTACGTCAATGGTGTATCAGTCGGTGCAGGTGATTTACCCGTCGCCGATACGCAAGCTGACATTCAACTAGGTGAAGGCTTTACTGGTGGTTTAGATGAAGTAGAAATTGCCAACGTCGCCCGTGCGGAATCCTGGGTTAAATTAGCCGCCAGCTCACAAGGTGCCGATAGCAAACTTATCACCGTAGAAGCAGGCGATGAAGCCGGTGGTGAAGAGGGCGGTACTTCTTATATCACCATTCTATTTAACAGCTTAACCCCAGATGCGGAGGCAGTGATTGCCATTCTGTCTGTCATGTTCGCCATCAGCGTCTACGTCATGGTACAAAAATTCCGCCTAGTGTCACGCACCGATAAAGACAACAAAAGATTCCTCGCTAAATTCCAAAATGCAGGTACTGACTTGCTGAACTTAGATAAAGGGGAGAAGTACGAGCATTCCGCCTTATTTAAACTCTATGCTGCAGGCCTCCGCGAAATCAAAAAGCGTGAACATGACGGTCAAAAGATACAACTCAGTGGTGCTTCTATTGACGCTATTAAAGCTGCGGTCGATGCCGACCTTGTACGTGAAACGCAACGCCAGAATGCTGGCATGGTGCTCCTCACCATCGCCATTTCAGGCGGTCCATTCTTAGGTCTACTTGGTACGGTAGTTGGGGTAATGATTACCTTTGCCGCTATTGCCGCTGCTGGTGACGTTAACGTCAACGCTATTGCACCCGGTATTGCCGCCGCTTTGTTAGCCACGGTTGCAGGTTTGGGTGTGGCGATTCCCGCACTATTTGGCTACAACTACCTTGCTAGTCGCGTCAAAAACATCACCATCGAAATGCAGATTTTTGTGGATGAGTTCATTACCCGTATTGCTGAGTTGTATGGCAAAGAGTAATTCAATGCGCGGTGCTGGTCTGAAAGGTGATGCGTAATGTCTGAGGGCGTCAAAGAAGAGAACCAGCTATACGACGAGATTAACATCACGCCGATGCTGGATCTAGCCTACGTGTTGCTGGTGATTTTTATCATTATGACCACCGCTTCAGTGCAAGGCGTCAAAGTGGATATGCCACATACCAGCAATACTGCGCCACTCGCCAAGCCGCAGATGCGGGCAATTACCATTACCAGTGATGGCAGTGTGTATCTGGATGCTTATCCGGTCGATATGGCAACCCTTGAACAAAGGCTAGCTGAATATAAAAGCGGTAATCCTGAACTACCTGTTGTACTTAAAGGTGATGCAGCCACTCACTTCGATATCGTATCTGAAGTGCTAGGTATCTGTAAAAAATTAGATATTACTGAAGTGGGTCTGGTGACCAAAAAGCAGGCCGAATAAATGATTTCATTCTACATAAAAATGCAGATTGCGATGCAAGGCGAGGCTCGAATCAAAAAAATCGACGCAGCATATGCCCAATATGTAAGGAGAGATTTTTTGTTGAGTAACGAAGTATTGCAACGAAATATGAGTTTTTAAATGCAAGTACAAAACGACGCACAGCCCTACGACACCATCAACATCACCCCGATGTTGGATTTGGCTTATGTGCTATTGGTCATCTTTATCTTAATGACTACAGCAGGGGTGCAAGGTTTGACCATGAACTTACCTAAGCCCTCTAACAAGCCCAGCACAGAAAAGCACGAAGTCATTATTGTGCAAGTCACCGCCAGTGGCTTAATGGTGAATGGCGCTGGCATTAGTCAAGCTGAGCTGGAAGCAAAAATCAATCAGACCAAGGCACAAGACCCAAAATTCTCGGTCATGATTAAAGGCGATGCAGGCGCTCCTTATGCTGGCGTGGTGGCAGTGATTGATTTAATGACGCGCCTACAAGTTGAAAATGTTGGGTTGGTCACGGGCAAGATCGGTACGTGATGTTAGACGCAGGGATAAATCAAGCGCTAGAGCAAGAAGAATCGAACAGCAAGGTTTGGCTAAAGCGTATAGCCATTATTTTAGTGGTGATAGTAGTGCTGGTAGGTATTGGCTACGGGTTGAAGGGCTTATTAAAGGGCAGTGAAGTCAAAAAACAAGGGCCTACTAAAATCCAATTGAAAGATTTACCACCGCCCCCCCCGCCGCCTCCGCCGAAGGAGCAGCCAAAAGAGCAACCTAAGGATCAGCCAAAAGAAGCGCCTAAGGAGCCTGAGCCCAAACCAGTTGATGCTCCCCCGCCAACAGACACGATCAAGATGGATGGGCCTGCGGGAGATGGCCCTAGTCAGTTTGGGGCAGGGGCGGTGGCCAATGAAAATAAGTCAGGGCAAACGGGGCCGACCATAGGTAAGCCTAACGGCAGTCAATTTAATTGGTATGCAGCCAAGATTAAATCGCAGATTGAGGATGCGCTAGAAAAGGATAAAGAGTTATCCGTTGGGCAATACAAAGTGGTGGTGAGCGTTTGGTTGCGCAAAGATGGGTCTGTTGAGCGCTTTGAGCTTGATAAATCAAGTGGCGTGGCAGAAACCGATGGTTTGATTAAAGCAGCACTAGAGAAAATGCCAGCAATGCGAGAAGCCCCTCCAGCGGATATGCCGATGCCTGTGAAACTTAGGGTGACGGCGAGAAGCATGGGCTAGTTAAGTTGCTAGTTTAAAAGTTTGAATAATTGATCAATGTATGCAGGTTGAATCCCAATACAAATACTAAATGTAAGATAGAGATAAAACAGATGAAAAACAATAGACCAAACGTATTTCAGTTAAAGCCTTTGCTTGCGCTGTTAGTGATTGCGCAATGTGCTGGTACCGCACAAGCAGGTGAGCGAGAGTCACTTGAGCAGTTACGTGCAACCACGACTAGCTTGATCAATGCTTTGGTACAAGAGGGTGTATTGTCTAAAGAAAAAGCGGATGCTTTATTGAAAAAAGCCTCACAGGATGCGGCTGAGTTGGCAAATAGTACGGACAATACAACCGTACCTGATGCCGATGCAAATTCAGCGCCAAAAAATGTACGTGTGCAGTTAGTGCCAGAGTTCGTAAAAGCGCAAATGCGCGAAGATATTAAAAAAGAAGTCATGGCTAAAGCGCAGAGTGAGGGCTGGGCTTACCCAGGCTCAATTCCAGATTGGTTAAGTCATATTGAGTGGGAAGGCGATATGCGTTTACGCTATGAGTCTGATAGGTTTAGTAATACAAACCCACCCCCTGTCTTTTTTAATACAGACCCACTGAGAAACTCAAATATCAAGAACACCACTGAAGATCGAGATCGCCTACGTCTTCGCGCAAGATTGGGTGCTAATATTAAAGTCAATGAGTGGTTGTCTGGCGGTATACGGATGACAACAGGTTCAGTCGATGACCCAGTGTCTCCAAATCAAACAGAGTCAGCGGCCACTGGGAAGTATACGTTTAGTTTAGACCGCGCATTTCTTAAAGCAAGTATTTACCCTTGGTTATCCGTGTCTGGTGGTCGATTTGCAAATCCATTTTACTCAACTGATTTAGTATGGGATCCAGATTTGGCGTTTGATGGGGTTGCAGCGAGTTTTACTCCTAAAGTGAATAACAGAATGTCAGTGTTTGGTACCTTGGGTGCATTTCCAATTGAGGAAGTTAATACATCTAATACCAATCTAGCTCAAAACAAATGGTTATTTGGGGGGCAAGGGGGGATCAATTGGAAAATGTATGACAAGGCAACTGTCAAAATTGGGTTAGCTTATTATGACTTTGAAGATGTTGAAGGGGTTTCAAACGGGAGCACAAATAATGCGACGTTTTATGATGCCACCGTGCCAGCATTTAGACAAAAGGGTAATAATACTTTCAATATAAACTCTGGAAACAATTTAGCCAACTCATCCCCAAAGTTTGGATTGGCTTCACAATTTAAAGAGTTGAATTTAACTGGTCAAATTGATTTGTCAAATTTTGAGCCTGTCCATGTAATTCTGACGGGTGACTATGTAAATAACATTGGTTTCGATCAGCAAGAAATGCTAAGACGTACTGGCAATCTGTATGAAAAAGAAAATCAAGGCTATCAAGTTAGATTAGCTGTTGGTATGCCAAACACATACAAGAAAAATGATTGGCAAGTTTGGGGCGCTTATAAACGCTTGGAGGCTGATTCAGTATTGGATGGGTTTACTGATTCTGACTTTCATTTAGGCGGTACCGATGCAAAGGGTTGGATTCTAGGCGCTAGTTACGGATTGGATAAAAATGCATGGATGACTGCACGTTGGTTTAGTTCTGAAGCGGTTTCGGGTTTGAGCAAAAATCAACTGCCGCTATCAATTGATGTATTAATGCTAGACCTTAATGCCAAGTTTTAAGTACCGAATTTAACTGAATCATATAAACGGATTGCGAATTATGCTTGATTTATTAAATCTAAATGTTGTTGAAAAAGCTATACCAAAATTCAACTTGAAAGTGATTGTGGTTTCGTTGATTGGGCTTATCGCATTAACATCGTTTGATGCTAGCGCTGCTGAAAAGAAAGATAAATCAGCGCGTCGTTTACAGCAAATGGCTCAACAACTGCAACAAGCTGAGCAAGAAAAAACTGATTTGCAATCACAAATTGACGGTGCGAAAAAAGCTGCTGTTGAAGCTGAGGATAGAGCTAAAAAGAGTGAAGAGCTTGCTGCCAGTTTGTCCAAAAAGTTGAGCGCTTCAGAGCGTAAAGCGGCTAATGCAATCGCAGAAGTGAAATCGCTGACGACTGAAAAGATTGCACTTGATGATAAGCTACAGAAAACTGAAGCACAATTGGAGTCAACCAAGCAAAACTTAGCGGAGCTCGCCGAGAAATATCAAGTGGCGCAAAATGATTTAAAAGTGGGGGAGGGTCAGCGCAAGGAGCAATTGGCTACTATCCAACAGAAGAGTGCGCGTATTGAATTGTGCGAGCAGAAAAATACTAAATTGTACGGCTTTGGTTTGGATTTAATTAAAACCTTTGAAAAGCCTAGCGAATATGAAATAGCACTCAGAACCGAAAAGTTTACCCAGTTAAAACGTGTTCAGCTTGAGAATACGATGCAAGATTATCGGGATAAGTTGGAGGAGTCTCGAATTATTTCAACTAGCCATTAGTTAAGGTGGTTCGGGTACTACTATGTTGGCTGGCTTGATGAGAGTGATTGGTTGTGTGAATTTAACCACTTTGGCTAATAACAGCCAAGTAACTGTTGGCTTAGAATTTTTTTTAGACTACATCAAACGTTGGCGCTTTCTTATTGTGACGCAAAGCATGGCACCCACTACCATATCAAAATGCTTTGGTATGGTTTTTTCTAGTATCATTTCCTTGTTGCATTCGAGCAACTTTTCATAAGCGCTAGAATAACCATTGTCAACAGAGCGGTACTGTTAATTTCATAAAATGGGTATGTCATTTTGGCAATAATTAAGTGAAGTGGATAATATATTGAGTCACGCATGTTAAGTAAGCGCCCAAATAAAAAATACATAAGAACAATGAGCTATGTGCTTGTCTTGTTCTATAGCCAGTGTTCTGGCACGGTGTTTGCGATTGAGAACGGGATAGTAGATATTCGCCCCTATGTTTCTGCAACTGCCATGTACGATGATAATATTTTCCGTTTTTCAAATGAATCTCAAGCCAAAGCTGCATTTGGCACAACGGCTATGGGTGATACGATGACCAGTTTGAATGCTGGCGTAAATGTCGGGATTCGACTCAGTCGCCAGCAGCTTAATTTAGGCTTAGGCTTGAGTGATAATAAGTTTGATCGTTTTAAACTTCTTGACTATACAGGCAATAATGCAAGCGCAGCTTGGGTTTGGCAATTCGGCAATCATGTTAATGGAGTCCTCAGCTACACACAGTCAGAATCTGCACCTGGTTTTGCTGAGATAAGATCAACGCTTAAGAATTTAAGAACTACAACACGCGAACTAGGCAAAATTAATTGGCAGTTTCATCCAAGTTGGCTCGCCTTTGCTTCGTATGAACAAAGTCAATACGATAATAGTAGCATTGATAGCAGGGTGCTCAATAGTGATAGCGATGCGGTAGAGCTTGGCGTCCAGTATGAGAATGCTGCGCTAAGCAAAGTACGCGTTTCCTTACGAGACACCACTTCAAATTATCCTGACCGTATCGGACTGCAGTTGCAGTTGTTTGGTGATAGCAACAGTCAACGTGAAATCATTAGCACCTTTGGTTGGTCACCTACAAAATTAACTAAAATAAACGCAACTGTTTCTTTTGTTGAATTGGATTATCCAGGTCACAGCAATCGCAACTTTACAGGATTGAGCCAGAACTGGACCTTAGATTACGCGCTGACAACGCATACTGATGTGTTATTTTCAGCGTTTAAAGAGGTATCGGCCGTACAGGATGTTCTTTCAACTTTTGTGGAGTCCACGGGCTTTTCGATACGACCAACCTGGCAAGCTACCAGTAAGATTTCATTGGGCGGGAGTGCGTTATACCAAGATCGTGCTTACTTAGGCAGTAGCGGTGTTTTTGCAGGCACTACTGAAGAGCGTAGAGATCAATTTAGAAATCTAAATATGTTTCTAAACTATCAAATGACACGTAAGCTACTTTTGCAAACGAACTACTCTGCTGAAAACAGAACTTCAAATGTGAACGTTTATAACATTAAAGATAATACGCTTAGTGCCACTCTCCGATATGATTTCTAGTGTATAGCACACCTCGAAAAAATTAATAATTTTGTAACATAATTGACATATGATGATATTCTCAGAATGATAATCTGCACGTAACAATGCTTGTATTGCTGTAAGCAGCCCCGTCTATGATGACAATAATCAATTTAAATATTTCTCAGAGGATATAAGATGAATGTAACACACTCTTTCACACGCAAAGCTTTAGTGGGCATATTGATTGCCTTAGGGTTAGCCGCCTGTGGACATAAATCTGAAGGTGGCGCTACGCAAGTGGTGGCTAAAGTGAATGGAGATGAAATTTCTATACATCAAATCAATTTCCAGCTCGCACGTTTGGGCGCCTTAGATAAAGACAAGAGTAAGCTCGCGGCAAGAGAGGTATTGTCCAAACTGGTGAATCAAGAATTATTAAAACAAAAAGCGATTGATGCAAAGTTAGATCGCGATCCTCGCGTTTTACAAGCGATTGAAGCTTCCAAAAGTGAGATTTTGGCTTCTGTTTACCTTGAGCAGCAAATGGCTAAAGCAGGTAAACCAACCCCATCTGAGATAGAAGATTTTTATAAACAAAATCCAGCTTTGTTCGAGAAGCGCCGTGTTTATAGTTTGGCTGAGTTAGCAATTAAGGCTACGCCTGAGCAAATGCAAGAGGTGCAAAGTATCGCTTCATCTGGCAAGACCATGAACGAAATTGCCAATGAGTTAAAAGCTAAAAACTACGAGTTACAAGCTAATACTAACGTGAAGCCTGCCGAACAAATTCCAGCAGGTTTGTTAGGTAAGTTGCAAACAATGAATGATGGTGATTTGGTGGTGGTAAATACAGGTCGCTCTATCAATATAGTTCAAGTGGCTAAATCTGAAAATCAACCAATTGATTTAGAAAAAGCTAAACCGATTATTGAGCGCTACTTCACCAATAAAAACAAAAATGAACTAGCCAAGAGTGAAATGGAAAAATTGAACAAGGAAGCCAAGATTGAGTATTTAGGTGATTTTGCTGATATGAAAGACAGTGCAAAACCTAAATTAGCCGATACAAAAGCCGAGTCTGCACCAGCTACTAAAGCTGATTCAGCAGAAAACAAAGAAAAGAAAGTGTTAGAAAAAGGCATATCTGGCTTGTAGTTGAGGCTAATGGCTGTTTCAAATTTCTATTTATTTAGCACTTGCGTGCAAGTGCTTAAGCGAGAGTATTAATTATGGTTGTTAATTTATGTAAATGGATCTGTTTGTCTTTGTTGCTACTATCTTTTAGCTTAAGCGCGGCTGAGAAAGATAAACAGGAGTATTTGCTGGGTGCTGGAGATGTGATCAAAATCAACGTATATAGCAACCCTGATTTGGCAACTGAGACTCGCGTTACAGTTGGTGGTGCTATTACCTTTCCTTTGTTAGGGGAAGTCAAAGTTGCTGGAGATAGTGTCTCTATAGCAGAGAAAAAGATTGCGAAGCTATTAGAGCGAGGTGGATATATTAAAGATCCGCAAGTCAATATTAGTGTAGTTCAGTATCAAAGCCAATCCGTATCTATCTTAGGTGATGTGATGAAGCCAGGTAAATACGTCTTGGATCAATCCATTAATCTAGCCGAAGCCTTAGCGTTAGCTGGTGGCTCTAATGGTAATGGCTCGGAAATTGTAACCATTATTAAAGAGGCGAATGGTGGCACAGTAAAGCGTGAGTATGATTTACGTGATTTATTTAAAAGCGGAAATCAAATGAGTAATCCTAGCATTTCTAGTGGTGACATCATTTATATTAGTTCAAGAGAAGTTTCTGTGTTGGGTCAGGTTGGCCGCCCTGGTAAGTACTCAATTGTTGGCAACGTAAGAACTATTACTGATTTTATCTCTCAGGCTGGTGGTATTGCGCCGAGCGGTGATGATAAAGTTGTTGTTATTACAAAGCGCAACGGTGAAGTTACGAGGTCTGAAGTAGATGTGGATTCACTATATAAAGAAGGTAATTTAGCCGCTAATATTGAGTTGATGAATGGCGATTCTATCTATGTGCCGCGTTACCCAGTGTTTTATATTTATGGTGAAGTGCAACGTTCTGGGGCATTTAGGTTGGAGCGTAATATGACGGTTTCACAGGCCTTAGCAACAGGTGGCGGCTTAACGCCTCGTGGTACGGAACACAATGTCAGAGTGAAACGTAGAGACGCAAAAGGTGTGGTACAAATTATCACAGCGAATGAAGGCGATACTCTTCAACCAAATGATGTGGTATTTGTGCGTGAAGGCTTGTTTTAAGCAGTCATTTTGCGTTTTCTATTAGGATAAATAATGAACTTCATACAGTTTTTACTGATACTTAAAGCCCGCTATAAAGTGGTGTTGTATACATTTTTCATCATCGTAATTGGTACATTGGTGATTAGTGAGTTACTCCCTAAAACCTATACTGCAGTTACATCACTAGTGCTTAACTATAAAGGCGTAGATCCAGTGACTGGCTTAACATTGCCAGCGCAGATGATGCCTGGCTATATGCCTACGCAGGTAGACATTATCAAAAGCCAGACAGTGGCGCTTAAAGTGGTTGAAGACTTAAAGCTCACCGATAATGATGCAGTGAAAGCTCAGTTTAATAAGGCCACAGGCGGTGAGGGTAGTATTAAAGTTTGGTTGGCTGACCGTTTAGTTCAGAATTTAGAAGCGCGCCCTTCACGTGAAAGTAGCGTGATGCAGATTTCTTTTCAGGGCTCAGATCCTAACTTCGCAGCGATTATTGCTAATAAATTCGCAGAAAACTATAAAAAAGTGGTGTTGCAATTAAAGATGGATCCAGCACACACGGCCTCTACCTATTTTGAAGAGCAAATTACAAAAGCCCGTAAACAGTTGCAAGAAGCACAAGCAAAATTATCAAGTTATCAACAAGAGCACGGCATTACTAGTGTGATGGCACAAGCTGATGTTGAAATGAACCGCTTAAATGAACTGTCTGCACAATTAAGTGCTGCGCAATCGCAAGCAATTGAGGCCGAGTCTCGCACACAAAGCGCACACAATAATACCGCTGATTCCCCTGATGTTGCGGCCACGCCTATTGTCCAAAGCTTAAAAACAGATGCCGCTAGGGCTGAATCTAAGCTAGCCGAATTGTCGCAGCATTTAGCAAAAAACCATCCCCAGTACATTGCGGCTCAAGCTGAGCTCGATAAAATTAAGTCGCAATTGCAAGAAGAAATTCGTCGTGCATCTGGGGTTGTTAGTGGGTCTGCCAAAATTAACAAGCAGCGTGAGGATGATTTACGCAAACAAGTTGAACTGCAGAAGAAAAAGTTACTCGAGTTTAATCGCACGCGTGATGAAATGTCTGTGCTTGAAAAAGATGTGGAAAATGCACAGCATAGCTTAGAAGTTTTGAATCAGCGTTATAGTCAAACTACTATCGAGTCACAAGCGAATCAAACGGATATTGCCGTACTTAGTATTGCCAGCCCGCCACCATTTGCTAGCAGTCCTAGAATTTTCTTAAATGTACTTTTATCTATATTTGTCGGCGGCTTACTCGCGATTGGCGCAGGTATCATGACTGAAATGTTAGATCGTCGCGTGAGAAGCGCAGATGATATTGGCGATATATTAGGGGTGCCAGTATTTTCAATGAGTGGTAATCAGTCAAGCAAAACTAATCCGCTAAAACAATTTCTGCAACAATTGCGTGGTAAATTTAAACCACGTAAGCGATTCGCGTAAGGGTGATGAATTATGGATATGATTAACATGCAAGCAAATTCATCTTCTGTTGCTAGTCGTAAGCAAGAGTTAAATATCGGCAAAATATTGCTTGATATGGGCAAAATTACTGCGGAAGACGCAGAGCGCGTCATTCAATTGCAGAAACGTGAAGATATCCGTTTTGGTGAGGCTGCGCAAAAGCTACGCTTGATTACCGAAGATGATATTCGCTACGTACTGTCTTTACAGTTTGATTACCCTTATTTGCATCCGACTGAGGGTGGTTTTAGTCAGTCCTTAGTGGCGGCCTATACACCGTTTTCACCGCAAGTTGAAGCATTGCGTGCATTGCGTACACAGTTGATCTTGCGCTGGTTTAATGAAGGTCACAAAGCCTTAGCTGTGATATCACCGAATGGCGGTGAGGGCGCGAGTCACTTAGCGGCCAACTTGGCGATTGTGTTTTCTCAATTAGGCGAACATACCCTATTGATTGATGCGAATTTAAGAAACCCAACGCAGCAAAAGTTGTTCAATATTAAAGAGTCACGAGGCTTGTCAGACGTGTTGGCGGCGAGAGCAGGCTTTTCTGAAGTCGCGGTTAAAGTGCCATCGTTTGTAGATTTAACTGTTCTAGGCGCGGGTACCATTCCGCCTAACCCGCAAGAGCTACTTGGTCGTGCTAGTTTTGCTGCACTGATGAATCAGGCGCAATCGCAATATGATGTGGTGATTGTAGATAATGCACCTGCCAATAATAGCTCGGATGTGCAAACTACAGCAAAAGCTTGCGAAGGCGTATTACTGGTTTCAAAGCTAAACGAAACACGTCTAGCAGAGTTAACGCAAGTACGTGACCAAATGCTGATGACAGGTGCGCAAATTGTTGGTGCTGTAGTCAACGAATTTTAATGGCTAGCGCGAGAACATTAAATTTTGGGATGATCAAATTTTAAGTATATGAATAATCTAGTAAGTAATTTAGTTAAAAGTTGAGATAGGAAGTTGAGCAACATGGATTCAGGAAGAAAAGTCGCGCTAATTACAGGTGTAACAGGTCAAGATGGTTCGTACTTAGCAGAGTTGTTGTTAGAGAAGGGCTATGTTGTGCATGGCATCAAACGTCGCACATCACTTATTAACACAGATCGTATCGACCATTTGTATCAAGACCCGCATGAGGTCAATCGTCGCTTTATTTTACATCATGGCGATTTAACAGACTCATCCAGCTTAATTCGTATTATACAATTGGTTCAACCAGATGAAATTTATAATCTAGCCGCACAAAGTCACGTAGCGGTTAGTTTTGAAGAGCCGGAATATACTGCCAACTCTGATGCTTTAGGCGCTTTGCGTATTTTAGAGGCTATTCGCATTATCGGCCTGGAGAAAAAAACCAAGTTTTATCAGGCTTCAACCTCTGAGCTTTATGGTTTAGTGCAAGAAATTCCACAAAAAGAAACTACTCCATTTTATCCACGTAGCCCATACGCAGTTGCAAAACTCTATGCCTACTGGATTACCGTTAACTACCGTGAAGCTTATGGTATTTATGCATGTAACGGCATTTTGTTTAACCACGAAAGCCCTGTGCGCGGTGAAACGTTTGTCACGCGTAAAATCACCATCGCCCTAGCGCGCATCAAGCTAGGTTTACAGGATTGCTTATATCTTGGTAACTTGGATGCACTACGCGATTGGGGCCATGCTAAAGACTATGTGGAAATGCAATGGCTGATGCTGCAACAAGAGCAGGCTGAAGATTTTGTCATCGCCACAGGCGTGCAATACAGCGTGCGTCAGTTTGTGAATGTAGCTGCCGCTGAGCTTGGCATGTCCATTACATGGAAGGGTGAAGGCGTCAATGAAAAAGGCTACGATGCGACTGGAAAATGTATCGTTTCTGTAGACCCGCGCTATTTCCGTCCAACAGAAGTGGAAACTCTATTGGGTGACGCTACCAAGGCACGCGAAAAGCTAGGCTGGACACCACGTATCAGTTTTGACGAGCTAGTGAAAGAAATGGTTGCTGCCGATTACAAAACGGCGCAACGTGATGAGCTCGTGAAAAAACACGGATACGCATCTTTTAGCCGTCTAGAGCAATAAGTAGTGCTAGCCAATATGGATAAATTAGCAAAAATTTATGTTGCAGGGCATCGTGGCTTGGTTGGTTCCGCCCTTATGCGTAACCTACAAGCAGCTGGTTATAGCAATATTGTCACACGCACGCATGCTGAGCTAGATTTAACTTCGCAACGTGCGGTGG
The DNA here is from genome assembly GCA_036504995.1 of Methylophilaceae bacterium. GTDB lineage: Bacteria > Pseudomonadota > Gammaproteobacteria > Burkholderiales > Methylophilaceae > DASXUG01. The sequence continues at coordinate 72,742 of DASXUG010000010.1, read as the reverse complement.
AAGATTTTTTTGTGACTGAACAGCCCGCATACGTATTTCTGGCAGCGGCCAAGGTGGGCGGCATTCACGCCAATAACACCTATCCTGCAGAGTTCATGCGTGATAATTTGGCGATACAAACCAATGTGATACATGCTAGTTACCAGCATCAGGTAAAACGCTTACTATTTTTGGGATCAAGCTGCATTTATCCGAAGTTTGCGCCGCAGCCGATGAAGGAAGAGTACTTGCTCACAGGCGAGCTGGAGCCGACTAATCGGCCGTATGCCTTGGCGAAAATTGCAGGCATCGAGCAATGCTGGAGCTATAACCGTCAATATGGCACACAGTTCCTCTCTGTCATGCCAACTAATTTATACGGTCCAGCAGATAATTACGATCTGAATAACTCACACGTATTACCCGCGCTTATCCGTAAATTTCACGAAGCCAAGCAAACTAATAGCCCAACCGTCAGCGTATGGGGCTCAGGCACGCCGCGGCGTGAACTGATGTATAGCGATGACATGGCCGATGCATGCGTGTACTTGATGAGTCTGCCAGAAGCACAATACCAACCTTTGCTAGCTGCTGATCGTAATGATGGCCTACCGCCCGTGATTAATATTGGTGTGGGTGATGATATAACCATTATTGAATTAGCAAAACTGGTGCAATCCATTGTCGGCTATCAGGGCAATATTGAATTAGACTCAACCAAGCCAGATGGTACGCCAAGAAAACTCATGGATGTAAGCCGATTAGCTTCGCTCGGCTGGAAAGCAAAAACCAGCCTACCTGATGGAATTAAATTAGCTTATGCAACATCTGGGTTAATTTAATGGTGGCTATCGTAGTTCTGATTGATTCTTGGCTTGAGCAAATATGACCACATCTACTTCAAAACCAAGCACATCATTATTTGAAGAGGCTAAACAAATCTTCAAGCAACTGAGTCAGCACGCACAGCAAAATACAGCGCTTTGGGTATTGCTGGCCAGCATCGCAATCATGTATGTGCCAACATTTTGGAATCTGATTACCACTGGTATGTGGACTGATGCTGAGAATGGTCATGGACCAATTATATTTGCAGTTTCTACTTGGTTGCTGTGGAAACGTTGGCATGAAGTTAGTATCTCTGCATATTCGCCCGCCCCCGCAATCGGGTGGTTATGTTTGATTGTAGCCTCGGTACTTTATGTGCCGAGCCGTGCGCTTGATATTAACTATATTGAAACTGCTTCATACATGATAGCGCTCACTGGCGTGGTGCTAATGATTGGTGGTTTCCCACTAGTAAAAGCTTTGAGGTTCCCGTTAATTTTTATGCTGTTTATGGTGCCATTGCCAAACTTTATCTCAAGCGTGATTAGCCACTTTCTTAAGATGAATGTTTCCATCGTAGCAGCAGATGTTTTGGCCTGGCTAGACTATCCAATCGCCAGAAGTGGCATTGTTTTACAAATCGGACAATACCAATTGTTGGTGGCTGATGCTTGTGCAGGGATGCATACTTTATTTATGCTTGAAGCATTAGGCGTGTTATACCTTAATTTGGTCAAACACACTTCAATGCTGCGTAACATTATGTTGCCAATACTGATTATCCCCATTTCTTTTTTTGCTAATGTAGTACGTGTATTGGTCTTGGCACTTATTACTTACTATTGGGGCAATGATGCAGGCCAAGGTTTTTTACATGGTTTCGCAGGTATGATTTTATTTTTAGTTGGCCTATTTACCATGATGGGGACGGACTCACTATTACGTATGTTCAGCAATTATCTGTCCAAAAAAAAAGCGTCGAGCAGTCCCAGTGCTGCGATTCCACTGAGAACTAAGGTATGAATCAGCCTGTGATTCAGCAAGCTCGACCATTAAACGTTTTTCAGCATGTTCCCATGTTAAATTGGTTGGTACTTTTGCTGGCGGTACTTTCTTTAGCTACTGCTACATGGTTAACTCCTCATGACACTTGGTTTAATCATATCGGCAAACCAGATTTCGAAGTAGTTGTACCTAAAGAGTTTGGAGATTGGGTAGACACTGGAGATGGTTCAGGCGGCATGGTTGTATCACCGGAACAAGCTGCTGCAGTCAGTAGTGTCTACTCTCAAGTAGTGACTCGGGCGTATCAATACAAACCAACAGGCGAAGTGTTAATGCTTTCTGTCGGTTATGGAGATGAGCAACTGCGCTCTAAACAATTGCATAGACCAGAAGCGTGTTACTCATCACAGGGATTTTTAATTGACCAACTAGCCTCAGAACGAATTAAAGTAGGCAATACCGAAATTGGTTTGTTTAGAATGACTGGCACAATGGGCAATAGAACAGAGCAAGTTACGTATTGGATTCGTGTAGGTGATGAAGTTATTTCGGGGCCACCAACAGATTTAAACATCAAGCGTATGACACTGGGTTTACACGGGTTTATCGCTGATGGTTTACTGTTTAGAGTTTCCACGCTTGACACTGACCCTAGCAAAGCAAAAAAACTACAAGATAAGTTCATCAGTGATTTGTTAATGTCAGTTAATAAGAGTCAGCAAATCGCATTAATTGGTCAGCCTCTAAACTTGTGATTCCAGAATGACGCAGTTTCACAAACGAATAGCAGCGGCGATGGGCGCTAATACCTTTGGTAACTTAGTCACTATCGGTATACAGTTAGCCTCGCTCCCCCTGTTTTTGCATTACTGGGATACTGCTCGATACGGCCTGTGGATTATCATTACCGCGCTTCCCTCCTACTTTTCGATGGCCGATGTTGGTATGGTGAGCGTGGCAGGTAATAAAATGACCATGTCAATGGGGCGAGAGGATTACACTGCTGCCAATCGCACCTTCCAAAGTGCGTTACTATTTATGTTAGGTACCTGTTCCACGCTTTTCCTAGTTAGCTTGCCTTTTGTTATTTGGGTTAAATGGCAGGGCTTTGAAAGTGCAGAATATAAAACTACCTTGGTCGCTTTGATTATGGTGGTGCTGGTCACTTTTTTTAGTGGTCTAGCAGAGGCGATTTTTCGTGCTACGCATAGATACGCACTAGGCACCATGATGAGTAACTTTATTCGCGTGGCAGAATGGTCGGGCGGCATGGTTGGTTTGTGGTGGGATGCACACTTTTCGAGTGTTGCAATTGGCATGCTATTCGCCAGATTACTAGGGGTGCTTATCGCAATTGCATATTCTAACCAAGGCACACAAGGCCGCATACAATGGGGTTTAAAACACGCAAGCTGGCAAGAAGTACGTGAGATGTTTAAACCTGCGGTAGCTTTTATGATGTTCCCACTATCAAATGCTCTGAGTTTTCAAGGAATAACTTTGTTGGTAGGTTATCTGTTTGGCACAAGTACTGTGGCTATTTTTAATACCTACCGAACTTTAGCGCGTTTGGCTGTGCAAGCCAGCAGTATCTTTAGCCACGCATTATGGGTTGAATTCTCACATGCATTTGGGCAGGGCGGGGCCAATGCGATTCGTGGCTTATATGGTCGCGCAATTTGGCTTGGTGCAGCTATTGCCTTTGGTTTGTCATTTGTCCTTTATTTTCTAGCGCCACTACTATTAAAGTTATGGACTCATGGCGCCATTCCATTTCAATCCACGCTTGTCCTCACAATGTTGGCATATGCAGCAGTAGGGGGGGCGTGGCATGTCCCTCGTACATTGTTGCTTTCTACAAATGAGCATGGAAAACTAGCTAAATGGTCTTTGGGTGTAGCGGTATTCTCAGTAGTCTTAGCTTATTTATTGGGTCGATGGTTGCAAGTTGAGGGTGTGGTTTTAGCAATGCTAATTTCGGAGTTGTTGATTGCCGTTGCATCTATCGTGTTTGTGAATCAGCTACTGCGTGTACCAAATGCATCTTTAAGGACGAGTCACTCATGAAAGTGGTGCTCTCTACACCAGGTAAATTTCATACTTTTGATTTGGCGCGTGAACTGCATAGCAATGGAATTTTGCATGCAATATTTACAGGCTACCCAAGATTTAAGCTAAAAACTGAACAAATCCCACAGCAACTTATACACTCATTTCCTTGGGTGCATGCGCCTTATATGCGTATATCCAATAATGGGTTAATGCCTGAGTGGATCATTAAGCAATGGGAGTATCTGGATAAAGTGAGCCTAGATTATTTTGTAGGCCACAATATGCCAGCGTGCGATATATTTGTGGGTTTATCCGGGTCTGCATTAAAAAGTGGTCGCAAAGCTAAAACACTGGGTGCGAAGTATGTTTGTGACCGAGGCTCATCCCATATTCGCACGCAAGATCAACTATTGGCTGAAGAATACGCACTATGGGGAGAGCACTACCTAGGGATAGACCCTAGGGTGATAGCGCGTGAAGAGGCTGAATATGCAGAGGCAGATTGCATCACGGTGCCTTCGACCTTTAATGTTAATTCATTTATTGATCAAGGCGTACCAGAACACAAAATCAAGCGAATTTCCTATGGTGTTAATTTAAACAAATTTCACCCAACAACAACGCCCAGCCAAGAGACATTTGATGTCTTGTTTGTTGGTGGTATGCAATTACGCAAAGGGGTCCAATACCTTTTGCAAGCCTATAAAGCATTGCATCATCCGCAAAAAACGCTCACGTTAGCGGGTTCGATATCTCAATCATTTATTAACTTAATGCGCACAAAAGGGCATTGGGATGAATCTATAACAGTGCTAGGACACGTAGACCAAGCTAAATTAAAAGACGTGATGAGTCGTAGCCATGTCATGGTGTTACCCAGTATAGAAGAGGGGCTGGCTATGGTGCAAGCGCAAGCGATGGCTTGTGGCTGCCCAGTCATTGGCACACAACATACTGGCGCTGAGGATTTATTCAGTAACGGAAAAGAGGGGTTTATTGTACCTATTAGAAATCCATATGCGATTACTGAAAAACTGCAACTGCTTGCGGATAGCCCTGATTTGCAAAAGGCCATGCGCGAAGCCAGCTTGAAAAAAGTACAAGCTATAGGTGGCTGGGCAGAGTATGGGCGTCAAGCTGTCGTGACTTACCAAGGGTTGTTATCGTGAGCATCCTTAATATTTTATATTTAGGTCCAGTCAGTGGAACATGCCTAGATCGCGCTAATGCATTAAGGCGTTTGGGGCACAATCTAACACACCTTGATTTGCGTAGTATGTTACCTAAAACCGTGTGGGTAGATCGCATTACGTGGAGGTTAGGAGGGCACCTATTTTCGCCTTGGCTCTTGCGTTTACTACCAAAGTTCTTAGGCAATCAGCAGTTTGATATGGTTTATGTTGATGGGGGGGAGTGGGTGACGCCTAACATCATTGCGCTCTTCAGAAAACATACTAAAAAAGTCATCAACTACAATATTGATGACCCACTAGGTGGTCGAGACGGTGCACGTTCTAAAGCCTATAGAATGAGTCTGCCATATTATGATTTATGTGTAGTAATGCGCGATCAAAATGTGAAAGAAGCCCAAGTTTTAGGGGCAAAAAAAGTTCTACGGGTATTTATGACTGCAGATGAAGTTAGCCATACGCAACGTAAATTGACCGATGCAGACCTTCAAAAGTGGAGCTCAGATGTTTTGTTTTTAGGTACTTGGATGCCAGAGCGTGGTGGGTTTCTGCTCGAATTAATTAAATACGGTGTGCCACTTACTATACGCGGCAGTAATTGGCACAAAGCCCCTGAGTGGCAAGCACTTCAACCGTACTGGAAGGGCGGATCAATCTCTGGAGGTGATTATGCTAAAGCTATTCAATGCGCAAAGGTGTGTATCGGATTGTTGTCCAAAGGCAACCGAGATCAACACACCACACGCTCATCTGAGGTTCCTGCCTTGGGTAGTTTATTGTGTGCAGAACGCACTGCTGAGCATATGCAGATGTACCAAGAGGGTGTAGAGGCCCTGTTTTGGAAAGATGCGGCTGAATGTGCACGGATGTGTATATATGCATTGGCTGATGAAACTAGAAGAGCCTCTATTGCAGAAGCAGGTAAGGCAAGACTTGCAAAAAACAAGCATTATAATCAGGCTGTCTTGGCGCAAATAGTTAGTACGAGTTTGGAGTCTGTTCAATGAGCTTTGGTCAATCTAGCTACGTTCACTTTCCAAAAACTAAGGTTTTGATTAATACTACAACGGGCTCACAAGACCATAAGTATTTGCAATTGAGTATCTTATTATTTGGTGCTTTTGAGTTTTTTCTTGGTCTAGTTAGCTATATGGCGGCGGATTATGTTGACCTATTTATCCCGTTAATTTTTGTAGCGGGTGGTCTAGGTGCACTGGCCCTGATTTTTTGTGTTTGGCAGCCAGCAAGTATTAAAGTGTACGATATTCTAGCGGTAGCGCTTATGCTTGCCTACGGCGTAGGGTCGCTTAATACATTAGTGTCATTTATGGCTGAAAATGCGACCTCTGAGCTCTCTTACTTCATCCCTCAAATTTGGCTAGTGCGTGCAGTAGCATCGTGTGTTGCATCAGCAGGGTTATTGCATATGGCTGGTCGAGCAGATAGCCAGGGCTATATTTTTAAGCATTTTGAGCTGACAGAGTCGCAAGTTAAAAAAATTCTGATTTTTTGTATGTTATTCGGCGTGCTATTTTTGATTCAGGTTGCCAAAGGCAGCATTGGATTTATGGGCATACAAAATGCCGAAGACACTGTACAAATTTCAGCAGTAGCAAGTTTGGTGTCTGGGCTTCTCACGCCAGTGAGTAGTTTGGCGATTTATGCGGCATTTCAAGCTGAAAATATAAAAAGAAAACGTTTTTTATTATTAATTGCTGCCACATTCTTACTATTTCAATTTTTTCTGGGTAGGCGCGTATTTATCTTCTCGTCGTTCATTTTAGTAATGACAATAGTTTTTGCGAATAGACCCAAAAAGTTTATCACATTGAAAAATATTCTAATGCTTTGTATCTTGGTATTTGCTTTACAAACTGCGACGACTGCATTTCTAACATTAAGGTTAGCTGGTTATTCACATTTTGTTAAGCATACTGGGAAAGGTAGCGTTGCCTTGAAAGATCGTTTGCAAGCAGCCTATCAGTTGTATATGGAAAGCGAAAATGGAGAGATTGCTGAGTCTGTTAAAGAAAACCTCAAAACGAGAACTTTTGTGATTGACTATTTTGCGTCTTTATCAGAAAAGGCTTCATATAAAGAGCCTATGTTAGGACAGGATTTTTTTCGCGCACTCATTGTAGCTACCCCAAGCATAATTTACCCAGGTAAGTATGCAAATAAGCTGTATGGTCAAGAAGAAGGGCTGGCTAACCCATATTATGGATTGCCAGTAGACGACAATGCAAACTCTATTTTGACCGCAGGTGTGATTGACTTTGGATTGTTAGGTGTATTTGTTCTACCACTAGCCACCTGTATTGTTTTTTCTTTAATACTAAGAGCTCGTAACTATGGGGCGGCTGCAATGGGTGCTGCACTTGTTGGTATCATGACCTGCCAGACAATGCTGTCCGTTGAAGCGGACTATGTGGGATATATTACATCTCTACGAGACATTACTATTGTGCTCATATTGACAGCTGTTTATTTATTACTGACTAAAAAACTACCAAATCACAAAATTCAAAACTTAAAATATAAAGATAACTGATTTGATGTGGTCGCATCTTTAAGGTCATTTTGTATTTGAAGATTTATTATATTGGAAACAAGTTTTTGATTTTTTTAGTAAATGCACTTTCCTGATATGTTCTAGTAGTTGCGTGTTCTTACTGTTTTTTTACTGTAGACCACCACCAAAAGCAGACCCCGGATACTCTTCATTAACTGTAAGTATTATTGAGTGATTTTTATTTGAAACACGACCAACGTTATTTATGGTTCGACTTAATTCGTGGCTTAGCTGCAATGATGGTCTGTTTTTCCCACTTACGCGTGGTTGTGTTGGAGGATTATGGACAAATTACTTCTCCTAGCTCAATTGATAAGCTTATCTACTACATTACTGGATTAGGTCATCAATCAGTCATGATGTTTTTTGTGCTCAGCGGCTTTTTTGTTGGGGGCTCTGTACTACGTAATATAGACAAATTCAATTGGTTTAACTATATGGTTGCCCGCATTAGTCGTTTGTGGGTAGTTTTAATCCCTGCACTTTTACTCACTTATTTGGTGGGTCTGACATTGGCTGGATATGCTCCTTCTGTGCTGAGTGGGCAGTTTAATGAAATCTGGCACTCAGGCCCTAATAGTGGCGAGTATTCAACTTCGTTCGTCACATTGATTGGTAATGTATTTTTCTTACAAACAATTATTTCACCTGTTTTTGGAGTGAATGGGCCATTATGGAGTTTGGCAAATGAATTTTGGTATTACTTACTTTTCCCTATGGTAATAAATGCAATGGGTGGTTTCACAGATTACTCGAATAAATTGTTAAAGATGTTGTCGCTTGCCTTGGCTATTACAATATTTATGATTATGCCTGTTGCAATGCGATATGGTTTTTTAATTTGGGTTTTTGGCGTTTGTTTGTATTGGGCATTACAGAGATGGGTGAAGTTAGGGGCTTTATATACTTCTTTAACTGCAATACTCTTTTTCGGGTTGCTTTTTTATAGCAAGTTACACGTTGGTCAATCGATCGACATTGTTTTAGGCGCTAGTTTTGCTACTTTTTGTTTGGGTTTAGCGCATTGCGAAGCACCTAAAACGTGTATCCGTTGCTTTACAAAAATTAGTCGCGGATTATCTGAGATATCATACTCCCTCTATTTATCACACTTCCCACTAGTTTTATTAATTGGTGTTTTTTATTATCCATCCGCTAGGATGGTGCCTAGCTTTGCATCGTATACTCAATTAATTGCTTGGTTTCTTTTATTAGTATTGGTTGGCTCTGCTTTTTGGTGGTTGTTTGAAAGACACACTAATCAATTTAGGGTTGAGGTAATGAAGGCCTTAAAGCTAAAGTAATCCGTTGATTACTTATTTTATTTCTCCTGCCATTTTTGGACACACTGGTATTTTTTCAATCGCATTTTTTTCTTTATTTTGCTAGTATTTTTCCATATTTGCGGAGTACTTACGTGGCACCGCAATTCAATCATTGGTTAATTGCCAATTCAAAATTATAAAAATCGGACAGTATTTTATTCGAGATTGGTTCATTAGATTTTTTTGGTACTTGATAAATTTTTCCTGAGTGATGGTTTTAAGGGTGAACAAATTCGTTATGTTGTGTCGTGAACCACAACCCCAATTTTTTGATGTATTTTATGAAGGATTTCCCCATGCCTAAATTAGCTCTGAACTTAATTAGGTTAATGATGGTAATCTCGTTAACACATCTTTTGTTAAGCGAGGCGCTTGCGGCTGAGAATCCTGTGATTTCTAGTGTGCTTGCTATTTCCAAAGCAGGTGGCATAGTGCGGCTTAGAGGAAGTGGTTTTGGTCAAGATCCGCAGGTTATTTTAACGAGTGATAAAGGCGCACAAAAAATTCAACCGCAGTCAGCTTATGGTGGCGGTTGGCTATCGTTTAAACTGCCGCCATCTGCAACAGGTAATCTTTCAGTTGCAGTTGCCAACGGTGGAATAACGAGTAATCCAATCTCGGTTAGCTTAGGGCAGGCGCCAAATTTTACGCGGGGATACAATTCGAGTGGAGTGCGCGCTGATTTTAGTGGCAATGGACTGACAGCATCAGGTGCAAGCAGAATGGTGTCAGGTGCATCTATCTCTACTGCGAATGCGGCTATTCAGCCAATTAGTCCGTCTACTGCCAGTTTGAGTGCTGGCTCTCAGACTGAAGCTAGTGCAAATACATCTGCTACCAGAGGGGCTCCTGCCCCTGTGTTACCAGCGCCAAGTGTCAATAAGCCAGCCAATATAGCAATGATTGCTCCAGTAAAACCAGTGATATTTAATGCACCATTGAGTGCTAAGGCTGGTGATATAGTCGGCTTACAGGGCGAAAATTTTGGTGCTGTGCCTAAGGTACAGCTTGTAACGGCGGATGGTAGTCAAGAGGTACCTGTAATTAATACCTACGGTGGCGTTTGGGTATCATTTAAAGTACCTGCCACAGTGAAAGGTTTTCTTGCTGCGCAAGTGGTAAGCGATGTCGCTACGAGTGATTTGGTGAAGCTTAATGCAGCAAAGCCTTATCATCTAGACACTACGGCTATTGCTCCTGGAGGGGCATTTCGCATACTGGGTAGAAGTTTGTTGATGGCTGGATTTGCTCCCAAAGTCTTGGTGAATGGTGCAACAGCATTTGTTGATGTGACAAAAAGCTCTGAGCATATGCTGGTGGTGACCGCCCCTTCAATTATCAGCGGAGGTGCAAGTGCTGATATTTCAGTCAGTAATAATAGTGGTGATGGTTTTACTAAGCTCGATCGCAATATTACTGTATTGAGGCTGCCACAAGCTGATCCCTTTGCATTGGGGGTAGGCTGGGGAGCAGGTTTTAAAGCTATTGCTGAAAATGTGCTTGATCCTAAAAACAGCCCAAACCTGCAATATCATGTGAGTTGCGATGGACATACAAATGATAGTGATGCCTTAAATGAAAGCGTGCGCTATTTAACAAGCGTGGGCGGCGGCGTTATTCAGTTGCCTGTTGGGGTATGTTATTTGAAATATTCAGTCAGGTTGGATAAAAATGTTGTGATACAAGGGGCAGGGAAGGATAGTACGGTTTTACTATATGATGGCAACAATGCCGTATCTGGTTTGAGCACTGCGTGGGCGGGAATTAAAGACTTAACCCTGAAGAATGCTGGAGGAGCTACTAAAGGGCCGATGATGACTAGTAGTCAATATGTATTTATGCAAAACCTGAAAATTGATTTAGGCAGAAGCGAGCAGATGTGGTTCGCTGATAATCAAAATTTTGTCTTTAAAAACTGCGATATTGTACTTAAAGATAGTACCAACCTGCATGGCCCTTTTATATTTAATCGTAGTGTTGGGCTTGTATTTGAGGGTAATGTCACGCGCTTTGGTTCAGGCACTACCACTTTTGAGGGGGTGCATGACGCACTCCTTTATAATAATACGTTTGAGCGAGATGCTTTAACTCAATATAGTAACCAAGCCACAATTCATACGATTGCACTAGATTTTGCTTATCGAATAGCGCTTATTAACAATCAACTGAATGTAGTGAATGGCTCCATTACGAATAAAAATAGAAATGATGGCGAGGCCATTTTAACTGAGGGTGGCGGTGATAAACGGACTGAAAATATAGGAGTTATTCAAAGTGCAGATGCTACTTCATTTACGGATAAGAATAACACGTTGAACGTGAATCCTTTTCAGCAAAATAAAATCCCAGAAAATTACGGCGTGGCGATAGTTGCTGGTAAGGGGATGGGGCAAACTAGAGAGATTGTTGCTTACGCCAATGGTAAGGCGGCGATAGATAAAGCGTGGGATTCTATCCCAGATGTGACGAGTCATTATGCGACTTTTGTGTGGGGGCTTGAGAAGGCTACCATTGCAAATAATAAACTAAATGGTAACCCTAGAGGTATATGGCTTTATCAAACAGCAATGCGTGAGGTAGATGTGGTCGGAAACCAAATTAACCAAGGCGGGGGAGTTTATTTGCGATCAGCTCAGAAGGTTCCAGATAAGTTATTTACGCCTATTTTTGGCGTGAGGGTGGCGGATAACAAAATCTCAAATCAAACCAAAGTTTGGGGCTCTTACCTTAATAATTTTTTTATGCAGATGGATCCCTCTGATTTTGGCATAGGTACTATAGGCATTGAGATTAGAAATAATGTGATTACTGCTAACTCCCCAAATATCGATAATCCTGGGGAAGATGCTTCACGGGGTGAGGGGTTAATGAGTGTGGGTAAGCTTGAGACTAAGCCATATACGCCATTAAGTCTGCAAACAAGAATTTTAGGTACCATCGTTCAAGGTAATCAGTGTTTAAATTGCCCAGCTCCTGACTATCAAACGGCTTCGCAGGGGACGGTTTTCTCACAGTAGAACACCTGAATGCCTGTTAATCATAAATTTGAAATACATTTGTATTAAACTTAAGGTATTGTTGATTAGAATAGAGAGTTTTCTTTTTAAGTGATACTTTTAAGTGGTTAACCTTGCCAGGTATAACCATGCATTAAAAAAATAAAAACTATCTATGAATATTGTCATTTTCTGCCACCCTGCATTTCTTCAGTCGCAAAGTATGCCGCGCTTTGCCAATATGCTTAAAGCCGCCTACGAACAACGCGGTCATAAAGTTACGATGTGGTCACCACACGCTTGTGCCTATAATTTGGTACCACGTGGTATGTTGTCTAAATGGGCTGGCTATATTGATCAGTACATTTTGTTTCCACAATGGGTACGTAAGGCATTAAAGCGGCAGCCTGCGGATACTTTGTATGTATTTGCTGATCAAGCGCTTGGGCCTTGGGTGCCTTTGGTTAAGCACTTGCCTCATGTAGTGCATGTGCATGATTTACTCGCTCTGCGCTCCGCGCTTGGAGATATTCCTGAAAATCCAACTTCGATCACTGGCAAGCTATATCAGCGTTATATTAGGCATGGATTTCAGCAAGCCAAACACTTTATTTCCATTTCCAATAAAACACTTGATGACTTACACCGTTTCAGTAAGGCCTCAAAGAATAGCTCAATAGTGGTATATAACGGTTTAAACTATCCATATGCGCCTATGTCTAGTGAGCAAGCTTTGGCTTGTTTAATACAAGCAGATTTGCCTGCGGCGCCCGATGGGATGCTTTTACATTTGGGGGGCAGTCAGTGGTATAAAAATTTTGCTGGAGTGATTGGTCTGTATGGCGAGTATGTAAAATTGCATTGTGCAACTTATGCAAGTGAGCCATTACCTTTGTGGTGCATTAGTCCACCACCAAGTGAGTTAACAAAAGCTTTAATTGATGCTTTGCCTAAAGAAGGCAAAGTGATGTTTTTTCAAGGCTTGGATAATAAAACCTTATGTGCAGCATATTCACATGCTCGTGCCTTTTTATTCCCTAGTCTGGCGGAAGGTTTTGGGTGGCCATTAATTGAAGCTCAGGCCTGCGGTTGCCCAGTGCTAACGACCAATGATGCCCCGATGAATGAGATAGCAGGCCCCTCAGCAATCTATATCCCTCTATTAAAAACAGGAGATGATATGGCGCAGTGGGCAAAGCAAGGAGCTGCTAGTTTGCATGAGCTACTTAGACTGACACCAGAAAGACGCGCGAGTATCGTCGAAAAAAGCATTGCATGGACAACGCAATTTAATGCAGATACGGCTATTACAGCGTACCTGAAAATGTATGAGCAAGCATTGGCTGGGATTGGTAATACAACAAAAACAACTTCACAAAGTAGTATCTGATGAGAATTTTGCACGTAATACGTTCAGTCAATCCCAAGGGTGGCGGCCCAATTGAAGGCGTAACACAGCTAAATCACTACTTTGAACAACATTGTGAATGTGAGTTGGATTGTCATTCTGAAGTATTGAGCCTAGATTCGCCAGATGAAGATTTTGTGAAGTCAAGCTCACTTAAAGTACACGCATTAGGGCCATCGCGCTTGGGTGGCTATGGATACAGTGCAAAATTAAAGCCTTGGCTGTTAGCGCATGCGCATCAATACGATGCCATTATTATTAATGGTATTTGGCAATATCACAGCTTCGGTACTTGGCGTGCTTTGAAACAATTAGGCAAGGCCTACTATGTTTTTACCCATGGTATGTTAGACCCTTGGTTTAAAAAAGCCTACCCGCTCAAACATCTTAAGAAATGGTTATATTGGCCGTGGTCGGAGTATCGGGTGTTGTGCGATGCAAAAGCTGTGCTATTTACTTGTGAAGACGAAAAAGTTTTGGCTGCACAATCATTTTGGCTGTACAAAAGCACCAATGGTGTAGTGGTGAACTATGGTACTAAACAACCACCTACCGATAAAGTGCGTTTCCGTGAAATATTTTTTGCCAAATATCCAACATTGGCAGATAAAAGAATTTTTCTGTTTCTGAGCCGAATTCATGAGAAAAAAGGCTGTGATTTGTTGATTGAAGCTTTTTCTAGGGTGTGTAAGCAAGATCCGTCTCTCCACCTAGTGATGGCAGGGCCTGGTGCCGAGCCGCTTATTACTAGACTTAAAACGCTGGCAGACCAATTAGGCATTGCAGAAAAAATTACGTGGACTGGTATGGTGCAAGGGGATGACAAATGGGCGACTTACTACGCCAGTGAGGTATTTGTGTTACCTTCTCATCAAGAAAATTTTGGTATTGTGGTAGCAGAATCTTTAGCTTGCGGTTTACCTGTGTTAATTTCAAATAAGGTCAATATTTGGCGCGAGATTGAAGCTGATCGGGCTGGGTTGGTAGCTGAGGATACAGTCGAAGGCGCTGAGCAGTTGATGACTAACTGGTTAAAACTTGATGCTCAAAGTCAAAAGGAAATGGCACAGCAAGCACAAGTAACTTATCAGCAGCGCTTCACTATCAAGGCTATGGCCGAAAGTATAGTGGCGGTCATTAATAAGTGATGTATATTTTGTTTAGAGCGGGTGCCCAGAAGGTTGATTGGTGCGTCAGTCGATATCTGTTGTTTTATAAAGCAAGACTATGATTATAGAAAATAATGACCCCACGACACAGCCATCATTTAGCCTGAAAAATAGAGCTGCACGTGTACTTTGGGGTGTGGTTTGGGTTTTCTGTTTTCGTTATTCTCCTAGACCATGTCATGCTTGGCGCAAGTGGTTGTTGCAACTATTTGGAGCGAAATTGGGTGAGCATGTACATGTGTACCCAAATGTGAGGGTTTGGGCACCTTGGCAGCTAACCGTTGGACATCATTCAGGTTTGGCTGATGGGGTTGTGATTTACAATATAGCGCCTATAACAATAGGTCACCATTGCGTGGTCTCGCAAGGGGCTTATTTGTGTACTGGCAGTCACGATATTGATTCTGCCAACTTTCAATTAATTGCTAAACCTATTGTATTGCAAGATTATGTTTGGGTCTGTGCGCAAGCATTTGTTGGCCCAGGTGTTGGTTTGGCTGAGGGTTGTGTATTAGGTGCGCATGCGGTAGTAGTAAAGACGATTGATCAGGCTTGGACAGTTTGGGCAGGTAATCCAGTTACTTTTAAACGGATGCGAAAACAGGCTGTGAAAAAATGAGCATGATCTCAATACTGATTCTTACCAAAAATGAACAACAAGACTTGCCAGCTTGTCTTGCCAGCGTTGCTTGGTCTGATGATGTTCATGTGCTGGACTCAGAAAGCACGGATAACACAGTTAAAATTGCCAAAAATGCTGGTTCGATAGTGACAGTGAGGCCTTTTGATGGATACGCATCGCAACGCAATGCAGGTCTTCAATTACCCTTTAAAAATGAGTGGCTGTTAATTTTAGATGCAGATGAACGGATACCTAAAGCGCTGGCAGATGAAATGTTAAGTTATGTGCATTTGGCACCAAGTAATATTGCTGCCGCCAGAATACGCAGGCGCGATATTTGGTGGGGAACATGGTTGAAGCATGCACAAATCTCTCCATTTTATGTGCGTTTGGTGAGAGTTGGTCGCGCACGGTATGAACGCGAAATTAATGAGGTGCTGGTTGTTGATGGAGATATACATGAACTTTGCTCACCTTTCGACCACTATCCTTTTTCAAAAGGGTTGGCGCATTGGATAGCTAAACATAACACTTATTCAAGTATGGAGGCGGATGTAATTGCACGTGGCGCAGTGCAAAATCCATCCTACAAAATAGCTTTTTTTGGTAAGGATTTTAACGAACGACGATTACACCAGAAAGCCATTTTTTACAGATTACCAGCCCGACCTTTTATCAAGTTTGTGTATATGGTTGTAATCCGCCATGCTTTTTTAGATGGTTGGGCAGGGATTCGCTATGCAATTTTGCAGTCGATTTATGAGTACTTTATTGTGTTAAAAACTAAAGAAAAAGAATCAGCTATCAAATAAAGTTTGTATTGAGGTTGTTTATATACAGCACTTGGTTGGTTGCTATTAGCCACCATTAGTTAAAATTGGTGAGCGTTGTTGCAGTAAAATATCAATAAAACTAGTAGAATAAGCCATTGTAGAGGGTTGGCCTGCAACTTGCAGGTATCGGGGTAATATTTAACGAAATTGTTTTTTCTCATGTGGGACTATAACAAAATTGTTTTAGTACATATGAGTGTAACAATTGGAAGGTAAATTACATACCCATGAAGATACTTATTTACAGCGCAAATTTTGCTCCAGAACCAACAGGTATTGGTAAATACTCAGGCGAGATGGCGGCTTGGTTTGCCAAGCAGGGCCATGAAGTGCGCGTAGTGTCTGCGCCCCCTTATTACCCCTCATGGAAGTTGGATCCTGCTTATAAGTGGCCGCTATATCGCCGTGAAAAGTGGAATGATGTTGATGTATTTAGAGCGCCGATCTGGGTGCCAAAAAAACCCAATGGAATGACGCGCATTCTGCATCTGGCGACATTTGCCATTTCATCGCTACCTGTTATGTTAAGACAAGTATTCTGGCAGCCTGATGTGGTGATTTCGATTGCTCCAGCCTTGATGTGTGCTCCTGCAGGATGGCTTACTGCAAAAATGTCAGGCGGTAAAGCTTGGTTGCATATTCAAGATTTTGAAGTGGACGTAGCCTTTGATATGGGTATGTTAAAAGGCGAGTTTCTCAAGCGTATTGTTATGGCGGGTGAGCGTTGGTTGTACAAACGTTTTGATAGTGTTTCATCTATCTCAGGGCGCATGATGGATAAGTTGCGTGAAAAAGGCGTGGCTGAAAACAAATTGGTGTTTTTCCCGAATTGGGTTGATGTAAATCATGTAAAGCCCTTGTTGCGTCCTATTAGTTATCGTCAAGAGCTTTGTGTCGATTTCAATACTAAAATCGTGTTGTTTTCAGGAACATTGGGTGGCAAACAAGGTTTGATGGTGATTCCAGAGACTGCTAAGCGCTTGGCGCACAGAAAAGATGTGATGTTTCTTGTCTGTGGCAACGGGGTGATGAAAGCTAAGCTAGAAGAAGCATGTGAAGGCTTAAACAACGTTCGATTTATGCCACTGCAACCGTTTGAGCGTTTAGGTGAGTTGCTTGGCACAGCAGATATTCATTTGTTGCCACAAAGCCCGGAAGCACAAGATTTGGTGTTACCTTCTAAGATGACGGGTATGTTAGCCAGCGGTAGACCAATCATTGCAACCTGTAATGAAGGCACCGAGATCGCTTCCGTGGTTTCTAAGTGTGGCTTAGTTGTGCCACCTGAAGATGCAGGTGCGTTAGCTGATGCGATTACCCAGTTAGTCAGTGATTCAGAGCATATGTTAAGATTGGGTATTTTGGCACGTAAGTATGCCGAAGAGCACTTATGTCGTGAGCGTGTTTTGGGTCGTCTTGAAGCAGAGTTTGATAAAGATGTTGAGTACGAACGGGCGCTGGGCTAACTGTTTAAAAGTTACGGTTAGCTAGCGTTTTGTGAGTGAGTTTTTGTATCGATAACTTGCTGTCAGTAAATTTTTTCTTCTGTTAAGCCTGAGTGCACGGTGTTTTGTAAAGGGTGCATCGGCTTGATAGATGTCTTGCTCATTGAGCTACCTATCAAGACAGTGTCATAATGAAGTGATGGTTTTGTTGGCTATCATGAGTTTGTCATATATTTTATATATGTTCTTACAATCCGACACTGTGTACTGACTGAGTATCGGTCGTTTTCTAGACCCGAAAACTATAGCTATATCTGAAAACTATAACAAGTAAAGTAATGAAACCACGTGGGATATGAAATTTAATCAAAGACTTAGTTTTCGCAAGGAAGTTACACCAGCCATATTTGCAAAAATGATGCTGGATCCTGCCCTGATTATTATCAGTATGTTTTTGCTAGCGGTGTATTTTGACCACAGAATAGACCGCACTTTTATCATGGCCGTGCTATTGGTATTTGCGCTGGCTTTTCCTGGGGGCTGGTCTCGCGTTGATACGATTCGTGCTGAGCTGATTCGTATACTGTCTAGCTGGCCGCTATTCGTGGCGGTGTTGTGGTTCTTTGGTTACGCCACGGGTTATCTTGATATGTTCAGCCAAGACTTGTTGTTGAGCTGGGTTATTATTACGCCAATCGTAATGTTGTTGGCACACGTTGGCTTAACCAAGTTTCTGACAAGTATTCATTACACCTCTCACGTGACGCGTACCGCGGTGATTGTCGGCGCGAATAAGCTTGGCCTGCAAGTGCGTGATCGCATGCTAGATGATCCTGTTTTGGGCTTGCAGTTTCAGGGGTTTTTTGATGATCGTTCAATACAACGTCTGGGTTTTGGTGAGGATGAGCAGGCGCAACATTTGGGCACACTTGCTTCATTAAGCGCAACGATACGACGCATGCAAGTTGATGTCATTTATATCGCGCTCCCAATGACCTCGCAACCCCGCCTACTCAAGTTATTGGATGATTTGAAAGACACGACAACCTCCATTTATTTTGTCCCTGATATTTTTATGTTTGATCTAATTCAGGCCAGGCTGGATGATTTAGCGGGCATTCCCGTAGTCGCTGTCTGTGAAACGCCATTTTCTGGAACCAATGGTTTGGTGAAACGTATCAGTGATGTTGTGATCGCCAGCATGATATTAATATTGATCTCCCCCATACTTTTAATCTTGGCTATTGGGGTTAAATTGAGCTCATCTGGGCCGATTATTTTTCAACAGCGACGCTATGGTTTAGATGGTCAAGATATTATTGTGTATAAATTTCGCTCGATGACGGTGACTGAAAATGGGGATAAAGTCGTGCAGGCGACTCGAAATGACCAGCGCATCACGCCGTTGGGGCGATTTATCCGTAAAACTTCATTAGATGAGTTGCCGCAATTTATCAATGTGTTACAGGGTCGCATGAGTATTGTCGGGCCAAGACCCCATGCTGTCTCACACAATGAGATGTATCGTAAGCTTATTAAGGGCTATATGATCCGCCATAAGGTCAAACCAGGCATTACTGGCTGGGCGCAGGTGAATGGTTATCGGGGCGAAACGGAAAGTATTGATAAAATGAAAGCGCGTATTGACTATGACTTGGACTATCTCAGACACTGGTCCTTAAGTCTAGATATGAAAATCATTGCAAAAACTATCGCGCTCGTATTTTTTGATCGTAGCGCTTATTAGTGCGAATGTGTAACTAGTACAATGCATCTAAGTTGTCAGATGCTACTGTTTCATTGAGGTCAGTAGCATCTAGGTAATATGGCATTTATTTTTTAGATTTCTTTATATCTTCTTCTTCTTTTGCTTTTAGCGCGTGCATTTTCTCACGCCACTCAGCTAATTGTTGATCTTCGAGCTCTAATTGAATTGCAATAGCCTCATCTTCATTGATTTTTTCTTTTTGCAATCTACGTGGTAACTTGCCAATCATGCGCGATAGTAAGCGCTCTTTCTCGATAGGGTCTAGAAGCTTAACTTTAGCCAGATATTCTTCATTTACATTTTTCATTTTTGCTCACTTATGGTGCGAATTGCTCAGCCTATACTGTAACTGAAAACAGTTCACTTGTATGTTACATATTGATGACAGCTCGTCATGTTTTCGTTTTGAACTGCGCAAAGCTGTTGGTGGTTATGTCATTTCGATGTCATTAAATTATAGTAGTATTTTCTCAAGCTAATCACTTTTGCTACAAAATTTTCTTAGGCTAGTACTGTAGTTCTAGTGCTGTAGTTCTAGTACTTGTAGTTACCGTGCAATAAATTTGTGCAATTCAATATAGCAGATTATAACCCCATGTCTGATAAATCTATTTCAAGTAAGCCGATTCTAGGTGCCGATTATTGGCCTGATAATTTCGCCGAGCAAGACGCACCTATAAAGCAAATGGGGGTGGTTACGCAGGTGATTATATTTTTGTTGTGCTTTACCTTGCTGCAGTTTGGCTGGCAAGTGTTGCGGGATGACGATTTTGGTCATTTTGTACGTGGCGCAGCTACGGTTAAACCAGCCACCCAAATGATTCATTGGTTGTCCCCACAGATTGATGCTGTTGCCAATGGCAATCAGATCAAAGCATCGGGTGGTGGTATTGTGGTGAAAATTGGCTGTGAGGGTTTGGAGGCTATGTTTATTTTGATCGCCGCTTTTATTGTTGCACCACTGCAATGGAGGCCAAAGCTAGTGGGCATGCTACTCGGTACTTTGTTGATATATCTTTCAAATCAAGTGCGAATTGTTAGTTTGTTTTATGCTTATCGGGCAGATAAGCCCTTGTTTTACCTGCTACATGGCACAATCACGCCGATTGTTTTGGTGACGATTGCTTGCTTGTTCTTTTATTTCTGGCTGGCGCGTTTTCAGCCAGTCAGTCAATCGCAATCCGTATAAATTCTATGATTAACACGCTTAATCCTATGCGCTTACTTTTACGCATTGTGTCGGCGAGCGTTATTATCTTGCCGATTATTGTGTACTTTGAGCACAGTATCATGCAGTGGTTTATTCCCTTGTTGCAGTGGGAAATTACGCATCTTAATGATAGTTTTAAGGTTTTATTTTTTGGAATAAGGGATACGCAAGGGGCGAGTAATATTGAGCTTAATGTGATGTTTAATCATGACATTGTGATTAACTCAGCCTCTCAAGCGATGACATCTAACTTTTTTGGCAGTGCTGGCTTGCTGACCCAAAATGTTTTACACCCGCTGATGATTATTAGCATTGCGATACTGGCTTGGCCTGCTGACAAGTACTTGATTTATGCTATGCGCATTGGTGTCGGCGCATTTTTGCTGGTGCTGGTGATAATGGTAGATTCTCCCATTCAGTTACTTGCATCCATCTTGACTACTTTTAGTAAACAAATTGATTCACCTTGGGTTAGCCCCACTTCCATGATTTATTGGAGTGATTTTTTAAATGGAGGTGGTCTGTTTGCATTGTCCTTGGTGTGTAGTTTTATTGCTATTCGTGCTGGAAGCCGTCTCTGATTGAATAACTAATTTATCTCTCGCAAAAAATGATTGATAGTTAACGTATAGTCCGCAGCCATCTATTTGAAATATTGTTTGGGTAAAGTGACCAGTCGGATTTATCCAGAGAATATTTCATGTTGTTAACTATTAGGTTTTTGTTACTGCTCATCGGTTTTTATTCGTTAAATGCCAACGCAGTGGCTGTATCCGATAATGTGGTTGCCACATTAAAAGCGGGTCAAGCTATCAATTTGATCGTGGAGTATGACGATGCCGAAGTTCAGGCGGCGGCTACTACAATGCGTAAGAATAAGCATATAGCGCTTGATGATGACGAAATTCTTAACTACAAAAGTCAACAATACAAATCCCTTAAAAATAATATTGATCAGTCGGCGAATGTTGGTAAGTCAGCCATAAGTGCCGATATAGAAAATCTGAAAGAGTATAGCCATTTACCCGTTCGATTTAAGCGCTTTCATTCTTACGCTGCTTTAACTCGCTTATTGTCGCAATCAGGCATCAAAGCAATCTACGAGAATAGAAAGTTACATCCAGTATTAACCAGTAGCTTACCGTTTATTAATCAGCCAGCCGTTGCCAGCGTAGGGGAGCAGGGTAACGGTAAAACGGTTGTCGTGATTGATACTGGGGTCGATATTACTAACGCGGCGTTTGGAGCGTGTACCGCAGCAAATACGCCGAGTAATAACTGTCGCGTAGTTGTCGCTAATGATATTGCCAGTCCTGCTTTTACAGACCATAGTCATGGCACTAATGTTTCTGCCATTGTGCTGGGTGTTGCGCCACAATCTAAAATTGCTATGCTGAATGTGTTCGGCACCGATGGCAGTGCATTTGATAGTGATATTTTGACGGGTATTAACTGGGCGATTAGTAATAAAAGTACCTACAATATTGTCGCCATTAATTTGAGTCTAGGTGACGGGCAAGCCTATAGCTCAACCTGCCCATCCAATAGCGTTGGTGGAGTGGAGTCTAGTGCTATTACTCGGGCTAAAAATGCAGGGATTAGTGTGGTGGTTGCGGCGGGTAATGAGGCAAGATCGGCTGCATTGTCATCGCCTGCATGTTCTCCAGATGCTATTTCAGTGGGTGCCGTTTATGACTCAAATGTGGGTGGAGTGAATGCAGGTGTTTGTACAGACAATAGCACTGCGCCTGATCAAATTGCCTGTTTTTCAAATCGAGCCAATTACATGACGCTATTTGCCCCTGGTGTTTTTGTAACGGCGGGTGGCATCACTGAGTCTGGCACCTCTCAAGCGACCCCGCATGTAGCTGGCGCGTTGGCGGTATTGCGATCTGCTTTTCCTAGTGAAACTCTAGCGCAAATCCTAGCTCGCCTTACCAGTAGTGGAACTCCCATTAGCTTTACCTCAAACTCTGTGGTTATCACCAAGCCACGTATTAATTTATTAGAGGCTGCGCGGCCTGCCAACAATAATTTTGCCAATGCAGTTACATTGAGCGGCAGTTCAGGGGCGTCTACAGGTTTATCATTGCTCGCAAATAAAGAAGCTGGTGAGCCTAATCATGCTGGCAATGCAGGAGGAGCTTCGGTTTGGTGGAAGTGGGTAGCACCAGCGGCAGGCCAGCTAATGCTGGATACCCATGGCAGTAATTTTGACACCTTACTTGCTGTGTATAAAGGCGCAGCCGTCAGCACACTGAGCGAGATGGCGAGTAATGATAATGATGGTACATCTGGTAGTGTGAGTGGTTTATTGATGCAAGCTGTGGCAAATCAGGCCTATTATTTTGCGGTAGATGGGGTCAATGGGGTATCTGGGAATCCGAGTTTGAATTGGAGTTTAAATACTGCTGCAAGCGCTAACTTATCCGTTAGCATCACTGGCCCAAGCTCGATTACTTTGGGTGGTAGCAATACCTATACTATGACAGTCAACAATGCTGGTCCACAATCTGCCACCAATATTGTCGCCACAGCAACATTACCTGCAGGTGCAAACTATATTACTGGCGATAGTGCCTGCAGTTTGAGTGGTAGTGTGGTGACGTGTCATTTAAGTAGCCTAGCCCTAAATAGTGCTGTAGCCTTTAATTTTCAGTTGATCTGGAACAGCTTCACCACGGGGACCACACTCACTTCTAGTGTCAATTCAGATGTGCCTGATAGTAGTGCCACAGATAACACTGGCACTCTACAACTTACTTTAGCATCGAGTAATAATGGGGATGTGCCGTTACCACTTTGGGCCATGCTAATGATGGGATTTGGAATGTTGAGTGCAAGCTTTTTTATTAGAAAAGCTTCTTCTAAAAATTGGTAATACCGATTAATTATTTATATAAAACAATATCTTAAGAATTTCATTCAATATTCATAAATCTCCTCAAAAAGCTAGTCCAAATGGACTATATGGCTAACTTGTAACTTCACAAACTGCTGGTAAATTGGTAGCCATTATTAATGGTGGGTTATCGGAGTAGTTATGTCGTCTTGTCTCGTTTGCGTGACCAAAAACCTTGAGCGTTCATCTTGGTTGGTTTCTAGATTGTTTTATATAGGCCTTATGTGTTTAGGTTTGCTGTTACAAGCCAATACCTCATTGGCAGCGGGAGTTGTGATTAGTCAGGTGTATGGCGGTGGCGGCAACTCAGGCGCGACCATTAAAAATGATTTTATTGAAGTTTTTAATGCAGGCACAACTGCTGTAAACGTTAATGGTTGGTCCGTTCAATATGCTGCTACCACAGGTAGCACTTGGGCCTCAACTAGTTTGCCTAACATTACATTACAGCCTGGTCAGTATTTATTGGTGCAAGAGGCTGCGGGCACAGGCGGTACTGTTAATTTGACTCCTGATGCTGTTGGCACCATTGCGATGTCAGGTACCGCGGGTAAAGTTGCCCTAGTCAATACGACGACTGCACTATCAGGCGCTACTCCAAGCAGTGCAAATATTATTGATGCAGTAGCTTATGGTACAGGTAGCAGCTCGCTGGAAGGTTCCCCAACTGGCACGCTTAGCGCTACCACTGCGGCTATTCGAGCTTCTGCAGGTTGCGTAGACACGAATACAAACTCCAGTGATTTTGCCGTGACAACGCCCAATCCTCGCAATACATCAACGCCACTAAATCCTTGCGGAGGAGGTGCTGGTGCTGCAGCTATTGTTCCAACTTGTACTGCACTAGCTTTAAATAGTGGTGTCGGTGGCACAACGACTGCCACCGCTACTGACGCGGATAGTATTGTTAATGGCGTAACCATTACGAGTGGCGCAGTTTCAGGTATTAGTTTAGGTGCTTTAACGCCAGCCAGCAATATTGGTGGGACAGCGAGTGTTCCATTAAATGTGCTTAGTAGCGTTGCGAATGGTATTTATCCAGTTGTACTAAACTTTACGAATAATGACTCGCAAAATGCAAGTTGTACGCTCAATGTAAATATTGGCAATGTCAGCACCCATATTTATGATATTCAGGGCTCTGGCGATACCAGCCCGTTAGTGGGAACCACAAAGACAGTTGATGGGATTGTTACCATGAAAATGGCAAATGGGTTCTATATGCAAGATGCGACTGGTGATGGTAATGCAGCGACTTCAGATGGGATTTTTGTTTTTACCAGCACAGCCCCTACAGTTTCAGTTGGCAATAGTGTTCGCGTGACAGGTACGGTCGTTGAGTTTAGTACCAATAGCTCGACGGCAACAAACGCTACTATCACCGAGATTTCAGGTCCGACCATTGCGTTATTAAGTGCCAGCAATCCCTTGCCAGCGCCTGTTGTGATTAGTTTGCCCACTGCTACAGCTAATGGTTTAGAGCGATATGAAGGCATGCTTGTCACCTTTAGTAGCCCGCTAACTGTGTCTCAAAACTATTTCCAAGGTCGTTACGGCCAAGTCACATTGTCTAACGGCCGCTTGATTAAGCCGACGAATGTTTACAGTGCAGGCTCTGCTCAAGCGCTTGCCGCTGCTGATTTAAATGCACGTAATATGTTGATTCTAGATGATGGATTATTTACACAAAATCCTAATCCAACGCCTTATATTGGAGTGGATAACACCCTGCGCGCGGGCGATACGGTAACTAATTTAACGGGCATCATTGATTACGGTTTAATAACTGCTAGCAGCCCAGGCCCTACGGCTTATAAGTTACAACCCAGTGCTTCGCCTACCATCACGCGAGCAAATGCACGTACCACTGTTCCAGATGCAGTAGGCGGTAATATTAAAGTGGCTGCTGCCAATCTGCTCAATTACTTTACAACTGTTGCAACGGGCGGTAGTTGTGCCCCTGGTAATACCTCGGCAGATTGTCGTGGTGCAGATACTGCCGCTGAGTTGACGCGTCAGCGCACTAAAATGCTGGCATCACTGAGCGCAATTAATGCGGATGTGTTTGGCTTGATGGAGGTGCAAAATAACGGCGAAACTACGGTACAAGATATTGTCAGTGGCTTAAATAGTTTACTTGGCTCAGGAACTTATGCCTTTGTGCCCAAGCCTGCAGATACGGGTACAGATGCGATTCGTGTCGCCATGATTTACAAGCCAGCAAAACTCACCTTAGTCGGCAGTGCACTCAGTGATTCAGATGCTGTAAACAAACGCCCACCCATGGCACAGACTTTCCGTGCAGTTAATGGTGAAAAGTTCTCAGTAGTTGTTAATCACTTTAAATCGAAAGGTAGCTGTCCTTCTACCACAGCCAGTGCCGATCCCGATCAAGATCAAGGCGATGGTCAAGGTTGCTGGAATTTGCTGCGTAAACAACAAGCGGAGCGCTTAAGAGATGCTTTTATTCCACTAGTGCAAAGCACCTCTGGGGATAATGATGTGTTAGTCATTGGTGACCTGAATGCTTACGGCAAGGAAGATCCAATCAATACGCTGACGAATGCAGGGCTGGTCAATCAACTCACACGCTTTATTGCCAACCCATATTCGTACGTGTTTGATGGCGAGGCTGGCTATATAGACCATGCTATCGCAACCGCATCGCTAAGCGCTCAAGTCAGTGGCGCAACTGAGTGGCATATTAACGCAGATGAACCATTTGTGATTGATTACAACCTAGAGTTCAAGCAACCAGCTTGTGCCACTTGTGGGCCAGATTATTATACGCCTACCCCTTATCGCTCATCAGATCATGATCCGTTAATTGTCGGCCTTAGCTTGCAAGCCCCACAAACATTAACGTTCAATACCTTGGCAGATAAAACTTTGGGTGATGCGGACTTTAGTGTGAGTGCAACTTCAAACCAAGGTCTGGTAGTGAGTTTTACCTCACAAACGCCAAACGTTTGTACAGTAACGGCTAGCGGGAGTGTGCATTTGCTGAACACAGGCGTTTGCAGTATTCGCGTAACTCAAGCAGGTAATGCCGATTACTTGCCAGCACAACTGGATAGAACCTTCAGCGTAAACCAGAGTGCGCTAATTTCCCAAAGCATCACATTTAATGCCTTACCTAATAAAACATTAGGTGATGTGCCCTTTGCACTCAATGCTACGGCTTCATCTGGTTTATCCGTCACCTATAGTGCGCAAACGCCAACTATCTGCTCTGTTACTGGCAGCACAGTGAATCTTCTACAAGCAGGGACTTGCGCTATCACTGCTAGCCAAAACGGTGATATCACCTATGCGGTAGCAACCGATGTAACCCAGTCATTCACCATTACTAGTAGCACAGGTACAGGCGGCAATAGCAGTGGTGATGTGCCGATTGCGCCAATTTGGCTGTTGTTGGAGGGCTTGGGAGTAGTGGGTGTCATGTTTGGCCTGAAAAAACAACGTCGTTAAGGTGTATTGAAAAAGTTTTAGCAGTAAAGGTTAGATAGTTTCTTATTAAATACTCAAAGGGGATTGTTATGAAAAAACTAGTATTAATTGCAGCTTTATTTGCTGCTAGTCATGCAAACGCTGCTGTAGTTTTAAGTGGTACAGGTACCATTAACTACAGCCAAAATTTTGATACATTGGCGACAGGTGGTGCTGCCAATGTTTGGACCAATGATTCGACTTTAACGGGTTGGTTCTTGTTTAATAAAAGTAATGCTGCAGTTACCACTTACGCTACAGATAATGGTTCTAGTAATACAGGTAGCTTTTATAGCTTTGGTGCATCTGTTGGCGCCATTTCAGATCGCGCTTTAGGCGGCACAGCTTCTGGTGGAGCGTATTTCGGTTCACCTGCATCAGGCGCAGTTGCAGGGTATATCGCTGCTGCATTTACCAATAGCACAGGCGTTACATTGAACAGCGTTACATTGGGATTTGATGGAGAGCAATGGCGTAATGGTGGTAATACCTCAGCACAAGCTATGGTGCTGCAATATGGCTTTGGTTCAAGCTTTGCTTCAGTTGTGTGGACTGCACCTGGCGGCAATTTTGACTGGTCATCACCTGTCATTGGCTCAACTGCAGCAGCTGTGAATGGTAATGCTGCTGGTTTAGCTTCAGGTAAAGGCGGTACGCTTAGTAATTTATCTTGGGATAACAACAGCACTTTGTGGGTTCGTTGGGTAGAAAACAACGATGTTGGTAACGACCATGGTTTAGCTATCGACAACTTTACGCTAAGTGTTAACGCTATCACAACAACCGTGCCTGAGTCAGACACATCTGCAATGATTTTAGCTGGTTTAGGTTTAATGGGTTTTATGGCACGTCGTCGTAAATAAGTCTACTTGACTGTAGAGTACGTGGTAGCTCGCTACCACCAAAGCCTGCCTGAGTGCAGGCTTTTTTCTTTTGTGGGTTGAGTCTAGTTGCTTATCAGCACTTGAACGTTTGTACTCATTGTTTCTTCATACAGTTCATCTAACTGCTTTTTACTGAGTAGCGGGTTGGGAGGAGTGTTGCTAGCTGGTGTAGTAACCTCATTTTTTGACCTTGTAGTTTGAATATAATTGAGTAAAGGGGTTAAGGGCATCACAACCATTTTGGATGTCATTGAGTCCTGACTGATAATGCCAATCAGCTCACCCGATGTATTGTAGGCGGCGCTACCCGCAACCAGATGGGCTAAGTGCGTTTGATAAGCAAGGTCCGCATTAGGCATACCTAGAATATCTGTTTTAATGATAGGCCAGTCCGCCTGCTGCTGCGCCGTAAGGCGATACCCACTTAAGTAGTAAGGCGTGCCTGCAACGGCCGTCTTTTGAGCAACAAGTGCCGCAGTGTTATTTTTGCTCAACGCTTCTTTTAGTCTTAATAGCGCTAAATTGATTTGTGGGAAAGTTTGCTGTATTTCGGCTTCGGTTTGCTTGCCCAAGCCATTTCTTACCCATATGCTGTGTTTTAAGTTGCTAGTTTTGAGATTAGCAATTTTTAACGTGTCGAATGTGGTCACTACTTGCGTGCCATTTCCAACGATTACACCATTGCTCACATGGTCAAGCGTCTGGCTAATACTTTGGCTAAATGGATATAGTTGAATGTCATTATCACTGAGGTCTAGGCTCAGCGCGTGGCTGTTCAGTTGTTGCTGTTTGATTTGCGCTAATAGGTGATTTAATACTTTGCTATCAGGTTTTACTTGTAGTGAAGCTTCTAATAGTTGGGAAGCTGGTACGGTTTGCCCGCCTAGTGCCAGTAAGTATGCGTAAAATAGAGCACTATCAACGGCATCAGGATGTTCCGCCTGTGTATGGGCCGCAGCACTTAAAGCATGGCGATATTCGCCAGCTTGCATCAGCGTTTGTACTATGGCCAGTTCATTTTCTACTGCATGGAAATTGCCTATGGCTTGTTCTAATTCATCTTTGATTTTTTCAGTATTGCCTTGCGCTAACTCTTTACGCATCGTGGCTTGTAAGGTTCTAACACGTTGTTTATTTTCGCTTGATAGCTCGTCTTCATGCGCGTGAGCGCACATCGCCCACATAATCAAAACAACTAAGACGCAGGACATTATTTTCATCAGGTATTTCCAGATTTTTTTCGTGCTTTAAATAGAAAAAACCCGCTTGAGTTATTCAAGCGGGTTAATTAACACAAGCGTATTACAAATTCGTATTAGCGCCAGTTACACAGCTAGTAGAGCTACCACCATTCAAGCGTGTCAAACGTGGTTTACCTAAAGTTGAAGCATCTGGGTTATATGCATTATTACCATTAGCCGTATTGAAGTTAGCCAAATAAGCTGACAATGCGTCAATATCTTGTGCGCCACCTAGTAAGTTGGTGCCATTCAAGAAGGTAGTAAAGCCATCACCACCTGTCGCCATAAAGTTGTTTACAGTGACGCGATAGGTCTTCGTTGGATTTGCTACCACACCATTAGCGTCAACAATCGTATCAACTACGCCACCAGCATCAGTTAATGTGACATTACTAATGCGTGCATCACAGCTTTTGCTGCCATCCCAGCTATATTTAAAGCCAGCTGAGTGGTGCATGATGCGCGTAGCGGTTGTGCTTTGACCACGGCAGCCAGCAAACTGTTGCTCTAAAACATTTTTAAGATCTTGAGCATTGATGGTCATGGTGACTAAGCTGTTACCAAATGGTTGTACTGTGTAAGCTTCACCATAAGTTACGTTGCCATCGCCCTCGCCAGCAGTGCTGCTTGGGAAGGTGAAGTCTGCGCGTACACCACCACGGTTCATAAAGGCAATTTGTGCCCCGCCAAACTGTGCAGGAGCCGTTGCCGCAAGCTGCGCATCTGCCAACATTTGACCGTTATCACTATTACATGCAGCATTGGATGCATTAGGCATCGCTTTTGTGATGGAGCCAATCACTACGTTTGCGATTGGTGCTACCATGTTGCTGTAAGCCGTTACGATGTTGCCAACTGTGCTATCTGCGGTCACGCTAGTATCTGAGTTATCTACCAAAATATTGTTGGCAGTGACATCAGTAATGTTGCGTGTCGCTGGGTTAATAGTAACGTTAATGTCAGTTAACAAGCGGCCATAGTTAGATGCTTGCGTGACTGGAATTAAACGCCCAACCTTATTAGGGATACCTGTTGGGCGTGGTGTGCTCACCAACGCACCAGCAACCACTTTAGTATCCACTGTGCTGGCAGAGCAGTTGTATGCCGCGTGGCTATGACCACTGACTACTAAATCCACTGCATCATCTAACTGACTTACAATTTTGGCAATGTCGCTGCCTACTAAATCACTGTCACAACCGTTAATGTCAGAACCTACATTGCCTGTGCTACCAGCACTTTGAAAGCCGCCTTGATGCACCAATACCACGATAGACTCAATCCCTTGTGCGCGTAGTTTTGGCACTAATGCATTTACAGTAGCCGCCTCGTCATTAAAGGCTAAACCTGCTACGCCGCTTGGTGTCACAATAGTTGGTGTGTCTTTAAGTGTCATGCCGATAAAAGCCACTTTTACACCATTAAATGTTTTGACGCCGTAGGCTGGAAATAAAGTTTTGCCTGTGCTGGTGTTAACAACGTTAGCTGCTAACCACTTATATTTAGCGCCTTCATATGGGTAAGGCGTACCAACACTTGCGCCTTTACAGCCAGCGCCATCTGCATGACAGCCACCATTTTGTAAGCGCAGTAACTCAGTAGCGCCTTTGTCAAACTCGTGGTTACCCACAGAGCTAAATTCCAACCCAATACGGTTTAAAGTTTCTACTGCTGGTTCTTCATGAAACAGGGCAGCTACTAATGGAGATGCACCAATTAAGTCACCTGCACCAACGACTACATTGTTAGGATTTAAGGCTTTTAGTTTTGCTACATAAGCTGCCATAAAGCTTGCGCCGCCTACGGGTTTTTTTGCTGAAAGCGCATTGGCAGTAATGCCGAATGTACCTGGTGAGGTTAAGTTGCCGTGGTAATCATTAAAGCCAATAATTTTAACTGTAAATGGTTGAGGTGCAGTGGTTGTTACTGCACAGGCGATTTGGCTAGTGGCCAATACAGAAGCCATTGCCAGGATCATTAAACTTTTTTTCATAATTTTTCCCTAATTTTAAAGTAGTGAGGAGGGGTTAAGCGCGGCGGCGAGCAAAGGCCATCAAACCAAGGCCAGCTAACAACATGGCGAACGTGCTTTCTTCTGGTACTGCTGCAACTGCGGCAACTTCTAATTTAACTGCGCCGTTGGTTAAGTTATATTCTGCTGCTGGGTTCAGCAAACTACCTGTAATGCTGTAAGTGCCAGCAGACAGGGTGAAAACGCCGCGGCTGAAACTGCTATCTGCTAGGTTGTCGTCGAAATTTTGCACGTAAGTAGCGCCTGCAGAAACGCTGGAAGTTTGGCCAATTGAAATACCATTGTTTTTAACATCGAAAGATTCGCCTGCGATACCACTATCAACAACAGTTAAATAGCCAATAAAGCCATTTTGAATAGTGAATTGAAAACTTAATGGTGTGCCAAAGTCTGGTGAGTTTGTATAGGCTAAATCTACCCATTCAACGCCGTTTGATAAAGCGCCAGTGCCTTGGTCGGTGTTGTCATTAACGTTGAATTCACTCCACTGACCGTTTGCAATCAGTGAGATATTAGTTGCGTGAGCTTGTGTTGTAACCCCAAGACCGAGTGCTAGTGCAAGTAATGCGTGCTTAAAAGAGATCATTTGGATGTTCCTTGTTTGATGGTTAAACAATAAGTTAGGTAAAAATTTTATAGGTATCTATCAGTTGCCAAGCTAACTAATCGCAGAGGTTTTCAGCGATCAGCTTGATCTATTTGTTGTGTGAACTGACTCGCATATCATAATCAGCACACATGACAGAATCATTTACTTATGGAGCGAAACTTGTAGTCCATTTGGATGTTTTTGATGACGTTTTGATGACTAAAACTATGGTCAGTCAACTTGAGTTTATATATAAGAAAAAGACTAGTTGATTGATATAGATTTCTCACTTTGAAAAATCAAATTGCAACAATTAATGGTTATATTCAGCCGCTAGAAATTTGAGTCGAGCAAGTTTCTATATGCAGTTTGATTCAAGGTACTTAATTAAGAAATTAAATGCTTTGAGTCAAAGAGTAGTCAATCCATAATTAAGGGGAGTTTTAATGTCTAGCGTTAATCAATTTTTAAGCAAATGCTTATTCGTAGGTGCTGTATCAATCGCTTCAATTTCATCTGTTTATGCCGCTGATCCAGTGGTACTAACTTTTTCAACTGTAGGTGATTCACGTGAAGATCCAACTACCACTACATTAACTGCACAAGATAAAATCTGGTTGCAAAATACTAAAGCATGGTCACGGATTATGCGTTCTATCCAAGCGCAAAAACCAAGCATGTTGTTCTTTAACGGCGACATGATTATGGGCTATGGTAAAGCGACCACTACCCCAGCTACATTAGCTACAGACATTACAACCACTGATGTTTATAAATACGGCCAACAATATGGCTTCTGGCGCGGTATGGTGACTAGCTTGCAAGAAACTGGTACATACGTAGTGCCTGTGCCAGGCAACCACGAAACTCAATCAAAACCAGCAGGCAAAAAAGCCCAAGTGGAAAATGAAAATGCATGGCGCGCTAACATGAGTGACCTCATTATTGATAAAACGCGTTTTCCATTCTCAACAACCAGCTTAAACTTCTCTGGTGATGCAGCAAGCTATCCAGGTACAGATGATGGTATCGCTACTAGCCAAGACAAGTTGTCTTATAGTTTTGATGTGGCTGATACACATTTTGTAGTGATTAATACTGACCCAGTAGGAAAAGATGGTTTTGCGCCAACTGCATGGTTAGGCACAGATTTGTCATCAGCAAAAGCACGTGGTGCTAAACATTTCTTCGTATTTGGTCATAAGCCGGCTGCGCCTTATGTATATGCTGCTGGCGTTGCACCAAGCGGTTTAGATGCTACTTCTGCTCCTGCATTTTGGGCTTTAATTGAGCAATATAAAGCTACTTACTTCTGTGGCCATGAGCATATCTACAATATGTCACAACCAACATTTACCACAGCAACTGGCACCGTTGGTGGCTCTGCATATCAAGTGATTGTTGGCGCGGGTGGTTCACCATTTGACGCAGCAGCAGGTAGCACTACTTACAACCCAATGACAGATCGTTCATACACATGGGCAACTGTGCAAATCCACCAAAGTGGTTTAGTTGACATCAAAACATACGGTTTTAGCGATAGTTTTGGCCCAACTACACAATTTAATGCTGTGACATTGCCACAATAATTTGCGGTAATCTTTACTAAAGGATTTTTAATATGAATAAATATTTAACAATTGCTGGCTCGCTAGCATTAATGTTTGCTGTAAATGCAAACGCGGCTTTGGTTGTAGATACTGGTACGCCTGATGGTACTGGAGCTCGTTATGTTGTTAGTGATGCTAACTATTTGGCTGGTCAAGTTGCATTTAGCCAAGCATTGACATTGAACAGTATCGAAACTTACTTGAAATCAGACTTAAACACAGCTGTAGGTGCAAAATTCACAATTGCTTTGTATTCAGATAATAATAATCAAGTGGGTGATGCTATTTCGTCAACAACTGCGACGTATACAGGCGATGGGTGGAATGGTGCTTTTGCATTGAATTGGAATGTGGATGCTGGTACTTATTGGATTGGTATTGAAGGATACAATGGTGGAAACTATATCGCTACACAAAAAGTCTCTTCACCATTAGCCAATACTGCTTATGCGGATTTAACGGATCTTGGTAGTTACACTAATTACCCAATTGCATTCGGCTTACGTGTAGATGCAGTTCCAGAAGCTGATACTTACGCTATGTTGTTAGCTGGTTTAGGTATTATGGGTGTGGTAGCACGTCGTCGTAACGCTTAATTGATTATTTAGTTAATCGTTATTGCAACAAAAGCCGCTAAGCGGCTTTTGTTGTTTATTGAGTTTTAAACTTGAAAAATCATCTCAAAAAATTATGTCGAAAAAAACAATCAAATTAATATTCACTGGGCTGCTAAGTCTAGTGATTTCGCTTTCTACTATTGAAGCCTTAGCTTCTGGCGTGTTGGCCGCACCTGTTGGTTCTGATGCCTATTATCCATTGGTATATGGTGATAACCCAACAAAAGCGCAATTGATGTCTTTAGGTAAGAAAATATTCTTTGATGTTAATTTATCCGCATCGGGAAAAATGTCATGCGCGACTTGCCATAGTCCAGATAATCACTATGCCACGCTGAACGCTTTATCCGTGCAGCTTGGCGGCGTTGATTCGAAAAAAATGGGTTTTCGTAATACCCCGTCGCTGACCTATCTAAACTCGCCTATCAAGTTTACCGAGCATTTTTTAGAACCCGAAGTAACAGGCGGACAAGATGATGAGGGCCCAACGGGTGGTCGCACTTGGGATGGTCGCGTCAACACTGGACACGAGCAAGCGCTGATTCCCTTACTAGACCCGAATGAAATGGCCAATGAAAACGAGAGCATCGTGATCTCAAAAATTCGCAAATCGGCTTATGCTGAGGAGTTTAGACAAGCGGTGAGTGCACAAAATGAAAATGTATTTGATAACCCCGATGCAGTAATCAACTGGGCAACGGTGGCGCTTGAAATGTTTGAGCAATCGGCAACCGATTTTTACCCATTCACTAGTAAATATGATGCTTATTTGCGCGATCAGGTGGATCTAAGCCAAAAAGAAAAGCGTGGCTTAATGCTGTTTAACGATGCTAAAAAAGGTAATTGTGCGAGTTGCCACACCAGCACGCAAAAAAATTCTGCCAGCCATTTGCCTATTTTTTCTGACTTTGGTTTTGTGGCAACAGCCGCACCACGCAATAAAAATATTACCGCAAATGCAGACCCGTTTTTCTATGATATGGGCTTGTGTGGTCCATTGCGAACCGACCTGCGCGATAGGCCAGAATATTGCGGGTTATTTAGAACGCCCTCATTACGTAATGTTGCAACGCGAAAAAGCTATTTTCATAATGGTGTGTTTCACTCGTTAAAAGAAGTGCTGGATTTTTATGTAACACGCGAAATTACGCCACAAAAATGGTACACAAAAACGGCAGATGGCAAGTCGAAAAAGTACGATGATCTACCCGAGCAATATCACAAAAATGTCAATCAAGAAGCGCCATTTGCGCCACTTAAAGGAAATAAACCTCGTCTTACCACAGCCGAAATTGAGGATGTCATTGCCTTTCTAAATACTTTAACGGATGGCTATGCTTTGAAAAAACAGTAATGCCTGCGCGGAGATACAAACTTTTTGATTGGCGACGGGTCTGAGGTAATATGCAATGTATTGATTGCCTTATTTCACTGGTTAAAGAAAGCATTATCATGTCTTGTGCAAAGCAATTGCTAGTAGCTATTCAATTGGGTGTTAGCTTGTTAGGGCTAAGTGCCATGGCGGTTACGCCCGCTCAGGCAGATGAGCCATCCGTTGCTAAAGAGCCACTGAGCGCCAAAGTGTTGGTCTATATTCACCCCCAAGAGTACACTAGCCAAATCAGGTTATTGCATTATTATCGAGACTATTGGTTTGCGCAGGGGCCGTTAGTTGAAGCTGCCTCGCAAGCCGTTTTAGCTAAATCTTTGGGGGATGTTGGTATGTGCGATAACAACCAGCGTACTGCGAATTTATTACTATGGCTGCAACCCCGCATGTTTTATAACGCACAAATGCAAACTTTTTACGGCACTATTAAAGCCGTAGCTTACACTGCGAGTGGTAAGCCCATTGCCAATTACGTTGGCGAAGCAAGCAAAGTTGGTTTTTTAGAAATACAAACTGAGCAACAGCTTAAACAAGTTTATGCGCTTACCATGCAAAACTTGGCAACAAAAATGCAGGCTGATGAAAACTTGCAAAAAGTATTAAAAAGTAACCCTTCGGAGGCAGACGCTGGCACGCCTTGCGGTTTAGTCTCATTGTTACCTGCACCAAAAATTCAATTTATGTCATTTTAAAAGGATAGGCTATGTTTAAAAAACAAACTTTTTCGCTTGTAGCTGCAACAGTATTAACTGTACTGGCTAGTCAAGCAAACGCGCATGAAGCCATCAAAGTATCAGGCTTTAAGATGCCTGAGTCTGTCATCGAAGCTAAGGATGGACGCGTGTTTGTATCTGAAATCGGCGGTTTTGGTACAGATGGGGATGGCCAAATTTCTGTGATTGATAAAAAGCATCAGGTGCAGGTATTTGCAACAGGTATGGATGATCCTAAGGGCTTAACCATTGTCGGTAAAGATTTATACGTGGCTGATAAAGCACGCATATTAAAAGTTACCCCAGATGGTAAATGGACAGTATTTGTAGCTGCGGATGCCTTTCCAACTGCGCCACAATTCTTAAATGATTTGGAGTCAGATAGCAAAGGCAATATTTACGTGAGCGAGTCTGGCGATCTCAAAGGTGGCTGGGGGGCAGTATATAAAATTGACCGTAAAGGCCAAGTAACCACCATCGTTGATAAAAATAAAGATGAGCGTATGGCGTCAGCCAATGGTTTGTTGATGGATGGCGCAAATAACTTATTTGAAGTGGATTTTAGCACTGGTATTTTGTATCGCATTGAAATAGCTACGGGTGCTATGCAAGAAGTAGCGACGGGTTTTGGCGGCGGCGATGGTATTGCGCGTGGTAAAAAAGGTTTGCTGTACGTAAGCGACTGGAAAACAGGCCAAGTATTTAGTACCACAATGGATGGCGAAACTAGCCTAGTTCAAGATGGCTTTACTTCTGCTGCGGATATTGCTATTTCGACAGATGGTCGCTATTTGTTGGTGCCAGATATGAAGGCGGGTGAAGTGACTTATTTACCTATACACTAAAGCCTACCCATGCATTAATATCAGTAATCAATCATTGTATTGTTACCAATGAAATTCAGCCACTGATAAAACATACTATCAGTGGTTGAGTTTTAAATTTCTGCATCTCGTCTATTTTCAGGTTTCACCAGCAGCATATGTACATCGCCTAGCGCGCGCTCCTCAAAACCGCCTTCGCAGTAGCACAGATAGAACTCCCACATTTTTATAAACGTTTCAGGGTAACCAAGTTGCCTGACTTGCTCGATATTGGCAAAAAAGTTTTTATGCCAAGCCGCCAAAGTGGTTGCATAGTGCGGGCCGATGTCTTCTAGGTTAAACAGCCTCAAATTTGTCGCCCGAGTTAGACTATGCAGCATGGCCGTGACTGATGGTATGCAGCTACCTGGAAAAATATAGCGTTGAATAAAATCAACGGACTTAAGCGCAGAAGCATAACGTTGATCAGTAATGGTGATGGCCTGTAACAGCATCATGCCATTGGGTTTAAGCAACTGGCTGCACTTGTTGAAGTAAGTATCATAAAACTGATGGCCAACCGCCTCTATCATTTCAATGGAGACTAATTTGTCGTATTGTCCCTGCAGTTCACGGTAGTCGCTAAGTAGTAGTGTGATTTGATCTGATAGTCCAGCCTCTTCGACACGCTGTTTTGCCATGGCGTATTGTTGTTGAGAAATAGTGGTGGTGGTGATTTTGCAACCATAATTTTTTGCTGCGTAAATGGCAAAACCGCCCCAGCCAGTGCCTATTTCAACGACATGGTCACTAGCGCTAAGCTGTAATTTCTGACAAATACGTTCTAACTTCGCAATAGAGGCCTGCTCGAGTGTAGCATCTGCACGTTCAAAAATAGCAGCAGAGTACATCATGGTCGGGTCGAGCATGAGCTGAAAAAAGTCATTGCCCAAATCATAATGCGCGGAAATATTGCGCTTGCTGCCTTGTTGCGTATTGCGGTTGAGCGTATGTAGCCATTTCTGCATCGGTCTGGTCAGGCTGGCAAAACCTGTTTCAATATTGTCTAACAAATCTTGGTTACGCACCATTAGGCGGATTAAGTTGGTGAGATTGTCGCAAGTAAAATAGCCTTGCATATAGGCTTCGCCTGCACCGATTGAGCCGCCAAAGACCACTTCGCCATAAAAGCGGCTATCTAAAATATTAAGTTTTACATGAGTCGGTGTTAACGAAGTTGCTTGTTTATTTACATGACCAAAAGTGATTGAGTGGTTGTGCTCTACCAGCGTGAGTGACCCGTACTGAAGCGGCTGTAAGCGTTTTGTTAGTAAGTTTTTGGCCAGCGTGTCTAGGTATCTAGGTTTAGGAGTAAACCCAGTTAACAAGTCAATTTTACGTGTGGTTTGAGTCGGGTTGTTCATAGGTTTATGTATTCGAAGAATGAGGATGTGGAAAAAAAGGTACGCGCTTTAGCCAAAGTAAAAGTGCGTTCCAATAAATGGCAGCTACCACCTTAATCGTCATAAAAGGGTATTGGATCAGTAACTTATTTAGCGTGCTTTCCGTGATGGCTTGTCGATTTAAGGCCAGCGTAGCGCTAAAAATTTGAACGCCGGCTTGCAAGTTTTTCATATGAATAAGGCATTGCTCATTATTCAGCTTAAAAGCCCATTCGTAGCTAATATCCATAGGCATAAAAGGGGAGACATGAAAGTCTTTATGCATTTTGAAAACCGTGAGTTGATCATTTTGTGTTGTCTTGATGATTTTTTCAGAGCTAAAATCATGCACATAGGCGAAACTTTCACCCCATGGGGTGTTGGTAATATGGCTCACAATCGCTTGTAGTGTTGTGCCGTCGGCTTCAAAACAATAGTAAAAGCTGACTGGGTTAAAGCAATGTCCAAAGTAGCGCATATTCGTGAGTAAACGCACAGCACCACGAGGGGTTTGACCTGTGACCTTTTCGACTAATCGGCATATTTCAATTTTGAGTGGTTTTTCTGGCGCACCGAAATAGTCTTCGCGTTTAAACCAAGCCCAATTTTTGGTGAGATAAGACCAGTGCTTAAAGCCATCAAAAAGCGAGGGCAACTCATCTAGATCTAAATACATCATAAATACTTTGTATTTAAATCGATGCACTTTCGGAGCTAAGCGATGATGGGTGACTGAGCCTGTGAAAATAGCGCTTTGCAATGATATCAACCTTGTGCTTTTGTGAAGTGATCCAAAGCAGCCAGCGCACTATATACACCGTCCTCATGAAAGCCATTGCGCCAATAGGCACCTGCATAACAAGTGCGGTTCTTGCCACTAATGGTGGCATGCTCTGATTGAGCTTGAACGCCTGCTGGCGTAAAAACGGGGTGATGATATTGCAATCGTTTGATGATTTTACTTTTATCAATATTAGCCGTGTGATTCAGCGTCACTAAAAAAGGTTCTGGCGAAGATAGGCTTTGTAAAATATTCATGTTGTAGGTCACGGTAGAGCGACCAAGCGAAGCTCGGGTGAGGTGATAATTCCAAGCGGCCCAGGCTAACTTTCGTTTCGGCATTAGGCTTGCATCAGTATGCAATACAATGTCGTTTAACTGATAGGGAATAGCGCCTAGAATCAGTTGCTCTTGCTGGCTGGCATCACTAAGCATATGGAGGGCTTGGTCGCTATGGCAAGTAAAAAACACCCAGTCAAAGCTTTCAATCTCGCGGTTTTTTGCTTTGATGCTGACTTGGTTTTTGCTACGAGTTACCTGCTCAATTGGGGTGTTCAGCAAGATTTTATCTTTAAAGCCTGCTGTGAGCTTTTCAGCATAGCGTGCCGACCCGCCTTGAATGACTCGCCATTGTGGTCTGTCATCTATGCTCAACATGCCATGATTATGAAAAAATCGGATAAAAAACTTAGCTGGGAAGGCAAACATCTGAGCAGGGTCAGTTGACCAAATTGCTGAACCCATCGGGATAATATAGTGATGTATAAAACACTCGCTGTAAGCATGCTGTTTTAGATAATCACCAAAGCTTATTTCATGACCATTATCTTTGAGTAGTTCTGGCGCCTCTTTGTTAAAGCGTAAAATATCTTTAATCATGCCAATAAAACTAGGGCGAAACAGATTTCGACGCTGCGCAAATAAGCTGTTTAGCGAGGTGCCGTTGTATTCCAGGCCCGTTTTCTCATCATGCACACTAAAGCTCATTTGGCTGGCTTGAGTGCCAACGCCAAGATCATCTAGCATCTTAATGAAATTGGGATAGGTTTTATCGTTATAGACAATAAACCCAGTGTCAATTTCATAGTGCTGACCAAATTTTTCAATCGTATGCGTGTGGGTGTGACCACCAATATGGCTACCCGTCTCAAATACCGTAATGTCATGTTGCTGGTGTAAATGCCAAGCAATCGTATTGCCCGCAATACCGCTACCAATAATGGCTATTTTCATGTGCGGACTCTGCGGCTGTTACGAATGTCTGTGGGTACCATGCGCAGTTGCCAAATTAATCCAAACGCGGCCAACAGCTTTAAGCCATAATAAGTTAAATCAATTTCCCACCAATAAAACCCTTGTCTCGCGGCACCAGGGTAATGATGATGGTTGTTATGCCAGCCCTCTCCCAATGTGAATAACGCAATCCAAAAATTGTTGCGGCTATCATCTGGGGTTGCGTAACGGCGCTTACCCCAAACATGCGCAAGTGAGTTAACGGTAAAGGTCATGTGGTAGACCGCCACCGTTGAAATGGCAAAGCCCCAAACCAATAATTGTTCTCCACTGGTGTTGAGTGCAGGATATTGCTGGTCTAGCCAGATGCCTAAAATATATAAACTTAAACCAAGCAGTAGAGGGGCAAAAGCATCAAATCGGTCTAAAAATCGCAATTCTGGATATTGCGTTAACTCTTTGACGCGTTCTGTATCTGTTGAGAAGTTTTTATTCGCTAAAAACCAACCGAGGTGGCTCCATAGAAACCCATGTTGTACGGGTGAGTGGGTGTCTTGTGCTTTGTCTGAGTAAGCGTGGTGGTGACGGTGGTGTGATGCCCACCATAAAGGACCACGCTGCGCTGCGGTTGCGCCTAAAAAAGCAAAAATAAACTGTGTGAAACGACTGGTTTTAAACGCTTTGTGCGCAAAATATCGGTGATAAAAACCTGTAATAGCAAACATGCGGATTGCATATAACACCAATGCGACGATCACTGCGGTTGTGCTTATCTCAACCCAAATAACGCCTAAGCAGGCTAGGTGAATTAAAATAAACGGCAAGATGCGAATAAGCTCAATCTGTTCATCTGCATTAGTTTTGTTTTGCGTTTTGGCGCTGTTATCAATCCAAGTAATAATGCTTTTGAGTATCATGGATATCACCGTTATTTATTGTTGTGGAATCTTGACTAGATTTTTGCTGTCGTAGCCCATATCTTGTATGCGCTTAACCAAACTACTGTATTGTTCATCACTGATTTTAGGGGTGCGCGCCATTAGCCAAACGTAATCTCGCGCAGATCTGGCGATGATGGTTTGTTGGTATTGTTCGTCTACATAGCTAATACGATATTCTGCTTTAATCGGCCAAATAAATTGCATTCCCCACACGGCATTCCCCGTGTTTTTAACAACAAAACCTTTCGGATTGTAGCGTTTGGCTTCCCCATTAAAGCCACCCTTGTTGAAGGTGAATACGGTGTCGATGGTTCCATCGCTATTTAGGGTGTAAGTTTCTACTCCGTTGTAGACGTCTTTTTCTATCAATGTGGGAATACAGGCAATCACATACCATTTACCCATAAAACGGTCTAAATTAACTTGTTGCATGGTCGCAATCGGCTGCACGCTACTACAGGCTGAGATTAAGCCACATAATAGTGAGATTGCAGCACAAGTTTTTTGTTTTTTGGTCATGTTAAGCCTGTCATTTTTTACTGTAAGAAATATGCAACTTTGTGACCATCTGGAGTGGTGGATTGCAATGCCACCCACTCATCTTTCTTGTCATACCAGAGATCAATTTTGAACTTTACTGTCTCAATAACGTGATGTTTGGCTTGTACACTTTCACCACGTACCACAAGATTTTCCTCACCTATATATTTGATATGACTCTCTAAATAATCCCCCGTTTGTGGATTGAGCAACTGGGTCTGCGCTAAAATATTGGGGTTCCAGTAGGCAAATGACATAACACAGCCCGCTAAGGGGGATGATTTTTTTAATTGAGTTAACACAAAGCCATTATCTGTTTGCTGACCTACTACTTTCTTTTCTTCACCGTTGTCATTGGTGTTTGCATTAACTGTTTGCAAACAATCCCCTTGCCAGTGCTCTTCAGCTTTATGCACGTATCGATAAGCCGTGATACCTAATATTTTGTATTTAAAGTTGGCATCGCTAACGAGTATTTTTTGTTGACCATCTGTACTTAGCTTAAATATGTGATTGCCGAATGGCTTACCATCCAGCGTGACATTAAAACGCCATTCTTGTGCATGGGCTTCTAGCGCCATCGTTGTGACTATGAGCATTAGAGCCGTGCTAAGAAAATATTTCATTTGAAACTGCCTGATTTAGGTTTTAGCGGGACAAACGTACTGGTACGCTTAATGTAATCGGCATAGGCTGGCCGTCTTATTGCAATATCTGCTTCTAGCAGCTTTACCCCTGTGACTTTGACTAACAAAAATGTCATGAAAACTGGAGAAGCTATACTCCACCAGGCACCAGCAGCCAAAGCTATGCAATAGTAGCTCCACCAAATGCATGACTCGCCAAAGTAATTAGGGTGACGGGTGTAACGCCACACCCCAGTGTCTAGTACTTTGCCTTGGTTACTTGGATTAGATTTGAATCTTGCCAGTTGCAGGTCACCAACCACTTGAAACCCCATACCAATTAGCCAGAAAACAAGACCTACACCATCTAGCCATGTCATATTAGGGTTGGCTGACTGCATGGCGGCTTGTAGTGGTAGCGAGATCATCCATGCCAATATCGCCTGCAATAAAAATACCAAATACAGACTTTTGTATTCAAAATGGGGTTGATTGCGTGCGCGTATCGCTTGATAGCGTGCATCCTCAGGTTTGCCGTGGTTGCGCCAATGTAGATAGCCTGAAAGTCTAATCGACCACAAGCTGACCAACGTTAATACCAGCCAGGCACGCGTTGAAATTTGAGGTAAATAGATTACGTTAAGCAGACACGCTAAAAGAAAAAATAATGCCCATAAGCTATCTACCAAAGTCACGTTGCGTGGCTTTAGACTTAATAGCCAGCCTACCACTGCAAATGCAGATAAATAGGCTAGCGATATAAAATAAATTGCGGGTGAGAACATTATGTCCTTGTTTACTTTTCCAGAGTCTTATTCAAAATAATCATGGTTTGACTGGTTGCCTCTCAGTGCAGTTGGCTAACCTAAATAAAAACCACATCGCGAGCCCCCAGCCTGCAGCTAAATAAATCATACTGGTTTGCATATTATGTATTTGCATCGCGCCTAATCGCGCACCGCCCAAATAAGCCAACGGGCCAGAGATTGCGCCGAGTAATATGCTCAATATTGGTTTGGGTTTTAACCAGGCTAAGCTCATGTTTAAAGTGGTTGCAAGCATTGCCCACAGCGCAAGCATCCATGCAGGGGCTAAAGCACTACTCCAATAAGGCATAGAAGCAAAAGTGATCCAGCCCATATGTAGGGGGATGGCATCAAATATAAGCCCTAGCGCCAGTGCGCTGAGAACCAAGCGAATATCCAATTGACGATGCTTGCTAATGGATAATTGCAACATTAAGATTAAAAAAGCAATTCCAACGCCATACCACGCCATGTTGTGCGCGCCACCTAGTACGCAAGCAAACCAACTGATTTGAAATAATACGAAGTTGATCAGCATCTTCAAGTAAGTGGTCTTTCAAATAGATAGTGGCTTACCCACCATTCCTGACCATTGTTGTAGCCAAACAACTCTGCACAGGCCATAAAAAAGATACGCCAACGCTGACGCCAAATATTGGTTTGCTCTACGCCGTAGGTATTGTTAAAAATAGTCGTGATTTCATCAAAGTGAGCATCCATATTTTTTAGCCAAGCATTGGCCGTTTTCTCGTAATGGGTGCCATCCCATCGCCATTGTTGAGCCAGCTTTAAGTGTTTTTGGAAGCGCGCTGGCGTATCGTCGCTTGGCATAAATCCACCAGAAAAAAACAGCGCACTCATCCAATCATCATCCCCTTTAACGTCAAATGCATAAGGGGTGCTACGATGGCAAAAAATGTGTTTAAAGAATTTACCTTCTGGCTTTAGCCAGTCATGAATTTTTTGATAAAGCACCTCATAGTTTCGCATGTGCTCAAACATTTCAACCGATACAATCCGATCAAATTGTTGATGAATATCAAAGGTGTTCATGTCGCAAGTGATGACTTGAATATTGCTGAAGCCACATTCCAGTGCCGAGTTAAGTATAAATTCCCGTTGTGAGTGGGAATTCGATACCGCTGTAATTTGACTGTTAGGATAATGCTCTGCCATCCATAAAGTGAGGGATCCCCAGCCACAACCAAGTTCTAAAATTTGCTGACCATCTGACAGTTGGGCGTG
The DNA here is from genome assembly GCA_036504995.1 of Methylophilaceae bacterium. GTDB lineage: Bacteria > Pseudomonadota > Gammaproteobacteria > Burkholderiales > Methylophilaceae > DASXUG01. The sequence goes on along the minus strand of DASXUG010000010.1, from coordinate 28,457 downwards.
TTCACAGGTTGCTTTGAGGGCTGAAGCTTCTGCTTCGTTTAGATTGTGGGTATCGTTAGGCCAATAACAGCTACTGTATTTTCGGTGCTTACCTAAAACATACTCGAAGAAAATCGCTGGGACTTCGTAATGTTGTTCATTGGCTTTCTCAGGGAAAGGGGCAATCGGCGCATGTTTCATGGCTTCAAAAAAAGCTTCACGCAGGGCGCTACTTTGCTCACAGTCGCTGACGTAAATTTCTGCTAATCGTGTTTCACTCAGTCGTCTAATGCCAGCGCGGACAATAGCGTCTGGCATAATGCCTTGCTCTGAAAGTGAAATGGCTAGTTGAGTAATCCCCATGTTTTTCCTAACTAATTGAATGTTCTTGTAAACTATTGGTCACACGGTCAAGTAAATAGCGCTTGTGTAGACAGCGCTAAAGTAAATTTCGTTCATTGTGTTTAATGATCTGTTTGATATGAATACGCAATCAGCAGATCAATTGGATGCAAAAATTTATTTAAAACATTTGCATCCAAAACTCTTATACATTTCGTATGGAGAGTATGAATACAATTGATGACCTAACCACTAAAAAAGAGCTAGAAAAATCAATACGTATGGTTAATCAAAGTACGACTACAGAATCGCTAGTGATTGCAGAAGACGCTTTGCGATACTTTATGGACGGCGTTGTTAATCGAGAGGCAAGTGCGCTTTCTGCGCTTTATGATGCAACCTTGCATAAAATTTATGGGTTGGCATTAAAAGTGACTCGACGTCATGATTTGGCTGAAGAGGTTGTTGAGGATACTTATTGGCAAATATGGCAAGAAGCCGATAAATTTGATACAAATCGAGGCGTGGTCATTGCGTGGATGATGGTCATTTGTCGGTCCCGTGCGCTAGACCTGTTAAGACGGCAACCTCACCATATCCCACTCGATGAAAGTGTTGGCGACTATGAGGAAGAGGCAACGCCATCTCCAGTAGAACAAATGATTACATTAGAGCGAGAGTCTGCTTTACATGGAGCCATGAAGCAGTTAAGTAAAGTGCAGCAACAAATGATTGCCTTGGCATTTTTTAAGGATATGTCCCATCAGGAAATTGCTAATCATATGCATATGGCGCTGGGTACTGTTAAATCCCATATCAAAAGAGCGCAAGTTCTATTGAGAATCGCGCTACAAAATGAAGGTGTTATAAATGAGTAAATCAGGTAAAGAGGTTAAACAAAATAAGGGTGCCAACCCTCATGCGAATGAGGTTTTGGATAAAGATATTGTGCAAGCTCTAGCGCAACATACGCTTCCCACGTCGCCTTCCATAGAAGTGGCGCACCAAATTAAACAAAAACTTATGCAAAGAGTTGAGCAGGCAATGCCTAAATCTAGTTTTGTCTTTGCGCATGAGGGAGAGTGGATAAAGATAGCGGAGGGTGTCACCCTCAAGTTGTTACACAAAACCAGCCAAGGCAAATCGTTTCTAATCAAAATGGCCGAGAATGCGAAAATTTCCACACATCAGCATGCGTCCGATGAAGAGTCGTTTGTGCTAGAGGGCGAGGTCACTCTAGACGGTGTGCTGTGCCGTAAGGGCGACTATCACTTTGCTCCGGCTGGTAGCATGCATCAAGAGATAGTGACTGCAAGTGGTTGTACTTTGTTAATTAGAGGTGCGTAATTTTGCCTGTCAGTAAGTGGATGTGTGTCTTCGGTATGATGGGTTTTTTAAGTTTTGTGAAAATTGCAAATGCTCAAGCGCCATTCACATCACCATTTTGGTTACCCACAGGGCATCTGCAAACCATATATCCAGCCTTGTTTGTCAGCGCAGATGATGTGCGTTATCGACGGGAAAGATGGGAGCTGGATGACGGTGATTTTATTGATGTCGATTGGGTCAATGCCGATGATGCGCCCTCTATTAATCAACCGACAGTCGTATTGTTTCATGGCTTGGAGGGTAGCTCACAGAGCCACTATAGTAAAGCCCTGATGGTCGAAGTCAGCGCAAGGGGCTGGCGTGGTGTGGTGATTCATTTTAGAGGCTGTTCGGGTGAGCCTAATCGTCTGCCGCGTGCCTATTTTGCTGGCGATACTGCCGAAATTGAAATGATGTTAACGCGGGTGAAATCCGAAGTGGGGAATTCACCTATTTATGCAGTTGGCGTGTCATTAGGTGGTAATGCCTTGTTAAAATGGTTGGGTGAAGAGGGGGCTCATGCGGAGCAACTGGTAGTAAAGGCAGCGGCGGTATCAGCACCCATGGATTTGGGTGCATCTGCTGATACGCTGGACTCAGGCCTTGATCGTTGGTTATACACACCTATGTTTGTGAAATCAATGAAGGTGAAAGCTTTAGCAAAAGCTGAGCAGTTTCCTGATATTTTAGACGTTGAGAAAATTCAAAACGCTAGTACTATTCATGAGATAGATCGCTATGTCACTGCGGTGTTACATGGGTTTAACAATGAGGTGGATTACTACGCTAAAAATGCCGCTAAACCTTGGCTGCCTCAAATCACCGTGCCTACCTTAATCATCAATGCAAAAAATGACCCGTTTATTCCTGCGCAAAGCTTACCTTCGGCGGCTGAAGTCTCCCCAGCCGTGACTTTGGAGTACCCTGAAGAGGGTGGGCACGTGGGCTTTGTGCATGCTCCGTTCCCAGGTCATATTGATTGGCTGCCTAAGCATTTGTTAAGCTTCTTTATGGGCGAATACTAGATCGCTACCTTTTCTTGCCGCTTAACCTTGCTGATAGAGGGCATCTATGACAAAATGCGCCTCTGTTTTAAAAGGGTAACACTAGGCATTTAACATGCGTAAAGTTGTCCCATTAACCTAATAAATAATGCAGTGGCTGGCTGAAAACAGCCCTAAAAGATCGAGATTATGCCTATTATTCGTTTGCCAGATGGCTCAGAACGCAGTTTTGATGCGCCAGTAACTATTGCCGAAGTTGCCGCCAGTATTGGTGCGGGGCTTGCACGTGCCGCTTTGGCAGGTAAAGTGAATGGCCATTTGGTTGATACCTCTTACCTGATTTCAGAAAACGTAGATTTAGCGATTGTCACTGAGCGTGATGCAGAAGGGCTTGAGGTCATTCGCCATTCAACTGCGCATTTGCTGGCTTATGCGGTAAAAGAATTGTTTCCTGATGCGCAAGTGACCATCGGTCCAGTCATCGAGAATGGTTTTTACTATGACTTTTCATATAAACGTCCATTCACCCCAGATGATTTGATTGCTATTGAAAAGAAAATGGTAGAACTTGCCAAAAAAGATGAGCAAGTGACACGTAAAGTCATGCCACGTGATGACGCCGTGGCTTACTTTAAGTCAATTAACGAGCATTACAAGGCGGAGATTATCGCCTCGATTCCTGCCGATCAGGAAGTTTCTTTATATACTGAAGGCAACTTTACTGATCTGTGTCGTGGTCCGCACGTACCATCTACAGGCAAATTGAAAGCCTTTAAGCTGATGAAGTTGGCAGGCGCATATTGGCGTGGCGACTCTAACAATGAAATGCTGCAACGTGTTTACGGTACCGCTTGGGCCAAAAAAGAAGAACTAGAAGCCTATCTGCATATGTTGGAAGAAGCTGAAAAGCGCGACCATCGTAAATTGGGCAAACAGCTAGATTTCTTCCATATGCAAGACGATGCACCAGGGATGGTGTTCTGGCATCCGCGTGGCTGGAGTATTTGGCAAGAGGTTGAGCAATACATGCGCGCTAAGTTTGTTGCTTACGGTTACCAAGAAGTCCGCACACCAACCGTGATGGATAGAACTTTGTGGGAAAAATCAGGGCACTGGCAAAACTACCGTGACAACATGTTCACAACCTCATCAGAAAGCCGCGATTACGCAGTGAAGCCGATGAACTGCCCAGGTCATGTGCAAATATTTAACAATAGCTTACATAGTTATCGTGATTTGCCTTTGCGTTTGGCGGAGTTTGGCTCATGTCATCGTAACGAGCCGTCTGGCTCTCTACATGGCTTAATGCGTGTACGCGGCTTTACCCAAGATGATGCGCATATTTTCTGCACTGAAAATCAAATAGAAGCAGAAGTCGCAGACTTTATCAAAATGCTATATTCGGTTTACCAAGATTTTGGTTTTGCTGAAGTGCTGGTGAAGCTCTCAACTCGCCCAGAAAAGCGTGTGGGTGCAGATGAAGTATGGGATAAAGCAGAAACCGCTTTAGCCTCTGCCCTAAACTCAAATAATTTAAGCTTTGATTTGCAACCAGGCGAAGGCGCATTTTATGGCCCGAAAATTGAATTTACCCTTAAAGACTCATTAGGTCGCTTATGGCAATGCGGTACTATTCAGCTGGATTTTAATTTGCCTGAGCGTTTGGGTGCGGAATATGTGGATGAAGACAATACCCGTAAACACCCTGTGATGTTGCATCGTGCTATCGTTGGTTCGATGGAACGCTTCTTGGGCATTCTGATCGAAAACTATGCAGGAGCTATGCCTGCATGGCTCGCACCCGTTCAAGTTATGGTGTTTAATATCTCAGATAGTCAAGCCGAATATGTGACGCAAGTCGTCGCGGAACTGAAGAAAAATGGCTTCAGAGTGGAATCGGACTTGAGAAATGAGAAAATAACCTATAAAATACGCGAACATAGCTTACAGAAGCTACCATTTTTATTGGTGGCGGGTGAGCGAGAAATGCAAAGTGGGCAAGTGGCAGTGCGTAATAGAAAAGGTGAAGACCTAGGTTCTATGCCTGTTGCGGACTTTATAAGCCTGTTGCGTAACGAGATTCAAACTAAAGGTAGTGCGACATAATCGCTGCAATCTAGGGGGACATAACCCATTAAAAAGATTGGCGGTTTTTTGAAAAGCGCTTTTTTTAAGCGCTTTTTTAATTTTTTGGAGAAATTGCGATAGCTCAAGACAAAGAAGTAAGAATCAATGGTGACATTACAGCACAACAGATTCGTTTAGTGGGTGTAGAGGGTGAGCCCTTAGGCATTGTTAGTTTAAGTGAAGCCTTAGCGAAAGCTGAAGAAATCGACATTGATTTGGTAGAAATTGCACCGCAAGCTGCGCCACCAGTGTGTCGTTTAATGGATTACGGCAAGTTTAAATATGCCGAAAGTAAACGTCAGCACGAAGCGCGACTCAAGCAAAAACAAGTACAAGTGAAGGAAATTAAATTCCGTCCTGGTACTGATGATGGGGATTACAACGTTAAGTTGAAAAACCTGATTCGCTTTTTGCAGGACGGCGATAAAGCCAAAATTACCTTGCGTTTTAGAGGTCGTGAAATTACCCACCAAGAGTTGGGTTTAGCCCTACTCAAACGTGTTGAGGCAGATTTGCAAGAGTATGCAGTGGTCGAGCAGTTTCCTAAGATGGAAGGCCGACAAATGGTGATGGTGTTATCACCGCAAAAGAAAGCTAAGTAAATTAATTGTATAAGCAATACTTGTTTAAGTAGTGTTAGTTTGTAGTAGTTGTAAGTGTAGTACCAAGCTGTAGCGACGTGGCCAATTGGCGTTGCCCGATCGCTCTTTTTTAGTTGTTTTATTAGGAGAAAAAAATGCCAAAGATGAAAACCAAGAGCGGCGCTAAAAAGCGCTTTAAGTTCTTAGGGAATGGCAAAGTGAAGCGTACGCATTCACATTTGCGCCATATCCTGACCAAGAAGACCACCAAGCAAAAGCGTAAATTACGCGGCACGGCGATCGTTTCAGCAACCGATGTCAAGCGCGTTCGCGCTATGATGCCAACACAATAATAGGAGAAGACTATGCCTAGAGTTAAACGTGGTGTCATTGCTCGTGCACGTCATAAAAAAGTTTTAAACGCCGCCAAGGGTTACCGTGGTCGTCGTAAAAACGTTTACCGTATTGCTAAGCAAGCGGTAATGAAAGCTGGTCAATATGCTTATCGTGACCGTCGTCAAAGAAAACGTCAATTCCGCACATTGTGGATTGCGCGTATCAATGCTGGCGCACGTGAGTGTGGTTTGACTTACAGCCGTTTCATGAATGGCTTGAAAAAAGCTACGATTGAAGTGGATCGTAAAGTATTGGCTGATTTAGCTGTATTTGATAAACCGGCTTTTGCTAAGTTTGTTGAATTAGCAAAAACTGGCCTTGCAGCAGCTTAATTAAGCGCAAATAAAAAGGAGGCCGAGTGCCTCCTTTTTTTATGGTGGTTTGAGGTGTCTTAATAAAGATAACCTAATGTGAGTGTGCATCAAATGGTCACACTACTTGTATATAATTCGTACATTAAAAGCTCATAACAAATTGAACATGCAAAATTCCACCCCCTCATTAGAGCAATATATTCCTGAAGCGCAGCGTGACTTTGCCGCCGCCGCAACAGTGAACGATTTAGAGCAAGCCAAAGCCAAATACTTAGGTAAAAGCGGTGTCTTGACTGAAGCACTCAAAGGCTTAGGCAAGTTAAGCGCTGAAGAGCGCCCAGCAGCAGGCGCTGCGATCAATGTAGTGAAGCAAGCGGTAGAAGCTGCTTTAAAAGAACGTCGCGATGCCATCTTATTGGCAGAGCAAGAACAACAGTTGGCCAGTGAGTCGTTAGATGTGACCTTACCAGCGCGTAGTCATGGTCAAGGTGGTTTACATCCTGTTTCATTGACCTTGGCACGTATTGAAGAGTTGTTTCATTCGATAGGCTTTGAGGTGGCAGAAGGCCCTGAAATTGAGTCGGATTTTTATAATTTTACTGCGCTGAACATCCCAGAAAATCACCCTGCACGTGCTATGCACGATACTTTTTATGTAGATGCTGCCGATGGCAGTATGAATCACGTGTTGCGCACCCATACATCGCCTGTGCAAGTGCATTACATGCAAGATGCGATGAAGGATAAAAGTGGTCCACCACTTAAAATTATTGCACCAGGTCGTGTATACCGTGTGGATTCAGATGCAACACACTCACCCATGTTCCACCAAGTGGAAGGTTTATGGGTGGATGAAAATATCAGCTTTGCCAATTTAAAAGGCGTGGTGCAAGATTTTTTGCAGCGTTTTTTTGAACGTGATGATTTAGAAGTGCGCTTCCGTCCATCATTTTTTCCATTTACTGAACCCTCAGCAGAGATGGACATGAGTTGGAATGGGGGTTGGTTAGAAATTGGTGGTTGCGGTATGGTGCATCCTGAAGTGTTTAAGCACGTAGGCATTGATAGCGAAAAGTATCGTGGTTTTGCCTTTGGTCTTGGCGTAGAACGCCTCACCATGTTGCGTTATGGCGTCAATGATTTACGCCTGTTTTTCGAAAACGACCTACGATTTTTGAAGCAATTTAATTAGACCGTGTAGAGTTTGACTGATTGACGTTTTTTCAAATAGTTTAGTAAGTAATTTATAAAGATCATCTATGCAATTTTCTGAAAATTGGTTACGCCAATATGTAAACACTAGCCTGACTACTGAACAGTTGAGTCATGCTTTAACCATGTCTGGACTCGAGGTGGAAGGTTTAGACCCAGTAGGTGTTGCCTTCACTAAAGTGGTCATTGCGCAAATTTTAAGTGCTGAAAAACACCCCGATGCTGATCGCCTGCAAGTGTGCAAGGTGGATGTAGGTGCGGCAGAACCCTTACAGATTGTTTGTGGTGCTAGCAATGCGCGCGCAGGCTTAAAGGCTCCTTGTGCTTTAGTCGGTGCAGCTTTGCCTGGTATCGCTATTAAAGAAGCAAAGGTGCGTGGTGTACCTTCTTTCGGCATGATGTGCTCAGAAAAAGAATTAGGTTTGGCGACTGAAAGTGCTGGCTTGCTAGAATTGCCAGCGGATGCTGTAGTTGGGCAAGATATACGTGAATATTTTGATTTAGATGACCAACTATTTACCTTAAAACTGACCCCAAACCGTAGCGACTGTTTAAGCCTTGTCGGTATTGCCCGTGAAGTTTCAGCCTTGACAGGTGCGCCGCTAGATTTACCTAAGATCGACGTGGTTCCAGCCACTTCACAGGCCAGCAAAACGGTCAATGTACAAGCAAATAATGAATGTCCACGTTATGCGGGCCGTATGATTCAAGGCGTAAACGCGCAAGCAAAAACACCTGACTGGTTAGTGCGTTGTATCGAGCGTAGCGGTGTACGCAGTATTAGCGCGATTGTCGATATTACCAACTATGTGTTGCTTGAAATGGGTCAGCCTCTACACGCGTTTGATGCTAACAAATTGCAAGGTGATGTCACCGTGCGCTTGGCAAAAACAGACGAGGTGATTACGTTGTTGAATCAACAAGAAATAAAATTACACCCAGACATGGTAGTGATTGCCGACAATAGCGGCGCCATTGCTTTTGCTGGCGTCATGGGTGGCGCTTCTACCTCAGTATCCGATGACACTACGGATATATTCTTGGAAAGCGCGTTTTTCACGCCTGATGCCATCGCTGGTAAAGCGCGTCGCTTTGGTTTAAGCACAGACTCCTCATATCGCTTTGAGCGTGGGGTAGATTATGGCAACACTCTAAATGCATTAGCGCGCGCGACGACACTTATTTTGCAAATTTGTGGTGGTCAAGCAGGGCCAGTCACAGAAGTAATGTCGACGCTGCCAAGCCGTAAACCAGTTATTTTACGTTTAGCTAAGCTGGTTTCAGTGTTAGGTATCTCACTCGATGAGGCTGTGGTGGTAGGTCTGCTCAATCAGTTAGGATTTGCTTATCAAGTACAAGCAGGCGTGTTTACTGTAACACCCCCAAGTTACCGCTTTGATATTGAAATTGAAGAGGACTTGATCGAGGAAATCGCGCGCTTGCATGGCTACGACAATATTCCTGCCATTGCCCCGCAAGCAGATTTGATGATGTTGCCAAGCTCAGAGAAAACGCTTAATCGCGCCATACTGCGCGATGCGCTTTCAGCCAATGGCTACCAAGAAGTTGTTAACTACAGCTTTGTTGATACTAGCTGGGAAACAGACCTACTAGGTAATCAAGACGCCATTGCGCTTAAAAACCCGATAGCCAGCAATATGAGTGTCATGCGTTCCGGTTTATGGGGTGGGCTACTAGACACCTTGGTGTATAATCTTAACCGCAAGCAAGAACGCGTACGTATTTTTGAGATTGGAGCAAGCTATTCAAAAAATGGGGCCGAATTTACAGAAACTACACGCATTTCAGGGCTAGCTTACGGCGATGTAATGCCTGAGCAATGGGCAGATGTTGCGCGTAATGTTGATTTTTATGATGTTAAAGCTGATGTGGACGTGCTGACTAATGGTCGCGCGCAATATGTTGCAGCGACACATCCTGCGTTACATCCAGGCCAATCAGCGCAAGTGATGTTGAACGGTAAAGCGATTGGCTTTATCGGTAAGCTACATCCAAAATGGCAGCAACATTACCAATTAGCACGCAGTGCAATTTTGTTCGAGTTGGACGTAGCGCCACTCTTGCAAGGTCAGGTGGCAAAATATCAAGAAATTGCTAAATTTCCGCCTGCGCGTCGTGATTTAGCTGTGCTGGTAGATGATGCGTTGAGTGTACAAGCTGTTTTATCCACCATGCAGCAAGCTAAAATTGAATATGTCACTGAGATTGCGTTGTTTGACGTATATCGGGGTAAAGGCATCGCTGAAAACAAAAAAAGCCTTGCATTTCTGGTGCTTATGCAAGATACTCAAAAAACTTTGACTGACACAGAAGCCGACACAATCATGGCGCAGTTGCTTGCTTTGATTGCACAAAAACATGGCGCAGAATTAAGAACATAAGAAATCGTTGGAGAAATAGGGATGACGTTAACAAAAGCAGAACTGGCAGAACTTTTATTTGAACAAGTTGGTTTAAATAAACGTGAAGCCAAAGATATGGTAGAAGCATTTTTTGAAGAAATTCGTACCGCATTAGAGTCAGGTGACACCGTTAAGTTATCAGGCTTTGGTAATTTTGAGTTACGCAAAAAATCAGAGCGCCCAGGCCGTAACCCAAAAACAGGGGAAGAAATACCAATTACTGCCCGTCGTGTAGTGACTTTCCACGCCAGCCAAAAACTCAAAACTAAGGTAGATGAAGCATATGGCGGAGCAAACGCTTAAGCCACAGCTACCCCCTATCCCAGCAAAGCGCTACTTTACCATTGGTGAAGTGAGCGAGCTTTGCGGGGTAAAGCCACACGTGCTACGCTACTGGGAGCAAGAGTTTACTCAACTCAAACCCGTAAAGCGCCGTGGTAATCGTAGATACTACCAACATCACGAAGTGCTGTTGATTAGACGCATACGCGAGCTACTCTATGATGAAGGCTTTACCATTAGCGGTGCCCGCAACCGCTTAGAAGATCAAGCTACGCAAACTGACACATCTACCCAAAGTGAAGTCAGTGACGCAAAAGCTACCAATGTAGATATTGTTGACCAAGCGCAACAATCGCAAGGTCTAGGCTTAGATCTTCAAAACCTAAAGCAAGAGTTGCAAGCCGTATTAAAATTACTCAGTGTTTAAAGCGTTTTATTAACCTAGGTTTCTAATGTTATTTAGCGCTTAGCAACGTATAAATTGCTTTTAGTACGCCCCGCAGCATCTATTAAATAATCAGCTGACCACACTCAGTTTTACTTACAGCCGTTTCATAGCATGAGCTTTTACGCTATAATACAAGGCTTGCTGTTAACACAGCAACGGTTCGGGGCGTAGCGCAGCCTGGTAGCGTACTTGCATGGGGTGCAAGGGGTCGTGTGTTCGAATCACACCGTCCCGACCAATTAAATCAAAGACTTACAGCTTAGCGGTTGTAGGTCTTTTTTGTTTTACCCCTTTCGCGTCCTAATTTTGCCCTAAAAATTTTTTACGTAAAAAAACCCGCCTAGGCGGGTTGGTCAATTAAGTTAATTACTTACCATCTGCTGGTGCTGGCTCTGCTGGAGCCGCCGCTTCTGCTTTTTTAGCGTGATGATGGTGGTGATGTTTATGTTTGACGATTTTTGGTGCTTCTGCCTTGGCAGCATCTGTCATTGGGTCAGCTGCCATTGCTGATAAAGAAACTGCTGAAAACACGGTTGCTAATAAAACTGATAATAATTTATTCATTTCAAAATCTCCTTAGTTAATTTAACCACCGTTAGTGGGGTTGTAAAACAACACTGCTAAAAGCTTATAACGATCAATAGTCTATCACGTTGACATTTATTAATTACCACTCACAAAGCATACTGTTTATATCAACGCCATCCTCGATGCCAGCCTCTTTCTGGGTGATACCAGCCCCAGCCATAATGTGGGTGATATGACCATTCAAAACCGATCGCTGGCCTTGGGTAGGCTGGCTGAACATAGACTACTTGAGGCGGAGGCGCAATAGGTCTTGTGTAAGCATATCTAGGTTGCTCGACAACGCAGCCAGATAAAATAGCTACCAGAATTATAGAAACACATAGAAATTTAACTCTCATATAACCTCACAAAATTGCTAAATAGAAACGTTGATGAGTTGTGATTTATTTGCCGATGTCTCTGCTAACGGCATTTTCTTGCTGGTTAAGTGTCTTTTGCTCTTGTTTAGTAATATGCCCATGATCTTGAGAGGCCATGTCACGCTCCTCTTGTCTAATTTGTCTATCATCTTTACGCAAATTAGCAGCCTGAGCTTTAGATATTTCACCTTCTTTCACTTCATTGTTAATACGCTTGTTTTGATTTTGAAGTCGATCGTTTACTTGATCGCGGCGAGGATGATTCTTTTCCCATTGAGTCTCGGCATTGGCGACGGTAAAGCTCACGGCTAAAATACTTGATAAAGCAATAGCACTGACTAACTTAGTACGATTCATAAACTCTCTCCAAAATATATTTTCTAATTTTCACTGACTGGCTCAGTGATAGATTAAACGTGTTTATGAATGTAAAAGTTTACCCTGATACAAAACGTTACATAGCCGTAAGCGGAGGCAACAAAAAACCCGCCGAAGCGGGTTGATTGATTTTATTTCAGGATTGCTGAATTACTTTTGTTTACGGCGTGCTGCAAAACCGATTAAACCTAAGCCAGCCAACATCATTGCATAAGCTTCTGGCTCTGGAACTGCCGTTGCAGCAGTCGCAGCGATGTTAAGTGTATATGAGCCATTACCAGCACCTTTTTGTGTACCAGTTACATATAGGTAATAAGTACCAGCGGCGATGCTTTTAAATGAAAACCCTTCATCAGATTTATCAATATCATGCTTCACTAATGTGCCAGAACCAACTACACCAGAAAATAAATCAATATCTTGAATGTTGATTTTATCTTTCTGGCCATCAATCTTAATTTTTACATCTGGAGCACTGCCAAACAATGTAGCCGCATCAGCAGTTAATGTGAATGTAAAGTAATCTCCGAAATCATTATCTGTGCCTAAACTGTCTGATTGTTGTGAAACAGCTACTGGTGGTGTAAGTAAGCCTAAATCATAAGTGTTTGCGAATACTGATTGTGATGCAAATAGTGCTGCTATTACTGCTAATACTTTTACTGATTTCATTCGTTGCTTCCTCTATACAGAATTTAATTTAAATATCTAGTTCGGGTTATTGCTGCTTATATTTTTAAGCTTTTTAAATTCATGCGCATTGTCGAGCATTCAAGCACTATTCACAATAGTCCGTTTGGACTAATGATGCTATTACAACCAGAAATCCTCACAAATTGGTTAATTGATTATATTTATATCCCCATCGATACTCTAATCAAATGCTGACGATAGTTTTATTTACACGATTGCCGCAAGTATTAACCCAGAATAGTCCATTTGGACTATTTCTTGAGCATATCTTACGGACTACAATCGAATCTCCTGTTAGCTATATTTGGTAATTTTCTTAACTTTCACTTAGCTCTTATAGGAATTAAGCTTTAAGTGGTACTTGGCTTTAACAGATAAGGAGATTTGTGATGAACTCAAGCAATTCAAACCAAATAATTAACAACAAAAATAATTCATATGGCCATTTATCACCAGTAAATGATTGGTTGGTTAAAGAGATTCTTAGTACAGAAATTACCCCTACACCACCTGATGTGAGATTAGATTATTGGCGCAATAAAATGCAAAATATGAAGGAAAAAACAGGACAATAAGTAACTACAAAGCGCTAGGGTTATTATTACTTGTCTTTAGCAATTAACCTGACCGATAAGCTTAGTTAACCTTGAGTTGTTGTTATCTAAACTCCTAAACTCATCAGGGCGCCGCCTTATTTGCAGTTCTTTCTTTCCCATTTAGCTTTAATATGAGCTTCAGCTTTGGTCTGCCATTGCATATTACTAGCATCATCTTCACCACCACAGGCCAAAGGGTCTATATGACCTATAGTATAGTTAGGACACGCGCCTTTCGTTTTGCCAGTAGATGGGCATGGATGCGTTGATTTGAAAGCAGCTTTAGCTTGATAGCTTCGGTATTGCTCGGCTTGCAAAGCTGTGCAAAATAACAGAGTGATAGAAATAACGGCTAGGTACTTAAGCATACTGGCTTTATGTAGTCCTAAAGTTAGTTAGGTATGACTGGAGCCTGTAATGATGATTGCCATGCCGATAAAACAGACCAGTGCCCCAACTAAGTCAGTGGTAGAGGGCTTAATTGACTCAACCAGCCAGAGCCACATCACTGCAACCCCGATATAAACACCCCCATAAGCAGCGTAAATCCGCCCAGCGGCTGTGGGATGAAGTGTAAGTAACCAGGCGAATAAGGCAAGGCTAAGCGCGGCTGGGATTAAAAGCAAAACAGAGCCATTTTGCCTTAGCCATAGATAGGGAAGATAACAGCCCACTATTTCAGCAATAGCCGTGAGTACGAACAGACAGAATACTTTTACGATTTCCATAGTGAGTTAATTATTTTCGCGCGAGCCCATCAGTAATTATTAATACGCAAACATCGCGTTTGTGATTGAGTTGTTATCAGGACGATAGCACAACAATAACGCAGCCATCTATAGCGATGTTATCTATCCTCTAATTATGTGGGTGCATATGCGTGTGAGACTCGGTCATATGGGTCACTGGTACTATATGTAAACTCCCATGTCGCACCCCTGTTTGCGAGAGTATTGCATCAGCACAATGGCGAACATGATGAATTTCACCACGTAAAATTAAGGTCTCAAGGCAATTATCGTGATCTAGATGAATATGCTGAGCTGCCACTGCTACGTCATGGTGGTCATGCTGAAGCTGCGTAATGCGGTTGGCTAGCTGACGCTCGTGATGGTTGTAGATATAGCTTAGGGTGGCAACACACCATTGAGCAGTTCCTGAGCTGATCTCTACATTGCCTAATTCTTTACGCACTAAGTCGCGAAAAGCCTCTGAGCGATTGATATAACCTTTGGCCTCAACAAACTGATCAAAAGCCTCCGCAAGTTCATCATCGACTGAAATCGTTAAACGGCGCATTGACATTTTTAGTAGCCCTCAAGTTTTAAGCATCATCGTGATAATAATTCGCCATATGGCAATGTTTAGAAATTGTATATCAATACCAGTCTGGCACTACGTGGCTCAACTGGATGAAGGTGAATATCATCTAAGCCTGAAGCAGGTTCACCACCTAAGCGTGAAGTATAGTAATAATCAATATCGCTGGCCTTGCGGTCAAACAGGTTAAAGACGTCCAGCGTCAGTTTGGCATTTTGATTGAGCTTGTAGCCCAAGCGTGCATATGCAATGGTCGTTGCTTGAGAACGGATGCTATTATCTTCAATCAGAGGGCGTGGGCCAAAATACCGAAGTTGGAAGGCCCCAGACCAATTGCCCCAGTTCGTCACAGTGGCACCGAATGATGCCACTTGATTAACCGCGCCTGGAATGTAATTGCCAACGGGGTCCCTTTCTGTATAACGCGCTTTTGATGCGGATACATCCAAATCCAGCAATAGCCAGTCATTCACAATGTAGTGATTATTCCATTCAATGCCTTGACGGTGACTTGATCGACTTGGTTCTGTTTCACCCGCATCTCCCACAAAGACCAGTTCCGAAGCAATATCTAATTGCCATAACGCTAAAGAGCTCTGTAAGCCATGAATGATTTCTGTACGTATTCCAATTTCACTGCCATGTGTAGAAACTAATGGCGTGACTGGCGAGGAAACTCCCACACTTGGTAACTGTGTTTGGGTGGTGCCCCGTGCATCATTGCTATGAAAGCCTTTGCCATAATTAATAAAATACTCGGTCTTGGCCCACGGCCCGAAGATGAATGAGAGCTTAGGGGAAACAATTCCGTCACTGACTGTGCCAGATTTACCTTGAATGCTGCTATCGACATCAAAGTGATAAGCGTCATAACGTAAACCCAGTACTGAACGAAATTTTTCTAGCCATTGCGTGCTGTTCTCAGCATAAATGCCTGCACTGGCTTCCTTTACATGATCGCTTCGAATCAATGATGTGCGTGTTCGCGCTACCGTGTTATACAAAGCTACAGGTGATAAATCGTCGTAGCGTGTCTGCAGGCCAATTTTATTTTGCATCTCAAAACCAGCAACATTGTTGTACCAAGTTTTACTGAGATTAAAGCCAGCCATACGGCGATTCTCAGACTGATTAAATTGATCGCCATCTACAGGGTTGTTCAGAAAGTAAGTAAAATTGCTGTAAAGGTCTAGAGAAGATTTGACCGCATACACATTAAAATCAAAAACGCCATTTTGATCGCGTTGGTATTTGGCAAAGGAAAGGCTATAACGTGACGACTCACCCCCATCACTCGGGTCAATCGCCCCAAATCTGTCCACCAAGCCTGATTGCACGGCACGCAAGGGAATCTGGTCAGTAGCGTTCCACTTGTTGTGGTACGCCATAGCCGTTAGATTGAAACCATCAGCATTACTGCCTTCACTGTAGCGTAATACTCCACTGTATTTTTTTACATCTTCTTGGTTACTCCATGGGCCATCGTTACGATTAATCTCTAAGCCGTATAACAGATTGCCACTTGCAGTTTCTATCGAGTTTGCTAACACAGCACGTTGATAACCATTATTTCCAATAGATAGCGAGGCTAAGCCTCTTGGCAGAGTGTTCACTAATTGTAAGTGAGCGGCCCCAGCAGAAGAGAAGTCACCTTCATCGGCAAAATATGGGCCTTTCTTGTATTGAATACGGTTAACCAGCTCAGGTATCAGGAAATTTAAATCGGTATAACCTTGCCCGTGCGCATGCGTACGCATATTGACGGGTACATCATCCACATAAGTCGCGAAATCGGTACCATGATCAAGGTTGAAGCCACGTAGGTAATACTGATTAGCCTTACCATCTCCACTGTGTTGAGACACAATCATGCCAGGCACGAATTCCAACAGCTCTCCTGTTCTGAGGGTTGGGCGACTTGATATCAGGCTAGCGGTAACAGCGCCCTGACTTGCAGCATCGGAGGTGCCAACGGCATTGTCGTAATGACCGATGACCTCGACAGGGCTTGTATTAAGTGTTTCTGCACTGAGATTTGTTGTATTTATAGTGATAAGACTTATTAGTATTAATCTAAGCCATTTTATTAGTGTCATACATTTATATCCCGAGATTTACTTAACAGTCGTATGATAAATTTATAATTATTCATACAACTGGATGTATTAAATCAAATCAGGATAGTGATACCAATACGTTAATTTACTTACAAATAAGGTTATAACTGTTGAATGATCAAATAGATATGTACAGTAACGAGGTAAGTCCACCCATGGTAGAAGAGGTCCGATGAGCCTGAACTTAATTATTCAGTGGATGCCACGCATTGATCGCCTTCGGACTATATTGAGCAAGTTTTCTTTCACACCCCAGTAACATTCAAAGAGTATTTTTTGTTCTGTTAGTCAATTGCCCAGCAAGAGTAGTTTAGTCGACAACGGTGGTCTGGCCAGACATGGGCACATAACCGTTTAGTGAGGCTTCCCTAGCACTATGCAGAAAAATTAACAACTACATAAGATTTGGAGGTGCATCAGGATAAATACTGATGTACCTGAAGTTCGACCAAACATTTTCACCAATTTACTAACACACTAACCCTTAGTTAACTTTAAATAGTAAAGGAAATAACCATGACCAAATCAAAGCTTCACCTTGCAGTATTTGCTGGCCTTCTGCTTGCCTTCACTGGTAGTGCCTTTGCGGCTACCTACACCAACGTACCGGGTGGTGCGACCACTGGTTTGCCATTTGCTTACCTTGGTAACCATGCAAACCCAAGTGGCGACTCACCTATGGTAGGTCAAGTGTTCTCCTTGACCTCAGCCGAAACACTATCATCGTTTAGTTTTTATGCGCTCGGCGACCAGAGTTCTCTACCTCTACAACTGAATGTAGCTGTGTGGAGCTCAAACACACCTAGTACAACGTTGCTGACCACGACTGCGGCTGTCGAGACCTATAATGGTAGTAGTTTAACTACTCTAAAGTTCGACAACCTTGGTCTAAGCTTGAATGCTAACACCAGCTACATTGCCTATTTGACTACTAGCAGCTCAACCGCTAGCGTTCAGTTGTCACGCGTTGCTAAAACAGCTGACACCTCTGGTTTTGGCGTTGCTCAAGCTTATTTCAGTACAGTAAGTAATGGTTGGGTGTTGGGCCCGAATAACGGCTTCCTAAGTCTTCAGTACACTGCTGTAACAGCTGCAGTGCCTGAGTCTGATAGCTATGCTATGTTATTGGCTGGCTTAGGTATTATGGGGTTTGTAGCACGTCGTAACAAAGCTTAAGTTAATGAATCATTAATAGCTAAAAAAGCAGCCTCGGCTGCTTTTTTCATATTCCCTGTGGCAAAGACACAAATCAAGAAAGTTGCGGCGGTACTGCACCTAAATGGTTTACAAGCGCGGCAAATGGCATCGGTTTGCCAAATAAATAGCCTTGCGCATAACTACAGCCAATTTTTGCTAAATATTCTGCTTGCTCAATAGTTTCAACGCCTTCAGCAATCACATTCATTCGCAAACTCAGTGACATTGAGACAATAGCTTCAACCAGAAGTCCTCTGTCTTTATTGGAGGTAATGTCTTGAATAAATGACCTGTCAATTTTGATTTGATTAACAGGGAAATGAATTAAATAACATAATGCTGAATAACCAGTACCAAAATCATCTATCGCAATATTGAAGCCCAAGCTATTTAAATCATTCAGTGTTTTTTTAATGCCTTGTTTGTCTTCTAGTAGCAAGCTTTCTGTGATTTCTAACTTAAGCCATTCAGGCTTACAGTCGGTTTCAATTAAAATACGCTTAATTGAGCCTATTAAATCGTTCCGAATAAACTGCCTAGAGGATAGGTTGATAGCTATGGGGAACGGAGTTAGTCGACCAGCGTTAAGCTTCACAGCGGCAATACAGGCTGTGTAAATCACCCACTCGCCAATGTCTATAATTAATCCACTGTCTTCAGCGATACTAATAAATTTATCAGGTGGAATCATTTCGTTATGGTTTCGATTCCATCTTAAAAGCGCCTCCACGCCAATGACTTCATGCGTGTTCAGATTTACTTGTGGTTGATAATGCAGTTCAAACTCGCTTCTACTTAGCGCTTTTCTGAGAGAAGCCTCAAGTGAAACGCGCTCATATGCTCGCGATGTGAGCTCTTTAGAGTAAAATTGAAAATTATTTCGCCCCTGAGTTTTTGCGTAATAAAGCGCTGAATCTGCGTATTTAAACAACTCATCCATGTTTTCACTATCTAATGGAAATGTTGCGATACCAATACTTAACGTGATAAATAGTTCTTTACCTGAAATCAAAAAAGGTTCAGAGAAGGTTCTCACTATTTTACGGATAGTGCTGGCGACGCTCTCAGGTTTTCTGATTTTGGGTAAAAGAATAGCGAACTCATCACCACCGAGGCGAGCTACCGTATCGTGTTTGCTAACACAAGCTTCCAGTCTTCTTGATGACTCGGCTAAAACATGGTCTCCAAAAAGATGACCCAGCGCGTCGTTGATTTCTTTAAACCGATCTAAATCAATGATGATCAACGCGAAAGAGTTATGGTTGCGGCCAGCCTCTAAAATAGTCTGGCTCAATCGATCGGTTAACAGGGTGCGATTGGGTAAGTTGGTGAGTGGGTCAAAGTAGGCAAGGTGGTGAATGCGGCGCTCATTCTCAATAGTCTCGGTAATATCCAGCCCTAGACTAATCACAGCAATCACTTCTCCATGAATATCAAACTCAGGGGCTAATAACGAGCGCAAAACCCGTGTTTCGCCATTCCCAGCTTGCCAGCTTAAATCAATACTAGTATTAGTGCCGCTCTGGAATACCTTACGAATCTGCTCTTCATACTTGACTGAAGAAGCTCCCCCAGGGAATTCGGTGGGTGATGTTCCTAAAAGCACTTCAGGATGCACTTCATAAAATTCCGCTTTTTTAGCGTTGACGAAGGTGCGTTTGAGTTTTTTATTAAATCGAACAATAGAACCAGGAGAGTTTTCGATCAGCGATTGATATTCACGTTCTTTTTGCAAGCTCTCAGTGACGTCTCTGGCATAGCCCAGTGTACCGACAACTTGGCTATTAATCTTTAACGAGGACTTATAAGACTCAATCCAATAACAATTACCTTTGGCATCTTCAATAGCGCAAATCGTGCTAATGGGGCTTTCACTCTGCATGGCTTTCTGATCCCCCTCAACATATTGCTGAGCGAGATCACTGGGGAAAAAGTCAAAGTCTGACTTTCCTTGCAGATCGCTTGTTGAATTTACCCCTGCGACTTTTGCATATGCTTTATTGGCTACCAGCAAGTGACTTTCGGCGTCTTTTAACCACACCATAAATGGGAAGTTATCTAACAAGGTTTTAAGATACTCATTGGTATTATGTTGAATAAGATCTAGCTCACTATCTAAATTGACCTGCTTTGTGCTTAAAATTTCCAGGCTATATTCATCGTTCTCGTACTCCAACAAGTTTGCTATAACAGACAAGGTGATTGTTTTGTTATTACTTATTTTAAAATTGGATTGATATGCGTATGTTTTTGCTGTTTGAAGTTCAAGCCAGTATTTACCCAACCAAGCGGAGGTGAAAGACGGAGTTAGGTCGATTGTTTTTAATAGTAAAAGTTGATCAGGGGTATTTTCTAAAATTCGGCTTGCGGCTGGATTGACATAACATAGCTTACCGCTTCTATTTCTTAAAATAATGGCATCATTTAAATAATTAAACGATGCAGTCAAATTTGATATGGTTTTATCAGATTTTGATTCAAGAAGCTCGTGCATTGCAACCCCTAATTAGCTCTGTTACCTTGCATATAAATAGGCAATTTTTGACCAAAAATTACAACTGGTAAGCGGCCCATTACCAAGAGTTGTAATTAAGTTTTGAATCAAAAAGTTACATTTTGTTACATAATGTTTGATTACGGTACGAAACTGAAAAAACTTTAAGCATAACTAGCCAACTTAAGTTTGAGGCCGTCATGAAGGGCTTGTGGTTAATGCGTTTGTGTGGAGTTTTGGTAGAGATAAAAGCAAAAAAAAGGCTATATTAAGCAAGGGTTAGCGCTCAATATAGCCGAGTACTACGATCGGGGAATGTAGTAGACTCGTATTTTAAATATCGTATGTATCGCGATTATTTCTGAAACTATTTTGATTATTTCAAAGTGTATCTGCCATCTGCATATATTCGATTTAATTAAATATAACTCAATAAGGTGTATCTATGACCCCTAATAGGATTGGCCAGCAGGCCATAGACGAGCTTGCCGCACTTGAGCGGCAGCGGTTTATTGAGCGTAACCCAAAATCTGTTGCGCTTGCAGAACGTGCTAAACGTACCTTATTTGGAGGTGTACCTATGCATTGGATGGCGGATTGGTCTACGCCTGTTCCCTTATTTCTTGCGAGTGCGAGCGGTGCGCATTTTCAAGATGTTGATGGGCATGATTATGTGGATTTTTGTTTGGGGGATACAGGGAGTATGTTTGGCCATTCGCCCGCGCCTATCGCTAAAGCGCTGGCAGAGCAGGGCGCGCGTGGTCTCACAACAATGCTGCCAGGCGAGGATGCCATTGTTTGTGCTGAGCTACTTAGCCAGCGTTTTGGTTTACCTTACTGGCAGGTAGCTACTACGGCAACAGACGCCAATCGTTTTGTTGTGCGTTGGGTGCGCGCCATTACCCAACGTAAAATCCTGCTTGTTTTTGACGGTTGCTATCATGGTACTGTAGATGATGTGATGGTAAGAAATCGCGACGGTGCGACTGTTCACCGCGATGGTCTTATCGGACAGGCTTACGATTTAACGCAATATAGCCGCGCTATCCCCTTCAATGATGTAACAGCATTAGAGGCTGCGCTTGCGACTGGAGATGTAGCTGCGCTGCTTTGTGAGCCTGCTATGACTAACATTGGAATGGTCTTGCCAGAACTAGGCTTTATGCAAAAGTGCCGTGAGTTGACTCGTAAATACGGCAGTCTTTTAATTATCGATGAAACACATACGATTTCAACGGGAATCGGCGGCTGCACTCGTCTTTGGGATTTGCAGCCTGATTTCTTTGTGTTGGGCAAACCTATTGCTGGCGGTGTTCCTTGCTCAGTGTTTGGTTTCACTAAAGCGATGGCCGATGCCATGGAGTTGGCACGAAATGCCGTAAATGAAAATACAGATGGGCATGGTCATAGCGGGATGGGAACAACGCTTTCTGCCAATGCGTTAACGATGCACTGCATGCGGGCTAACTTGCTTGAAGTGATGACAGAGGCGGCATATGCACATATGTTGCCATTGGCCGCGCGTCTAGCTGATGGCTTTCGAACCTTGATTACAAAACATCAACTACCGTGGTCTGTTACTGAGCTGGGTGCTCGATGCGAAATACAATTTTGCGCTCGCCCACCCAAAAATGGGGCAGAGGCGGAAGCCTCGTTTCATACCAGCCTGCAAATGGCGATACACCTGTATCTGATTAATCGTGGAGTTCTAATCACGCCATTTCACAATATGACGTTGTGTTGCCCACAGACAACGGTGTCGGACGTGGATAAACTTATATCGACCTTTGATCAAGCGCTTGAAGCGTTGTTGAACATCACTACGGAGAGTGAGAATGGTGCGAAAGTGATAGTAATCGACGAAAAGCTATAAATTAGATGGTTACCGCCTTTTGCACCACAGGCAGTAAATGTGATGGTAGCTTAATGATAGACACTGCGGCTGCGCGACCATTTAAAGACATTTTTAGGTAGGATTTACGCAGAATAGTAATAAATTTTTCTTCGCTATAGTCACTGTGCTTTTGCACAAACTCTTCTAAATCATGCTCCAAAAAGGCAAGCACAATGACGTCTTCAAGTGTTTGCATGTCTGTATCACTACTTAAGTTTTCTTTTTTGAGTAAGCTGCCTACTTTAGCTATGCTAGTTTCATCGTAGCCATGGTGTTTTAGCACCTGTGATGCGACTTCAGCATGAAAGTTTTTAAGCTGACCACGCCATTGCATATAGCCTTGCTTAGTCATGGGAAAGTCTGAGCGCGGGCTTTTCCAGCGTTGAATATGTTGGCAGCGTGCCGCGAGTTTTAGTGCTTCAGAGGCTGATGGCGCGTAACGCTCCAGCATTTCGCTCATGCGTTGTGCGTAGACTAACTCTTTGGGTAAATCTACGCCATTTATGCTGAGTAGGTTAGGGTCTTGAGCATTCAGTGCATCAAACGCTGCGATGGTGTTGTTAAAGCGTGTTGGGTTGTTCATGGGCGATTGTTTCCGTTAAATTGGTATTTGGCTAATATTAAGCCATAATTTAAGTCAGTACTGTAGCCTTCAAGATAAATATAATAAGGTGTAGCGATTGAATTCTTTTAGATGGTGACAGTCCATGGTACAGATGACTGGGTAGTAACTAAGTAGCGTTTGGGGGCGGCATGTGTTGGCTTTCTGAGGTTTTGTATTACGGGATGAGTGGGCGGAAAGTTACCCGAATTTACTTGCTGAAATCTACCCTACGCGCTAAAGTAACGGCACTTTCAGATTCAGCGTTACAAGATTTAGTGTTAGAGATTCTGTATTAGGATCAATGTTTTTTTTAAATATTTTAGGAGCGTTACGTGTTAGAAATTATTAAAGCCGCAGGTTGGCCGATTTATCCTTTAATTTTAGCTTCTATTGTTACTCTGGCTATTATTGTTGAGCGTTTGTGGGTGTTGCGTTCAAATGTGATTGCGCCGCCAGAGTTATTGCCTGAGGTACAAAGGTGGTTGGGGCAGGGTGGGGTAAATAAAGAGGCTTTAACTAAATTACAGCAACACTCGCTATTGGGTGAGATATTTGCCAGCGC
Organism: Methylophilaceae bacterium; assembly: GCA_036504995.1. Classification (GTDB taxonomy): domain Bacteria; phylum Pseudomonadota; class Gammaproteobacteria; order Burkholderiales; family Methylophilaceae; genus DASXUG01. The sequence continues at coordinate 5,179 of DASXUG010000010.1, read as the reverse complement.
TTTAAGTAACGCAAGTTCTTCACGTGAGGTAGTGAAAGAGTCGATTGAGGAAACTGGTCGCGCAGTTGCGCATAAGCTAGAGAAAAATCTAACAACCCTTGGTACCATTGCTACTGTCAGCCCGCTACTCGGTTTGCTAGGTACGGTTATTGGTATGGTGGAGTTGTTTGGCGCGTTTACCACTACAGGTCATGACGTAGCGCAATTTGCGCGTGGTATTTCGGTTGCACTTTACAACACGGCGGGTGGTATTGTGGTTGCTGTGCCCGCAATGATTTTTTATCGTTATTTCCGTGGTCGTGTAGATGGTTTGATCGTAGAGATGGAGCAACAGGCAGTTAAGCTGGTTGAAATGCTCCATGGCGAACGTAAATAGTTGAAAGGCTAGGGAAATATATGAACTTTCAACGTGGTAAAAAACATGAAGACTTGGAGATGAATCTTGTCCCCTTGATCGACGTTTTGCTAGTGATTATTATCTTCTTGGTAGTGAGTGCTACTTTTTCTCGCGTAAGTGAGTTGCAAATTAACTTACCTACGGCAGAAGCTAATGCGCCTGAAGAAAAACCTTTAGTGATTAACGTGGGTATTGATGCAGGCGGACATTATGTAGTGAATAAAGAGTCCATCACTGATGGTTCGGTGAGTTCGATTGCCGCTGCTTTGCAAAAGGCCGTGGGCGATGGCAAAGAGCCAACGATTGTTATTAATGCTGATGCGAATACCACACATCAGTCTGTGATAAACGTGATGGAGGCCTCACGCCAAGCAGGTTACACACATATCACATTTGCGACACAGGTTAAAACAGGCTCTTAAGCTATTTCCTCCCAAATCAAATTGTATCAAACGAAAACAAACACTCAATCCCATGGGGATTGGGTGTTTGTGCTTTATAACGTAAGTTTTAATTGTAAATTGTAAGCATGTCATCTACCTCGAAATCTTCATCTGAATTTAATACCAAAGCGCTTTATATGCGCTTATTGAAGTACGCCACACGATTCTGGAAGGTGTTTCTGATTAGCGTGCTGGCTTTGGTGATTTTATCTGCCACCAACACGGGCTTTTTGGCGACTATCAAGTTAGTGACGGACGAAGGTTTTGTAAAACAAGACCCAGATAAAACCAACTATTTGCCCCTGATGTTGTTTGGCTTGTTGGCTTTACGTGCAATGTCAGGCTTTATTTCTACATTTGCGATGCGTTGGGTGGCACGTCGGGTAGTTGAGAATTTACGCTTAGATGCATTTTCAAGGTTGATGGCCTTGCCCGTGAGTTTTTTTGATGCACATTCTGTGGGTATCATTACTTCGAAGCTGACATTTGATACCGAGCAAATGGCGAATGCGTCTACTCGCGTTGCAGTGAGTGCAATTCGTGACACGCTTACCATCATCGGTATGGTGGCGTATATGCTGTATTTGGATTGGCGACTAACGCTTATTTTTGCCCTTATGGCGCCCATTATGACAATTTATCTGAAAAAAATGAGCCCCAAGCTACGGAGCGCAGGTAAAACAGTACAGGAGTCTATGGGTAATATGACGCAAGCCGTCGAAGAGGCGGTGTCGGGTCAGCGTATGGTAAAAATATTTGGTAGTGCTAACTTTGAGTTTCAGCGCTTTGCCAAAGTGGTTGGTCAAAATCGTCATATTCAAATTCGCTTGTCACGTATTTCTGGCATTAATAGCATGGTTATCGAGATGCTCGCGGCCTTGGCGCTGGGCTTGGTGGTTTATTACGCGGTTGGTAAATTTACAGCAGGTGAGTTTGCCGCTTTTATTGGCGCTTTGTTAATGCTGATTGCGCCCATTAAAAGCTTGTCTAGTTTAAATGAGGAAATGCAAGTTGGCCTGGCTGCGGCACAAAGTGTGTTTGGGTTGATGGATATGACGCCTGAGTTGGACGAGGGTGTTAAACAAGTAGGCCGCGCACATGGTGAAATCGAATTTCGCGGTGTTGGGCTACGTTATGAAAATGCTAAGCGTATGGCGCTTAACCAGTTAAGTTTTACTATTCAACCTGGTGAGAAACTAGCGTTGGTTGGGCGCTCAGGTGGGGGCAAAACTACGCTGGTCAATTTATTACCACGTTTTTACGATTCCCAGCAGGGCTTGATACTGCTCGATGGCGTTGATATTCGCGCGATGCCACTGAGCGAGCTCAGGCAGCAATTCGCCATGGTGAGTCAGGATGTTATTTTATTTAATGACACCATTTTTAATAATATTGCTTATGGGGTTTTGCGTAACGCGAGCGAAGCGCAGGTGATTGCCGCTGCAAAGGCTGCGCATGCTTGGGAGTTTATTCAGCAATTACCCAATGGTTTGCAGAGTGAGATTGGCGATAGAGGCGTGCGCCTGTCAGGTGGCCAACGCCAGCGTATTGCCATCGCGCGTGCTATTTTGAAGGATGCGCCAATTTTATTGTTAGATGAAGCAACCTCAGCATTAGATACTGAGTCCGAGCAACACGTACAGGCTGCGCTAGATGATTTAATGCGTAATCGTACTACTATCGTGATTGCGCACCGACTATCTACGATTGAAAATGCAGATCGCATTTTTGTCATGGAACATGGTGAAATTGTCGAGTCTGGCAGCCACCAAGCGCTACTTGATGCTAATGGCTATTACGCTAAATTGTATCAAAAACAGTTTCATTAACAATCACTAACATGCGCTTATGGATAGAACAGCAGTGGTATCGTCTAGGGCTATGGCATGTTCTGTTAATCCCCCTGTCTTGGGTATACCAGTTTTTATCTAAGCTACGACGCATAGCATATCAGTACGGTATTTTAAAATCTTACAAGTTGCCTGTCCCCGTTACTGTTGTGGGGAATATCACAGCGGGTGGTACAGGTAAAACACCCTTAGTTATCTGGATAGCCTTGGCTCTAAAGCAAGCTGGCTATGCGCCAGCCATTATCAGTAGAGGTTATGGCGGCAGCGAGCAAAATATATGTGCAGTTAACATAGATGGGGACCCCAGCGTGGTGGGCGATGAGCCTATCTTGCTTGCCAAACACAGTCACTGTCCTGTATGGGTTGGGCGCGACCGAGTGGCCGTAGGTCAAGCGCTACTCAAGGCACATCCAGAATGTAATGTTATTGTCAGTGATGATGGTTTACAGCATTATCGACTTCAGCGCGATGTGGAGGTTGCTGTGGTCGATAGTATGCGCGGCTTTGGCAACGGTTATCGATTGCCCGCAGGTAGTCTACGTGAGTCAACTGCTCGGTTGGCAGAAGTGGATGCGGTCATCAAAAATGGTAATATTGGTTTAGACTTACCCATCAATGTAGCCACTACATTTGTGATGCAGCTACAAACGGTACAATTTTATCAATTGAGCCAACCCCAAAATCGAGGCGATGCCAGTGACTTTGTGCATAAAAAAATTCATGCAATCGCAGGTATTGGTAATCCCGAACGTTTTTTTCAGACTTTACGTGGGTTGGGCTTATCTTTTGATCGGCATGTATTTGCTGACCACCACGCTTTCCAAGCGCAAGATTTGCAAATTGCAGATGCTGACATCATACTCATGACAGAAAAGGATGCGGTAAAATGCAAACCTTTCGCAAATCAAAGTTGCTGGGTGCTGCCAGTTGTTGCGCAACTAGAGCAGACATTTCTTCCATATCTGCTGGCACGACTTAATTCCAAGTAAGATTGCGGTAGTCAATAAATTTTATGAATTGAAAAGGGTGATAAATGGATACAAAACTACTCACAATATTAGTCTGCCCAGTATGCAAAGGTCCGCTACATTATCAAAAAAATGCGCAGGAGCTGATCTGCAAGCCTTGTCGTTTAGCCTATGCCATACAAGATGGTATCCCCGTCATGTTGGAAGACGAGGCACGCAAATTGCCCGCGGAAGAAGAAATCGAATAATGTCGTTCAAAATAGTTATTCCTGCGCGTTATGGTAGTAGCCGTTTGCCAGCAAAGCCACTATTAGATATTGCTGGCGCTCCCATGGTAATTAGAGTGGTCGAGCAAGCCATCAAAAGCGGCGCCGATGAAATTGTCGTGGCGACAGACCATATTGAAATTTTAGAGGTCGTACAGGGTTTAGGTTATCAAGCAATGATGACGCGTCAGGATCATGCCTCAGGCACCGACCGAATTGCTGAAGTTGCACAAGCGCTAGGTTGGGCAAAAGACGAGATTGTGGTCAATGTGCAGGGGGATGAGCCCTTGATCGAGCCAGCCTTAATAAGGGATGTCGCACAAAATTTAGCCTCTCATCCACAAGCCGCAATAGCAACTGCCTGTCATACCATTCATGATAAGCAAGCGATGTTTAACCCCAACATTGTTAAAGTGGTGTTTGATAAGCATGGGTATGCTATGTATTTTAGTCGAGCGCCAATTCCATACGCGCGAGATGCGTTTGCTAGTCAGCAAGACATTCCAGAGCACATGGTTGTTCATCGTCATATAGGTATTTACGCCTACAAGGTTGATTTCCTCAATGCCTACTCAGGCCTTCCTCAATCCGCTATAGAGCAATATGAAGCGCTAGAGCAGCTTCGTGCACTATGGCATGGTTATAAAATTAGTGTGTTTGAAGCTGACAGTGCCCCTGCGACAGGCGTCGACACTGAGGCGGATTTGGCAACGGTGCGAAGCCTGTATCAATCTAATTAACAATAGAAGCGGCTATGAACTTAATCTTCTTTAGTTCTTAATGATTTCTTAATAAAATTGTCATCAACTTTTGCTAAATAAAATTCCCTTTTAATAACATTGTGTTGCGTTATAACTGAGGGGTTTTTGCGGTGTTTTTCATCGCTCCCCATTAAATTATCCACATAATCTCGTTGACACAAAAGATGGAACCTTGCTATAGTCTCACCTCTCGATGACGCACGTATTAAGCGAAGTCGAATCGGACGCGGGATGGAGCAGTCTGGCAGCTCGTCGGGCTCATAACCCGAAGGTCACAGGTTCAAATCCTGTTCCCGCAACCAAAGAATTTGAGCAGTAAAAATAGTTTTAAAAATGTAGTTGACGTAGTATTTGAGGTCTGTATAATGCGCACCTCTTCGTTGCTAAGGCGACGACGTTACAAGAAATTGTGATGCACTGGCTCTTTAAAAATATGAACAATCGATAAGTGTGAGTGCTTGTGGTATGAGCAACGCGATTAACGGATTTAGCTT
>DASXUG010000009.1:0-69606 GCA_036504995.1 Methylophilaceae bacterium | reverse complement strand
AAGCTAAATCCGTTAATCGCGTTGCTCATACCACAAGCACTCACACTTATCGATTGTTCATATTTTTAAAGAGCCAGTGCATCACAATTTCTTGTAACGTCGTCGCCTTAGCAACGAAGAGGTGCGCATTATACAGACCTCGGAGAATTTGTCTACTATATTTTTAAAATATTTCAACTTCTTCTTTTTACCGCTTCGCAACAATTTCGTTGCGAGGGGCGCATTCTACAGGGGTTTTAAATTTGGTCAACTATTAATTTAACTTTATTTTCAAACCCGCTTCACAGTGTTTCTGAAGCGAAGGCGCGCATTCTACAGGGGATGTATTTTTGGTCAAGGGGTAACTTAGGATTTTTACAAAAGAATTACAATTTGTTTAAATTGCGGTGAATTATTACTAAATTTTGCTATAGATACGGCACTTACCAGGTCGGCTTATCAGAAAAAAGGCCAGCTCATGGCTGGCCTTTTACCAAAACTTATTTTTACCCTTTAAATTTAAGGTAAATACGCTTAAATACTTGTGTTAATACATTACCATCTAACTTGTAGTGCTTATGCAATGGCTGCTTTACTTCCCAGCTTGCTTTAAGACCAGGCGGAAAAGTCACTAAATCACCCTTACCAAAATATACAGGGGCGCCACCTTCTGGCGTTATTACACACTCGCCCTCTAGGATATAGGCTATCTCTTGCTCAGGAAACACCCAAGGAAATACTGACACTTCTTTTTTCCATGTAGGCCACTTACTCACTCCCATGGTTTGTAAACGCTCATCTGCCACTTGCTTTTCTACTACAATTTTATTCATTACTTACTTTCTAATTTGAGTTGGTATTTCTTTAACAGGGTCATTTCATACATTAATACATCTTAATTTTGTGCAATATTAAATCAAGCTAATCTTAGCAAACTTACGCTTACCCACTTGTGCTACTACTATTGCACCTTTTACTAACTGTAGATTTTTATCTTCTACTTTTTCGCTATCGAGCTTTACACCACCTTGCTGAATAGCACGTATGGCTTCACTTGTGCTCTCCACCAATCCTGCCAACTTAAGCATTTGTGCAACCCCGATAGATTCACCTTCTATGGTTAGGCTAACCTCAGGCACATCATCTGGGATGCCGCCCTTTGACCTTAGCTGAAAATCTTCAAGCGCCTGTTCTGCTGCTTGCTGCGAATGAAAACGCGCTACAATTTCTTGTGCGAAGGTCACTTTAATATTGCGCGGGTTTGCGCCTGCAGCCACTTCAGCCTTCCATTGAGCAATGGTTGCTAATGATTCAAATGAGAGCAACTCTATATAACGCCACATCAGCTCATCTGAAATCGACATAATTTTGCTAAAGATAGTATTGGCTGGCTCGGCCACACCAATATAGTTGCCGAGTGATTTTGACATTTTATTAACGCCATCCAAGCCCTCCAGTAGCGGCATGGTGAGCACACATTGTTGACTCATCCCCGCCTGCTTCTGCAACTCGCGCCCCATCAGTAGATTAAATTTTTGGTCAGTACCGCCAATTTCCACATCAGCCTTGAGGGCGACTGAATCATAGCCTTGCAATAACGGGTACATAAACTCATGAATGGCGATGGGCTGGTTACCCTTAAAGCGCTTGGAAAAGTCATCACGCTCCAACATACGCGCTACAGTTAAACTGGCTGCAAGCTTTAACATGCCTGCCGCACCCAAATCGCCTAACCACTTAGAGTTAAACACTACCTCGGTTTGCTCTGGCTTAAGTATTTTAAAAACTTGTTCTGCATAAGACTTAGCGTTTTCTTGCACTTGCTCAGCGGTTAGTGGGGGGCGTGTTGCGCTTTTGCCAGTGGGATCACCAATCATGCCAGTAAAATCACCAATCAAAAATAAAACCTGATGACCAAGCTCTTGAAACTGGCGTAACTTATTGAGTAAAACGGTATGCCCAAGATGCAAGTCTGGTGCGGTAGGGTCAAAACCTGCTTTTACACGTAATGGCAGGCCTTTTTTAAGCTTATCCACCAACTCTTGCTCGATCAGCAGTTCATCTGCTCCGCGCTTAATCACGGCAAGATTTTGTTCGATTTGTTCTTGTTGCATCATTTAAAGTCACCCATTTGATTGATATGTCCTATTTAAACTTCACCCTTTAAAAGTTTTCTGTTAGGATTCTCTCTTATATTCAAGTATTTGAGGTATTGCGCTGTGCAGTTTAGTAAACACGAAGAACAACATCACTCCAAAAGCAGCATTTTAGCGCAAAATTCAGCTTCTCAAGCACCTAAGCTTGAACGTCAATTCAAATTACGCTGGTTGCTTGCACTTTCTATCATTCCTCTATTTGGCATCGTGACGGCATTTGGTATTGCCCCACAAACGATCACTAGCAATATCCCGACAAGCATTTCTACTGAAGACATTACGTTGCCGCCGTCAAATGTAGCTACTAATGATGAAAATGACTTTTGGCAAACTGAAGTTGTGCGCCGCGATGATACATTAGCCAGCTTATTGAAGCGCCTACATATACAAGATAAATCAGCGATTAATTTCTTACGCAACAGCCAAGAGGCGAATGCGTTGGTTTCACGACTCAAACCTGGTCAGCCCATCCAAGCGCAAACTACTGAAGCTGGCGATTTAATCAAACTAGAGTATCAGGCTAATGACGATACTCTGATCGTAATTAATCAAGAGAGTGGCGCTTATCACGTAGACACGCAAAGCATTCATGCAACAACCAGAGTAGTGATTAAATCAGCAAAAATTAAAAGCTCACTATTTGGTGCGACCGACGATGCAAATATTCCCGATAATATTGCTATACAGCTAGCGGATATTTTTTCCACCGACATTGACTTTAATAGTGATTTACGTCGTGGTGATAACTTCAAAGTTATCTATGAAGTAAACGAGCTAAACGGTGAAGAAATCAGTACAGGTAAAGTTTTAGCGGCAGAGTTTATTAATAACGGTAAGACCTATCGCGCCATTATGTATCAATCACCCGAGGGGAAAGTCAATTACTACACCCCTGAAGGCAAAAATCTACATAAATCATTTCTACGCTCACCACTGGAGTTTACGCGGATTAGCTCAGGCTTTAGCCTAGGACGTTTTCATCCAATTTTAAACACCATACGCGCTCACAAAGGGGTAGATTTAGCAGCGCCAATTGGCACACGTATCAAAGCCTCTGGCGATGCTACGGTTGAATTTGTCGGGGTTAAAGGTGGCTACGGCAACGTGATAGTACTTAACCACGACCATGGTGTTAGTACGGTGTATGGACATCTTTCACGCTTTGAATCAGGTTTACGTAAAGGCATGAAGGTTGAGCAAGGCGATGTGATTGGCTACGTCGGCATGACAGGCTTGGCAACAGGTCCACACTTACATTATGAGTTTTTGATTAATGGCGAACAGCGCGACCCAATGACCGTGGCACTGCCGAATGTAACACCGATTGCTCCGCAATATTTAGCTGACTTTATGCAGCATAAAAACACCTACATGGCACAACTTGGCTTGCTTAACACGAGCGTTGCTTCGCTGGAATAGTGTCGCATAAGCGGTGTCAAAGTCTTTATTTATCGGCTTAATGTCTGGCACCAGCCTTGATGGGGTTGATGCCGCGTTGGTTGAGTTTGATGATGGTTCATCCACTCAACCAACAGAAAATATTCAAGAAGCAGAAAATATAAAGTGTAGATTACTACACACTCACGCCCTGCCCTACTCAGCCTCGCTACGCTCAAACTTACTTGCGCTGCAAACCCCCGGTGAAAATGAGCTTGAACGCACCGCTTTACTCGGCAATGCATTAGCGGCTTTGTATGCCGAGGTTGTGAATCAGCTGCTCGCCAACGCAAGCATAGACCCAACCAGCATTACAGCCATCGGTTCGCATGGGCAAACCATACGCCATCGACCTGAACTTGGCTTTACCTTGCAAATTGGCAATGCCGCATTATTAGCAGAGCTTACTCAAATTAATGTTGTGGCCGATTTTCGTAGTCGAGATGTCGCCGCTGGCGGCCAAGGCGCGCCACTTGTCCCCGCATTTCATCAAGCGGTGTTTGCGCATCCCACTTTAAATCGCGTGATTATTAATATTGGTGGCATTGCCAACTTAAGCTATTTACCAACCCATGGCGAAGTTTGTGGTTTCGACTCTGGACCAGGTAATATGCTCATGGACGCGTGGACAGAGCAACATCTGGGTCAGCGCTATGACGCCTCTGGAAAATGGGCGATGACAGGTAACGTAGACCAAGAACTACTCGCCACGCTATTATCCGACCCATATTTTGCACTAGCACCACCCAAGAGCACTGGCCGTGATTTGTTTAATCTGTCATGGCTGAACCAGCATATCAAGGGGCAGACCTCTCAAGATGTGCAGCGCACATTGCTGGTACTTACAGCAGTGAGTATTGCAGATGCAGTCAAACAATCATGCGCAAATGCCGACGAAGTTTATTTATGTGGCGGTGGCGCTCACAACACTGCACTAATTCAGTGCTTGCGACAATTGCTCAATCCTGTAAAAATAAAACTTACTAACGATTTAGGCATCGATGTTAATTGGGTAGAAGCTACAGCTTTTGCTTGGCTAGCCAAACAAGCCATGGATCAATCAGCTGGAAACCTGCCCACAGTCACTGGAGCAAAGGGGCCGCGTATACTTGGTGCAATTTATGCTAGATAATTGGTGGGCGAGCAGGTAACACGACAGTGCACGCCCCTCAACAATGCATCTAAATAACTTGCAGGCATTAAAGGCAAATATCACTTATCGTCAATTTATAGATAGAACAAGAATATGAATAAACCAACCAAAGTAACCCTTACATTTGACAATGGCGCCGAACCTGTAGAGCTTCCTATCCTATCAGGCAACCTAGGTTCTGATGTTATCGACATCCGCAATTTAGGCAAACATGGCATATTTACTTACGACCCTGGCTTTCTATCGACCGCATCCTGTAATTCAGACATTACCTTTATTGATGGCGATCAAGGCCTGCTCTATTATCGCGGTTACCCCATTGAGCAACTCGCTGAAAACTGTGATTTTCTAGAGGTTGCTTATTTGCTTTCGCATGGTGAGCTTCCGGATGCGGAGCAAAAAGATAGCTTTAGCTCATCTGTTCGCTCTCATACCATGCTACATGACCAAATGGACAATGTATTTCGTGGCTTCCGTCGCGATGCGCACCCAATGGCAGTCATGGTGTCTGTGGTTGGCGCGATGGCTGCTTTTTACCCGGAAAACGCCGACGTTACTGACCCAAAATTACGCAGCATTGCCGCCACCCGCTTACTCGCAAAAATTCCAACCATTGCAGCGTGGAGCTATAAATACAATGTGGGGCAGCCATTTATGTACCCACAAAACAACTTAGGTTATGCAGAAAATTTCATGCATATGATGTTTGCGACACCATGTGAAAAATACACGCCTAACCCAGTGCTAGCCAAGGCATTTGAGCGCATCTTAATCTTGCATGCGGATCACGAACAAAACGCCTCAACCTCAACTGTACGCTTGGTAGGTTCCAGTGGTGCCAACCCATTCGCATGCATTGCGGCGGGCATCGCATCACTATGGGGACCAGCGCATGGTGGTGCCAACGAAGCCACACTCACCATGTTAGAAGAAATTGGTGATGTGAGCCGCATTGGTGAGTTTATCAAACGCGCAAAAGACAAAAGCGATTCATTCAGATTAATGGGCTTCGGGCATCGCGTATACCGTAGCATGGATCCACGTGCAGCCATCATGCAAAAAACCTGCTATGAAGTACTGAATGTATTGGGCTTACATGACGACCCTATGTTTAAATTGGCGATGGAGCTGGAAAAAATTGCACTGGAAGACGAGTATTTCGTATCCCGCAAACTCTATCCGAATGTGGACTTTTATAGCGGCATCGTCATGCGCGCAATGGGTATCCCCAACTCAATGTTCACCGCGATTTTTGCGCTTGCACGCACTGCAGGCTGGGTGGCACAATGGGATGAAATGATTAGCAACCCAGAAGCTAAAATCGGCAGGCCACGTCAACTCTACACAGGGAATATGCGCAGAAATTTTGTACCAATTAACCAACGATAGACATGTGCAGTAATAAAAAAGGGAGCCGAAGCTCCCTTTTTTATTAGCTATCTAGTCTAACAAACCATCAATTAAGCCGAGAAGGAAGAGCCACAACCGCAAGTTGTTGTCGCATTCGGGTTACGAATCACGAACTGAGAGCCTTGCAAGCTATCTTGGTAATCAATTTCCGCACCCACCAAATATTGCAAACTCATTGGGTCTATCAACAAAGTCACACCATCGTTATCTACCATGGTGTCATCTTCGTTACTAGCATCTTCAAATGTAAAGCCATATTGAAAGCCAGAGCAACCGCCACCGCTAACAAACACGCGCAGCTTAAGATCAGGAGAACCTTCCTCCTCAATCAGTTCTTTCACTTTTTTAGCAGCATTGTCTGTAAACACCAGTGGTGCTGGTATATTCAATTCTTGTACTTCGGCAACTGTATTCATATTTAACTCCTTAAATTTCTTGCATATTTCATTATCGCGCTGCAATAAGAATGGGTCAATCTTTATTAGTCAGCAACTTTACTTCGTGCTCACCTTGGTAAATTAAATTGCCTTCAATCACCGCACCCGTGTGCATTTCAATCGCTTTATAATAGACATCCCCTATGACACGCGCTTTGGGCTGAAGTTCGATATAGTCTTTTGCATGCACTGGCCCTACAACCTTACCGTTTAACATGATGCGAGAAACAACCACAGCGCCTTCGATTTGACCGTGTTCGCTTAATACAATGGTACCCAGCTCGGCAGGTTCCTCTTTGACATCGCCCTTAATGACGCCATCAACACGTAAGCCACCAGAAAAATAAACATCACCTTCGATGCGAGTATCACTTCCAATCAGGGTATCAATACGGCTAGTAGCTTTGTCACTTTTCTTAAAAAACATTGCTTCCTCTACATTTCAAACCAGTTAAAGTCAGTGGATAATACATTTTACTGGATGTGCTTCTTGTCATTGACCATGTTCTTATAGAAAAGCACATCTTGTTTGAGCTTTAGACTTTCATCTTGTAAAGACTTTAGGTCGTTTGCCAAATTATTTTGCGCAACCTGTTGCACCTGAAGCTGACGCTCCATCTGTATCACCTTAGCCTGTAAGCTAGAATTTTCAGCGGTGACGCGTTGCAAATTATCTGAAAAGTGCCAAAATTTGCCACCCGTAAAATGCCAGTAAGCAATCACGTAGCCTAACAACACCAACATTACCGCCAAACCAAGCTGCCAATACCAAGGCTGCTTAGAGCGTACCGTCAAATTTCTGGCTGACACACCATAATGCCGTTTAAACTTTCTAGTGATTGGAATGATGGCTCGTCTCATAACTCAACTTATGGCAACAAAGGTACAACTTCCAAGCCCATATTTTCGGGCAGGTTAAACATAATATTCATGTTTTGCACTGCCTGACCAGCCGCACCTTTAACCAAATTGTCGATTACTGACAATATCACCACCGTATCGCCACCTTGCGGCTGATGCACGGCTATCCGGCATTGATTTGAACCACGCACTGAACGAGTTTCTGGATGGCTACCTTTGGGCAGCACATCTACAAAACGCTCTTGCGCATAACGTGTTTCAAACAGGCCCTGCAAATCAACATCCCGCTTAGTGAGCTTTGCATACAAGGTAGCATGTATGCCACGTATCATGGGCAGCAAATGCGGCGTAAAAGTCAGATTCACTGGCTGGCCACCCATACTTGCCAAACCCTGACTGATTTCAGGCAAGTGTCTATGGCCACTGACACCATAGGCCTTAAAGTTATCGCCCGCCTCCGCCAGCAAGGTATGCACTTCCGCCTTACGCCCAGCACCACTAGCGCCAGATTTAGCATCGGCAATCAGAAAACTGGTATCGATCAATCCTGCCTCTAACAATGGCATAAAGCCTAACTGAACTGCCGTTGGGTAGCAGCCTGGATTTGCCACCAGTTGCGCATTGCGAATTTGTTCACGATTAATTTCTGGCAAGCCATACACGGCTTCAGCAATCAAATCGGGACAGGCATGCGTCATACCATACCATTTCTCCCATACTGCTACATCTTTAATTCTAAAGTCTGCAGCCAAATCAACTACACGCACACCCTTATCCAGTAGCGCTCTGGTTTGCTGCATGGCAATACCATTGGGCGTGGCAAAAAACACGATGTCACAGATACTTAAATCTACCGTCGCAGGATCTGTAAACAGTAAATCCACATAGCCACGCAAGCTAGGGAACATATCAGCCACAGGCAGACCAGCCTCGCCACGAGACGTGATCACAGTTAACTCAGCTTGTGGATGCAGCGCGAGCAGACGTAACAGCTCAACCCCTGTATATCCAGTTCCGCCAACAATACCAATTTTTAATTTACTCATTACTTTATCGCAAACCAGTGAATATTAAATATACATAGTAACAAAAACTTAGTGGATTAAGAACCCAAAATCAACATTGCCAAGTATTAAGAATGCCAGGTACAAAACAAAAAAGCCGCATATAAGCGGCTTTTTTGCGAATTCCAACAGCGAAAAATTAACGCTTAGAGAATTGTTTACGACGACGTGCTTTGCGTAGACCAACTTTTTTACGCTCAACTTCACGTGCATCACGTGTAACAAAGCCAGCTTTTGACAAGGCACTCTTTAAAGCTTCATCATAGTCAATTAATGCACGTGTAATGCCATGACGCACTGCACCCGCTTGACCTGATTCACCACCACCGTATACATTGACCATAATGTCAAAGCTACCAGTGTTGTTTGTTAACTCTAAAGGTTGACGTAAAATCATGCGTGATGTCACGCGTGAAAAATACTCATCAACAGGCTTATCATTCACAATGATGTTGCCTTGACCTGATTTCAAAAACACACGGGCTACTGAGCTTTTACGGCGGCCAGTCCCATAATTATATTTACCAATCATTGTTTTATCCTATTCGTGGGCTTACGCTTGGCTTTTAATCACTAAAGGTTGCGGTTGTTGCGCAGCGTGATCGTGTGATGCACCAGCATACACTTTCATTTTGCGGAACATTGCATAACCCAACGGACCTTTTGGCAACATACCTTTAACAGCTTTTTCTAAAGCACGACCTGGGAAACGATCTTGCATTTTGCCAAAAGTAGTTGTTGAGATACCGCCTGGGTAGCCAGAGTGACGATGGTAAAGTTTGTTTAAGTCTTTAGTCCCTGTCACTTTGATTTTGTCTGCGTTAATCACAACAATGTAATCACCAGTATCAACGTGTGGCGTATAAATTGTTTTATGTTTGCCACGTAAACGGTGGGCAATTTCGCTGGCCAAACGGCCTAGCACTAGATCTGTAGCATCTACTACGAACCAGTCGCGCTTTACTTCATGCGCTTTTGCGGAGAATGTTTTCATCTGACTATCTATGAATCGCTGAAAAAAATTAAGAGCGCGATTCTATGTCGAATTTGAATAGTTTGTCAAACAGAATCTGGCTTTATTATGTATTTTTTTACAATTTTCTTAAACTATCTTTCAACGCGGAATGAATTTGCAGGTTTTGCACGAATTGTTTACTAATACATACCTAATAAAAAACCTACAAATATAGCCGCTCCAAACCAATTATTATGCAGAAATGCTTTGAAGCATGCCGCCCTGTCACGATTTTTAATCAGTGAATAATGATATAACGCGATGATAGCCGCGATGGCTATGCCGATATAGTAGGGCCAGTGCATTTTAACAATATAGCCAACCGCAGCCATCAGCACTAAGGTTGCAGCGTAACACATCATGATGATTGCAACATCTCGCTGCCCAAAAAAGATGGCCGAGGAGCGTATACCTATTTTCAAGTCATCCTCCCTGTCGACCATGGCATATTCAGTATCATAAGCCACCGCCCAAAAAATATTGGCAAGCAGCATTAACCAAGCCACCGCCGGCACCTCTCCAGTTAGCGCAGCAAACGCCATGGGAATACCAAAGCCAAAGGCGATACCCAGATACGCCTGCGGGATCGCCAAAAATCGCTTGGTGAGTGGATAGCTTGCCGCCAAGAATAAAGCACAAAATGATAACTCAATGGTCAGTTGGTTTAAAAATAACACTAAGCCAAACGCAATTAAACTGAGCGCAGCGGCGAGTAGCATCGCCTCTTTCACGGTCACCTCACCTGTGGCTAAAGGTCGCGCTTGTGTACGCGCAACATGTGCATCATATTTACGGTCAGCAATATCATTCATCACACACCCTGCAGAGCGCATCAAGATGGTACCCATGGTAAATATCGCAATAAAAATCGGCTCTGGATGCCCCTCACCCGCTATCCACAGCGCCCATAGCGTTGGCCATAACAATAATAAAATACCAATCGGCTTATCTAAACGCATCAGGCGCTCATAAGCATTTAACTTGGTAATGAATTTTTTAGTATCCATAGATCTATTGTTTCACTTGAGTTAGCACATGCGGCAGAAATACTTCTGTGACTATGATTTTTGCATGATTTAATATAAAAATGGAGCGCCTCGCCCACAATATATTGGGTTGCTGTGGTTTTTGCATATGCGCAATAGCAAGCTGGTAAAGTTTATGCTGAGGAGTTAGTTTTTTAAATTCCAGACCAGCACGACAAACTTTAGGGTTAGCAAATAAAGAGGCGCCGAGTGGTTTATTACTCAGCACACGCAAACCCAGCCATGCCCCACGCAGATGGCGACGCGGCAGCACACTATGCGCAAACACCACTGGTTGCCCTCCACCTAATAAGTACACCTCTCTCACCAATGCTGGCTCACGGCTTGATAGGCGCATGCTTGCAAGCTCACCTAATAAAGGTTTACTCATTTGCATTTTTAACAAATGTACCGAAAAATCGGCAAAATGTTGCTGCAACCTAAGCGTTAGAGAATCATTTGAAGATAGCCAGTTCCGATAGTCTGAACACCCGAGTGGTTTTTTAAGCCAACGCTGACGCAATGCAATAGTTTTAGACGAATTTTTCACGGCTAGATTATCGCACAATAATTATCAGCTAAACTTTCACCCATTGCTCTGCCATGCCCATCCAGCGTGCTAAATGACGCTCCACTTGATCTGGGTTGGTTTTAAGTAACTGCTCAGCCAAGCCTTGCGCGGCTTCTAGCAAATCAACATCACGCTCTAAATCCGCAATTTTTAGCATAGGCACACCACTTTGGCGCACCCCCATAAACTCGCCAGGTCCGCGTAAGGCAAGGTCGGCTTTAGCGATCTCAAATCCATCATTCGATTCAAAAATAATTTTAAGTCGGGCACGGGCAGTTTCTGACAATGGTTTTTGATAGAGCAAAATACACGCGCTTTTTGCCGCGCCGCGCCCAACGCGTCCGCGTAACTGATGCAGCTGACTCAAGCCCATACGCTCTGCATGCTCTATCACCATTAAACTGGCATTGGGGACATCCACTCCCACTTCAATCACCGTAGTGGCGACTAATAGTTGAATCTCACCCGCACTAAAGACTTGCATAATAGCCTGCTTCTCAGCTGGCTTCATGCGCCCATGAACCAAACCTACCCGTAACTCAGGAAACGTAGCTTTTAAGTCCTCAAAGGTGTCGGTGGCCGTTTGCAACTGCAAGACTTCAGACTCTTCGATTAATGGGCACACCCAATAGGCCTGCCGCCCCTCTAGGCACGCCGCACGTACTTTCTCAAACACTTCATCACGGCGACTCGATGCAACCAGCTTGGTCGCGACTGGCGTGCGTCCTGGCGGTAACTCATCGATGACCGAAACATCAAGGTCGGCAAAGTAGCTCATGGATAAAGTGCGCGGAATCGGCGTCGCCGACATCATCAGTTGATGTGGCGCCATCACTTGTTGGCTTTGACCCTTCTGTTTAAATAGCAAACGCTGCTGCACACCAAAACGATGCTGCTCGTCCACCACCACCAAACCAAGTTTGGCAAAAGTCACCTGCTCCTGAAACAGCGCGTGCGTCCCCACAACAAGCTGGGCTTGACCATCTGCAATGGCTTGCAATGCTGGCTCACGCATCTTTTTAGATTGACTACCCGATAACCACGCAATTTGGATATCAAGAGGCGCTAGCCAGCCCTGCATTTTCTTGAAGTGCTGCTCGGCTAAAATTTCAGTGGGCGCCATAATCGCCGCTTGATAGCCATTTTCAATCGCCTGTAAAGCTGCCATGGTCGCCACGATGGTTTTACCGCTGCCCACGTCGCCTTGTAGCAAGCGTTGCATGGGATGGGTCTGTGCCAAGTCCTGCCCAATCTCTACAGCCACGCGCTGCTGCGCCTGCGTGAGCGGAAAGGGCAAGCTTTTGAGCAGTGCGGTAATCAATTTTTTTGAAGGCTGAAACACTGGCGCACCCACAGCACGACGACGCTCATAGTGCCGACGCATAGAAAGCTGCTGCGCTAACAACTCATCAAACGCTAACCGTCGCCAAGCGGGAGATGTACGATTTTCAATGGCTTGTAAACTGGTATCGGGGCTTGGGTGATGCAATGCACTTAAACTAGTAGCAAAACTAGGTAGCTGATATTGGCTATAAATATGCTGAGGCAGTATTTCTGCTTGATCGCCGTTGGTCAGCGCCCAATTGATGGCCTTACGCAGACCAGCTTGGCTCAGGCCAGCGACTGAGGGGTATATCGGTGTAAGTTCTTGCACCAATGGTGTTTCATCACGCACCGTACGACACTGAGGGTGCACCATCTCATAACCGAAAAAACCGTGGCGCACCTCGCCCAAAGCGCGTACTTGAGTGCCTACTTTGAGCGCTGAAATTTGACTAGGGTAAAAATGTAAGAAACGTAAGACTAACTGCTGACCACCCGCATCTCGCAGCTGGCAAATAAGCGCTTTGCGTGGCTTGTATTGTACTTCAGCATGAATGATCTCACCTTGCACCTGTGCTTGCTCACCCATACGCAAATCACGAATCGGCGTAATTCGGGTTTCATCCACATAACGCAGCGGCAAGTGTAATAACAAGCCCTGCGCATCGACAATGCCAAGCTTCTGCAAATTAGCTAGCAGCGGCTTAGTAAAGCCTTTAACGCCTGACAGTGAGGCTGCTGTCATATGTGCTTCAGGATTTTGTGTCAAAAATGCACCTTAAATCAGAAAGCTATTAGATGCTTTGTCCACGATTGTGTCTTTTGTTCACTATTGAACTCGCTGCTCAGTAGTGCCGCCTTTCAAGCGGTTTATTCGCACCACATCTGGAATTTTGCGTAGACGACGCATTAAATCTGCCAAATGCACACGATTTTCTACCTGTACGGTAAAAATGATATTGGTATAGGTACTATTATCTAGCTCTTCAATATTAATGTTATCAATATTAGAACCAGCCTCAGCGATGCCCGCGGCAATTTGCGCCAGCATGCCACGCTTATTAGCGGCTGCCATTTTGAGATTGACCTTAAACAAACGCTTGGTATCGGGCGCCCACTCTACATCGAGCCATTTTTCAGGGTCAACGCGGAATTTACGGATTGCCTCACAATCATGGGTATGAATGACCAAGCCTTTATCTTTATTGATAAAGCCCAAAATCGGGTCACCAGGAATCGGTCGGCAGCATTGCGCAAACTGAACCGCCATGCCTTCCGAGCCACGTATAGTGATGGAGCCAAGTGGTTTGTTGGTATGTTTAGCATGGCGCTGTTCGCCCTGCTCTTCACTCATCGCCATCAACTGATGGGCCACCATGACATTCAAACGCTTGCCCAAGCCAATGTCAGTCAAAATTTCCTGCTTACTTTTTGCACCATAATCACGCAGCAGTTTTTGCCATTGCGCATCGTCAATTTTACCGATGTCTGCATGTAGCGCGCGTAACGCCTGATTTAACATACGCTCACCCAGGTGCGCCGATTCTTTAGATTGCATCGACTTCAAATAATGGCGAATGTGAGCACGCGCTTTGCCTGAAACCACATAATTGAGCCATGCAGGGTTGGGGTGTGCGTGTGCCGCAGTAATAATTTCCACGTGATCGCCATTGCGCATTTCAGTACGTAGCGGCGCTAGCTCTTGGTTGACTTTGACGGCAACGCATCGATTACCAATATCGGTGTGCACCGCATAGGCAAAATCTACGGCGGTGGCACCTTTGGGTAAAGCTAAAATCTTACCTTTGGGGGTAAATACATACACCTCATCAGGGAATAAATCGACTTTAAAGTGCTCCAAGAACTCAAGCGAATCGGCACTTTCAGACTGAATCTCCAACAAGCGTTGCAACCATTGATGCGTTTGCTGTTGCAATGCAGTTAAATGCGCATCAGTGGTTTTGTATAGCCAGTGCGCCGCCACCCCTGCATCCGCAATGTTATGCATCTCTTGGCTGCGCACCTGCACCTCAATCGGCGTACCAAATGGGCCAAACAAAGTGGTATGCAAGGACTGATAGCCATTGGCCTTGGGGATGGCGATATAATCTTTAAACTTACCAGGAATCGGTTTATACAAGCCGTGCAACACGCCTAGCGTCAGATAGCAAGTCGGCAAATCTTTGACGATCACGCGAAAACCGTAAATATCGTAAATCTGTGAGAAGGTAATGGTCTTACCTGTCATCTTTTTATAGATGCTATAGAGATGCTTCTCACGACCTGAAACATCCGCTTCAATTTTCATATCCGCCAAGCGCTGTTTAATCGCATCTAAGATTTTACCAACCACTTCTTTACGATTGCCGCGGGCCGCCATAATCGCTTTTGAAATCACGCGATAGCGCATCGGGTAAAGATACTTAAAGCTTAAATCTTCAAGTTCTTGATAAATCGCGTTCAACCCTAATCGGTTGGCGATCGGTGCATAAATTTCCAGCGTTTCCTTGGCAATGCGCTGCTGTTTTTCTGCGCGCATCACCTCTAGCGTTTGCATATTATGTAGGCGATCTGCCAGCTTGACCAATATCACGCGTACATCTTGTGACATCGCCAACAGCATTTTGCGGAAATTTTCTGCTTGCGCTTGTGTCGCGCTTTGAAACTCAATTTTATCGAGCTTAGACAGGCCATCCACCAATTCGGCCACTTGTTTGCCAAATTTTTCGCTTATTTCTTGGGTGGAAATGCCGGTATCTTCAACTACATCATGCAACAAAGCAGCGATAATGGTCGGTACATCTAGATGCAGCTCAGCCAAAATGGCAGCGACTGACACTGGGTGTGAAATATAAGGCTCGCCACTACGGCGAAATTGTCCCTCGTGGGCAGCGGCACTAAAACGATAAGCCGCCCAGATAGATTCAATATCAGATTGTTTGAGGTATTGCTTGAGGCGTAACGTGAGTAGAGAATCTTCGCTATCTGCTGGTAGCAAAGGCACTTGTGTTTTTAAAAATTCAGCCGATCTTTTGGCGGCATCATTAGGCATATCACTTTATCTCTACTCAAACTAAAAAATACTGAATTAAATTACGCGTGGCCGCGGTTTAACACTTCTAAACCCACTTTGCCTGCTGCGATTTCACGCAAAGCCAACACGGTTGGTTTATCTTTCAAACCATGTGTATTTACTAATGGCTCAGAACCATTGGCTAGTTGGCGCGAGCGATAAGCCGCAACTAAAGTTAATTGAAAACGGTTAGGAATTTTTTCAAGACAATCATCAACAGTAATACGTGCCATTTGTTTTCTCCAGTGTAAATAATGACAAACACGCTGCAAAATAATTCACAACGCATTGAAAAATAGATTGATAAGCAATTATCGCTTAAAAACTTAATAGCTTTAGAAATTGATGCTTTAAATCAGAGCAACGCCTCAATTAATTGAGCATTACGCGCAAGCTGCTTGCCCCGTAACAACCGCTGTGACCTCACAATTGCACGAATATCTTCAAAAGCACTTTCAAATTTATCGTTAATTGTAACATAATCAAACTCACCTACGTGGCTCATCTCTTCCCGCGCTGCTGACAGACGCCGCTTAATTACCTCATCACTATCTTGGCCGCGGCCACGCAAGCGCTGCTCAAGCGCCTCTATAGAGGGTGGCAGCACAAAAATACTAATCGCTTGTGGTAACAACTGACGCACTTGCGCCGCACCTTGCCAATCAATCTCAAGCACCAAATCATTACCTGCTTGCAACACTGCCTCTACACGTTTTTGCGAAGTACCGTAGCGCGCACCATGCACCTGAGCACATTCTAAAAACTCACCTTCACCCATCATACGCAAGAACTCTGCATCGTCCACAAAATGGTAATCAACGTCATTCTCTTCACCTGGCCTGGGTTGGCGCGTAGTATATGAAACAGACAGTTTCACTTGCTGATCTGCTTCTAATAAAGCGCGTACCAAACTAGTTTTACCCGCACCCGAGGCGGCAGAAATAATAAATAAGTTTCCTATCATCTTACGTTAAACCTTAAGTATCTGATTATCGATGTTGACTTGTAACAATTACACTTCGCCATGCTGCTGACGAATTATACCTTGCTAGAAATTTAGGCTAGAGATTTAGTGGTCACTTGTGCCGACAAAACAACGCATCTAAATGAAATGATTATGCCGCATAACGATTTGATAAGGTAGTGCGATGCGTAAATATTGAGGCATTTTAAATCAAGATAACGAACGACTAGTGAATGCATGACGCATTTATGCATTACTCTAATCAAACGAGAAATGTTTCATGGCAGATCGATTGATATATAAATCAGAGGTTGCTACGTTTGTGGAGTTAGTGAGAGTAAATGCTGAGCTAAAAAGAGCCTCTCACCGTTCCAGTTTCTATATATAGCATCAAAGGCTGTCGAACAGAGAAGTGGTGCCAGATTGGCTTTGGAAACTTTGCAAGAGCTGCGCACCAAACTGTGGGTTATTTTTGATTTGCTGAGCCAAGCCCTGCGCGGTGTATATCGCGTTACCATTTGAATTGGCAGATGCCTCCAATGAAACCACTGCGCTTGGGTTGATGGAGTTATTAGTTGCAGCCAATGCTTGGTTGATTGCATCCGATAGCGTACTGGCTGAGTTAGCTGATGAGCTAGCAGCAGCGGTTTTTCCAGTGGATAGGAAAGTGAGTAACGTAGCTAATTTAGTATTCACTGTTGAGGCATTTGCCGTGGTAGCACCCTGTGAGCTTGATACTAGCGTATTTAGCTGCTGCCACACCATGGTAGATGCTTTGTTATCAGCGCTGACGTGAGTTGGATATACCACTTGTGCAGCAGACTTAACATCACCATTTTGTAACGCCTGACCAATCTCACCCAACGGGCTGCTGCTGGCAATGCTTTTATTTTGAGTTAGTTTCGCAAATGCATCTTTGGCTGTCGGCAAATCTCCCGATTTAAGCGCAGTATTCAATGTTTGTAAATTTTGCTTAATTTGTTGCCAGCTACTTGAGCTCTGCGCTTGAGAAGTGCTATTTGCGTTGATACTGCTTACCGACATGATCGCTCCCTTAATTATTGAACATAGGTAGCAAGCAAAACTACCAGCAATGCCCAACTATAAGTTAGAACCATGATCGTTGTTATGTGGAACAGCGATAAGAAAGCACCCCTTTTATCATGATGCTCCTCTACGAACTACTGAGTAATGGAGCGAGCGCAAACATTAGCTAATGTGGCTATTATTTAATCGTAGAAGCTACTAGGTTGCCTACTAACCAAGAAAATCAGCACAAAAGAAAACGCCCCAATCTCTCGAAAGGGGCGTCTTTATTGGTGGTGAAAGAGGGACTTGAACCCTCGACCCCAGGATTATGAATCCTGTGCTCTAACCAGCTGAGCTACATCACCATTTAAACTGTTGTACTAGGTTCATCTAAGCATTACATAGACGATTTTCTAGTGAAGCCCGACATTATAACACTCTGAATTAGCTTAGAACAAGTAGCAAGTTTAGTGCAACTCTATATTGCTAAGCAGGATCTGAGGGCTTGGGGCTAAGCGCTGGTAAATATCGCGATACGATATTTAGCCCAATAATAGGCATCCAATACAGAAATCGCATATATAAAAACGCCACCAGACAATTTACCTAACATTGAAATATTAGGCTGCGCCAAATTAAAGGTGATAAGCCCTAAGATAATCATAAAACACACCATGACAAAGCCTCTTTTTGGCGCATTATTTAGGACTTGACCTACCCCTGGAAGCAGAATGGCAACGAGCAATACCCATCGAGGGTCTAATGGTTTTTGTATTGCTTTATTCACATTTTTTGTCATTTTTTATCCTAGTTTCTTCAGCTTGATTTGCGATATATCTGAATATTCAACGTTTTGACGAATAGCAATCGCTTGTTTCAGTAGGCGCGCTACCACATCGCTAGCGATAGGCGTATTTTCATAGATGGCGTTGCGCATAATCAGGTACTCGCCCCGCTCGGCCTGTTTAACTAGGTAAGTGAGCCTGACCATTTGCGGGGTTAGCAATAGTTCTTTCATATTGGCATCCGCAAATAGAGTGGGTACGTGTGCTTCCAACAGCGTCAAATCGACGGGCTGTTGTTGATACTTAAGTATTGCATGTTGCGGCCAAGCTGAGGGGATGGTCAAAACGCCATCCCATTGCCATGAAGGGCTATAAAACTCATTATTGGTAGGCCTGACAATGTAATCTAGCGTGCCAATGCTTGGCGTATTGGCCTCTACTTTAATTAACAGCCACATTGGAGGCACTTTTCGCCATCCCAAAGTATCCACCACCACACTTAGCCCTACTTTGTAATCGGCATAATCCCCTTGCAGGACGGGCAGGCCCGCTTGGTCTTGAGATTTTTGTACCTTCTGTAGCAAGGAACTGCACGCATCAAATAGCTGAGCCCTGGCTTCAGCGTTATAACGATTAGCATGGCGATATTGGCGATACAAAGTCACCAACATCACCACGAAGATGATCAAAACAGCAGCATTCATACTTCACCTCATCTGGTCGCGGCTTGATAGTCGCGACCAGTCTGTAGAATTATCACCCTAGTTAATAACCCTTAGGGCGCGGCCAAGGCATGGTGAATTGATCTGCACGTTTCACATATTTGTAACGACGTAGTACGAACCAAATCGAAGCAAATATATAAAAGGCCATGATAGAAAGTAGTGAGGCACCATAACCTAAAAAAGTCGCAAAATACGTGGCACAACACAAGGCTAACAATGTCATTGCGGGGATCGGGTGAAACGGATGAATATAGCCGCGATGTATGCTACCTAGCGGCCACATTTTTCTGAATTTCACCATGTTAAAGGTCATAAATGTATAGCCTAGCAGGCCAGACAATATAGAAAATGTGATGACTTGGTCTAACAACCCTGTAAACGCAAATGAAATTGCAATGGGGACTAAAAACAACACCGAGCGATATGGCGTGCGGTATTTAGGGTGGATTGCACCAAAGAACACGGGCATATAGCGATCTCGCCCCAGAGAAAACCATGCACGAGAGGCATCATTGATACAGCCGTTGGCGGAAGCAACGGCAGCAAATGCGGTGGCCACAAACAACATCAGCTGAAGTTGATTACTGCCTAACAGGGTAGCTGCATCGTACATAGGGGTGACAGCCTGACCTAAATATTGCCAAGGCATCAGACCTGTTGCGACAAACCATGTGATCGTTGCCGCGACCAACAGGGTCATCATGCCACCCATGGTGCCAAGGGGAATAGAACGCCCTGCCGAGCGCACCTCTTCGGCCGCCTGACAGGTACCTTCTATCCCCAAGTAATACCACATGCCGAATTGTAGTGAAGCAATCACCCCTATCCAGCCATACGGTAAATCGGTGAGTAATGCCTTATGTTGCAGCACCACGCCTTGATGCAGAGGATCAACCGCAATAAACAGTACAATTAAAGAGGCAAACGCAAGAAAGGTAATCACCAAGTTCAGCGTCAAGGTTGCAAATACCCCTCGATAATTAAGCCAAGCTAGGAATGTTACCGTCAACACCACAAATGGCTTGGTATCAAGATTGGCGAACCCCATGACCTCGGCCCCAGACTTCATCAGATCACCCACGACTAAAGCATCTGCGGCACATAGCATGGTATAAGCCATGACTAAATACAAGCCTACATTAAACGCCATGAGCGGGCCGATGATGTGCTTGGCCTGTGTGTATTGCCCACCTGCCGCTGCCACTGTTGAGGTCACCTCCGAGTCTATCATCGCCACACAGGTATAGAGCAAACCGATCACCCAGCAAGCGATTAGTGAGGCGTAAGCGCCTCCCTTGCCCACCGTAAAGTTCCACCCCATAAATTCACCAACCAATACGATGCCCACCCCCAAAGCCCAAATGTGAAATGGATTAAGCACTTTAAGCATAGCAATAGGTTTACTGCTACTCGTTATTTTTTCGCTAGCCATTATGCATTCCCCTCTTCCAGATGAACGCCGTGAACCACATCATCTTCACCACCTTCACGTGAGCTCATTAGATAGGCTTCATCATATTGCGATGAAATCATAAAGGCATCGACGACCATCCACACCAACATGACAGCTGATATGCTCCATGCTGCGTACACCAAAATATCCCAAAAATTCATGATTGTTCTCCTCCTAGGTATGTCGTTATTTATTATCAAATTTTTCTTTAATAACTTCTCGATATTGCTTATCTGATACCTTCAGCATAAAAACGAAATACCCGACAACCACTAGGATTGTGATGATGAGCATAGTGGGATCAATGGTGTAGTCAAAACGGTTGTTAATTAATACCGCCGCCTTATCTGGGTCATAACCTAGCTTGATCCATTGCTCCTGCTGTATGGTATTTTGACCAAGCGACTCCCAGCTCGCCTTGACCACTGCAGCCGCTTTTGCGGCGTCTGCCTTTTCCTCAACCTTAAATAACAAAGGAACCATCAAACTAGCGTAGACCAAGACCAAGACCAAAATTGTGTCAAAAACTTGACCAAGCATACCCTGCTTAGGGGGGATGTAATGTTTCGACATGTGGCTCTCCTAATGATTGATTTTAGCGGCGCGATTGGCGTCTAGATGTTTGATGTCTAAGCCGTAGATAAATGCTTTATCTTCTCTAAAGTGCTTCGTCATCGCAAACACAGATGCCGTATTAAAAAGCATCAAGAGGAAACTTGAGATATAGAGCACCAGACGAATATTGCTGTCTTGCACAATACCGAGGATGGCGATGAGTACAAAAACCACAGCCCCCCACAACAACGCCACATCGAACCAAGCCATTAGGCAGTCACGCAGATACATGTCGTTCATTCTTTTCATATCATTATTCAAAATACTCTCCTCATATTTTTTTATAATTTGGAATACTTGTGAAATCTAATCGATAGAAGAATCATTGCACTCGTCACCAGAATGGAAGACTAAGCAGGTACTGACGAACTGGTAGCGATGAGTTTAAGTTGAAAAATTTGGGCGAAAAAAATGCGACCGTTAGAAGGCCGCACAAATAAAAAGTGAGGGTATGCGCATTTAAGATGAACGTTATTTCTATCTTATTCCGATAATGGGAGGATAAAACCGTTTTCAAATAGAAAAGACCATTCATCGCACACACCCTCATAAAAACCCAAATCAATGGGTGGAGGTTACAACTTCTAGAGATAAATCAGAATTTCGTTACTCCTGGTATCCAGCTAGTACCAGCTAGTGGCACTTGTGCCATGGCTGATGACTCGATGGTTAATGCCACTAAATCTTCTGGCTCTAAGTTGTGCAGATGTGATTTGCCGCAAGCACGTGCCACCACTTGTGCTTCCATCGTCATCACCGCGATATAGTTAGCTAAACGATGACCAGCTTTGATTGGGTCCAGACGTTTCATCAACTCAGGATTTTGCGTAGTAATGCCCGCAGGGTCTTTGCCTTCATGCCAATCATCATAAGCACCTGCAGTCGTACCCAGCTTTTGATACTCTTCTTCAAGATGTGGGTCATTATCGCCCAGCGCTATCAAAGCAGCGGTACCAATGGCAACGGCATCGGCGCCTAGCGCAATCGCTTTGGCAAGGTCTGCACCGTTACGTATGCCGCCAGACACAATCAGTTGCACACTGTCCTTACCATTACGGTATACGCCCAAGTCTTGCAGGGCTTTTACCGCGGGGCGAATAGCAGCCAAGATAGGAATACCAACGTGCTCAATAAATACCTCTTGCGTAGCCGCAGTACCACCTTGCATACCATCCAGCACGATCACATCTGCGCCAGCCTTTACAGCCAATGCAACGTCGTAATAAGGACGTGTGGCACCGATTTTTACGTAAATTGGTTTTTCCCAATCAGTGATTTCGCGCAATTCTGCAATTTTAATTTCAAGGTCATCAGGGCCTGTCCAGTCTGGATGACGGCATGATGAACGTTGGTCGATACCTTCTGGCAAACAACGCATTTTAGCAACACGTGCGGTAATCTTTTGACCGAGCAACATACCACCACCACCTGGCTTAGCACCTTGACCAATCACCAACTCAATCGCATCGGCTTTACGTAAATCATCTGGATTCATGCCGTAGCGTGATGGTAGATACTGATAAACCAAAGTCGTTGAATGGCCACGTTCTTCTTGCGTCATCCCACCATCACCAGTCGTGGTACTGGTACCAGCCGCCGTGGCACCACGACCCAATGCTTCTTTAGCTGGGCCTGAGAGTGAACCAAAGCTCATACCAGCAATGGTGACTGGAGTTTTTAAGTGTATCGGTTTTTTTGCATGTCTAGTGCCTAAGACCACGTCTGTACCACACTTTTCACGGTAGCCTTCCAGTGGGTAACGACTTACTGATGCACCAAGAAATAGCAAATCATCAAAGTGTGGCAGTTTACGCTTGGAGCCCGCACCACGAATATCATAGATACCCGTTGCCGCAGCACGTCTGATTTCAGAGTTGGTGTACTCATCAAACGTTGCAGAATAACGTGGTTTGGTTTGAGGAATATTGTGATTGTTGTCGCTCATTTTAGTATGCTCCTGCATTATCGACATGGAAGTGGTATAAAGTTCGCGCTGAGCCATATTGTTTAAAGCTGTCTGGGCTTACATCCGCATGACCTGATTTTTTCAATAAATCCGCTAAAATTTGTTTATCTTCTGCATTCATGACTTTTTCTTCGCAGTCGGCACCCAAGCTTTTTACAGTGCCGCGCACAAACAATTTTGCTTCATAAATTGAGTCACCAAGGCCTTCGCCTGCATCACCCAAAATCACCATATTGCCTGCTTGCGCCATAAATGCTGAGAAGCTACCGACAGAACCACCCACCACAATATCTGCCCCTTTTAAGGCAATGCCACAACGCAAACCAGCATCACCATCAATAACCAGCAAGCCACCATGGGCGGTTGCACCCGCAGCGTTTGAGGCAAAACCTTTCACATGTACCACCCCAGACATCATGTTCTCAGCGACACCACTTCCGACACTGCCTTCAACGGTCACTTTTGCCAGTTGATTCATACCCGCTGTGTAATAGCCAGTGTGCCCCTTGATCGTCACGTCGAGATCCGCTTTTAAGCCAACGGCAATATTGTGTGCACCATTTGGACTCTCAATATCCACTTTTTTGCCATTTAAACCGCCTGCATCACCATGCAGAAATTGATTCACTTCACGTAATGGTTTGGTGTCCAAATCAAATTTTAGAGTTTCCATACATACATCTCCTTAGGGGAAGGCTCGAAAACCTTCGCGTTTTTAATATCTGGTAAATGCGCTAATGAGCGGAACTCAGAAGCAATGGCGACGTAGTCATCATGCTCTGCAATGATGGCTGGTTTGCAACCATACGGGTCACGCACCAAAGCAAGCTCAGTGCTTGTGCCCATTAGTAATGTGTAGAAACCATCCAGCTCTTCAAAGCCGTGATTGAGTGCAGTTTTAAGATCATCGCCTTCGCGCATACGCCATTGTAGAAAGCGGCAAGCGGCCTCTGTATCGTTGTCTGTTTCAAACGCGATACCCTCTTTTTCTAATTTGCGGCGTAGGCTATGTGCATTGGATAATGAACCGTTATGCACTAAACACCAGTCTTCACCCGCCGTAAATGGGTGGGCATGCGCAGGTGTCACCGCAGACTCAGTGGCCATACGGGTATGACCAACCAAGTGCGTACCTTTAAAGTTTTTAAAGTCATAGCGCTCCGCCACTTGCGCTGGGGTACCAACGTCTTTGTAAATATCCATGAGCTGACCAACTGATAGCAAGTGCAATTGTGGATAATGTTCTTTCAACCACATTTTCACGGTTGCTGGCTCTAGCGTTGTGGTTAATACCGCATGATTTTCTTTCGGTTCAACCTTGGCTTTAACGCTTAAATGTTTTTCAAAATCGTGGCCTAATTTAGTCCAGTTAAAATCAGTAGCCCCTGAATACAAGCTGAATTTTCTTGCATCCGCCGCTACTGGCGCGGTAAACATAGCCATCCCTGCTGAATCTGGCCCACGCTCGGTCATGCCGATTAGCATAGGCATCATAAGCTCGCCGATTGAGTCACGCATTTTGGGGTTTCTTACTAATAATCCGACAATTCCACACATACTTTTCTCCTTACAAATTTATTAAATAGTGCTAATTAAGTTAGAAAAACTCTACGTAGCGGTTGATTTCCCAGTCTGAAACATGACGTTGGTACTCAATCCACTCTGCACGTTTAAGTGCTATAAATTCACCCATTAAACCTTCACCCAATGCTTCCACAATGACCTTATCAGCTTCCAGTGCATCGATTGCCAAGCCCAAGTTTTGTGGCAAGATACCAATGCCTTTTTCTTTCAACTGTTGTGCGCTGTAATCGTATAGATTGTCTGGATTACCTGCGCCTGGGTGTAACTCGCGTGCAACACCATCTAAGCCAGCAGCAATCACTGCGGCTGTCGTTAAATATGGGTTACAG
The DNA here is from genome assembly GCA_036504995.1 of Methylophilaceae bacterium. Taxonomy (GTDB): domain Bacteria; phylum Pseudomonadota; class Gammaproteobacteria; order Burkholderiales; family Methylophilaceae; genus DASXUG01. The sequence goes on along the minus strand of DASXUG010000009.1, from coordinate 44,652 downwards.
CTACCGTCAGGCAAACGTAACTCCAAACGACCATAAGGAATACGCACCATGGTTGAACGGTTGTTATTACCGTAAGAAATATAAGCTGGCGCCCATGTCGCACCTGTGAGTGATTGCCCAACCACTAAGCGTTTATATGAGTTAACCGTAGGGGCAGCCAATGCGGTAATGGCTGGTGCATGTGCCAGCAAACCCGCCATAAAGTGATACGCTAGTTTGGATAGGCCATGGCCTGTTGTATCGCTATCATCATGGAATAAGCTTTTTTTGCCATCCCCAATCGACATATGCATGTGCATGCCATTACCTGGACGGTTGCTAAATGGCTTAGGCATTAATGAGCAGATCATGCCTAACTCATTGGCGATCTCGCTGGCAGCCATTTTAAACATGATGAAATCATCAGCGCTCTTCAAGCAATCTGCATAGGTATAGTTAATTTCAAATTGACCATTCGCATCTTCATGGTCGATTTGGTACACATCTAAGCCTGCCGAGATCAAAGACTCGGTCAGCTTCTCCAAGAAAGCTGATTGTCTGGTAATGCCTTTATAGTCATAGCAGGGTTTAGCGAGCTTATCGGTTTCATCCACTGGCTTAAGTGCACCACTTTCATCGCGATGCAGCAAGGAGAACTCTGGCTCCAGCCCTGTATATAGCGTCCAGCCTTTTTCACTTAAACGTTCAATTTGCTTTTTAAGTACCACGCGAGAATCGTACTCATACGGCTTGCCATTGACGTGACCATCACACACAATCCGTGCATAACCTGGCTGCCAAGGAATCAGATTAAGCGTTGCTAACTCGCCCACCGCCATATAGTCTGGACCATTAGGCTTAATGCCCATGCCCCAGATCGCACCACCAGCAAAGCCAGCGCCTGCCGTTAAAATATCTTCGAGATGTGCCGCTGGTACCGATTTAACTTTAGCCACACCATGAATATCTACAAACTGCGCCAATACGTATCTAACGTTATTGTCTTTAAGAAACTTTTTTGCTTCATCTAACGATTTCATGCACATCTCCCTGAAAGTCTAATGTATCCGTACAATTAATAAGCCATTGCCAAGCTTTAGCTCTGATAATGCGACAAGCCCACCGCCCCACCGCCCAACTCAACAGCAATTTCCATCAAAATTTCCCACATATATGCCCCATATGTGCCATCACACCAAATACGATAGATTGATTCACCGTGTAAAGTTTGGTGGATAACGGTGGCGGAGATTCCTGCGATTTGGGTCATGATGAGTTGATTGTCAGCCAATGATTTTTCACGTAAATCCAGTGAACACAACTCCGAAAATAAATTAAGCGTTTCACTGCCACTCACAACAAAAGCAGCATCGGCTCTAGGCACTTGGTAAACACCTGCTACCCGCGTTGTTTCGCTCGCTAATTTGTTGCAAACAAAACCACCCAGTTGGTCTTCAATCAAAAACTCGCTACCCCCTAGACGTAGCACCAAGGTTTTTTGCTCACTCATCGTCCATGCGTTAGGGCTGGTTGGGATTGCAACACCACGTTCGACTAACCATTGCATTGCGTTGGGTCCTTTGACGCCATAACGCACCAAACAACTAACATCCGCGACACCGAGCACTTGTTTTCTCGCACGCTCAATCTCAGCGCTTGCAAACTCAACTGCGATTTCCATACCATTAATCACTTCCCATTTTGCTAGCGCCTTTGGTTGCGCATGAGCGACAGGGGATGTTTGGATAATTTTTCTCACATCAAACTGTTGCATCTTAAGCTTCCTTTAGACTCTTAATAAATGGAGAAGGCACCACCGTTGCAACCACCAGCGCACCACTATCTGCTCGAATTTCAAAAACAGATCCCGCTGCCTTTTTGTCTGGGGGGACATAAGCAAAACCGATATAGCGGTTAAAAAACTTGCTGTAACTAATACTGGTCACGCGCCCAAGAATGTCTCTTCCGTTGACAACCAGATTACAATCTAAAGGTAACTCACCCTTATAATTTTCGGCCAATACAAATGGCACCAATTGCTTTCTGAGGGGACGCTTAGCTAATATTTGCAAGCTTCTTTGCCCGATAAAATAAGGCTTATACATTTTGATTGCCCAGTCTGCACCGATTTCAAATGGATTGGTCAGACCATCGGTATCCACCCCTGGCATAGCATGGCCCATTTCCAGACGCAGTAAGCGTTGGGCATCGGTGCCAAATGGACGCAATCCATGTGGCTTGCCTGCTTCCACTAACGCACGCCAAATATGCGGCAATTGACCCATAGGCGCATGCAACTCATAACCATTATCTGCCACGAATGCCACTCTGATGATGCGCGTTTCCACACCCGCCACTTGGCTTTCACGCACGCTATTGACTGGGAATATTTCAGGTGAAAGATCTAGACTAGTCAGCGTTGCAAGAATCTCGCGGGCAAAAGGCCCAGCAATATTAATCGCGCCAAATGCACCAGTGACATTAACCAAACCTAAATTGAGCTGCCACATCTGTTGTGAACGTTGCATTTCACGGTAAACTGCCGCCGCGTTGGAGGTACCGACAGAAATATAAAACAAATCATCTGCGAGACGGCTGGCAATACCATCATCAATGACCACACCAGCTTCATCCAGCAGCATCACATAACGACACCCGCCAACTTTTTGATCGGTGTAAACGCCCGTAAAAAATCGCTCTAAAAATAAGGCGGCATCTGGACCATGAATTTCTATTTTGCCAAATGAACTGCTATCGATAATGCCTGCCGTTTTGCGCACAGCTAGCGCTTCAGCCTGAATCGCATCTGTTTTTGATTGGTCAGCCGTCAGATAATAAGCGGCACGCTTCCATGCACCTACATCGGTAAACACCGCGCCATTCTCTTGATGCCAATCGTGCAATGATGTGAGTCGGTGCGGATGAAAGCCGCGCCCACCCAGATGCCCAATCGGCGTAGGATGGAAGAACGGTCTGGAGGTGGTGCTGCCTATCTTCTCCACTGGCAAACCACGTATTCTTGCCAAAATACGAATCGCGTTCATGTTGGAATGCTTGCCCTGACTTGGCCCCATGCCCACAGTGGTGAAGCGTTTCATCAGCTCGATGTTATCGAAACCCTCTTTCGCCGCATTCTCAAAGTCTTTGATTTGAATATCTTCATCAAAGTCTACAAAGTTTTTAGCTTTAGGGTGCGGCACCATGGGATACGGATGACTGGGTATCGCCCCCACATGTTTCTCTGCATTGTTTTGCGGCGCATCTAGCCCTAAATGACGCACCGCATCATTGGCAGCACGTATACCATCGCGCAAACGTTGCTCCAGTTCAAATACCCCGTTAACCTTACCTGCTGCAAACATGCCATTGGGCAAGCGACTTGGGACGAACTGCTCTACATTGTAATCATATTGCATGCCTGTGCCAGCTTGATACAGTAAGGCCCCTGCTGGCGCCCAACCTGCGCTCATGGCAATACCATCACAATCTAGCGTAAATTTGTTATCTGTTAAGGCTTGACTTTGCTTTTCATCGTATGGGCAAATCACTGCGCCACGCACCCCAGATTTATCTGAGGTTGCTAGCGCCTCATAAACGCAATAACCTGTATAGACTTTTACGCCACGCTTAGACAACTCAGCTTCATTTACAATGCTGCCTTGTGTACGCATATCAACCAATGCGGCAACCTTAACCCCTGCTTGCAACAAATCTAAGGCAACGCGATAGCCATAATCATTAGCCGTCACTACAACACCATTATTGAATGGTTTTACTGCATAACGATAAATCAGGCGCTGCGCGGCAGAACCCAACATCACGCCAGGCAAGTCGTTGTATCTAAACACAGGTGGCTGCTCAAAAGCGCCACTTGCCACAATAACTGACTTCGCACGTACTTTGTTGATCCCAGCATCACTCACGATAGGAACAAGGTGGTCTGGATAATAACCCGCGGCATAGGCGGCCGAAATAATCTTAATATTGGATAGACTTGCAACTTTAGCCAACAAGCCATCCAGTTGTGCAACCACGCTTGACTCTCCAGCACGGTTGTAGCCTAAACTTCCGCCCAGTTGACGGTTTTCATCCACAAGAATTACTTCAAGGCCAGCTTCTGCTGCGGTATAAGCCGCTGCCAAGCCCGCTGGGCCTGCACCAACCACCAATACATCACAATGAGAATGCGTTTTACGTTTTAAAATACGTGGGTAGTTAAAATTGACCACGCCCAAGCCCGCGGCTTTACGAATTACTTTTTCCCAAAACGGGAAGAATCGACGTGGTGTATGGAAAGCCTTGTAGTAAAAGCCAACCGGCAACAAGGGAGAGATTGAGTCGATATAACTATTCTTATCTTTTTTAACACCACCGCTGGTATTAACCGCAGTCAATACCATGCCATCCTTCACTTCAACCACGTCAGCACGAATATTAGTATCTACGCCGTCAGTCACCAGCACATTCACGTCATGATTGGCTAAACTCAATACGCTGCGTGGGCGGTGATATTTAAAGCTACGCCCTAAAATTTTCTGACCAGCAGCTAGCAATGCACTGCTGATAGTGTCGCCCTCATACGCCTGAAATACCTCACCCTCAAACGTGAAGCTGATTTTCTTAGCACGGTTAATCCACTCGCCTGATTGCTTGAGTGTACGAAAAATCATTTGCCTTGCTCCTGCGTTGTATTGCCTTGCCCAAAAAGATAAGTGCGAGTTACTTTGTCTGTGAGTGTGTTACGTTCTGCAATAAACCACGTGCCGCTCGGGGAGTGATACCACCATTCTTTTTTATCGCCAGGTGCGCCGCTGCGGTTATGCACATAGGCGGCCCATTCGGCATCTGTACAGGTAAGCTGATCTGGTGCCTGGCGATACTCGCCGCCGAATACAAATTCGCTCAGTGGTCTTGTTCCGTTCATTGGACAGGTGAGTAATTTCATTGCATATTCCTCTTAATTTCGTAACCTCAATAAGCTTAATGGCCTACTGACGCAGCGCCTTTCTCTCCAGTCAGCTCATAATCTTCAAAGCGTGACAGGCGGAATGAGTGAATTAAATCTGGCGCGCTATCATTGGCGATAGTTTGCGCCATGGTTTTGCCACTAATGGGGGTCGCTTTAAAGCCCCAAGTACCCCAGCCAGCATCCAGATAAAAGCCTTCAATGGGGGTTTTACCCATAATCGGCGCAAAGTCTGGCGTCATGTCGGCCATGCCCGCCCATTGGCGCACCACTTTGACATTGGATAAAAATGGAAACATATCTAACATATGTGCAGTCAGACCTTCGACAAAATCTAGCGTGGAGCGTGTTGAATGCACCTCATAAGGATCGAGCGATGAGCCCATCACCAACTCACCACGTGATGACTGGCTAACGTACACATGCAAGCTGCCAGACACTAAAATAGTATCTAACCAAGGCTTCATAGGCTCTGTTACACAGGCTTGTAATGGGTGAATAACAATTGGTGTTTGTAAATCCACCATTTCAGTAATACGCGGCGTAAACCCAGCCACCGCTGATAGCACTTGCTTAGTTTCGATATAGCCTTTGTTGGTGTTAACACCACAGACCTTGCCATTTTTAACGTCGATGCTAAGTACTTCTGTGTTCTGATGGATTTCTGCACCCAATCTGTCGGCGCCACGCGCATAACCCCAAGCCACACCATCATGACGAGCCACCGAGCCTGGTGCATGATACAAAGCACCTAGAATGGGCGCTTGCCCACTGCAACTCAAATCTAGCTGAGGACAGGCTTTAGCAATTTCATCGGGTCCCACTACGCGACTTTCTACGCCGACGTGTTTATTCACTTCAGCACGCCAGCGCATAGTGCGCATCGCGGATTCGGTATGTGCCAAAGTGAAATGACCACGGGTTGAATAGAACAGATTAAGGTCCAGCTCTTCAGACAAGCCCTCGTAAATTTTCACGCTGGCGTCATAAAAGTTGACGCCCTCTGGGGTGAGATAGTTGGAACGAACGATCGTGGTATTACGACCGGTATTGCCGCCGCCAATATAGCCTTTCTCAAGGACACAGACATTGGTAATACCGTGATCTTTAGCGAGGTAATATGCAGCTGCCAAGCCATGCCCACCACCACCGATAATCACAACGTCATACGATTTTTTTAGGCTTTCATGAGCCTTAAAAAAACGCGGCGCTGGATGCTCTTTTGATAGTGCATATTTAAGTAGTCTTAAGGGCATGTCTTAACTCCATGAAACCTATTTTTTTAAGTTTTAATATCACAAACGATTTATTCTGATCACACAGGATCAAATAAACTTTTTTTCCTAAAAGGAAACTTGATGAGCGTATTAGGCCATATCTGAATTACCCATGTCAATATCAAAATGAAACTTTTTTAATTGTAATGAAACTTATGTTAAAGTCACCCCATGTTTGCTAGCAATATGAACGACTTAGATAAAATGGAAATTTAGCAGTAATACATAAGTAGTATGTAGCCAATACCGCAGGAGAAAACCATATGCGCCATGCTTATCATTTTCGTGAAGGGAATAGCCCTTTACTCATCTCAATACCGCATGTTGGAACAGCGTTACCCAAAGAAATTGCATGCCGCCTAACCACTGAAGCCCAGCGACTGCCAGATGTTGATTGGCATTTAGACTTGCTTTATGACATGGCGCAAGACTACAACATCTCCATTCTAGAGGCAGAATATGCGCGCTATGTGATTGACCTAAACAGATCACCCGAAAATACTTCGCTGTATCCTGGGCAAGATGTAACGGGCTTATGCCCTATCGATACCTTTGCTAAAGAGGCAATATATCTGGACGGAGCACAACCTGATGAGCGTGAGATACAGCAACGGATTGATCAGTATTGGCGACCTTATCACCAAAAGCTAACTACTGAACTGGAAAGAATACACGCCATTCATGGTATTGCTGTGTTATGGGATGCGCACTCTATCGCATCACAAGTACCCAGATTTTTTACTGGTCAATTACCAGACCTGAATTTCGGTACCGCAGACACCACGTCATGTGACGCATCCTTGCAACAGGCGCTGGCCTTGACCATGCAAGAATCCTCATATGCTAAGAATTACAGCTACGTTTTCAATGGTCGATTTAAGGGTGGTTACATCACCAGACATTACGGCATGCCAAGCAAGAATATACATGCGGTACAGCTTGAAATGAGCCAACATATTTATATGGAGGAAAGCGCTCCATATAAATATGACTCGGAATTGGCCAACAATGTTAAACCACTTCTATCAGCGTTGCTGCAAACCTGCCTCGATTGGGCAAGCAAGTAGCGCTAACTTACAACTTTCCGTCTAAGCCCATCTGGAAATATTTGTGGGTAATTTTATCTTGGTTCTCCAGCAACCAGTCAATACTAGGCGTATTGGTCATGGCTTTGTGAATCGCCAGCGCGGTCGCTTTACGATGAATATCAAACAAAATTTTATGATCTAGCTTCTCGTCTTTAGTCACCATCGGATTCAACCAGACAGAAACAATAATCCCTAAATCGTTCGCACGCTCTTTAGGAATATCACCCGCCCGCACCGCGTCCAGCACGCCATTAGCAATCGCCGCTTGCACCGTACCCATTAAAATATTGGTGTATTTGGTTTCCTTCACCGTGACTTTACTCACCATTAGCGTCACTGGCCTTACCTGAATATCGGTATTTAACAAAGCAAACACACGAGTATGACCCGCCACCTGATCACCCGTCAAAGTAGCAATCGCGGTTCCGACTGGCCCATCTAACTCGCCGATAATAATTTCGGGTTCAGCCGCCGTACCAGGAGGCCCGCCAGCTACTAAGGCCTCGCCTGTGCGCATTACAATTCTTTCACTCAAAATATGCTCCTCATCACTCACTCATTTACATACATGTAAAAAAATATAATTTAATTCAACAGTGGTTTAATTCAACCGTTACGCAAAAAACTAAAATTTATTTTACATCAACTATTATTACCATAGTGAAACTATTTTGACTGTTTGGTATAATTTCTTTAAGACTGGGCGTCAAAGATTTTTTTACTGCCTGCGTTAAGTCTCTTGTAATATTCGGGGTGCTAACTGGGACGGACATTGATATGACGGAAAAACAAGAAACTGAAGACGTAAAAACGGATGAGCGCAATAAATCATTAGGGCGCCATTTAGGCACGACTATTCGACAACTCCGCTTAGAGCACAACCTAACCATTGCAGAAGTATCAGAACGGGCCGGAATCAGCCGCGGCATGCTCAGTAAAATTGAGAATAATCTAGCCGCTACCAGCCTAGAAACGTTAGAACAATTGGCCAATGCCTTGGGCGTCACGCTCGCCAAGTTATTCCAGAATTACAACCTACCTCGCGGCGCGGCTCAGCTTGTAAAAAAAGACCAAGGCATGGAAGTCGTAAGAAGGGGCACCAAGGTTGGACATACCTACCAATTGCTCGCCTATGACCAAGGCCCGCATAAAACCTTTGAACCTTTTTTAATTACGCTTGAAGACTCACACGAAGAATTCCCCGCATTTGAACACCCAGGAACTGAATTTATCCATATGCTTGAGGGCAAACTTGAGTATCGAGTCGGTAAAGATACTTTTGTATTAACGAGCGGCGATTCACTCACGTTTCAAGGTGAAGTCCCACATCGCCCAGAAAATCTTATCGAAACTCCAATCAAATTTCTGTCTATCATTCACTATGACGCGCCAGATAAAGAGAATTTTGAATTGTAGTTAATTGAAACGAATTTAGCGGTTTTCAGGGTCACATAAGCGTGATGGGTACAATATCAAAGCTATCTTGATCATAACTTACTAAAATCTGTGAGTCTTGTGTGGTGCAACTGATTTCCATATTGCGAGAGCAGGCTTTAGTTAAGCTATCCGTCTCAGGTAGATTGATAACCGTTAAGTTATTTAATTTTAATAAGGCTTTACTGTTTTGGCTCCACCACATATCCGCTGCTCTGCCACCATAGATAACAACAGCGACTTTGCTTGCACGTCCACAAGCTTTACGGATGATGCGCTCGTCGGGCAAACCCACTTCCACCCATAGTTCTATAGCACCTGTCAGGTCTTTTTGCCATAAATCTGGCTCTTCATCGTCACTCAAACCTTTACCAAAAGCCAGCGTTTCGGAAGCGAATAAAGTAAATGCAATTAACCGCACCATCAGGCGCTCCTCAGTCTCTGACGGGTGACGGGCAAGGGTTAGGCTATGTTGCTGATAATAGTGACGATCCATATCTGCGACATTAAGCTCAGCTTTGTAGATTGTAGATTTGAGTGCCATGGCGTTTATTCTATAGTGTTTATTGTTAAGTATTGATGCTTATATTAATTAGGGATGGATAGTACCAGTTTGTTACAAGGCAAGCTAAAACTTGTGCATATTGATTGAATGATAAACAAACTGAGTGATACACAAGTGGTGCGCAATACAGTAAGCTAACGTTTTTGTGATTGCTTGAAACTAAAAATGGCCCAATATGTAATGTCGATGCTCCGTGTGAGCAAAATAGTCCCCCCTAAACGTCAAATTATTAAAGACATTTCACTGTCTTTTTTCCCAGGTGCAAAGATTGGCTTGCTCGGCTTAAACGGCTCAGGCAAATCAACCGTGCTGCGCATTATGGCTGGGGTGGATAAAGAAATTGAGGGCGATGTTCAACATTTACCTAATATCTCTATCGGTTATTTGCCACAGGAACCGCAATTAGACCCCGAGAAAACCGTGCGTGAAGAGGTGGAAAGCGGCATGGGTGCGGTGATGGAAGCCAAGCAAAAGTTAGAAGAGATTTACGCCGCTTACGCTGAACCCGATGCTGACTTTGATAAATTGGCAGATGAGCAGGCCAAGTATGAGAACATCATTGCTGCCAGCGGTTCCGACGTTGAGCATCAATTAGAAATCGCTGCGGATGCATTACGCTTACCTGCGTGGGATGCAAAAATCGGCCCCCTATCAGGCGGTGAAAAACGTCGCGTAGCATTGTGCAAGCTATTACTTTCCAAACCAGATATGTTGCTACTGGATGAACCTACTAACCATCTGGATGCAGAGTCTGTAGAATGGCTGGAGCAATTTTTAGTGCGCTTCCCCGGCACTGTGGTTGCAGTCACCCATGATCGTTACTTCTTAGATAATGCGGCCGAGTGGATTTTAGAGCTAGACCGCGGTCATGGTATTCCATGGAAAGGCAATTACTCTAGCTGGTTGGATCAGAAACAAGAACGCTTAAAACAAGAAGAGTCGCAAGAATCCGCACGCCGCAAAGCCTTAAATACCGAGCTTGAGTGGGTGCGTCAAAATCCGAAAGCGCGTCAAGCCAAGAGCAAGGCACGTATTGCCCGCTATGAAGAACTGGCGAGTGCTGAATATCAAAAACGTAACGAAACTCAGGAAATATTTATCCCTGTGGGTGAGCGTTTAGGCGATCAGGTTATCGAGTTTAACAATGTGACCAAAGCCTTTGGTGACCGTTTATTGATCGACAATTTGAGCTTTACCGTACCTGCTGGTGCCATTGTTGGTGTGATTGGCCCTAACGGCGCAGGTAAATCCACCATATTTAAAATGATTACGGGTAAAGAACAACCAGATTCTGGTGAAGTCAACATTGGTCAAACGGTAAAGCTCGCTTATGTAGATCAAAGCCGCGACAACTTAAGTGACACCAAAACGGTGTTTGACGAGATTTCGGGCGGATCGGACATATTAACGGTTGGGCGTTACGAAACTCCCTCACGTGCCTATATTGGCCGCTTCAACTTCAAGGGTGGCGATCAGCAAAAAGTGGTGGGCCAACTCTCAGGCGGTGAACGAGGGCGTTTGCACCTAGCGAAAACCCTGATCTCTGGCGGCAATGTATTATTACTGGATGAACCCTCAAACGACTTAGATGTGGAAACCTTACGTGCGCTAGAAGACGCCCTGCTAGAATTCGCTGGTTGCGTGCTGGTGATTTCCCATGACCGCTGGTTCCTAGACCGTATTGCAACGCATATACTGGCCGCAGAAGGAGAATCACAATGGACGTTCTTCAACGGCAATTATCAGGAATATGAAGCCGATAAGAAAAAACGTCTGGGTGAAGAAGGTGCTAAACCTAGGCGTATTCGATACAAACCAATCACCCGATAATTGGAAACGTATGAAACTAAATAAAGCGTTTAATATATTAGCCTTGTGCCTAGCGGCAACGATAGCCTCAGCTTGCACCACGCAGGCATGGTACGAAGGCGCGAAGCAGGGTGCTGAGAATCAATGCCGCCTGCAACCGCCTTCTGAGGCCGAGCGCTGCTTAGAAAATGCGAATAAGAAAACGTATGAAGAATACGAAAAGGAACGGGCTAATACTAAATAGTGGCTAGCTTTTGATGTTGCCACGAGATTTATGCGGAGCATTTTTGGCTAAGAAATCCCACAAGACAGGTGGAATTAACCGCATCAGTTTCGCCACTGCGCCCATTTGCCAAGGGATAATAACAAAGCGCTTTTTGTCGGCAATGGCCTGAACAAACTTCTTGGCTGCCACATCGACTTCCATCAAAAACGGCATAGAATATTCGTTAATGTCGGTCATTGGCGTGCGAATATTTATAGGGGTGATAAATAGTATTAGATTTGAACCTAATTTAAGATATCATAATTAGAATATCTTAATATAGTGAGTTTAAATTTAGTTAGATATGAAATTTGATTATAAATTAGTCTATCCTAACCCAGAGCTACTTGTAAAAAGAGGTTTTGGTTTAGTTTCGAATATCCCATGTATATTTCATTCCTCTCCTGGATATCATAGAAATGGGAGTATGTTTCTCATTGATCGTGCACTAGGGGTATGGAGTCCTGGAGTGAGTGCAAATCAAAGTTACGTTTCCGTCCCACCTACACCAATTTCTATTAAGAACTACGGAGATCGGCTTTGTAATTTTCTTAGCTGGTGCGATCACCGATCACTAGAGCCTTTATCACTTGAATATTCTCAAGACATAGTGGGCAGATACCAAAAAGAAATGGCCGAGGGCATTTGGTCACTTACAAAAAGAGGATTATCTCCAAGCACTATAAATGCAAGAGTTGCGACTGCTTGTGAATATCTAAATTGGGCTTCTGCTAAGGGGCTGAGAAGTGAGTTTCATGTGCCCTCAAAAGTTATCAAATTCAAGACCCCATCTGCGATTAGCTCTGTTGGTCACCTTTCTAAAGACGTCTCAATTCGTAAGGGGAAAATGAGAGAAATTAAGAATCTAAAAAAAATCCCTTCGGAAAGTGAAGTTAAAGTTTGGCTCGAGCGAATGTATGGACAAAAAGGTCTCGTACGAGGACTAATTGCTGAACTAATATTGGAAACTGCTATCCGTAGATCTGAAGCTGCCGGATGGCGGATAGACACAATTCCATTAGATAGAAGCGACTGGGATATCAGAAATCCTGAGGCTCCAATCTCCAATCAGTTCCTCAAAGTAAAAATACGTTATGGTTGTAAAGGAAAAAACTATGGTCAGGATAATGGAGATAAAATTGGCCCAGAAGGTGTAATTAATATTCCATTACTCCTTGCAGAGAAAATTGATGCATATCGAAAAAAAGAAAGAGCAGTTGCACTTAGAGTTCAAGTGAAAAAAGGTCGTACAGCGTCAGAGCAGTTTGCAATTAGGGACGCGTCTGTTCATTTGTTTCTTGATCAAGAAACGGGGCTTCGAATCAATCAACAGAGCATTTACGATGGTTGGCGTAGCGTTGAAAAACCTAAAGGTTGGTCACCACATCGAGCCAGAGATTTTTGGGCCTGCACTACATTGTGGAGTCATTTAAAAAGCTACAGCTCAATGATAGATAAAATAATCGAAGGCGAACAAACAGAAAAGAATAAATTGGATATTATGATTGCTGCTGAATACATTGTATCTACAATAATTAAACCTCAGTTGAGACACGTAAGTAGAGAAACAACAATAATTTATTTACAGTGGGTAGTTGATCGCATGAATATAAATTTAAACATTGCACATGAAAAAATGTGGGATGGATTGGGCTAGGTATCAAATTGATTAGAAACTATGAATTGGATGGATTGAGCAAATCTCAAAATGAAAATAATCTAGATCTTGTATCTCCATTGATAATTCCTTCGAAACAAGATAATACCCTTGAGTTCTATACCTCGCATCCAACAGACGCCTACAAAGTCGATTTGAGAGTATTCGCACATGGTGAAAATGGCCTAAGAAATGGAAAAAGTAAAAAATCAATTAAGACGTTTTCTGGCAGACCAAATCTTATATATCAACTGCTACCTGCAATTATGGCTCTGTCCGAGTTTTCAAGAAAGGAAACTGTTACTAATTACGTCAAGTCACTCCGTAGGTGGTGGAATCTTTTTGATGAGGTCGAGGAAAGTGCAGTTTTATCTGGTCATGAAATTGAGCGCGTAGAGGATGTTCGCCAGCTGACTGAAATGCACAGCAGATGGGCACACGACCATGGAATGAGACAAGTGGAATTTTCTACATTTGTCTTCAGCATAGTTAATCCAACTCTGCTGGCCCTCGGGGAACGGAAATTACATTGGGTAAGACCCACCGATAAAGTGTCAGATAGACGTCTACCTTCGCCTAGCCACATAGTTAGGATTCGGCACATATTGAAGGATGCTTGGTGGAAAACCGTAAAAAAATGGGAGCATATTGATGCATTAAAATCAGGCATTTATCCTCCAGTAAGCGATGAGGACCATAGAATATTGTCATTCATTGATTTAAGTGAGCAATTAGAGCGTCATTATGGAAAAGTGTTGGCTGATAAAGATGAAATTGAAAAATTTCTATCAATCAATAGGACCAATGCCGTCGAGTCCGGTATTATTTTGGCGGATATACGAAGTACTATATTCCCTAACGCATGGGATGCATACTCAGCATTTCATTTATGCCTTGCAGTCACAGGCTGGAATGCGACCACCCTCTTTTCTCTGAATGTAAACTCAGACTTCCTAAGAACACATCCAAAAGATACAGGTAGATTTATTTTAGAGCCTCCCAATGAACTTGAAAATGAAACCTATGAGCTAAAGGGAATTAAAACACGTGGCGGTTCAGAGCAAATTCATACTGGTTTAAAAAAAAGCCAGTTTAGCGCCTGGAAGGTAATTAACCTATTGTTGAATAGGAATCAACCATTAAGAGAGCAAATTAAACTAGAACTTAAATCAGCCAAAGAGGAGTATGTACAAAAACAGCATAGTGGTGCAAACATCTCTGATCTTGATAATCTATTTAAATATATAAGTGAGTTGGAAGTAAATGTTAAGTCTCCATGGATATATGCTAGCTCAAAGGGTAATCTGCTTTCAGGAAAACCAAACTCAATTTCTCGTGTTAAATCTAGTTTAAGACTATCGATTAATGGAAATGATGTTAGCTATCTTCACAATCTAATTTCAACAGCAAACTTAAAGTTGGAGAATGAGAAACAAATATCGATGATTACGGCTGGCGATTTACGAGATATTTATTCATATTGGGTTTGGCAAAATAGCGGTGGAAATATTTTGGCCTTAATGAAGGCATTAGGTCACCGCAGATTAAGTACCACAATTGAATATTCAAATAATAATCTGATAAATGAAGAAATTGATAACACTTATGTAAAGTTTACAAATACGTTTTGGAGTGGATTGGATCGTGGAAAATTAGATATCCCAATTCTCATTACGCTTTTACAACAAGGCAAAGTAACTGAAGAAGAAACTAACCGATTGGAAGAGTATAGAAAATTGCGAAAATCTAGGCTCGGTATTGGTTGCAAGGATCCTTTAAATCCACCTAAACATTTAGCTGTCGGTTTTAAAGCAGATGGGCAGCGTTTATGTAACACTCAGAGATGTCTGCTTTGTCCAATACACGCAGTGTTATTGCCCGAATCAGTTGATGGAATTTCAATGCGAGCTGAAGAGCTCGTTGAAATTAAAAAAAATATATCATTGGAAGCTTGGACTGAAGGACAGTACCCGGCAGAAATGGAAAATATCCTTAGCGCTTTGATGCTTTATCCTGAAGAAAAGGTCAATGAGCTTAGAGTTTATTGGGAAGAATTGATACGTACAAAAAAGCACATAGTGCCAGGACTTTAAAAACGTTGTCATAGAGAGTGTTGAATGAGTATCCCTAATTTTGGCGGCAATACCCCCGACATAATATTTGCTGAGGCAAAAAAACTATTCCCCATTGAGGATATACAAAATTTAACAATAGATGAGGCAGTGAAGTGCCAGTCAATGCTCGGTCACGGTGATAGGTTTGGATGCTGGCGAGAATTTCCGGATTACATTGATAAAAATAAATCATCATTTATCAATATTAAAAATATAATCATTGGTCAATTACCTCAAGAAATTTTAAGGGATATTCATGTTCAGCCAGACACAAATGATTCAATAACTCAAAAAGATAGCGTTAGAGTTACATCCATCATTGATGACGCTGTCCTTTGGATGACTAGATGGGCGCTTGTATGTCGTTTGGGACCGGCAGGTAGCGGAAGAATAAAAGGCCAACCACTTTCACCGCAAACAATAACAACAGGATTAAAGCTTTTAGCCAAAATAATCAGCGTCGGAATTCTGCATCGTATCGATGAAAATGAAGATATTTCTCCAGGTTTCATTGAGGCAATCACTGAAAATGATTGGAGAAAACTCTCTCAGCATAGTAAATATTTTGAAAAAAGAATTTACGATGAAAAACACCGCTTGATGAAACTTAAAGACCTTGGACTTTGGAGTGATGCCACAACTAATTCAAAAATTACGGGAACTACAACTCAAGTTAAAGGTGAACTGGCAAGCATAAATCCAGAATACAAATCCACTCCCTATCCGCCATTACCAGACGACTATGTTGCTGAAATGGGTGAAAAATCATTATGGTTGATTCTAGATGTATTTCCAAACTTCATTAAATTATGTGAATCCTTACCAGAAATTTTCAGCGGACTTGATTACCTCAAGTACAAATTATCGGAAAGTACAAATAATGATTTTAAAAAGAAGCGCAGAATACTGCTAGCGAATTGGTGTGAAAGTAACAAATGGTTTGATAGGAACGGAAAACTTATAGGGGTGCCTCCGGTTAGTATACCTCCACTTGGTAGTCAGACAATTTCCAGTGATGATGAAACTGATTGGCTACCGAATACAATGGAAAGATTTCATAAGCTATGTACCATGTGCCAAAGTGCCAACTTATTTGTAGTAATGCTGAGCATGGGAGCACGAATTGGCGAGGTCTTAAGCCTGACGCGAGACTGTGTAGAAGTAGACAAAAACAGTAAGCATTACGTTAATGGTAGGACTTTTAAATTAATTAGGCGCATTGCAGGAGAGGAACGTGCGTGGGTATTGCCTGAGGTTGCTGTTCGTGCAATAGGTCAACAGGCTATGCTCTTGGATGCCTTAGAACGCTTTGAAAAATTTGAGAACGAGCAATTTGGTACATTCAATAATGATCAAAAATCAAGCTCGACCTATCTTTGGGGGAGTTTAGGTAAAGGTGGAAATGGTTCAGACTTAGTGCCAGACTCAGATTCAATTAGACATAGTATGATGATTTACGCAAAAGATCTAGGCATGACTCCCAAGCCAGCTGGAAAATCAATACATCCTCATCGCTTTCGCAAAACAATAGCAAGGCTTTGTGGCCTGGCACTGGTAAGTGCACCAATAGTGCTTCAGCGAGTATTTGGTCACAAAGACATAGAAATGACCCTGCACTATATTCTCACAGACAGCGACCTAAGGCTTGAAATTGAAAAAATTACCAGAGAGTTGCGTGTAATGAAATGCAAAGAAGTAATTGAAGATATTGTAAATGCAGAAAATTCAAACAACCCTCTTCCATTTGGAGGATATGGCGGCCCAGCAGCACCGATGATTGCAGGATCTATTGAAAGTCATAAACTTCATATCCATCGCACTGGTAAGGAATGGGGTGCAAATAGTTCTTTTGAATTAGCAAGCTTAATGACGCTTAATGGTACGTCTTTCACTGTTGTGGCTAATGGTTCAATATGTACGAAACTTCCTGGAGAAACTGGCCCATGTAATGGTGCCAAGGGTCGACCAGATCCTTCTAGCTGTCAGGTTTTATGTTCACATAGGCTAGAAGATCAAACAATTCGTCGAGATGTTGAATTGATCCTTCAGAAACTGATTGAAGTTTTTGAAAAAGCAACCTTAGAAAATGACTTAATGCTTTGCTCCAACATTAGTAAAGAGATTCATCAAAATTTATATCGATTTGAAGATATAAAGCAAAAGTGGATTGACAACACTTGGATTTCTAAAGCATTGGCAGGAGTTAATTAATGACTGAAAAGCATTTGAAGGCGGCTGAAGCTCGCGGCGCAAAGAAAATTGACCGGACCGCCGAGAAGATTAGAGCGGCAATTGAGTTAATAGTTAGTGAGATGAATGCTAATGCTGGCATCTATCCACATAATGGTGGTGCCGTGACTCAAGCAGAGCTTTATAGACGAGCCGAAGTTAGTGAGACAACCATTTACAAGTCACAGCATTCCGACTTAAAAAAATTTATTGCTAATTGGATAGTGGGACTTAAGAGCAAAGAAGTTATTGGGCGAATGCGCGTTAGAAGAACTTATGCTGAACGAGCCGAAGATTGGAAAGCCCGATATCTCGCATTACAAGACCATCATATTATTACGGAACTTGAGTTACAAAACAATCAATTAGAGCTAGAAAAAATCCGATCTGAAAATGATGCTTTAAGAAAGTTATTGGAACAACACAAGGGAAGCGTGATCGCTTCAATTAAGTTAAAGAAATAATCTTACAACTCACTAATTTTGTTGATCATTTGTAATAGAGTTTTGTAAATCCAAGAATGATGGGGCTGCTATATTACTAACTTTGACCCTACAAAGTGCGTGAAGATTATTAAAGTTTGGAAATTGAGTGGTTGGGATTTCTATGGCTTAGATAGGTGTAATCATCCCAACGCTTCATTTGACGAGCATCGTGAAGAGTAAAGTCGGCCTCAGACACTAATTCCGATGAAGCACTAATACCATTACATGAGTTTAAAATTGATTCTATTTTGGTGGAGTGAGTCGTAACTGCAATTCTTTTCTCAGGCTGGTCGAAAATATCGCATGGCATTATAAAAACCAAATGAGCCTCATAAGTGTCGGTATTGTTGAGTTCATCCCAACTGTTTAGCGCTATATATACACAACTTACATCTGACAGCTTAGTGAATGACTTCCTAAGTGCATCTTTATCGGCACTTCCAATTCGCTCATTAAACGAATCTGGGAAGGCGGTTCGGTCATATCTCGCTACAATCCAAGCAATCATTACTTTTATGTCCACCAGCTTGATTGAGCTTGAAGGCTGTAGTTGAGCTAATAACTGGCGGGGGAGATTAAATTTATTCTTGGCATACACTTCGTAAGCATGTTTTTCATTGTCAATTTCCATATAAAAGTGGAGTTGGCGAGGACTCTTGCTTGAGGTGAAATTGCCATCAACATTGGAGGATAGTTTGTTTGCAACTAGAACTTCAACGTATGGTTCTTTTTCAAAATCGTCACACACGATATTGCAAGATTGTGTGATTAGAATACATACATCAGTATCTTCAATTTTAAATTTTAACTGTTTTTCTAATGCGCGATGTGTAGATCTATCGAATACACTCCCTTGTAACCAGTAATGATCATTAATTTGGGATATTGTTAAGTCACCATCAAAAGACGAGTTTAAGTATTTTGATTTTATTGATTTAAAAAAACTATAAACTCGTGATTTGAATGTCACATTGGCTCACTGATGTATAAATGTCATTCAAATAGCCCTGCTACTGAATCGGCATTGAATCCAGTATTAGAGATGAGGACGCTGTCAGGAGGTGGAGAAAATCCTCTATCTTTAAGTTTCTGAGAAATGGATGTAGATCTTCTAGCAAGTTGTTTTGAATTCAACTCAACAGAAAGTGACTGCATGCAATCTAAAATTAAGCGATTATTTAAGGCTTCGCTAGACAATAAGTCTAAAAGCGTCGAGCCTGAAAAGTTAAACGTATCCAGAGCTTTAGAGGCAGGTAATGAGCTTAATTTATTCCATTGTGAAGCATAATCAAATAGCAAACTTAAACGATCTTTGTTTCGAGACTGCATGGAGACTATTTGACTGTCATCTAGCCACTGGTAAATAGTTTGTCTTTCAACTTGTAGAGCTTGAGCAAGTTGAATCATTGTCATGCCAAAAGCGGATTTGATGAATAAAATACTTCTTGATGGTGTGACCCCATCTCGACGTCTCGATCTTTCTGCGTTTATGACCTCAGTATGCGGACTTGAGGGTAAAGACATGCGAGCATTTGAGTTTTGCTGGTTTGTTGAAGCGCCCGTGCCAGCAACAACAAAACCAACGAAAGCATACGCTGCAATGTTTTTAATGGAGCTGGCGAATTGATCGGGATTTTTTTTACTAGCTTTGGCATTGTCCACTTTGACGGATTTGTAGCCAGTGCCAATTGGCAAATCAAGGTTATACATAAAAGACTCTTACTTTCTGTTCCAGATTTCGAGGGCGACGTCAGTAACAATTGATTTGAAAGCTTTAGATAAATCTTCGTGCATTTCACCAAAATATGTAATCAGTTTATTAACGTCTAACTTCAAATTGTTAGCAGTAAACTCAATAAATCGATCTGTATCTAAAACACCAGTCTGATCATGATCGCTCCCTGCAAGTGACATGATGCTTGACGGAGCGAGGGACATATCAATCAAGTCTGGTGGCAGCGCAGGGGCGCCACGACCTGTAGCGTACCTAACAACCAACGCACCTTCAGACATGAGATATTGAGAGAAGGTCATCCCAAAATCAGGAGTTGCTTGCAAATTCAGCTTAGGTATACAACGTAACTCATCAAAAATGTAATCTTCGGGTGTATGAGGTGCTTCAGGAACAATATAATCAATGTAACGCAAACCAACACGATCAACAAATATATCAGGTACTTGAGCAGAGACAATACTGAGTATATGCTCAAGCTGCTTCTGAAAGGCATCATAAGTTGTGTAAGCGGTGACATGAAACACAATAGAGGTTGAGTGAAGAATTAACCCCTCTGTGTTCTCAGCTGACGCGAACTCATATCTTATAGGCTGTTGCGGAACATCACCCCCATGTTCATTTCTTATTTGAATGAAAGGTAGTGGGATTGCTTGGTATCTAGGGTAAGTGGAGCGTAGAGCAGAGTGTATCGCTGGAATGTGCTTGTCCAAGTCAAGCACAGGAAGCAATCTCACTTGAGCAAGCACATATGCTAAAGGGGCGTTTTCGAGCCTTCCGAGAGCATTTCTATTCATTGTTTTGCACCAATAGTTATATCCTGAGTTACAGTTTATTTGTAATTTTTAACTAATTTACACATTAATTGACATTTTAAAACTATTTTCGTTCGATTGGGTAAAGAATTTAAAGGATGTGTAAGAAAATGTGTCAACTATTTTTAGTTCCACATTAAATTGTGACTAGCTTATTGTAAATGAGTATGTAGATTATTATTTTGAGATGCTTGGTCTGAGCTAGTAAATTTTGCAACATGACAATTGCTAAAGTTTTAGAACTATCTGAAATACTAGAAATATCTACAAACTCGCACTTTTTGCCTCGCTGTCTATTATTTTACGTGAGCGTACAACAATACAATAGAGATTTAATTAAGGATGCTTTTGTAAAAATGAATTCATCAAATTGAACCGTTATTCATAAATCTTTAAAAATAATTCTGCACTGTGTAACTCAGTTAAATCCTCAACTCTAAGGTCCGCATATCTTGTACCATCTTGCAATTCATATATAAATATTTGGCATTCATTGATCTGATTAGGTACTACTGAAATTGACGCTAGTGGCTGAAATTTCCATTCATTTGTCATATTAATATGAGGGGGTGTTACGACATATACACCCCGTACACCTTTTAAATTTTGTTCAGCCAATGATTTTAGGGTTTGCGGTGTACCCACCATGACTGACTTAGTTGGAGGAAGCGTACTATCATCCCAACAATCAACATAAAACCATGTCCGGCATTCCTCTAGAAATGCATAGCTCCAAGATTGAACTTGCCCCTTATTAATACCTTTTCTCGCTAATTTAGCTGAAGCTATGGTTTCGATCATATATTTAGCATCTGACTCTCAATTGTACTCTTTAGATTATAGTCCTTTAGAGCACAATTTGGCTATATAAAGTCCTTTATAAAGGGACTTCCATGGAATTACAAAAAGCATTGGGCTTGGCTATAAAAGACATAAGAAATAGCAAGGGCTTGAGTCAAGAATACTTTAGCGATATCTCTAGCAGAACTTATCTCTCGGTGCTTGAGAATGGTAAGAAAAAACCTTCTGTTGAAAAAATTGATACTTTAGCTAAGGCGATGGGAGTCCATCCATTAACAATACTAACATTAGCGTATTTGAAGACAGATTCTGATAAAGACTTAATTGAACTGCAAAGAGTCATCAGCAATGAAATTTCCGAAGTGTTGTAAGAAGTCTCTTAGGAAGCTAGCACTGGCCAATAATGGATGAGTACAATCCAACTAAATTGGTTTTTCGATGGAAGCTTTGAATCAGTTTAATTCAGCATTCATGGGGCAAGTTTCGGCCCATAGCGGACGTACATCTCATACCTTAAGGAATGCACAAGTTGGTAAAGGCATACAAATAAGGTACTTGTTTAAGTTTGCGTTCATTAGCTAAATTAATGATGAATATGGTCATGCTTATGATCATGGTCGTCTGCAGTTAATTTTGCATGGTCATGCCCACCACAGTCTTCCACTTCAATTTGAATCGTTGAATGACTTATTTTGAAATCATGCTCCAACATATGAGCTACTTCTTCAAGTATCTTTTGGCCGCCACTGATACTTTGCTCGGCGACTAAAACATGGCAACTGCAAGCAATCAAGCCTGATGAGATCGTCCAGACATGTAAGTCATGTACGTCAAGAACCCCATTTACATTGCGAATTGCTGATTCGACTTTATTTAATTCCATGCCAACTGGAATCCCTTCTAAGAGCATTTGAATAGACTCAGTAAAAATGCTCCATGAGCTCCATAATACAAGTAAGGCAAAGATGATGGAAACGATAGGGTCAGCAATGAACAGGCTTGTGAAGGCAATGACAATCCCTGCAATTACTACGCCTAACGAAGCTGCCGCATCACCCAGCATGTGTAAATAAGCACTACGGATATTCAGGTCTTCTTTTGCTGCTGAGGCTAGCCACCAAGCGATCCCCGAGTTCAACACAATTGCAAGTAATGCTACCCATATCATCGGGCCACTTTGCACGTGCTCTGGCGTTTGCAAACGCTGTATGGCTTCCCAGAATATGGCAATTGCCATCGCAACCAACCCTACGGCATTAACGAGCGCAGCGAGAATGCCCACGCGATGATAGCCAAAGGTACGTTTGTTATCTGCGGGCTTGGTAGCTATCCATAATGCAAATGCAGACAGCGCGAGTGCCAAGGCATCCGCAAAGTTATGGCCAGCATCGGCCATTAGAGACAAACTATTAGACTTATAGCCTACTAACGCTTCGCCTAAGCAAAAAACTAAGGTAATCACGGTGGCTATCCACATTTTATTGCTGGAAATTCCTTCGCTGTGTGAATGTGATCCTGACATTGTTGACTCCTAATAAAAAACTGAATTACACGTTGTATGTATTGTATCAATGGCGTGTCACCCAGAAAGAGTAACACGCCATTTAAGCTTCACTACACCAGTTGCTTGCTGCGATAGCTGAGATGGTACAGGAGAGGTAAAACCAGTAAGGTTAACAGGGTTGAGGACAGAATACCGCCAATCACTACGGTAGCTAGTGGGCGCTGAACTTCAGCCCCTGTGCCAGTTGCAATGGCCATCGGAATAAACCCAAGTGATGCAACCAGTGCAGTCATCAAGATAGGCCTTAACCGAGTAAGTGCGCCAGTTTCTATCGCTTCTAATAAAGGCATTCCTGTATCGCGCAAGTTTCTAATAAAACTAATCATCACAAGTCCATTCAGCACAGCCACACCAGATAAGGCAATAAAGCCTATGCTTGCCGAAATCGATAACGGAATGTCTCGCAGCCAGAGTGCGATGATTCCACCAGTAAGCGCAAAAGGAATGCCAGTAAAAACAATCAAACCGTCTTTGATGTTACCAAACATTGCATATAACAGCATCATAACCAGAAGCAAGGCTAGTGGAACCACTATTTCCAGTCTTTTGCTGGCAGATTCCAGTTGTTCAAATGTACCACCCCAGGTTAACCAATATCCTGCAGGGATTTTGACTTCCTGCTCGATACGGCGTTGGGCTTCCGCCACATAAGAGCCGATGTCACGATCTCGCACATTGGCTGTCACTACCACTCTGCGCTTACCATTCTCACGGCTAAACTGGTTAGGGCCAGGGGCTAATTCCAACGTGGCAACCTCACCTAGCTGCAAATAGACTGGTCTGACATTGTCACTTGACATAGGTAATCGTAAAGGTAATTGTTTAAGAGCGTTCATGTCTACCCGTAAATCTTCTGGGATTCGCACTACGATCTGAAAACGACGATCCCCCTGAAATAGCACACCAGCTTCCGTACCATTCATGGCAGTAGACACTGCTTGCTGCACATCGGCAACATTCACCCCTAGTCTGGCAATTTTCTCGCGATCAATTTTAACTGTCAGGATAGGCAAACCTGTCGTCTGTTCAACTTTCACATCCTGACCACCAGAAATACTCGCTAAAATAGAGGATATCTTGTCGGAAGCGTGATTCATGACATCCATATCATCACCAAATATTTTGATGCCTACATCGCTGCGCACGCCAGAAATTAGTTCGTTAAAGCGCATCTGGATTGGCTGCGTAATCTCATAGTTGTTGCCAGGGACGGTTTCTACAGCCTGCTTGATTCGAGCAATCAGCTCACTCTTACTAAGCTTGGGATCAGGCCATTCCGAAGATGGTTTTAGCATCACATAATTATCTGTCATGTTGGGCGGCATAGGATCACTTGCAATTTCTGCAGTACCAATTTTGGAGAAGATTCTCTCAACCTGTGGAAACTGTTTGACCGTATGCTCAATTTCACGCTGCATTTCTATCGACTGCGTTAAGCTGGTGCCAGGGATTCGAATCGCTTGTAATAAAATATCGCCTTCATTCAAGTTAGGCATAAATTCACTACCCATTCTACTCACCATCAACCCGCTCAGAAGCACAGAAATAAACGCAATCGTTAGCACCAAAGGCTTATTGCCCATAGTCCAGCTAAAAATCGGATGGTAAACACGTTTAGCTACTGCAATTAAAGGGTTTTCAGTTTCAGTGATGCGCCCTTTAATGAAAATGGCAATCGCAGCGGGGATGAAGGTCACAGATAGCAGCATCGCACCTAACAGCGCAATAACGACGGTGAATGCCATTGGATGGAACATTTTCCCTTCCACCCCAGTCAAGGCGAAAATCGGCAAATACACCACCATGATGATGAGCTGCCCAAAAATCAGTGGCCTTCTAGCCTCGCCAGCAGCTGTAAACACTTCGTTGAAGCGCTCCTCTTGAGTGAGTTCCCGTCCGAGCTGGTTCTGTGTATGTGCGAGCCTACGCATGCAGTTTTCGACAATCACCACAGCACCATCAATGATGATCCCAAAATCCAGTGCACCTAAGCTCATCAGATTGGCACTTACCTTGCCCGTGAGCATTCCCGTAAACGTGAAAAGCATCGCCAGTGGAATAATGAGCATAGTAATCACTGCCGCTCTAATGTTTCCCAAAAACAGAAATAGCACAGCCACTACTAACAATGCACCTTCGGTGAGATTCTTCTTAACGGTATGAATAGCTTTATCGATCAAAATGGTACGGTCATAGACGGTTTTTGCTATTACCCCTGTTGGTAGCGTCTTATTAATTTGTTCAAGACGCTGATCAACAGCCGCTGATACTGTACGGCTATTCTCCCCAATCAGCATGAAGACTGTACCAATAACAACTTCCTCACCATTTTCGCTGGCGGCGCCACTTCTCAGCTCCTTACCAAATGTGACCTCTGCAATATCACGAATGCGAATGGGCACCTCAGATTTGACAGACACCACAATGTTATTGATGTCGTTCATTGAACTCAATTGCCCTGGCACACGAATCAAATACTGCTCACCTGATTTCTCAATATAACCTGCACCCATATTGGCATTGTTGCGCTCTAAAGCCTCTACAATATCGTTCAGCGCCAGTCCATGTGCAATGAGTCGATCAGGATAAGGAGATACTTGGTATTGCTTGGTATAGCCGCCAATCGTATTGATTTCATTCACGCCAGGTACGTTTCGCAACTGCGGTTTAATGATCCAGTCCTGTATTTCGCGAAGATCCATCGGGCTGTAAGGCGTGCCATCTGCTTTTAGCGCACCAGGCTTAGCCTCTACCGTCCACATATATATCTCTCCCAAGCCTGTTGAAGTTGGCCCCATTTCTGGTACCACTCCAGCGGGTAGCTTTTCTTTAGCCTGGCTAATACGCTCATTTACAAGCTGACGGGCAAAATAGATATCTGTATGCTCCTTAAATACCACTGTAACCTGAGATAGCCCGTATCTTGAAAGCGATCTTGTTTCCTCAAGCCCTGGCAATCCTGCCATCGCAGTTTCTATTGGATAAGTGATACGCTGTTCTGCTTCCAGAGGTGAGTACCCTGCTGCTGAGGTATTAATTTGCACTTGAACATTGGTAATATCAGGGACAGCATCAATAGGTAGTTTCTGGTAACTAAAAATACCTAGCACAGCAATCCCAATGACAATCAGAATAATGAGCCAGCGTTGTTTTACCGAATACTGAATAAGTTGATCAAACATGTTCTCTCCCCTTAATCATCATGACTGGCACTGGCTTTACCCAGTTCAGCCTTGACCAGATAGCTGTTTTGCGCAGCATATTTCTCGCCTGAATTGAGCCCATGTAATACTTCAACATACTTATTGTCTCGTCGTCCTATTTCGATAGGTCTTACCTCAAAGCTCTCTCCGTAGCGGCCAAAAACAACTGTGTTTTCATCTATCGTTTGCAAACCCTCGACTGAGACTGCCAATGGCACAGCAACCTCATCGGATTGCAACTCAATATTGACAGGCAATCCTGGTCGCCATGTCCGATCTGGATTCGACAATATCACCCTTGCCATGGCCGTACGGGTTTGATCCCCAACCAAGGCACCGACATAGGCAATTGTTCCAGCAGACTGCGCTTCAAATGCGCTGGATTTAACAGTGACTTTCTGACCAATCTTGACGGCATTGATGTCCTTGGCATAAATCGTCATTTCGGCCCATACCGTAGACAGATCTGCCACTACAAAAATATTCTCATCTCCAGTGACCACCTGACCCAATGAGACCTGTTTGTCGGTAATGACACCATTGATAGGTGATTTGATTTCATAACGCGTCAGATGATTACCTGCACCTAGTCCTGCACCCACTGATTGCAGTTTTTGTTGTGTTTTTTGCAATTCAATTTCGGCTTCCTGTAAGAATTGTCTAGCCTGAAGGTAGTCCTGCTCAGCTGAAATTTTATCTTCCCAAAGCTTTTTCTCGCGCTCATAGGTGATTCTGGCTAGGTCTGCACGTTTCTGCGCCGCCATCAGGTCACTGCGCTGATCAGCAATACTCTGACTGGAAATGACAGCTAGAACCTGTCCCTGACGTACTTGATCCCCAGCATTGACAGTCACTGACTCAACAATTCCCGCAAGCCTGGGCACCACATGCACACTTTTTTCAGCATTGAGTTTAATTTCTCCCAACAAAGCTAAAGTGCTTTTGATGCGTGCAGGCCCTGCAGTCAGAACCTCCACCCCATTCAAGGTCAACTGACGATCGGTCATCGTTACGCGCCCTTCAATCTGTTCGTAACTAAAGCGGTAAGTCTGATTGCCATATTCACTAACCACTCTAGCTTTGAAAGAGTGAGGTTCTTCGACTGTCGCGTCACTTTTAAGGTAATCACCTTCTTTCACAAAGTGAAAGGTTTGGGTGGGTCTCCCTAACTTATCAACTTCAACACTTACGAGTGAAGCATCAGGGTCTAGTGGTTTACCATCACGATAGGTATATATCCTGAACTGAGGGGCAGTATTCTGTTGGTAAATCAGAACCTCAATGCCATAGCCATTTTTGGTAAAAAGCTTGCCTGCATGGGGTCCTTTAGGAAGTTCAGGTGCTTGACCTGGATGCTGGTGACCTGCAAGTTCGTCCGCAACGGAATTGGCATCTACAGTTTCTTCCTCACTCTTTTGCTGCCCCGAGCGCAACACTAGAAACCCTAGAATGATGCCAATAAGTATGACGTTTAAGATCAATAAGCTCTGTTTACTAAACAGTAAAGATTTCCATTTATTTAATAATGTCATTGCAGCCTCCTAAGGCTTTAATTCTGTGTGATTAATGGGTTTGCCAAGAATGCGTTCAATATCCGACATGGCTTGATTTGCTTCTAGCAAAGCATCAATGTATTGGGATTTGGCCTGAACCAGGGTGCGTTGGGCATCCAGTACGTCCAGAAAACCAAACTTACCAAACTCAAAGCCTTTGGTAGCCGCATCAAAGGCACTTTGAGCTCCTGGTAAAATATCTAGTTTGAGTGTTTCTACAGATTGTCTTGCCGAGGTTAGGCGCTCATAGGCTTCGGCTAACAAGGTTTCTTGCTGAATCCTAAGTGCAGTCAATTCGTCTTTTGCCTTGTCTGTACGGCTTAGTGCTTCTTGTAAGTTACCTTGATTACGATCAAATACGGGAATTGGAATGGAAACGCCCAATACAGCCTGATTAAGTCCAAGCTCCTCATTGCGCTTGGCCCCTACACTGACGGTCAAGTCGGGGGTGCGTTTTGAATTTTCGATATTGGCCAAGGCTTGGCGTGTTGAAATTTCCAATTTTGCCCGTTGTATATTGGGCGAGCTATCCAGCATGTTAACTAGATTGTCCAATGGCATAGCCTCTGGAATATCTTCAACCTGACCTTCAGCAATCTGAAATCTTGGTAGTGGGTTTCCCCATAATCCCGTCAGACGTTTACGAGCACTAGTGAGAATGCTTGAGGCCCGATTGGCTTCTATCTTGACACTAGCCTCTGCTACTCTCGATTTAGTCTCTTCAACAGGCGATATTTTCCCAGCTTGCACCCGTTTACTGACAGCCTCTCTAGCCTGTTTTGCAACATCCAGTGAAGACTGAGCCAGTCGCAAGCGCTCCTGTGCTGCAAGCACTTCGTAAAACGCCACAGTGACATTTGCTTGAATTTCTGATTTTTTAACTTCTAGACTGACTGATGCAGCATCGTAACGAGCATCTGCGGCTAGCATGCGAATGGCTCTCTTGTCACCAAGCTCGATCGGCTGCTCTAATAAGATGGTTGTCTGCCTCGTTGCATTGCGAGTATCTTCAAGCAAAGCTGAAACAGTCGGGTTAGGCCGCGCAGCAGCTTGCACGCGTGCACCTTCGATGGCCACGCGCTCTCTTGATGCAACTGCAATTTCAGGATTCGCATTTAGCGCTAAATTGAGCGCGTCTGTCAGCGTAATATTGCTTGAAGGCTCTGTTACTGGCGTAAGGGCAACATCGTCCGCCTGAGCTGGTGTGATAAATGCCATAAACATAAGGCATAAATACAAATATAACTTACACATTGAATTCTCCTAAATTGAACGGAAGGAATTCAGCGAGTAATGCTACTGATTGTTTAAGGCATAACGCTTAAGTGTATTGAAGTAGGATTTCCCGCCGAATTAAGCAGCGGGCATCCAATTGGGTCGTTCAGGTTGTCGCGGAACAGTGTTGACGTAGTGATAGTGAATAATGCTTGGGGGTGGTGAATGATCTAAGACCATAGGGACTATTTCAATCTCCTGGACCATTGATTTCATCGCACCAAGATGACAATATGGGCAGTCTTTATCTTTATCAGATTTTGAGGATTTATCAGCTTGAATGCTTGCTTGGTCAGGCTGATTTTGATCGCCCTTGTTGTGACTATGGTAATGGTGGCCAAAATGATTTGCTTTCAATCCTAACTCATGAGCGCAATACTGCGCTGCCACAGCCCATGTGGACTCTAGCAAAAAAACCAGAATTAGAAGTTTTAAGATGAATTTCACCATGTGCTTAAATATATCAGAGTGACAGTTATTTATAAATGGTTTTTTAAGATACGCAACTATTTACTCGAATAATATTCTTTTCAATCACTTTAGAGCCGACATATTTAGAATCAATCGATCGACTTGCCAATAGCATCAATTTCTTCTTTGATTTTCATGTTGTCGAGTTTACTGAGTGGTAATGACACAAACAACTTGATACGATTTTCCAGGTAACCACAGATTTTGCGGAAAGCGGCTAGCTTCTCTGCATCCGTTCCCTCAACTGCTGCAGGGTCTTCAACACCCCAATGCGCGGTCATAGGTTGACCTGGCCAGTATGGACAGACTTCGCCCGCAGCGTTATCACATACTGTAAATACAAAATCGAGATGAGGCGCACCTTCAGCAGCAAATTCATCCCAGCTCTTACTACGAAGGCCTTCAGTAGACAAGCTACGGTGCTTTAAAGTCTCAATCGCAAACGGATTGACTGTACCATTGGGGTGACTACCTGCACTGTAGGCTTTAAATTTGCCCTTACCCCAATGCTCCATCAACTTCTCTGCCATGATGCTGCGTGCTGAATTACCCGTGCATAAAAATAATACGTTGTATATTTTGTCAGACATGATTGCTCCCTAGATTAAGTAAATGTTTAATTACAACCAACCACCTGCACTGCATCAACCCTACTTGTATCCGCATTACACCGATAAAACATAACAGCTTTAACCAACTATCTTCTTAGGATAGTCATGCGCACGTCACTCATCGTCTAAAAAATGAGTGACGAATCAAATTGACCGTTGGTTAACGCGTTGACTGAGTTGTTCAGAAGACTCTTTCCGCTCGCTATAACGGTCTACCAGCAAACCAGCTATATCTCTTGTGATCAAAGTAAATTTGACCAACTCCTCCATCACATCGACCACCCGATCATAATAGGCAGAAGGTTTCATCCGACCACTTTCGTCAAACTCCTCAAATGCCTTGGGTACAGATGATTGATTGGGGATGGTGATCATGCGCATCCACCGCCCCAATACGCGCATTTGGTTAACCGAGTTAAATGACTGAGAACCCCCAGAGACCTGCATAACGGCCAGTGTTTTTCCTTGTGTAGGTCTCAACGCTCCCATGGCCAACGGTATCCAGTCAATCTGTGTTTTCATGATGCCTGTCATAGCTCCATGACGCTCTGGTGAACACCAGACCATTCCTTCAGCCCACAGCGTTAGTTCCCGAAGCTCTTGTACCTTAGGGTGTGTGTCTGGGGCGTCATCAGGCAACGGCAAACCACTTGGATCAAAAATTTTGACCTCTCCGCCTAGGGCTTCAAGTAGCCTTGCGGCTTCATGGATCAGCAACTTACTATAGGAGCGTTCCCGAAGTGACCCGTAAAGCAATAGGAAGCGAGGCTTATGCTCTGATGCCTTATAATTGATAAGATCAGTTGCATTTACACTTTTAAATAAATTCTTATCAATATTAGGCAGGTCAGTCATATTAATAAGCCTTATTACTATGATTAGTCATGTTCGTACCAAGCTTTGCTTTTATTCACGATAGAAACGATAGACAACATGACAGGCACTTCGATTAATACACCCACCACAGTTGCTAACGCAGCGCCTGAATTAAATCCAAA
The DNA here is from genome assembly GCA_036504995.1 of Methylophilaceae bacterium. Classification (GTDB taxonomy): domain Bacteria; phylum Pseudomonadota; class Gammaproteobacteria; order Burkholderiales; family Methylophilaceae; genus DASXUG01. The sequence goes on along the minus strand of DASXUG010000009.1, from coordinate 13,761 downwards.
TAAGGCAATTGCAGTCGCTACCGCTAATTCAAAGAAGTTTGAAGCACCGATTAACGCGGATGGTCCTGCCACACAATGTGCGACTTTGAATTTTTTATTCAGCCAGTAAGCCAGCATTGAGTTGAAATACACCTGAATCAGGATGGGTATAGCTAATAGCGCAATAATGATGGGTTGATTAATGATCTGCTGACCTTGGAAAGCAAACAGTAATACCAAGGTAATCAACAACGCACTGAGCGATACTGGTTGCAGTGTTTTTAGTACCGCTTTCAAAGCGCTTTCATCGCCTTGTTTTATTAGCAACTTACGGACGATCTGACTGATCACCACGGGCACAACAATAAAGAGCACCACGGAAATAAACAGCGTATTCCAAGGTACAGCGATACTCGACAAGCCAAGCAGTAAAGCCACAATAGGAGCAAAGGCAAATAACATGATAATGTCATTAATCGCCACTTGTGAGAGTGTGAACTTAGGCTCCCCATCACACAGATTACTCCACACAAACACCATCGCCGTGCATGGTGCTGCGGCTAGAAGAATGAGCCCTGCAATATAGCTATCGATCTGATCAACAGGCAGCATCCCTGCAAATAGGTGTCGAATGAATATCCAAGCCAGTAATGCCATCGAGAAGGGTTTGACCAGCCAGTTGATAAACAGTGTTACACCTATGCCTTTTATATGCTGGAACACTTCACCCATTGCCGTAAAATCAATTTTAAGCAACATAGGAATCACCATCAGCCAGATGAGTATAGCCACTGGCAAATTGACCTCTGCGACTTTGAGGCTGCCAATTGCCTGAAATACACTCGGCATTAATTTACCCAGTGCAATCCCGACAACAATGCAGCCCAGTACCCACCAAGTGAGATTGCGCTCAAAGCTACTTATTTTAGGGGGCACTTCAACAGCAGCTAGATTTTTTGTCATCGTTCTTGGCCTTAGGTGAGATAAATTGGATGGTTTCGATGGCTGGTGCACAGCATGCAGTCGATGCAGTATCATTCTCAGGACTGTCATTGAAAGTTGGAGCGCTATCTAGTGTATGGTAAGTTTCCCACGCCAGTCCTGAGGGGTCTTGTACCCAGTGCTTATCTGATTTTGCATAGCAGCAGGTCGTGCCTTCTTGGGTAAGAACACTCATGTCAGCCGCCTCAAGTCTTGCTTTAATTTCACTTAACTCATCATCGTTGTCGACCTGAATGCCGATATGATCCAAGCCGACTTTTGCACCACGCTGACTAATCGCAAAATTAACCAAAGGGTCATCCAGCATCCATTTGGCGTAGTCTGGTTTTGCTACGCTCGGGGCAGTTCCAAAGAGCGTGCTATAAAAGGCAATACTTTTGCCTAAGTCATCGACTGAGACATGTAAATGCATACGTTTCATTGTGATGTTCCTTTATTCGGTGGTTGTGCAACTAACATCTGGACAGCATTTCTCCAGTCCAGCACAGCAATTCTCAGTGAGATAGGCAAGCAGGCTATTCATGGCTTCATAATTTGCCGAGTAGTACACATATCGACTTTCCTGACGGGAAGTGATTAGACCCGCATGATTCAACTCTTTGAGGTGAAACGACAGGGTGCTATTCGGAATATCCAGCTTTTCACCAATAACGCCAGCAGCAAGCCCATCTTTGCCTGCCTGCACCAATAATCTAAAAATCTCCAGCCGTGCTTCTTGTGCGATAGAGGCAAGTCGCTTTACGGCTTCTTTGGTATCCATTTGACTGATCTCCATATGTTTACGCCATCAAAGGCGCGATTTTATCCATTTCCGCCTTGAGTGCCGCTTTGTCGTTCTTGAGTGTTTCCAGCGGTAATGCGAGGAAGGCTTCAATACGGGCACGTAGAATACGATAGGCAGCCATGAACGCTGCATTAATCTCTTCTTCTGTACCCGTAACGTGCGCTGGGTCTTCTACGCCCCAATGGCTACGCAGGACTGGGCCGAGGTAAGCTGGACATGTTTCATTAGCCGCGTTGCCGCACACTGATATGACGATATCGGGAGTTGCAGGCAGGTTTTCCCATGACTTGCTATGGTAGCCTTCCGTTGAAATACCTTCACTTGCCAGTAATGCTAATGAGCGCGGATGGACATATCCAGTTGGTTTGCTACCAGCACTCATAGCATGCCAGCCAGCAGGCGCAAGGTGATTGAATGTGGCTTCACCCAAGATAGAACGGCAAGAGTTGCCAGTGCATAAAAAGAGTACGTTCATGATGATTGGTTTCTAATTAATTAAGTTATTAAAATATATTTCTCAAGTTTATCTGCGAGGTTTTCCAGGTTTGCTTTTCCACTGAAGCCGAATGTGTGACTTAACCAATTGGTCAAGTTCTTCACATTCAAACCTCATGCTGTAGTCTTGCAGCATAATGCCAGCACTGCCTAAATCATGACCTGTCGATAATGTTCCGTTACGTGATATATCCGTCAGGTAATACTTAGGGTCACTTGGGTTGATCCATCCCACACCGCTGACATCCCAGAAAGCATCTTGCAGGCTATATCGAACTTTAAAGCCCAAATAATCGGCCTTGTGCCTAACCAAGGAAAAATCAAAGAACCCTATCTCATCCATGTTTTAGTAATTAATACTGCTCATTCATACCGTTAATCTATTATTCTATAAATATAGAAATAAAGTCAAGTATTATTATTTACCCACTACTTCTAACAAGCTGGAAGAGTATTTGGAGTTATAACTAGAGTTTGTTGTTGATACTATTCACTCGGAGAAATCAAGGCAGTAGCTGTGGTCAGTCAGGTTTTATGGCTAAACTTCTGTATATATAAGTTTAGTTCATAGATTGGTGCCTCTGCCTCAAAACATAATGATTTATTGACGGGGCTTATTATTTCTTTGAATCTTAATCCCGACGCTTTGAATATTCGTATGAGCCTTAGGTTCAACTATTATTGGTTCGGGCTGCATAATGGCAACAAGCGCTTCTTGGGTGACATACCAGGATGACTTTAAAAACAGTAACGCGATTGCTGCTCCCATTAGTATATCTGGCCATTTGGATAGAAATAGATAACTGATCCCTGCGGCTAATAAGACGCCAACATTTGCAAACAAGTCATTACGCGAGCATAACCATGTTGAACTCATGTTGAGGTTATCTTCTTTGTGGCTATACAGCAGAAAGAAGCAGACCAGATTTGCAATTAGGGCTAATGAGCCTATGACGCCCATCATCTGTACATCAGGCATTACAGGGTGAATCAGTTTATAGGTTGCATCGCCAAGTACAAAAAGACCAAACAGCAACATAAATCCGCCTTTGACCAAGGCAACCTTGACCTGCTGTTGCAGGCTTTTGGTTAAGACATACAAACTCATGCCGTAAACTAACGCATCCCCCAACATATCAAGCGCATCGGCCATGAGCGATGTGGAGTTTGCCAACCAGCCTGTCATGCCTTCTACTAGAAACATGACCGCGTTAATCATTAATACAACTTTCAGTACGCGACTATGTTTCTCGCGTAATGCAGTAACTTCACAGGATTTATCTTCGCAACAACTTGCCATTTTTTGGGGCCTAACATTTATTCAATACATCAATGTTGTAGTTTAATTGTAGTACTTAAGTACTACAATTGAGGATATCGAGCACATGACCTTATCTCAACGTCATGTGCTCGATAGGTAAAGTGTTATTTCATTTCATCTTTGGGCATTTCATCTTTTTTCATCATATGTTTTTTCATATGGTGATGTTTAGTCATAGAACCTTTTTTCATGTCATCTTTTGACATATCTGCCTTTGCAGGCATGTTCATGTCTTTCATATCTTCAGCTTGTGCGGCTGCCATACCAATCAACATACAGGTTGCAAATAAAACTGCTATCAGTTTAGACATCATCAATTCTCCATATCAAGTTAACAAACAAAAGTTACAACATTGGGCAAGTCGCCCACAAACAAGCTCACAAAACATGAGCCAGTTATCTAACAGACTCCCTCTTCCTGCAAGGTAATCAAAAAAAATTACACACTCGCCTTGTTGCTTTTACGTGGACGCCGCATAAGTAAATAAACTGCGGGCACTACAAACATAGATAACAATGGCGCTGTCACCATGCCACCCACCACCGGCGCTGCAATACGCTGCATGACTTCCGAGCCAGTACCAGAAGCGATCATAACGGGGATTAAGCCTGCAATAATCACAGCCACCGTCATCGCTTTGGGTCTCACACGCAGCACAGCTCCTTCACGAATAGCATCCAGCAAATCTGCTTCCTGCTCCTTGCCCTGCTCAAGTTTGTCGTTCCAGGCATTTTTGAGGTAAAGCAGCATAATGACGCCAAACTCTGCCGAAACACCTGACAGCGCAATAAAGCCGACACCACTTGCTACCGACAGGTTGTAATGTAATAACCATAGCAACCATGCGCCGCCAGCCAGGGCAAATGGCAGCGTTGCCATAATCAGGAAGGCCTCATCAAAGCGGGTAAAAGTCAGATAAAGCAGTACAAATATAATCAGTAGCGTAGCGGGAACTACAATCTTGAGTTTTGCTGTAGCGCGCTCCAGAAACTCAAACTGTCCTGACCAGGAAACTGAATAGCCTGACGGGATTTTGACCTCAGCAGCAACGGCTTGTTGCATATCATTCACTGCAGATTTGAGATCCCGACCACGAATGTCGATATATACCCAGCCTGATAAACGCGAGTTCTCGCTTTTCAGCATGGGCGGACCATCCGCAATCTTAATCTCCGCTACATCTCCCAGTCGTATTTGTGCACCGCGATCTGTCTGAATAGGCAAATTGCGTAGCTTTTCTACCGAGTCCCGCACTTCACGTGGGTAACGTAGATTGATAGGAAAGCGCTGTAAACCTTCGACGGTTTCACCGATGTTATCACCGCCGATAGCCGCAGAAATAATGCTTTGCACGTCGGCAATATTAAGACCGTAACGGGCAGCGGCATCGCGGTTGATATTCATATCAATATAACGCCCGCCCGTAAGACGTTCTGCCAATGCAGAAGTGACACCAGGCACTTTCTTTACTGCTTGTTCGATCTCAGCGGTTACACGATCAATTTCTGCCAGATCAGCGCCAGCCACTTTGACGCCCACGGGACTTTTAATACCTGTGGCCAGCATATCGATACGATTACGGATTGGCGGTACCCAGATATTCGACAGTCCTGGCACTTTAACAATATGATCTAGTTCCTCGACCAGTTTGTCGGGTGTCATGCCTGCCCGCCATTGGTCGCGTGGTTTAAACTGGACAGTAGTCTCGAACATTTCCAGCGGTGCGGGATCTGTCGCTGTGTCAGCACGCCCCGCTTTACCAAACACGCTTTGTACTTCGGGAACTGTTTTAATTAACCGATCTGTCTGTTGTAATAACTCAGAGGCTTTGCCAATTGAAATCCCTGGCAGCGCAGATGGCATATACAGTACATCACCTTCATCCAGTGGAGGCATAAACTCACCACCTAGCTGGCTGATCGGCCATATGCTTGCAATCGCCACCACAAATGCGACTATCAGTGTCATTTTAGGAAAGCGCAAAACGACCTCCAGTAATGGGCGATACACCGCAATCAATACCCGATTTAACGGGTTCTTCTGTTCGTCTGGAATGTGCCCACGTATCAGATAACCCATTAACACTGGAATCAGTGTCACGGATAGTGCTGCGGCAGCTGCCATCGCGTAGGTTTTGGTAAACGCTAATGGTGAGAACAATCGTCCTTCCTGCGCTTCCAGAGTAAATACAGGAATAAAGGATAACGTGATAATGAGTAAGGAAAAAAACAAGGCTGGGCCGACCTCTGCCGCAGCATCACCAATCACCTGCCAGCGCGTTTCACCAACTAGCTTCAGTCCAGGATGGTCATGATGCCAGGCTTCCAGTTTCTTATGCGCGTTTTCAATCATCACCACTGCTGCATCGACCATCGCCCCAATGGCAATGGCGATGCCACCCAGCGACATGATGTTTGCATTTACTCCCTGATAACGCATGATAATAAATGCGATCAGAATGCCGATGGGCAGTGACACAATCGCAACAAAAGCTGAACGCATATGAAACAGAAAAACGCCGCAGACGATCGCTACTACAATGAACTCTTCAATAAGTTTATGTTGCAGGTTGTCGACAGCGCGTTTGATGAGACTGGAGCGATCATAGGTCGTCACTAGCTCAACGCCCGCAGGTAGGCTAGACTTTAAAATGGCCAGTTTGGCTTTGACGGCTGCAATAGTTTCCATGGCATTTTTACCAGAACGCATAATAATCACGCCACCAGCCACCTCCCCCTCCCCATTCAACTCGGCAATCCCGCGTCGCATCTCGGGGCCAACTTGAATATGTGCCACATCACCGAGGCGCACAGATATGCCACCTGGTGTGGTCGTCAATGGAATTTTACGGAAGTCATCCAGCGTCTTCAGATAACCTGAGGCACGCACCATATACTCAGCCTCACCCAACTCAAGCACTGAGCCGCCAGTTTCCTGATTGGCGCGCTGTACCGCCTCAATCACTTTGGTGTGTGGAAGGTTATAGGCACGCAATTTGTCGGGATCAAGCACAATCTGATACTGACGTACCATCCCCCCAATGCTAGCAACTTCTGATACATTAGGAACGGTTTTGAGTTCATACTTAAGAAACCAGTCCTGAAGGCTGCGCAATTGCGACAGATCCATCTTGCCTGTACGGTCAACCAAGGCATACTCATAGACCCAACCCACACCCGTTGCATCAGGCCCTAACGACGCTCTAGCCTGAATTGGTAGCCTGGATTGCACCTGATTCAGGTATTCCAAGACACGGGTACGTGCCCAGTAAGGATCTGTCCCATCCTCAAACAGCACATAGACAAATGAATCTCCGAATGAAGAGAATCCACGTACTGTTTTGGCACCAGGCACCGAAAGCATAGTCGTGGTGAGCGGATAGGTAATCTGATTCTCGACAATCTGCGGTGCCTGTCCAGGATACGTAGTACGAATAATGACCTGTACATCGGAAAGATCAGGGATCGCGTCTAGTGGGGTTTTGCCCAATGACCAGATGCCCCAGCCTGTGATCGTGAGCGTGGCCAGGAGTACCAGAAAGCGGTTGCCAATCGACCATCGTATAAGTTTGGCAATCATTTCTTCACCTCTGTCATATCTTTCATATTAGACATATCGGCCATCGGTTTTTTGGTGTTCATCGATGCAGAGTCCATGCTTGGTTTGATATTCGTGATCTGGTATTCACCGTCTTTAGTCGGCTGAATCTCGAATAGCACGGTATCGCCAACGGCAATGTTTTTTGGTAACCCATGGACTGGCAGTTTGAATCCCATTGTCATGGCTCCCCAATTGAGTGTGGAAATCGGCTCATGCGACAGGGTAATATCATCTTTGCTAATGGCTTCCACCTTACCCTTGCCGTGATGTGTCATTGAGGTCATTGCTTTATCCGCTGCAGGCATTGAACCATCACTTGTGCGCGTCGAGATTCCGCGTAGACTCGCCTCTGAATCAATCAGAAACTGCCCTGAAATTACGACTTTCTGACCAATTTGCAAACCTTCAGATACTTCGGTCATGCCGTTATTCTCGACACCTGCCTTCACGTCCACGGGCGTGAATTTACCATCACCTTGTGCGATCATTACCACTGTACGCTGACCCGTCTGGATAATGGCCTCGGAAGGTATCATGAGGACATCATCATTCGCCTTGGCAGGGGCAAAGTTCACGTTAACAAACATGCCAGGAACCAACCTGCCACTAGGATTCGCTAACTCTATACGCGCTTGCAATGTACGCGTTGTTATATCAACTTGCGGAATGATGGCACTTACCCGCCCTTTTAACAGTCTGTTAGGCAATGCTTGTGTATGCGCCTCTACCAGATTGCCAGGTCGGACTTGTGCCGCCAGGTTTTCTGGAACATCGGCATTCACCCAGACAGAGCCTGTGCCGTTAATACGAAATAATGGCGCACCTGCCATCACAGTCATGCCCTCACGGGCACTAAGTTCGGATACAACGCCGCCAGCAGGTGCATAAATAGTCAGCCGAGCCTGTATTTTGCCAGCAGATTCCACCTGTTTGACCTGATCATCGGTCATGCCTGCCAGACGCATACGCTGACGGGCACCATCCAGCAAGTCGTCAGAAACAGAAGTGCCCATTTTTTTGACTGTCAGAAACTCTTCCTGCGCCGCGACCCAATCGGGTACGTAAACCTCTGCCAGAGCTTGTCCTTTTCTAACAGGATCAAGTGGTGCACGCACATACAATTTTTCAATGAAGCCATTAGCACGGGCCTGTACCAACGCCACATCACGGTCGTTGTAAGCTACGTTGCCTACTACTTCAATAGCCGGGCTTAGCTTACCCTGAGTCACCTCGGCAGTACGGATTCCTAAATTTTGCTGAATACGTGAATTGACCGTGACTTGGCTACCATCATCGTCACCATCCGCATAGACAGGCTCCAACTGCATATCCATAAAAGGTGACTTGCCAGGTTTATCAAATTTCTGAGTGGGTACCATGGGGTCATGCCAATACAGCACTTTTCTTCCGTGAGTCTCGTCTGCACTATCCTTCATTGGCGCGCTTTGACTTTGTGCGGCATCTGGAACTGATGCCTGCATCCCTTTGTGTACACCTAGTTGATAAGTACCATAACCACCGATGCCTATCAGGCTTGCAACTGCAATTGTGATAACCAAATTTTTAGTATTCATTGGACTTCCTTATTGGAAATAGTATTCGTAGGCTCAGGTTTTCCAGTATTGGGAATCAGGAAAGTAAGTTGTGCCCATAACCGAGCAGCCTCTTTCTCTAATTGGACTTCCTGTAGTTTCACCTCGGTTTCATTACGTCGGGCACTTAATACTTCGTTTAAGCTCGCTTTCCCACCACGATAGGCACTCATAACTGCTGCAGTACGCTCAGTGGTTAATGGCAATAGCTCGTGCTGTACACGGTCTTGACGCTCTTTGGTGCTTTCCCATTCGTTAATCATGGCGCCGACTTCTGCCACATGTTCCCGCAACATTTCCTCACGTTCGGCATGCGCTTGATCAGCCATGGCCAGTTTGGCGGCTACTTCACGGTTCTGACGGTTTTTCTGATCCCACTGCAAAGGAATAGAAACACCTACTGACACCATATTGGAGTATTGGGATCCACGCTGACTGTAAGCTACCTCAACGCTCCAGTCTGACTGCTTGTTGGCTTGTGCAAGTTTGGCTTCAGTAGCGGCCAAAGCTTCCTGTTTTTGCAGTACATCGATTTCAGGGTGATTGGATAATTGCGTTTCAAGCGTGTGGTGTTGTAAAGGTACTTTGTCTGTTAGTGGCTTATCTGCCAAAGGGGTTTCAGCTGCATCTCCGACCCAGCGCGCCAAACTGGTTTTAGCATTACGTAGCTTAAGATTTAATTCACTTGCACGATCCTCCAACGCAACACGTTCCGCCCGCATCGCTAATAAATCAGTCTGGGTGCCTCGTCCAGCGCGATAGGCACTCTCAGACGCATTGATCTCTAATTGCATTTGTTTAATCTGTTCAGCCATAAGGCTGACCATGACTTCCGCATAATAACGATCCAACCATGCAAGGGCCGTATTACGCTGAATATTGGCCAGCGTTTCAGACTTCTGTGCCAGCCCCTTATCCGCCTCACGTTCATAGCGCTCACCGCGTAATTGACGCTTGGCATCACGGGTCAATTCCTGCATGACACCGATGCGTCGCATGGTCATAAAGTCGCGGCTAATGCTAAAACTATCGCTGCCATCTACAGGTAGGTTTTCAATACCAAGACGTAAAACTGGGTCGGGATTCTGGGCGGCAGAAATCGCCATTTCACGTGAAGCATAGACCGCGGCATCCTCTCCAATCAGTTGACGAGAACGATCAACAGCGAGACGTTGCGCGTCTTCTAGGGAGAGTGTGTTTGTGGCTTCGCTCGCAATTGCCGATGAAGTGACGAGTACCGTCGTTATCCACCAATATAGTATTTTTTTGAGGTTCATGAGAACACCTTTAAATGAATTAACTAGCAATTCAACAGGACAGACAATTTCTTTTATCTGTCCTGTTGCCCTACTTATTTGATACTAGTGATAACGTAGTCTTTACCTTGCTGCTCTAAGGTAAATTGCACCTTGTCACCTTTTTGCACATGATCGAGTAGCATCTTGTCCTTGACCTTAAATGGCATGGTCATCGCGCCCCAGCCAATGGCAGGAATCGCTTCATGTTTTAATATGACGCTGCCATCAGACTTATTCTCGGAAACCACTACACCTTTACCTGTAATGGGCTTTGCCATATCTGCTTTAGCAGCAGGCATGTCCATTTTCATGTCCTCGGCATAGCTGATAGCGGTGAAACTGATCATAGAAAGCATGACAGCCATAAAAATTGATTTCTTCATTTGAAATATCCTTAAAGTTAAATGATTATTTAAAGCAGGTAAGCCCACTCATTCATTTGTTTTGTTATCAAATAACCTCTTCAAAATTGCTATCGCAGACCTAATTTCGGTTTCACTATGCAATTGTCTGAGAAAGGTTTTTGATAAAATTTACGTGCTTAGCAGTACAGAGATTGGCCTGTCGCGAAATCAATCGATGATCTGCTAAGCAAGAGCTGGTAAGTATTGAGGACTGTTGGCTTGATAGTGTCCGTGTCTCAGATGTTCTGAAACGCAGTAATCCATCAGCTACAATCGCTGAATACTAGGCGAACAGTGGTTTGGGGGGATGGAACAGCGGTGGTGAATCAATTTGATAAGACTCGCTTATCAAATCTTGGTAGGTCATTGCAGTATTGTCAGCTAAGACCAGCAAATGTGTGTCGGGGAGACTAAACATACTTAAATGACACATGAAACACTTCTGGTCGGAGCACTTGTGCTTACTGGCAGGTTTGCAACAGTCATCATCGCACGGCATACCTTGTGCCTTAGCGTGATCCATTGCCGCCATGGTAGTCGCTGAGTGTGTCGACATTGACATATTGCCACTGGACGAGTTACAGGCAGGCATCATGACCGAAGCAAATCCTTGAAGAGGAATGCTAACAGCAAGTACTACCGTGACAAGTAATTTAATCCAGTATTTCATTTGTAGGGTGAGTATGCATTTATTTAACGTATTATATGGCAATTATGACCAACTGACTCAATGGCGAGTTCACTTTAAAGTATTTTTTGAAGGTTATCTTGCCAACCTATTAATGACTAGTACCTCTCAAACGTAGTGCATTGGTAATCACAGACACTGAACTTAAACTCATCGCTAATGCCGCGATCATGGGAGATAGTAACCATCCTGTGAATGGGTAAAGTGCTCCAGCAGCTAGCGGAACACCTAACGCGTTATAGACAAAAGCAAAGCCTAAGTTTTGCTTCATATTTGCAATGGTTTGTTCAGATATGGCTCTCGCTTGGGCAATACCACGCAAATCGCCTTTAACGAGTGTTACCGCCGCACTATTCATTGCTACATCAGTGCCAGTGCCCATTGCCACCCCTACATCTGCTTTGGCCAATGCAGGTGCATCATTGATTCCATCACCTGCCATCGCCACTACTCGACCTTCGCGTTGTAGTCTATTTACCAGTGCTAATTTATCAGCTGGTTTAACCTCACCATAAAACTCTTCAATACCAAGTTTTTCTGCAACAGATTTTGCTGTCATTGATCCGTCACCTGTTGCCATAATGACACGCATCCCAGAGGCTTTTAAAGTGGCTAATGCTTCCGCTGTACTTTTTTTGATCGGATCAGACACGGATATAAGCCCTGCTGCTTGGCCATTAACAGCTAAGTACATGACGCTGGCGCCACTTGCTCGTAGTTCTTCTGCTTGTGCGCCTAACGATGCTATTTGAATATTAAGCTGAGTCATTAACGCAGTGTTCCCCAGCGCCAATTGTTTGCCATTCAAATTACCTCGTACACCAATACCCGTACTTGATTCAAAGTTATCAACCTTATCAATAACCAAAGCCTTTTCACGCGCAGCTTTCACAATTGCATCAGCCAATGGGTGTTCACTGCCTTGATCTAGGCAGGCTGCTAAGCGTAAGACTTCATCCGCGGTGTAACTTGATGAAGCTATAGCTTGATTAAAGCGAGGTTTGCCTTCAGTCAATGTGCCGGTTTTATCTATAATCAGAGTATCTACTTTACGAAAGTTCTCAATGGCAGTTGCATCGCGGAATAGCACACCTTGTGTTGCAGCTTTACCAGTGGCGACCATGATAGATATTGGAGTTGCCAAGCCTAAAGCGCAAGGACAAGCAATAATGAGCACCGCTACAGCATTGATTAGACCAAACACCCAACTAGGTTCTGGTCCAAAGAAGCCCCAAACAAAGAAGGTGAGGATAGCGACACTCACAACAGCGACTACAAAGTAACCAGCCACTTGATCAGCCATTCGTTGCATCGGTGCTTTAGAGCGTTGGGCTTGGACAACCATTTGTACAATGCTAGCCAACACTGTTTGTGAGCCTACTTTTTCTGAGCGCATAACCATTGCGCCGTTGGTGTTTAAAGTAGCGCCAATTAGTTTGTTGCCAACACTTTTAGCAACTGGCATTGGCTCACCCGTGAGCATGGATTCATCTACTGAGCTTGTACCTTCTGTCACGATACCATCGACGGGGACTTTTTCGCCTGGTCGTACGCGTAACATGTCACCTACATGTACATGCGTAAGTGGCACATCTTCTTCTGTACCATCTGCATTAATTCTACGGGCTGTTTTAGGTGATAAGCCAAGTAATGATTTAATCGCAGCAGAGGTTTTTGAACGAGCCTTTAGTTCTAGCATTTGACCAAGCAGCGTTAATGAAATAATCACCGCCGCTGCCTCAAAGTATACTGATACACGACCCATCGCCATAAACGATGCAGGGAACACATTTGGCGTAACAGTGGCGACAACACTGTAAAGGAATGCTGCTGAAGTACCCAACCCTATCAAAGTCCACATGTTAGGGCTACGATTCACAATAGATTGAAAACCACGTACAAAGAATGGCCAACCAGCCCACATGACGATAGGAAGAGACAAAACGAGTTCAATCCAGCTTTGCGTAGCCATTTCAAACCATTGAAGACGATGGCCTACCATCGCCAGAATCGTAACGATGATAGTCAGCGGTAACGTCCAGACAAAACGTCGTCGAAAGTCTTTTAGTTCAGGACTCTCGCTCTCATCAAGACTAGGTATTTCTGGCTCTAGCGTCATCCCACATTTTGGGCAGACGCCCTCATGATCTTGCCTGACCTCAGGATGCATAGGGCAGGTGTAAATAATGCCGGTTGCGGAAGAACTTGGTGGAGTAACAGGCGAAGTGTGTTTTTTCGGTGAGTGGTGCAACTCCACAACTGGAACTTGAGTAGAAATTGGATATTTAGCCGGGTTGGCTGAGAATTTATCTTTGCAATTCGCGCTACAAAAGTAAATTTGATGGCCTTGATAACTTATTTTATTTGGTGAACTATCTGTAACAGTCATGCCGCAAACAGGGTCTTTTAAAGATGGAATTTCAGGAGTTTCTTTCATGAATTTGTCTTTCTGTTAATTCAATATCTTATCAGCATTTTTATACTATCTCGTGATATTGAGAGTCTGTTAGCGGCTGCACATAAGCGGAGTCATCGAGAAGGTAATTAAAGTCTTACTCGATGCTACTCCTGAATCTTTTGAAGCTATCATCATGCAG